>NZ_JBQEPX010000068.1:0-302 GCF_052046015.1 Agrobacterium sp. 22094 | reverse complement strand
AAGAGACACCCGATACTCAACTTCACGTACTCATTACATTCATAGATGAACTCTTTAAGATTCTTACTACACGTTGTTCTCTTAAATTACTTGTTAATGATCAAAAAGAATCTTTAAGAATCGTAGCAAATATTATCCCAATACCAGGAACATCTTATATCACGATTAACAATCTAATCTCTGATATCTATCATATTGAATTTTTATTAAAGATTTGTTTCCCAACAGTAATAACAAGTTTTACTTTTATTCTGATGAACCAGGATCATGAACGTGAGTTAAACAATGTTGTAAGTAGAATT
>NZ_JBQEPX010000067.1:0-303 GCF_052046015.1 Agrobacterium sp. 22094 | reverse complement strand
AGGTATGTTACCAGAAACAGCGTATCAAATCGTCCATGATGAAATTGCTCTCGATGGAAACGCCCGCCTGAATCTTGCAACATTCGTTAGCACATGGATGGAGCATGCCGCAGAGCAATTATATGCAAAATCATTCAACAAGAACATGATTGACAAGGACGAATATCCACAGACAGCTGAAATTGAGGAGCGGTGTGTCCGCATCTTAGCCAACCTCTGGCATTCGCCCAGCCCCCTTACGACTATGGGCGTTTCAACAACTGGATCGTCGGAAGCATGTATGCTCGGTGGACTTGCTTTAAA
>NZ_JBQEPX010000066.1:0-304 GCF_052046015.1 Agrobacterium sp. 22094 | reverse complement strand
CCTCTTGCTTATCTAAACCTGAAACTTCAGCGATAGTAGCAAGTGTATCCACATTACTTAAATTTCTCGATTCAGTGAAGTATGCGAAAAGTAGATTTTCCGTAATCTCTTTTTCTTTTCCTTGATCCTTTGCAAACTTCGCAAGACGATGCGCATCAAACGTGTTCGTCGGCTTCATCTCATCAAAATTAAAACTTAAACCCATACTAGCTGCATGATTTCCTAGCTGTACGTTATTACGCTTAGCTTCTTCAATACTAATTCCATACTTTGATGCAAGTACTTCATTAATACTTGTCCCAGA
>NZ_JBQEPX010000065.1:0-309 GCF_052046015.1 Agrobacterium sp. 22094 | reverse complement strand
CACATGTGTTTGTCATGCCATTTCACATTACTCACGGAATGACACTATTTGCTTTACTATATTCTATTTTCTTTGTAACAGTATTTGGTCTAGTAATGTGGTATGTTGGTGTTCAAAAAATTGGGGCGTCACATACGATGGTATATATGTATATAACGCCGCTTGTAGCTGTTCTATTTGCAGCTGTCTGGGCAAATGAATATGTATCGTTTCAACAAATCATCGGTGGAATTATCATTTTTGTCGGTCTATGGTTTGTGAAATCGGAGAAAGTAAAAGTTCATTCTATTGCAGGGGAACCTATATCAA
>NZ_JBQEPX010000064.1:0-310 GCF_052046015.1 Agrobacterium sp. 22094 | reverse complement strand
AAATTCTGCTTCCAACCCATCGGATAGAGAAACTGTTGGAGAATATTGCAGTAATGTATTGGCCTTAGATATATCTGCCCATGTTTGCTTCGGTTCCCCAGGAACTGATTTTAGAAATTTTTTGGTTGCTGATTTCCCTGATATTTTTTCTAAAATAGAAATGATGTCTAAAATGGAAGCCTGTTCCTTTCCACCGATATTGATAACTTCACCTATTATACTTTTTTTGGTCTCTAAAGCTGCCACCGTTCCTCGTATACAGTCATCAATATAGGTGAAATCGCGTGTTTGTGTTCCATTACCAAATATT
>NZ_JBQEPX010000063.1:0-310 GCF_052046015.1 Agrobacterium sp. 22094 | reverse complement strand
ATTTAAGTTAATAAGAATAACACCACTGGATACATCTACTTCACCAGTACCAATAACGTTAGAACGAACTGCTGTACCTGATCCAGGAATAATGTTAGCTGGTGTATTTAATGATAAGAAGAAACGACCAGCTTCTGGTGCAGTAGGTACGTTATCAAGACTAATTGTTAATGTATAACTAATTTGATAAATACCAGCTCGCAGAATTCGAATGCCATCTCCGACACTTACTGTATCGTTGATTACAGGAACAGTAATATTTGGGTTTGGACTTACACTAGGTAATAGTAGTGGTGTAAATAGTGAAGCG
>NZ_JBQEPX010000062.1:0-313 GCF_052046015.1 Agrobacterium sp. 22094 | reverse complement strand
CGTCGAGAGAGAATCTTAGAACTACTTAATACAGATGGAAGAGTAATCGCAAAGGAACTTGCGGAAAGATTTGAAATGTCTATTGATTCTATAAGAAGAGATTTGTCTATTATGGAAAAGGATGGTTTATTAAAAAGAACGAACGGAGGTGCAATTGAACTTACGCGAGTGAGGAACTTAGCTGCGGAACCAGCTAAACGTTATAGTGATAGCTCAATATATGAGGACACAATTGCAAAAGTTGCGGCATCTTATATACAAGAAGATGATTCTATTTTTATTGGCGGGGCTTCCATTCATAATGCGATGCTGA
>NZ_JBQEPX010000061.1:0-316 GCF_052046015.1 Agrobacterium sp. 22094 | reverse complement strand
TAGTAAGAACTACGGAATTGTGTATCAAGGATTTGGATTTGGGGCGCTTGCAGGTTCCTTTATCGGTGCACTTCTAGGTGGATTCAAACCAACGTTCATGGTAATAGGTGTATTATGTGTCGTGTCATTCATTATCGCAATTTTAATTCAAGCACCTAAGCAGAAAAAAGAAAAAGAAGAAGAGTATCGCAGCGTAGCATAAGTATACAAATCTTCTATAACACTATGATTACGAAAAAGCATCCTATTCTATTAATTAGGATGCTTTTTTATGAGTTATTTTAACAAGGTTAAATTACTTTTGGGATTTTTATAG
>NZ_JBQEPX010000060.1:0-317 GCF_052046015.1 Agrobacterium sp. 22094 | reverse complement strand
ATCTTGAACCTTATGTATGCGTCTTACATACTCATTTCTACTCTGTTTATTCTCCATACTCTTTATCTCCTCACAACAAAAAGAACCATCCTAGAATACTTTTAGGACGGCTTTCTATTCGTAATAGATTCTTCCATATTCTATTGTTAAATCGATATAATCTCACTATATTTTTTAAATTGATGGTAATGTGGCAGTATCCCGATTTAATTGAAAGAAACAACTATTTTTTTATAGCCCTACGCAAATTAATAATATTATTGGGATTTAGCTCCCATTGTCTCATAAGTTCTTTTTGTCTTGTTTTTAAGTCTTCA
>NZ_JBQEPX010000059.1:0-322 GCF_052046015.1 Agrobacterium sp. 22094 | reverse complement strand
TAACGGTGAATACCAGCAATTGATCCTACCCCAATTCCGACGATAGGACCACCAAGCAATCCACTAATTCCAACACCCATAATACGTGTATTCGCAATGGTACTCGATGATGAAACACCTTGTAACCAATTTTCATTCATAATCGTATTTCCTGCTATTTCAATCCCAGTGTAATTGCTTACAATTGTAAATACCGAAAAAATACAAATAAGCTTCAGCTTATCTACATAGCCATCCTGTTTATGAAGGAGGCGTCTGAAAGTTTTAATATGAGAGAGTAAAAATCCTAAAATAACTATAAGTCCGACTCGTTCAATCATCA
>NZ_JBQEPX010000058.1:0-323 GCF_052046015.1 Agrobacterium sp. 22094 | reverse complement strand
AATCGCGGCTGGGATGACAAACATATTGGCTACAACGTGTTGAAATCCAATCGCAACAAAAGTCATAACCGGGAACCAAATACCGATAATCTTTCCGATAAATTCTTTACTTCCCATACTGAGCCAAACAGCTAAACAAACGAGCCAATTACATCCGATTGCAGAAATAAATGCTTGCAATGGCGTATCTTGTAGTTTCGCTTGAGCGATAGAAATAGTTTTCGCTAAAAAAGCTCCCTCAGTTAAGCCAACGATATGACCGAAAAAGTAGGCTACAAATACAGCCCCTATGAAATTGCTAAATGTAACAATAACTAAATTTC
>NZ_JBQEPX010000057.1:0-323 GCF_052046015.1 Agrobacterium sp. 22094 | reverse complement strand
GGTAAAGGAAATGCAGTTGCTCAATTCTTTATTTGGGCATTTCTCGGCTTTATTTTCTTTATCGGTGCGGCTAGTGTTTTATACTTCCGTATGTATAATGACTTAACAACTGAAAGACAAAAGTATATTACGATTACAAAGCTTGGCTTAACTGAATCAGAAATGTTTCGCTCTGCAACGATTCAATTAGGAATTTTATTTTTCGTTCCTTACATCGTTGCTGGTGTTCACACGTTATTTGCGGTTAAGTTTTTACAAAGCATGTTTTCTTTCTCATTACTAAAAGAGACATGTATCGTACTCACCTTTTTCGGGATTATCGA
>NZ_JBQEPX010000056.1:0-326 GCF_052046015.1 Agrobacterium sp. 22094 | reverse complement strand
TTGGTGCGCAAATGAAAATTTTTAAAATCCACACAAATGGGACCCTAGAACGATTCCAAACAATAGAACCAGAATTTATTCCTGGAACAGGAATTTGGCAAACCCCTATCACAGATAGCTATACAAGCGGTACTTATGTCGCTGCAATTAAATATCGTGGTGAATTCACGTATTCAAATCAATTTACAATCAATTAGGGATATAACGTGATCATTCATTTTTTACGAAACCCACCCTTTTGCTTCCGACGGCGACGAGGAAGCAAAAGGGTGGGTTTTTTGTTATCTTTTTCTAAAATTTGTTTCCTAAAAACATACGCAGACACT
>NZ_JBQEPX010000055.1:0-326 GCF_052046015.1 Agrobacterium sp. 22094 | reverse complement strand
CAACTATGTCTCAACCACAAAAAGAGCAAGCTTGGCAGTCGCACCTGAATGAAAAAGGAAATGAATTTAAAGCAGTGGCACAACAAGCGGCAGTACAAGCGGGAGCGATGCCCGTACAGGCGAAAGATACGAGTGGTAAGAGTCTACATAATCAATCGTATATTAATAAAGATGCCTTTACTTCGCAATTAACGAAAGGATTACAAAGCCATGCAAATCTTGGAACAGTGAGTCAACAAGTAGGTTCTGGAATTACTAGTGCGATTCAAGGTGTTCGTTCACATGGTGTTGCAACAGGTGGCGCAATCAATAAAGCTGTATATGCG
>NZ_JBQEPX010000054.1:0-328 GCF_052046015.1 Agrobacterium sp. 22094 | reverse complement strand
GCATAGATTTCGGCAGCTTCAATTAATTTAGAACCTATACCTTTTCCGCCGTGTGCACTTGAAACTGATAATGTATCAATGTAATACTCATCAAGCTCAGCTTCTTTTTCTAACGTAATTGATTCATCTTTATGTAATGCTCTTAAGTGATGTACAATTGGTGCGTCAAGCTGTGTTGCTTCACTACCGTGATAAGCGACAATAATTCCAACTGCACTCTCGTCTTGTTCATAGACAAAACAGTTTTCGTAGCTCAGACGGTTATTTTCTTTTGAGAACCATGTCTCAAGTCCTAGTAATACTTCTGCTTCAACTGTGCTACCTGTGA
>NZ_JBQEPX010000053.1:0-328 GCF_052046015.1 Agrobacterium sp. 22094 | reverse complement strand
GTTTCAGTTCCCTGCGTTCGCTTCTTACACCCTATGTATTCAGATGCAGATACCTCATTGCGATATCTAGAAACCTCTTTCGCTGAACCCTTGAACCCGATCTCCCGGGTGTCCTCTGTCCTCACGGCCGAAGGCCTGCGGACGGCGCGCCAAACGATTGGCGACGACCTGAAGGTCTGTATGGGAAGTCCCATGCAAACCAATAAGAAGACTATTCAAGTGTGCAGCAAAACAGATTTTCTAGATATCTGAGGTGGGTTGCCCCATTCGGAGATCCATGGATCAAAGCTTATTCGCAGCTCCCCACGGCTTTTCGCAGCGTATCACG
>NZ_JBQEPX010000052.1:0-331 GCF_052046015.1 Agrobacterium sp. 22094 | reverse complement strand
TGCGTTCTGCCAGCTTGCGCACTTCGGAGGCGACGACGGCAAAGCCCTTGCCATGCTCACCGGCTCGCGCGGCTTCAACAGCGGCATTCAGTGCCAGAAGGTCGGTCTGACGTGCGATTTCCTGAACGATGGAAATCTTCTGCGCAATCGTGCGCATGGCGACCACGGCACGGCCAACCGCTTCACCGCTTGCCTCTGCATCCTTGGAAGACTGACGCGCGATCTTCTCCGTCTGGGCAGCATTGTCGGCGTTCTGCTTGATGTTGGCCGCCATCTCTTCCATCGAAGCGGAGGCTTCTTCGGCAGAGGATGCCTGTTCGGTTGCACCCTG
>NZ_JBQEPX010000051.1:0-331 GCF_052046015.1 Agrobacterium sp. 22094 | reverse complement strand
AGGCATCGGGCGTTCTGTCGTCGGCGCAACGCCACACACACTTCCTCGACAGTCCGCGCATGAAGCGGGTGATGGAGCGATCGGACTTTTGCTTTGCCGATCTGAAGCAAAGGACGCAGTCGGTATTCCTGGTGCTCCCGCCGGACAGGCTTGGCGCCTATGCACGATGGCTTCGATTGATGATTAGTCAAAGCCTGACGGAGATGGTGAGGGCGCGCAACGGCACATCGCTGTCCGATAGCGTTACCGGTTCAGAGGCGGCCACAACAACATTCGGCAAGCGGAAGAGAGCCGTTCCCGCAAACAAGTCCGTGCTGTTCCTGCTCGACGA
>NZ_JBQEPX010000050.1:0-332 GCF_052046015.1 Agrobacterium sp. 22094 | reverse complement strand
AATTGATAGAACGAAGAAAAATGATGATAAAGAAACTGGTGAAGGAAATCCAACGACACCGCCAACAGGTGGGGGAGAAAATCCAACAACACCGCCAACAGGTAATGGAGAAAACCCAACACCACCAACAGAAGAAGGTAATAATGGTAATGAACCAAAACAAGATGGAAACAATACTGGATCTGGACAAACTACAACAGATGATCAAAATACAAAAGAAACAACAACTGTAAGTGAAAATAAAGAAGCTGAAAAAGATGAACGTGATTTACCGAAAACAGGTGCAAGTATTGCTTCTACAATTGGAGCGGGTCTTGCGTTTGTTGGAGCGG
>NZ_JBQEPX010000049.1:0-336 GCF_052046015.1 Agrobacterium sp. 22094 | reverse complement strand
TGGTAAATGGATATACTGGATTAAACTTAACCAATAACGCTCCTATTAATGGACCTATAATCACTCCTGTGTTAAGCATTTGGTTAAAGTAAGTAAATATTTTTTTTCGAACTGTTTCTTTTTGCGATGTAAAAAAAGCAGTAACAGAAGGATCAAATAATGCTCCTCCAAAGCCAATTAAAAATGCTGCAATGGTCACAGACCAGAAACTGTTAGCAAAAACAAACGCTCCAAATCCTAATGCTCTTACCATTACTCCAACAATTACATTTACTGTATGACTTACACGATCACCTATAAAGCCTGTAAATATTGGTAGCCCACGCTGTGAAACAA
>NZ_JBQEPX010000048.1:0-338 GCF_052046015.1 Agrobacterium sp. 22094 | reverse complement strand
AGAAAAGATATTCCTGATATTATGGTTCAGGCAATTGTTGCAGTAGAAGATAAGGAATTTTTTAACCATCATGGTATTTATTATAGTGGAATTATAAGTGCGGTTTTTAAAAATATTACAGCAGGAGAAGTTGTAGCTGGGGGAAGTACAATTACACAGCAGCTTGCGAAGAATGTATTTCTGACACAAGATCGTACATTTTCTCGTAAAATAAAGGAATACTTTTTAACAAAAAAAATAGAACGTACTTATACAAAAGATGAAATTATTGAAATGTATATGAATCAAATTTATTTTGGGGAAGGTGCTTGGGGTATAAAAAGGGCAGCAAAATCTTA
>NZ_JBQEPX010000047.1:0-339 GCF_052046015.1 Agrobacterium sp. 22094 | reverse complement strand
AAGGAGTTAAGTGCACGTAATCATGTACTTGTAGACTCAGACAATTTATCATTTTTATATATCTTAGAAAACGAATCATCTTTCATTTATGTAAGTATTCCGCACACATGCTGGGAAGCAATGCATGAAGCGATGAATAACGATGTGGTTATGTTCGTTCGTGTGAATGAAATTGAAATGGAATTAGAAGGATTAAAAGAAGAAGTAGAATATTTAGTTGAAAATATTGAAGGTAATGCAAATTACGGAGAAGAACTAGTAACTGCTGTAGAAAAAGTATTTCTATAAGCAAATGGATTGATTTTGGTGGTGGTTGAAATGAATCGAAATTGGGAAGAA
>NZ_JBQEPX010000046.1:0-344 GCF_052046015.1 Agrobacterium sp. 22094 | reverse complement strand
AATTAGAAGCCTTTCATAGTGGAAATCATGTCGTTATTCAAATTACGGATGATGGAAACGGTATTAATAAAGGGAAAGTATTAGAAAAAGCGATTAAAAATGGCGTTGTAACTGAAGCGGATGCGAACAGATTAACAGATCGTGAAGTGTTTGATCTTATTTTCCAACCGGGATTTAGTACAGCTGAAGTTGTATCAGATCTTTCTGGACGCGGTGTCGGATTAGATGTTGTAAAACATACGATTCATAGTTTAGGTGGACATTTAATTATTGATTCTGAGGAAGGAAAGGGAAGTACATTTAGAATTGAACTTCCATTAACGTTATCTATTATTCAATCTATG
>NZ_JBQEPX010000045.1:0-348 GCF_052046015.1 Agrobacterium sp. 22094 | reverse complement strand
GGGTGCATTTGTTTGCGAGGACTGATAATTCTGACTGTTATAAATAGATGATTTTATAGTTTTTCTGATTGTGAGGAATCAAAATGATGGGCGAATCTTAGGGGGATATGGATGAGAATTCAGAATTGGAAGGGCGCTGATAATTGGTGGCGATCAATCATAATAACAATATCATGATATTGTTATTATGATTGATCGCCACCAATTATCAGCGCCCTTCCAATTCTGAATTCTCATCCATATCCCCCTAAGATTCGCCCATCATTTTGATTCCTCACAATCAGAAAAACTATAAAATCATCTATTTATAACAGTCAGAATTATCAGTCCTCGCAAACAAATGCACCC
>NZ_JBQEPX010000044.1:0-349 GCF_052046015.1 Agrobacterium sp. 22094 | reverse complement strand
CCCCCACACGACGAGCCAGCACTCACACCCAAAAACAGGGGTGAGTAGTATTAAAACTATAGATTAATTTCATAATACTAAGGAACATGAATTTAAAGGTGTTTTTTACATTCTGGTCTAGATTTCATTAGAAAGCGTATAAATAAAGTGCAGGAGGTTCTTGTTTCTCCTGTTGTTCCCGGTGTGCCTTGTGAAGAGTAGAGCTAATATTTATGGCACGAATATTAGCTCTATTTTATATGCACCCTATAGTAAAAAGTGAATCGTTGCGATGAAATCCATTCAGCTAGTTGAATGGATTTCATTGTTTTTATGATTTTTTTGTAAAAAGGTTGAACTATTGATGAGG
>NZ_JBQEPX010000043.1:0-353 GCF_052046015.1 Agrobacterium sp. 22094 | reverse complement strand
AAAACAAATATCTACTATATCTTTATTTTCTTTTTTCAGTTGTTTTCGATAGTATTTTAAATTCATAAAATAAACCTTTAAAATTTTTGTTGCAGTATCTAAATTCATATTATCTCTATAAGCAAGTGATGCAACAGATTCTTCTATAGGTCGCCAAACAAATACATAAGTAATGTCAGCAATTGTTTCTAAATAAGGTTTCCAAATATTAAATGTCAAAACGGTTCTAGGATCTTTCAATCCCCATATGGGTTTTATCTCCTTATTTAACAATTCTTGAATTCTATACATTCCTAAATTTTCAGAAGTAATGATTTCTCGTGAAGGTGGGGTATGCCATGTTGCATCAAATA
>NZ_JBQEPX010000042.1:0-359 GCF_052046015.1 Agrobacterium sp. 22094 | reverse complement strand
CATAATAGATGGGGTTTTAACACAGGAGTTGAATGCAGAAGGCTGGATGACAGTGCGAGATGTATGCTATGAAGATGAAGAAGGCTTTATATATATTGTTGGTAGAGAGAAGAATATGATTTTATTTGGAGGAATCAATATTTATCCAGAAGAAATAGAAAGTGTATTACATGAACACCCAGCTGTTGATGAAATAGTTGTAATTGGTGTGAAAGATAGTTACTGGGGTGAAAAGCCCGTCGCGATCGTAAAAGGAAGTGCTACGAAACAACAATTAAAGAGTTTTTGCTTACAACGATTATCCTCGTTTAAAATACCGAAAGAATGGCATTTTGTAGATAGAATACCTTATACAAATA
>NZ_JBQEPX010000041.1:0-359 GCF_052046015.1 Agrobacterium sp. 22094 | reverse complement strand
ACACCGTTCAGTATCATTATATGATCTCATTCCCAACTATGCCTAAGTCATGTATTAAAGGGGCTAATGTGTAATTTCTATATAACAAAGAAAAAAGCACCCGCATGGATGCTTAAATTAAACTTATTCATTATCAATATCTCTACTTTCATCATTAACTGATTTCGGGTCTAACATGATTCCTATATCCGGCGGCAAAATTAACTCTATACCAGCTACTGGTTGATTGTCCTTATTAAAATAATACTTCTTTATCTTATTCAATTCTTCCTTTTTCTTATTTTCACTCATATTATCCCGCCTTTTATGTATGATATTAAAAACTTTTCTTAATATGTACATTGAGAAAGATAATATAC
>NZ_JBQEPX010000040.1:0-361 GCF_052046015.1 Agrobacterium sp. 22094 | reverse complement strand
GCTTTGCCGTCGTCGCCTCCGAAGTGCGCAAGCTGGCAGAACGCAGCCAGGCGGCAGCCGCTGAAATCTCCTCGCTCTCCGGCGAAACCGTCCAGGTCGCGACCGAAGCCGGTGAAATGCTGAACCGTCTGGTTCCAGATATTCGCAAGACCGCGGAACTGGTCTCGGAAATCTCTGCCGCATGCCGCGAACAGGATATCGGAGCAAGTCAGATCAACGAAGCAATCCAGCAGCTCGACAAGGTGACGCAGCAGAACTCAGGTGCTTCCGAAGAAGTTTCTGCCACGTCCGAAGAACTGGCTGCGCAAGCCGAAGAGCTTCAGGCGAGCATCGCCTTCTTCAAGGTCGAACGCGCCGATGC
>NZ_JBQEPX010000039.1:0-365 GCF_052046015.1 Agrobacterium sp. 22094 | reverse complement strand
TAAAAAGTATGTGGAACAATAAATGTTGGTTGTGTTGCCATGTTCTTTCCTCCTATAGCTGTTCATATCCGGATAAAAATGTCTTCGCAAATTCTTGTTTTTGTTGGATATCAATTTCTTTGTAGTTACGTGTTGTCACTTCTATAGCAATGTAACCGCCATGCGCTTCACTATAGACGGCTCCATCGGGCGTTGGTTGGAATTTCCCTTGCGGATGGGACTCTACTATTCTTTTTTTGAAATCGTCGTATCTGAGGTCTTTCTGGGCTTCTAAATGCAATTGTTTTTCTGTTTTCCATGTTTCTCTTGTTTCTTTTGGTAAAGAGATGTACTTTTCTGAGAGACGAATATCATGTTTGGCGTTA
>NZ_JBQEPX010000038.1:0-366 GCF_052046015.1 Agrobacterium sp. 22094 | reverse complement strand
GTATCCAAGGCATTCCTGGCCCCACTGGACCTCAAGGAAGTCAAGGGATTCAGGGGATTCAAGGTAATCCGGGGCCTATTGGTCCTATTGGACCCACTGGAATAACTGGGGCGACTGGAATTCAGGGTATCCAAGGTATTCAAGGTAATCCGGGACTTATTGGACCTATCGGCCCGACTGGCCCAACTGGGCTTCAAGGTATCCAAGGCATCCAAGGCATTCCTGGGCCTACTGGATTACCAGGAACCGCTGGAGCTACCGGACCTACTGGGCCTACCGGTCTTACAGTATCTGGGTTATCTCATTATGCTTATGTTTTCAATACAGCAGCTCAAGTTGTTGCCTTAGAAGCACCTATTCTTTTTA
>NZ_JBQEPX010000037.1:0-369 GCF_052046015.1 Agrobacterium sp. 22094 | reverse complement strand
GATGGATTAAATACTTGTTCTTTTCGCCTTGTTGGAATTTTAAAAAACTATCGTAGGTCTGACAGTTTCTTTTTATAGTCATAGCTGATACTTTTATTTCCTTGGCTACTTCTTCAGCTGATAGCCAGTCTTTTCGCTGCACTGTTCAGATCACCATCCTTCTAAACACCTAAACATTTGAACTAAACACCATTCAAACAACTAAACAATTCTATGGTTGACAAGGGTTTTTCTGTTTTTCTGTTCAGATGACTGTTTAGATAATATAAAACTAGTTTAACATCTGAACAAGTAATATATGCAGGAATCCATACGAAAATTGTTAGAAAGCAAGACAGAAGGATTCGCATCATTACAGGAATGTATGAA
>NZ_JBQEPX010000036.1:0-372 GCF_052046015.1 Agrobacterium sp. 22094 | reverse complement strand
CTCCCTCCGTTCGCGTTGGGGGGACTGTTCTTGATATATTTGAAAAAGTAACACATAAGTCACCAATGTTAAGTTTAGGAAATGCATTTAACGAAGGAGATTTACGTGATTTCGACAGAAGAGTACGTCAAGGAATTGATGGTGCGAATGTAAGATATATATGTGAATTAAAAATTGACGGGCTTGCCGTTTCGCTTCATTATGAAAAAGGACGCTTCATTCAAGGGGCGACACGTGGTGATGGTGTAACGGGTGAAGATATTACTCAAAATTTAAAAACGATTAAAGCTATCCCACTTCGTTTAAATGAAGAAGTAACGTTAGAAGCAAGAGGCGAAGCTTATATGCCGAAGCGTTCATTCGTTAAACTAA
>NZ_JBQEPX010000035.1:0-378 GCF_052046015.1 Agrobacterium sp. 22094 | reverse complement strand
AAAAATCATTAAAGATTAGAAATCGTTATTCATAAACATATCCAAGAAATCTTCAAAAAAATATCATCTAGGCATTTTAACATTTCATAAAAATGAACAGATGATATTTTTACGGTTAGCTAAGTAATGCTTTTTATGTAATAAATCTTTATCTCTATTTCACCTTAATGTTTATATGTACAAGAGTCTGTGTAGCAACTAGGCTGTACTTTAAATATGTACTAATTTGTGTGTGGGGGAAAGGAAGCACATTTTATTTAAAGTTGTTACTTTAAACCCCTTAATTAGTTGGTAGTCTTCTTCATTCAGACAGAAAAGAAATTTAAAGTGTACACGTATTTTAAACTCAGGCTCTTTACTACACACACTCCTATCCAC
>NZ_JBQEPX010000034.1:0-378 GCF_052046015.1 Agrobacterium sp. 22094 | reverse complement strand
GCAAAATCACTTCTGAAAGGTTTGGAATGTGAATCGGTAGATGGAAATGGAAAACCTTTAAGAAGCCGTAGCAAGGCGGAGGAGTTTTATTTAGAAAAGTTTTTTGATTTGTAAAAAGTTTTCTAAATAAAAGTTGATGTCCCGTAGGGTTGCTTAAAGGAATAGTAGACTAAGCTATTGCGTACTCCCAAACATTGTTTGGGGGACACCCGCTGTAAGCGTAAAGGGTGTGGGAATATCCCACAAAGAAAAGTTTTTGTGTCCCTTTTTTTAAAAAGGACGGTTTAATTTTTAATGTGGAATACGGGACGTGAAATTTTATAGTGTTTTATAAAATTATAAAATTATAAAACAAGGAGTTATATCGGTTATATCGAA
>NZ_JBQEPX010000033.1:0-396 GCF_052046015.1 Agrobacterium sp. 22094 | reverse complement strand
CGCTGGAATAAACAACGAGTAAAGGTAGCTAGAATTCATGAATACATATCAAATACTAGAAAAGATTACTTGGACAAAATTTCAACTGAAATCATCAAAAACCACGATGTTATCGGTATAGAGGATTTGCAAGTATCGAATATGTTAAAGAATCATAAGTTAGCAAAAGTAATTAGTGAGGTATCTTGGTCACAATTTCGATCCATGTTAGAATACAAAGCAAAATGGTATGGCAAACAAGTCATTGTCGTATCGAAAACATTTGCTTCTAGCCAATTATGTTCTTGTTGTGGATATCAAAATAAAGACGTTAAAAATCTAAACCTACGTGAATGGGACTGTCCTTCTTGTCGTACAAACCATGATAGGGATATTAACGCAAGTATCAATCTAAAG
>NZ_JBQEPX010000032.1:0-403 GCF_052046015.1 Agrobacterium sp. 22094 | reverse complement strand
AACCTTTCACACCAAATAACCAAGTACCAATAATTATAAACAATGCACCCTGCACTTTTATAATCGCTTGTATACTAGCCATTTTATTTACCCTTTTTAAAGCCAGGAGATAATTAATTAATATATTTGTTAAAGCTAATATTGGTACACATAAAGTATATATACCCCAATGAATCGAATATTGTTTAGAGGTAAGTATTAAAAATAAATTAAATAACAGAATGGATAAAAAAGAAAACAACAAACTATTCCGAATAGAATGCGAAAGGATTTTCTCTTTTTGGTTGTCTTCTCTCTTCTCAGCGCAAAACTTTAATATAGCGGTATCTAGACCGAAAGTTCCTAGTATAACAGCTAGTGTTAAATATGTTTGTAAGCTTCTTATTTGTGCCATACTTTCAGG
>NZ_JBQEPX010000031.1:0-403 GCF_052046015.1 Agrobacterium sp. 22094 | reverse complement strand
CAAAAGCCAATCTTTTTGTGTCCTTTACTTATTAAATGTTTTACAGCTTTGTATCCGGCTTCAAATTCATCATAGCAAATTATCGGAATAGGTGCATTTTCCTCATATTCATTACAAAGTAATATTGGGCCATATGCTAAATAATGCTCTATATTTTCCCAATCATTTTCTAAGGATGCGAGAATTACACCATCTACCGCTTTATTCTTTAGTAATGAAAGTAATTCAAGCTCTATTTTTTTTTCATAAAAAGTCTGATAAATCAGTGATTTGTAATTGTGTTTTAGAAGTTCTTTAGAAATTTCTCTAGCTAATTTTCCGAAAAAAGGATGATCTATATTTGGAATCGATAGAGCGATGGTTTGTGTCTTATTCACCCTAAGATTTCTAGCGATAGAACTAG
>NZ_JBQEPX010000030.1:0-409 GCF_052046015.1 Agrobacterium sp. 22094 | reverse complement strand
AGGCTTTCATAAAGTTTATAAACATCTGCAGTAACAGATAAATCAGTTTTTCGAATGACAACATCCAATTCTGGATGCATTTCGTTAATTTTCAATTTTAATTCGTTTAATTCTTCTTGTCTTCGAGCTACAAGTACTAAATTTTTTCCGCGAGATGCAAATGCTAAAGCTGCTTCATAACCAATTCCGGAACTTGCGCCAGTAATAACCGTGTATTTCATATAAAATCCCCCTAAATTCAAATTCATTTATGGTTAGATTGTATTTGTTAGAGTATACTCTAAGTCAAACGTTTTTTATAAATTTGATACGGTTATAAAATATATGAGAGCAAACATGTGAAGGGAGTTTTAGTATGTACACAATTAGCGAGGTAGCAAAATTATTAGGCGTGAGCACACATACACTA
>NZ_JBQEPX010000029.1:0-409 GCF_052046015.1 Agrobacterium sp. 22094 | reverse complement strand
GTTTGTTGCAGGGAAGAGTAGAAATGCGGGTTTCTTCCCAGAAGATGTACAGTCGTTGGCTACATTTTCTAACCAATTAGCTAATGTAGTTAAAACAAGGATATTGATTTCTGAACAGGAAAAAAGAATGATTCTAGAAGAAAGAAATAGAATCGCCCGAGAAATTCACGATGGTATTGCGCAAACATTAGCCGGGGTGATATTCCAACTAGAATCCGCGCAGAAAAAATACCGTGATAAACCAATAGATATGCAGCAAGTAGTGGAGAAAAGCATAAAAGATTTAAGAGGAAGCCTAGGAGAAGTTCGCTATTCTATTTATGCTTTAAAACCATATCCGACACAACAATTAGGCCTTAAGCAGGCGATAGCAAGTAAAATAAAATCTTTAAAACAAGAATATGAACTA
>NZ_JBQEPX010000028.1:0-419 GCF_052046015.1 Agrobacterium sp. 22094 | reverse complement strand
GATTGGAGCAATAACAGGAATATACTCCATATTTATTAATCCTTTTAATAAGGCTGTTTCTACATAACTTACTTCCCCCACATATCCTATCTCTTCGCTGACAGGTTGAACTTGAAGTAAATTGCCGTCACACCCTGAACAACCTACCGCAAGTAAATTATGCTTTTGTAAATTCATTACGAGTTTTTTATTCGTACTTCCGCATAGCACCATTTGAACAACATCCATAACTTCTTTTGGTGTTACGCGTAATCCATCTCTTTTTTCTACGTTGATGTTACAATCTTTTAATTTGGCATCAATTTCTGGCCCACCACCATGGACAATCACTACTTTATACTTCTGCTGTAATTTCTTTATACAATCAAAAAACACATCATTTAATTGATTCAACATACTACCGCCGCATTTCACTACAA
>NZ_JBQEPX010000027.1:0-421 GCF_052046015.1 Agrobacterium sp. 22094 | reverse complement strand
ATTGGTAGATTTATTATTTTGTTAAGGAGTAAATGGAAAAGGGAGAGTCATATGGTAAATTTTAAGAAAATTTTGGTTTTTATTACAGTTATTTGTTCGTTTTTTTTGACGCCCATAACATTGCGTGCTGAGACGAATATTGGAGTAAATCCAGAACAAGTTGCACCACCACCTGCGGAAGGACCGAATGTTTTTAGTCAGTTTGCAACGACAATTGATGCAAAAACAGGAGATGTTTTGTATGACAAAAACGCATATCACCGCGCATTTCCTGCTAGTACGACGAAGGTGTTAACAGCGATTTTACTCATGGAGCATACAAAGCCAGAGGATCAATTTACATTTTCACAATTAGCATTAGATCAAGAGAAGAGTAATTATCAAATTGAGTTTCAACCTGGAGAGACAATTAATAGAAATA
>NZ_JBQEPX010000026.1:0-425 GCF_052046015.1 Agrobacterium sp. 22094 | reverse complement strand
AGCCTGTTATCCCCGGGGTAGCTTTTATCCGTTGAGCGATGGCCCTTCCATGCGGAACCACCGGATCACTAAGCCCGACTTTCGTCCCTGCTCGACTTGTAGGTCTCGCAGTCAAGCTCCCTTATGCCTTTGCACTCTACGAATGATTTCCAACCATTCTGAGGGAACCTTTGGGCGCCTCCGTTACACTTTAGGAGGCGACCGCCCCAGTCAAACTGCCCACCTGACACTGTCTCCCGGGTCGATAAGACCCGTAGGTTAGAATTTCAATACAGTCAGGGCGGTATCCCACCAGCGCCTCCACCGAAGCTAGCGCTCCGGTTTCAATGGCTCCCGCCTATCCTGTACAAACTGTACCAAAATTCAATATCAGGCTACAGTAAAGCTCCACGGGGTCTTTCCGTCCTGTCGCGGGTAACCTGCAT
>NZ_JBQEPX010000025.1:0-432 GCF_052046015.1 Agrobacterium sp. 22094 | reverse complement strand
GATTAATAGGATTATTTTAATTATTTGAAAGGGGGAAATTAGTATGTTTGGTAATAAAGAAAATGAAATTAAAGAATACCTTATACAAGAAGGTTATGAGATTAAAGAATATTTAAGAAAAAATGGAGATTGGTACTATTTTAAAGTACATACTTTTTGGTCTGGAACACATTTAGTAAAAGTAAAAGATGGAGTATTTGGTTTTAGAATAGAAAAAGCGTAAATTGAGGGATTTATTCTGTATAAGTGCACTTATACAGAATAAATCGCATAATAAAAATACTGTAACTAGCAAAATTAAAGTTTACTTTCATTTCTTTCATCTTTAGCCCAATTAGTGCTATAAGGGGTCTTGCAAACAAAACGCGGATTTCGTACGCTAAGGAATTATTAGGTGTCTTTTTTGATATGAGCGATCCGATAGCAATGCGA
>NZ_JBQEPX010000024.1:0-440 GCF_052046015.1 Agrobacterium sp. 22094 | reverse complement strand
GGACTGTCGAGGAAGTGTGTGTGGCGTTGCGCCGACGACAGAACGCCCGATGCCTCGCGATCGGACTTGCCCAGATGCCGGTTGGCGGCACGCGCTATCAGACCATCACAACGGTCGCTCTCCTGCATCCGTGTCAGCAGATCGGCAAATGCCTTTGGCGGTCTTGTCAGATAGTCGCGCAGCGTTGCCGGATGACGAAGATGCGGTGGTTCGCTGGCAACCACCATCATGATCAAACCGGCAATCAATGCCCTGGCTTCCTCGTTCCAATGTACGTCACCGGAACTCCCCGGCTCGTCATAAACCAGAGCGTCGGCAAGCGTGCCAGCATGTTCGGCGATATCGACATCATTGGCATCGAGATGCGCAAACGGATTGAAGCAGGAGGATGGCCGATCTGTCACCCCGAACGGATCGAGTACATGCAGTGCTCCAAAGCC
>NZ_JBQEPX010000023.1:0-474 GCF_052046015.1 Agrobacterium sp. 22094 | reverse complement strand
TTAAATGTAGATGAGAATGTGTTCTATAATGTGCTGCATTTGTGAATATAGAATTAGAATGTTTAGAGTGAACAGTCACGTTTTTTCCAGCGATCGCATGATTCCACAGGGCGAGACCGCCTTCTTCTCCAGAATAGATCTCCTGTCCGTCTCCGATTAAGCCAATTGTTACACTCCACGGTTTATTGTTTGTTGTAACATTCATTATAATATCCGGTTCGCTTAAGTTTTGAGCTTCTCGATTTCTTCGAGTGAGTGATTGGTCAACTTTTTTTGCATCCCATGCTCGTTGGGCCTCATCAAAAATGATTATTTGTTCTTTTGGAATCATTCTCTTTTCGAGAAAATCCATTTTATAGCCATATAGACCTTGTACGAAGGTTCTATTTTTCAACGTATCTTGTAATACGTCTACTAATGGGCCGTTACCAGATAAATAAACTGCATTGTTCATCTCGTGTGCAATGGTCAGAC
>NZ_JBQEPX010000022.1:0-485 GCF_052046015.1 Agrobacterium sp. 22094 | reverse complement strand
CCACCCATCGACATGTCGAGTGCGAAGCCGTTGGCGCGGGCCTGCTGGGCGTGGACGGATTGCGACGGGGCAGGGCGACGAACCGGGGCAGCAGATTTTGCCGCAGGACGGTGCGCGACCGAGGGAGCCGCTGCGCGAGCCGGGGCGGGGCGACCGTTTGTATTGGCACGCTCCACCTTGAAGAAGGCGATGCTAGCCTGAAGCTCTTCGGCCTGTGCGGCCAGTTCTTCCGAGGTGGCGGACATCTCTTCGGAAGCACCGGAGTTCTGCTGCGTCACCTTGTCGAGCTGCTGGATCGCCTCGTTGATCTGGCTTGCACCGATATCCTGCTCGCGGCAGGCTGCGGAGATTTCAGCCACCAGTTCCGCCGTCTTGCGGATATCCGGAACCAGACGGTTCAGCATATCGCCGGCTTCGGTCGCAACCTGAACCGTCTCGCCGGAAAGCGAAGAGATTTCAGCGGCGGCCGCCTGGCTGCGTTCTGC
>NZ_JBQEPX010000021.1:0-533 GCF_052046015.1 Agrobacterium sp. 22094 | reverse complement strand
GGTAGTTTGGCAGAGCATGTACTATAGGTCAAGCCTTTTCCTGTCTCTTTGTATGCGTGATCCCATAAGGATAGGAAATGATTGAATACAAAGCGAGAACACCCACTCGTTTTGTTGATTAGAATTGCTTGTGCTTGATTTGGATAGATACGAAACTTATAGGCTTTATTCATCATTATTTAATTCACCTCCATTTTGGTATATGACTATTATACACCAAACGTACATTCGACAGATAATGGAGTAACACTTTCTGTATGTTGAACAATTAAGATGGCTTCCATCCATCCCTTGTTCAAAGCCAATTCATCTCCCACCTACTCACTGGGCTGTGGCCCTTCACGCTCCTTGAGAAAGGAGTCTTCTTGGCTAAAATGATAAAAATAAGCACATCTTGTTATAAAAACAGATGTGCTTATTTTTTAATTTCTATGCATTTTTACGTTTTAAGAAAATCACTCCACCAACAATTAACAGTAATGCTCCTGTGGCCATAAAGATCCAACTTGTAAGATTAGTACCTGTTTGCGGTA
>NZ_JBQEPX010000020.1:0-541 GCF_052046015.1 Agrobacterium sp. 22094 | reverse complement strand
CGCAGGTAGGACTCGAACCTACGACCGATCGGTTAACAGCCGATAGCTCTACCGCTGAGCTACTGCGGAATAATATTGCCTGGCAACGTCCTACTCTCACAGGGACAAGGTCCCAACTACCATCGGCGCTAGAGAGCTTAACTTCCGTGTTCGGTATGGGAACGGGTGTGACCTCTCTGCCATCATCACCAAACTATGAAGGCATATTCCTTCAAAACTAGATAACATTGCTTCATATTATATGGTTAAGTCCTCGATCTATTAGTATTCGTCAGCTCCACATGTCACCATGCTTCCACCTCGAACCTATCAACCTGATCATCTTTCAGGGATCTTACTAGCTTACGCTATGGGAAATCTCATCTTGAGGGGGGCTTCATGCTTAGATGCTTTCAGCACTTATCCCTTCCGCACATAGCTACCCAGCTATGCCCTTGGCAGAACAACTGGTACACCAGCGGTGCGTCCATCCCGGTCCTCTCGTACTAAGGACAGCTCCTCTCAAATTTCCTACGCCCACGACGGATAGGGACCGAACTGT
>NZ_JBQEPX010000019.1:0-551 GCF_052046015.1 Agrobacterium sp. 22094 | reverse complement strand
CGCTCCGCATACTGCTGCAATCCGTCCGCCGTGCGATGCGTGGCAAAGGCGACGGACGCCTCCCGCTGCCAGTCGTGTTTCTGGCGGCGGATGTCTGTGAGTTCGACCGATCCAATACGCTCGGCAATGGCCCGGAAGGGCGAGCCTGCACCGATCGCCTGAAGCTGCTCATGGTCACCGACGAGCACCAGCTTTGCACCGCGCGTTTCGGTCTCTGCAACAAAGCGGGCCAGCTGTCGACTTCCCACCATGCCAGCTTCATCGATGACGAGAATATCGTTTCGCCCAAGCTCGTGTCTGCCAAGGCTCCAGCCATACTCCCAGGAGGCCAGCGTGCGGGCCGCAATCCCCGATGAGGTGGTCAATCCTTCTGCCGCCTTGCCGGCAAGGGCCGCCCCATGAACACGATAGCCTTGTGCCTCCCAGGCCTCACGCGCCGCAGACAGCATTGTCGATTTGCCAGCTCCGGCAAAACCGATCACAGCGGCAATCTGGTTGGGGGATGTGATGTGTCGAACAGCGGTTCTTTGCTCATCCGTGAGACCCGAACC
>NZ_JBQEPX010000018.1:0-625 GCF_052046015.1 Agrobacterium sp. 22094 | reverse complement strand
ATTGGTTGTAGGATAAAAAGTAGATTAATAGAGAAAGAGGAGGAGATTATTATAACTACAACCGTTATTTCACATTTTTACAATGAAGAGTATTTATTGCCATGGTGGCTTATGCATCATACGAAACTTTTTGATCATGGTATTTTAATTAATAAAGGTTCAACAGATCGTTCCGTTGAGATTTGTAAAAAATTCGCACCGCATTGGGAGGTGCGAGATTCTGTAAATCCAGAGTTTGATGCATATGCGACAGATCATGAAGTGATGAGGATAGAACAAGAAGTACAAGGATGGAAAATGATTTTAAATACGACTGAGTTTCTTTGCGTGCAAGATAAAAATCAGTTTTGGAAATCGCTAAATGAATTGGGGGGGAGGATGTATTGGCTGGACGGGCTTATTATGGTTGATGATCCTAACTACAACTATCCGGACCTTAACTTTGGAATACCTTTAATGAAACAGCGATTTCATGGTTATTTACCAGAAGATTGGCCGTTATGGAGAAGAGGTAGATTTATTCATAATCATGAGCATGGAAGTTATACGGTTGGAAGACATTTATCTGCGCATGAATCGATGATTTATCCACCTCTTGCCTGTATATTATGGTTTGGGTTTAGTC
>NZ_JBQEPX010000017.1:0-783 GCF_052046015.1 Agrobacterium sp. 22094 | reverse complement strand
CAGGGAACTGAAACATCTAAGTACCTGGAGGAAGAGAAAGCAAATGCGATTTCCTGAGTAGCGGCGAGCGAAACGGAACATAGCCCAAACCAAGAGGCTTGCCTCTTGGGGTTGTAGGACATTCTATACGGAGTTACAAAGGAACGAGGTAGACGAAGCGACCTGGAAAGGTCCGTCGTAGAGGGTAACAACCCCGTAGTCGAAACTTCGTTCTCTCTTGAATGTATCCTGAGTACGGCGGAACACGTGAAATTCCGTCGGAATCTGGGAGGACCATCTCCCAAGGCTAAATACTCCCTAGTGATCGATAGTGAACCAGTACCGTGAGGGAAAGGTGAAAAGCACCCCGGAAGGGGAGTGAAAGAGATCCTGAAACCGTGTGCCTACAAATAGTCAGAGCCCGTTAACGGGTGATGGCGTGCCTTTTGTAGAATGAACCGGCGAGTTACGATCCCGTGCGAGGTTAAGCTGAAGAGGCGGAGCCGCAGCGAAAGCGAGTCTGAATAGGGCGTTTAGTACGTGGTCGTAGACCCGAAACCAGGTGATCTACCCATGTCCAGGGTGAAGTTCAGGTAACACTGAATGGAGGCCCGAACCCACGCACGTTGAAAAGTGCGGGGATGAGGTGTGGGTAGCGGAGAAATTCCAATCGAACCTGGAGATAGCTGGTTCTCCCCGAAATAGCTTTAGGGCTAGCCTTAAGTGTAAGAGTCTTGGAGGTAGAGCACTGATTGGACTAGGGGTCCTCATCGGATTACCGAATTCAGTCAAACTCCGAATGCC
>NZ_JBQEPX010000016.1:0-1219 GCF_052046015.1 Agrobacterium sp. 22094 | reverse complement strand
GGGCTCCGACTGTTTGTAGGCATCCGGTTTCAGGTTCTATTTCACTCCCCTCGTCGGGGTGCTTTTCACCTTTCCCTCACGGTACTTGTTCGCTATCGGTCATGCACGAGTACTTAGGCTTGGAGAGTGGTCTCCCCATGTTCAGACAGGATTTCACGTGTCCCGCCCTACTCAAGGACAATAACTGTTCTACGCGTACGGGGCTATCACCCGCTATGGCCGACCTTTCCAAATCGTTCCGCTTTATTCATCATTGCCACTGGCCTGGTCCGCGTTCGCTCGCCACTACTTACGGAGTCTCGGTTGATGTCCTTTCCTGCAGGTACTTAGATGTTTCAGTTCCCTGCGTTCGCTTCTTACACCCTATGTATTCAGATGCAGATACCTTATCGCAATACCTAGAAACCTCTTCTGCCGATTGCTCAACAGAACAGATTTTCTAGGTATTTAAGGTGGGTTGCCCCATTCGGATATCCATGGATCAAAGCTTATTCGCAGCTCCCCACGGCTTTTCGCAGCGTATCACGTCCTTCTTCGCCTGTGCATGCCAAGGCATCCACCAAATGCCCTTAATTCACTTCTTCGTTCTCATTGTCTATGCTCATCATCAAGTCGTCATTCCGAAGGAATGAACGACAGGCAAGGTTACCTTTTACAACCCAGCCAAGTCACGATGCCATCGACGTGTTCGGTATGGTCTTCATTGAGGGCACGCCGGTGCACCTCGAAGCCATACCATTAAGACCAGCTTCTCGAGATATCATCCGGTGATGCGCGGTCAGGCAACACCAATCCAGCATTTTCATCAGAGAGGCCTAAACCCCAACAACAAAAATGCCTCGGACAAGCTTCCTTCCTACCTCCAATCCCTCCACCAATTCCGGCCGACTAAGCCATCACATGGTTTCTCTGAGACTGGGCTCGGACGTTCCGGGTAAAACCCAAAACACCTGGAAGCTTCCAGACATATCTTCTCTTCACAATGTATCCAAAACAGGCACTGTCATCGCATTCGATGAAGGTGCAAACCTTTATTTTCTCCAGAAGACAATTCGCAGCCGTAGGATCAATTCTCCAATACAGCGCGATAGCGCGTCGCCGATCGTTCGGCGCCCTCGCGGAGGGTAGGTCCGAAGGACCGCTCACCCGTGAGCGCCAAAATTTTGGTGGAGCTGAGCGGGATCGAACCGCTGACCCCCTGCTTGCAAAGCAGGTGCTC
>NZ_JBQEPX010000015.1:0-1314 GCF_052046015.1 Agrobacterium sp. 22094 | reverse complement strand
CTTCCATCGAAGCGGAGGCTTCTTCGGCAGAGGATGCCTGTTCGGTTGCACCCTGCGACAGCTGTTCGGAAGACGACGACAGTTCCTGACTACCGGATGATACGTTGCCGGCTGCGGCAAGCGCATCGCCGACGACGCCGCGTAGGCGTTCGACCATATCATTGACATAGCCCAGCAGGTCGCCGATTTCATCGCGGGTCGTGATCGGTGCAGTCTCGCGCAGATCACCTTCGGCAACTTTTCGAACGGCTGAACTCGCCTTCGTCAAGCCTCGGCTGATGGTGATGCATACCCACACCGCCGCGCAGAGAGAGAGGAGCATGATCGCACCAACGGCGCCTACAAGAATTGTCCGGGACGTGTTGTATTCCACGTCAGCGCCTTCGTCCGTCGTCTTCAAGTCGGCAGCGATTTCGCGGTTCAGCGCCTCGAGAATGGTCAGCAGCTTTCGTGTCGCCTTTTCTCCTTCTCCCATGGTTATAACGCCAGCTTGGCGATCCCCTTCCGGTGTGTCTTCCATGGCAAAACGAAGGACGTCTTCCTGCAGTTTTTCCCATGCTGGGATGGCAGCCTTTATCTCTTCGACCTTTGAACGAACTGCCGGGTTCGTCTCATGCTCGAGATCGGCGAGAATCTTCGAAACTTTTGCGCGCTCTGCCCTGGCGGAATCGACGTATGTGGAGATACGGCTTGAATCCTCATTGAGCGCTGCGCTCTTCTCGCTCGCGATTGAATTCAGGACCGCGACGGACAGGTCGCCAGAGTTACGTAGGTTGGTCGCAGGACTTTGAACGATGTCCGTTATCGCATCGTTCAGCGTCGACAGCTGTGAGATGGCCATGGTTGCCATGCCACCGGAGAGGATGATGATCAGTGCAAAAGCGAGCGCAAGCTTGAGCTTAATGGTAAATCGCATGGTTGTGATCCTTGGCGTGCGATGCCAGGTTGAAACGCTAATGTTGAGAAGGCTGAAACTGGCTGTTGTCGAATAACTGTTCGGAAGTGGTTAGAGTGGGAGCCACAGACTACTCGACCTAAGGCTCCCATCTTTTGTTTAGGCTGTTTCGCGGAAGTCGTGGTCGTTGTCGTCCGGTCCACCCATGGACATGTCGAGGGCAAAGCCGTTGGCGCGAGCCTGCTGAGCATGGACGGCACTCGTCGCTGCAGGGCGACGCACGGGAGCGGCAGACTTCGCAACTGGACGATGTGCGACCGCCGGGGCTGCATGGCGAGCCGGTGCAGAGCGAGCTGCTGCGGCGGCATCGGCGCGTTCGACCTTGAAGAAGGCGATGCTCGCCTGAAGCTCTTCGGCTT
>NZ_JBQEPX010000014.1:0-1494 GCF_052046015.1 Agrobacterium sp. 22094 | reverse complement strand
CTTCCATCGAAGCGGAGGCTTCTTCGGCAGAGGATGCCTGTTCGGTTGCACCCTGTGACAACTGTTCGGAAGACGAAGACAGTTCCTGGCTTCCGGACGAAACGTTGTCTGCTGCGGCCAGCGCATCGCTAACGACGCCGCGCAGGCGTTCGACCATTGACTGAAGAGCAATGCCGAGCGTGTCCTGGTTCGAAAGCGGCTTCGGCGTAACAGTCAGATCGCCTTCTGCGATCTTATTTGCGACCGTTGCCGTTTCGCGCAGGTTTGTGACCATGTGCAGCATGGCGTTGCCCAGCGTATCCCGATCCGACAGAGGCTTCACGTCCTTGGACAGATCACCCGAGGCGATCGTACCGGCAACATCGGCGGTCGCGCGGAGATTCACAACCATGTTGCTCATGGCGATACCCAGGCGGTCCTTGTCGGAGAGCGGCTTCACGTCCTGGGAAAGATCACCTTCCGCAATGTTGTTTGCAACCGCTGCCGTGGCGCGCAGGTTGGTCGTCATCACGTTCATGCTGTCGACGAGATCCTTGATCTCGTCATTGCTCTTGATTGCGATGTCCTGATCAAGGTCGCCAAGCGCAACGGCGCGAGAAGCACGGATCGCCTGCTGCAATCCCTTGTTGATACCAAGCGCAATCCATGTAGCGATCAGGATCGACAGAATGATGATCGCTGCAACGACGCTGATGAGGATCGTACGCGAGGTGTCATATTCCTCGTTGGTCGCTTCATCTGTCGCCTTCAGGTCAGCAGCGATTTCGTTGTTCAGGCTTTCCAGAGTGGTCAGCAGAGCCTTCGTGGCTTTTTCGCCGTCTCCCATGGAGATAGCACCGGCTTGGCGATTGCTTTCAGGCGTGTTGATGGTTGCAAGGCGGAGTACTTCTTCCTGCAGCTTTTCCCACGCAGGAACCGCAGCCTTCAGTTCCGTCACCTTCGCATGAATTGCTGGATTTGTCTCTTTTTCCAGCGTCGCAATAATCTGTCCAATTTTTGCACGGTCGGTGCGGGCGGCGTCGACATAAGTTGAGATGCGAGCAGCGTCTTCATTCAGTGCCGCGCTCTTCTCGTTGGCAATCGCATTTAGGATAGCGTCGGAGAGATCGCTTGAGTTGCGCAGGTTGGCGGCAGGGCCCTGTACGATATCTGTTACTGCAGCATTGAGGGATGAAAGTTGAGTAATTGCCATGCCCGCCATGCCTGCCGACAGCAGGATGATGAGAGCAAAAGCAAGTGCAAGTTTGAGCTTAATTGTAAATCGCATCTTGATGGCGTCCTTGGATATGCCGATCCACCACAAATGGGTTGGCACTGGGGAGTGAAGGCTGTTCGGGAATGGCAGATGATATAAGGGCGAGTAGCCTGCGCGTCGTTGGTCGCAGGCTTCCCGGATGTTTTAGGCGCTCTCTCTGAACTCACGATCGCTATCGTCCGGACCACCCATCGACATGTCGAGTGCGAAGCCGTTGGCGCGGGCCTGCTGGGCGTGGA
>NZ_JBQEPX010000013.1:0-2334 GCF_052046015.1 Agrobacterium sp. 22094 | reverse complement strand
TGGGGGATGTGATGTGTCGAACAGCGGTTCTTTGCTCATCCGTGAGACCCGAACCACCCAGCATCGCATCCTGCCGATCAAGCGCCTGGTCTACTCTGTTGGCGCTCACGCCATGACTGTTTCTCTCCGCCATGCGCAGGCTGCTCGCTGCCATCGCATGCTCGACGTTGATCATCTCGCGCGTCGAGTATTTCGCCAGTTTACTGTTTTGCGCAGGCATAAGCTCGACGAGCTGCGGTGAGGCCATGACGGCGGCAAAGGCGCGCTGGAAACCGTCATTATCGTTGATGTAGCGATGTATGGTGCGAGCGATATCATGACGGTCGAAGACGCTCTTCTCGTCGGTCAGGATGCGCAAAACCTCTTCCGGCTTTCTGCGGATCAGATCGGCGTTTTTCTTCGCCGCTTTTTCTTCCAGGCGAGCACGAGAAACGTCGAGCCCGCGCCGTTCCATCTGGCTTGCATGGACGCCCATATGCTCGGTTGGTGAGAGCTCCAGACCGCGATCGAGATGCGACCGATGATCGACACGGATATCGAGACCGGCCTCCAGCAGATGGCGATTGGTATGATCGGCAAAGGCCTTGCGGATATCGCGCATCTGCATATGCGAGGTGGGTAGACCATTGGCCAGCAACCACCTGTTCTCGCGCTCGATCATGGTCTTCTCGCCGAGACCATCTGGTGTTACCTCGCGCGTCGTCATCATCACATGGGCGTGGACATTGCGGACATCGCTCTTGCCCTGGGGAACATGAATGGCGAAGTCGGCGGCAGCGCCGTAACGGTCGGCGAGATCCTGGGCAAAGGCACGGGCGAGCGACAGGCGGGCGTCTGCGCTCAGCTCATGTGGAAGAGCGATCTCGAACTCACGGGCAACCCGGGAATCCTTTCGACGTTCAGCGGCTTCTGCTGCGTTCCACAGTGCTGAGCGGTCGAGCGCCCATTCTGCCTCGACATCGTCGGGCAGAACGATCTCTGAATGAACCACGCCCTTCTTGGCGGTAAAATCATGGGTGAGGCCGTCACGTTCGTTCGTCAGCAGGCTTGCTGTCCGGTAGGCGATGGCCGCTACGGCACTTCGGCCGCCCGATCGGCTGACCGGCTTTGCGCTGCAATGATAGATCGCCATCATTCCCCCGCGATAGACAAACCCGACAGGCAGACAGTCTCCAACTGTCCCGTGTTCCCTGGCCAAAGCGCGCAAAACCTGCGTTGAAACCTGCTCAACTCGTAAGTGCGCCCTTGTGCCTTAACCGGGGTAGCTCTCGGGAGGTCAGTATTCAACTAGCACAAATGCCAGTGGCCAATTGGAGAGGGGTTTCCTTGAATGCCGTGCTTTGACCCAAACCCAAGAGGGAGAGAGGCATGCGCAAACCCATTGAACAGCGGATCAGGGAGCTGGAAGAACAGAAGAAGGCGCTGCAATCGCGGCTGGAGAAGCAGCAGCGGGCAGAGACGACACGGCGCAGGATGCTGCTCGGATCGTTTGTTCTGGAACGGCTGGAGCAGGAGGGAGATTCCGCACATCGACAGGGAGAGATGGACGGCAAGCAGTTGAGGCAATGGCTTGCTCGCGAGTTCCCGGCCTATCTCAGCCGCGATACTGATCGGCTGCTATTCGTCGATCTGTTGTGGCCGCAGAATGAGCCCAACGCGTCGCCGCAGCCAACGCATGGGACAGGCTTGGATGGTGCTGGCATCGAGGCTGCTGCGACGCTCGGGGATGGCGCGCAGCACGCCACGCGCGAGGACGGAGGCACCGTGCAGCCATGACGGTCTGGGGCTTTGTGAAGGCGGTCGTGACGGCACCGTTTCTGGGAGCCATCTGTGCAGCGATCGGCTGGGTGAACGCAGGCACCATCATCTTCCTCGACTTCGTGGTGCATTGGGCCTTGGGCGCGGAGCAGGGACTGATCAGTCAGGTCCTGCTGGTCGTGGCAAAACACCTGCCGCTTGTCTTCGGAGTGTTCGGGTTCATGGGAGCATTCGTCTCCGAGGTGCCGGTGCAATCCGTATTCGGCACGGCACGCTGGGCCAGTGCAAAGGACATCGCATCGATGGCGGGGAAGGATCGTGCCGGTCTCATCATCGGACGCGATCCGCAGAAGAAGGCGTTGCTGCGCTACGACGGTCCATCGCATCTGATGACCATGGCACCGACGCGAACCGGCAAAGGTGTCGGCACCATCATCCCAAATCTGCTGACGGCTGATCGGTCGATCATCTGCATTGATCCGAAAGGCGAGAATGCCAGGATCACGGCGCGGGCAAGGGAAGGCTTTGGAGCACTGCATGTACTCGATCCGTTCGGGGTGACAGATCGGCCATCCT
>NZ_JBQEPX010000012.1:0-2336 GCF_052046015.1 Agrobacterium sp. 22094 | reverse complement strand
AGGATGGCCGATCTGTCACCCCGAACGGATCGAGTACATGCAGTGCTCCAAAGCCCTCCCTTGCTCGCGCCGTGATCCTGGCATTCTCGCCTTTTGGATCGATGCAGATGACCGAGCGCTGCGCAGTCAGCAGGTTTGGAATGATCGTACCAACGCCCTTGCCGGTTCGGGTCGGCGCCATCGTCATCAGATGCGATGGACCGTCATAGCGCAGCAAAGCCTTCTTCTGAGGGTCGCGTCCAATGATGAGACCGGCACGATGCTTCCCCGCCATCGATGCGATGTCTTTTGCACTGGCCCAGCGTGCCGTGCCGAACACGGATTGCACCGGCACCTCTGAGACGAATGCTCCCATGAAGCCGAACACTCCGAAGACAAGCGGCAGGTGCTTTGCCACGACCAGCAGGACCTGACTGATTAGTCCCTGCTCCGCGCCCAAGGCCCAATGCACCACAAAGTCGAGGAAGATGATCGTGCCTGCATTCACCCAGCCGATCGCCGCACAAATGGCTCCCAGGAAAGGCGCCGTCACGACCGCCTTCACAAAGCCCCAGACCGTCATGGCTGCACGGTGCCTCCGTCCTCGCTGGGAGATCGTTGCGCGCCATCCAGGAGCGTCAGTGCAGCCTCATCGATGGCGCCATCCAGTCCAGTGCTAGGCGATTGTGGCGCGGACGAATTGGTCTCACTCTGTGGCCATAACAGGTCGACGAACAAGAGCCGGTCAGCATCGCGGCTCAGGTAGGCCGGGAACTCGCGAGCCAGCCATTGTCGCAACTGCTTGGCGTCCATCGCTCCCTGTCGATGTGCGGAATCTCCCTCCTGCTCCAGCCGTTCCAGAACAAACGATCCGAGCAGCATCCTGCGCCGTGTCGTCTCTGCCCGCTGCTGCTTCTCCAGCCGCGATTGCAGCGCCTTCTTCTGCTCTTCCAGCTCCCTGATCCGCTGTTCAATGGGTTTGCGCATGCCTGCTCTCCCTGTTGTTTGTGGGTCAAAGCACGGCATTCAAGGAAACCCCTTTCGAATTGGCCACTGGCATTTGTGCTAGTTGAATACTGACCTCTCCACAGCTACCCCCGGTTAAGGCACAAGGGCGCACTTACGAGTTGCGCAAATTTTGGCGCGTGGTTTGCGCCCTTTGGCCAGTGAACAACGGACAGTTGGAGACTGTCTGCCTGTCGGATCTGTCTATCGCGGGGGAATGATGGCGATCTATCATTGCAGCGCAAAGCCGGTCAGCCGATCGGGAGGCCGAAGTGCCGTGGCGGCCATTGCCTACCGGACGGCAAGCCTGCTGACGAACGAACGCGATGGCCTCACCCATGACTTTAACGCCAAGAAGGGTGTGGTTCATTCCGAGATCGTTCTACCCGACGATGTCGATGCAGACTGGGCGTTGGATCGCTCTGCACTTTGGAATGCCGCAGAAGCGGCAGAGCGCCGAAGAGATAGCCGCGTTGCCCGTGAGTTCGAGATCGCTCTTCCGCATGAACTGAGTGCAGACGCCCGCCTGTCGCTCGCCCGTGCCTTTGCCCAGGATCTGGCAGACCGCTACGGTGCTGCCGTCGACTTCGCCATTCATGTTCCGCAAGGCAAGAGCGACATCCGCAATGTCCATGCCCATGTGATGATGACGACGCGCGAGGTGACACCAGACGGTCTTGGCGAGAAGACCATGATCGAGCGCGAGAACAGATGGTTGCTGGCAAACGGTCTGCCCACCTCGCACATGCAGATGCGCGATATCCGCAAAGCCTTTGCCGATCACGCAAATCGCCATCTGCTGGAGGCTGGTCTCGATATCCGTGTCGATCATCGATCGCATCTTGATCGTGGCCTGGAACTTTCACCAACCGAGCATATGGGGGTGCATGCCAGCCAGATGGAGCGGCGTGGGCTCGACGTATCCAGGACTCGTCTCGAAGAGAAAGCAGCGAAGAAAAACGCTGATCTCATCCGCAGAAAGCCGGAAGAGGTTCTGCGCATTCTGACCGACGAGAGAAGCGTCTTCGACCGTCATGACATCGCCCGCACAATTCATCGCTATATCAACGACAATGACGGTTTCCAGCGCGCCTTTGCCGCTGTCATGGCCTCACCTCAGCTCTTCGAGCTTTTGCCGGAGCAGAACGGCAAACTGGCAAAATACTCGACGCGGGAAATGATCACGGTCGAGCACGCGATGGCAGCAAGCAGCCTGCGCATGGCGGAGCGAAACAATCATCGCGTCAGCGCAAACAAGATTGATCAGGCGCTCCGCCGGCAGGATGCGATGCTCGGCGGTTCGGGTCTCACGGATGAGCAAAGAACCGCTGTTCGACACATCACATCCCCCA
>NZ_JBQEPX010000010.1:0-11913 GCF_052046015.1 Agrobacterium sp. 22094 | reverse complement strand
AAAATCATCTATTTATAACAGTCAGAATTATCAGTCCTCGCAAACAAATGCACCCCAAATAATCCACGGCGCAAATCCCTTCCCCAAGATGGCTTCAATTAATTTATATTTTTTGCCTCGGCCAATCTACACTTTAAGTGCCAATCCCTACCACTGGTGAACTCGCGTCGCTCGCAAATCACGCCCGCCAATCCATTTCAGGGTAAATTATTCCATTTACATAGTATAAAATATAGAATATGTGTATTAATTAAGTATATATAGGTACAATATACCATAAAGCCCTCTCTCGAACCTTTGCCGCCGTTGACAACAAACCGGACCGATGGCGTAAATGACAACATGATTGCGGCGGTACTTATCGAGCGTTCGAAAACTGTTTTGCCAGACGGTGCGCTCGTCGAGATCGTTGTCTGAAAAGTGCCGGAGCCCGTTCCTGGTAGCACGAACCTGTTCAAGTATCGACTGTTTTACGGAACGGACGGTCGCCGCATCGTCGGTTTCGACAACGAACGCGGTAAAGGCAATCATCGTCACCTTGACGGAGCTGAGCATCCTTACTCGTTCACGACGACCGATACCCTCCTATCCGATTTTCGGAAGGAAATAATCAAGAGGAGGCAGAAACCATGAGAGAAGCCTTAATTCAAATCCGAGCAGACAGTGAAGCTGCCCTTGATGAGGCGTTTGTCAGGGCAACGAACGCAATGCGCTCAGGTAATTCCTCTGAGCCTGTCGCAGTCTTCACCTTCTCGTCGCCGGCGCAGCTTTTTTCCGTCATTAGCCCCAAAAGATGGGAATTGATTGAGCATCTTCAGAAGATCGGTCCATCGAGTATACGCGGACTTGCCAGGGCCGTCGAACGTGACGTCAGGCGCGTACACGAGGACACGTCCGCGTTGTTGGAGTGGGGTATATTCGAACAAACTGGAGACGGAAAGATTCATGTCCCCTACGACGTGATCCATGCAAATTTCGATCTTAGGGCCGCGGCCTGATCCGCGACAGCAACGTAAACTGCTAACCTTCCCGCCTCCTGTAGGGACTCGTTGACAGTCTTCGAACCCCACACGGTCCCTGCGTCCTGGCTAAGAATCTCACGGATGTCGCCGATGTGGTGCAGAGACCAGAAACACAGAGGCTTGTAACGAAAAATTCGCTTCGGAGTTTTCGCGGCGCTCAGGGCAGAAACCCGTTGGGCGGGATTGCGCCAATTGCGCTCATATGACCTGGCCCGGGATAAGCTATCGGCGAGGTCTTGGAGGCGCGCGATGATTTATCTGAGGTTGAACACTCTGCTTGCGACAATGAACCCGCCGATACTTGGTGGCACATCTCGCTTCAACGAATATCGCACAACCGCTAAACTAAAGGTGGTGATTCGGAGGGCGGAATGGCGGGGATCGGCAAACATCACTACCGGGCTGGAAGCGCCTCTCATTCGTGCGACGAGGTTCCAGCAGACAACAAGGCGATGGCGGAATTCATTGCCATGCATAGGAAGAAAATCGAGCCCTGGCTTTCAGCCACTTTCCAAGCAGAACATTTGAACCTGCTGATCGGAAGTGGCTTCACGACGGCCGTGGGCAAAATCGCCGGATCCACCGCGACAGGCATGGGCACCATCTCGATCGGCGGTGCATATGAGAAGTACATCAATGCGCATGCGGAAACGATGGCCAAGAAGATGGGTAGAGGATCCGCAAACATCGAGGATCAGTTTCGAAGCGCACTGGCAGTGCTTGCTGGGCAGGAAATCACGGATCCTGACGACGGAAACGATCTTCGAAACCGCATCAACAGCCAGATGCGCGTCTTTCTCGAATCCTTGCTCAACACGGAAATCGGCATCGCCAAGGCCACCGGCAAGAACTTGGTAGAGATGGAGATCGCACTCCAGTCCTTCCTTTTAAGCTTCGCCAGCCGGACGGCATCGCGTGAGCGGCTACACATTTTTACAACCAACTATGACCGCTTGATCGAACATGGGTGCGATCTCGCGGGGATAAGGATGATCGATCGTTTCGTGGGCGCGTTGAACCCGGTCTTTCGGGCATCCCGCCTCGATGTCGACTATCACTATAACCCGCCGGGCATTCGCGGAGAGCCTCGGTTTATGGAAGGCGTCGTGCGCCTCACAAAGCTTCACGGCTCGCTGGACTGGATCTATGACGACGCGCGTCGAACGATTTCACGGCTTGGGATGCCGTTTGGCGCGCCACGCGACCATACAGGCATTCCTACCGAACCCGTGGAAACCGTGATGATCTACCCGAATCCTGCGAAGGACTTCGAGACGACACACTATCCGTACGCCGAATTGTTCCGGGATTTCGCGGCCTCCTTATGCAGGCCGAACGCTGTTCTCTTCATCTACGGCTACGGTTTCGGCGACGATCACATAAACCGCGTGATCATTGATATGCTCTCCATTCCGTCGACCCATGTCGTGATCGCTGCGCGATCTGTGAGCGATAGACTTGAAGCCTTCCTGTCCAAGACGCGCGAAGCGCAGACGACAATGCTAGTCGGGACGCATTTCAGCGACCTCCAGACGATGACCCGTAACTACCTTCCGAAACCAGCTCTCGACTTCATCACAGCCAGGATGACCGCCCTTCTTAAGGAGCGCCCAATGGAAATTGCAGTCACGACCCCTGAGGAGGCGGCGAAGTGAGCTATCCAATCCAGGCCTTGTCGGATCTTGTCATCGGTACCGTCGAGATTGTCTCACCCGCCGAGATCGTTGTGTCACTGGGTGGAGAGGCGCCGCAGGCCATTGCGTTAAATACCGGGATTCCCACCCCGTTCCCACGGATTAACAGCTACGTCTTGCTCCCAAACGAAGTCGGCGCAACTGTAGCATATGTAACCTGGATCGGTGTGATGAAGTCACTAATGCCGCGCGGTGGCCACAGAGAGCTAGGTCTCCTCGATCTACCGTTCCCGACAAGGAAGATGAACGTCTCTCCGATCGGCACGCTGCTTCTTCGAAATGGACGCGATGGCAAGCCGAGGCATGAGCTTTCACGTGGCGTACTGGCTTTTCCATCAGTGGGCGATCAGGTCCTGATCCCTACTCCGGATCAGGTTGCAGCAATCGTTGGTGCTGGTGACACGGATCGTCGGGTGGTGATCGGGTCCTCACCACTCGCGATGGATGCTGACATCATGGTGGATCCGGACAAGATATTCGGTCGCCACCTGGCCGTACTCGGAAACACGGGAAGCGGGAAATCGTGTTCCGTGGCAGGTCTGATCAGGTGGTCGATCGATGCCGCCGCCACAGAAAGAAAGAAGTCGGACAAGCAAGGAAAGCCGAACGCCCGGTTCATAATCCTGGATCCCAACGGCGAGTATAGTCGCGCCTTCGCCGATGACCCGGCCAGCGTCCGTGTTTTCCGCGTGCCTCCCCTGCAAGGAGAGGAAAAGGCGCTCAAGGTTCCAGCATGGCTTTGGAACGGTGCGGAATGGAGCACGCTCTCCCATGCCCAGCCCGCCGTCCAACGCCCGTTGCTCCTGCAGGGCTTAAGAGAACTTAAGAGCGGCAAGCAGCTAGATATCACGCCGGAAGCACAGGTTGCGCGGCTGGCGTCTTCGTATCGCGCTTCCATAAGATCGGCGCTCGCAAACGGCCGCCAGGAATACACTGGGTTTCCCGGTAACAAGAACTTCGGCGGTATTCTTAGTACATTGTCTGCCGATTGTGAGGTCTGGCTTGGTCAGATCGACGTTGCACACCACGATGCTGTCGGACACCTCCAGGCAACGGTCGACGCCCTCATTCGAGCAAAGCTTGAACGAGGAAAGTATTGGACCGATTTCGCAGCCGCTGATCTAGAAGAACTTGCCGCTTCTATCGAAGCACTCCTGGCGTCCCTTCCCGCTGACCAGGCTGACGAACACATGCATGAGGATGCGCCACTCGTATTCGACGTATCCAGTCTAGCAACCCATCTCGAAGGACTCGCTGCCCGACAGTCGGCAAACGTCGCGAACTTCGTTTCGACCCTCGGACTGAGGATCCGCGGCATGCTAGCGGATAGCCGCCTTGGAAGTGTCGTGAACGATCCCGATCCTCCGAAATTCAAGGATTGGCTGGACGACTATGTCGGCGCAAACAACGCCGCAAATGGCAACATTGCTGTAATCGACCTTTCGCTCGTGCCCTCGGACACAGTGCACATCATCGTTTCCGTGCTGGCTCGAGTCGTCTTCGAGGCTCTCCAGCGGTTTCGCCGGGATACTGGCCAGTCACTGCCGACGGTGCTCGTGCTGGAGGAGGCTCACAACTTCGTTAAGGGCACTGGCGCAACTGACCGGGAGAGCTGGAATGCGGCCGACCTTTGCCGGGACATCTTCGAACGTATTTCACGAGAGGGCCGGAAGTTCGGACTCGGCCTGCTAGTCTCGTCGCAGCGGCCGTCAGAACTCTCGCCAACGCTGCTTGCCCAGTGCAACACATTCCTACTTCATCGCATCGTCAATGATGCCGATCAGAAACTGGTCTCGAAGCTGGTACCTGACAACATCGGCGGCTTGCTGAAAGAGCTTCCCGGCCTTCCATCCAGGCATGCAATCCTCCTGGGATGGGCTGCGCCGATCCCGGTTCTTGTTGAGATGCGGGAACTGAACCATGATCATCGACCGAGGTCCGACGATCCGGCTTACTGGGATGTGTGGACCGGTAAGGAGGAACGCGATGTTGACTGGAGCATGCTTGCCGCCGGATGGCAGCAATAGCCTGGCCTCACCACGGGCCCGGCTTGCGGGTGAGGATGCCCAAATGCCAGGTTAGCGAACACACATCGGATAGGTGCACTGGGATGCCGTTAGATCGTGAGAATCGGATGAAGAGTTATAGGTGGCTCGGGGTAGCAGCCGCGTTTTTTCTTTCGGCAGTCATCGCGAATGCGACTTGTTTCGACGTTTCCAAGGGGCAGCCTTCAAGCCTCAGCGGACACCTCACACACCGGATCTTCGCAGGTCCTCCGAACTTCGAGGACGTGCAAAAGGGAGATACCCCGGAACCTGGATACGTCCTGAAACTGGATCGATCGATCTGCATAACTGGCGACGAGTTCGCGGATCCTTCGCACATGTTCGACGAGGTCCAGCTCGTTCCAGGTGATAGCAACGCGAAGGACTTGTCTCGCCTCCGGGATACGGACGTATATGTCGAAGTAGTTGATCCAATGCCTGCGATGACTGGCCATCACCACAGGCCACTCCTCGTTTGGGTAAAGACTGTTTCGTCGGCTCGCGACATCACACAGAGCTACGGTACGGCCGCGACCACGATCGAGGCCTTCTACGCCGCTCTCAGAGCTGGCAACGGCAAGCTCGCCGCCGATTTCGTGATACCGGAGAAAACGAAAAAGGGCCCCTTCAGCCCAGGAGCGCTGACGGCCTTCTATGAATCCTTGGCCGAGCCGATCTCGCTGATCGACATACAGAAGATCCAAGACGCCCGCTTTAAGGTAAGCTACCACTTTCGCAGTGGTGCGAGAACCTGCGATGGAGTAGCAACGGTCACCATGACCAAACGCAATGGCCGAGACTTTATAGAGACGATCCGCACGGAAAGCGGCTGCTAGCCTGAAGTTATCTTAAACGACTGGAATCTGGTAGCAAATGCCACCAAACTAAGTTGCTACATTTGGCAGCTTCGCGCCAGGAGCGGTCACCGAAACCGTTGGCCTTTTAGTCAGAGTTTCTTGCGAAACGCGCGCCGGCCGTACGCATATGTCGTGCAGTCAAATTCTGTCCGCTGGTCTGCCCTAAATGCGGGTAGGTTACGCTCCATCAAGCCGTCATACGTCATGATTTCGACCTTAGAAGCAAGCTCCGCCTCCTTCTTTTGGCGCCAGCGCTCCGCACGAATCGGATTTAGGCCGGTTTGCTCTCTTCGTCCGTAAATCAGGACGCCTCTCGCAATCAGGAAACCTTGCTCGTTGCCGCTGAACTGCTTGTCCAGATCGCCGTACACCTGTTGAATATAGTCCCTGTTGCTGGCGGTCCAGCTCATCCAATCGTGTACTTGCTGTAGGGCGTGGTTAAAATCCGCCGTGAATTGATCATCACTCGCTGTGAAAATATCCTTTTCCGGATCTTCAATTTCAATCAGGTACAGCATGTGGAAACCCGATTGTGGATTGATGTAAGCGAAGTCAGTCCTCCAACTTCCAATCGCCAGCTTAGATAAAACCACCTTGGAATGTATGTAATGCGGACGGGTTATCAAATCCGGGTGCGCTTCAAAAAACGTCTGAAGCGCGGGTTCTCGTTCAGCGGGTTTCCGCAGTTTGAGATCGGCAAGCAGTTGAATAAGTTGGTTGCGATAAGTTTGCATCTAAAGCCCCCGTCACGAAAAGGCTATTCGACTATCAGTTGAAAATTAACGTGACATTGAACAGGGCCGCGCGGCTAACATCTAGCCTGTCAAGACGTCAGCAATGGGCCGAAACCCGACATTGGAATCAGCTAGATGCTGTGCACCGGCGTAATTGCGATCATATGCTCGCGATCAAGCGCCAAAGAGTGTGCCGTCCTTGTGCCTGAACTGTCCACCGGCATCGTCGCCCATCATGTCTATGTCGGAACAGATGATTAGATTGTCTCAATTGGGAGAACCAACTTCGAGATACATGCCACACCATCCGACCTGTTGATCATATGGTACCAGTTACCAGTGCCCTTTAGAAATGGTCCGAGCATATCGCAACCAGCAGAGCGACTGCTTTCGGTTGGCGGAAAGCTTGACTACAATTGGTCCCGAAACCTGAGAGCTGCTCCATCTCGTCATATCCCTGTTGCAAGTAAACCTAATGTCGCCATCGCTGCGGGATCTGCCAGAGCGGTATACGTAGTAGAACTGGCTCAATCGTCATAAATAGGGACCATGTAGTCGTAGATCCGCGCTGCGCTTGATCCGCGCGCCCGAGGGCATTGGATAAACTCGTCGGTCAACCTCAATGCTTGAAGGTGTTTTCGCGATGCCAACTTAAAAACTGGGGATGCGGCCGTTGGTAAACACCGCTCGGGACAATCGCTCTTCCCGTCTTGTTGATTAGCCCTAGAATGCTATCGCGATCGTTCGCGTGACGCGAAATCAGGATCTCGAGTTCATCCGACAGGGAGATAAGCCCACGGTCGAACATCCAGTGAGCGGTTCCAGAGAGCGCGATTCCGTTCACTAGGATATCAGGCCCATTTTTGTCGACCGGCCGGATATGAGCCGCGTCTACCTCGGCACGACCACCACCGTTAATCAGCTTGAGTCCAGTTATCGCGCACCTTTTGTCGTAGGCTTGTAGGACGAGACGCCGAAACAGCCGATCTCTGACAACTCGAGACGACAGCTGCATGATCCGCTCCCTATCGTGCTCAAACAGAAACGGCTCCTGAACCCTATCGGAAAGATCGTTCAGCGGTGACGTTTCCAGCGACCCGTCCGTTCGCGGCAATTCGAGTTGATCTTCCGCCAATCCCAACGACAGAATCCGATTGAAATCGGCAGCAGATATTGATCGGACCGCAGCCTGTGCACGGCCAGAAATCCGCCCCGCTTCGTTCAGTACACCTCGCTCAACAACACCATCCTGCCCACTAAACGCAACGGGGTTTACGAAATCGAGATAGCTGCCAGGTTCGATTAGCGCCACATACATGCCTGGCGCTTTGGGATCTGGGATAACCTGAGCGACCTTGGCGACAGCGAAATATCCACGCGTTGCGGCGACCTTTCGAGGTTCATAGTAGACGATCCAATCTCCGGCACAGCTTTGAACGCGACCGAGATACTGGCCAGGGAACTGATACTGCTCAGCCGGGCTATCCTCGTAGATCGAGTCTGTGCGGTGGATGAATACGCCGAATCCCATATGCAATCTCTATCATGATAATCGCGACCCAAAACAGGCAGATCAATGACGACGCTTGCCCTCAAAACTTGCCGCTCTTTACGTCCGCTATTCAACAGATCTACAAACTGCAACATCGATCGAAACGCATTCATATCTGGGAAGGGCAAGCTAGTCGCCTGGAGTACTGAGAATTGGCGTCATGAGTTTGACATGGGTATCAATCCGTTCGAGCACATTTATCGGCACGACCTCGCGCTGCGGCATCGACCACCAGATTTGGTTGACGCGCTCGACGGTATCGACCACCGCTCTAAGAACAGCAGCTTCCGGCAAGCGCGCACGCCTTGCGAACGCTTTCCAGCGCTGGGCGCTCAGTGCTTTGAAGGACCGCTCGCCCACGACGGATAAAGCCATGGAATCTGTCGGAATGTAGGGAACCGTCGAGAGGACATCGTAGACCGGCGCAAGCTCGGGCTTGTCTCCCGCTCCGCGATAAATCAGCGACCAATTTTTTAAGTGCATGTCACCATTTCCCGTGACCGCAGCCAGAGCCAACCTGCGCACAAATTCCAGCGCTGCGGCTGGCGAAACAGCGACGTTCAGAGCCGCAGCGATATCGTGATAGGCCGCACCTTCATACTTACGCGATGGATAAATGCCGAACACCTGCGCAAAGTCCTCGATATGGATCCGCGTCGCTCCCGTGCCGCGGTCGAAGCGCTTGATGAGCAAGACCTTTCCATCCGAGAGCGTCTCAAATTCCTTAGGTATGCCTTCGAATTCCGACTGATCGACAAGTTCTCGTTCCGGCACATCCATGCCAATTGCTTCGGCCAGAGCCAGATTGGCATATTCGTTTTCGGAAACACCTGGAAACGATGTCGACGGAAATTTTGCAATATACGAACCCTGCTCGGCGCCCAAGGGCAAGGTCAGACCACCGCCCTTGCCCGTATTCTTGATAACAGAGAGCTTCATCTGCACCCCAGCAAGAGAAAACCGGGCTTTCGGTTCAGGACGTGAGGGGGCATTGAGCAGAGCAATTGCGCCCTCGCTCGGTACGATGCGGACAGCTCCTGGCAAATCCGCACCGAGCGCCGCGAGAAGATCAAAATCATTGCCGGGCCGAACGCTTCCGGCATGGTGCTTCTCCATAGCCTCGCGCAGTTTGTCTTCTGGAAGCAGATTGGCAAAAAAAGCTGGCAAAGCCCTGGCGACAGGCTTCGGGTCTTTGCGCAAGCCTCCGGTAGCCGCCCGAAAGGACAGGCTCAACACAGGAGAGCCACCAGTTGCGCGATAGCTTTCCTCGAAACTGAACGCATTGAAGTCACCAGGCGTCCGGACAATTGTGCCGACCTTAAGGTTGTTCAGCAGCACCTCAAGCGAGGAGATGGACTTTGGATCGAGATACGCATCAGGCATCGTCATCACCGTTGGAACTGGCAACGAACGCAGGCAAATCGTCGCTGCCATGCGGCTGAAGCAGCGCATTGACAGCCGGCACCATCGGTTGCGGGATGAACATCAGCTCGAGACCAAGCGCACGTGCGATATTGATCAGCGTAGTCGTGCGGGCAGCGCTCTTTCCGCTTTCAATCTCGCGATAGCGTGGCCGCGATATGCCAGCCATCTCGGCGACCTGCTCTTGTGTTAAATTCAAGCCCTTACGCGCTGCCTTCAAGAGACAGCCGATCTCAACTAATATAGTCGTGTCCATTGACATGTGATACCTAAACATATCTTTCAATGACAAAATGATACGTTTAACTATCTATTTTGGCACGCGCAGTCAAGGATCAGACCTTGATCATAAGGTATTCGAGCACGTGGTTGCGTTTATCAGGCGAGCTAGCCCTCGTTTCGACACTCAGCAGGCGTGCTGTCACAGACTAAACCCACACTTCGATGTCGGAAAGCAATTCAAACAACTCCGCAGAACTTAGTTGCGGATCCCAGGTTAGGACCTGCAGCTCTATTCAGTACTACAAGTGACTGTCAGTCTCTCATCACGGAACATCCTGCTCCAGCTTCTGGATATGCTCGTCGCAGACGACCTTGACCAATTCCAGGAGATGCGCCGTCCGCTCGCCCAGCCAGACAAGCGCCTCATCGCTGATCTCGAAATGCTTGGAATACCGAGCCTTAACATAGGCTTCGTTGATCGTGTTAAACCAGGCTCTCTGCCGGTGGTGATCCCGTGGAAACGCTTCCACCAGTCGCAGATCCTGTTCCTCGGCAAGCGAGCGCAGGAACTTGATGTTGTGCGACGCGGGCCCGTAGTTGGTGAGGGTCAGCAGAACGCAGGAGTAGGCTTGCTCGATCGCCTGATGAAGCTCAAATGCCGCGACCTTCGCGTCCCCCTCACTTTGATAGAACTTGGATCCCTTGATGAAGGTGCCAGCAAGCTTATACCGCTCACGATAATGCTCCCTTGCAACCTCTAAACGTTCCTCAGCCGTCAGCAGCTTCGGTTCAGCCAACGGCTCGTCATCCAGCTCGTAGAGAATAATGCCTTCCTTGCGGATATCCGAGAAGAAGTAGTGCCCCTTCTTGAGCTCGGTGTTCACCTCGCGCAGAGAATGCACGATGAACTGCGTCGGCGTTTCGATGAAGCTGTCGCGGATGATCCGGTCTGCCGCCTTGTACCAATAGGCGGCATGGTCGGTCAGCTTGCGATTGTTGACGATCACCAGCAAATCGAAATCCGAGCGATAGCCCTTCATCGTATGGGGCTCATCGACAAAGGTGCCGCGGGCGTAGGAGCCGAACAGTATGATCTTGAGAATGCGTCCGCGCTTCTTGAAGTCGGCCGTGCCTTCGTTCAGCGCATCTTCGAACTCCTCGTGCAGGATCTCCAGCGCACGCGCGAGCTCTCGCTGCTTTCTATGCGGGATATGATCGAGGGAGGATTTCATCATGGGAACGGGGTCTGACTGGCTTCCGATTGTCGCCGCGATGTCATCGCGCTGGTGGTATCCATGGACCTTATACGCTTCGCAACATTCATCAAATGGCAAAAGTGCTAGTCGACTTTTGAAGGTCCGATGCCGCGGGCACGAACGCCCGTTCGTCATGTCGGCATTCACAGATGCGATCTCACACGCGTGCTTCGCGTCTTTGAAGAGAGAACAAGCTCTGCGCGACACGCGGTTCAACAAACCGAACTTAGAAGAGGGCAATTGAGTCGCCGCACGCTGTCTGGAACCAGCAAAATCCTGCCGGGTTAGTCTCCCTCAACACGAGGAGAAGACCGATGTCTGAGACAGCACGAGGCCGTAACCAGGATCGAGCACGCGTGGCTGGCGGCCAGGATCATGAAGTGCGCTATGAGGCCAACAAGGAGCACGTCTCAAAGGACGATGTGAAGAGTGCGATCAAGTCGGTTGGCAACAGCCGCGACAAAGTCGAAGACGAGCTCGATCGCAAAGGCTGATTATCTCTTGTCCCTGATCAACGGAAACCCGCCTGGCGTCATCCAGGCGGCTTTCGTTTGTCGTCGGACGTCTTGCCCGTTGATCGCGCTTCCGCTGTTTACATTTCCACGGTCAGAGCAAGACGCGCGCCTGTCCTGCCGCTCACTTCGGCGCTGTGTGGGAGCGCGTTCCCGTCAGGCCCAGGCTCTATCATCGTCTTCCATCTTCCGTCGCAATAAATGCCAATCATTGTTGCTCGTTGAACCGCGTTGACGTTCGATGTCAGTCACTTTTGCTGGGGCTTTGCCAGACGCTTCCTCGGCGCCCGGATGGCTCTCAGATCCGCTCGAACAGGCCTTTGAACTCCTTGTCCTCATAGTACCGGATCTTACGAAGCTTCGCCGGATAGTGCCCCTGCCGAAGAAGGATCATCCTGTCATCCGGCAGTCGCATGATCTCGTCGGCATTGATGAGGTTGCGAGCGGCAATATGCTGCGAGTTCGTCTGCTTGCCTTCGCCATAGGAGGCCGTCATGTAATGCGCATCCCTCTTGCCGATCGAACGCGCGACAAGCTCGGCGGTCTCGATGTCATTCACACCAAACACCTGCAGCACGCCGGCATTGGCAAGGAAGG
>NZ_JBQEPX010000009.1:0-27726 GCF_052046015.1 Agrobacterium sp. 22094 | reverse complement strand
AGGCATCGGGCGTTCTGTCGTCGGCGCAACGCCACACACACTTCCTCGACAGTCCACGGATGAAGCGGGTGATGGAGCGATCGGATTTTGCTTTGCCGATCTGAAGCAAAGGACGCAGTCGGTATTCCTGGTGCTGCCAACGGACAGGCTTGGCACCTATGCACGATGGCTGCGATTGATGATCAGCCAGAGCCTGACGGAGATGGTAGGGACGCGCAACGGCGCATCACCATTCGAGAGCGTTACCCCGCCAGAAGGGGCCGCTACATCATTCTGCAAGCGGAAGAGAGCCGTTCCCGCAAACAAGTCCGTGCTGTTCCTGCTCGACGAGTTTGCGAGCCTGGGACGGTTGGCTGCTGTCGAGCGCGCCATGGGGCTGATGGCAGGCTACGGCGTGCAGCTCTGGCCGATCCTTCAGGACATTCATCAGCTGCGTGCGCTCTACGGCAAAGGAGCTAACACCTTCCTTGCCAATGCCGGCGTGCTGCAGGTGTTTGGTGTGAATGACATCGAGACGGCCGGGCTTGTTGCACGCTCGATCGGCAAGCGAGATGCGCATTACATGACGGCGTCGCATAGTGAAGGCAAGCAGACGAACTCGGAACACATTGCTGCCCGCAACCTGATCAATGCCGACGAGATCATGCGACTGCCAGAAGACAGGATGATCCTTCTTCGGCAGGGGCATTATCCGGCAAAACTGCGCAAGATCCGGTACTATGAGGACAAGGAGTTCAAGGGCCTGTTCGACCGGATCTGAGAGCGATACAGGCGCCAGAGACAGGGACCGACAAAGCGCCAGACGAAGTAACTGGCATCGAACGTTAACGCGGTTCAGCAAGCAACGAGAATGGCAGTCACTGCGACGGAAGATGGATGGCGATGATCGAGCCTGTCCTGACGGGAACGCGCTCACACATAGCGCCGAAGTGAGCGGCAGGACAGGCGCGCGTCTTGCTCTGAAGGGTGAGAGGGAAACGCCGATAACGCCATCGTCGGGAAAGACGTCCGACGGCAAACGAAAGCCGCGTGGTTGACGCCAGGCGGCTTTCCGTCGGATATGACTTGCGGCAAATCAGGCTTTGCGATCGAGTTCGTCTTCGACCTTGTCGCGGCTGTTGCCAACCGACTTGATCGCACTCTTCACATCGTCTTTCGAAACCCGCTCCTTGTTGGCCTCATAGCGGACTTCATGATCCTGTCCGCCAGCCACCCTTGCGCGATCCTGGTTACGGCCTCGTGTTGTCTGCGACATTGTTCTTCTCCTTGTGTTGAGGAAGACTAACCCAGCAGGATTCAGCTAGTTCCAGACAGCGAGCGGCAACGCAATTGCCTTCCTCTCAGTTCGTTTGGTTGAACGGCCTGGGCATAATCTCTCTTACAAGAGGCGAAGAAGCGAAGGGGAGATTGCAGCTGCGATAGGAGACATCAAGAACAAGCGTTGGTCCCAGCCACATCTGGACCTCCAAAAGTCGACTAGCACTTTTGCCATTTGATGAATGTTGCGAAGCGTATAAGGTCCATGGATACCACCAGCGCGATGACATCGCGGCGACAATCGGAAGCCAGTCAGACCCCGTTCCCATGATGAAATCCTCCCTCGATCATATCCCGCATAGAAAGCAGCGAGAGCTCGCGCGTGCGCTGGAGATCCTGCACGAGGAGTTCGAAGATGCGCTGAACGAAGGCACGGCCGACTTCAAGAAGCGCGGACGCATTCTCAAGATCATACTGTTCGGCTCCTACGCCCGCGGCACCTTTGTCGATGAGCCCCATACGATGAAGGGCTATCGCTCGGATTTCGATTTGCTGGTGATCGTCAACAATCGCAAACTGACCGACCATGCCACCTATTGGTATAAGGCCGCTGACCGGATCATCCGTGACAGCTTTATCGAAACGCCCACACAGTTCATCGTCCACTCACTGCGCGAGGTGAACACAGAGCTGAAGAAGGGCAACTTCTTCTTTTCGGATATTCGCAAGGACGGTATCGCTCTCTATGAACTGGATGACGAGCCTTTAGCCGAGCCGAGACTACTCACTGCGGAGGAGCGATTGAATGCGGCGCAGGACCACTTCGCTCAAAGATTTTCAGAGGCAAAAGTTGTTCTGGAAACGTCTCGGTTTCAATTGGAGCAATGGCGAAAACTTGGAGGCGCTTGGTCAAATTGGTCTGCCTTCAATTTGCATCAGACGATTGAGCAAGCTTACGCGTGTGTCTTGTTGACCCTCACAAATTACGGTCCGCCCTCGCACAACGTGAAGTTCCTTCGATCGCTAGCTGAAGAGCAGGATCTTCGACTGGTGGACGCGTTTCCTAGGGATCACCATCGGCAGAGAGCTTGGTTTAACACAATCAACGAAGCCTATGTTAAGGCTCGATATTCCAAGCATTTCGAGATCAGCGAAGAGGCTCTGGTCTGGCTCGGTGAGCGGACGGCGCATCTCCTGGCGTTGGTGAAGGTCGTTTGCGACGAGCATATCCAGAAGCTGGAGCGGGATGTCTCGCGGGCCAAGACGTAACATCAGTTTTCGATCAGGATGCTGGCTCATAAGTTCTAATGGTCTAGGCCGGCGATCCGCCGAGCGATTGCATTTCTTGCCGATGATATACGACCGATCGTGCTCAAGATCCCGTTGCGGACCGTACAGCCGGCGGGGGATCGAAGCGTAGCAAGTCTTGTCATGCGATCGGTAAGCCGGACAACAGAACGTGCAACTTTTTGTCGGGCATCAGCCCAGCCCAGAAGCTGGCTGCGATCTCCGTTCATCGCGTGGAGGAGTGGATCGGCAAGCGAAACGGCATCCTGAATGCCGGTATTCATGCCCTGGCCGCCGGCCGGACTATGGACATGCGCGGCGTCGCCGCACAGGATGATATTGCCGGAAATGACATTCTCTGCCAGCCTGTGATGAACATGGAAACGTGAGCTCCAGATGACATCGTTGATGCGGCCAGATTCACTGGGTGGACCACGTTCATAGAGCAGTCTCTGAATGAACGACATGTCGGGTTGTTCTGGTGGTTTGCTGGCGGTCGCAACAATTCGATAACGGTCATGCGGCAAAGGCGCCACCACCATCAGTCCTTGCGGGGCAAAGAAAAGATCGACTTCGGAGCGGGCAAGCGGCCAATCCATGTTGACATCGGCAAGAACAAACTCTTGCCGATACGTGCCACCGACGAATGGTATCTCGGCTTCCTCTCTGACTTTGCTGTGAAGTCCATCGCATCCGACCACCCATGAAGCATGCATGTCGATGTTTCCGTCCGGACTTTTCAGATGTGCCGCGAACCGATCTCCTTCTTGGGCGATGCTCTCAAGTTCAGTGGTCCACTGTACCTCAACGCCGAGCTCTAGCAGACGGGTGCGCAGGATGGCTTCGGTTTGATCCTGTGGCAGCATAAGCGTGAAGGGATAGCGTCCTGGAAGTTCACCGAAGTCTACGTCGAGCAGCAATCGGTCACGATCACGAACACGAAACTTCGGTACGATAATGCCCTCCTCAAGCAATTTTGCGGTGACGCCAAGTTGTTCGAGGACCTGCAGGGTCCGCGCGTGGATAACGGCGGCGCGCGATGTGTTTGCGCCTTGAGTCTGCCGGTCGATGACGATTACCCGAGCACCTCGCTGCCTAACGGCAATTGCTAGAGAGAGGCCAGTTGGCCCAGCGCCGACAATCAGGATCGGAGAAACATTGGCTGACATGATGGCTACACCTCGCTAGAAAATGTAAACACATGTTTGCATGGAAGATCTTTGATGTAAACAAGTGTTTGCATAATTCGACCACTGATGGCAGGTTAGGCTGATGAGCCAGTCGAGCGACAAACCGAAAACCCTCCGTTCTCAACCCACGAGAGATCGCATTCTCGCAACAGCGCGCGAATGCTTTTCTCAGTCTGGTTTCGAGAAAACGACGATACGGACCGTTGCGACCGGCGCTGGCGTGGCACCTGCAATGGTCATCCGCTACTATGGCAACAAAGAGGGCCTGTTCGCAGCGGCTGCCAGGATCGACCTGCAGTTGCCCGGCCTGGATGGTGTTCCGTTAGAGGGGGTGGGGGAGGTGCTGGTCCGGCATTTTCTGGATCGGTGGGAAGGCGTGCGCAGCGACGGGCAGTTGCAAGCGCTCCTGCGTGCAGCGATCAGCCACACGGGCGCACGGGAAGAGTTGAGGCAGATTTTCGAAAAGCAATTATGCGCTGCAATCGGTCGGTCCGGCGTCGATCAGGCGAGTACGAGAGCAGCACTCGTTGCATCACAGATGCTTGGTCTGGCGCTCGGGCGATATATATTGAAGCTCGAGCCACTTGCCACGATGTCGCCAGGCACGATCACCTCGCTCTTTGCGCCGACCATTCAGCACTATCTCTCGTTTGAGATCCCCGGGTAGCCCACCAACGCGAAGCATTGCGGTGAAAAGAACAGTTGTAAAGGAGGAGACCTCTGCAAGGCACACGCGGCTGGGCGGGCTGAATCAATATTGCAGACCACCGCATCGCATGATCGCAGGCGCCCGCTTATCGATAGATCTGGAGCAACTGGGAATGATCCTTGGCGGGTTCGCACGGATATCGAGGCCGTGGAAGCATTTTGGGATCAGGCTCTCATCCCAATTTACAAGATCATGACCTGGTCTGCATTCGACGCTGGAACAACATGGAATGCAGACTTAAGGGAAATCAGCCATCGGATCAGCGAGTGATCCGCGACACTATTGATCGTCTCCGGCTTAGCACTGATTCATGTTCAGTCGGCTGATCATATTGTTGTAGTCCTGCAGCAGCGAGTTGGCATCCTGCTGCTCCCGCGATTGCATCATCTGGAACTGGGAGCGTTGCTGCTTGTCCTTTTCGTAGGAGCCGTCTTCTGTCCTGCTGACGATCTGCCTTCCGGTCGAGAGGTAAGCGTTGGCTTTGGACATGATGGCCGAGCAACCCTCGTTGCTTTGCTCCCTGATTTTATTGTCATAACCGGTTGCCATAGTATTGAACTGGTCAAGCGAGGCCTTAAAGGCTTCTTTTTTGTCGCCAAGCCCTGTTCCGCTCAAGAAGCCGGAGGCGAGATCCATGCTGTCCTTGATGTGATAGACCATTCCGATCCGGAAATAGGCGAGCGTGTCTTTTTCCGTCTTGTCGAAGGCGGATTTGATGCGGGCGCGGTCCTTCGCCTCTATGGCATTGTTGTAGCTTGCCTGGGCCGTGGCCAGTTCTTCCATAGCGGCGATATAAGCAGGCTGTGTATCGCGGCCATGCGCGCCCTTGTCACTCAGATAGGTTTTGGCCTCAATGTAGTTGGCCATGTCGCGGTCAAGCGGGACCGCTTTCGCCAATGCGTCGGAATAAGCTTTCGCTGGCCCGTCGAGTTCGGCCATGTCAGGCTTCATCGCGCGTGCCTTGTCCAGGTTTTCCTTAATCCGGCCCATAGGCGACGAAGACGGGAAGAGAAGGTTGTCCTCCTTCTTCTTGCCGTCAAGCACGGGCTTTACGGTAGTTTGGTACGTTGCCAGATCCTCAGCGTAAGAGCGCTGAACCGAATTGGCGACCTCTACATACGCATTGTACTTTTGGATCTCTGCTTGCTCGCTTGCGGTTTGCTCCTCGTTCGCCTGGCCTGATTGGCTCGACGTGCTGTCATCGCAGGCCGAGAGCAGGATCAGGGATGCGGCAAGGGCTAGCGAGCGGATCAGGGGTTTGGAAAGTCGATGTGATGTCATTTCGGTCCTCATTTGCATTCTGAGAAGATCGTCAGTTTCGGCGCCAGCTCGTAGTCGATGTGCCGCCTGGCATTAGAATCTTGCTCAGGTCAAAGCGCCTGTTCAGTATCGTGGTGTAGAGGCGCTGTAACGGGTTGCTTTTGAACCGATCGCTTTTTCAAGACAAGTCTAATGAAGCCTTTCGCTCTTTTCGAGGACGGCGGGACCTCTTGCTGATGAAGGAGAAGGGACGGATCGGGTTTAGCTGGAGGACCCAGATTGCCGGGCCAGTTGGCAGCTGCGTCCGGCTTAAGGTTTTCTGTCGAGCTGACGCGAGCGTCGGAGATGATTTTGTTGCGAGTTGGATCAGCGGGTTGAAACTAACGGTTCTGGTGGCACCGTCTCCAATTCTCTCGGTGGAACATTCAAATATCTCGCCCGTTTTATCGCCAGAAATGCGCGGGGCTTCCATCGAATGAAAATCAAGGTGAATTCTGGCCGGCTTAGCCTTTGGGCCTTGCCGATAGTTGGCACGTTCGTGACGTGTGGCGCGGCCTTTGCCGCCGATGGAAAGTCACCCGGTCCCTCAGAGGCCTTGTTCCTGATCCAGATCATTGTTCTTGTGGTCGTCGGCAGATTGCTGGGTGAGGCTATGGTGCGCATTGGGCAGCCGTCGATCATGGGCCAGATCATCGGCGGGATCTTGCTGGGTCCTTCGGTATTCGGTCTTGTGTTTCCGGAAGCGCAATCGACGTTATTCCCGAACGGCGAGGCGCAAAAGGCAATGGCAGACGCCGTTGCCCAACTCGGTATTTTGTTCTTGCTCCTGCTTGCAGGTATGGAAACGGACCTCGGTCTGGCGTTGCGGCTGCGTCGTGCGGCAGCTGGAGTTTCCCTCTCCGGGATCGTGGTGCCGTTTGCACTCGGTTTTGCGTTGGGGGAGGTTATCCCTGCAGGTCTGTTGCCCGATCCCGACGCGCGATTGGTCACATCGCTCTTTCTTGGAACCGCGCTGTCGATTTCTTCGGTGAAGATTGTCGCGTCCGTCGTTCGCGAGATGGACTTCATGCGCCGTAACGTCGGTCAGTTGATTGTCGCCTCAGCGATCATCGATGATACGATCGGCTGGGTTATCATCGCTGTGACGTTCAGCCTGGCGACGAGTGGCACTGTGGATGTCGCAATTCTAGGAAAAAGCGTCATCGGCACGATCGCGTTCATGGCCTTCAGTTTCACGATCGGGCGGCGCATCGTTTTTGAGATCATTCGTTGGGTCAACGATACCTTCAAGAGTGATCTGCCCGTGTTAAGCGCAATTATCGCCATCATGGGTGGCATGGCGATCATCACCAATTTGATCGGTGTTCACACTGTCTTGGGCGCGTTTGTCGCGGGCATTCTCGTCGGTCAGTCCCCGATCTTGACACGCCAGATCGAAGGACAGTTGCGCGCCTTGACGACTGCGCTGTTCATGCCTGTCTTCTTCGGCCTGACGGGGCTCCATACTGATCTTGGCCTTTTGGCTGACCCGTCCATATTGCTTCTGGCTGTAGGACTGATCCTGATCGCCAGTCTTGGAAAATTCGGTGGTGCGTTTGTCGGTGCTAAAATGGGTGGATTTTCCAATCCAGAGGCTATCGCGCTTGGGTGCGGAATGAATGCCCGAGGATCAACTGAAGTTATTGTCGCTTCCATAGGGCTATCGGTCGGCGTGCTCGACGAGCGTCTGTTTTCCGTGATTGTTGCTATGGCAGTCGTGACAACGATGGCTATGCCACCCACTTTGCGGTGGGCATTGGCGCGGTTGCCGATGAGGGAAGATGAGGAGGATCGCCTGCGACTTGAATCCTTCGAGGAAAAAAGCTTCCTGTCCAATTTCGAGCGTATCCTGCTTGCGGTCGACCATTCAGCCAGCAGCGATCTTGCTGCCCGCATCGCTGGACATTTCGCTGCCGTGCGCAAGATGCCAATTACCGTTCTGGATGTCGTGGATGAACCCGGCGATGATCGAACTGACGATTTGGCGGGACGTATGCCGGACAGTCGCGCGAAAGAGGTCAGCGAGCGCGTGCAGAGCACTGCCGATGCGACCCTGCAAATGGGCGACGTCAAGCAAGCTTCAGCCGATGGCGAGGTCCACGTCACGATCCGACCAAAGGACGGGGAACTGGACGACATCCTCTCCGAGACTGCGGACAAAGGCCATGACATGATGTTCGTCGGCGTTGAGCCAAGCACGGCCGAGGGCGGTGGGTACGATGGTCGGCACGCAGCGATGGTGGACGCATTCACCGGGACGACGGCGATCGTTTCGGCTCGAGGGCATCTTCCAGAAGCGGATAGTCAGTTGCGTATACTTGTACCTGTCAGCGGGACAGAGCGTTCGCTGAACGCAGCAGAGTTTGCATTTGTCATCGCAAAGGCTACCGGCGGATCGATCGCTGCAGTGTATTTCAAGGATCCTGCACAGGCAGCGTCTCTGTCGAGAGTGAGCGACACGAGTGGTGTCCAGCAATCGGCGTTCGAGCAACTTGACCAAATTGCAGAGTTCTACGGTCTGCCGTTGGAGAAGGTCACATCGCAGCAGGGATCACCGGAACTGGCCATACTCAAGCATGCTCGAAGAGGCCGCTTCAATCTGATCATTTTGGGCGTCAACAGGCGGGCAGGCGCTGATCTTTCCTATGGCACCGTCGCCGACACGCTTCTGGAAACCGCCGACCGCTCGGTTGTCTTCATCGAAATATGATGGTTCTACCGTTACCTTACATCGACAAAAGGCCGATCTCGAAGTCATCGCCTTTGTGGAATTTGACGTCGAGCGCCAGTTAAGTGGCTTCGCCGATCCGGCCACAAAACTCGACATACCGGCCGATTGTCCGCCCGTTTCGGGGCATTTTATTGTTGTAGTGTGGGCATTAGTGAACCCGTTTCTTTGAAAGGGACATTGGGGTGAACGATGCCCTTGCCTTTTCCGTGCCGGCCATACGCTCTGGCAACTTGCTAACTTGTCTTTCACATAAATGCTATTATAATAGCATTTATAGTAGGTATTGGCGTTGGGTGATAATATGTTGGCATTTAAGATGATTTCCCCTGCGGACGTTGTCGAGGGGATGGCGCAGAGAATGAAGCGTCGTCGCATTCAGCATGGGTTGACGCAGCGTGAACTGGCTTCGAGATCGAATGTGTCTTATGGATCGCTGAGACTGTTTGAAGAAACCGGAAAAATTTCACTCGAGAGCGTCGTGAAAATCGCGTTTGCCCTTGAGGCGGAAGCGGAATTCGAACGCTTGTTTCCAGGTCGACCGCCGCAGGATATCAACGACGTTATTGATCGTCCTCTCAAACAGCGTGTGCGCAAGAAATGAAGTTCAAGCCGATCCAGCAGCTTAAGGTTCATCTCGATATCGAAGGTAATGAGAAGAAGGTCGGTACTCTGGCCTGGAGTGGCAGGGAACGCAGGGCTTACTTCGAGTACGCTGCGGAGTTTCTGGCAGCACCGCTTTTGGTCTCACCATTCCATATGATGGCAGCCATCGGGTTGATTGCGGCGCCTAGGGATCCGTTCGACGGGCTCCACGGGCTATTCAACGACAGCCTGCCTGACGGGTGGGGTCGTCTTTTGCTAGACCGCCGTCTCCAGCGAGCGGGCATTGACTATACAAGGCTCACGCCAGTTGAGCGTCTGTCGGCCGTAGGACGATCGGGCATGGGCGCGCTCTCATACGTTCCGGAACTGCCAGATGATGAGAAACAACAGGCAGAGAATGATCTGGACTGGTTTGCTGATCAGGTTGAACTGGTACAAACGCAGATGGACATTGCCGACATAGATCGTTTGCAGGGCGCACAAGGTGGATCCGCAGGTGCGCGTCCAAAGATTATGATCGGCTTCAACAAGGCGGAAAACACCTGTGTTCTTGACTATGGCCAACCGTTGGCTGCGGGGTTCGAAAGATGGATGGTCAAGGCACCAAGTTCCGATGATCCGCCCGAGATCGGCGCTGAAGAAAGGGCCTATGCGCTGATGGCGGTAGCTGCAGGACTGACAATGGCTGACACGCGGTTGTTGGAGACCCGGAAAGGCAGGCGGCTTTTTGCGACGCAACGTTTTGACAGGACATCTGCCGGCAGGCTTCACATGCACACGGCAAGCGGCCTGTTGAATGCCAGCCATCGCGAGGCCAGCGTGGACTATCAGCAACTTCACAAGCTGACCCATCTTGTGACCCGCGATGCTGCCGAAGTTCTCAAGATGTTTCGCAATATGGTCTTCAATGTTTACGCGAAAAATCGCGACGACCATGCCAAAAATCATGCATTTCTTATGGATGGGAAAGGCCGGTGGTCTTTGGCACCTGCATACGATCTTACGTTCTCGTCTGGACCGGGCGGTGAGCATAGCGCTGCAGTAGCCGGAGAGGGTAGAGCTCCCGGCATGAAACACGTCTTAGCGGTCTCCAGAGGGGCTTCGATCTCCGATCATGATGCCAGGCAAGTTATAGAGCAGGTAAGAGACGCTGTAGATCGGTGGCCGCAGTTTGCCGAAGAAGTTCAACTATCCAGATCCCGCACCGCTGAACTGGACAAATTCCTGAATGGCGATCGGCTGGCTGACCGATGATTTGGTCTTGCCTGGCGGCGCTCATCGATACGGCACAATCATGCTGGAAACACGTGCTAGGATCGAAATGGCTGCAGCCATCCCGAAACTCGCCAGCAGGATAATTGTCTTATTCGTTGCGTGTTCGATCGCGATGGGTAATCGTTCTCAGCGCGACCAGGCCGGCGATGGTGCTGCCTATATGGCGCCGTTGCTTTCGATGTTGAAACGTCTCTGTCTACCATTGCCCGTTGATTTTGGATGGATTGTAAGCTCGCTACAGCACGCGCCCCAAGCGCCGACATGATTGGATCGCGAAACTCACTCAGAGGTTTCAACAGGATTCCCAAACAGATCAAGCGGTGGAGGTTCAGGCGAACTCTTTTGCGCGGACAGGCGGCCGCCAAATGAACGCGGGCTATCTGCTCGTCCAGCCCACAGCGCGAACTCGACCTTTTCTCCGGCCTTTATGTCGCGGTCTGCGATGAAATACCCACGGTGGTCAGGAGCGGTGTCGTGTCCGGCTTTTTCATTTTCGAACAAGCAAACCTCTCCCGGCCTCGGCTTGTAAGCCATTCGAGCGTCCTCACTTTGAATTTGGTCTGTAGATGAATGGTCGGGCGTCTTTGTCGTATTGATGTGGGATTTAGCACCGTTGGCACCAAGATCGATCGGTACGGCTAGGTTCCAGCTGTAGGCACCCATATGGCCGAAGTATCGTCGCCATACGCTGTAGCGCTTCCGTCCAGAAAACATGTGCCGACCCAGGCACATACGACTGCATCCAGGCAATCCTCGTAAGCTTTCAGTTCATGGCCTCGCGAGGACGGGTCGGGCAGGGGCAAAGCGGATGCCACGCCCTCTATGCGACAGTCCAGCAAGCTGACGATGCCTGCCCAGACGCTTAGGAGCTTGTGCCGACGATCTATAAGGCTCGCCCCCGGCCAGTATTTACGGGATTTCGCGTGCTTGTAAGGGAGCCTGCGGTTTGCCTTTGCCAGTTCGATCAGAGCCGGATGCGGATAGACTTCGATGAGAGCAGGAAAAGATGCTCCGGATGTCAGGAGCGGATAGCCTGCTCGTGCAAAACCCAAGGTCAGGTCGTCACTGAGCTTTCCGGGCCGGGTTTGGCTTGGCGTATGCGTACCAGCATGCCTCGATCCATAGAGTGAAGAAATCGCGTTGTCGGAAACGCGCCGTCCAGTAATGGGGTCAGTCGACAAAGGCATGTCGATAGCGACAACACCGACAGGGGTTGCGAGGAGTTCAGCCGTCTTCGAAAGGAGAGCATGTGGATCAGGCTTCGAACCGCGATGTCTACCAACTTCAAAATCCTGATCAGCAAGGAACGCTTGGTAGGACGCCGCAACCCGGACAAGTCGCCAATCAACGCCGTCACGTTCAACCAGAGCTACGCCACTTGGTTCTGTGAATGTCCATGCTGCATCAATGCCGAGAACTGCTGTCATAGAGCGTCGCTATCGCATGTTCAGACTGCTCGCGCCATCTCAGCTGCCTCGGTTGCGACGCCCTGGGCGTTATCTAGGAAGCTTAGGAGCTGATCCAGGCTGTAAGGCTTTGGCATGAAAACCCAGCCCGTCCTCATATCGTCGCTGACATCACGACCTGAAACGACAATGACCTGCGTTCGAGGAGACACGTTCGCTACCATACCAGCAAGATCAAGGCCGGTCAGATGCCCTGGCATATCGACGTCAGTGACCAGCGCGTCAAAGGAGGGATTACGTCCAACCACCGCGACAGCTTCGAGAACGTTCGCGGCCTCGGCGACAGCATACCCGTCGTCCTGGAGTGCCTCAGCCAATATCAGTCTGATCAGAAGATCGTCTTCTACGACGAGCACGGTACGCGGGGACATGTGTGGCTCCAATGGCTATCGGTGACTCAACTTGTCCACGCCCGTTTCGATCATCCCTGCTAACCAGTATTTGCGAACATATTTAATTAAATCTGAATGACCGGGCGTGCAGTTGAAAGCTCGTGGGTCCGCCATCAATTGAACGTACAGAGAACATTCATGGGAGCCGTTATGATGATGTCTTGTGAAAAGCAGCTTTCGAAGACCGCAATCCCAACCTTGTCGGCGATAAACCAGTATCGCTACCAGCGTCGTTCTGGTCGTGTTTGGCTGGTTGGCGACACCGTATATCGGCTTCAATGGTTGCCAATCTTGAACGAGAACCGTTCGTCAGAGAGGTCGCCTCGAACGGGGTTCCTCGCCTCATCCTTACCGACGAAGGCAAACGCCTTATTGCCGGTGGCGGTGAGTAACGGTTCAGGTGTTTTAAGACCAAATGGGCACTCTACACCCGCCGCGGCCGTCTGCGCTGTTAAGGAGCCTCCGAGATCTGGTGCGCTAGGCGCCTGCCGCAGTGCGGTCCACCGGAGGATCGATGCATAGTCTTTGTGCCGCTCACTTTAAAAGATACGCAGACGTATCAATATCAACTCCAAAGATATGTTTGGAGATCATGTATCAATGAAGTCTGAAATCTTGGTGGAAATCGGCGATCTGTTGAGGGCGGCGCGAAAAGGGCTGGGTCTAACGCAGGAGCAGGTCGCCGAGATGGCTGGCATATCGCGACCACGCTACCGCGAGATTGAGACCGGAAGTAGCGCTGCCCGCGCGACCACGTTGGTGAATATCGCGCGTGCGCTTGGTCTCGAGCTGATGTTCATCCCGCAGTCGATGGTGCCAGCTGTCAATGCGCTGCTTCAGCCGCATGATAGCGACGAGGATCTGCCTGCGTTCGTTCCGAGTTCAGATGGTGATGCCGATGCCTGATCTGGATCTCGATCCAAGGCTCTATCTCGTCGCTTAGAGTGTTGCGGAAGGACCTGAAGGTTGATGCTATCTCGATAGTCGGCGCTCGTCGTCGATCACTGACAGACGGTTTGGGAGCGACGTTCCCCATATCCACAGTACAATATTGAGGTCAGCGTCGGTCGTGCCAGGAGCAAAACTCCTGACGACCAGACCGTGAAAACCGGCGTTTTTCAGATCTCGAGCAAGCTGCTGCGTTAGCGCTTCACCGCGCAGGCTCATCTCGTCTCGCCACGTCGTGTTACTCAGCGCTTGAGGAGTGATCCGGTGTTTTTCGAGAAGGTTTTGGTCACACGTCTCGAAATCTGCGTCATAGGATACGAGCGTGGTTGGTTGCAGACTTCCCGCCTGATTTGCTTCACTAAGCGCCGTCATGATGGTCAGTGACGTGTAAAGTGCCGGCATTCCCTTTGGATTAAATCGGCCGCCATAAAGTTCGGCACCCCGTCCCGAAAACGGCTCACGGGCGTAGAGCGGATTGAGCGCTCGGTAGAGCTTGCCTTTGTAGTGCATTTGCATGGTCAGGCATGGACGCCGACATCAATGGCATCGATATAATTGAGCACTTCATCAGCCCGGCCGTTCCGCACGAGTTGCATTGCGGTGTGACCGGAAAAGCCTGAAAGGGGTTCTGAGCGGTACCAGGCATAGGCCATTAGCGCAGATCCCAACCGAGGCTCGACCTTATTGACGACCTCGACCATTTCACGCAGGCGCCTCTGGGTCTTGTCGGATTTGATCCGGTCTTTGCGCTGGACGGAGAATTTGCCAAGTCCAGCACTACGCGCGATATCCTCGCTTGTGGTGTGAAGAACGTCGGCGATCTTGTTGGGCGCAAACAGGCCATCGTCAGCATATTGTGTCAGAGCCATGTCAAAATCCCCACGCACCCATCGCTATTTATGACCCAATATAGCGTCAAATAATGCGGCGTTCAGGCCATGGGGCGGGAATATGGATCGCTCAGGAGACCTCCATGTGGCAGCCGATTGGATCGATGCCATGCTTATCAATGAGGGATAATTGGCTTGTTCTCGAAGCGAATTCTAAAGTTTCGGCGCTGGAAGTCCTCCCGAAAACAGACGAAGACAAGTTCGAGATCATGGGATGCGTCGTGTCGTCCTAGAAGACTGAACGAGCCGATGATGACGCCGTTGTATCCACGGGTGATGCGAAACGCCGCGTTGCGCATGACGATCGCATCAGGATCTGCAAAGTCCCCACGACGTTCATAGATGACCCAGAAGCGCGCGGCTTTCCAGGTCACTTCCAGTTGCTCTTTGACTTTGGCAAGGAACTCTTCGGCGCTCATGGAGGGTCCCCACGGCAGCGGTGTCTCGCCGGTATCGTCCGCGACACTCAAATAGCCGTCGTACTCAATGCCAGAATTGAGGAGTTGCTCTATCCTGGAAAATGCGTTGTCTTCAGAAATTGTCGTCTTGAACAGGATTGCCATAACCGTGCCGTCCCATGGATATCGTTCCGTTGCGGGTAGAACATCCATACGAGGAATACCAGTGCTTTGCGCTTCAATTGAAAGAGCGGAATTTATCGGGCACCGAGGTAGGCTTGCTTGGCGAAGCGATTGGTGGACTTTTGTCGACGACTACGAGGGTGTTAAACCAGCGTCTCGTCAGACTTTGAGCTGTCACCCGATGCGTAGATTCGAGCTATTCGGGAGCGAAGCTTGTTTATCTCGACCGCCAGGAATGTCGTGATGAGCGACCAACTTTCCACATCCGGTGGACGATCATGGCAATTTGCCGACCCTATGCCGGTTTGCAGTCTCGCGGTCTAGAGTTCATATGATAGTGAATGGTGCTGAAGGCCACCACCATATCGATTTGTCGGTTAAGGTTGGGAGAGGTGGCGTCCAAACCCTTGCCGCAGGATAGCTCATGCGCATCTTTCTTGTCCGTCACGGCGAATCTCAGGGTAATCTCGACGAGCGGGCTTACAGCCAGTTTGGCGATCACAATGTCCCGTTGACGCAATGGGGATATCGCCAGGCGCGTGAAGCCGGATCTGTGATCGCAGCCTATCTTGCAGGACTGGCCGAACCGGGGTTAGAGACGCTTCGCATATGGTACTCACCGTTCATGCGCACGCGCCAAAGCAAGGACGCTCTACTCGACGCCTTGCCTGTTGAGAGCGTCGGCAAGGTCCGCGAGGATTATCTCCTGCGGGAGCAGGATTTCGGGCTCTTTACGGAAATCTATGACCATGCTGAGCGCAAGCAGAAATTTCCCGACGAATTCGAAAAATGGGCGAGACTACGCAGCAACAGCGGCAAGTTCTATGCCCGGCCGCCCGATGGCGAGAGCCGCGCAGATGTGGCGCAGCGGATGCGGCTGTTTCTGCAAACAATTATGCACGAAGCGCGCCACGGCCACGACAATGTTGTGATTGTCGGCCACGGTGTTACCAATCGTGCCTTCGAGATGAGTTTCTTTCAGCATCCAGTTGTTTGGTTTGAACGCTCCGTCAATCCGGGTAATTCCGACGTCACGCTGATCGAGGGGACGCGCGAAACCGGGTACGCCTCCAGGCTGCTCCATCAGGCTCTTGATCGTCAGCCGGGCCAGAACGATCTGCGAGAGTTGTATGGCGTGCAAGTAGCGGTTAAACCCGGACCTTTGTCGTAAAAGAGCTTCGTTGAGCGCTGCACGTCGCAGATCGTCGCATCGGAGATGGGGCGCAATGAACGTAACAGCAATCTCCGTGGCTGGTACGGACGCGCAGGGGATCTTTGAGCGATTTTGAGGTATTCTGTAACCTCATAAATGTGGGTTTGTCGGATTTTTGTTCCGTAGGCACTCTTGAGACGATGTCCGACACTTTGCGGGATAAATTTGAGGCAGCAGTCGATTTTATGAGCAAATAGGAGAGACGCTTCAGTAATCGGTCTATATCGAGGCAGAGCTTAAAGCGGTAAGTCCTCACAGGAGTTCACGGGCAGGCAGTCTGCGTCGATCTCCCATATCTCAAACGGCTAGTGAGCGGCTCATAACTGGCGCCTCGCGGCCAGTTGACGATGGCGGCTCTTGGCCCGAAGCTGAAGACAGTCTTTTGCCAAGGGCGGAATTTGGAAAGGTTCAATCGCCCGAGCGGTGTGGCTTGCGGTCAGTCTGAATTTAAGTGATGATCTGCGGAGTATGAGAACGATGTTGGTGGAGGGAAGGAAAATCGATGTTTCCATCGCTTCATCGCTTCATCGCTTGATCTGTTTTGCTTAGGGACGCCTCCTCGTTGAAGAATACTCGTCGCCCCTCGGACCATCACGCTGATCAAATCCTGCACCGCTTCGACCTCAATCCTCCCGATATCGATAGCTGTCTCTCTCAGGTCTATGCTGCTTTCTCCGGCTACCGTCCGCGATGGGACTGGTGCCGCCAGTGCTTCACGGTAGACGAAGAGGCGCGAACACGACGCGCGGGCGATCCGCGTCGCGCCAGCCTGGAAAGCTTCGGCCAAATCTACTTCGAGCATCCGAACTGTTCCGGCGGTCGCGACACATTCCTGCATTGGTTGCCCCGTGGTCTGGAACTAACATTCTTGAACTTCGACCATGACTACTTTCCTATGGAAGGCGCTATGCGGCTTGGGTTATGGCGCTGGCCGAGAGGGGAACAAGATGCACTGCGCGTTGTTCTGCAGCGTCGCGATGAATTGGTTCAACGGTGGCGATCCCATGCCATTCGAGCATGCGATACGCGAGTCGAGGACAGACGTGGATAATCATGTGTCCTTACGCATCGTCAAAGCGCTGCTAATGCTAAGGGTCAACCCCTTTGAGCTGTTTTCTTGGCTGGCGCGATCGAACTCAAGCCGAGCACGGAGTGTTCTGGTCGGGCTTACGAACCATGGGCATCTGGTTGATGAAGCTAGCTACTATGTTTTGGACGATGCCACCTACGAACCATTGCTGCACGAGGGAATCCGAGCTCTAGACCGTCTCGCTTTGGACTCTCTTCAGCGGATCGCGACCGACGACCGACTTGTATGCTTGTGGGCTTGGGCTAGCCGAGAAGATCGGGTGTTGGCCCTTATTATCGAGAATACAGAGCCATTGCGAACACAACGCGTTCTCCGCCTGTTGCAGACAGAACGTCAGAAGGATCGCATGATGGTCCAAGCCGCTGTTCATTGAGTGGCCGCAGCCTCCCCAGTGCTTCGGCATTGTTTGGGAACAACGGCCTCATCTGCTTGGTCCGACAGCGATGGTGGCGGATGATCCTATCTGAGTGAACGAATACTCGACCTCACCCCGCTTCCAATAAGCGGATATCATTTCCACAGCGTCCTCCTTGTTCCGAGTGTCAGGAGTGCCGAGAACCGCCGACAACGCATCCAGTAATCCGGCAGGTTTCGTCGTTGAGTATGTACATGCCTTGTGCCCGTTTGGACCGGTTGCGATCCAAAACGACAGTAAATCGGATTGATCTGCACTCTCCCGCCGCCATCCGACAGCCTCCACTGATCCACCATTGTAGCCAACGAAATGAGCGCGCCATTCCTCTGTTTCTGCATCGGTCAGCCGCTGCCAACCGAGCTTATCACCTTGTATCGTAGCCACTTGCACATTGGGCGCTTCGCAGATGGCGAGAAGGCGGTCTACCGTCATGTTCTCCGGCATCGCTGTGGCTGCTCCAATATCCAGAAATGCAGCGCAGATGCCGCTGATAGCCATTATGCGCACCCACATATATTTTTCCCTCGAGCCAGAATGTAACTGCTTGCTGAATCGTCGCATAAATCCCACTGAAGCGAACTTTGTTTTCCTGATCTGCGACGTCGCAGAATAAGAAGTTTCGCGGCAAGCACAATGCCCCGTGTTGGCACGACGCAGCCCTACGCCGTCACAGATGGTGTCCGGGAGGATCTGCCTCATAACAAAAGGCAAACGTGCGGGACATGTATTGCCAAGACGCTCCAGTCTGGCGTGTTCAGGTCGCGCGTTTGACCAGACCGGGCGTTCTCAGGTGAACTGAGAGGTTCCCGCGGCTTTATCGAAGCGGCGAGCCTCGAGTTCTTCTTCGTCTACGAACATGAACATCGCGCCATCGCCCCACGTCGGCATCAATCGCCAGAGATATGTCTCTGCGTTGATCGTCAGCACATGCCGCCAACGCTCGCCAGCGGACAGGACGCTCTCTGCGTAGGCCTGTTCGCTGCCTGCTTTGCCGGTGGAGATCAATTCCACTTCGCCATGCATTCTTTGTTGAATCAGTTCCTCCCATCCCCCAAGCTGATCACCGCCGCCCTCCTTCATCTCGAAGTGCTCATTTCTAAGGTCGATATAGGCGTGGCGGCTGAGACGCGGAGTGATTGACCAGCCAGATACTGGAGTAAGCAGCTCGGACTTGACATCGGCCTCCCAAGGCTCGGACATCCGGATGCCATAATCGCTTACCCCGTTTTGCCAGGCCTCGCGTACTACCTGCGGTGTCGTGCGTCGTTCCAATCCACCGGTGTCACTCCACACAAGAGAAATCCCCCCGCTGGGCGATTGCGTACCATACCAGTCTGCAAAGGGATCATTGAACGCCCACAACATACCGCGATCGGGCAGGGAAGGGTCGAAGCCGGGTTCACGCGCCATCACCGAAAGGTTCACCTGCGCAAGAAAGGCCATGGGCGTCTCCTGCGCCAGATGGTCGATGACGAATTCCAAGCACAGCGCCGCGTCGTCGGCACCTGCGCGGTTTGCGAGGGTCTTGCGGAGCCTCTTCGCCGTGCCCTCGGGGTCTGCGAGCGCGGGTCGTGTCGGCCAAGCCATTCCGGGCGGGAGATCAGGTTCGCCTCCCACTTTACTTGCCCCCGCTGGGAGCGCGGTGTCGTTCACAGGATCACCGTGGCGTAGCCAGATTGTCGGCCGGGCGGTGTTGACAAGCGCACGAGACAACGCCGTGTTGATGTTCAACGTTTTGCAGGCGCGCTGAATGGAGAGCAAATCAGCAAATCCGGCCGTGTTAATTCTCTTTCAGGATTCCACGAGTCAAAGAGTACGGACTTTTGGCGCAACCTCAATGTCCGCAATTGGCGCATCAGTGCGGTGGTCACTATTGGCGCAATTGGCGCGCAACGGACGTTCGACCTGGCGTTCTATGGAGCGATTGGACGTTAAGCCGTGGCGTCATGTCGTGATCTCTTACTCAACCAGAATCGACAAAGGCGTAGACCCGCGAGAAGTCCGCTCGAACGGCGTCATTTCGGTTGATCATAAAAACGTAGTCGCCGTGATCACTGAAGTTGAAATCCGCTTCGCCTCCGGATGCGAGCTTGACCAGAATGAACCAGCCATCTGGCGCGGAGATATCAGACCAGCCGCTTTGTGCTGCATGTTTCGCAGCCATCTGCTGGATCGCAGCGAGATCACGCACGCCGGTTATTCCGAACATCTGGTGCTGCGGTCCATCTCCGATTTTAAAGCGCTCGCTGACCGCGATAGAAAAATCCGACGGGTCTTCGATCCCAATATCAGCATAGGCCCTTGGGTTGTTGTTGGGGCCACGCTGGCCGAAGGGAGCGCTAAGCGAGCGTTCGAAGCGCAGCGTCTGCGCCGAGCGGCTGAACTCGTATTCGGAGGCGAAAGCCCTGACGGGTACCCCGTCACGGCTGAATGTCAAGCGACCGGCCTCGTCCGTGCTGACCGATAGTCCGTCGACAGCCTGTCCGTTTGGAACGAACCGCTTGAGGTCGCTATCCCAGACGATCATCTGCGATACCGAGATTGCCGTGTCCATCGCGTCTTCCGAAACTGTATGGGGCGTGAGAGTTGCGTCCGCCGGTGTGTAGAGGACGCGCCAATCCGTGTAGTCCGTTCCCGTGAAGAAGGAGATCACCCCGGATGCCGGTAGCTCTTCGGGTCGATCAGGCACGTCAGCAAGATTGATCTGGGCAAGATAATTGAGGTGCAAGCCGTTGTCGTCGCGCGGCCAATCCGTGTCGGCGGGCAGGTCAGGGCCTCCGCCGATGCGGCTCAGGCCAGTGATTTCGGGGTCGGCGGCATTGCATTCAACCATGGCAACCGTCGGCATGACGATCAATCGCAGGGCCTCACGCTTATCCTGCAACCCAGCGTCAGCTACCGCCGCGTTGAAGCGCTCCTCGATACCGGCCACGGGTGCCATCACGGCTGCTGCATTTTCGAGGCGCCGTTCTTCCTGGCTTTGCTGGATGCGAATGGCTGACACCTTCTCCATGCTGTCCTTCAGTTTTTCAACGACGGCTGCCGTCTCAGCTTCCGCCGCAACTCTTACCTCGTTCGCGGCATTGCCTTCGAGCTTGAGGCGGAGGGATTCTAGCAGACGCTTAAAATCCGTCTCGATCTCGGCGAGCTCCGGCTCACTGACCATAGCAGTGGCGTGATACCAGGTGGAGCCATCGGCCGACACCAGAAGCGCACGCAGCCGATACCAGTTGCGTTTCTCCTTCGTCTCCCAATCCTGCAAACGATCTTTTACTTTGCTCATCTCGCCTGGCATGCCTGCGAAGGTCACAGCTTCACGCCCAATGATCTTGCCGCCATCATCTTTGAGGCGGTCGCTGAGCCATTTTTCGGGCGATTTTCTCTCACGCTTAGCAGACCACACGCTCATCTGTGGTGAGAACGCCGTCTCCGGATGACGACGCAATCCGATTGACCCTGCAAAGACGCGGGTATTTTCAAACATTGGATTTGCTTCAACGGAGAACTCCGGCGTTTCGACCAACTTCATATGAGACTCCCAGCGCGGACATAGTCGCTTCGATACTCGGCCAGATCAGAAACTTGCGCAACCACCAGAAATGGCGTCATCTATTCGCGGGCCCTGGCCCGAAGCAAGCACGTTGCCGACACTGAGGCCAAGCACCGCAGCGTCGAAAACGGGCGCGGCGCTGGTCGTGTATGCGACTTTCTAAAGTAGTGATCACCCACTTTTAAACGACCGCTCTTTGAATCTGCTGCTCCGATCGTCCCAGAGGCCCTTTGCAAAAGCTGTGACCGAACGATCAGAGCCATCGCTTTGGTCTAGGAAACTGGAAGTGATGCCAATGTTCTTAAACAGGATTGTCCCTACGTTAACACTCGCGCCTCCGTTTTCCTGCTCAAGATACCTTACAATTTCTAGTCCTGGTTCTTCAAAGATACGCTTGCCCCGAAAAATCACATTAGTGACCTCCTGAAATGCCTCTATTTCTGTCACCATATCGTTTTCATAGACGATGATAGGCACGTCTATCGCGCGGTATTCGCGCAGGTACCCAACATCTTCGTCAGCGAATTCTGGTTCACCTATAATAGCTGCGACCTCAACGGGCGACATACCAAAGTGGACGGGCCCCATTTTGATAAAGGGCGTAATTTCCCAATTCATCTCGCTCTCCTTCATCCAGTTGACGGCCAACAGAGCGTGCTCCTTTCGGATGCCTCAGCCAAACATGAGCTGGAGTCTAAATCCATCGATGACCGCAATTGGTCCTGGCCGAAACTCCTTATTCTGTGACTGGTGGAACGTCGGAATAGAATGGAAGTTGACCGCATTCGATCATTTACTCTCGATCCAGCGCGCTTGCGATACATGGACCTCAACATGGTGTCGGACGCACGTTCTCAATCTCCATCTTCGAGGTCAAATTTCCGCATGGTTTGGTCGGGACTAAGACCGCGCGGCACATCGAAATCACAATCGGAATGTCTTAGTTGACATCCCGATCATTCCAACCGAGTTTTGTCTGGCGCCTCCAGACTATCGATCTTGCGAAGCTTGGGAAAACGCGCCGCCCAGATGGCTGCGACCATAAGCGTGCCGATCCCACCGATGACGACGGAGTGCACCGCGCCGAAAACGGATGCCATGCTTCCCGCGCGAAATTCGCCAAGTTCGTTGGACGCCCCGACGAAGACCATGTTGACGGCGTTGACACGGCCACGCACCTCATCAGGAGTCCAGAGTGCGATCAGCGTTTCACGAACATAGACCGACACCATGTCGGCTGCGCCCATCACCACCAGCGCAGCAATTGACACCCATGGCGTAGTCGAAAGCCCGAAGACCACCGTCCCGGCACCGAAGAGGGCGACGCCTGCAAACATCATCACGCCGGCATGGTGGCGGATCGGATGAAAGGCCAGAAAGATCGCGACGACGATCGCGCCAATTCCTGGTGCCGCGCGCAAAAGGCCAAGCCCCCACGGTCCAAGCGTCAGCACTTCCTTGGCGAAGATCGGCATTAGCGCGACCGCGCCACCCAGAAGGACGGCGAAAAGATCGAGAGAGATCGCGCCCAGCACCACCTTTTCATGAGAGATGAAGCGGAAGCCTGCCAGCATGCTTTCCAATGTCACCGCGCGCGATGTTGTCCGCTGCTCAGGCTTCTTGATCATGAAGGCAAGGATAGCCGAGAGCGCAAAGAGCGTTAGCGCGACCGAATATGATACAACCGGGCTTGCGCCATAGAGCAGACCACCGGCAACCGGGCCAAGAATGGACGCCAGTTGCCATGACGACGAATTCCAAGCAATCGCATTGGGCAGATCGCTTTCCGGCACAAGATTCGGCGCAAGCGACTGCACGGCTGGACCCATGAATGCCCGCTCTATGCCGAACAGGATGAGAATGAGAAAGACGAGCGATGGCGTAAAGGTATGCGCCAGGGTCAGTCCCAGCAGCGCTGCCGCGCAGGCACAGGCAACGAGTAGGCAAAGCGACATGATCATGCGGCGATTATGTCGGTCTGCGACCGTTCCGGTCACCAGAATGAGAAGCAGTGATGGTAGGAACTGAAAAAGCCCGATCAGGCCCAGATAGAAGGCGTTGCCCGTGACCTCATACATCTGCCAGCCGACCGATACGCTGACGATCTGCACTGCAAAGGCGGAGAGGAAGCGCGCGGAGAAAAATTTCCGGTAGGCGGGATGGCGAAATGCGCCGAAGCGGCTTTCACCGGCTAATAAGGACATTGTGCTGATCTCTTACAAAGTGGGTGGCGTCTTGGGTAGTGACCATGATGTCATATACTACGAGATGACAATGCGCTTTAGCGGCTTGATCCTCGCAGGCCAATCGCTCTATCGGTTGGTTACGTCAGCCCATCTCAATTCACCCGCGATTTTAAAGGGTACTTCCACCGCACCGCTACAGAAGAGGCGAAGTGGGCTCGTCAGCATATTGGCGTACTAATTTCACGAACATAAAACAGCGTTTACAGTATTGCTGTATTTTATGGATTCTACTATAATGCTGTCCTAGTGTTACGACGCGAGGTGGGAGTGCGATTGATGGCAGGTTCAGGTAATTCCTATACGACGAGTGATCTTTCCCGGAAGTCAGGTGATATTATCGCTGAGGCACTTCGTCATCCGGTGACGATCACGCAGCGCAACAAGCCTCGCCTAGTCCTTCTTAATATTGAGGACTATGAACGCCTGATGCGGCGGTCTGATCTGCGTGTGGTCGGAACAATTGATGGTATGTCTGACGCTTTGCTGGACGAATTCGAGGCAGCGGTCGACGTGTATGCGCAAACTGAAGAGATAGTTCGGTGAGCGGCTTCGATGAGATCGAGACTGCAGTCGTAATTCGCTACCCTTATCTGTGGAGCAGGGAGGCGTCCCGCGGTGAAACTGAAGGTCGAAAGGGTCGACCTGTTGTTGTTGGCGTGAGGCTTGCCCGTCCGAATGGCGACTTGGTTCTTTTCTTTCCTATTACGACGAAGCATCCGGAAGCTAACCGTTTTGCTTGTGAAATCCCGGCGATCGAAAAGCGCCGTGCTGGTCTTGATGCAGATATACGGCTCTGGATCATTCTGGATGAGTATAACAGCGACGTTATTGGGCATTCCTTCTATCTCGAGCCGGATCCGCCTGTGGGACGGTTCAGTAAAGCGTTTTTCCTCCCTATTCTTCGGGAATTTGTCGCGCGCCGTCGGTCGTCCAGCGAGGTTCATCGCGCTCGATAACCTGTGATCGTTATTGAGTTGGGCGACTGCTTAGGTAGGGTCGAGTAGGTAGGATAGCGTGCAGACTACCTTTCCATCGATGAGCACGGCTGATCAAGTGGTCCACGTATCGATTTGAAACTGGCTGCTTCTCCAATCTGACTGACAAGCAGGTCAAGGCGCTGCCTGAGGCGCCCATTATCGTGGTGGTCGGCGATTATATGGGCAGCAACCCAGCCTCGGCCTGCGAAAAGGAAATGGAGCAGATCAAGGTAGCCGGTTGTGACATTACCTTCCTCTCGTTGCCCGATGTCGGGGCAGCACGCACATGTCCATGCAGGGCCAGGAGGACATCGGGGTCGCGGACGTCCTGATCGACTGGATCGACAATCACGTTGCTCAATAGCGACAGGGCCCATGTATTGGGGACTTGCTCAATTGCGCCGAAACTTCGATTTTGTTCAAGTCAATTTGCATGCTGAGAAAGATCTTGCCACCGGCCCAATTGCTCTCGGATGGCGTCAAAGCCTGCCGTATCTTCGCCGGGAGTAAAATTGTGCCGATCTGCGCTGCGATCTTGTCTGCCTTAACCGGTCCTTTGATGCGGGTCAGGGTAAGCACTTGCTACCGTGAAAGATCGTTTCACGCTTTATTCTACCGCTTCGAAATACGGGCAACCCATCTGATCCCTTTCACAGTCTAGGTAAAAATCTCAACATCGTTTCGAATGGCTGGCTGGCTATGCAAGTTCGGACACATCATTAGGGCGAGGCCCCTCTAAGTCGCGGACGATGTGGAAGCAACTGCCGTCCGGCGGAGAGCTTCAAGACGGGTGGCAGGACGGAGGAAGGGGCGTGATGAATATTGACAATATATGCTACCCTTCCGATAATTTCGGAAGAACGAAAGGTTAGTCTGATGCCATCCGGTAGCATTCACGTAAAGGTCAGTGGGGCTTTGCAAGACCATATACAGAGGCAAATCGGCGACGAGGGGCTGTATGAGAACGCAAGCGAATACATCCGTGCTTTGATCCGACGAGACCTTCACACGCGAGACGAAGCTTGGGAGGCTCTGCAAAAGGAACTGGCTCCCGCCATGCGCGCGGATGATAGCGAGTTTGTGGCAGTGACCGTCGATGATGTAATCCGCCGCAACAAACGCGGCTGATCATGCCCACGTACCGTTTTTACGCCCCTGCCGACGCAGCGCAGGATAAAATTTGGCGTGACACCGTGGAGCAATGGGGCGAAGCGCATGCCGAGTCCTACCTGAGAGGGCTGCACGCGCACTTGCATCGTCTCTGCGATAATCATCTTCTCTGGCGGCGTCTTCCTCAAAGGCTCGCTGTGCCATCCGATATAAAGCGTGAGGCCTATTTCAGCCGTTACGAGCGGCACTATCTGTTTTTCCGGACGCTGGATAACGGCGATCTCGGCGTGATGAGCATTCTGCACGAGAAAAAGGATATGGCTGTTCGTCTGAGAGAAGATCTTGCCGCCCTCGATGCTAAAGGCAGCGATTCCGACTGACTCAGCAAGCGAAAGATCGTCCCTCGGGGACATAGGCTGTCACAAAAGTTGTCGCCAAACCGAGACTTTTGCGACAACCGCGCAGAGACTCTACATGCGGTGCTGAGAAAGTTCGGTCAGAGAGGTTCATCGCGCTCGACAATGCATGATCATTCATCAAGTCTAAGCTGCCGGCAAGCTGGTGTTAGGCAGGCGCAGGAGAGCGTCTAAACTAATCTTTTCAACGAACAGGACCTGATCAAGTCTTCCACGGATCGATGATATTGATTCCGAGGCCTTCGAAATATTTGGTATTGCGCGTCGCGAGCGACAACTGATGAGCGACGGCAGTGGCTGCAATCATCCCGTCCATCGAGGCGAGCCCTCGACCGCTTCGCTTGGCGAGCGCCATGAGATCGCCCCAGGCCCGGGCGACAAGTCCCTCCACAGGAATGATCCTGTTTTCGAAGCGTTGGGGCAGATCATCCGTCAGCCATTTGTCGAGTGCTTCTTGCTTTCTGCCCTTATCCATCAGAGCGACACCGCGGCGAATTTCAGCGATCGATACGATGCTGATGAACGTACGGTCTTCGTCTAGCTCGTGAAGCCACGTCAAGACATCTTCATTTGGGCGTGGTTTCGTTACTTCCGACAGAACATTTGTATCGAGGAGCAGCCTCATAGCGCCGGGTCACGTGGTTCGTCATGCTGTCGTTCGAGATCGAGATCCGCGCCGCGCATAGGCGATGCCAACAGAAATTCTGCCAGTGATCCACTGCGTCCGGTTCTCCTCTGCCACTCTTCTGCGGAAACGACAACCACGCTTGGCTTTCCGTTGCGAGTAATCGTCTGAGGTGCCGATTGCGCGCGTTCCATGACTTCCGAAAGCTTTGCTTTCGCGCCTGCGACCGTCCAGTTCATCTCACCGTGTGTTGGTATCTGCATCACTTCGCCTATAACCATAATGACCATAGTGACTATAATATGCGAGAGCTCTTACTGCAAGCGCGTGGTAGTGGAGGTTGACTCCAGCTATTTAGCGCCTTGAGAAATCGCTGTTGAAGCATTGGGCTGCCGGCGTTTTCCTCCAGGAACTGGGAGTGACAAGCCCAGGGCAGCAGTTTGCGTTGCTGTCGCTGGTTAGGCCGCGGCTCTGAGATCGAAATTTGCATGGATCACGTCGTAGGGGACATGAATCTTCCGTCTCCAGTTTGTTCGAATATACCCCACTCCAACAACGCGGACGTGTCCTCGTGTACGCGCCTGACGTCACGTTCGACGGCCCTGGCAAGTCCGCGTATACTCGATGGACCGATCTTCTGAAGATGCTCAATCAATTCCCATCTTTTGGGGCTAATGACGGAAAAAAGCTGCGCCGGCGACGAGAAGGTGAAGACTGCGACAGGCTCAGAGGAATTACCTGAGCGCATTGCGTTAGTTGCCCTGACAAACGCCTCATCAAGGGCAGTTTCACTGTCTGCTTTGATTTGAATTAGGGCTTCTCTCATGGTTTCTGCCTCCTTTTGATTATTTCCTTCCGAAAATCGGATAGGAGGGTATCGGTTCGTCGTGAACGAGTAAGGATGCTCGGCTCGGTCTAGGTGACGATGATCGCCTTTGCCGCGTTTGTTTTCGAAACCGACGATGCGGCGACCGTCCTTTCCGTAAAACAGTCGATACTTGAACAGGTGCGTGCTACCAGGAATAGGCTCCGGCACTTTCCAGACAACGATCTGGCGATCGCACCGTCTGGCAAAACAGTTTTCGAACGCTCGATAAGGACCGCCGCAATCATGTTGTCATTTACGCTATCGGTTCGGCTTGTTGTCAACGATGGCAAAGTTGGCGAGAGAGCTTTATGGTATATTGTGCCTATATATACTAAATTAATACATATATTATCTAAGTTATACTATGTAAGCGGAATAATTTACTACAGAATGAGTTGGCGCGGATGATTTACGAGCGACGCGAGTTCACCAGCGGTAGGGATCGGCACTTAAAGTGCAGATTGGCTGAGGCGGAAAAAATATAAATTAATTAAAGCTATCTTGGGTAAAGGGATTTGGCGTGGATTAGTTTTGGGTGCATTTGTTTGCGAGGACTGATAATTCTGACTGTTATAAATAGATGATTTT
>NZ_JBQEPX010000008.1:0-148759 GCF_052046015.1 Agrobacterium sp. 22094 | reverse complement strand
ACACCCCAAACAAGTCAACAGACGTTTTTCATAAATCTGTCGTTTTCTCGTAAGTGATAGTCATCGTTGGGTTTTTTCGATCCAGCAAAAGTCGGGGCGTTCAGAGCGCTACCAATTCGCGCTTTCCGAAACGCTCGCGCTCTCAGAACTGCGTCGCGTTCACCAGCTTTACCCTGCGCCTCAAGCGTTTCTGCATCGGCTGATCGAAATATCTCGTCAAAACCCAGGCAAAGGTCGTGGCGAATGCGGTGAAAAGCAGTCCGGCAGGATAGGCGATCCACCCCGTGCCCGTCCAAGGCATGAGGAAAGCGACCCATGCGAGCAAGGGAATGTGGAGAACGTAGAGGCCGTAGGACGCCGTTCCCAGAAACGAAGAGATGGCAACCAACCATCCTTCCGGCGCGACCTTGCTGGCAACAGCGAGCAAGACTGGCCAGACGAGGAAAACGACGAAGAGATCGAAGAAGGGACGAACCTCATTGGTAATTGGCAGGAACAGGATCAGGCAGACAAGCGTCAGGCACAGAAGGGCAAGGAGCTGATGCCTGATCTGAAAACTGGTATGAAAGCGATAGATCAACACCCCGACGAAGAAGGAAAAGAACACGCGTGCCATACCGGCATACATCTCATGCCAGCGAAAACCTGCGTGCAATTTACCAAATTCGATAGCGGCGACCACCAGCCCGATCGCTGCGACTGCGATGACGACTGCGATCCTCCCGCTCTTCCAACGCGCACCCCACTTGGCGTAGACGACGTTGGCCACCAGCTCGTTGAACAGGGACCACGCCGGGCTGACAAGGAAGAGCGCGCCATTGAGCGTCAGCGTAAACGGCGCCGGCAGGAAGAGAATGCTTGTGAGCAAGGCAAAAGCCAGTTCGCCCAGACTGATCTTTCGGTGCAGGTCGTCGATCGGCGTTGGCAGGTCAAGCGCATAGAGGAGGACGAAGAAGGCCGCCATGATCGCAAGTGCGATGATGTAGAGCGGGTAGAGCCGGTAAAAGCGCGCCTTCATGAAGGTGAGCGTTGAGATTTTGCCGCTTCGCAGTCTTTCGCCATAGGCATGTGCCAGAACGAAACCACTCAGGGCGAAGAACAGATCGACGGCCAGATAGCTGGATGCTTCCGGCCTACCAAAAAAGAATTCCGCGTGGCGGTGGACGATTGCGACAGCTGCAACGCCCCGAATTCCATCCAGTAAAACGAAGCGTTCGGGCTGAGGCGTCGCAGTCATCAAAATTCTCAGAGGTCAATAAAACTCACAAACGCGACAGCCTCTCTACGGTTCATCCTTCCGAGCAAAAAACTCAGACGATCAGGCCGCGCGCCGCGACAGGCCAGACTTCCGGCTCGGACATGTCTTCGCCAATCACTGTCAAGCTATCGACCAGGTTGGTGACGACGCAGGCGTGGTTTGGGACAATGCGAAGCTTGTCGCCTACCTTCAGCCCGATCGGTCCTTCGGTCACAAGACGCCCGTGCTCCTCCGACAGCTGGTCGATCGTGATGTCTTCACGGCCGAGCACATGCCCATAGCCTATGAGACCAAGAAGGTCCGACGTCAGCGCTTTCGAGCCGGCATCGATGATGGCGCGGTTTTCTGCCGGAACCGAAACGACCGTGGCAATCACGTTCAAGGCGCATTCGTCCCAGCCACAGACGCCACGGGTCACAAGCGATCTATCGTTATAGACGTATGTTCCTGGGCGATATTCCGTCACGACCGGTGCCTTCGCCGCATGCATCATCGACGGTGTGCCGCCGGAGGTGATAACGGCAACTGCAATCCCCTTCTCTTCGATCAATCGCTTGGCCTGCGTCATGAAGCTCTGAACCGCAGCCTCACCTGAAGGTGCCGGATAGGTCATCAATCCGCCGAATACCAGTCCCGGCGCCTGATCGATGATGACGGCCAGTTCGGCAGCAGCTTCCGGCGTAGGAACGCCGCAGCGGTTCGCACCCGTATTGCACTCCACCAGAACGGTGAGCGGTTCCGGCGCATCGGCAAAGGCCTGCGAAAGACCCTGCACGACCTCGGCACTATCGGCAACCACCGATAGCCGAACCTTGCCGGCAAGGGCACGCAGTTGCTTCAACTTCGCAGCACCGAGAATGTTGTAGGTGATCAGCACGTCCTTGATCGCATCGCTTCCCGCGACCATCGCCTCGGCTTCCGATACTTTCTGGCAGGTAATCCCCACTGCCCCTGCCGCGAGCTGTATTTCCGCAACCGCCGGGAGCTTATGCGTCTTGATATGCGGCCTGACCTTCAGCCCGTGGATGTTGGCATAATCCTGGAAGCGGGAGATATTCTTCTTGGCAATGTCGAGGTCCACGACAACGGCGGGCGTGTTGAGCTCGGCAATCTGCTGGTCGGATAGGGGCATGACATCCTCAGGGGCAACGCTGGTTTGGCGGCGGGACGCTATATCCCTTTCTGTCCCATGGCTACAGGGAGATGGAGAAATAGCGCCCGCCGTGAGTTCGCGCGGGTTTAGCCCTTGGAGTTGCCACTCACGCGGCCGCGGCTTCCCGCTCGTCCATCGCAGCAAAGACATCCTTGGCGGCAAACAGGCCGTTCAGTGCTGCTGGAAATCCGGCATAGACCGCCATCTGCATGATGATTTCGGTAATCTCGTCACGCGATAGTCCGACGTTGAGGCCTGCCTCGATGTGCACCTTCAACTGCGGTGCGGCATTGCCCATGGCTGTCAGTGCAGCGATGGTTGCGATTTCCCTGGCCCTGGTATCGAGCCCGGGCCGGCTGTAAATGTCGCCGAAGGGAAACTCGAACAGATAGGTCGCGAAGTCCGGTGCGATATCGGCGAGCGCCGCAATTACCTTTTCTCCGGCCTCACCATCAATCTCAGCGAGCGCGCGTTTGCCGCGTTCCAGCCGGGTTTCGTTTGGATTTTCCTGTAGTTGCGTCATCATCCGTCATCCTCTGATCTTCGCCGGCATATCCGGCGATCTTCTGGTCGAGGACGAGGAGGCACTGCTGAAGTTCGGCAACCCGATCACGAACCTCGTCACGATGCGTTTCCAGCATCGCCTGCCGTTCGGGCACGGTCGTGTCGCCCTGCTTTCGCAAGGCGGCATAGCGCAGCATGTCCCGGATCGGCATTCCTGTCGTTTTCAGCCTTCCGAGAAACTCGATCCAGATCAATATCTCGGGATCGTAATCGCGCCTGCTCGAGCGGTCGCGATCGGCATAGGGCAGCAAGCCGATCCGCTCGTAATAGCGGATCGTAAAGGCCGAAAGGCCGGAGCGTTTCGCCAGTTCACCGATCTTCATCAGCACCTCATCGTCATAACGCAGAGGAAGCTACAAGTTAGAGCGCACTCTAGGTCAATAGCGATTCAGACCTTTGGCGCGAAATAATTCAGCGGGTGCCAAAAGGAGCTTGGCACCCGGCACCGCGCCTGTCATTGCGGCATGGTAATCTGCAGCTTCACATCGGTTTCGCGCGCTTCCACGGCGCGGTCGAAACCGGCGATGCTGTCTTCGAAGGGGATGGTGGCCGAGATCAGCGGCTTCAGATCAACCTTGCCGGAACCGATCAGCGCAAGCGCGCGGTCGTAGACATTGGCGTATCGGAAGACAGTCTCGACCCGCAACTCCTTGGCCTGCAATCCGACGATATCGACCGGCACCGGATCGACCGGCATGCCCACAAGCACAATTGCCCCGCCTGGACGAGCAAGCTTTGCCATGCCGAGAATGGCAGGAGCCGCCCCTGAGCATTCGAACACGATATCGCAGCCCCAGCCATCGGTTGCTTTGGCGACAGCATCTGGCAGGGATGTTTCGCGGATATTGACCGTCTCGATACCGTCATAGGCACCGATGATATCAAGTTTGGGCTGAGCAAGATCGGCAACAATCACCTTGGCGCAACCGCCCGCAAGGGCTGCAAGCGCCACCATCATCCCGATCGGTCCGGCACCCGTGACCACTGCCACATCGCCGGGCTGGATCCGTGCTCTCAGTGCTGCCTGCATGCCTATGGCGAAGGGCTCGACCATGGCGCCCTCGCCGAAGGAGACGTTGTCGGGCAGCTTGTAGGTGAAGGCGGCCGGGTGAATGACCTCTGGCGTCAAGCAGCCATGAACCGGCGGCGTCGCCCAGAAGGTCACGGCCGGATCAACATTGTAGATGCCGAGTTTGGCGGCACGCGAGGTCGGGTCGGGAATGCCCGGCTCCATGCAGACACGGTCTCCGACCTTAAGATGCGTGACCTCTGCGCCGACTTCTTCAATCGTACCGGCTGCCTCGTGGCCGAGCACCATCGGCGCCTTCACGACGAAATGGCCGATCTTGCCATGCGTGTAATAATGCACATCCGAGCCGCAAATGCCGACGGTGTGGGTGCGAATCTTCACATCTTTCGGGCCGAGCGTGCCGGGAATATCGAAGTCGCGAAGCGACAGCTTTCCCTTCTCCTCCAGAACCAGAGCCTTCATCGTTTCCTCCTTCAATCTTGATGCGACACGCGCCTACAGCGTCGGCCCGAAAATCGGAATTGATTTTCGGAAAGCACGATGCTGTAGATCCAAAAAGTTAGAGCGTCCTTTGCGTCCTAAACGGACGCACGGCGCTCTATAAGAAGGTGATGAAACGTCAGGCGGCGGAAAGCAACCCCTTCCTTTGTGACATTTCTGTTTCTTGGAAGGGGTGATGTTGCTGTGCCTGAACACGTAACGAAAAAGTATTAGAAGGCTTGCAAAAAGCGCAGTATAGCAGCGTTGAAGGCATCCGGAGCCGTTACGTTGACAGCGTGGGCTCCAAAGTCGACGAGCTGCAACTGGCTGTTTGACAAGCCCTCCGCCAAACGGATCGACCGCGTGTAAGGCACGAGAAGATCGTCGCGGGTGGCGATAACCAGCGTTTCCGTTTTGATATCCTGTAACCGGTTATCGACATCGAAGGCACGCAGGGCAGCGATGCGGCGAAGGATATTGCTGCGCCCCTGAAAATGATCGATGGCGTGACGCTCCTCCGCCTCCAGTCTTTCCGCATTTTCCGACATCCAGACTGCCGGATAGAGAAACAAAGGCTGCGCCTTGACGAAAGCCGGAACGCCTGACTTTTCCAGAAGCTCGACGCGCACATCAAAGCACCGTCCGGAATGCGGATCGGCCTTGCTCCAGGCATTGATGAGGACGAGCTTTCCGATCATTCCGGGCTTGCGAAGGGCAAGATCAAGGCCGATCAGGCCGCCCAATGCATGTCCCATGAAATCGAAGCGGGTGAGACCCAGTTGCTCGGCAATCTCCAGCACATCATCCGCCATGGCCGCGATGCCGCCATCGGCTGGCACCTCGCCACCGGTGCGTCCGCAACCGCGATGATCATAGGTGACGATCCGATAGTCATCCGATAGCGCCGCAAGCTGCGGCGCCCAGTAGCTTGCGGAACCGCCGAGGCCCGACGACAGGATAATCGTCGGCGCATCGGCGTCTTGTCTTCCGTAGAGATCGAAATGCATTGCGCTTACGGTTTGCCGATATGAGCGACGGTTGCGATTTCCACCAGCGCATCCGGCTTCACCAGACCGCATTGAATGCAGTAGCGCGCCGGCTTGTCGCCTGGAAAGTACTCGGCATAAACGGCATTGACTGCCTGATAATTGGCCCAGTCGGTGATGAAGATATGGTTCATCGTCACATCTTCCATCGTACCGCCAGCGGTTTCAATCACCGACTTGATGGTCTCCAGCACGTGACGGGTCTGGGCGCTGGCGTCACCCACATGAACGACGTCGTTGTTCTTGTCGAATGGCAGCGTTCCGGAGACATAGACGATCCCGTCTGCCAGCGTGCCGGGCGAAAAAGGTGCAATCGGCTTCGAGGTGCCTTCTGGAACGATGATCTTCTTCGGCATGAGTTTGTCCTTCTACAATCAGGAATTGGCAGGCGCAGCCTGGCTGATGACACCACAGAAATCATTGACGGTCGCTACCCATCCGAAAAACTTTTCGACGTTGTAGACAGTCGCCTGCTGAATGAAATCGGGGCCGAGATGATGGGTCGCGTCTTCGAGCATGATGCCGAAATATTCCAGATGAAAGGCATCGCGAAGCGAGCTTTCGACACAGACATTGGTGGCAATGCCAACGAATACGAGGTTTCGGATGCCGCGGGCGCGCAAGATGCTGTCCATCTGCGTGTTGAAGAAGCCGCTATAGCGGGTCTTCGGCACAAGGATGTCGCCGGGTTTCGGCTGAAGTTCATCAACGATGGCGTAATCCCAGGTGCCTTTGGCAAGCAGCTTGCCCTGAGCATCCGGATTGGCGCGCATATATTTCAGCGCATTGGATTTGTGCCAGTTGGGAGAGCCCGGACCGCCAGCCTCGACATAATCCTTGTCCCAGCCATTCTGGAAATAGACCACCTGAACGCCGGCAGCGCGCGCCGCATCCAGGGTTTTACGGATATTATCGATCGTACCCTTGGCACCGGAAATGTCGAAGCCGGCGAGATCGACATAGCCGCCTTCCGTCGAATAGGCATTCTGCATATCGACGACGACGACGGCGGTCTCTTCCGGCTTTAGCATGATCGGCTCCGGACGCGCCGGCAGTGTAACGCTCTTGCTGTGAACGGCGGGCGCCTGGTATCCTGTTGTCATGGTGCTCATTCCGCCGCCTCGAGAAGGGGCTTTACATGTTTGCGGCATGCCATCAGCGGCTGGATCTTGGTGCCGAAATCTTCGACGCCCTTGACGAAATCGTCGAACGTCAGAAGCACGCCGCCCGTCCCAGGCACGGTCGGCACCTCATCAAGCAGTCGCGCTACGGTTTCGTAGGAGCCGACAAGCGTTCCCATATTGATGTTGACGGCCGAGACCGGGTCGGCCATCTGCCGGACATTGGTGTCCGAACCGGATTTGGTGTCTGCGGCACCCTGGACGCCAAGCCACTTGATTGCTTCTTCGTCGGCACCGGCCTTGTAATGCTCCCACTTCGCCCGGGCGGCCTCATCCGTTTCGTCGGCGATGATCATGAAGAGCACGAAGGACGATACATCGCGGCCTGTCTTGGCTGTTGCTTCCCTCAACCTCTCGGCGGCGGGCGCAAACGCGGTGGGGGTGTTGACGCCGACACCGAAGCAGAAATTGTAGTCGGCATATTTGGCGGAAAACTCCATGCCGGCATTGGAGGAGCCCGCGCAAATCACCTTCATATCGGCCTGAGGCTGCGGCGACAGCCGGCAGTCGTCCATCTGGAAGAACTCGCCCTTGAAGTCGCTCTGCCCTTTTTCCCACAATTCGCGCAGGATCGTAGCGTATTCGGCAAGGTATGCGTAGCGCTTGCCGAAATACTCGTCGCCCGGCCACATGCCCATCTGCGAATATTCCGGCCGCTGCCAGCCAGTCACGAGATTGATGCCAAAGCGGCCGTTGGAAATGCTGTCGATGGTGGAGGCCATTCTTGCGACGATGGCCGGCGGCATGACGAGTGAGGCAGCTGTGGCAAATAGCTTGATGCGCGTGGTGACGGCGGCAAGACCTGCCATCAGCGTGAAGGATTCGAGATTATGATCCCAGAACTCGGTCTTCCCCCCAAAGCCGCGAAGCTTGATCATCGACAAGGCGAAATCGAAACCGTATTTCTCAGCCTTGAGGGTGATCTCTTTATTCAGCTCGAAGCTAGGCTTGTATTGCGGCGCATTCTCCGACAACAGCCAGCCATTGTTTCCAATCGGGATAAAGACTCCAATTTCCATAAATATGTCCTTCTTCGAACTCTACCGATAATGCTTTGTGACTTGCAGCACCGGGGACGGCATAGATGTGGCATCAGCCTCAAGCCCCGGCGGATCGACTATTTCGACGACAGATTGTTTAAGTCTTCTCGTTCCCCTCGGCTGAAATAGATCAATAAATCGTGGGCCAATGGGCCTATCGCGCAATCGGCAAATCGGCCCGAAAGAGGGATGCTCACCCGACTGGACGCAAAGATCAACCGAAAATATTGCATGCTTGACGATCGGTATTGTCGATTGCAAGCCACGCAGGTCCGAGGCAGCGGAGGCTGCTGCTTCACGGCCTTTGTAAAGTGGATGATTGTCAGGCGTTGAAACCGCCTGACGTCTCAATCAAGCTGGTTGTAAGGTCCACCGGACAGCCCATGGCGATATGGCCTTCGCGCTGATGGTTCCAAGGCTGAAAACCTCGCCGCCGGTTGTCGCGTCGGTCTCGGTTTCACCGTTCTTTTCGGAAAGATTGGCGGTGAGGCGAAGCGTTGCCCCGTCCTCCATTCCCCAGTCGACCGTAACAAGGTTATCCCTGACATCGTAGCGCGTTGTATCGGGGACGATCTTCGTCAGCAGCGGCACTATGTGCCGTTTCCGCAGGTCGAGCAGCGTCTTGTAGAAACTAAGCAGCTCGGATGCTTTATCATCTCCAACCTTCGACCAGTCGAGCTTGCTGGCTATAAAAGTTTCCTTTGCGGTCGGATCGGGCACATTCTCGCCGTCGAAGCCCGGGAGGCGAGACAGCTCCTCGCGGCGCCCATCCCTCACCTTCTGATTCAAGTCTTCGTTGAAGTCACAGAAATAGCGGAAGGGATCGCGCGAGCCCCACTCCTCCCCCATGAACAGCATGGGGATTTGCGGCGCGAGCAGATAGATCGCGGTGATCGCCTTGAGTGCCGCTTCCGGAGCATAGGTCTGCATCCTGTCGCCGAGCGCCCGATTGCCGATCTGATCGTGATTTTGAATGAAGGAGATAAAGGCTGTTGGCGGCAGGTGAGCGCTCGGCTTGCCGCGCTCCTCATCGCGATAAGGCATATGCTCGCCTTGAAAAGCGAAGCCTTCGGCTAGGGCGCGACCGATCTTATCGTCATCGCCCGAATAGGCCTTATAATAACCGAAGGTCTCGCCGGTCGCTGCGATATGGAGCACATGGTGAATGTCGTCATTCCATTGCGCGGTGAAACGCTCCGGCTTCCCCTCCGCATCACGGCTCAAGAGATCGCTGTCATTCTCTTCGTTCTCGACGATCAGATGAATGTGGCGGTCAGTTATGGCGGCACGAACACGGCGGGCAAGTTCGCTCAAAAGGTGTTCGTCGCTGTCGTCGACGATCGCATGAACGGCATCAAGCCTTAAGCCGTCGAACCGGAATTGCGTTACCCAATAGAGGGCATTCTGAATGATGAACTCACGCACATGCTCGGATTGCTCATCATCATAATTGAGGCCCTGCCCCCATGGGTTCTCGTGATGCGGCGAAAAGAGCGGCGCGTAATTGGGCATGTAATTGCCGTCCGGGCCAAAGTGATTGTAGACGACATCGAGGAAGACACAGAGCCCGCGCTCATGGGCGGCATCGACAAGCGCCATCAAATCTTCCGGACGGCCGTAGCTGCTGTCCGGCGCGTAGGGCATGACGCCGTCATAGCCCCAATTATAGCCACCTGGAAAATCCGCGACAGGCATGATCTGGATCGCCGTGACGCCGAGATCACGCAGGTGATCGAGATGGGCGATCGCGCCTTGGAACGTCCCTTCTTTGCTGAAGGTGCCGATGTGGAGTTCATAGATAATGATCTCCTCCCAAGGTCGTCCGTGCCAGTTGGCGCTCTTCCATGGGAAGCTCGACAGATCGACGACCTCACTTTGACCATGGACGTCGCGCGGTTGAAAGCGCGAGGCGGGATCTGGAACCTCCAGGCCATCCGGCAGGGTAAAGCTGTATAGTGGGGCCTCAGCTCTCGGCTTGCGCAGCCGATGCCAGCCCTCATCGTCCCGCTTCATCGCCTCCGGCGTTGCGCCTTCAATGTTGAGCAGCACCTCATCATGTAAAGGTGCCCAAAGGCGAAACTCGATATCCTGATCGGAAATGGCTGGACCAAAATCGAATGCGTGAACCACCGAAGACCCTCATGCTGTTGTGCACTGCATCAAACCGAACTTCGTGAAAAAAGTTCACGGGCTTTTCCTGAATTTCTCACAGCTTGTTCGACATCGCGCAAAGCGACTCCTCTGGTGGAACTACTCGCCCACAAGCGCAGTTTGCGCAGCGCTTCATAGATCTTCGGGACCAGAACGTCGAAGCCATCGACTGTTCTCTCACCAGCTTTCACCGGCCAAAGCAGCGGCCACTTTTGGGATTGTCGCATGAAATTTCCGATCGCCACCTATCGCCTGCAATTCCGCAACGGCATGACCTTCGATCGGGCGAGCGCGCTCGTGCCCTATCTGAAAACGCTCGGGATCAGCCATCTCTATGCGTCACCGATCTTCACGGCGACATCGGAATCGACACATGGCTACGATGTCACCGACGCGAACGAAATCGATCCTGCGATTGGCGGCCGAGCTGGCTTCGACCGCATGGTCGAGACGTTGAAGGATGCGGGGCTCGGTCTCATTCTCGATATCGTTCCCAATCACATGGCGGCATCGCTTGAGACCCCTTGGTGGAAGGATGTGATCGGACACGGCGCGGAAAGCCGATATGCGCGCCATTTCGATATCGACTGGTCGCGGCGCTTGACGTTGCCGGTTCTCGGCGATGATTTTGAGGCCGTGCTGGAGGCGGGCGATCTGACCATCAAGCCCGATCCGAAGACGGGCAAGCCAAGTTTGGCTTACTTCGAATCGTTCTTTCCGCTGAACCCGGCGACATATGACGGGCGTGAAGACGAGATTTTGAAGATTTCGGACAAGGCTTCGCTTTCGCAACTGCATGAGCAACAGCCCTACCGGCTAATGTCGTGGCGGGATGCGGCGCGTGACCTGTCCTATCGACGCTTTTTCGAGGTCACGGGACTTGCTGGCGTGCGGGTGGAAGACGAGGCGGTCTTCGAGGATAGTCATCGGCTGATCCTCGAACTGGTGCGCAGCGGTGCCGTTCAAGGCCTGCGTCTCGACCACATCGATGGTCTTGCGGATCCGAAGGGATATCTCGACCGGCTGCGGCAGGCCGCAGGACCGGACTGCTATATCGTCGTCGAGAAAATCCTGGGCGAAGGCGAACAGCTTCCAGCCGACTGGCCGGTTTCTGGTACGACCGGTTACGAGTTCGTCGCCGCCCTCAGCCATGCCCTGGTGGATGGCGCGAAACTTAAGGTGTTGCAATCCGCCTATGCAGGTCTCGGAGAAAAACGAGTCGATGCGAAGGAGCAGTTGCGCGCCGCAAAGCTCTTGATGGCCAGCAGGAACTTCGAGGGTGAGGTCACCGTCCTGGTGAAACTGGCAGCCAAGATTGCCGAGCAAGCAGGACGCCCTACGACGGAAAACGAACTGAAAGACGCGCTTAGCGAAATGCTGATCGCCTTCCCGGTCTACCGCACCTACGGAACGCTTGAGGGCATGCGCGCGGACGACAAGGCCCTCCTGGACCAGGTCATTGAAGGCATTGGGGACGCTGGCCATCCCGTTTCGATCGAGGCGCTTGCCTTGGTCAACGGCATCCTCAAGGGCGACGTGCCAACCTCTGCGGCGCAGGATGCGGTGATTTTCCGTACCAAATTCCAGCAATTGACCGGCCCGATCATGGCGAAGTCCATCGAGGATACGCTGTTTTTCCGTCACAACATGCTGCTTGGCCTGAATGAGGTCGGCGCTGAGCCTATCCAGCCTGATTTTTCTCTCGATCATTTTCATGAGGAAATGCGGATCCGCAAGGAACGGCAGCCCATGGGGATTTCAAGCACCTCCACCCACGACACGAAGCGTGGCGAAGATGCGAGAGCCCGCCTCTATGCGCTGTCGGAAGCACCTGAACTCTGGATTGCAGCCGTTGAGGAATGGCGTGCAACGAATGCCAAGGCTGTTCAGCAGCTTACAGATGGCCCTGCTCCTGAACCTGAAGTCGTGTGGATGATTTACCAGGCGCTCGCCGGCTTTCTCCCTCCGCGCTTCGCCGCCGATGACGACAAGACGGTCGAGGAATTGAGAGAGCGCTTCCTTACCTATCTGGAGAAAGCGCTGCGTGAGGCAAAACTCAGGACCGACTGGGGTGACTCCAACGAGGCGTATGAAGAGGCTGTTCTGGGCTATGCCTCGCACCTTTTTTCGAAAGACAACAAAGATTTCCTGACGCGCTTTGCCGAGACCATAAAACCCTTCATCGAGGCCGGGCTTGCAAACGGCCTTACCCAGACGATCATCAAGCTTATGGCGCCTGGCATTCCTGACATCTATCAGGGAAGCGAAGGCTTCGATTTCAGCCTTGTCGACCCCGACAATCGCCGCGAACCGGATTATGATACCCTGTCAAAACGACTGGCAGAAGGACGCAAGCCGGATGCGGCCGATATCTCCGCCTGGTATGACGGTTCGCTGAAGCAATATGTCACCGCCGCGCTGCTCCGCCTGCGGCAATCGGAGCCTGACCTCTTCAACGACGGAGACTATGTGCCGCTTGAAGCCACAACCGGGTCCGGCAGGAAGCTGATCGCCTTTGCAAGAGTGAACGGTGAGAAGGCCGTGCTCGTCGTTCTCCCACGCTTCACGCTTGGCCATGGCGAGGGTCGGGCCCTTCCGCCAACGCTTGGCGACGCTACCGTAGACCTTCCGGCGGCGCTGAAAAACAAGCGGCTCCGAAACGTGTGGACGGAAGATCAGATCGAAACGAGCGATATTCTGAAATTGGTCGCGTCCGATGAAGGTCACCCTTTCCTGGTTTTCGGGACGGTTTGATCATCGAATCTATCGCAGCTTCGGCTTTCAAAACCGAAGCTGCGCTCGCGATCGGTTTGGCCGAAGAAAAAAATATCTTAGGCAAATCTTATTTTCCTAAAATACACGAAATCCGGAAATTTGACCTTGAACATGAGGGCCCGAACTCTCAGAAGAGGCAAACGCGTGCAAGCGCGTGTTTGGAGATCCCCTCATGGCCAGAGTGACCAATCCCGGCTTCACCCCCGAAGTAACGACCTTTTCCATTATCGCAGCGGCAAGCTTCTGCCACATGCTGAACGACATCATGCAGTCGCTGTTGACATCGCTTTATCCGCTGCTCAAAGCCAATTATGCGCTCGACTTCGGGCAGATCGGGCTTTTGACCTTCGCCTTCCAGGTCACGGCGTCGCTGTTACAGCCGGCTGTCGGTGTCGCGACGGACAAGTGGCCCATGCCGTTTTCGCTTCCTGCCGCGATGCTCTCCACCTGCACGGGCCTGATCACCCTTGCCTATGCCCATAGTTTCCCGGTTCTGGTGCTTGGAGCCTGCCTGATCGGCGTCGGCTCGGCGATCTTTCATCCTGAAGCCTCCCGTGTGGCGCGCGTCGCCTCCGGTGGACGCCACGGTCTGGCACAATCCTTCTTCCAGGTGGGCGGCAATACGGGCACGGCAATCGGACCACTGCTTGCGGCCTTCATCGTCATTCCGAGAGGCCAGGAGGTTCTCAGCTGGTTTTCGATCATTGCGCTGACCGGCTTTGCGATCCTGTCATGGGTCAGTATCTGGTACAGCCGCCATCGGCGCAGCGCGGCAGGAAAACGACCTGTCAGCCGTGAGTTGCCGCTGCCCCGCAACAAGGTGTTGATGACGCTTGCCGTTCTCGTGGTTCTGACCGCGACGAAAAACGCTTATCTTGCCAGCATTTCCAGCTACTTCACCTTCTTCACCATCGAGAAGTTCGGTGTCTCGGTGCAGAATGCGCAAATCCTGCTGTTTCTGTTCCTCGGCGCTTCCGCTGCCGGCGTCTTCTTTGGCGGCCCGATCGGCGACCGTTTTGGCTCTCGCGTCGTTATCTGGTTCTCGATCCTCGGCGTCATACCCTTTGCCCTGATCCTGCCCTATGCCAACCTCCTCTGGACAGCGGTTCTGGTGGTCGTCATAGGCTTTATCTTCTCGTCTGCCTTTTCCGCGATCGTCGTTTTCGCGCAGGAACTGGTACCGGGTCGCGTGGGGTTGGTTGCAGGCATGTTCTTTGGCTTTGCCTTCGGCTTCGGCGGGATTGGTGCTGCGGTCCTTGGCGTCTTCGCCGATCGGCAGGGCATAGAATTTGTGTATCAAATCTGCTCGTATCTTCCGCTTCTGGGCCTGCTGACCGTTCTTCTGCCGCAACTGCCCGGCCGCCGTATCTGAGGTGAAGAAGCCGCCGGCTGTCTCTACTGCATCGGCCCGAAAATCGGACTCAATTTTCGGGCCGATGCGTCAAATCAAAGAGGTACAGTGCTGTGCGTCCAATCGAACGCGCGGCACGCTAAGCCTGCGGCATTTTTCAAGATCAAATCCTCTAGGTCTTGCCTCGGGTCCTCAGAGCCACATCTTCCGAAGTTAGCCAGATGATCAGAGTGTGAAAGCTGGCGACGAGCCTCTTTATGTTAAGGACTTCCTGGCGGTAGATGCTTGAAAATATTCAGATCGTTACTGCGACAAGCAACAGGAGAAGCTGTATTAGCGGCTACGGTTTATCCGTGACGGGCATGTAGACCGACGTAACTACATGCTTAATATTGTGTTGACGACCGGCCTTTTGTTTCCCGGCCCTTGCGCCGTTCTCTTGTCAGCGTGAGATTTGCCTGTAATGAAGCTGTGAAAGCCGGACCTGCGGGGAAATATATGACGACGATCACGGAAGCGAATATCAGACTCGGTATGATTCTGGCTGAAGCGGAAGCACGACAGTCGTCCATCAGCGCCGAGAAGCTCGAAAGCCGAGACCTCATCCCGCCAACGATCGATAGCGCGATGGCCGTGCAAGCGTTGGCTGTCGGCACGATCGGCAAGGACGTTGCCGGCTGGAAGCTTGGTCTGAACAATGGTCGCCCGGTCGCAGCCCCCCTTCTCGATCTTTATGACGAGGTGCAGGACAGCACGCTGACAGTCCCGAAGCCCGGTGCCGTCGGCATCGAAATCGAAGTCTGCTTCGTGCTTGCCGAGGATCTACCCGCGCTGCCGCTCGGCGAGACCTATACGCGCGAGACGATCCTGGAAGCGGTCGAATCCATCAATCTCGGCGCAGAGTTCGTCAGCTATCGGTTGACGGAAGAAAATCGCGTGCCGTTTCCGCTGTTCCTCGCCGACAGGCTTGCCAACCATTCCTTCGTGCTCGGACCGGCCATCGACGCCTCCGTCATGGAGGCGCTTGCCCTTCAGGACCCGAACCTGCCACCGCTCATGGTCGAGGCGGAGGACGACGTGCTCTTCGGCGCCATCCCGGCGCATCCGCAAATGGACCCGGTTGGACCTCTTCTCGCCTACGCCAATGCGCAGAACGATCACTTGGGCGGGTTGAAGCGTGGTCAGGTGATCACCACAGGCAGCCTGTGCGGGATGATCCGCATTGGTGACGCAACGCGGATCACTGCTCGCTGGGAAGGGATCGGCGAAATGGACATCCAAATCCCTGGCTGACACCTCTAAAGCATCCGCCCAAAATCGGAGACGATTTTGGGAAAGCAGAATGCACTAGCTCAAAGCAGATATAGCGCCCGTTTTCGTGGGCGCGCTCCTGAGCCTTGATCTCAAACGTCGCCGGTTTTCAGGACGATGCTGCGACGACTACCACAGCTTCACGTGACGGTTGACGTCCTTGTAGAGAAGATAGCGGAAACGGCCTGGGCCACCGGCGTAGCAGGCCTGCGGGCAGTAAGCACGCAGCCACATGAAGTCACCCGCTTCGACTTCCACCCAATCATCGTTGAGGCGATAGACCGCCTTGCCTTCGAGCACGAAAAGGCCGTGCTCCATGACGTGGGTTTCCATGAAAGGAATGGTCGCGCCGGGTTCGAAGGTGACGATGTTGAGATGCATGTCGTAACGGCCATCCGCCGGATCGATGAAGCGGGTGGTTGCCCACTTGCCATCGGTGTCCGGCATGGCGGAGAGTTCATGCTCGTCCTCATGCGTGAAGATGGCTGGCGGCAACTCAAGTCCTTCAACCTTGTCGAACACCTTGCGAACCCAGTGGAATTTCGCAGCCGAGCCGCCCTTGGCTCGCAGCGACCATTGGCTTCCCGTCGGGATGTAGGCGAACGAGCCCGAGCGAAGAGCGTGCTCCTGGCCTTCGAAGGTGATCGTCATCTCGCCATCGACCATGAAGATCGCCGCCTGGGCGCGCGCATCCGGCTCCGGCTTGTCGCTTCCACCGCCCGGCTGCACTTCCATGATATACTGTGCGAAAGTCTCGGAGAATCCGGTCATCGGCCGGGCGATGATCCAGGCGCGCGTATCGGCCCAGTGCGGCAACACGCTGGTGACGATGTCGGACATGACCCGCTTTGGAATGACCGCATAGGCGGTGGTGAACACCGCTTTGCTGGAAAGCAGCTCCGTCTGCCCTGGCAACCCGCCAAAATCAGAGTAGTAACGCTTCTTTTCCATCATGCACTCCAACGATTCCATATCGAGCCACAAGCATCGCGTGGCCTGTTCGCAGCTAGGATTACCCCGCAATCATTCCACTCGCCAGCGCGATTTCCAGACTTCTTCGATTTTTTGAAGCACCGAGATTGCGCCGTGCGATGCGATAGCGCGCTCGCTCGCTCGAAGCCGGGATCTTGTTCCCTCAGACCTTGAAAGGCATGAGCTGCCGCATGCGGCTATCGCGAAAATAAAGCCCCGCCCAGGCGGCAACGCCCACCACCAGACAAACGATCTGAGGAGGGCTCAAAATCTCTCCGACGCGAAAGTGGGTGCAGATCGCACCACCGAGAAAGGCTGTCGTCAGAACGGCGCCGATCACCGACGTGGCCGGGATAGCGTAGAGGACGCCGCAAATCAGCGCGATGATCCCGATGGCGGGCACAAGGTTGGGAGGAAAGCCCGTGGCATCCCTCTCCGCCTTCAGCGTCTGTGCCGCAAACAGCCCTGTGTAAGCATCGACAAGCAAAAAAAGAACAACGAGCGCCGAAATGACGCGTCCCGCACAAACCATCATGATCGTCCCCTCAGGAGATAATGTGCCCCGAGATGAAATTTTACAGATTATGGTGAGCGCGACAATCACCAATACTGGGCTTGGATAACAAACAAGCCCCGGTATCAAGGCTAAAAGGCGCGACCATTTGGAATGTCGTTGGATTGGTCAGGGTCGATGGTTCAGATCGACGAACACTATCGCTCGTCGATCTGAACCATGAAGGCTAAAATGGCCTCAGCCTCTCTTCTCATCGAAACGGTGAGGTCATTTGGATTTTCAGAGCTTTCTGATCACGCCGTAGACAATGTTGTGGTTCTGCCCATGGAAGACCTCGCTCTCGGCAAGGGACGGAGCGATGCTGGCATTGATGATCTTCCACATATCCGCCTTGCTGCGCAGAAGCAGCGTCCAGTTCATGAAGGATTCCATGTAGCCATCGACGGCAATGTCTTCAGCGAAATTGGCGAAGAGGAAGGTGCCGCCGGGTTTCAGCATATCGAGGCATCTCTGCGTCAGCTTGATTGCCACCTTATCCGTCAGATAATCATAAAGACCTGCGGCATAGACGAAGTCGAATTGTCCAAGATCGTGGGAGCGGGCAAGAAGATCTTTGACCGAACCGTCGACAGCTTCGACGCACGTGCCGGCAAAGTCGCGCGCAATAGAGCCGATGCTTAAGGGGTCCTGATCGAGAGCAACCCAGCGCTTGATCCCCTTCGAGGCAAGCGCTTGCGAGCGGTTTGCCTCGCGCAAATGACCGGCTGCGATCGTGAGGATCTCGGTCTCCGACCCTTTCTCCTGCGCAATGTCATCGACGTAACGCGTCAGAATATCGCGCCGTTCGCGAACCGCGACGGAGGATGACGCCTCGCGGGTATAGTCATAGAGGGCGGTACCCAAAGGAGAGGCCGCTGCAAGTGGGTCGGCGACACTGTCGTGGCCGTAGATGAAGTCCAGAAGCTGCGCATCGCCGGAATAACCACGCGGCTTTTCGAAGGACCATCGGGTGAAGGGATCTTCGAGGAAATAATCGGCAACAGGATGATGCTGGATGAGCGGCAGAAGCTCAGTCCACACGCTATAGTCGTATTTTCTACGCATTTGATGCAGCCTGCCCGCAACCGCGTGTATTATGGTTGCAGGCGCGCCACCGGCAAGAAACTGTTGGTGTGCCAGGTTGAGAATAAGTGCCACTTCTGCTTCCGCAACAGCAAGATCGCGTTGCGAGTTGCTTTCATTTTGCGTCAGCAGTTCCTTTGAAACTGAATCCGGCGTGACCAAGCTTTGCCCGTCCAGCGCGATACGATTGTTTCGAGCCACTAAGAAATCCCCTTATAAGCCATTGTTAATACTAGATTAATCGACGGCATGCCAGCGCAGCACCGACGATTGGAAAACCAGGGAAGAGGAATTCTTTTCTAGGACTTAACTATTAAGGTATGACTAATGACTAAAATTACACGAGTAGGATTCAAACAAACTTAATCGGCATGCGAGTATGAATATTGCGCAAGCTTCCCCGTTTCCGCAAAGGGAGAGGACGGACGGTTGGGGGTGGAGCAGACCGAGCATTGGAATTTATCAGGTGAGCATGATCGCTCGCTGAAAATTCGTACAACTTTAGGAACGTGCATGAAGCACAGTTTGGCACATAGTGTGGAGCTCGATCTGCAGGCGGATGCATCTCGCACCGGCGCCGAGACGCTCGTGCGGCAGCACTTCTTCGAAGAGGCCGACGTCAAACGCCGAGTGGCAATCCGTAAGGGTCTCTGGGTTGCCGTTCTGATCTATCTGCTGTTTTCCGTCACGGATGTGCTTCTCGTTCCGGATGTCTCCGTTCACACGACTTTTGCTCGCTTCGTCGTTGGCATTGCTGCCCTGCTGATCCTGGAAACACAGGTGAGAGTGGAAACGAGAACCGACCTCATGGATGTGACCTGCGCTGCGGCGCTGGTCTGCGGTTATCTCGGCTGGCTGTTGCCAGCGTTGATGACGGCCTACACCATCAACATGTCCTACTACATGGTCTTCGGCGCGATCTTCATGATGGGCGCGAACCTGTTTTTCACCTTCAACTTTGCACTCTCGCTGTTTGCATCCGGCGTCATCCTCGTGATCTTTTTCGTAGCGCTGAGCTTCCTGCACAAAGACATCTATTATCAGATCGCGTTCGGCACCTTCTATCTCGCCTGCTTCAGCTTCACCTCCTATGTGAACTGGCGCCTCAATCGGGAGCGCACCCGCGTCTTCCTAAGCACTGTCGAGGCAAAGGTTCGCCAGCGCGAGGCCGACGATCGCGGCGAGGCCTTGTTGAGGCTTTCCAATACCGACCCAATGACCGGCGTTGCCAACAGGCGCGCGGTCGACGCCCATTTGCGCCGCCTGTGGAGCGACTGGATCACGTCGAAGCGGAGTTTCGCGGTCTTTCTCATCGACGTCGATTTCTTCAAGAAATACAACGATTATTACGGCCATCAGGAGGGCGACCGTTGTCTCGTCCAGGTTGCCCACACACTCCAGGCAGCAATGAGCGACTACGATGCCGTGGTAGGACGCTATGGTGGAGAAGAGTTCATCACGCTCATGCGCTACAAAACGCATCAGGAGATCGAACAGGTTGCCGAGCTTCTCCGCCGCACGGTCGAAAATCTTTGTCTCGCTCATGAACGCCGACGCGATGGCACCTCCGTCATTACCGTCAGCGTTGGGGCATCCTATGCACGCCCGATCCCGATGCCGAAACTGGAGCGCGTAATCCACGAGGCCGACAGGGCGCTCTATCTTGCCAAGGAAAGCGGGCGCAACCGGATCAAGCTCTTCGACCCCGACGATCCACTGACCAGCGACGATACGGAAAATGTCGCCGCCCTGTTGGATATTGCCATTCAGCAGGATCTCGTTTCATTGGTCTATCAGCCGATCCGCAGCCTCGTGACCGATCGTGTCCAGGCAGCCGAAGCCCTGATGCGCCTCAGACTGCTGGACGGCACGCAGGTTCCCCCTAGCATCTTTATCCCGATAGCGGAGCGGATCGGCAAGATTACCGATCTCGGGCTTTGGGCGATCCGAACCGCCTGCCAGCAGATGCTGCAAAGCGGCAAGGTGCAGGTCGTCAGCGTCAACGTCTCCCCCATCCAGCTCAAGCGCCCGGGTTTTGCCACCTCAGTCGCCGCCATTTTGGGAGAACTCGGAATTTCAGGCGGGCAACTGGCTCTCGAAATCACCGAAGGTCTCGAGATGGACATGGATTCTGATGTCCTGCGCTGCATCAGCGATCTTAGGATGCTCGGAATCAAGATGTGGCTGGACGATTTCGGCACTGGCTTTGCCGGTCTCTCCTGGCTGAGACTGATCGATTTCGACACCGTCAAGGTCGACAAGTCCTTCCTCCACGATGGCGCGACGCCTCGGGGCCGGATGATGTTGAAGGACATCATCGGCCTCATCCGCAACCGCGGACCAAAAATCCTGGTCGAGGGTGTGGAGACCGTCGAGCAGTTGGACCTGATGCACCAGTTCCGGATCGACCACGTACAGGGCTACTTCGTCGGCCGCCCGGTACCTGCCGATGCCTTCGAGGTGTCGGGAGCGAATGGCGTGAAGGGTGCCCGTTAGCACCTCTTCCGAATGGGCTTGCCGAGGGCTATCCGCAACCGCCGCACCAGTGCTAATCTTACGTCTACAGCGGCGGCAAGCGCCGTTTTACAGACGTTCCCTTGATGACGGCGGTACTTGTGACAGCGTGTTCCGAAAGGGCTTCGAGAACATCATCCATCTGCTCAATAGAATGCACCACAAGACGAGCTAGGAAAGGGTCGTCGCCAGTGATTTTGTCGCACTCGACAAACTCAGGCGTCTCCTGAATCAGTCGCTCGACAAGATGAAGCTTGCCGGGCAATGGCCGAATTCTCACCATAGCCCGCACCTGATAGCCGATCGCCCTCGGGTCCAGATCAAGATTGAACCCCCGAATGATGCCGGATGTTTCCAAGCGCCGAACCCGCTCCGCGACGCTTGGCGCAGACATTCCAACGATGCCGGCAAGTTTACTCATCGAAAGGCGAGCGTCGGAATCGAGTGCCGAGACGATTTGCACGTCAATCGCATCGAGCGAGGATTTTTCAGTTTGAAGGTTAGGAACCGCTTTTGCCTTCGACATGGCGGTGACAATACGCCGCCAGGCTCAGAAACTCCATATAAATCCGTCAAGCCGCATAGGATGATTTCTCAACTAGGAGAAAGCTATGCTGCTTGGGATCGTAATAGGCCTCGTCACTTGCGCCTTATGGGGCCTCACCTTCATCGCCCCTCGGGCGGTTGAGCCTTTTACGACGTGGGATTTGACAATTGCGCGTTATGGAATTTTCGGGCTCGCTTGCCTGTTGCTAATGATCGATCGACGTTTCCGGCCTGAAGGCATCGCGCCCTTTCGCCTTCTGATAGGACTTCTGCTGGGTAGCGCGGGATATGTCGGCTACTTCATCAGCGCAGCCTTTGCCGTGAAGTTTGCTGGCGCGGCGGTTCCACCGGTTATCATCGGCACCATGCCGGTCATCCTAGCCATCATCGCCAATTTTCAGGACGCTTCCGCTCCGTGGAGAATTGTCGCATTGCCCCTTGCGCTGATCGTACTCGGTGTGGCGCTTGTGAATGTCGCAGCGCTCAACGCCGCCAGCTTGGATGATGTGACATCAATCCTGCTCGGAGTGACTGCCAGCTCTGCAGCGTTGGCCATCTGGATCGTCTATGGTCTGGTGAACGCGGCCGTCATGCGGTCTCCAGACGCGCCAGACGGCCTAAAGTGGACGGGGTTGCAAGGCGTTGGCGCGGCCATGGGAAGCATACTGCTGTTGCCACTGGCCTCTTTCGATTTAGCTCATACGGCAACTTCGGCGGAAGCCTTCAGGTTTTTCTCATGGGCGCTCGTCATGGGATTGGCTGGATCGTGGCTCGCTACTTGGTGCTGGGTCGTTGCATCTCAACGATTGCCGCTGGCTCTCGCGGCCCAACTTATCGTAGCGGAAACGATCTTTGGTCTCGCCTATGGCTTCATTTTCGAAGGTCGGTTTCCCACACCCACCGAAGCGATCGGAGCAGCGATGCAGATCATCGGCGTCTGCTCCGCGATCACCATTTTCAGCAAGCAGTACGCGCCGCCACGAGAGCATACTGCTTCGCGGCGAGCGCTTTAAAATCGGGCTAGCGACCCACTCTCAGTCGCCAGCGCCGGGTACCTCGTGAGCATCCCGCTCACCAATGATGATGGCGCGCTTGCCGACATGGTTGGCGGGACCGACAATGCCCTCCTGCTCCATCCGCTCCACCAGCGATGCCGCGCGGTTGTAACCGATCGACAGTCGACGCTGGATGTAGGAGGTCGAGCACTTCTTGTCGCGCAGGACCACCTTCACGGCCTTCTCGTAAAGGTCGGCCGTATCGTCTTCGGCCATGGCGGTCTTGTCGAAGACGGCGCTGTCCTCATCCTCGCCGTCCTCGGCCTCATCGGCATCTTCCGTCACCGTGCCCAGATATTCCGGACGGCCTTGCGTCTTCAGATGTGCGACGACCTTTTCGACTTCCTCGTCGGAGACGAAGGGTCCGTGAACACGGGCGATGCGTCCGCCGCCCATCATGTGTAGCATATCGCCCTGGCCGAGAAGATGTTCGGCGCCCTGTTCGCCCAGGATCGTGCGGCTATCGATCTTCGAGGTGACCTGGAAGGAGATGCGCGTCGGGAAATTCGCCTTGATCGTGCCGGTGATGACGTCGACCGAGGGACGCTGCGTTGCCATGATCAGGTGGATACCGGCGGCACGCGCCATTTGTGCCAGGCGCTGGATCGCGCCTTCGATTTCCTTGCCAGCCACCATCATCAGGTCGGCCATCTCGTCGACGATGACGACGATGTACGGCATGGCCGTAAGGTCCATTTCCTCCTGCTCGTAGACTGCCTCGCCCGTTGCGCGGTCGAAACCGGTCTGGACGTTGCACATCACCGTCTCGCCCTTGGCGCGAGCAGCGGCAGCGCGCGCATTGTAGCCGTCGATATTGCGAACGCCGAGGCGCGACATCTTGCGATAGCGATCCTCCATCTCGCGCACCGCCCATTTCAGCGCCATGACGGCCTTCTTCGGATCGGTAACGACGGGAGTTAGGAGATGCGGAATACCGTCATAGACGGAAAGCTCGAGCATCTTGGGATCGACCATGATCAGGCGGCATTCTTCCGGCTTCAACCGGTAGAGCAGCGACAGGATCATGGTGTTGATGGCAACGGACTTACCTGAGCCCGTCGTACCAGCCACCAGAAGGTGGGGCATCTTGGCGAGTTCAGCCACCACCGGCTCGCCACCGATGGTCTTGCCAAGGCAGAGCGCCAGGTTCATCCGCGTATCGGCGTAGTCGTGGGATTCGATCAGTTCGCGGAAGTAGACAGTCTCGCGCACCGGGTTTGGCAATTCGATGCCGATGACGTTGCGGCCAGGAATAACCGCCACGCGGGCCGATAGCGCCGACATGGAGCGGGCAATGTCATCCGACAGGCCGATGACGCGCGACGACTTGACGCCCGGGGCTGGCTCGAATTCATAAAGTGTCACGACGGGGCCAGGGCGCACATCGATGATCTCGCCCTTGATGCCGAAATCCTCAAGCACGCTTTCCAAAAGCCCTGCGCTCTGCTCCAACGCTTCCGGCGTCATTGTCGTCGTCTGCTGTACCTGCGGTGGCTGCAGAAGGTCGATTGGCGGATACTCATATTCGCCTTCCCCGAAGACAGGTGCATCGAGGAACATTGGCTGATTGTTGCGAGCAACCGTGCGGATTTCGCGGCGCGGCGACGGCGCCTCAATCGCAACCGGCTCAACAACATCGACTACAGGGACGGCCTCATCGACCGGCGTCGCCTCAACGATCTCTGCCGGCTCGGATTGGGCCGGCTGATAGCCACGAACACCGACTTCGCGATAAAGCGAGACGGCCGATCCGTTCAACTCGGCCGCTGCCGGCGTGGCAGGCAGGCTTGGCCGGGGCTGCTGGCGAATGACGACAGGCTCGACCGCGCGTGCCTGGCGCAAGAGCGGAACACGGATGGGGGCCGGCTGCTGCTCAACTGCGGTGAGTTTTGTCGCGGCGAGACGCTGCGCCTTCAGCCTTGCCAGTTCAGACAGGCGCATGGGCTGACGGTCCGGTGCAATCGTGCCCTCGACGTCGAGGTTCATGACTTCCCAGAACATGTCGTCGGAAAGGTGGGCAGCGAAGGATGGCACGTCGAGCGTGGGCTTGTGCTGGTGCTCTGCCGGGAAGCAGGCGACATCGATCTGTTCGGCGGCACCGGTCTCGCGCCTCGCTTCGATCGCGACTGGCTGGACCGGGGCTTCCACCGATGTACCGGCTTCGGCCTGCTGCATTAGTTCCTGCTGCTGGCGCAATGCCAGTTCGCGACGCAGACGATAGCTGAGAGCCCTGGCACCCGTGGCACCTGGCGGCTGCGGCAGCACTGCAGGCTTTGCGATGCGGCGCTCCACCGGTGCCGACTGTTTCTCAGTCGAAGTCGCAGACGCCTGGGCGGCATCTTCAACCACGGGAGACTCCCCCTCGCCCTGTTCTGCTGATTGCTCTGCGACGATGTCTTCACCGGCAGCGTTCTTCCTGGAGAAGATGCTCTGCGGCGTGCGGGAAAAGCGGACATTCGGGCCGAGCGTGAACGCGTTCTGCCAGCCGGGCATATCCGGGCGGCCTTCAATCGCATTGGCAGCGATCTGATCGGCGTTACGACCCACGGCGGCGCGCTCAGCCTTCGTCAAGCTTTGCGCCGGCGCGGCCGGGATTTGGGGATGCTGAACCATGTTGTCTGCCGATTCAGCCTCTCCCCCCTCTATCGCATTGCCTGGATTATTAAAATTGGATCGGGGAAAACGCATGACAGCCTGTACACTCATCATAAACGGACAATTGGCACAGCAACTGAGATAAAAAATAAAGGTTAACCGCCTATTGCTAAAGCGGCCGAACTCGCGAATTTCAACAGAGTTAAAGCTGGCTGTGGCGACCGTGCCACGCAATTCCAGCACTTTCCCGCTTACCGCTTTATCTTAAAGCTGAAACGGTTTTTTCTGCCATCCTCAGTAAGGGCGCCCTCCGGCCTCCCTCTCCCCAATTCATTGCGCTTCATAACAACAAACTAAACATTGGTGACTTTACAACTGACATGTTAATGTCTTATCACATCTCCATCAGTTTTGGAGGAGCATGGACGTGACTGGTAAATTCGGCCTCTCGGCAGCGTTGACGACACCCTTTATGCAAGATGGAACGATTGCCATCGATGCAATGATCAAGCAGGCCGAGCGTGCCTTGTCGTCGGGTTGTGACAGCATCACCCTTTTCGGCACCACCGGCGAAGGAAGCTCGATCGGCACCCGCGAGCGGGCCGATATCCTCGCCTCATGCCTGAGTGCCGGTATCTCTCCGAAAAATATCGTCGTCGGCGTTCTGGTCGATTCGGTGCAGGATGCTGCCGACCAGGCCTTTGCCGCCCTCGACGCCGGCGTGCGCAACATCCTCCTTGCACCTCCTTCCTACTTCAAGAATGTCAGCGATGACGGTCTGTTCGACTGGTTCGCTTCGGTGTTCTCGCAGATCGGATCAACCGCGCGCGACATCCTCGTCTACAATATTCCGTCGGTGACAATGGTGACGCTGTCGGTCGAGCTTGTCGGCCGCCTGAAGCAGGCTTTTCCCGGTATCGTCGTTGGCGTCAAAGACTCCTCCGGCAACTGGCCGCATACGGAACGGCTTCTGAAGGAAAATGGCGATCTGATCATCCTCATCGGCGACGAGCGTCATTTGGCCCAGGGCGTTCGTATGGGCGGTCAGGGTGCGATCTCCGGCTGCGCCAACTTCTTACCCGCTGAAATCCGCGCCATGGCAGTCGAGGGCAAGGATGACGAGCGTGTCCAGGACCTCGTCGTCGAACTGCTGAAGTTCCCGGTGACGCCTGCGGTGAAGGTGCTTGTGTCCTACGTGACCGGCGAGACGATCTGGCACACTGTGCGTCCGCCGCTGGTTTCCATTTCTGCAGAAGATCGTAAAAAGATCGAAGCCGCATTCGGGTCGCTCTTCAGTAAACAGGCGGCTTGAAAGGGATCATAAATGGACGATGTGGCCGAACAGACGACGTTGAGAGAGAAGGCGTATGAAAGCTTTACGCACCATCTCCTCGCGCGTGACGTCCGGCCCGGTCAGTTCATTTCCCAGCGTCGGCTCGTCGAGATGACAGGGCTGCCTCTCGGCGCAATCCGTGAGGCAATCCCGCGGCTTGAGGCTGAGGGGCTGATCAAGACCGTGCCACAGCGTGGCCTCCAGGTCGCCCATATCGATATCAACCTCATCCGCGAAGCCTTTCAGTTTCGCATCCTGCTGGAAAAGGAAGCGGTGGCGAATTTCACCCGCACCGCCTCCGACGACGCGATTGCGGCGCTGCTGAAAGACCATCGGGAGATTGCCGAACTTGCCAATAGCGGCAACGGCTCGACCGAACTCGATGCACGCGCCCAGGCCGTGGACTGGGGCATGCATGACGCCTTTATCGACGCGCTCGGCAACTCGATCATCTCGAACGCCTATCGCGTCAATTCGATCAAGATGCGCCTGATCAACCAGGAGCGCTTCCGCATCGCCGGCCATGTCAAATCGGTCATGGCTGAGCACCTTGCCATCATCGAGGCCATTCAACGACGCGATGTCGACGAAGCGGTCGAGAGGCTGGTTGCCCATATTCGTAGCGCGAGGGACAGAGCACTCGCGGTTTGAGAGATCACCATAAAGCCGGGATGAGGAGATCCCGGCGTCAAGAGGAGGAACTTCATGACACATTCATTTATCAGCCCAACGCGCCGCGCCTTCCTGGCCGGCACGGCGGCCCTTGGCGGCGCCGCCATGTTCGGTGTGCGCTCCGCGTCAGCCGCAGTGGACTGGAAGAAGCATGCCGGCACAACGCTCGAGGTCAATCTGGTCAAGAGCCCGCGCAGCGAAACGCTTCTGAAATACATCAAGGAATTCGAAGAGCTGACCGGCATCAAGGTCAATGCCGAGGCAACGCCGGAACAGCAGCAGCGCCAGAAAGTCGTCATCGAACTGTCCTCCGGCAAGCCGAGCTTCGACGTCGTGCACCTGAGCTACCACGTTCAGAAGCGCCAGTTCGAGAAGGGCAAGTGGCTCGCCGATATCAGTGGCTTCATGAAGGACCCATCGCTCACCGATCCGTCGCTGGTCGAAAGCGATTTTGCCACAGCCGGCATGCAGTTTGCCAAGGATAGCGACGGCGTCCTGCGCTCGCTGCCGTTCTCGGTGGATTACTGGATTCTCTACTGGAACAAGGATCTCTTCGAAGCCAAGGGCCTCAAATATCCTCAGACCTTCGAGGAACTGGTCGCCGCTGCAGAAGCGATCACCGATCCGTCCACCAACACTTATGGTTTCGTTGCCCGCGGCCTGAAAAACGCCAACACCCCGGTCTGGACCACCCTGATGCTCGGTTACGGCGGCGAGCCGATTACCGATGGCAAGATCAACACCGAGTCCAAGGAAGCGGTGGAAGCGGCCAAGCTCTACCAGCGTCTGATGACCAAGGCCGCGCCTCCCGGCGTTTCCGGCTTCAACTGGGCCGAAGCGCAGTCTGCCTTCCTTCAGGGCAAGATCGGCATGTGGCTGGATGGCGTTGGCTTCGCACCGCCGATCGAAAACCCGGAAAAGTCCCGCGTCGTCGGCAAGACCGGCTATGGCGTGATGCCGAAGGGTCCGGCAGCGCAAGCGGCTGGTACGTTCGGTGATGGCCTTGGCGTCGTCGAAGCCAGCACCAAGAAGGAAGCGGCCTATCTCTTCTGCCAGTGGGCAATCTCTCACGACATGGGTGCGCGTCTTCTGCAGGCCGGTGCCGGCGTTCCGTTCCGCCAGTCCATCCTTGAGGACGCGAAGGTGCGTGAAGGCGTGAAGATGCCAGCCGAATGGCTGGATGCGGTGGTCGGTTCCGGCAAGGTGTCAAAGCTTGCGCTGCCGGTCATCATTCCGGTGACCGAGTTCCGCGACATTTACGGCGTCGGTCTCACCAACATGATCGGTGGCGCAGATCCCGCCGCAGAACTCAAGAAGGCGACCGAACAGTTCGCACCTGTTCTGGCACGCAGCGAGGGATAATGGTGTCTGTCAGCATCGAACATAATGCAGCGGTGACGAAGGTCGCGCAGGGGAGCAAGCCGCCGCGGCTTGCTCCAAATTACTGGCCTTTCGTCATTCCCGCTCTCGTCGTCATTGGCGCGGTGATCGTCTTCCCTTGGGTCTTTACCCTGTGGATGAGCGCGCAACGCTGGACGCTTGGGCAAGAGCAGAGTTTCATCGGTTTCGACAATTACATCCGCTTGGCAAGTGATGCGCGGTTCTGGGAATCGCTCTGGCACACGCTGGTCTATACGGTCCTATCGGTTGTTGCGCCGCTCTTTCTCGGCACCTTGGCTGCCCTTGTGTTCGACGCGCAGTTCCCGCTGCGCGGTTTCCTGCGCGGCGTTTTCGTCATGCCGATGATGGCGACCCCGGTCGCCATCGCGCTGGTCTGGACGATGATGTTCCACCCGCAGCTCGGCGTGCTGAACTATCTTCTGTCCTTTATCGGCATCGGCCCGCTGGAATGGATCTACAACCAGTCCACCGTCATCCCCTCGCTGGTTCTGGTGGAAACGTGGCAATGGACGCCGCTGGTCATGCTCATCGTTCTCGGTGGTCTGGCAGCCGTGCCGCGCGAGCCTTACGAAAGTGCTGAAATCGACGGCGCCAATGCCTGGCAAAAGTTCCGCTACCTGACGATGCCGATGATCGCACCGTTCCTGATGATTGCCGTCATCATCCGCTCCATCGATGCGGTGAAGAGCTTCGACATCATCTATGCGATGACGCAAGGCGGCCCTGGCACGGCATCGGAAACGATCAACATTTACCTCTACAATACGGCCTTTGCCTATTACGACATCGGCTATGCCTCGGCCATGGCCGTCGTCTTCTTCATCGTCATCATCGCGCTCTCCTTCGTTCTTCTGATGGTTCGTGCGCGCACCCAATGGAACGAGATGGAGGATCGCTGATGTCCCGCAGAAACCTAGACCGCATCGGCCTGTTCTTCATTGCGCTGGTGATGATCTCCCCCGTCATCCTGTTTTTCCTCTGGATGATTTCGCTGTCGCTGAAATTCGAAATCGATAACGGCGCCTATCCGCCGATCCTGATCCCTGAGCGCTTCGCCTGGTCGAACTATGTGAAGGTGTTCGAGGAAAACAACTTCTTCCTCTATTTCTGGAACTCCGTGCTGGTCACGGGTGCCGCCACCATTCTCGCGCTGGTGATCGGCGTTCCGGCAGGCTACGGCATTGCGCGGCTGAAGGCGGAAAAAGCAGCGATCGTCATCATGATCGCGCGCATGACGCCTGGCCTTTCCTTCCTCATTCCGCTGTTCCTTCTGTTCCAATGGCTGAACCTGCTTGGCACGCTCTGGCCGCAGATCATCATCCATCTGGTGGTGACGGTTCCGATCGTCGTCTGGATCATGATCGGCTATTTCGAGACGACGCCGAAGGAACTGGAAGAGGCGGCGAGCATCGACGGTGCCTCGTCCTGGCAGGTGTTTCGGCTCGTGGCGCTGCCCATCGCCAAGCCCGGCATCGTGGTATCCTTCATCCTCGCCGTCATCTTCTCTTGGAACAACTTCGTCTTCGGCATTGTGCTGGCCAGTCGCGAAACGCGAACGCTGCCGGTCGCGGTCTACAACATGCTGTCCTTCGAGCAGGTCAGCTGGGGTCCGCTCGCAGCAGCAGCGCTGATCGTGACGTTGCCCGTGCTGTTGCTCACCATGTTTGCTCAAAAGCAGATCGTTGCGGGCCTCACCGCAGGCGCCGTCAAGGGCGGCTGATCCGACCGATCGCTGCAATGGCTTTTATTACAGGATAATCATCATGGCACCCGTCAATATCCAGAATGTCCAGAAGCGCTTCGGCGCGGTCAATGTCATCCACGGTATCGATATCGATATTCGTGACGGAGAATTCGTCGTCCTGGTCGGCCCGTCTGGCTGCGGAAAATCCACCCTGCTTCGCATGATCGCCGGTCTCGAGGAGCTGAGCGACGGCGAAATCCATATCGGCGCACGCGAGGTGAGCCACCTGCCGGCACGTGACCGCGATATCGCCATGGTTTTCCAGAACTACGCGCTTTATCCGCATATGACAGTCGCCGAGAATATGGGCTTTGCCCTGAAGCTCAAGAAGGTCGATGCCGCCGTGACAAAGGCGAAGGTAGACAAGGCCGCTGGCATTCTTGGACTGGAGAAGCTGCTGGATCGCTACCCGCGCCAGCTCTCCGGCGGTCAGCGCCAGCGCGTTGCCATGGGCCGCGCTTTGGTACGCGATCCGCAGGTCTTCCTCTTCGACGAGCCGCTCTCCAACCTGGATGCCAAGCTGCGCGTGCAGATGCGGGGCGAGATCAAGTCCATGCATCAGCGCATCGGCACGACCACGATCTATGTGACGCACGACCAGGTGGAAGCCATGACCATGGCCGACAAGATCGTCGTACTTCACGATGGCATCATCGAGCAGATCGGTGCGCCACTTGAACTTTACGACCGCCCGGCCAATCTCTTCGTCGCCGGCTTCATCGGTTCGCCTGCCATGAACTTCATTCGCGGCCGTGTCGAAGAAGGCGTTTTCCGCACCGCCAAGGGCCTGACGCTGCCTCTGCCGCCAACAGCCAATCCCGCGACGCTTGGCGGGCGCGACCTCGTCTACGGCATCCGCCCCGAGCACATTCGCGCTGCCGAAACCGGCATCGAGGGACGGGTGGAGCTGGTGGAAGGCACCGGCTCGGAAATCTATGCGAAACTGAATTGCAATGGCGAGGAAATTGCCTGCCTCTTCCGCGAGCGGCTGGATATCCGTTTTGGCGATACGGTTCGTGTTGCCATCGATCCCGCTTCGGTGCACCTGTTCGACAAGGAAACCGGCAAGCGAATCTGAGCATCGATGCAAAGCGAGAATAAAGAAGAGGGCCACGGCCGCCACGTACTCTGCGTCGGGGCGGCCGTGCTGGACACGCTGTTTCGCGTACATGACATGCCGACGGGCCAAGGTAAGGTTCTACCTTACGAAATGCTGCAAATCGCCGAGGGCATGGCATCGAGCGCCGCCTACACCGTCCATCGCATGGGTGGACGGGCAAGCCTATGGGGCGCCGTTGGCGATGACGAGACGGGCGCGCGCATTCTGCGCGACCTGTCGGAGAGCGGCATCGATACGTCCGGCATGACGGTCGCCAAGGGTGCGCGCTCTGCGCTCTCCACCATCCTGATCGATGACCGGGGCGAGCGACTGATCGTCCCCTTCTACGATCACAGGCTGCACGAGAATAAACGCTCCTGCACGAAAGCCGATCTAGCGGCCTTCGATGCCGTTTTGGTGGACGTGCGCTGGCCCGAACTCGCGCTCGATGTGCTGACCGTTGCGCGACAACTCGGCAAGCCCGCGATCCTGGACGGGGATGTTGCGCCGGTGGAAACGTTGGAGCGGCTTGCACCCGCTGCAAGCCACATCATCTTTTCCGAGCCCGCAGCGGAACGGCTGACCGGTCTATCCGATGTTTCGGCCATGATGCCGGTTTTACATGGGCGCTACCCGGAGACATTCATTGCTGTCACCGCCGGGCCTTCAGGATGCTATTGGACGGAAGCCGGCGACCCGACCATCCATTTTCAATCGACCATGGCCATCGAAGCGGTGGACACGCTCGCGGCTGGCGACGTGTTTCATGGGACCTTTGCCTTGGCTGTAGTGGAAGGGATCGAGAGCCGTGCCGCCATCCAGCTGTCGTCCGTGGCGGCAGCGTTGAAGTGTCAGGTTTTCGGTGGGCGAACAGGCACGCCGACGCGGGCCGAAGCGGAAGCGGCGATGACCGCCTGGTTGGCTGAGGCCGCCCCTCAAAGCTGAGGAGCGGCCCGCTTCTTTCATATCAACCCGCCAAGACCGCCAGCAGCAGCAGCGCCACGATATTGGTGATCTTGATAGCCGGATTGACCGCAGGACCGGCGGTGTCCTTGTAGGGGTCACCCACCGTATCGCCGGTGACGGATGCCTTGTGGGCGTCCGAGCCTTTGATATGGCGCACGCCATCCTTGTCGACAAAGCCGTCTTCGAAGCTCTTCTTGGCATTATCCCAGGCACCACCGCCCGAGGTCATGGAAATTGCAACGAAGAGGCCGTTGATGATGACGCCGAGCAGCGAGGCGCCGAGGGCTGCGAAGGCAGACGCCTTTGAGCCGGAAATCAGCAGCACGCCGAAATAGACGACGATCGGTGCCAGCACCGGCAGAAGTGACGGGATGACCATTTCGCGGATGGCTGCCTTGGTCAGCAGGTCCACGGCCTTCCCATAATCTGGCTTTTCGGTGCCCTGCATGATGCCCGGCTTCTCGCGGAACTGACGGCGAACCTCCTCCACGATGGAGCCGGCCGCCTTGCCGACGGCGGTCATGGCAATACCGCCGAAGAGATAGGGGATCAGACCGCCGAAGATTAGACCCGCCACCACGTAAGGGTTGGAGAGGCTGAAGGAAATCTCGCCGACATCCTGGAAGTAGGGATAGGTTGCGCCGTTCGCAGCGAAGTAGGCAAGGTCGTTGGAATAAGCCGCAAACAGAACGAGGGCGCCGAGACCGGCCGAGCCGATGGCATAGCCCTTGGTCACGGCTTTGGTGGTGTTACCGACTGCGTCGAGCGCGTCGGTGGCCTTGCGCACATCCGGGTCGAGACCCGCCATTTCGGCAATGCCGCCGGCATTGTCCGTCACCGGGCCAAAGGCATCGAGCGCAACGATCATGCCGGCAAGACCAAGCATGGCGGTAACCGCAATGCCCGTACCGAACAGGCCCGCCAACTGGTATGTGGAGATGATGCCCCCAACGATGACGATGGCGGGGAGTGCTGTCGATTCAAGCGAGACCGCAAGTCCCTGGATGACGTTGGTGCCGTGGCCGGTGACCGACGCCTGAGCGATGGAGTTGACCGGCCGCTTGTTGGTGCCGGTGTAGTATTCGGTGATGACGACAATCAGTGCCGTTACCAGGAGACCGAGAAGGCCGCAGAAGAACAGGTTGGTGCCGGTGATGTCCATCCCGGCAACGGTTCCAATAGAACCCCAGCCGATGGTCAGCGAGGTTGCGACCGCAAGTCCAGCAATCGAGAAGATACCGGTGGCAATCAGGCCCTTATAGAGCGCACCCATGATCGAATTGTTGGTGCCGAGCTTGACGAAGAAGGTTCCGGCAATCGACGTCAGGATGCAGACGCCGCAGATGGCGAGCGGATAGAGCATGGCGTTTTCCAGCACCGGCGCTCCGGCAAAGAAGATCGCCGCCAGAACCATCGTCGCCACGACCGAGACCGCGTAGGTTTCGAAGAGGTCGGCGGCCATGCCTGCGCAGTCGCCGACATTATCGCCGACATTGTCGGCAATGGTGGCCGGGTTGCGCGGATCGTCCTCCGGGATACCAGCCTCGACCTTGCCGACGAGGTCGCCGCCGACATCCGCACCCTTGGTGAAAATACCGCCGCCAAGACGGGCGAAGATCGAGATCAGTGATGCGCCGAAGCCGAGCGAGACCAGCGCATCGATCACGTCGCGCGAGCCGGTTGGGTGGCCGAGCACCGAGGTCAGGATGAAATAATAGATGGAGACGCCGAGCAGTGCCAGGCCAGCAACGAGCATACCGGTGATGGCGCCGGACTTGAAGGCGATATCGAGACCGGCTGCGAGGCTATGGGATGCGGCTTGCGCCGTGCGAAGATTGGCCCGTACCGAAACATGCATGCCGATGAAGCCGGCAGCACCGGAAAGAACGGCGCCAATGACGAAACCGACTGCGGCTTCCGGAGAGAGAAGAATCCACGCAGCGATCGTGACGATGATACCGACGATTGCGATGGTCAGATATTGACGTGCGAGATAGGCCTGAGCCCCCTCGCGAATATAGCCTGCTATTTCACGCATGCGCTCATTGCCTTGATCGGCATCCAGAACGCTCTTCGTTGCCCAAATCGCATAAGCGATCGATAGGACACCGCATAAAATTACCAATGCAATGACGGTCATTCGCACTTACCTCCCATTGTGCCGGTTCGTCACATTTCCCCGGCGGGCGAAACCACATGCGGGGCGTGAGGCGCAAAACGCCTTACACCAGGATGAGCCATTTCATCCCCTCCCCGGGAAGAATGGCTTGCGGTGGCAAGATTGCGTTGCGATGACGCGTCGCGTCAAGCCCGAAGATCACGGGCTGGTGCGTATGGTTCTGATTCAGACCACTTTTTGCGTCCGGCTGAAAATCAATGTCAGCACAAGGATGAGGCAAAAACCGGCGACTGGCCAGATGACGAGGTTCATCACCGACCAGCCCCAGGCGGTGAAGACCTGCCCTGACGAGAAGGACGAAACCGCAACCGTGCCGAAGAGGATAATGTCGTGAAAGCCCTGCACCTTGTCCGCTTCATGCGGCCGGTAGCTGGAGGATACGATCGAGGTTGCGCCGATGAATCCGAAGTTCCACCCTGCCCCGAGCAGGATCAGTGCCAGCCAGAAGTTCCAGAGTTCGACGCCCACATGGGCGACGATGGCGCAAGCCATGAGTATGACGAGACCCGCGGCCACCACCTTCTCCGCGCCGAAGCGGGTAATCAGGACACCGGTAAAAAAGCTTGGCCCGAACATGGCAAGCACGTGCCACTGTATTCCAAGCGTTGCCAGTTCGCTCGGAAAGCCGCAGCCGATGACCATGGCAAGCGGCGCGCCTGTCATCATGAAGGTCATCAGAGCATAGGAGCCGATGCCGCAGATCATGCCGGTGACGAAACGGCGGGTGGCGACGATCTCGAAGAGCGGCCGTGCCGGAGCACTGGACACTGTCTGCTTCACCTCCGGCAGCTTCAGAAAACACAAGATCCCAGCCGCCAGAAGTCCAAGCGGCACGAGCGCAATGAATGTGCCTGCGAAGGTAACCGGTGAAAGAACATCCTTACCGAAAATCGCAAGCTGGGGGCCGACAATAGCAGAGACAACCCCGCCGGCCAGAATCCAGGAAATGGCCTTCGGCTTATAGAAGGAGGGTGAGGCATCGGCCGCTGCGAAACGGATTTTCTGAGTGAAGCCGCCAGCAAGACCGATCAGCATCAAGCCGAGCGCGAAGAGCCAGAAATCCATCCGAAAGAGTGCGACGGCAGCCAGCGCGCCGCCGGTCGAACACAGAAGCGCTCCCAGAATGAAGCCTGCTTTGCGCCCGAGAAAACGAGCGGCAAGCGCAACTGCCACCGCGCCAAGGGCAACACCGATGTTGAAGCCGGTAAGCGGCGCTGTCGCCAGGGATTTGTCGGCTCCGAGGAGTTGATAACCCGCAAGCGCACCCACTGAAAAGCTCAACGGTCCGGCGGAACCGAGAATGGCCTGTGCAAGGGTGAGGAGGAAAACGTTGCGCCTGGCCTCAGACAATTGGCCTTCCAGGCCCGCAACCGATACCGCGCTCATATCGTCCCCACCTTCCCAATCGGAGTATGTCCCGCAAAGACTATAACGGGACTTGCTGTCCTGCCTTGCGGGAAATCAAAAAGTGAGGGCGTGAAACTTACCGCTTGGTCTCGCCGCGAACCTGCTTTGCGATACGATCAAGCACCGCATTGACGAGCTTTGGCTCGTCATTTTCGAAGAACGCGCGGGCGATCTCGACATATTCGGTGACGATCACCGCAACAGGAACGTCCTTACGCTCGAGGATTTCGAAGGCGCCGGCACGCAGGATGGCGCGAACGGTGGTGTCGAGACGCGACAGCGGCCAGTCTTCCTGAAGTGCGGAACGCACCAGCGGGTCGATCTTCGTCTGGTCGCGCACGACGCCTGAAACGATCGAGCGGAACCAGGACGGGTCGGCCTTCAGATAGGTCTCGCCATCCACTTCCTTGCCAAGGCGGTGCGCCTCATATTCGGCAACCACTTCCATGACGCCGGTACCGCCGACATCCATCTGGTAGAGCGCCTGTACCGCCGCAAGGCGGGCAGCGCCACGCTGGTTGACGGGCTTGATGGAAGGCTGACGCGGCTCTGCGCCGTTTTCGACACTCGTCATCCGATCAACCACCCAGCTTCTTTTTCAACTCGATCATCGTCAGCGCGGCACGTGCGGCAAAACCGCCCTTGTCCTTGTCGGAACGACGAACGCGCGCCCAGGCCTGCTCGTCGTTTTCGACGGTCAGGATGCCATTGCCGATGGCGAGCGACTCGCTGACGGTAAGGTCCATGATAGCGCGGGAGGATTCATTGGCGACGATATCGAAGTGATAGGTTTCACCGCGGATGACCATGCCGAGCGCGACGAACCCGTCATATTCCGTGCCGCCATTGTCTGCGCCATCAAGCGCCATGGCAATCGCGGAGGGAATCTCCAGCGCGCCTGGAACAGTGATGATGTCATAGGTGGCGCCAGCCTCTTCGAGCGCGAACTTTGCGCCATCGAGCAGGGCATCGGCCATATCGTCATAAAAGCGTGCTTCCACGATGAGAAGATGGGGCTGGGACATGGGGGTTTCCTGAAAATTTGCGCCGGATCATACCGGCTTTTGGGGCGGTCAAACCATGGCTGGCCCCGCTTGGCAAGCATTTTTAATGCAATGCTGCCGCGTGCGCGATGCCGCGAGCCGGTTTTCGTGGCTACGATCAGCTTCTCTGCCACGCCAGATGGAGACCGAGCCCCATCAAAATCGCACCGGCTCCACGCCGGGCAACCGTTTGCGCCAAAGCCGACCGCTTCAACCGTCCAGCGGCAAGCCCCGCCACCAGCACGACGACGAAATCCGCCGAGGTGAAGATGATGTTGACGGCAACGCCGAGGATCAGGAACTGCAGCCAGATCGGAAACACCGCGGCCGGATCGACGAATTGCGGCAGGAATGCCAGGAAGAACAACGCCGTCTTCGGGTTCAACACCTCAACGACAATGCTGTCGATGAAGGCCCGCTTTGCAGACTTCTGAGAAATCGTGACGCTGCCCGTTGCTTCGTCGTTGAGCCGGGCTCTGAGCATGGAGAAGCCAAGCCAGATGAGATAGCAAGCACCGCCGAACTTCACCGCGAGATAAAGCCATGGGACTGCCTGAAACAGGACCGAAAGGCCAGCGGCCGCCGCAATGATATGGACATAACAGCCAAGGTGAATGCCGAGCACGGCCATCAAGCCGGCAGCGCGGCCCCGCGCCATGGTCTGGGCTATCGTGTAAAGCATCGCAGGTCCCGGTACATAGGCAAACAGAGCCGTCGTAACCAGGAATGCCGCAAGTAGTTCATAAGACGCCATTGTGAGCTCCGCAGAGTTTGGCGCTCACTCAGCGCCTTCATCATTTTGACGGAGCATCCTACTTCGACGGAAATTCCGCAAGCCGTGCTGCGTAACGGGCCATGGTATCGACTTCGAAATTGACGAAATCGCCAGGCTTGCGATCACCCCAGGTGGTGACGGAAAGCGTGTGGCGGATCAGCAGCACATCGAAATCCGGACCGTCGACCGCATTCACTGTCAGTGACGTACCGTCCAGCGCCACCGAGCCTTTGGGCGCAACGAACTTCGCCAGATGCTCCGGAGCGCGCAAACGAATACGGACCGCCTCCCCTTCCGGCTCGACGGCAAGAATTTCGGCCTTGCCATCAACGTGACCTGAAACGATATGGCCGCCGAGCTCGTCGCCGATTTTCAGGGCGCGCTCGAGATTAACGCGCGTTCCCTTCTCCCAAGCGGATATGGTGGTGAGGCGGAGCGCTTCTTCCCAGGCTTCGACCTCATACCAGCGCTCGTTGCTGCCCTCTTCAGGCAGTTTCGTTACCGTCAGGCAGACCCCGCCATGGGAAATAGACGCGCCCATATCGATGGTCTTCGGATCGTAATTGGTGGCGACGCGCAGACGTACGCCTTCGGCCAGCGGGTGAAGCTCGGAAACGGTTCCAACATCGGTGACGATACCCGTAAACATCAAAGCGGCCTTTCATAATCGAAACAGCGGTCGGGACCGTAGACGGTCTCACCGACGAGGGAATAGGTGTCAGGGATATCGGCGCGCTTGATCGGCGTTTCAATACCGCCAGCACCGATGACGGTCGGGCTTTCGAACAGCAGGATGCGATCCACCAAGCCCGCCTCGAGGAAGGCCTTGGCGGCAACCGCACCACCTTCGACGAGAAGCTCCGAAAGCCCGCGTGCACCGAGTATGAGGAGCAGATCCTCAATGTTCTTCGCACTCAGGACTTCGGCGCCTGCCGATGCCAGCACAGCGCGCCTCTCCGCAAGATCGCGTGCCTCTGCAGAACTCGGCATCTCCACGACGACAAGCGGAACATCGCGCGCGGTCTTCACCAGCTTGGAATGGGTCGGCAATTCCAGTCGTCTGTCCAGCACGAAGCGAATGGGCGAATACTGTTCCATTCCCGATATGCGGACGTTGAGCTCTGGATCGTCGGCGACAGCCGTACCGATGCCCACGAGAATGCCGTCGCAGCGGGCACGCAATTCATGCACGGCACGGCGCGCTTCCGATCCCGTGATCGCAATCTGGCCAGCGCCCTTTCGGCCAATCATGCCATCGGCAGAGACCGCGAGTTTCAGGATCACGTGGGGGCGCTTCTTGATCTTGCGCGTGAGATAGGCTGAAAGCGCTCGCTCGCCTTCCCTTCGTAGCACACCTGTCTGGACCTCGATCCCCGCATCGCGCAAGACCTGGTAGCCACGGCCGGAGACGCGTTCGTCCGGATCGTCCACGGCGACGACGACGCGGGCGACGCCATGATGCGCCAGTGCGTTGGCGCAGGGCGGCGTCTTTCCCCAATGGGCGCAGGGCTCGAGCGTGACGTAGGCGGTTGCGCCACGCGCCGCTTCACCGGCAAGGTCCAGCGCATTGCGCTCGGCATGCGGCCTGCCGCCAATGGATGTTACGGCTTCGGCGACGATCACGCCATCCTTGACGAGAACGCATCCAACGGAAGGATTTGTGTCGGTAAAGCCAGTATTCTGCCGCGAAACCTCGATGGCCCGCGCCATGAATCTCTCGTCCTCGGCTTGGGAAGCCACGGTCTCAGGTTCCGGAGTCTGTATCGCGGGCGATCTTGGCGTTGATTTCCGCAATGACGTTTTCGAAGTCTTCCGCATGGGAAAAATCGCGATAGACCGAGGCGTAGCGGACGAATGCCACGTCATCGAGACTCTTCAGCGCTTCCAGCACCTGCAGGCCGATTTCTTCCGATGCAATTTCCGTTTCGCCCGAGCTTTCCAGCCGGCGCACGATGCCAGACACTGCGCGCTCAATACGATCGCGATCGACAGGGCGCTTGCGTAGCGCGATCTCGAAGGATCGCACCAGCTTCTCTCGATCGAATGCCAGCTTGCGGCCACTTTTCTTGATCACCATGAGTTCGCGCAGTTGCACGCGCTCATAGGTGGTGAAGCGGCCGCCGCAATCCGGGCAGATGCGCCGCCGGCGGATGGAGGTATTATCCTCCGCCGGACGTGAGTCCTTGACCTGAGTGTCTTCAGAACCGCAGAAAGGGCAGCGCATCCTATCGCCTTCTTACATGTAGGGATACATCGGGAAGCGATCAGTCAGAGAGACGACCTTCTCGCGTACCGCTGATTCCACGGAGGCATTGCCTTCATCGGAATTGGCAACCTTCAGACCATCGAGAACTTCCACGATCAGCTTGCCGATTTCGCGGAACTCGGCTTCCTTGAAGCCGCGGGTCGTACCAGCCGGCGTGCCGAGGCGGATACCGGAGGTAACGAAAGGCTTTTCCGGATCGAAAGGAATGCCGTTCTTGTTGCAGGTGATGTAGGCACGACCGAGTGCCGCTTCCGCCCGTTTGCCGGTGGCGTTCTTCTTGCGGAGGTCGACCAGCATCAGGTGGTTGTCCGTGCCGCCGGACACGACGTCGACGCCGCCTTCGATCAGCGTTTCCGACAGAACCTTGGCGTTCTTGACGACCTGGGCTGCGTAATCCTTGAACTCCGGCTTCAGCGCTTCGCCGAAGGCGACAGCCTTGGCAGCGATGACGTGCATCAGCGGACCGCCCTGGAGACCAGGGAAGACGGCGGAGTTGAACTTCTTCGCCAAATCTTCGTCATTCGTCAGGATCATGCCGCCGCGCGGGCCGCGCAGAGACTTGTGGGTGGTGGTGGTTGCCACATGCGCATGCGGGAATGGCGACGGATGCTGGCCACCGGCAACGAGGCCTGCAATGTGTGCCATGTCGACCATCAGGTAGGCACCGACTTCGTCGGCGATCTCGCGGAAGCGCTTCCAGTCCCAAACGCGGGAATAGGCCGTGCCGCCAGCCAGAATGAGCTTCGGCTTGGTTTCCTTGGCCTTGCGTTCCACTTCGTCCATGTCGAGCAGGTTGTCGCCTTCACGAACGCCATAGGAGACGACGTTGAACCATTTACCGGACATGTTGACCGGAGACCCGTGGGTCAAGTGACCTCCCGAATTCAGGTCGAGACCCATGAACGTATCGCCCGGCTGCAAGAGCGCGAGGAAAACGGCCTGGTTCATCTGCGAACCAGAGTTTGGCTGAACGTTGGCAAAGTTGACGCCGAACAGCTTCTTGGCGCGGTCGATGGCAAGCTCCTCGGCAATATCGACGAACTGGCAGCCGCCATAATAGCGCTTGCCCGGATAGCCTTCAGCATACTTGTTGGTCATGATCGAGCCCTGGGCTTCGAGCACGGCGCGGGACACGATGTTTTCCGAGGCAATCAGCTCGATCTCGTGACGCTGGCGACCCAGCTCCTTCTCGATCGCGCCAAAGATATCCGGATCGATTTCGGCAAGCGGCTTGGAGAAGAAGGCATCTGTGTTCGACATGATGAAGGCTCCTGAAACAGTAATGCGATGGCGTCTTAGCGCCCCACCCGTATAAGAGCAATAAGCGCAGCGAGATTTGACCGTCAAACTGCGACGTCGCGCGTAAAAAATGCAAAATGCGCGACACGAACAAAGAAAAAAGCCGCGTCCGGTGGGGCGCGGCTTTTCTTGTCTGTCTGAACAGCAATCAGTTGCGCGGCAACAGATCCTCGCCGATGGAGCCGGATGGCTGCTCCTGCGTGTTCGTCGTATTGAGCGCCAATTCGGCATTGCCGTCATTGCCGTAGATATCGTCACGGAACTGCACGACGCCATCCTTTGCCGACCATGCGGTGATGTAGACAAAATAGACCGGGATTTCGGTCGAGAGTTTGATCGGCGTGTTGACGCGGCTTGCAATGACGCGCTCGATTTCCTGACGCGACCAGCCGGGCGTGTCACGCAGCATCCAGGTCGTCAGGTCGCGCACGTTCTGAACGCGCACGCAGCCGGAGGATTCAAAGCGCATCAGCTTGTTGAACAGGCCCTGCTGGGGCGTGTCATGCATGTATTCGTTGTTCGGGTTGTGGAAATTGATCTTGGTCGAGGACATGGCGTTGTTCTTGCCGGGGTCCTGACGGAACATCAGGTTCGGTGCCTTGGGCGCGAACCAGTCCACTGTCTGCGGAGACACTTCCTGGCCACGGCCATCCAACAGGCGGATGTTGTTGCGCTCCAGATAGGTCGGGTCCTTCTGCATCAGCGGAACGATGTCCTTTTCGACGATCGAGCGCGGAGCCGTCCAGTATGGGTTGAGAATGATTTCGTAGATCTTCGAGTTGATGATGTGCGTCGGTCGGCTGGCGCGGCCGACAACAGCCGTGTTGCGCAGAACCACGCGGTTGTTTTCCACCGCCTCGATGGAGGCTGCCGGAATGTTCACCATCACGTGGCGCTGGCCGAGATCGCCCGCCATCGTCTGGATGCGGATGAGGTTGGTCTGCAGCTGTGCCATGCGCAGCTGCGCCGAAACGTTCAGCGCTTTCAGCGTATATTCGCCGATCACGCCATCTGCTGGAAGGCCATGGCGTGCCTGGAAGCGCTTCAACGCACCATCGACGTAGGAATCGAAAGCGCTGGAAATGCCGGCTTCACGCGGAAGATCGCCCGAAATCATTAGACGCTGACGAAGTGCCTGAACGGACGGATCGCTGACGCCGATCTGCAGACGCTGCTGGCTTGGCGGCACTTCCGGCCAGCCACCATTGGAGACGATCTGCTGATACTGCATGATCGCCTGCTGCATATAGGTGGGGGCTTCAGGGCCAAGAACCGGGTTGTTGGAAACGACGCCAACGGCCGAGCGCGAGGAGTTCGCGTCGAACTGATCGTCCCAATTGCCGCGACGCGAGGATCCAATCAGATCGTTGAACGCATCCTGCGCCAGCGCAGGTGCTGCCACCGCGACAGCACCGAGCGAAACGGCGGAGCGCAGCATGGCGCGGCGAGAGAGCAATTCGGGCACGGATTTCTTAGTCATTCTACCTACCAGCCATTTCGTCAGGCAACCTTATGGATGCCTAGAACAACATGATTAACAAACGTTTTCGGACGCCTGCCGGCAGGAAATACTTCATGCGAAATCAAAACTGACGCATCATGCGATGATGGAAGAGACCGCCGGCTCCCTCGCTCTGGCGGTCCCATACCAATATGGCCAATTCGTGTCACCTTGACACTGCTCACGAAGCTGTGTCGCCGGGCCTTTTCGGCGTGACCCGCACAAAAATGCAACAAGCCGGACGCGTTTTGGCATCCAGCTTTGCAAAAATGGATGGCGCTGCCCTTAGAGGCGATAAGCGATCGAGTCGTTCCAGAAGCGATCCAGGCGCTGCAGCAGCTTGTTCATTTCGGCGAATTCACCGGTGCCGATGCCGCCGACCTTTTCGATCGAGCCGATGTGACGCTCATAGAGGCGAGCGACCGTTTCGGCGATGTCCTGACCCTTATCGGTCAGAGAAATGCGGACCGAGCGGCGGTCGATGCGCGAGCGCTGGTGGTTGATGAAGCCGAGGTCGACCAGCTTCTTGACGTTGTAGGAAACGTTTGAGCCGAGATAGTAACCACGCGAGCGAAGTTCGCCAGCGGTCAGTTCCGAGGTGCCGATGTTGAAGAGCAGGAGTGCCTGGACGGCGTTGACGTCGTCGCGACCCTGACGGTCGAACTCGTCCTTGATGACATCGAGAAGGCGGCGGTGCAGGCGTTCGACGAGATGGAGGGACTCCATGTAGAGCGAACGGATGGCTTCTTCCTGTACGTCGGTTACAACTGCCTGTGGCTTTGCTTTGCTATTGATCATGACTGCCTCACTGTTTTGTTTGGCGGTGTTGATTTTGTTTCCCGCCTTGAGAGCAAACCTAAGCAATGCGCATAAAATTCTACTTAAAATGCATCATTAACGAGTGGTTACCGGATGTTGGCGCCCAGGGGCTGAGGAGCGGCGGGCAGCGGCACGGAATTATCAGCGCCAATTAAATCAATAGCTTAGCCAATAAATTTCCGGAAAAACAGGCCGCAAGAGCTTTATCATTATGGTGAATCAATCCTTGCGCGCTCGTCATTTTGGCGCGCATCCAGCCAGAAAGCGACCTGGAATAGTATATAAACAGTTGCCACGATGCAGTGCATGACCGGGACCAGCGTGTTGCTGCCGAAGATATTGGGCCACACCTTGTACATGGCGATCTGCGCACCCGCGCCGATAACCCAGATGACGGCGCCCCACGATACGCCAAGCCACAGTCCAAGGGCAGCCACCGGAAAGACGACGGCCAACCCGGTACCCGCAACCCGCCAGGGAAGATTGAGCATATCGAAGCGCGCGTGGCCGCTCAGCGTATAACCCGTCAGCATGGCCCAGTACTGCAGTCCGAACCAGAAACAGGAAGCCGCCACCAGTCTGAGAAAGACAAAGTAGAGGATTTCCGTCAAAGGCAGCTTCGGGTGCGGTGGAGAATCAGGTTCCATGGCGCGAAGATACGTTTCTGGCGTGGCTCCTGCCAATGGATAATTGCGGGAGGTCACAGCCCACTTGAGCCGCACGCCCCGCAGTACTTCTTTTACGGCGCTCAAACGTCAGGACATGGCGCATCCCCCGCATCTAAAAGCGCTCAGGATTTTCGAGCTGGCCGTGGGTCAGACCGTCGCATTCGCATACCACTTCTCTTATGTTATGCCATCATTACACTCTGGCGTTCTATCGAAGCCACATTTACGCGCAGCTTCTAATATTCAGACGGAAACATCATAAGAGAGCATGACCGAGGAACCAGATCCACCGGACAGGCTTTTAAGGAAAAGACATGACCGACAAGACCCATTTGGTAGATCACATTACTGGCCACCGCCGCATGCGGCGCATCCGCAAGGCCGACTGGACACGCCGGCTCGTGCGCGAGAACCAGCTGACGGTTGATGATCTGATCTGGCCGGTCTTCGTCGTTCCCGGTACGAACATCGTCGATCCCATCCCCTCAATGCCCGGCGTCAATCGCATGAGCGTCGACAAGCTGGTCGAAGCAGCCAAGGAAGCGGCCGATCTCGGCATCCCTGCCCTTGCGACATTCCCCAATATTGCAATGGAACTGCGAGACGAGACAGGATCGCAGGTGCTGGAAGCCAACAACCTGATCAACCAGGCCACGGCGGCGATCAAGAGGGCAGTTCCCAATATCGGCGTGATCACCGATGTAGCGCTCGATCCCTTCACCAGCCACGGGCATGACGGGATCCTGCGCGGCGACGATATCGTCAATGACGAAACGGTCGATCAGGTGGTGAGAGCCGCCGTGATGCAGGCGGATGCGGGTGCGGATATCATCGCGCCTTCCGAAATGATGGACGGCCGGATCGGCGCGATCCGCCGTGGGCTTGATGCGGCCGGCCACCAGGGCGTCGGTATCATGGCCTATGCGACGAAATTCTCCTCGGGTTTCTACGGACCCTATCGCGAGGCGATTTCCACCAGTGGCCTGCTGAAGGGCGACAAGAACAGCTATTACATCAGCCCGGCGAACGGCACCGAGGCGATGCGGGATGCCGCTCTCGACGTGGAAGAAGGCGCCGACATGCTGATGGTGAAGCCAGGCCTTCCCTATCTCGACATCTGTTGGCGGCTGAAGGATGCTTTCGGCCTTCCGACCTTCGCCTATCAGGTCTCGGGCGAGTATGCGCAGATCAAGGCGGCGGCGATGAATGGCTGGATCGATGGCGACCGGGTGATGATGGAAACTCTGCTCTGCTTCAAGCGGGCCGGTTGCGATGGAATCCTCACCTACTTCGCCGTCGACGTGGCAACAAAGCTTGCAAAGGGCTGAGGAGCGGGCTCATTGCATTTGCGGCGGTCCACACCATATCTTTGCTGAAAAGGAGAAACCGCCGATGAGCTTCAACCCGAACCCGACCTACGTTCCGACCGAGGACTGGCGCGCCTATGAGGGTGTGCTGAGCCGTCGCGTCGTGGCGTTCATCATCGACTATGTGATGGTGCTTCTGCTGTGCATTCCGGCAGCCGTGATCGTGTTCTTTCTCGGCATCCTGACGCTCGGCTTTGGCTTCATGCTCTTTCCTGCGCTGTTCTTCATCGTCGCCATTCTCTATTTCGGCATGACGCTTGGCAGCACCGCGCAGGCCACCCCCGGCATGCGTGTTGCCGGCATTCAGATGGCGCGCCTTGACGGCCGTCGAATCGACTTCCTGATCTCGACAGCTCACATCGCGCTCTTCTGGATCATCAACTCGATCCTTACGCCGCTTATCCTACTGGCAGGCCTGTTTACCGAGCGATCGAGACTGGTCCACGACTTCCTTCTGGGAACAGTGACGATCAGAACCCGCTAGGAATTCAGAGCGAAACGTATTGAAGCCGCTCCAGCGGCTTCAATTTTATTGACAGGTCTCTTCGAGAGTTGACGTTTTCCACCTTTTTGTCATTCTGACATAGAAGGTTGGCTTGCGAAGGGAGCGATTGGGTTCGATGAACACGCAGACGACGCCTTCTCCGCAATTTTATCTCACCGCACCGGCCACTTGCCCCTACCTTCCGAACCAGTTGGAACGGAAGGTTTTTACGCATCTGGTGGGGCCTCGCGCGCCCGAGATGAACGACCTGCTGACGCAGGGCGGGTTTCGTCGTTCTCAAAACATCGCCTATCGTCCTGCCTGCGAGAATTGCCGTGCCTGCGTCTCCGTCAGAATCCTGGCCGATGGCTTCACGCCAACGAAATCGATGCGGCGAATAATGGCGACGAATGACGATCTCGTGGCGACCGTTCACCGGGCCGAACCGTCCACCGAACAATTCTCGCTCTTTCGACGCTACCTCGATCGGCGTCATACATCAGGCGGCATGTCGGATATGTCGGCGCTCGATTACGCGGTGATGGTGGAAGACACCCATGTCAACACGCGCATCATCGAGTATCGAAAGCGAGAGCCGGGTGCGAGTATCGACGACAGCAAACGCGGAGAGTTGATCGCTGTTGCGCTCACAGACATGATGAGCGACGGCCTCTCCATGGTCTATTCCTTCTTCAATCCCGATCTTGAGAAGCGCTCGCTTGGCACCTTCATGATCCTCGATCACATTGCCCGCACCCGCACGCTTGGTCTGCCTCATGTCTATTTGGGCTACTGGGTCGATGGCTCGGACAAGATGGGATACAAGACGCGGTATCATCCCCAAGAGCATCTGACGCCGCGCGGCTGGGAATTATACACGCCAGAAACCGTTTGACCCTGCAATTGCCGCATCTGTCACACTGTGTTATAACAGCGTTATAACGGAGTGTTTAAGATGAATGTGACGGTTCGCAAGATTGGCAATTCGGAAGGAATAATTATTCCCAAAGAAGTTCTGGATCGCCTTGGCGTCAGGGCTGGTGATGTCCTAACGTTGAGTGAAGACGGGCAGAAATTGGAGCTCGTCCCAGAACAATCTGATCTTCAAGAGCAACTGGCAGCCGCTCGTCGCGGCATGGAAAAGTACAAGGTTGCCCTTCGGGAGCTTGCTAAGTGACAATCAAGTGGCTCTCCAAAGCAGCCATAACCATCATTCATCAGGAGCAGATCGAAGCACATGGTGGTCTGCCTGGATTAAAGGATGACAACGCACTTGAAGCGGCGCTGGCGCGCCCTGTCAACAAAGCGGTGTATGGCGAAGAGAATTTAATGGCGCTCGCTGCGGCATATCTCTTCGGTATTGCTCGCAACCACCCTTTTTCTGATGGAAATAAGCGCACCGGCTTTCTCGCTGCCTATACGTTCTTACTGATCAATGGCTACGAAATTGTCGCCGATCAAAGCACCGTCATAGAATTCGTTCTGGCCGTGGCGGCGGGTGAAATAGACGAAGAGGGCATTACCGCTTTCTTCAAGGATCACACCTTAGCATTCCGCTAATCGATGACAGCTTCCGTCCCCGGAAGCTGTCATTTATCAACTTTAGCCGCCGAACTTACCACTGCGCGGGAAGCCCTTTGGAACGCTGCGGCCGACACCAGCCCGATCGCCCATCCATTCAAGCAGCTCGTCACCGACCTTGGAGAAGGAGCGCCCAGCGCTGTCCTCCCAAGACAGACCGGTCGCGATCGCGAAGCACTTCACATCCGACACGCCGCCATCCTTGTAACGCTGCAGGCGGACACCCTTTCCGCGCGACATTTCCGGCACTTGCGACAATGGGAAGGTCAGCATCTTGCGGTTTTCGCCGACGACAGCGACGTGATCGCCGATGACGGGTACCACGAGCTTGGTTTCATCCGGCATGGAGACGTTCATGATCTGCTTGCCCTTGCGGGTGTTGGCGACCATTTCCGTTTCCGGGATGACAAAGCCATTGCCGCCGGTCGAGACGATCAGCAGCTTGCGGGATGCATCGTGGACAAAGGCGGTCAGGATGTCCTGATCATTCTCCATATCCACCATGATGCGTACCGGCTCGCCGTGCCCGCGGCCGCCAGGCAGCTTGTCGGCGCCGAGCGTATAGACCTTGCCGCCGGTGGTTACGAGAAGCAGCTTGTCTGTCGTCTGCGCCGGGAAGGCCAGCTTCGGCCCGTCGCCTTCCTTGAAGGTCAGGCTCGACGTATCGGACATATGGCCCTTCAACGCCCTGATCCAGCCCTTCTGCGAGATGACGATCGTCACCGGTTCCTTCTCGATCATCGCCTGCTGGATGGCTTCGACATCGGCATTCGGCGCATCGGCAAACTGCGTGCGGCGGCGGCCAAGCTCGGTTGCCTTGGCGTATTTCTTCTTGACCTCACCGATCTCCCAGGAAACCGCCTGCCACTGTTTCTCGTCGGATGCCAAGAGGGATTCGATCTCGCCCTTTTCCTTGCTGAGTTCGTCGAATTCCGTACGGATTTCGAATTCTTCCAGCTTGCGCAAAGAGCGAAGACGCATGTTAAGAATGGCTTCGGCCTGATTGTCGGTCAGCCCGAACCGCGCCATCATCACTGGCTTCGGCTCATCCTCTTCACGGATGATGCGGATGATCTCATCGATGTTGAGATAGGCAATGAGCAGGCCGCCGAGGATTTCCAGGCGGCGATCAATTGCCGCCAGGCGGAATTTCGAGCGGCGAACCAGAACTTCCTTGCGGTGCGCCAGCCACTCGGTCAGCACCTCGTTCAGCGCCATCACCTTTGGCACGCGGCCAAGCGACAGCACGTTCATGTTCAGCGGAATACGGCTTTCCAAATCCGACAGGCGGAAAAGCGATTCCATCAGCAGCGTCGCGTCCACCGTGCGGTTTTTCGGCACCAGAACGATACGAACGTCTTCAGCGGACTCGTCGCGCACGTCTTCCAGAAGCGGCAGCCTGCGGGCCAGCAGCAGTTCGGCGATCTTTTCTATCAGCCGCGACTTCTGCACCTGGAACGGAATTTCGGTAATGACGATCTGGTAACCGCCACGGCCGAGATCTTCCGTTTCCCATTTGGCACGGACGCGGAAACCGCCACGACCGGTCTTGTAGGCCTCGAGAATATTCTCGCGGCTTTCGATGATGATGCCGCCTGTCGGCAGATCGGGACCGGGAATGAATTCCAAAAGCTTCTCGACGCTCGCATCCGGATGCTTGATCAGATGAAGAGCCGCGTCGCAGATTTCATGGGCATTGTGCGGCGGGATGGATGTCGCCATGCCGACTGCAATGCCGGAGGAGCCATTGGCCAGCAGGTTTGGAAACGCGCCGGGCATGACCACCGGCTCTTCGTCTTCCTCGTTGTAGGTGGGGCGAAAATCGACTGCGTCCTGCTCGATGCCTTCCAGAAGCAGAGCCGCGACATCGGTCATACGCGCTTCGGTGTAACGCATGGCAGCTGCGCCATCGCCGTCGATGTTGCCAAAGTTACCCTGGCCATCGACCAGCGGGTAGCGAATGGCAAAATCCTGCGAAAGTCGCACGAGCGCATCGTAGATCGACGCATCGCCATGCGGGTGGAATTTACCCATGACATCGCCGACGATACGGGCGCATTTCTTGAACGCGGAATTGGGACGAATACCCATCTCGCTCATGGCATGCACGATGCGTCGATGAACCGGCTTCAATCCGTCACGAACATCCGGAAGCGCGCGATGCATGATGGTCGATAGCGCATAGGCGAGGTAACGCTCTTCGAGCGCCGCCTTCAAATCGACCGGCACAATATGATCGTCGTCTCCGCCCGATGGCGGATTAAGATTTTTTCCCATGGCGACTGCCTATCGGAAATAGGCGGTTACGGCAAGAAATCCGGGCTTTCTGCGCTGTGGATGACAAGCGTTAAGCCTATATTTTTATGCAATCTTGTTTTTGTGCCGCAATTCAGCCATTCGTTGCACAGTACCACTTCGGTCAATCGCGCTCGTGCTGCATATGTGGACGCGTGATGTGCCTATTCTTGTTGCGGATGTTCGCGCCTTAAGGGAAGAGACAGAATGAGACTTGAAACCACACGGAATTTCCTGTTTGCCAGCGCAGCCGTACTGGCATTTGCGTCTCCGGCTTTCGCCCTGGATGGCGCCGATGTGCTGAAGAAAATGAATGCTGCCTACCACGTGCAGGGCGCAGAAATCACAGCCAAGTCCGTCGCCACCAACGGCGACAATGTCACGCTGTCCGGCGTCGTAATTGGCAGCGGCATGGACCCGGCACAGCAGTTTCCGATTGGCAACGTCACGCTCGAAGGCGTCGAAGAAGACAATGGCGGCTACACCATTGAGAAGATGAGCTTCGAGAACGTCAACTACGCCAAGGAAAAGGTAGCGATCACCATCGACGACCTCTACATGACCGGCGTCGTTGTTCCAGCAGATGCGACGGCAAATACAGTCGATGCCATGCTGTTTTACGATGAAGCCCATACCGGCCCGGCCTCCGTCAAGATCGATGGCAAGGAAGCGTTCTCCATAGCCGAGAGCAATGCCACGATGACCAAGAGCGAAGATGGCGGCACGCTCAGCTTCGATCTCACGGCAGAGGGCTTCAAGGGCGATCTGAGCGGCGTCACCGATCCGAAGTCGAAAGAGGCGATCGACGCGCTTCAGCTTAAATCTCTGAGCGGCGACCTCAACGTCAACGGCTCTTGGGAAGTTGCACCCGGCACGATAAATGTCGACGAATACTCGATCGACGTCGAGAATGTCGGTCGCCTGGATATGAGCTTCAGCATCTCCGGCTATACGATGGCTTTCATCAAGTCGATGCAGGATGCCGTCAAGGCGCAGGAAGCCAACCCCAACAAGGAACAGGCAGATCAGGCCTTCGGCCTTGCCATGCTTGGTCTCATGCAGCAGCTGACCTTCAACAATGCCAAGATCAGCTTTGATGATGCCGGCATTACCAAGCGCGGTATCGATTACGCCGCCAAGGAGCAGGGCACGACGAGCGAGCAGCTCTCGCAGATGATCAAGGGCATGGCGCCCATGATGATCGCACAACTCAACATTCCGGAACTGCAGAACGCCGTATCTGCGGCTGTGAACACCTATGTCGACGACCCGAAGAACTTCACGATCTCGGCAGCGCCAGCAAAGCCCGTTCCCTTCCCGATGATCATGGGCGCGGCAATGGGGGCGCCGAACACGATCCCGAGCGTTCTGGGCGTCACCGTCACCGCCAACCAATAGTCTCTTCAACAAGCCCCGGATCAATCGTTCGGGGCTTTTTCCTGCCAAGCAGGTTAGCAAGCGAGACCTCGACAGCGCCTAAACCAGCAAAGCCTGGGGTCATCCGTTTCTTCGAAACCATCCCAAACGTCCTGACCTTGCGCCCCTATGTCGCTCCCTCTAAAACCTAAAAAACTTCGATACCTCTGCTTAGGGTGAGAGAGTGTGTGCCTCTCCAATCCTTCAATGAAGGAATGACATTCGTGCAAGACAATATCAGCGGCTCCGTTATCGTCATTTCCAGCCATGTCATGCGCGGCTCGGTGGGCAATCGGGCTGCCGTCTTCGGCCTGGAGACGCTCGGCTTTCCTGTCTGGGCTGTGCCGACGATCGTGATGCCGTGGCATCCCGGCCAAGGCCCCTCCACCCGTCTTCGTTTCGATGGCGAGGCCTTCGATGCGGCCATGGGAGATCTGGCCGCATCGAAATGGCGTGGAGAAGTCAAAGCGGTTCTCACCGGCTATTTCGGCAGCGCCGACCAGGTGCGCTCGGTCGCGCGTTTGATCCGTACATTGAGAGAAAACAACCCCGATCTGATCTATGTCTGCGACCCTGTTATGGGAGACAAGGGCGGGCTTTATGTCCCGATCGAAACCGCCGAAGCGATCCGCGACGAGCTTGTATCACTTGCGACGGTTTCCACGCCCAATCGCTATGAACTGGCCTGGATGAGCGGTGCTGAGCTCAACACCAATGCCGAGATCATGGATGCGGCCCTTGCGCTCGGTCCGCCGAAGATGCTCGTTACCTCCGCTGTTCCGATGATGGCAAACGGTATTGGCAATCTGTTCCTCAGCGGACGCCATGCGCTGCTTGCCGAACACCGCGCCATCGAAAACGTGCCGAACGGACTTGGCGACCTGCTTGCGGCAGTCTTTCTCGCCCGCGTGCTTCAAGGCGTGGATGACGAAAAGGCGCTGCAATTGGCAACCGCCAGCGTCTTTGAAATTCTGGCCCGCACCATGAAGCGCGGCGCCAACGAGCTCACGCTCGAAACAGATGCGTCAAGCCTTTCCACACCCATGGCGATGGTTCAGATGCGCCATCTCTTGCATCCTTCCCGAAGCAAGGGCAAATAGCGGTCAAGTTTCATGCGCCTCATGACTAGGCGTTCCCTGTAGCGACCAACGGCACTGCGAGATCGAATGAAGGATTTTCCAGATTATCTTCTGAACGGCTACAAGAACTTCATGAGCGGCCGTTATGCCGGTGAACGCGACCGATACCGCACTCTTGCCGATAGCGGTCAGAAACCGCAGACCTTGTTCATTGCCTGTTGCGACTCCCGCTCGGCGCCCGAAACGATTTTCGATTGCGGCCCGGGTGAGCTGTTCGTCATGCGCAATGTGGCAAACATGGTGCCGCCCTTCGAGCCGGACGGCCAGTATCACGCAACCTCGGCTGCCATCGAATATGCTGTCCAGGTTCTGAAGGTGAAGGACATCGTGGTCATGGGCCACGGCCGCTGCGGCGGCATCCAGGCGGCACTCGACCCGAATTTCGAGTCGCTCTCGCCTGGCGATTTCATCGGCAAATGGATGAACCTCGTCAAATCCGCCGCCGAGCAGATCCAGAGCAATGATGTGATGACCTCTGGCGAAAGGCAGACGGCGCTTGAGCGCGTCTCCATCCGCAATTCCATCCACAATCTGCGTGGCTTCCCCTTCGTCAAGGCGCAGGAGACAGCAGGCAAAGTAAAACTGCACGGCGCCTGGTTCGATATCTCGACTGGCGAATTGTGGGTGATGGACAGCAAGACCGGCGATTTCCGTCGTCCGGAAGTGTGATCCCCGGCTACAACACCGTGCGTCAATTCAGAAAAGTAAAGCGCCGTGCGTCCAATAGGACGCACGGCGCTTTAAGTAGAGGATCATGTCACGCCAGCCGTTCTACAAACGGTTTTGACCGCGATTATTGCCCGTCGATCGCCTTGCCAATGTAGGCAATCGCCTGCTGATAGACAGTCGCTGCGTTCCAGCCCTGGATCGCGGCAAAGCTTGGCTGACCCGGCTGATAGCCAGCGCCGCGCTGCCAGCCATGTCCAGCAAGGAAGTTTGCGGTCGAGGCAAGGGCATCGGCGCGCGAGCCGACGAGATCGATGCGACCATCGCGATCGAAATCGACGCCATAGCGCACGACGTTCAGCGGCAGGAACTGGGTCTGGCCGATTTCGCCATGGGCTGCGCCCTTGGCGTTGATGTTGAGCGAACCATTACCCACCAGCTTCAAGGCTGCGTAAAGCTGCTCGGTGAAATAGTCGGAACGGCGACAATCATAAGACAGCGTCGCGACGGCAGACAGTGTGTGCTGGTTGCCCATGAATCCGCCGAAACCGGTTTCCATGCCCCAGATCGCCAGAAGCGGGCCGGCTGGAACGCCGTAAGCGCGCTCGATATTGGCAAACAGCGCCGCATTGTTCTTCTTCATCGCCTTGCCGCGCGAAATGATGGCCTGGCCACCGCGCTTTTGCATGAACTGATCGAAGGAGAGCTTGAAACTGTGCTGACCACGGTCCGCACGGATCGTCGCCTGGTTGTAGGTGACGTTGGAGAAAGCCCGATCAAGGACTGCCGGGCTGACGCCGCGGCTTGCCGCTTCCTGCTTGAAGGATTGCACCCAGTTGCCGAAACCTGCCGAGGTATTGCCGCATTGCGCCGCCTGCAGCGGCGTTGCCGCCAGCATCGCAACTGCCGTCGCACCAAGGGAAAAAGCCTTTATTGCCCGCATCCGTATCTGCCTTTGATAGAGTGAGGGACAGCCCCTCGCCATGTTCGCCTGTCTAATGGTCTGACTGTGACATTTGATCCTCAAGATCACCGCAGATGGGTATCAAACGTCAAATTCATTCCACTAGCGAGAATTGAGAGGCACAAATTGCCGTTCGTCTTCATAACCAGCAAATGAACTGGCTGTGATAGGCACGAAGATTGAAAACCCGCCCATTCTCGAAAGTAACGGACGGGTTATAGTTAATAGTTGTTAAAAAACCGTATCACGCAGCGGCTTTGCGTGGCTTGATCAGACCACGGTTGATCAGAAGTTCGGCGATCTGAACGGCGTTCAGTGCCGCACCCTTGCGCAGGTTGTCGGAAACGACCCAGATATTGAGACCATTTTCGACGGTTGCGTCCTCGCGGATGCGCGAAATATAGGTTGCATCTTCACCAGCGCACTCGACCGGCGTGATGTAGCCGCCATTTTCGTGCTTGTCGATGACGAGGCAACCGGGTGCTTCGCGCAGAATGTCGCGCGCCTGATCGGCGGTGATTTCGTTTTCGAACTCGATATTGACCGATTCCGAGTGGCCGATGAAGACGGGAACGCGCACAGCGGTGCAGGTCACCTTGATCTTCGGGTCCAGCATCTTCTTGGTTTCTGCCAGAACCTTCCACTCTTCCTTGGTGTAACCGTCTTCCATGAAGACATCGATATGCGGAATGACGTTGAAGGCGATGCGCTTGGTGAACTTCTTGGTTTCGACCGGATCGGCCACGAAGACGGCGCGGGTCTGCTGGAACAACTCGTCCATGCCTTCCTTGCCTGCACCGGAAACGGACTGGTAGGTGGAGACGACAACGCGCTTGATCCTGGCGGCATCGTGAAGCGGCTTCAGCGCGACGACGAGCTGCGCCGTGGAGCAATTCGGGTTGGCAATGATGTTCTTCTTCCTGAAGCCTTCGACCGCATCGGCGTTGACTTCCGGAACGATCAGCGGAACGTCCTGATCGTAGCGCCAGGCAGACGAGTTATCGATAACGACGCAACCTTGCGCACCGATCTTCGGAGACCACTTCTTCGATACATCGCCACCGGCCGACATCAGGCAGATATCGGTATCGGAAAAATCGTAGTTCTCGAGATTGGAAACCTTCAGCGTGCGGTCGCCATAGGACACTTCCGTGCCCTGGCTGCGTGCGGAAGCCAGAGGAACAACTTCATCCGCCGGGAAACCACGTTCCGCCAGGATGTTCAGCATTTCGCGCCCGACATTGCCGGTGGCGCCTGCGATTGCAACTTTGAAACCCATGATCAAGCTCTCTTTCTGCCTCTCCTCTTTTTGGTGAGGGGGAGCCGCGAAACTGCGGCTTCCTTTCCCCGGCCAAACCGGGGAGAGAGCGGCGGGCCAGAGACGTCAGACGGTTTTAATCGTCGTTTTGGCCGTAATTCGGATGGAACCAGAAAGGCGCGCAGGATCGCCGGCTGAACCCGCCGGGCTTTGCATGACAATCATGTGCTGGACATGCCGCATGAACAGTGCGCTCCTTTTCGTGCGAAAGCTATTAGGAGGTTTGTCTTTTCTGTCAAGCGCAAACATAACGCCTTGCGGACAGGTCTCGCGTCTTTTCGATGACGGATTGATGCCGGTGCGCCGAGCGCCGCGCGCGCCAGCTGGTTGTCGCACAGGTTGCCGCATTCACCATTTCAAACGCCGCTGTCATTCTGGCCCACTGAAACTCACCCTCATGTTCTTGTTTTATTCTCATGCCTGTGCCAAGTTGTGGGCGCGATCTGGTAGAGCCGTGCGGACGGCGATTACGGCTGTGGGGGCCATTTCATGGTAGCGCGCGTCAATACAATTGCGTTTCAGGGCATCGAGGGTGTGCCTGTCGAAGTTCAGGTCATGGTGGCACCCGGCAAGGTCGGCATGCAGATCGTGGGCCTGCCCGATAAGGCAGTGGCCGAAAGCCGCGAGCGTGTACAGGCAGCCCTTCACGCATCAGGTCTCGCCATGCCCGCCAAGAAGGTCACCGTCAATCTTGCTCCCGCTGATCTTCCAAAGGAAGGCTCGCACTTCGATCTCCCCATTGCGCTCGGCCTGATGGCGGCACTCGGCGCCATTCCAGCGGAGGCGCTGAACCGCTTCGTCGTGCTGGGCGAACTCAATCTCGATGGCACGATCGGCGCTGTAGCCGGTGCTCTTCCGGCAGCCATTGCCGCCAACGCTCAAGACAAGGGTCTGATCTGCCCAGCCGATAGCGGTCCAGAGGCGGCGTGGGCAGGTGCTGAGATCGATATCCTCGCCCCGCGCAGCTTGATTGCTATCGCCAACCATTTTCGCGGCACGCAACTTCTGTCGAGGCCGGTTCCGGCCATTCGCGCCAATCCTGATAATCTTCCGGATCTCGCCGACATCAAGGGACAGGAGAGCGCGAAGCGGGCGCTGGAAGTCGCAGCGGCCGGTGGACATAATCTCTTGATGGTGGGCCCGCCCGGCTCCGGCAAGTCCATGCTGGCCTCCCGCCTGCCTTCCATCCTGCCGCCACTGTCCGCCTCGGAACTGCTTGAAGTGTCGATGGTGCATTCGATCGCGGGACAGCTTTCCGGCGGCAAGCTCTCAGATCGACGCCCATTCAGAACCCCGCACCACTCCGCAACCATGGCAGCGCTTGTCGGCGGCGGCTTACGCGCCAAGCCGGGTGAAGCCTCACTTGCTCACCATGGCGTGTTGTTTCTTGACGAGTTTCCCGAATTCTCGCCGCAGGTACTGGATGCGCTCCGCCAGCCGCTCGAGACCGGCGAATGCATCATCGCGCGCGCCAATCATCGCGTCAGCTATCCCGCCGAAATCCAGCTGGTGGCCGCCATGAACCCCTGCAAATGCGGCATGGCCGGTGAACCGGGCTTCACCTGTGCACGCGGTCCAAGATGCGTTTCCGATTACCAGGCGCGTATTTCCGGCCCGCTGATGGATCGCATCGATATCCGGATCGAAGTCCCTGCAGTCTCGGCCGCAGACCTTATCCGCCCGATGGCAGCGGAAGCCAGCGCCGACGTCGCCCGCCGCGTTGCGCGTGCCCGCCAGATGCAGGAAGAACGCTTCGCAGCCGCCGGCTTCCAAGGCATCCGCACCAATGCACGCTGCACCACGGCACTCATCGAAAAATGCGCCGAACCGGACGCTGCAGGCCTCCAACTTTTGCGCGACGCCGCAGAGAAGCTGAAATTCTCCGCGAGAGGCTATCACCGCATCCTGAAAGTGGCGCGCACGCTCGCCGATCTCGACGATAAGCCCGTTGTAGGGCGGCTACATCTGGCGGAAGCAATCTCGTACCGCATCGCAGGCGAGCGGCTTTCGGCAGCGGCTTAACGCTTTTCAGATGATGCTGTAAAAGTATTGATTGAATTAATCAATACAAGGCATGAGTTTATATCAGTATATATGCATATTGTATACGAATTCTTGCGTGGTCGCGGCAAGTATAAGCACCAGATTAAAGCATCTTGCCTTGTTCCGTCACTTAAGGGATGGAGATAGTTCGAATTCAACATAATTTGTGAAGCTTTTGCTCACCCGCCATTGCTACGATCTTCGCAATCAAGGTGGGGACCGAAGATGGTTGTTAAGATGATGATTGCGACCGCTATTGCGATGGCGTCGCGGACTGTGCCGCTCATGCCGATTGCTATGGGGCGGAGACGGACCCGGCCGGTGGTTTCGGCTGCTTCCGATCGGATGGAGATGAAGGCGGCGCCCATCAATCCGGAGTGGATTATCGACGGTGATCCGCAGGCGCGCATGGCGGATCACTCCCGCAGTGGCGACCGTGCTGCCTATACCGCGCTATGGGACTGCACGGCAGGCACATTCCGTTGGTTCTTCATGTGGGATGAGACCGTTCATATCATCGAGGGCGACGTGCATGTGACGGCAGCCGATGGCTCCGTGCATCATCTTTACGCCGGCGATGTCGCCTACTTCAAGGCCGGCACCTGGGCGACGTGGCGGGTGGACAATTATGTTCGCAAGGTCGCTTTCCTGCGCCGGCCCTTCCCGACGGCGCTGGCGCTTGCCTATAGCGTCAAGAACCGCATTCTTCCGGCAAAGACTCCGTCGCTCTGAAGGCCCCCGGGCGGTAGTGCGCAAAGCACGATGCTGTAGATTTGAAGGGCGGGAAGCGTCCTTAGTGCGTCCAAAAGGATGTACAGAGATCTATTGCACGAAGATACGCACGCTCGACGCCCGGCCATCGGCGTCGATGACAGTAAGTGTCGAGAAGCCCTGGCCTTCCGGCGTCCACTCATTGCTGCGGCGCCGCGTCAGGTCCGGCAGCGGCTTGCCGTTGGCGAGCCAGCGGAACGGCGCCCGACCGCCCTGGAGTTTGAGAACCAGCGGGGAGAGCGCGCCAGCGCTGTCTGAAAGTTCGACACGTGCGCCTTCCGGCGGGTACACGATCACGGGCGAAGATTCGCGTCGCGACGCTGAGAGAAGTCCGCTCGCTGTCGTGGTGAAGCGTCGCTGGTTGGATGGCAGATCGCTGTAGCTCAAGCGCATCACGCTGCTTGGTGCGGCTGCGAAGGGCGTGATCGCCACACCGGATTTGGCAAAGGCATCGAAGAGAATGGGGGCGGCGGTAGCGTAGCCGGCAATTCCCGGGACCGAACCATTATCGGCCCGGCCGACCCAGATACCGATGACATAACGCCCGTCAAAACCCACCGACCATGCATCGCGGTAGCCATAGCTGGTTCCGGTCTTGTACGCGACGCCGCGCTGCTTCATGCCAAGCGGGGGCAGAACGCCGGAAAGCGTATCGGTGATGTTCCAGATGGCGCTGCGCGAAAAAATCGGTTCGACGTCGAGAACCTCCGGCTTGTTTCTCACGCCATCACCGAGTTTCACCGGCTGCCCCTGATTGGCGAGGCTGGCATAGAGTTGCACGAGATCGACAAGCGACAGGCCAGCACCACCGAGCGCGATCGCAAGACCCGGTGGCTCAGACTTCGGCAGTGCGAGACTGACCGAGGCGCGTCTGAAGCGCACCATCAAAGCGGCGGGACTGACGGCATCCAATAGCTTCACTGCAGGCACGTTGAGAGACAGTTGCAAGGCTTGCCGAATGCTGACGTCACCCTGATACTGCATATCGAAGTTGCGCGGTCGATAACCGGAGAAATCTGCCGGTCGATCCTCGATGATGGTTTCCTGCGAAACCAGGCCATTCTCGAAAGCCAGTCCATAGATGAAAGGCTTTAGCGTCGAGCCGGGTGAACGGATCGCGCGGCTCATTTCCACCCAACCTCTTCGGGAGCTATCGAGGAAATCTGCCGAGCCGACATCGGCGAGAATGTCGCCCGTCGTGCTATCCGCCATGACAATAGCGACCGAAACCTTGTCGCCGATCTTGTCTGCGGCATGCCGCGCCAAGGCTTCGAGTTCGCTTTGGATGCCACGCCGCAAGGTCGAGCCGATAACATGCTGGCGCGGAAATTTCGTCCGCGCGGCTTGCGCGAGATGCGGCGCGAAGGCCGGGAGCGCCAAACGATCCCGGGGAACGGCGGCGGCAGATGCGCGCTCGGCCTCTCCCTCTCCGACGACGCGCGCCACGGCCAGTCTCTGCAACACGCGCTCGCGGGCCTCTTTCGCGGCATCGGGAAAACGATCTGGTCGGCGCTTCTCGGGGAGTTGCGGCAGGGAGACCAGAAGCGCGGCTTCCGCCGTATCCAAACGCCGTGGCTCCTTGCCGAACCATGCGAGGCTCGCCGCACGCACGCCCTCGATGTTGCCGCCATAGGGGGCGATGTTAAGGTAGAGTTCGAGGATTTGGTCCTTGCTGAGCCGGCGTTCGATCTGCACGGCGCGCAGCATCTGGCGAAACTTGGCGCTGAAGGAGCGGTCTGCCCGAGGCTCGATCAGGCGCGCGACCTGCATCGATAAGGTCGAGGCACCGGAAACGATGCGACCATTGGTCAGCAACTGCCAGGCGGAGCGACCGAGCGCCTGAATGTCCACGCCATGATGGTCGTAAAATCGCTGATCCTCATAGGCGATCAGCATCTTGATGAATTGTGGATCGACCTCGGCCGCGGTCGTCTGCAAGCGCCAGCGCCCATCGGGCGTGGCGAAGGCGCGCAGAAGATTGCCATCGGCATCCACCAGTTCCTGAGACACGATACGCGCATTGTGTAGCGGCGGCGGATAGGCGCGATCCAGACGGTCAAGCCCGTAGATGGCGGCACCGGTTACCGACGCCGCTAGAGCAAAGCCGAAGAAGAAGCTGCGCCAACCCCTCATTACTGCGCTGCGCGAACCTCCATCTTACTGGTTGCCGTGCGAGCGGAGAACTGCGGACGGTACATGTCCTCCACGCTCGCCGCCGGGTTGTCATAGGTGCCAGGTGTCACGGCCCGAACCACATAGGCCAGCGTGATTTCAGAGGTGTCGCCCGCGGTTCTGTCGAATGCGGCCACGAAGCGGTCGTAGCGGAATTCCGTATGCGCTGCTTCGGTTTCCGGCAGCCAATCGAAGTTTGTGAGCGCCGCGCTGTTGACGAGGCTCGGATTGTCGATTTCGAAACCGGCCGGCAGAAGATCGGTCACCAGAATGCGCGCCTGCCAGTCGTTCTGCGGAATGACCTTCAGCACCACGACGTAGCGCTGGTTCTGCTCCACCTCGCTGACATTCACCTCTTCGCCATCCATCGAGTAATAAGTCTTCTCGATGGTGAAGCCCTCACCGCCTGACGGAAGCGGCTTGGACGGCGGCGCAACAGTGGTGACGACCGCCGTGACCGGGTCTGCCGAAGCGTTGGTGACATTCAGCGGCGCTTGAAGCAGCTCATCGCCGCTCATGCGTTGGCTGAAGCCGCCCTGCTGCAGGGTGCCGTTCACATCCAGGCGAATATCCTTGTCCTCACCTTTCAGGGCGCGCGCGGCGAGAACCATCCAGGCCTGCTCCTGCGTGCTGGTATAGCGCTTGGACTCGAAGTCCTTGGACACGACACCCGCAAGCTGGGACACAACTGCCGGGACCGGACGGCTTTCTGCCGCCAGCGCCAGGGACGCAGCGCCGTCACGAAGAGCCGAACCGTAATCGGCACGCGCCAGCGTGACGTTCGCGCTTGAGGATGCCATGCCCAAGGATGCCCCGAACGCGGACTTGGCGCGCGCAGCATCGCCATAAAGCGAGAGGGCTGCCGCGACCTGTGCCTTGGCGAGCGGCGTCGGAAACTCGTTCAAGGCCGTATCGGAATAGTAGCGCAGATCGTTGATCGCAGCCTTTCGATTGCGCGCCAGCACATAGAGCGAATAGGCGATCTCGTTGCCGCGGTCCTTGACGTTGCTGTCATAGGCAAGACCGTTTTGCAGATTGGTGAGTGCCTGCACCATCGCTGTTTCCGGCACATCATAGGACTGCTCACGTGCCCGCGTCAGGAAATCGGAGATGTAGGCGTCCAGCCACAAATCCCCTTCGCCGGGAGACCATAGACCGAAGCCGCCGGCGCTCGACTGGAAGGAGAGCACCCGGTAGATCGCGTCCTGCACCCGCTTGCGCAATTCCGGATCGTCCTTGCCGCCGCTGTCCTTCATCAACTCGGATGCGTAAAGCAGAGGTAGAGCCCGGCTCGTCGTCTGTTCGGCGCAGCCATAGGGGTATTTGTCCAGCATCATCATCAAAGCGGGGACGTCGAACGCCGGAGAGCGGGTAACGTTGACCGAGACCGATGAGCCGACCAGCATGCTATCGGCCAGCAGGTTGCCGTCCACCGTCAGACTGCTGTTCGGCGCAATCTTGATGTTGCGGCGTGTCGTCACCGGAAGCACCGATGGACGCACCGGAATGGTCAGCGCCTGCTCCAGCGAAACGCCGCTGCTATTGCTGACCTTGATCGCGATCTGCCCTTCACCGGGAAACTCGCCCGTCAAAGGCACGGTCAGGGACGTCTTGCCGCCCTTTTCCAGCCTCGTCGTTTGAGAAAACTCGCCCTGATCCACAGTCACGGCCATGTTGCTGGTGACATCGATCTTGTAATCGCCAGCCTCACCATCGGTATTGGCGATATCGAGGCGCAGTTGCGACACGTCGCTTGGGCTCAGGAACTTCGGCGCGCTTGCCGTCACCACCACCGGATCGCGAATGACGACATCCGAGACCGCGTGGCCAACGCCGGTCTTTGTCCAGGCAACGGCCATAACCCGTGCCGTGCCATTGAACTGCGGGATATCGAAGCTGATCGTCGCCTTGCCTTGTGCATCCAGCTCTACGGGGCCTGCAAAAAACGCGACGAGCTTCTCCTTCGGCGGACTGCCCTGAAGCGCAACCTGCCCGCCATCGCCGCCGGTTCTCAGACGCCCCGTGGCGCCAAGCGAACCATCGATAAGGCGGCCATAGAGATCGCGAATTTCGAGGCCGAGCCTGCGCTGGCCGAAATACCACTCGTCCGGCTTCGGCGGCTCGTAGCGGGTGAGGTTCATAATACCGACATCCACCGCGGCAATCGTCACATAGGCCTTGTCCCCCGCACCCGCACCGGAGACATGCACCGGAATCTTCAGCGCCTGCCTCGGCAATGTCTGCTTTGGAAGATCGAGCGCGATGCCAAGCTTGCGCTCGCCCGGATCGACCGCCAGCCACTTCACGCCGATGGCGCGCATCGGCATACGGCTTTCCTGCGCGTCGCCGGGGCGGAACAGGGTTGCCGTTACATAGGAGCCAGCGCCCCAATCTTCCGTCACCGGGATTTCGACTTCGCCGCCCTTGTCGCCGATCTCGACATTCTGCACCGAGATCAGTTTTTCGGAACCGGCGACAACCATCAACTGGCCGGCATAACGGGATGTGACCTGAAGCTTGGCCGTCTCGCCCACCTTGTAGCTCTGCTTGTCCAGCGCGATTTCGAGCGCATCCGGCGTTTCGGTCGAGCTTGCGGATACGAACCAGCCGGCATCGAATTCCACGCTGGAGACGGCACCGTCATTCTGCGGCGCTTCCACCTCCAGCCGGTAACGGCCCCAGTTCACCGGCACGGAGATGTCTGCTCCATCCGGCGTGACCGAAAGCGTGCCGGTCTCCACCTGCTTTGTATGGACCACCGGCTCGTAGCGCCAGGAATTACCCTGCCTGTACCACTGATAATTACGCTCCACCTTGATGAGCTTCCAGGTAAGCCCACTCATCGCCTGCCTGCTGCCGTCTGGCGCAAGCCCAATCACATGGAAACGCCCGATGGAGTTTTCCGCCAGATCGCCGGAGAATTGCGGCTTGATGCCGATCATGTTGCTGTCGGACTTGACCGGCAATGTCAGCGAGCGCTCCACCGCACGGCCACCTGCCTCACGCATGCGCACGGTGATGCTGGCCGAGAGAAACTGCGTGGTGGAGGGAAGATCGCCGAGTTCCACCGGGAAGCTTGCCTTGCCGTTTTCATCCAGGACGGGAAGATTATCGAGCGTGGTGCGGCTTTCTTCTTCGGTCTCCTCATCCGCTAAGCCGAAGAGATATCCTTCGAAGGCCGGGTTGGTGCGCGACGGCTTCAGGGCAACTTCGCCCTCGAGCTCAAGCCCCGCTGCCGGCGCGCCATAGAGATAGCGACCATCGACATCAATTGTTGTCTCGCCTGCCGGATCGATCTCTTTTGCCGCGCTGGTAAGGTCGAACTCCGTGCGATCCGGCACGAAATCATCCACCAGGAAGGATTTTTCGCTGATCGCGCTTGCCTTCGGATCGGTATAGATGCGCATCGTCCAGGTGCCGCGCATGGCGGTTTCCTGCAGCGGCAGATCGACCGCGTGGCCTCCCAGCGCCTTGCCGTCGCTGACGAAGCGACGATCCTCGACGCCGTCAGGCCTTGAGAAGATGAAGGTCAGCGGCAGGTTCTCGATCGCATTGCCTTCGATGTCGCGCGAAAGTGCTGCGGCATGTACCGTCTCGCCCGCGCGGTAAATGCCGCGTTCTGTCCAGCTGAACACGTCGATGGCGCCGGGTGCGGCGCGACCGGTCACACCGCGATCGGAAAGATCGAAGCCCGCCCGTGTCATGTCGAGGAAGACGTAGTCCTTCTCGCCATTGCGCGCCGTGATGATGGCAGGTGCCTGGCCGGCGGAACCGCGCATCAGACCGGCGGAAAACGTCGCGCGTCCCTCCGCATCGGTGGTGGCGGAACCCAGCACCTCGTTGTTCTTGGCGAGAAGCTGGAGCGAAACGCCCTTCAGCGGTTCGGCATTGCTGAGCGCCCGCACGAAGACATTGAGCCCGTCGGTGCCGGCATAGGTGGTGATGCCGGTATCGGAAACGAGAAACCATTGGGTGGCGCGCGCGTCCCAGTTTTCTGGCGCTGTGCCTGGCGGCACGGCGGTCATGACATAGATGCCAGGCTTGCGGTCCGGCAGTGCTTCGTCCACGGGGAAGCTGGTGACGACGTCCTTGTTCAGTTCCGTCTGAATGTCAATGCCACCCTGCCAGACGAGTTCGCCCAGCTCGTTTTCGATCTTCTCCGCACCATAACCGTCCATCTGGGTCAGGAACTGAGAATTGGCCAAGAGCGCGGTGATATTGCGATCCCCCACGCGGTAGAGCTTCAGATCGGCATGATCGATATTGACCGACACGAGCGGGATGCCGCGGCGTGCGGTTCCGGGAAGCACAAAGTTGTCGCCGGTAAAGCGAACCGAGCCGGAGCGGTCGCGCACGTAAATGTCGAGATCGACCTGCTTTTCCAGCGGCTCTTCCACGGAGGATGGCAGACCGGCGCGAAGGGCGATCTTGTATCTCTGCCCATGCGTCAGACCTTCGACGCAGATTTCGCTACCCTTGGCTTCGAGCGCTTTCGGAGCAGCGCCGTCCAGCGTCACGAAGGACGAGTAGTCGGCATTCTTCACCAGCGGTTCGGAAAACTGGATGCAGGCACGCGGCGTCACGCTGTCGGTGTCGACCGTGTTGTTGATGACGCGGAAGCCCTGGCGGGTGCGAAGGTCGTTATAGGCCGCCCGCGTCTTGGCAACATCCGAAAGGGCAAGGCTGGACTTGTAGGCGTTCAGCGCCGCGCGGTAATTCTGGCCTTTCTCGAAGGCTTGGGCCAACCGGTTGAGCGCAGCCAGGCGGGCGCTCTGTGTCCGGCTAAGCTGGTAGGCGTTGAGCGCTGCGGCCGGTGCCTCGCCGAGAATCTGGTAGTTGTTCTCGACCTTCGCCTCGACGGAAGAGAGCTCGGCCCACAAGGCGCCATTCTCAGCGTTGAGCGATAGTGCCGACTTGTAGATTTCCACCGCCTGGGGGATATCGAGCACCGCCTGTTGGCGTGCTTGCGATAGCAAGGCTTCGAGGCCTTGGGTATTATCCGCCTCAGGCAAATCCGCCTTCAGCTTGCGGGCCTGCTGGTAGAGGCTGTCCTCGACGAAGGAGAGACGCTGTGGCGCGCCGAGATCAGGTTCGCTTGCCGCCTCCACAATCTTTCCGGCAACGGCGCCAGGAAACGCATTGAGCTGATTATAGTCCGATTTGAGGAAGCACCACTTCACCTTGGGATTGTAGGTGAAGGCCTTGCAGCCCTTGTCATCGATGCAGATGGTCTTGCACTGATCGAGAGACACATCCTGTTCCGTGCGCAGATCGAAACCGAAATAGTCGCCATTTGCGGTTGTTACCACCTTGCGCGGCGCATCCTCAGCCAGAAGCGGCGAGACGGAAAATGCTGCAAGAACAAGGGCAAAAGCGTGCGAAACGACGCGAAAGGACATCGGTCTCTCCCCGAAAACACAATGATCGGCGCGACTTTGGTCCTATTCAAGCTTCTTTGTCAACGGAGCCTTGCATCTGGTGCTGCCACTCCCGGCGTAAAAGTGCATATTGCATCGTATTCTCGTAAAGCGGGTGCCCGGCCTCATCCTTGGTGAAAGAGATGAACTCGAGAAAAAGCCCTTCGCGACGCATTCCAAGCTTCTCGCACAGCCGCTGAGAAGCCAGGTTGTTGTCCTCCACATAGGCGTAGAGGCGTCGTATCTGCCTTTCATCGAAGAGCCAGCGAAACATGGCGCGTGCCGCTTCATAAGCATAGCCACGGCCTGCATAGTCGCTGTTGAAATTCCAACCGACGGACAGCGTATCGCCCTCCTCATCGGCTGTGGCGAAAAGATCGCCAATCATTCTGTGGTGCTCGCTTGAGTAAACGGCGATATACTCATCCGAGCCGCCACGCTTGATCGCCTCTGCCTCGGCTTCGTCCAGATTTTGAAGTCGCTGGGAGAAAAAGCAACTCGGTCGCGGATCGTGCAGATAGGAAAAAAGGTCATGCGCGTCTGCGGCCCGAAAGTTTCTTAGCACCAAGCGGTCCGTTCTGATCTCTTCCATCTGCGTCTCCCAAGGATGTCCTGATTGTTACCGCGCAATCGTCGGAAGGGGCCATCTAATGAAAAAACAACCACATTATGTCGCCCGCAGTTGGTCAATGTCCTTCCCTAACGTCACTTCATCCATTCGTTGCCATGTTGCAACGGGATGACGGTTTCAGCTCGCGATCAAGTGCTAAATCAAAGCTGCGGCGTGGACATTGGAGGAGGTTGCAAGCAGTCTCTGGACACCGGCGGGGGCCGATTCAGAAAGGTTTTCTAATGCGAAACGTCTTCAAGCTTGCTGCACTCATGACAGCGCTTGCTTCCACCACCGCCTACGCGGCTGACCTTGCCGTTCAGACCGAACCCGCAGTTGTTGCCGATCCAGGCGGCTTCTACATCGGTAGCCTGAACAGCCTGACATTTATGGACGATACGAACTTCTCGACTATCGGCGCTGGCGTCAACACCGATTACGATGTCGGGTACTACAGCGGATTCCGCGTCGGTTACAGCTTCGGTTCCTACGACTTCGTTTCCCCACGCCTCGAGCTCGAAGTCGGTTACGGCCGCTCGGATGTCGATACCCACACGGTAAACGGCGTGGACGCTGCGGGTTCGTTCGGCTCGGCTCGCAACTTCCAGGGCTATGTCAACGGTTACATCGACGTTCCGACAGGCACGGCCTTCACGCCATACTTCGGTGGCGGTATCGGCGCGATGAACCTCAAGCTTCGTCGCCAGGGCACGGCTGGTGCCGGCGTGATCATGAACGACAGCGACACCGCATTCGCATACCATCTGGATGCAGGCGTCGGCATCGAGTTGAACACCATTTCCTTCCTGCGTGACAACGCGCTGTTTGCCAACACCACCTTCGATATCGGCTATCGTTACACAGGCGCCGACAACTTCGACTTCACTGCTACTGACGGCACCGTCTCCAGCACGGATTTCAAGAGCCACGCGATTACCGCAGGCTTCCGTCGTCAGTTCTGATCGACAATCGACTATGATAAAAAAGGGGATCGCGTTCTGCGCGGTCCCCTTTTTGTTTCTACGGACAGATTTAAAGCTTAGATAAGCGGAAGAGCAGAAGCCAACTCCAGAAAGGCCATATGCTTTACCGCGCCTTGCCTGAGAGCTTTCCGAACGCTTTCAGAAGACCGTTCTCGGAGATCAGCAGATAGTCTTCCATCTTCTCGCTTGCCTCTGCAAACCTGTCCTCTTCACACAAAGAGACAATCTCGTCATTCATATCGACGAAGGGTGAATGGAGCAGACGCGGATCCTCAATGAGGGCAAAGCCCAGGCGAAGCTCGGCCGACACCCTTTCGTAAAGCTCGCTCAAACGCTCGCTATCGGCAAGTGCGACGACGGCCGAGTGGAAGGCCATATTGGCGCTGCCGACATCGACCCAAAGCTCCTGCTCCCGCTTTTGCTTGGCTTCCTCCACGGCCTGACGCATGACCTTGACCGATTCATGCAGGCGCCACGCCTTACGCAACGCTCCGCATTCGAGCATGCGGCGTACCCGGTAAATATCCATGATCGAAGCCATGGTTGGCGTCTGGACGAAGACGCCACGATTGGTTTCGTGCCGGAGCAGGCCTTCCTTCGTCATGATGCGGAAGGCTTCGCGCAGAGAGTTGCGGGACACTTCCAGATGCTCGCTGAAGGCTGCTTCGGATATGCGCTGGCCGGGTCTCAGTTCGCCCGAAATCAGCATGAGGCGGATGCGCTTGGCGATCCAGTCGGACAGCGGCATGCTTTCACGTGTGTCTGTCACAGGCTTCCTCGCTTCTTCTTGCGGCGTCTTCAGATAACAAAAGACTGGCGGAATCAAGCAATAGTTTCAACGGCTTTAACCACGCCTCTGCCGGGACGGCAAAGTCCCCTCCGAAGGCTGTTTTCGACGCCAAGAATATAAGCATGAATGAACAAAACAAAAAAATTGTTGAACAATATTGACATCACAAACAAACCATCCATGATGACCTCATAAGCATCCGCGAGGGGCGGGTGACGATAAGAACAGGAAAACTCTCATGCAGCAGACCGAGCAAACGCCCGGCCGCACGAACGCGGCTGCGTTTAACCCGAAGAGCCAGCGCTACGCGCTCCTATCGGCGATGTTCCTGATGTCCATGGCCGCCGTCGGCCCTGGCTTCATCACCCAAACCGCCAATTTCACGGTGAAGCTGGGTGCAGCCTTTGCCTTCGCCATCATCGTCTCCATCATCATCGACTTCGTTGTCCAGGCCAATGTCTGGCGTATCGTCACCGTCACACAGATGCGGGCTCCGGCGATTGCGAACGCCGCCATTCCAGGCTCCGGATATCTTCTGGCAGTCCTCGTCATCATCGGCGGCCTGTTCTTCAACATCGGCAATATCGGCGGTGCCGGTCTTGGCTTCAACGCCATGATTGACCTCGACCCCAAGATTGGCGGTGCCATCGGTGCACTCGTCGCCATCGGCATCTTCCTGTCGCGACGCGCTGGTGTTGCCATGGACCGTGTCGTCTACGTCGCAGCCTTCGTCAAGCTCGCCCTCATCCTCTACGCGGCGATCGTATCCGGCCCTCCTGTGGCTGAAGCCTTCCACCAGACCTTCCTCCCCGACACGATCGATTTCGCCACCATCACCACCATTGTTGGCGGCACCGTCGGCGGCTACATCACCTATGCGGGCGCACACCGCCTTCTCGACAAGGGCACGGTAGGCGTCGAGAATATCGGTGCCGTCAATCGTGCGGCACTGAGCGGCATCGCGATCACGGGCGTTCTTCGCTACATTCTCTTCCTCGCCATTCTCGGCGTTGTTGCAAGCGGTGTCGTCATCGACCTCTCTGGCAAGGCGGCAAACCCTGCAGGCCAGGCCTTCCATGCGGCCGCCGGCGATATTGGCTTCCGGCTCTTCGGTGCAGTGTTCCTCGCCTCGGCACTCACTAGCATCATCGGTGCGGCCTACACCTCTGTGTCCTTCCTCACCGCGTTCAAGCCAGAAATGACCGAGCGCCAGCGCAATCTTTCGACCGTCGCTTTCATCTGCGTTTCGCTGGTGTCCTACATCCTGATCACCACGCCCCCGGCCGCCATGCTCGTCTTCGTCGGCGGATTGAATGGTCTGGTCCTGCCCATCGGCCTCTCCATGCTGCTCTTTGCCGCATGGAAGCGTCCGGACCTGATGCGCGGCTACCACTATCCGCGCTGGCTGCTCATCCTCGGCGCGCTCACCTGCTGCCTGACATGGTACATGGCCTACAAGTCTGTCGGCCCGATCTTCGCTCTGCTTGGACTGTAAGAAGCACAAGCAAGCATTTATCGTGGCCACCTGAGCGTGGCCACGGAGATCAACCACATTTGGAGAAAGACGACATGGCGCATATCGACCTCAACAGCGATCTCGGCGAAAGTTACGGGGCATGGAGCATGGGCGACGACGAGGCCATGCTTTCCATCGTCTCCAGCGCCAACATTGCCTGTGGTTTTCACGCCGGAGACCCGACAGGCATCTACAAGACGGTGAAGGCAGCCGCCGCAAATGGCGTTACGATCGGGGCTCACGTTTCCTATCCGGACCGCGTCGGTTTTGGACGCCGGGATATGGATGTGACGCCGGAGGATCTGATCGCCGACGTCATCTACCAGATCGGCGCACTGAAGGGCATTGCCGCAGCAGCCGGAACCACGGTGCGCTACGTCAAGCCACATGGCGCGCTTTACAACCGCATCGCCCATGACGCAAAACAAGGTCAGGCTGTCATTGACGGCATAAAAGCCATCGATCCGTCGCTGGTGCTGATGGGGCTCGCCAACGCGCCGATCCTTGAACTGGCACGCAAAGCGGGACTTTCGATCGTGGCAGAAGCCTTTGCTGACCGGGCGTATACGCCGGACGGGCAACTCGTGTCCCGTCGCGAAAAGGGCGCTGTCCTGCATGATGCCGGACAAATTGCCGACCGCATGGTGCAACTGGCCCGCCAGGGAACGCTGGAAGCCATTGACGGCAGCGTCATCAAGATCGAGGCGCAGTCCATCTGCGTTCATGGCGACAGCCCAGGCGCGGTCGATATTGCACGCGAAATTCGCCGCCGGTTTGAAACGGACGGTATTGCCGTTCGCCCTTTCACCTCTTGAACGATAGGAGCGGCCAATGACCATCCCCACATCGCACACCGCCAAGAACGTCGAGCTTGCCCAAAAAGCACGCGCCAGCTACCGCGCCGGCCTCGTGCAGCCGACCTCTGGTATCGCGCCGGGCTTCACCCAGGCCAACATGATCGTGCTGCCGCGCGACTGGGCGTTCGACTTTCTGCTTTATGCGCAGCGCAATCCAAAGCCTTGCCCTGTATTAGACGTCTCCGATCCCGGCTCACCCACCACGCTTCTTGCGCCGGGTGCCGATCTACGAACCGATCTGCCGCTCTACCGGATCTGGCGTGATGGCAAGCTCGCTGAGGAAACACATGATGCCACGTCGGCCTGGGCCGAGCGCGACGATATGGTGGCCTTCCTCATCGGCTGCAGCTTCACTTTTGAAACGCCGATGGTGGAAGCGGGCATCGAAATCCGTCATATGACGGATAAGAGCAATGTTCCCATGTATCTGACCAACCGTCCCTGCCGCCCGGCAGGCCGTTTGAAGGGCAACATGGTCGTGTCCATGCGTCCGATCCCGGCATCGCGGGTTGCGGATGCGGCGACGATTTCCGGAAGGTTTCCGGCCGTTCACGGCGCACCGGTGCATATCGGCATGCCGGAGGAACTCGGCATCGCTGATCTCGCCAAGCCCGACTTTGGCGATGCCGTGCGCATCGAGCCCGGCGAAGTCCCGGTCTTCTGGGCGTGCGGCGTGACTCCGCAGGCGGCGGTCATGGCGTCTGGCGTGCCATTTGCCATCACCCATGCACCGGGTCATATGTTCATCACCGACATTCCCGATTCTGCCTATCACGCGTGAGGACATGATGCGCTTTCTCCCCGTCAGTCTCACGACGATCCTTGTCGAACTTGCCGATCTGGACGAAACGCTCGCGCTTTTCGCCTCGCTCGAAAACGATCCTGTCGAGGGCATCGAGGAAACCGTACCGGCCGCACGCACCCTGATGATCCGCTTTCGACCAGAAAAGATCGACGGGCAGGCTCTTGCCGCAGAGCTTTCCCGTCGCGACCTGACGGCGAAGATTCCGCCTTCCGACAAGCTGGTCGAAATCCCGGTCCATTATAATGGCGAAGACCTTGGGGACGTCGCGACGCTGACAGGGCTTAGCGTCGACGAGGTGATCCGTCGTCATACCGAGAGCGAATTTACCGTTGCGTTTTGCGGCTTTGCACCGGGGTTCGGCTATCTGGTAGGCGGCGATCCCGCACTCCATGTTCCCCGGCGACAGAGCCCACGCACCCGCATCCCGGCCGGCTCTGTGGCGCTCGCGGGCGCCTTTAGCGGCGTCTATCCGCAAAACAGCCCGGGCGGCTGGCAGATCATTGGTACGACACCCCTGAAGATGTGGGACATCGATCGCGAGCCCGGCGCGCTCTTCCAGCCGGGCTACCGCGTTCGCTTCCTCAACATGGACAAGGCGTCAGGAAAGATCAGCCTGCCAATCTCCGAGGCAAAGCCGCGCAAGGAGCCGTCGCGCCAAGGGCCGCATTTCGAAGTGCTGGCGGCTCCTATGCCCGCTCTCTTTCAGGATCTCGGTCGCTTCGGACAGACCGGACAGGGCGTCTCTGCGTCCGGCGCGCTTGATCGCGGCGCTTTCAACGCAGCAAACCGCATCGTCGGAAATCCGCACAACGCGCCCTGCCTGGAACTGACGCTCGGCGGCTTTTCCTTCCGTGCTGCGAGCCGCACCGTTATCGGTCTCACCGGTGCGCCCTGTCCCGTCACCATCGAAACGGCAGAGGGGCGTTTCACCGCAAAGACTTACGCGCCCATCCCGCTTGAGGCGGGCGACACCGTCACGCTCGGCCAGCCGCCAAAAGGCATGCGTTGTTATCTCGCCGTGCGCGGCGGCTTCGATGTCGAGCCTGTGCTCGGCAGCTTCGCCACCGATACGCTGGCCGTCGTCGGTCCAGAGCCGGTCACGGCAGGTACGATCCTGCCGCTCAAGACCGAAACGAAGGAGTTTTCGAGCGTCGCCATCGATGAGGTCCCCGCCTTCGAGCCACCGGCCATGGATGAGGTCGTCACGCTCGACGTTGTTCTTGGACCGCGCACCGACTGGTTCACCCAAAAGGGCATTGAGACGCTGACGAACCAACTCTGGCAGGTCACGCCGCAATCCAACCGCGTGGGCATCCGCCTTGCGGGCGAGGTGCCGGTGGAACGGCGCGACAGCGCAGAACTGCCGAGCGAGGGAACTGCAACGGGCGCCATCCAGATCCCCCATAGCGGCCAGCCTGTGCTCTTCCTTGCGGACCATCCGCTGACGGGCGGTTACCCCGTCATCGGAGCGGTGGCGGAGTACCATCTCGATCTTGCGGGTCAGATCCCCGTCAACGCCAAAATCCAGTTTCGCCCGATCGGGCCTTTCGCCGACATCACGGCCAAGAACACTTAAATCCGAGGAGAAGAGCGATGAAGAAAGTCCTGATTGCTAATCGCGGCGAAATCGCTGTCCGGATTATCCGCGCCTGCCGGGATTATGGGCTCCGATCGGTCGCCGTCTATGCCGATCCCGATCAGGATGCGGTCTTCGTTCGCATGGCGGACGAAGCATATGCGCTGGAGGGCGTGCGTCCTGCAGAAACCTATCTCGACATCCCCAAGCTGATTGCCATCGCAAAGCGTTCGGGTGCGGATGCTATTCATCCCGGCTACGGCTTTCTGTCCGAACGCGCCGAGTTCGCACAAGCCGTGCTCGATGCCGGCCTGACCTGGATCGGTCCAGATCCGCAGGTCATCGAAGCGCTGGGCGACAAAGTGGAGGCACGCCGTATTGCGACCGGCGTCGGCGCGCCGCTCGTTGCTGGCAGCGACGGTCCGGTAGAAACCGCGGCCGAAGTCATCGCCTTTGCAGAAGAACACGGCCTGCCTGTTGCCATCAAGGCTGCCCATGGCGGTGGCGGACGCGGCTTGAAGGTTGCCTGGAAAATGGAAGAGATCGCCGATCTCTACGAGTCGGCCGTCAGAGAAGCGACCGCCGCTTTTGGTCGCGGCGAGTGTTTCCTCGAGCGCTTTCTCGACCGGCCGCGCCATATCGAGGCACAGGTTCTGGCGGACAAGCATGGAAACGTGCTGGTGCTGGGCACCCGCGACTGCTCGCTGCAGCGCCGAAACCAGAAGCTGATCGAAGAAGCCCCTGCCCCCTTCCTCTCGGACGAGCAACGGCAAAAAATCCACGCGTCCGCCAAAGCAATCTGTGCCGCCGCGGGCTATAGCGGTGCCGGCACGGTGGAGTTTCTGCTGGGCGTCGATGGCACGATTTCGTTTCTGGAGGTCAATACCCGCCTGCAGGTCGAACACCCCGTCACCGAGGAAACGACTGGCATCGATCTGGTGATCGAACAGTTCCGCATTGCCGAAGGCAAGACGCTTCGCGTTTTGGAGACGCCGGAGCCTCGCGGCCATTCGATGGAATTCCGCATTAATGCCGAAGATCCAGGCCGCGGCTTCCTGCCAACGCCAGGAACGATCACAGTTTTCGATCCGCCGTCGGGTCCCGGCGTTCGTCTCGATAGCGGTGTCGTCAGTGGTTCGAGCGTGCCCGGCGTGTTCGACTCTCTCATGGCAAAGCTGATCGTCACCGGCGAGGATCGCCGGCAGGTACTGCAACGTGCCCGCCGCGCGCTGAAGGAATTCCGTATCGAAGGCGTGGCAACCGTCCTGCCCTTCCATCGCGCAGCCCTTGAGGCGGAAGACTTCACCGGTGAAGACGGCTTCAAGGTTCACACCCGCTGGATCGAGACCGATTTCGCCGCAATGCCGGACGCGATGGAGCGCCCTGCCCAGAAAGATGACCCTTCCATCCACCGCACCTATCTGGAAATCGACGGCAAGCGCGTTTCGGTCGGCCTGCCCACGCTTCTGCTCTCTGCCCTGGGCAGCGTCGGTAGCGGAGCATCGGGTGCGGCAAGTGGCGCGGCCACCAAAAATGACGGCGAGATTGCCGCACCAGTGTCAGGAACGCTGCAATCCTTCAAGGTCGAAGACGGCCAGACCGTTTCCGAAGGCGATCTGGTTGCCGTCATGGAAGCCATGAAGATGGAAACCCAGATCCTCGCCACCAAGGGCGGTACGATCCGTCTTCTCGTCAAGGAAGGCGACTACCTTCAGGCTGGCCACACGCTGATGACGATTGACTGATCGCCCTTTGAGAGCAGGCGAGAACTGCGCCTGCTCCGGTCATCACGCTGGTGTTGCGCTCATTTAGAGGTGCCACCACATGCTGCAGAATGTCTGCTGACGGAACACACCTCCTGCTTCGAGGTTAGCTCATGAACCAATGGAGGTTCCCATGAGCTCTGAAAAAGACATCGACAAGATCCATGCAGACGCAAAGCCGCAATTTGCGCCGGGCAAAAAGACGTCCGACAATAATGGCGTGGCAAGCGCCAAACCCACCGTCATCACCGGTTCCGAAGACGCGACTGTCAACAAACTGCCGCCGAGCAAGAAAAAGCCCGAAAAGGATTGGGACGTGAATTACGACGAGCGCGACACGAATGAAGGCGACTTTAGAGGGTAACCTTCAAGAGGCGACAGCATCGACCCGAAACTCGGAACCGATTTTCGGGTAGTTCGAGGCGTCAAGTCTAAGAGAAAGAGCGCCTCGAAGGCCGTCCTAAAGCTCCTGCCGATCATTCGCTGGTCCGTCAGTTGATCGCGCTGAGGACAGCTGACAACCATTGAGGCCTTGATTAGAGAGTCGTTTAAATTTTCCGCATAGATTATATGCGCTCAATAACCGCTACCCCGTGGCAAGGGCTGATCGATGCGAATAAGAGAACCGGACGACCTCTATAAGGCACTTGTTGCCCAACTGGCCTACACGGTTGCACCGATGACCGTCATGGGTTTCACCATCGTCGCCATTGGCTACTTCGCCGCGACAACCCTGCATGACACCTGGATTTTTGTCGCCATGGTGTGCGGTGGCTTGGCGTCCTTCACCAAGATCTGCGTGATGCTGCGCCACCGGCGCTGGACTAAGACCGGTCACCCCACCTCTTTGACACCGAAAGACTGGGAGCTTGCGCATGCTCTTCTCACATTTCTCGTCGCCGCCTCGGTCGGCGCGATCTCCGCACTGATCTTCCGGTCCTCCGATTTCTCCCTGCACGTGCTGGCAACGGCGCTGCTGTTCGGTTATGCAGCCGGCGTCGCCAGCCGCATGTCGGTTCGACCTCTCATATCAGTGACCGCACTCACTATCGCGGCCGTGCCGACCACGATCTCGGCCGCCTTCGCGGGCGACGCGGCGCACTGGTTGCTGGCCACGATGTTCGCTGTCTTCCTGCTCGCGGCGATGCAGAGCGTGTCGCATGTGTATCGAACGGCGTCACAGCAGATCCTGCTGCGGCTTGAGATGGAGCGCCTTGCGCGTGCCGACCCTTTGACCGGCCTTGCCAATCGCATTGCGCTTCGCGAAGGCTTTAGCGGTATTTCGCGCATGACGGGCACGATGATTGCCGTTCATTGCCTTGATCTGGATGGCTTCAAGGCTATCAACGATCGCCTCGGGCATGCCGCGGGCGATGACCTGCTGATCGGCGTCGGCGCCCGGCTTCGGGACCTCCTTCAGCCCCATGACATCGCCGCACGTGTTGGCGGCGATGAGTTCGTCGTCGTTCAGACTGAGGTCCGCAACGCAGCAGATGTCGAGCGCATGGCCCATGACATCGTGCGGTCGTTGACAACGCCATTTAACCTCTCAAATGAACCGGTCCGCGTGGGCGTCAGCCTCGGATATACGGCTGAAGCGGCCAAGGATGCGGAGTTCAGCACCATGATACGCCTGGCGGACGCTGCTTCCTACCGGGCAAAGCGCAACGGCGGTGGCGTGGAGAAAGAACTGCCTTCCCTCCAGGAAAAATTTCCCGTGGCGGCTGCCTGAAGCTAGGCCGTCGTATCTTTGCGACTTCCGGCCATCCAGTGCGACCAGAATGCCATCGTGTCGCCCGTGCTGGAACTTTCGTGCCTGTCTCGAATTTAAGAACGATGGCACATACTGCGAAAACCACACCCCGACAGGATCAACAGCCCGACACTCGCGACAGGCTGATTGTGGCACTTTATGCGCAATTGAAAGCGGAACGGGAGACGCGTGAGGCCATGGAGTGGGTCGCGCGGCACGGTGGGCTTTCGCCGGATGTGATGGAGGCCATGGCGTCCGACCCTGTTCCGGTGTTTTCGCAGGAAGATATCGTGGCCGTCGAGCGGATAATCGACCGCGAGCGTTCCAGTAAAAGTTAGAGCGTAAAAAGGAGGCTGGCGATGGCGCCAAGAGCCGTGTGGAGAGGCACTATCAAATTCGCTGATTTTCAGTGCGATGTCGGACTCTACACCGCGATCTCATCGTCGGAAAAAATCTCCTTCAACATCATCAATCGAAAGACCGGCAACCGCGTCGAGCGACAGTATCTCGACAGCGAGACCGGCGACAAGGTCGAGCGCGATCAGCAGGTCAAGGGTTATGAGCTTGAGAATGGCGACCACATCGTCATCGAAGGCGACGAGCTTTCTGAGTTGATGCCGGACGGCAACAAGGTCATTCGGGTGAAAAACTTTCTAGAATGCGATGAAATCGACAAACTCTATTTCGACAAGCCCTATTATCTCTCGCCTTCGACCGACGAGGACCGCGAAGCGCTTTCACTCCTGGCGCAGGCGCTGCGGGAGCGTCAGGTCGCAGCTCTTGCAGAAGCAATCCTTTTTCGTCGCAACAGAATGCTGTTGATCCGGCTCGACGGGGACGCCGTAATTGCCACGACCTTGAACTATGACTACGAGGTGCGCTCGCAGACCGCTGCCTTCAAATCAATCCCCGACATCGAGTTTGATGACGAGATGCTGGAACTCGCAGGCCACATCATCAAGAAGCGAGCCGGCAAATTCGATCCGTCGCAATACAGCGACCGCTATAATGATGCTTTGACGGAACTGGTGCAGGCGAAGATCGAAGGAAAGACGATCAAGAAGCGCGAGCCCGAGAAGCGCGACAACGTCATTGACCTGAAGGAAGCCCTGCGCCAAAGCGCCGGTGTCTCAGACAAGAAGACGGCCAAGCCAAAGTCTTCCGGCACCACCAAACGCAAGAAGGCAAGTTGACCCATGGGCCTTCAAACCTATAACCAGAAGCGCAAGTTCGATAAGACGCCGGAGCCGAAGGGCGAAGCGGCGGCAACGGCCGGCAACAGTTTCGTGGTGCAGAAACATGATGCAAGGCGGCTGCACTATGATTTCCGCCTGGAAATGGACGGCGTGATGAAAAGCTGGGCCGTGACCAAAGGCCCGAGCCTCGATCCGAATGAAAAGCGGCTTGCGGTCCACGTCGAGGATCACCCTCTGAGCTATGCCGACTTCGAAGGTATCATTCCCAAGGGCCAATATGGTGGCGGCACAGTCATCGTCTGGGATCGTGGCACATGGTCCCCCATCGGCGATCCGAAGAAGGCCTACCGCAAGGGCCATATGGAATTCGAACTCGACGGCGAAAAGCTGAAAGGCCGCTGGCATCTGGTGCGGATGAAAGGCAAGCCTGAGGAGAAGCGCGAAAACTGGCTGCTGATCAAGGCCCATGACGAGGAAGCCAGCGAAACCATCGACCTGATCGAGGAGGCGGGAAACTCTGTCAAGACGGGGCGAAGCATCGAGCAGGTGGCAGAGAATCCAGAGGACACCTGGAACTCGAGAGACGTCTCGTCCAAAGCCAAAAGTGCGAAAACGACCGGCAAGCAGGTGCATGATTTTCCCAAGGCAAGCCATAAGGCGGCAATGCCGTCTTTCATCAAACCCGCTTTGGCGACATTGAAGAACAATGCGCCGGAGGGATCGCGCTGGCTGCATGAAATCAAGTTTGACGGCTATCGCCTCCAGGCGAGGATCGAGAAGGGAGAGGTCGTTCTGCTGACCCGCAGCGGTCTGGACTGGACGGAGAAATTCGGAGAGGCCATCCAACATTCGCTCGCGGCACTGCCGGTGGAAACTGCGATCATCGACGGCGAACTGGTCGTCGAAAAGGAAAGTGGCGTTTCCGACTTCTCCGCACTCCAGGCCGATCTCAGCGAGGGTCGGCAGGATCGTTTCCGCTACTACGTCTTCGACCTTCTCTATCTGGATGGCCGGGACCTGCAGGGCGCTGCACTTGTGGATCGCAAAGCGTTGCTGGAAAAACTGCTACCCTCCGACGACCCTGTGCTGCGCTACAGCGCGCATTTTCAGGAGGACGGAGAAAAGGTTCTCCAGCATGCCTGCTCGCTTGGACTGGAGGGCGTTATCTCCAAAGTCGCCGAGTCTCCCTACGTCTCCGGGCGCAAGGGGCAGTGGATCAAGTCCAAGTGCAGCAGCGGCCAGGAATTCGTCATCGGTGGCTATGCCCTCTCGTCCTCATCGGACCAGGCTATCGGCTCTCTGGCGCTCGGCGTCTATGAGAATGGCAAGCTTCGGCATGTCGGCCGGGTGGGAACAGGCTTTACCGGCGCCACCGCAGAGATGATCTTCGACAGGCTAAAGCCCCTGACGCAGACAGAAAGTCCCTTCTCGCAGAAGCTGACAGCGCTTGCCCGGCGCGATCTTCATTACGTCAAGCCAGAGCTTGTCGCGGAAGTCGAGTTTCGCGGCTGGTCCGGCGATGGCAACCTTCGCCATGCCTCCTTCAAAGGGTTGCGGGAAGACAAGGCACCCAAGGAGATCAGCAGGGAGGTGGAACACGTGACGAAGCCCGAGACAGGTGACGCAGCAAAGACGCCGCAAACGAAGATCAAGTTCACCCACCCTGAGCGCGTCTATTGGCCGGATCAGAAAATCACCAAGGCGGACCTCGCCGATTATTATGCACAGGTTTGGGAGCATATTGCACCCTACGTCACCAATCGCGCGCTCTCCCTGCTACGCTGCCCGGAAGGGATCGACGGCCAAACGTTCTTCCAGAAGCACCCGTGGCGCGGAATGAACAAAGCCATTGGTGCTATCAAGGACCCGAAGGATCGATCGGGCGAACCGTTGGTGGTGATCAGCGATTTCGATGGCATGATGGCGCTCGTTCAATCCGCCGTGCTTGAAATTCACCCCTGGGGTTCGACCACCAAGGCCTGGGAGAAGCCGGACCTGATAACCATGGACCTCGATCCGGGTGAGGACGTGCAGTGGGGCGCTGTCGTCGAAGCCGCGCTCGAGCTTAAATCCCGGCTGGAAGCAGCGGGACTTGCCGCCTTCGTTAAGACGTCTGGCGGCAAGGGCCTTCATGTCGTCACGCCACTGGAGCCGAAGGCCGGCTGGGCGAAGGTGAAAGGTTTTGCGAAGAAACTCGCGACCGACATGGGAAAAGATGAGCCGGATAAATATCTCGCTGTGGCAACCAAGGCCAAGCGCAGTGGCCGTATCTTCGTCGACTACCTGCGCAATGGGCGCGGAAGCACGGCCGTCGCCCCCTACTCCACCCGCGCCAGAGCGGGCGCTACGGTTTCCATGCCGCTCGAATGGTCGGAGTTGTCGAAGATTAAAGGCCCGGCGGAGTTCACAGCGAAGAACACACCCGCGCATATAAAGGCGAGGATGTCTGACCCATGGGCGGATTTCCGGGCTTCCGCCAAGCCGCTTCCTGGCTGAGGTGTTGAGAGCATCGCCCTCATTTTAGGGACACGTTAGGACTGCAGGCTCTTCTTCAGCGCATCCATGATGTTGATGACATTGCCGCCCTGCTTTGCCGCGGCGGGCTGCTTCTTGGCTTTGGACTTAGGCGCGTCCTTGGCCTTCGTCTTCAAGAGCTTCTGAACTTTCTTCTGCACCGTGTCCTGGACCAGCGACGGCTTCCAATTCGTCAACTGCTTGTCGATCTGCTTATCCAGCGCCGTTTGCAATTCCTTATCGGTCTTCGCCTTCTTATCGATCGTATCGACAGCGTCGCGCACCTCGTCGCCATAATGCAGCGTCCATAGGATGATGCCCTTGCCGGATGGCTCCAGCAGAACAGCGTGCTCGCGGCGATAGAGGACCAGTCGGGCGATGCCGACGACCTTGCTGGCCCTCATCGCTTCGCGAATAACGCTGAAGGCTTCGGCACCGATCTTGTCCTCGGGTTTGAGAAAATGCGGACGATCGTACCAGATCCAGTCGATGGAGCCTGCGGGAACGAAGGTCTGAATATCGATGGTTCTGGTGCTTTCCAGACCAACAGCATCGATCTCGTCTTCCTCCAGCAGCACGAAATCGCCGTCTTCCTTGGGAAAGCCCTTCACCTGATTTCTATCCGCAACCGGACGATGGGTGACGCTGTCCACATAGCGGCTTTCGACGCGATTGCCCGTCTCCCGATTGATGACGTGGAAGCGGATCTTGCCGCTTTGAGAAATGGCAGGCGTGAGCGAGACCCTTGCCGTCACGAGCGACAGCCTCAGATGACCTTTCCAGAATGTCTGTCTCGGCATGGAAACTCCTTGAGGTGCGAGGCTGGGTTGCAGCAACCTTCTCTAATCCACGGAGGAGACAGGAAGTTCCCAGGCGTCAGATCCAGCCATCTCCATTTTTTCGCAGCAAGGGTGTGGAGAACGCCGCGCACACGCGCGTCGGCCATTTGGAGTCTAGGCTTTCCAACGCGTCGCGCCAGCGTTCCGATTGCAACATGGCCGCACCGATAACGACTGGCTCGATGCCGGAGGCTTGGAGCAGGGAGAGCCCGGCGAGGATCGATGTTCCGCTGGAAATGACATCATCGATGAGTGCCACGCGCCGCCCCTTCAGAAGCGGCAACATGCGCGGATCGATATAGAGCCGCTTTTCCTGCTTCGTGGTGATGGACGACATCGGCACTGACAGCTCGTCCAGATACCAAAACTTTCGCGATGTCCCGAGCGGTACATAGCGCGAATGACCGAGGCGGCGGGCCACCTCGCTTGCCAGCGTCAGGCCAAGTGTCGGCAGTCCCACCACCACACCCGGCTCGAAGGACTTCAGCTTGGCCGTAAGATCGTCTGCCAGAGCGCCCAGCACCGTGAAGGAAGCCTGATTGATGATCAGCGAGGCGAGCGCATGGTCTCCATCGCTCAGCGGCCGGATCGGCAGCCGAAGCTGGCGGCCATCATCCAGCGTAACTGGGTAGAAGCCGACCTTGGTCCCGTCTTCGGGAAAGCTGCCGGGCTCATGCAGATCTTGCCAGAACTCGTGGGGCTTCATCGCGCGTCCTTCCTCATCACTCTTTTCCGAACCATCGTCCGATTCCTGTTAAATGCCCTATTAAATCCAAAGCGCTTTTGCACTAGAAATGAGATCGACAGACGAGCCGTGTCCCTCGGCTTTAATGCACAGATCCCAAGGATTTCCCTTATGACCGCCTCGACCATGACCGCCGACGAGCTCTCCCTTTTGACGGCGCTGCGTCGCGATCTGCATGCGCATCCAGAGCTCGGCTTCGAGGAAGAACGCACCAGCCAGATCGTCACCTCTCTTCTGGAGGAGGCGGGCATTGCTGTCCATCGCGGTCTTGGAGTCACAGGCGTTGTCGGCACACTTCAGGTGGGAAACGGCACGCGCCGCATCGGACTGCGCGCCGACATGGATGCGCTTGCCATGCCGGAACTGGCGGAGAGACCTTACAAGTCGACGGTTCCGGGAAAGATGCATGCCTGCGGCCATGACGGCCACACCGTCATGCTCCTCGGTGCTGCCCGCGCGCTTGCTGCCGATCGCGGTTTCTCCGGCACGGTGCATTTCATTTTCCAGCCTGCGGAAGAGGGCCGTGGCGGAGCGAAGAAGATGGTCGAAGACGGGCTCTTCGAACTTTTCCCATGCGATGCGGTCTACGGTCTCCACAATATGCCGGGTCTCGATACGGACGAAATGGCAGTGGTCGGAGGACCGCAGCTTGCCTCGTCCGATAGCTGGCGCGTTGTCTTCAAGGGCGTCGGGACCCATGGGGCGAAACCGCATCTTGGCCGCGATCCGATCACCGCTGCGGCAAGCTTTCTCTCCTCGTTGCAGAGCATCGTCGGACGTGTCATCGATCCGCTGCAGCCCGCCGTCGTCAGTGCCTGTTCGCTTCAGGCAGGAGACCCGAATGCACTGAACGTCATTCCCGACCTCGTGCATATCGGCGGCACGGCGCGCGCCTATGCTGCCCATGTGCGCGATCAGCTGGAGGAAGAAATCGGTCGCCTGGCAAGCGGCACAGCATCCATGTTCGGCATCGAAGCAAGCTACGAGTTCACCCGTCGTATTCCGCCTGTCGTCAACGATGCCCATGCGACAGAGCGGGCGCTAAACGCGGCGCGAAGCGTCTTTGGGGCGAAAGTCCGGACGGCCTTTCCGCCTTCCACCGCTGGCGACGACTTCGCCTTCTTTGCCGGCGAAGCACCCGGCTGCTATGTCTGGCTAGGCAACGGCCCTGCGGTGGACGGCGCGCTGCATCACAACACCTCCTATGACTTCAACGATGACGCGATCGCCTCCGGAGTTGCTTTCTGGAAGACCCTGGTGAAGCAGGAACTGGCAGCGGAATAGCTGGTCTTGCGCGAGAGCCTCGGGGGCGAGCGTTGATGAAGGAAATCCTCAAGCTTCTGCAAACGCGGCAAGAAGGCGAGGTGCATTTGGAAGAAGACGTGGCAGCTTCGGCGCCCGCTGACGCCGAACCGGTAGCAGCATATTGGGGGCGGAGCCTGAAGAGATGTAAGCTCTACGGGCTCGGACCGCATCTGCCATCGTGGAAAGCGCCGCTGCCGATCACCGTTCTGGGCAGACTATTTTTTGTCACGAGGCAGTTATCGTCTTGAACTCCAGGTCAGGAACGTCTCTGGTCTGACACCATCCGTCCGTGCTTTCTCGATCAGCGGCCCGAGGGTGTCCTTGACGAACTCTTCCATTGTCGTGGGCAGCACCGGGCGATCATCGCGGAACTTAACCCGCCCATCATTAAGAGCCGCCGCGGTGTTCTTGTCATAGACCCACCGATCTAGCGTCCCGAACCTCTCCCGGAAGACCGTCTCGACCTCGTGACTGGTGGGATCGACGAAGCGATAATCCACCTCTCGACCGAGCGCCCGACCGATGATCGCGGCGATCTCGGACATCGTGTAATCGATGCCCAGTTGTTTCACGGACCGGTGCTCTTCAGGCGGCGTGTCGAACTCCCTGGCGGCAAAATCAGCGAGATCCTGAATGGAAACCCAAGGCGCTTTGACGTGGGGCGCAAGCGTAAAGCCGATCCTATCATGTTTGGCAATCGCCTCCGCCCATCTGGACAGGTCCTCCATGAACCAGCCACCTTGGAGGTGCACTAGCTTGATGTCCCGTAACCGGTTGAGGATCTGGTCAAGAATATGGAAGCCTTGGAAATGGCCGGTGTTGCCAGTGAGTTCGGATCCCATTCCGGTCAGGCTCACCGCAAATCTCACCGGGGAATCCCGAAGTGCGTCGAAGAACCTGAGCGCTACCGCGGGATAGTGCCCATGAAAATCCTCCGCCGTCCAAAGGGTTTTGACCATGAGGAACGCAGCGTCAGCATCTTCGAAGAACTTGGAAAGTTCACCATCACCCGTGTCGAAGCTGCCGATGAACGGTTCTGCGCCTTTCGCGACAAGCGCATCGAGGGCGGGCCCTCCTCTGGACAGGGCTTTGACGGAATGGCCTTTGGCCAAGAGGTTTTCGGTCAGTTTGGTGCCGATCCTGCCGGTCGCACCAACCACGGCAATACGCATGGCTTATCTCCTGAAGTTGTTTGACCAGGACACTAAAGGATTGCGTGGCGTGGCAGAATTGGAGATAATGCCATATGATATCGAAATCAGGCCAATCTCCGAATAAGCGACCTCCTTGTAGTACCGCTTGCGATCTCAGACTCGCGCATGGACCGGCGATGGCCATAAGGATGGACTTCGCCGACTATGAGGCCGAGGCAGACCCGCATCAGCACCCACAGGGTCAACTGATCCTGGCGCTCCATGGCGCGGTCACCTGCACTGCGGAAAGCGGGGTCTGGATCGTTCCGCCCGACTGCGGACTCTGGGTCCCCGGCGGCGTTCATCACAGCAATCAGGTCACACCCAATGCTCGTCTGACGTATCTATTCGTCGAGCCCGGCGCGGCCACGCTTCCAGACGAGTGCTGCACGCTGTCGGTTTCGCCCATGCTTCGGGAGATGATCCATCGGTTAGCGGAGCTTCCAGAACAGGACCGGCGCGACGCGCATGTAGAACGCTTGATGCGAGTGATGCTCGATGAGCTCGCGCTGATGCCGCGTCAAAGGCTGGAGCTCCCTGTCTCTGATCATCCAAAGATCGCCCTGATCGCTAGGGCGCTCCTGGCAAATCCGAGCGACCGCCGAACCCTCTGCCAATGGGCTGAGCATGTCGCCGTCAGTGAACGAACGTTAAAACGGCTTATGATCGAAAAGACCGGATTGAGCTTCGGCCGTTGGCGACGCCAGCTGCATCTGGTGATCGCGCTACGGGAACTGGCGGGTGGCGCAACCGTCCAGAAGGTGGCGAGCGACTTGGGATACGAGTCCACGACGGCCTTCATCGTCATGTTCAAGAAGGCGCTTGGTACCACGCCATCGCGCTACCTTGCCGGCGCGCAGCAGCCCTGAGAATGTGGGCCGAGATCCCGTCCCCCAACCGACATCAAGTTGACAGTGGCTCCCGCACCGTTCCCGTCAGCACATCGGCGATACCCATATCGGTCTGGTGGGGACCTGTGTTGCAGGCAAGCGTGGCGCCGAAGCAGGCCTTGAAGACGAGGTAGGGCGGCTGCCATTCGACGACCTTGCCGACGGCTTCGCGCACCGCCTCAAAGCCCGCGGCCACCTCCGTCAGAGGTGCATCGGATACGAGGCCGGAAAGCGGGAGAGGCAGCAGGGCGGTCACCTTTCCGCCTGAGGCGACGGCCATTCCGCCGCCCGCCTTGATCACGGCATTGGCGGCGAGCGCCATATCCGCTTCGTTGCCGCCGAAGACGGTCAGGTTGTGGCTGTCGTGGGAGACGGTGGTGGCGAAGGAACCTTTCCACTCGCCCCAACCCGTCAAAAAGCCGGTTCGGGTGATGGCATCTGCCTTGCCGTGCCTATGCGTCACCGAGATCATCGTCGTACCATCAGGCGGCACGACAAAGCCGTCAACCACGTCAGCCTCGATTTCGCCCCACCGCGTGAAGCGCGGCCTGTCGATGGTGGCGAGCCGGACGCGTTTGCCGTTGCTCTTCACCCGAAAATCCTCAGGCGAGCGAAGCGGCAGCTTCATGGAGCCTTTCAAAGGCGCCGCGTCGATCTCGGGGATCTCGACGATCATTCGGCCTTGCTCGGCAACGGGCGTTCCACTGACCAGGACATGGCGGGCGGAGAACTGCGTCAGATCGTCGAAAACCACGATATCGGCCCTTCGACCGGCAGCAATCAGGCCGAGATCATTGCGCTGAAGGCGTGCTGCTGCGTTCAAGGTCGCGGCCTGCAATGCCCATTGCGGCCGAAGGCCGTAGCGAACCAGCCGGCGCACCACATCATCCAGCCCGCCGCCCTTCAACAGATCGTCAGGGAAGACGTCGTCTGTGCAAAGCGTCAGCGTCGGCGGCAGATGGCCGAGCCTGTTCAGGGCCTCGACAAATTCCGGCAGCAGATGATCGTGGGAGCCGCGCAGTTCAATGGTCAACCCGGCGCGCAGCTTCGCCATCAGGTCGTCCGCTGATGTGAGTTCGTGGTCGGAGGTAACACCGGCTGCCATAAACGCGTTGAGATCGGCACCTTCCAACCCACGCGCATGGCCGCAGATCAGCTTATCGGCATGCAGTCCTTCCTGGAGAATGGCGCTCATACGCGGGTCGCGCTCGATGACACCGCGCATATTCATGACTTCGGCAACACCGCCGACTTCCGGCCAGAAGAGAATTTCGGCAAGCACCGTCGCATCGAAATCAGCACCCGCCCGTTCAAGCCCCGGTGCCGACGGCACGCAGGAAGGCGCGAGCAAGATTGTTCGCAGCGGCAGATTGCGACTTGCCCGCGATGCCCAGGACATGCCGTCCAGTCCATGGACATTGGCAAATTCGTGCGGATCCCAGACAACAGTGGTCACACCCTTGGCGACGACCGCAGCAGCATAGGAAGCCGGCGTGACCATGGAGCTTTCGATATGCATATGCGTATCGATCAAGCCGGGCGCGACATATCCGCCTTTGGCATCCAGGACCTGCGTGGCGTCCTGTCTTGAGCCGGTGGGGTGGACGCTTACAATCAGCGGACCAACGAGGCCGATATCGGCGGGACGCAATTCGCCCGTCACCACATCCACCAAAGTTCCGCCGGAAATCAGAACATCGAAAGGCGCATCGCCCCTTGCCGCCGCAACCGCGCGGGCGCGGAGCGCGGCGTCATTCATGCCGTCGCGATCGGCAATGATCGGCTTTTCACTCATCGGCTTGCCTCTGCTTCAAGTGCACCAAGGATGATCTTGCGCGCATATTCGGCATCGATGTCCTCTGCATAATGAGCATTGAAACGATCGGCATGGGCAAGCCGCGCTTCCACGACCGTTCGCCCACGCGTTAGACTGCCCTGCAGTTCGACATCGATGCGAGCCGGTTTCCATGTTACGCTCTCAGGATCAACCACGGCCACCGCCGCGCAAGGATCGTAAAGCGCCATGGCATCACGCCCCCGGCTGACGGCGATGTTGATGAAGCCTTCCAGCATATCGGCTACCAGCGCTGCGTTCTTTCCACCCGCCTGCCGGATAGGCGCCACATCCCCAAGAGAGGCGGTGACTTTGCGGCAGAAGTCGAGATCGACCATGCGCAGCGGAAGCCCATGGGCAATGACGATGGCCGCGGCTTCAGGATCGGCAAAGGCGTTGAATTCGGCAGAGGCCGTGTGATTGCCAAGCGTCACCCCGCCGCCCATCCAGGTCAGGTCGGTAATGCGCGCGGCGAGATCCGGTCGGGCGAGGCAGACTGCAGCAATGTTGGTCAGAGGACCAAGGGCCAGAATCTTCTTTTCCCCTGCCCCCTCTGCCAACCACTGGCAGAGGGCATCGAAAGCATTCGACAAGGGCAGATCGTCCGATGCTGGAAGCGTCGCTCCCACTGTCGGGATGCCGGTTTCACCCAGAATGCGTTGCGCTGTTTCGATCTCTCCGAGAACAGGGCTTGCCCGCCCGGCGTGGATAGGAAAGCACCAAGAGAAGGCCAAGGCCGCACCCGCGGCATTCTTTTGCACCTGATCGAGCGGCGCGTTGCCGAAAACCAGAGAGACTCCGTCGATAACCTGACCGGACGCTGCCACCACCAGAATGGCAGCGATATCGTCGAAACCCATATCGGTATCGATCCACATCCCCATCTCAGTTGAACACCTTGAGAGATGCCGCCTTTTCGACGGGCAGATCAAAGGGCAGCGTCGCGCCGATCTCATAGGACGGCAGGCTCGCATCCACCTCGGCCTTGATGGCCCCGAGAGGGCTGTCGAGCAGATATTCCCGCGTGTTGCCTGCAAAAGACGTGCCGCGCACGGTGCCCTCAAAAGGACCTGAACCGAGGGTTACCATGCGCGGCCTCCATGCCAGTCCCGCCGTACTCGGAACCTGGCCAGAAAGCGTAACTCGTCCTGCGTCCGTCTTCAGCTCTGCGCCCTCCAGACGGAATATGTTTTCAAAGCCGACAAAGTCGGCGACGAAGGAAGAGACAGGTGCATTATAGATCTCTTCCGGCGTGCCAATCTGCTCAATTGCGCCGTTCTTCATCACAACTATGCGATCAGCCAGTGCCAAGGCCTCGACCTGATCATGGGTGACGAAGATCATCGTCACACCGGTCGCCTTCTGCACCCGCTGCAACTCGGTGCGCATTTCCAGCCGGAGCCGGGCATCGAGATTGGAGAGAGGCTCATCGAGCAGGAGAACCTTGGGGTCCATGACCATGGAGCGCGCAAGCGCTACGCGCTGCTGCTGGCCACCGGATAGTTCCGCCGGCTTGCGCGAGGCGAAGGTGGAGAGACCGACGGATTTAAGTCCCGACGCCACTTTTGCATCCAACTCTGCACCGGTCAGGCCCTTAAGCCGCAGACCGAAGGCAACGTTTTCATAAACTGTCAGATGCGGAAAGAGCGCATAGGACTGGAAGACCAGACCAACGGCACGCTTGTTGGCGGAGACACGGGTGATATCGGCACCATCCAGATCGATACGACCGCCTGCAATCGGCATCAACCCCGCAATGGCACGCATCGTGGTGGTCTTGCCACAGCCGGACGGTCCAAGCAGCGCCAGAAGCTCGCCCTTGCGGATATCGAGATTGAGCTTGTCGACGGCCATGGTGGCACCATAGGCGAGCGAAAGATTTTGAAGAGAGAGATACTGTGCGTCAGACATAGCGGGAGAACCCCAGGAAACGTTCGGCCATGAAAACAATGCCGATGGAAAGGAAGGCGAGGAGCGAGGAGAGCGCCGCGACGGACGGATCGAAGACGATTTCCATATAGCCCAGCATATCGATCGGCAGCGTGCGAACGCCAGGACCCGACAGGAAGAGCGATACCGGCACCTGATTGAAGCTGGTGACGAAGCCAAGAATGAAGGCCGACAGAATGCCGCCGCGGATGTTCGGCAGAACGACGCGGAAGAAGGCGCCAAGCCGGGACGAACCGAGCAGAACCGCCGCCTCTTCGATATCCGAACGCAGATTGGTGAGGCTGGCAGAGACCACGCGCACGGCATAGGGCAGTATCAAGGCGGTGTGCGCGAGAAAGAGAGCCAGCGTGATGCCGATGCCGAAGGGCACGACGAAGTATCGCAGCAACGCGAGACCGACGATGATGCCGGGCACGATGATTGGTGCCGAAACAATGGTGCGGATCGTTTCGGAAAGCGGCAGCTTGTAGCGCGACATGGCGTAAGCAGCAGGTATGCCGAGGAGGAGGGCCGCAAACGTGCCGCCGATGGCAAGAAACATCGACATGGCAAAGCTGTTGCGGAAGCTTTCCACGGTAAAGACCTTGGCGATCCATTTCAGCGAAAAGCCCTGCGGTGGGAAGGCCAACGTGTCGCCGGCCGAAAACGAGGCGGCAACGATGATCAGGAACGGCCCGATCAGAAAGCCGATGACCAGCATCAGCGTGAGGGGAATGAAGAGATGGCGGGTCATTTCCTGTTCCTTGCCGTTGCAATGCGCTTGAGCAGGATATTGGCCGCAAAGCTCATGACGATCAGAATGAAGGCAATGACGCTTGCAGCGACGAAATTGTTGGAAACCGTGACCTGCTGATAAAGCAGCGTTTCCAGCATCAGCACCTTGGAACCGCCGAGAATGGCGGGCGTGATATAGGCGGTGAGCGAGCCGGTGAAGACCAGTGTGCCACCGACGACGAGGCCTTCCTTCGTCAGGGGAATGATGACCTTCCAGAAGACCTGGAACCAGTTTGCACCGAGAACCCGCGAGGCGGCCACCACATCGCGCGGCATGTTTTCCAGCGCGCTGATCAGCGAAATGATCATCAGGGGCAGAAAGAGCTGCAACAGGCCGATGAACACAGCCGTCTCGCTAAAGAGAATGCGGATCGGGCTATCGGTCAGCCCAAGAAACTTCAGCGCTTCGTTGACAATGCCCGTGCGCCCCAGAATGACGATCCAGGCATAGGTGCGCGCCACCGGGGAGATCATCAGCGGCAGGATGACCAGATTGATCATATGCCCCTTCGAACCCGGCGGCAGGCTGACGATGGCAAAGGCGGCAGCATAACCGATGACGGCGGACACAACCGTGACCAGCGCGCCAAGTTTCAGCGTGCGCAGGAATACCGCCTGGTTTAGCGGGTCGGAGAAGAAAGTGGTGTAAGCCTGCAGCGTCCACCCATCGGCGGTGCGAAAGCCCTCCGAGAGAAGAATGAAGACCGGCACGAGAAAGACCGCCGCCGCAAAGATTGCGGCGGGCAGGGCCAGCGCCAGAGCCTCGGTCCGATTTTGAAACATGGCGGTCTATCCTTCGACAGGCTGGTCGATCACAGATGAGCCGTCATCCTCGACCGTTGGGTGCGAGGATGACGCGCGACGCAAGATTACTGACCGACCTTGGCGTTCCATTCCGACAGCCACTTGTCGCGGTTGTCGAGCGAAACGGCGGACGGGATGAGCTGCAGGCTTTTGACGGTCTCCTCGCCATAGGTGATGTTGTTCGCCACCTCTTCGGAGACCTTGACCTCCTTGTTGGTGGGGCTATCCACCAGCTTGTCGGCCAGTGCCTTCTGAACATCGGTCGAAAGCCAGAAATCCATGAATTGCAGCGCAAGATCCTCGTTCTTCGTCCCCTTCGGCACGACAAGCACGTTCATGCCGCCGGTCTGACCTTCCTTCGGTGTTGCCCATGCAAGTGGAAGATCGAGCTTGGTGAAAGGCGCCCAGGAGAAGCGACCGATGGGTGCGGCCCAGATTTCTTCCTGCTGCATCAACTGCACGAGTTGCGAAGACTTCACATAAAAGGTGACAATATCGTCCTTCTTGGCACCGACAGCCTCGATAGGCGCCGCGAGATCAGGCGTGTCCTTGTCCATCGCCTTGCCCAGCATATAGAGCGCAGGCGGACCCTGATTGGTGGTGACGTTCGGGAAGGCGATGTGATCGACGATACCGTCCTTCAGGAGATCACCCCAGCTGTCGATCTTCATTTTGTCGGTTCGATAGACGATCGACGTCGCATAGAGATTGACGCCAACGCTCATGCCATCGCCATTCGGATCCTTGGCAATGTCGTAAAGCTTCTCGATATTCGGCACCTTGGCGGTATCGATCTTCTGGATCAGGTCCTTACGGGCGGCGGAAAGCGCATCCGCCATGGAGACGATGGCGAGGTCGATGACCGGGTTGGTCTTGTTGGCCTCCATCTTCGCCAGGCGCTCAACGCTGTTGCCGGTTTCCACGACCAGCTTGCAGCCGCATTTCTGCTCGAAGGGGGTGTAGACGAGTTCCTTGAACTCGTCCTGCGCGAAGGCATAGACGGAGATCGTCAAGGTCTTGTCCTGTGCCTGCGCGGCCCCGAGCGACAGCATCAGCGCCGTGCCGGATGCGAAAAGGATCTTTTTCATGATGTATGTTCTCCAGCTGTGGGTTTTTTATCTTCAGTCTGCTTCTCGTTATTGGCGGCGGAGGAGCGACGAATGACGAGCTCCATCGCCACTTTGGAAATATCCGCGACCACGCCGCCCGCGGCGGGCCGGTTCGCAGGGTCATCACCATCAATGGCGCGAACAAGAGCGGTAACGGCGACTTCCGCAATGCGTGCCATATCCATGCGAATGGTGGTGAGGGACGGCGTGACCACGGATGCCCAGATGAGGTCGTCAAAGCCGGTGACACTTGCCTCGTCCGGCACGGCAATACCCTCATCCTGAAGTTCGGTGAGAACACGCAAGGCATGCAGATCCGATGCAGCGGCAAAGGCGGTAAACCCCTGGCGCACCTTGTCCGCCACGCCGAGCCGGCAGCCTTCACCATGGCGCTCTTCGAGCGACGCGATCCAGAGCGTTTCAGTTCGGGCAGAAGCAGTCAGTCCGGCGCGAATGCCGCCGATGCGATCGTTCTGCACATTGGAATCCGAATTTCTGGCGATCATCACGACATTGCTGTGTCCGAGCCCAGCAAGATGCCGACCGATCTGCACGCCGCCATCCCAGTGGTCGGCGGCCACCGTGTTGCCGGGCGTGGAAGGAGAGTCGATCACAGCGACCGGGCAATCCACATCGGCAATCCGCGTACCACGACGGGGGACGACGACCATGCCTTCGACCCCACGTTCGATCAGCCGGTTGATTGCATCCGTCTGCTTGGCAATCTCCCCATGGGAGTCGGCGATCAGAACACCGTAGCCGGCATCGGCCGCGGCCTTCTCGATGGCTTGAGCGATTTGTGGAAAGAGCGGATTGCCGATATCGGGAAGCACGAGGCCAAGAACGCCACTGCGCCCCGTGCGAAGCGCGCGGGCGGCAGGACTGGGCACATAGCCCATCTCCGCTGCCATCTTACGAATGCGCTCACCAAGCTCCGCCGAAACACGCCCTTTACCGGAAAGGGCGTTCGATACCGTCGCGCTCGAGACACCGAGAGCAGCGGCAATTCCGTGCAGATTTGCGGCGGGCTTTTGCAAAGCCATGATCTTGCGCCCTTGCTTAATCGTTTAAGCAAGCTAGTGGAAACCGTCTCCAATGTCGAGTCCGGCTTGCGATTTTTCATGACTTCGTGCGTGTCGACGATCCGCGACGATACAAGCCAGCTATGACCGTTACTCCGCGGTCGCGGCATGCAGGCGCTGTTTGAGCAACGACAACGCCAGGATCATTCTACAAAATTGATCAACAATAAAATCTTTTGGCTGTGGTGTGGGCAAAGGCATTGCTACGTTTGAGCTGCTTGGGGAACACGCGCTGAAAGGTGGAAACGATGACAGCGACAGTGACTTACATTCACGAGGAGCGGGAGAAACTCGCCCTGGAAGCTGCGGAATTGAAAACGGCCATGCGCCAGGTCGCAGGCAGTGTCAGCATCATCACGGCTGGTCATGGCGTCCATCGCACGGGAGCGACCGTCACGTCAGCCACTGCGCTCTCGATGGAGCCGCCAACGATGATCGTCAACATCAACCGGTCGTCTTCGACATGGCCGGTCATCGCGCGCTTCAACCACTTCTGCGTCAACATCCTGTCCGGCGAACAGGAGGATGTCGCATCCCGCTTTGCAGGCGTTGGCGGACTGAAGGGTGCGGAGCGCTATGAAGGAGCCGACTGGTTCGATCTGGAAAGCGGCGCTTCGGGCTTACACGGCGCGCTCGCGGTCATCGACTGTGCCGTAGAGGATGTCGTGGAGCGTCACACCCACGCCATCGTCATCGGCCGGGTTCTCTCCGTTACCCGTGGAGACGGACGCCCGCTTCTCTACCACGCCGGACAATATCTTCAGATCTGACGAGAGTGACGCTTGCGCAGCGCGATTGCATCACGCTGTCTTGTTCACCGGCTCTTCACCGGTGTTCGCCGCAAACTGCTCAAGCGTCATCGTGTCGAGAACGGCTGCCATGGCATCCCGGACATCCGTCATCGACCGGCGGACCTGACAGGCCGCCGGATCGGAACAGTCCTCGCAGGCTTCAAAGGCCGTGCGGCTGGCGCAGCGAATAGGGGCGAGCGGCCCATCCAGCGCGCGAATGACCTGGCCGATATAGATATCGGATGCCGGCTTTGACAGCGCATAGCCGCCGCCCGGTCCCTTCTTGGACCGCAGCATGCCCTCATTGCGAAGCTCCAGCAAAATCGCGTCGAGAAACTTCTTCGGGATATTGTTGCGCGCGGCAATGTCGCTGACGAACGCGGTCTGCCCCTTATCGAGGCTCGCGAGGTCGATCATGGCCTTGAGACCGTATTTACCCTTTTTCGTCAGCATCGGCGTCTTTCACATCCAGCAGGTCGCGTTTCATCAAGCAGTAGCTTGACCGGACATACTGCTCGGCACCTGAACTTTCAATGAATTCCATGAAAATTATCGAATAGAACGGCCCCGGTAACTCGAAAACGTTCTATTCGAGCCAAACGGCTAGCCGCCCTGCGGGCCGCGGCTCGGCCGGGCATTTTGCGCCGTGGCAAGGCCCCGGATCGCATCCGCATTGCCGGTTGCCGCAGAAGCCTCGAAGACCTGTACGGCTTCACCGTAACGCTTCATGTTGAGATAGGCGTAGCCGCGAATAACCATGAGATCGATACGCTCGGTGGCATATCTCGCCCGCTGATCAAGAAGGATCAGCGCCTCTTCGTAGTGCTTGCTCTCATAGGCCGCCAGCGCGCGGTCGGTGAGGATTGCCACTTGAAGCTCGGTGGCCTTCTGGCGATCCATCGAAGATTTTGTTGCGGAAACGGCGGCATTGTCCGTCAGACCCATGCGAAGATAGGCAAGGCTCTGGCCATAGGCCGCATCACTGCGAACCGTCGAATCGCCGTTCTTGAGAGCCGCGGAGAAAGCTTTCACCGCCTCGGCAGGCCGGTTAGCCTCCATCAGACACCAGCCTTGCTGGAGTGCACTCTGCGCAGAAAGCGCGTCCGGATTGAGGCTCACAGAGCAACGGCCGGACTGGCGCGCACCCCGAACGGCGCCCGCTTGGCGCGGCGGCGAAGGCTCGTAAGCGACGGTGGTCGCTTGCGGAGAGACCATGCGCGGTGCGGTGGTCATTGCGCGAGATTGGGGCTGTACGGGCGCAGGTGTCGTGACTGCGGGCGCGGCAGCGATCACGCCCGCCTGAGCGGTCGGTCGGCCGATCTCCAAGATACGCTGCGACTGGTTACCCCATTGGCTCTGAAGCCGACTAACCTCCGCCAGATTGTTGAGCTCCTGGTAGGTGAGAGCCAGACCATAGGCCGATGGCTCATCCTCCGGCTTCCACTGCAATGCGGTGGAGAACCATTGCTGCGCCATCTGCGGCTGCTGGAAGGCGCGAGAATACCAGCCAAATTCCTGTGCGGTCGCGGCATCTTTCTGCGCTACGGTTTCCGTTGCAATGCGCTGAAGAATATCGGGCTCCAGCGCGACAGGCGGATCAAGTGCCAGGAGGTTGGCGGCTGCAGCGAGATAAGTTGCGCGCGCACCATCGGAGGAACTACGCCATTTGAACATGATGTCTTCGGCTTCGCGGGGTTCTCCACGCGCAACCAGCGCAAGCGCTAAGCCTTCCGAGGCGGAGGCGGAATCCTCCACATCCCTTGCGCGGCGGAACCACTTTTCCGCGTCGTCCATCTTCTCACGGCCGACATTGTACCACCCAAGCAAGAGCGCATCGCTTGCAAGCTTGTTGGTTTCCGCCAGCCGTTCCATGCGGGAGAGATAGGCAGGCGGTACTGTGACCTTGGGGTCTTCACCCGCCTTTGCAACGAATTGACGCGCGAGATCGTCCTTGACGGGCTCGAACTCGAGTTGGCCATCCGGTCCGGGTTTTTCCCGCGAGAGGAGGTCTTCCATCATCTCGATTGGCAGAAGCGTCGAGGCCTTTTGCACGGTTGCCAGACGTTCCGCCGGATTCTGGCAATTGGTCAGCAGGTAGCCATAGGCATCGCGTGCACGCGCCGGCTTCTCCGTCCGCGCGAAGGCTTCCGCCACGCGCCAGAGAACATCGACTTCGCTGCAGGTCAGCAGGCCCGGGTTTTCGGCCGCCACGCCGAGCACCGCATTATACTGTTTCAGATCAGAGGCGTTCACCAGACGCTGGCGCGCTTCGGCAAGATCCAGCATCTCGGTCAGATTGGCGGGCGGCTGCCAACCAGCTTCCGCAGCCTGACGGTCGGCGATAGCCTTGCGCGCCTCTGAATAGCGACCGGTGGCATAAAGTTGCCAGATCCCGTCCAACTGCGGATCGCCCGTGGGTGCGGCAGCGGTAGGATCGGCAGGCGGTGTCCAATTTGGATAAAGCGCTTTCAGACGTGCGATCTCAGCTTGAAGACGCGCCGTGTCGCCGCGTGTGGCGAAGTAACGGAGAGCGCTTTCATCGACGACCGGTGCGGCATCGCCCGTGCCGGTCTGAGGGGCCGGATTTGTGTTTTGAGGCGCCTGCTGCGGCGTTCTCGGTGTCTGCGCAAGATTGGTCGAGGGGGCAGCGCGGGATTGCGGCTCTTTGGTGCCGAGGGAAAGCGGGCTGTCACCCTTCTGGACGTCGGCATTGTTCATGCCCGCGGCGAAGGCGTGCGTCCCGACTGCCTGCATCGGGGCGGAATGAACGGCGCTGACGTGGCCGAGAAGCGCATCGCGCGACTGGAAGATGCCAGCGGCGCACAGTGCCAAGACGGCAGCGGACAGCAACAGTGGCTTCTTGTTCATAGGCACTCCTGATTCGCCTGCGCTACGAAAGACAAAGCCAAGAGATGCAACGTAGATGGATAATAAAGTGTTGACGCGTAGGTTCTCAGTTCCTGTGGAATGGGTTTTTTGCTGGCTTTGCAGGCCAGAAGTGCGGGCATGATGCGATAGCCTGCATCCGAAAGCACATCCTTGGCTGCACCGGACTTCAGATCGAAGGTCGCGATATTGCCGTCCTCGAGCGACATGCCAGCCGCCATCCTGGCGTAGAGATCGGGCGAGCCTGACGCCCCTCTGACCAGATAGAGCGGAATGCGAACGGAGTTGTAGCCGAACTCCTGCGCAAAACCATCGGCCGGACGCGGCTTGGTGCGCACGGATACCCAGTCAGCCGGTAGCTTTCGCGGGCCGAAGGCAAAGCCGTTGATCGCGACGAGACCATCGGCCGCAAGCTTGCCCCATAGAGGTGACGGCGAAAGCTCGTTGAGAAGCGGAAAGGCTTCAAAAATATAGTAGGATGGATTGACGACAGGCCCATCCGGCCGGTCGCTATCGGCAAAGCCGGAGGCGGCTGGAAGAAGAAGGGTTCGACCGCCGCGCTCCACCACCGCCTTGTCGAGCACCGCCTTGGCGATTCCTCGACCGGCGTCTGCAAGGTCCTGGCGTCCCCATTGTCGGGCAGCGAGCGCCAGCGCCTGCGCGATCAGAATATCGCCGTCCGTGGCATTGTTGATGTCCGAGACATGGGGCGTCGATTGCGGATCCCATTTCCAGGCAGCAAGACCATCGTCTCGCACCAGAAGTTCGGTCTTGGTAAAAGACCAGATCAGCTCGAAATTCGCCTGGTCGTCGGCAAGAACGGCGAGCCACATGCCGTAACCCTGGCCTTCGCTGTGGCTGATCCCGTTATTGCCTGTATCGATGATGCGCCCGGACGGGTCGAGAAAGGCGGCTCGATAGCTCTGCCAGTCCGCCGCGTTGATGGAGGCTGCCTTGACGCTCAGCGGGATCATCAGCACCCCCAGCAACAACACCATTCTTGTCAGTGATCTGGCAAATGTCATCACGGCTTGCGTCCCAACAGCCTCAGAAGGATGAAGGTAACCCATCCGAGCACTGACAAAAAGCCGATGAACACCAGCGCGTAGGAAAGCGTGTTGCTGGACAGCCAGTTGGCTGCAATCAGCCGCCAATTGGAAAACGTCGCCGGGCCGGTGTCGAAGAAGGTCTGCTGTTGGGCGACGATCGTCTCAACCTTGTCGGCAGCAGGATCAAAGGTGGCAATACGTCCAGAGAGCCCGCTCCATCGCTTCAGTTCCGTCATCGATTTGACGCCGGATCTCAAAGTGTCGATGGCCGGTGCCGTGGCAAGCGTCCACACACCCTCGCCACCGGGGCTCAACCCCTGCGCCAGCATGAAGCTGACATTTCCTGGCGGTGTGTAGACTTGCTCCGCGCCTGGAAGAAACCGGAGAGTGTCCCTGCTGATATCGAAGTTGCGCCTGATCCACTCCTCGAAGGAGGATATCTGCCCTTGCCAGACACCGCCATCCACGCGCTCGCGCCAGTTTTCAAACAACTGATCGGTCTGCTCGACGGGTGGCGTTGCGCGCCCTCCCTCACCCCAACTCGTCTGGCTGGCCAGAGCGATGTTGAATTGGGCAGCCAGTGCTGGCGGTATCTGGGCCAGCGTACCGATGAAGACCGCGTCTCTGTCTCCCACGGCAGCAATGGAGCTGACGAGATCGATCGCGAGTGGCTGACCGGCAGCGAGTGACATACGGCCGAGAAGCGTCGCCGCAGACGACATGACGTCCGGATCGATCCGCTCCATATAGACCGCAACGGGCTGCTGCGAGGCGTGATAGGGCTGTATCACACCACGATTGGCGGCCAAATCTGGGGCGCGACCAATTCTCGCGAAATTGGGCATGTGGAATTCGGACGTGTCGAACAGCGCAAAACGCGGTGTCCCGCTTGCCGTCGTTCCCGGCAAGCAATCCGAATCCGCCTGCGTCTGTATGACGGCCTCAATGGCAACCGTGTTGGCGCCCGGCACGAAATGCCGCAACGTGACCTTGATCGGCAGGTGTCGGAAGATGCCACCGCCGCGGTTCGAAATCGGCACGGTGGAGGCAATATTGCCGTTCACATAGACATCGATATGGCTCCCGGGAAGCACGTCGCTGGCATAGGCCGCGTCCAAAAGCAGCGTCGCTTCACCATAGGCGGCAGCGTAGAAATCAGCCGGAATGCCAATGGTGAAATCGGTGCGGAAGCGCCGTCCCGAAAATTCCGCACTTTTGACGCCAAGCGACGAGAGCACCAGGCGGCGGTTTCCGACAACCAGTGGCGCATCCGGGGTGTGCCAGTTGCGTGTAGACAGAAACGAACGCACCGATCCGGCCGGACGTTCGGCCGAGGCAACGAGACTGTCGATCGCCGTTTGTAGCGCTTGAGGTGTCGGGCCTCCGACGATCAATGCTGAAAGATTGCTGACGATGTTGCTCTCAAAGCCGGCATACGGGCCAGCCAGGACTTCCGGCGGAACGGAACTTGCGACAGCGGCGATTTCGCGCGATGTGCCGGCCAGCACGATCAGCGAACCCGCCTTCCGCTCCTTCGGCACCGTCGTGTGGAAGGCGATTTGCTGATTGGGCATCTGCGTGCGCAGCGCCAGCGCCTGCGACAGCTTCAGCAACGACTCCGCCATCACCGGGTTCGCCAGGCCGGGAGCCACGATATCGATGGAGGTGAGGCCTTCGCTGCCAGCGCCGATCGCCTGGATGTCCTCGATCGTCTCGAAACGGTTGGCAACATCGGCATTGAGCGTGATGAAGGTGCCGGCGGGATTGATATCAGTCCACAGATCATAGGTGGATTCGACCGTGCAATCGGTCCTGTGACGCTGCTTGACGCCAAGTGTCACGACATTGGCGCCCGCCTGAAGCGTGCCTGGCGGGATGGGAATCGAGACGCTTCCCTCCGCATCGGGAGACGCGATGCTCTTTTTCTCCAACGGCACATTGTTGATCGCGATCTCCAGGCTCGAGCTTTCCGGCGCAACCACCACGGCGTTTTGATACGCGATCGTGACGGCCTGCGCCGCCTGCGCCTGCTGCTCTGTCAGGTAGATCGTCCATTGCCGCTGATCGATCTCACCGGACAGGCTGAGTTCGCTGAACGGCAATATGTAACGGCGGCGCGGATCGACGGATGTCTGGACGGGTAGCGATGGCGCCTGCGTCGGCTGAGCCTGGGTCTGCGGTTGTGATGGCGCACCTTGGGGATAAGATGGTGGAGATGGCGCGGGAGTGACCGGAACGGGCGAGAGCCGTGCCGGTGCCGGCTGCTGTGCAGGAGGCACCATTGCAGGCGGCGAAACAGCGGGCGGCGCAGCCGGGATTTGCGGCATGGACGGTGCGTTTGGCACTGGCTGTGGCGCGGGCTGCACCGGAGCCGACCTTGCCGCAGGCGGGTTCGCCGGGCGCTCGGGAGACATGTCAAAGGGTGCGCTTTGCCCAAACGCGCTTGCCGACAACATGGCGTAAAAGCTTACGAGGAGGAGCGGCTTTCTCATCACTTGGCAACTCCTGCCGCAGCCTTCTGTCGCGCTCTCGATCGGAAGGAGCGCATGAAATAAAACAGGCCGCGTTGTGTCTGGAAAAGCGCGATGCCCATGAAGGTGATCGTGCCCCGGATCAGGCCGGGATTACCCCTGCGTGCGCGCTGAAATTCGGTCCATTGCTCTGAATTGGCGAAGATCAGATCCGCTATCAGGCGGTGTTCGATATTTTCCTTTGGCGCAAAGGTGCAGCCGACCGAGGTAAAGCCCTGCTGCTTGACGGTTCGGACGATATCGATCGTCATCGACGAGGGCGCCCCAGGGCTATAGGGGTCGACGCGAATAATCGCGGGGCGGCCCTTCTCGACGACATCCAGATCCTTTTCGAAAATGTTGATCAGCATGCCGTGGACGGACACGTTCTGAACCGTTGCCGGCAACCAGGGGCCGTCTTCCTGCAACTGCAATTCGCATCGGCGCTTGACGGTGATGCGCCGCGACGCGGATTTCTCTCCGCGTTCGGACACAACGCCGAGAGCACAGCCGGCAAAGATGATGTTGAGCAGGTTCCAGCCGCCAACGACGAGCGTGACGTCCGCCTTATAGGGCTCGGCATAGATGCGATAGATCGCAAAGATCATTGCGATGACCAGCACGAAGAAGATGACGAAGAACGGCCGGCTGATTTCCGACAGGCGGGCTTCGCTGATGGATTCGTCCTTCGCCGTCACCTTGAAGGTCGGCTTGCTGGGGTTGAACAGCACCGAGACCACGGCAGGCAAGAGATGCACCGTCTGCACATATTCATAAAGCTCGGAAATCCACGGCCAGCGGAAACTTCCATAGAGGAAGTTCTGTATCATCAGGTTCACCAGCATGTAGGCCGCCGTATAGGCCAGGAACTCGCCCCCGGATGCAACGAAGATCTGCAGGTCGAAGAAGAGATAGAAGAGCGGCGCGAAGAGGAAGATGGTGCGCGGGAACGGGAAGAGCCAGAACAATGTCGAGGACATGTAGCAGAGCCGCTGGGGGAAGGAGAGCCCTCGGCGGAAAAGCGGCTGGCGGAAGATCAGGATCTGCATCATGCCTTGCGCCCAGCGGCTTCGCTGGCCGATGAAGCTGGTGAAGGTCGCGGGCTGCAGACCGGCAATCAGGGGCTTATCGACATAAAGGCTGTTCCAGCCGCGCGAATGAAGCGCAAGTGCCGTCTCGCAATCCTCGGTAATGCTGACGCCGCTGAAGCCATCGGTTTCTTTGAGCGCCTCGCGCCGCAGAACCGCTGCCGATCCGCAGAAGAAGGCACCGTTCCATTTGTCCAAGCCGCGCTGGATGATGCCGTAGAACATTTCGTTCTCGCTCGGCATGGTTTCGAAGGTGCGCAGATTGCGCTCGATCGGGTCCGGATTGACGAAGAAATGCGGCGTCTGGACGAGAAAGAGCCTTGGATCTTCCCCAAAATAGCCAACCGTTTCGAGAAGAAAATCGCGCGCGGGCGCATGGTCGGCGTCGAAAACGGTGACCAGTTCACCCGTCGAATGATCCAGACCATTGTTCAGATTGCCAGCCTTGGCATGGACGTTGCGCTCACGCGTCAGATAGTTGACGCCGAGATCGGCGCAGAGCTTTTGCAATTCCGCGTGGCGCCGGGTCGCGGCTTGCGCTTCCAGCCCGTTCGGCGCATTGCGTTTCTGCACCGTGCCGCCATCATCCAGCAGCCAGACGGTGAACCTGTCCGCCGGATAATCCATGTTCTTCGCAGCCGCCAGCGTGTTGGCGAGAAGCTCCGCATCCTCGTTATATGTTGGCACGAATACGTCGACCGTCGGCACATAGCCGGGCGAACCAGGACGGCCCTTTCGCGACGGCAACGGCATCGAGACAATGACAAGGCTGAGCGCCAGCATCACCACGCTGTACATTTCGGCGAGATAGAGCAGGAAGCCCGGGATGAAGTTCTCGAGCTGGTTGACGGGCGGCAAGGTGCTGGTCGTGCGCCAATACACGTAGCGCAGAACAATGGCCGTACCGAAGCCAAGACCGATGAGCCGCCAGGCGCCCTTGCCGTTCAGAGACTTGATGGTGGCAAGCAAGGCCAGCGAAATCGCCGTGGCGATGAGATGCGTCTGTAAGCTGACGGGCAATGTGATGATCAGCAAGACACAGGCTGACACGAACAGCCAGAGGGTGAAAGCGATGACCTTGCTCATCAGCAAACCTTTACATCAAGTCGATAAGAAGCGGACCGCTCCCTGGCCTCATGCCACTGGCCCCTGACTGCGACGAAGAGACCAAGTGGATCAGTTACACCTGAAACAGTTAATTGCAGGTTTGTCCGTTCGCCTGACCGGCAACGCAGGCAGGCGAAGGAATGGCGACCTGTTTCGTTTCGATACGCCGCGCTGGCGGGGGCACGTCTGCCGGTCTGCTGCCAGCCGCCCTTGGCGCTGCCGGCGACGGGATGAGGACAGCCGGCCTGGAGGATACGGTGGGCTGCGGCTGCACAACGACCGGCGCCGCTGCGGGCGAGGCTGTCACCGCAGGTCGCGGCTGCGAACGAACCGGAGCCGAGATGGGCGTCTGCGTTCCCGGCTGCATGGGCACGGCACCCGATACGGGATAGATAGGATTGCCGGCACGTCCGAGGCTCTTGTCTGGGTCCTGTGCGGTTCCGTAAGGATTCCAGTTGGTGGACAGATAATTGCCGGTAATCGTGTAGTTATACATCACCGCCAGGAGATCGCGCGTCGTGACACCCGACTGGCAGAGCCGCAGCGTCACATTGATGCGACCGAGATTCTTGAAGCTTTGGCGCGCGCTTTCCGGCGACCTGATCTGCTGCCATCCGTAAATGCAGGCATCGTTGCCATAACCTCTGCCTGAGGCATAGGAAAACGTGCCGTAATTGTTCTGCAGATATTCGGCAGACGTCGCCATCGCCACACCGGGAAATGCGCTCCTGATCTCCCGCGAGATCGAAGAAACACGCAGACTGCTTTCCGACAGCCCGCCCCTTCCGGTATCCTCTGCCTTTTGCGGCCCGAAAAGCTGCACCTTCAGATAGTTCTGACCAGGGGTCGCCGCATCCGAGCGCAGGATCACGTCCTGCTGAACGGCATTGGCGTAATTGCGGTTGATAACGGTGAGGACTTCCGGGCCGCCGGGCGGCGGAAAGATCAGTGCTTCTTCCGGCGCCAACATCTTCGGCCCGCCGGATTGCTGCACGCCGGCCGGCGTATTGCAACCTGAGAGCGCCAGCGCCATGCCACATGCCAATGCTGTCGCAGTGGCGGTGTTCATCACCCCACCACGCCCCTTTGACCGGGATCGAACATCGCGAATCACATGTGGCACAATCATAGTTACGAAATACGTGAGCGCGATGAATTAGCAATCCGAATTGTCGATGGCATAGAGTGATGCCGCATGTCGCGGCGCGATCCTCGATCGGCTCACGGGAACTTTATCGTCTGACCAAGATTGGGCGGATGGTTCTCTACTTGGGCGACGGCCGCTATGACGACTTGACGGACGGCGCGAGGGAATCAAAATACGGAAAGAGAAACAGCATGGAAGAGCAGACCTTGAGCGCCACAACACAACTGACGGACGAAATCACCGCATTGCGTCGATGGCTGGAGGAGGCTGCTTTGCCGCTGTGGTGGGAGGCCGGAGCAGCAAAACCCGACGGCGGCTTTCATGAAAGGGTCGATCAGGACGGAAAGCCGGTTCTTGGCGATAATCGTCGCGCCCGCGTGCAGCCCCGTCAGGCCTATTGCTACGCGGCAGCCGGCGAAAACGGCTGGACCGGCGACTGGCAGCGCGCCATCAATCACGGTCTCGACTGGTTTGACAAAGTCTATCTTCTGGAGAGCGGACTTTACGGCAATCTTGCCGATGCATCTGGAAAGCTGATCGATCCGTCCTTCGATCTTTACAATCAGGCTTTCGCCCTCTTTGCTGCGGCCCAAACGGCGATGGCGTTGCCGGAGAGGAAGCACGAGATGCGCGAGCGCGCGCTCGGCATCCTCTCGCTCCTCAAAGAGCGTTATGCCCATTCCGAACAGGGCTTCGAGGAAGACAGTCCGTCTCGCTATCCGCTCTGCTCCAACCCGCATATGCATCTTTTCGAGGCCATGCTGGCCTGGGAGACGGTCGATCCAACCGGCCCCTGGACGGCTGTCGCCGATGAGATTGCAAATCTCGCGATGACGCGTTTCATCGATCAGGAGAATGGCGGCCTGCGCGAATTCTTCGACAAGGATTGGACCCCAGCACCCGGCGAAAAAGGCCGCATCATGGAGCCTGGCCATCAGTTCGAATGGGCCTGGCTTCTGGTCAGATGGGGGCTTTTGCGCAACAGCTTCGATGCCATTCAAAAGGCAAAGCGGATGTTCGACATCGGGGAGAACCATGGCATCTGCCTACGCCGCAAAGTCGCGGTGATGAGCCTTCTCGACGATTTCAGCATGCATGATCGCCTGGCTCGTTTCTGGCCGCAAACCGAATGGCTGAAGGCCGCCGTTCGCCTGGCCAGTGCCACCGAAGGCGAAGAGCGGCATCGCTATATCACCTCCGCATCGCGGGCGGTGATGGCGATCCGGCCCTTCCTCGACACACCAGTGAAAGGCCTCTGGTTCGACAAGTGGCCCGCCGATGCACCGATGATCGACGAACCGGCACCGGCCAGCACCTTCTATCATATCGTCTGCGCGATTTACGAAGCCGACAGCGTGCTGAAGGCACTGGCCATCAAGACAGCGGGGCCGCGATAAGGCGTCGGCTCCTTCTGCCCTCGACCATGCCTCTTTGATGCCGCGAACGATTTTCGCGGCCTCTTGGATGATGATGAAAAGATTTGCCTCGCGGATTTGAGGCGGCGTGAAAACATTGCTGTCAATGCAATGGCTTCCCATGGACACTGAAGCCGTCATGGTCCTAAATGGCACCATGACGCCGCCCACAATCCGAACCCGGAGTCCCTCATGCCGCCGTCCCCCCTTTCGCGCCGCTCTCTTTTAAAAACCGCAGCCTTGCTCGCAGCCTCCACCACGCTGATGCGGACCGATCTGGCCTGGGCGGCAGGCAGCGGCGAACGACTGGTCGTGGCGGCAGATTCGGAGCCTAAGAACCTCAATCCGGCGATCGTTGCCTCCAACGGCGTATTCTACATCTCCAGCAAGATCGTGGAGCCCTTGGCGGAAGCATCGTTCAGCGGCAGGAACGGTTTGGAACCGCGTCTTGCGACGTCCTGGGAAGGATCGCAGGACGGTTTGAGCGCGACCTTTAGACTGCGCGAGGGCGTGACCTGGCATGACGGCAAACCCTTCACCTCGGCCGATGTGGCCTTCTCGGCCCTCTCCGTCTGGAAACCGCTTCAGAACCTCGGGCGTCTGGTCTTTGCCAATCTGGAGAGTGTCGATACGCCAGATGAGCATACCGCCATCTTCCACTTCTCCAAGCCGACGTCGTTCCAGTTGATCCGCAACGCGCTTCCGGTGGTGACGAGTGTGCTGCCGAAGCACCTGTATGACGGCACCGATATTGCCACCAACCCATTGAACACCAAGCCGGTCGGTACCGGGCCTTTTGTTTTTGCCGAGTACAAGCCCGGCGAATATTACCGGTTGACGCGCAACGAAAAATACTGGGGCAAGGGTCAGCCGAAACTGGACGAGATCATCTATCGCGTGCTTCCGGACCGAGCAGGTGCCGCAACCGCGCTGGAAGCCGGCGAGATCCAGCTCGCGGCCTTCTCCGCCGTGCCGCTGACGGATCTTGCCCGCATTTCCAAGGAACCCGGTATCAAGGTCATCGCCGATGGCTATGAGGCGCTGACCTACCAGCTCGTGGTGGAGATCAACCACCGTCGCAAGGAGCTTGCCGATCTCAAGGTTCGGCAGGCCATTGCCCATGCGATCGACAAGAAGCTCGTCGTCGATACGGTGTTCCTGGGCTACGCTACCAATTCCACCGGTCCCGTGCCGAAGAACGCGCCGCAGTTCTATACGCCTGACGTGAAACTCTACGACTTCAATGTCGACAAAGCAAATGCCCTTCTCGATGAAGCAGGCTATCCGCGTGGCGCCGATGGCAACCGCTTCTCGCTCAAACTGTTGCCCGCGCCGTATTTCAACGAAACCAAACAGTTCGGCGCCTATCTTCGCCAAGCACTGTCTGCCATTGGCATCGATGCGCAGCTGGTGAACAACGATGCGGCCGCGCATCAGAAGGCGGTCTATACGGATCACGCCTTCGATCTCGCGGTAGCACCCACCGTCTTCCGCGGCGATCCCGCCATATCCACCACCATCCTGGTAAAATCAGGAACACCCGCCGGCGTGCCCTTCTCCAACCAGGGCGGTTACGAGAACAAGGAACTCGACGCCATCATCGACAAGGCGGCGCAAACGGTGGACGAAAAGCAGCGTACCGAACTCTACAAGGTGTTCCAGCAGAAGGTCAAAGAGGACCTGCCGATCATCAACGTGGCCGAGTGGGGCTTCATCACCGTGGCCCGCAATACGGTGAAGAACGTCGCCAGCAATCCAAGATGGGCGGTTTCAAACTGGGCGGACACCGCCATCGAGGAGTGAGGTGGGAGGCGCAGGCCGCATTCTCCGTCGCAGGCTGATCAGCGCCATTCCGGTGCTGATCATCGTGCTCCTCTTCACCTTCCTGCTGTTGGAAAATGCGTCGGGCGACGCAGTCGACGCCTATCTGGTGTCGATTGGTGGCGGAGATGCCAGCCTGCGAGACAGCCTGCGGACGCAATATGGGCTGGATCACTCGGCCCTATGGCGGCTGTGGCTTTACGCCACCTCCGTCCTGAAACTCGATCTCGGCTGGTCGGTCGCCTTCGACCGCCCTGTGCTGTCGCTGATTATGGAGCGTTTGCCGAACACGCTGCTTTTGATGGGAAGCGCGACGCTCTTGTCCTTCATTCTTGGCACTGCTCTGGGGATTGTCGCTGGAGCAAAGCCGGGAAGCCTGCTGGACCGTGCGCTATCATCTGTATCACTTGCACTGTATGCCGTTCCAGGGTTCTGGCTCGGTCTCGTCCTGGTGCTCGTCTTCGCAGTCAAGCTTCGCTGGCTCCCTACATCCGGTCTGGAAACCATCGCTTCCGGTAAGCAAGGTTTCGCACGCGCCCTCGACATTGCGCGGCATCTCGTTCTTCCCGTTGCGAGCCTTGGCCTGATCTATCTCGGTCTTTTCCTGCGCGTGATGCGAAGCGCCATGGGCGAGATCTGGCGGATGGAGTTCGTCTCCTTTGCCCAATCGAAAGGACTGTCACGCGCGCGGGTGGTGCTGCGTCATGTTGCCCGCAATGCCGCCCTTCCCCTTCTCACCGTGCTTGGCCTTCAATCCGCTATGATGCTGGGCGGCTCCGTTGTGATAGAAAGCGTCTTCGCCATTCCGGGCTTCGGCAGATTGGCGCAGGAGGCGGTGGCAGGGCGGGATACACCCTTGCTGATGGGAATCATCCTCGTCAGCGCCGTTTTCGTCATCCTCGTCAATCTGATCGTCGACTTGCTCTACGCGCTTCTCGATCCGCGTATCGGCGCCGGGGAGGAAACGGCGTGACGGTTCTTAGCCAAGTGTTCCGCAGCCGCGAAGGCCTGGTCGGTCTCGCAATCCTTTTCGTCGTGGCAGCTTCTGGCCTTTCAGCGCCTTTTGTCTTTCCCAACGATCCGCTTTCCATCGTCGCCGCGCCACTCATTCCGCCATTCACCGACCGCGCCCTGCCGCTCGGAACCGATACGCTTGGACGCGATGTTCTGGCCTGCCTGTTCCACGCTGCGCGCAGTTCGCTGCTCGTCGGTCTCTGCGCTGCCGCCGCAGCCCTTCTGATCGGCACCGTCATGGGAACGCTTGCGGGCTTTGCTGGCGGTATCATCGATGAGGCGTTGATGCGGATCACCGATGCCTTTCAGATCGTGCCGAGCTTTCTTCTGGCACTTGCCTTCGTCAGCACCATCGGTCCATCGCTGCCCATCGTGGTCATTGCCATCGCGCTCGGCGCCTGGGCCGACCCGGCGCGATTGACACGCGCGCAGGTGCTGTCGATCCGCGAGCGCGACTATGTGGCCTCGGCGCGCACCATCGGCATGCACCCAATGGAAATTGCCTTCCGCCAAATTCTCCCCAACGCCTTGCCGCCGGTTATGGCGCTCGCCGCCATCATCGTCGCTGCGGCAATACTCACCGAAGCCGCGCTCTCCTTTCTCGGACTTGGAGACCCGAACATCGTGACCTGGGGTGGGATGATTGCCGAGGGGAGAAACGTGCTTCGCTCGGCGGCCTACCTCTCCATTATCCCCGGCATGGCTCTGCTCGCTACTGTCCTTGGGGTCTATCTGCTGGGTGAGGGCATCAACAAGGCGTTCGCCGGTCAAGGGGCTGCGCGATGAGCCTTGCCCCGCTTCTGAAAATCGAAGGGCTCAGCGTCACCTACCACTGCGCCGCGCAACCGTCCTTGCGCAACGTATCGCTTCAGCTTCAGGAAAAGCAGCGCCTGGCGATCATCGGCGAAAGCGGATCGGGCAAAAGCACGTTGGCACGCTGCATCGCCGGCTTGTTGCCGCGCGGAGCCAAAACCGAAGGTCAGCTGATCTGGAATGGACACCCCGATAAGAGCCACCAAGCACGATTCCCAACGCCGGGCCGCGATATCGCCTATATCTTTCAAGACCCGAGCGCCAGCCTCAACCCGGTACTGACGATTGGCGAACAGGTGGCCGAGGCTGCGATCCGTCATCTTCGCCTCACCCGAAAACAGGCGCGGGCTCACGCCCGGGATTTGCTGACAGAGGTACAACTGCCGAACCCTGATGCCTTGCTGTCGGCCTATCCGCATCAAATCTCCGGCGGGCAGCGGCAACGTGTGGCAATTGCGGCCGCCATCTCCGCAGCGCCCAAAATCCTTATTGCCGATGAGGCCACCAGCGCGCTCGACACAATCACGCAAGCGGCGATCGCCCGGCTTCTCGGCCGCCTTGTCAGCGCCAATGGCATGACGCTGATTTTCATTACCCACGATATCGCGCTGGCCTCCAGCCTTGCGGACGAGATCGCGGTGTTCCAATCGGGCCGACTTATAGAGTCGGGCAAGGCGCAGGATGTGCTCTCGAATCCGGCAAGCGGCGATACCAAACGTCTCCTCTCATCGCACCTTGATCTGACCACCCCACCGCAGATCCGGAGGGCTAGTTGATGGAGCCTTTCTTCTCCGTCAACCACCTCTCCAAGCGCTACCAAGCGCGCGGACGAACGGTCCAAGCACTCGACGATGTTTCCTTCACGCTGGCGCGCGGCGAAACGCTTGGGCTGGCAGGCCCGTCCGGGTGCGGGAAATCGACGCTCGCGCGCATTATCATGCGGCTTTCGCCCGCAGATGGCGGCGAGGTGCGCTTTCAAGGCCAGAACTGGCTGGCCCTTTCGGGTCAGGAGCTGAGAGCCGCCCGTCGCCATGTGCAGATGGTGTTTCAGGATACCCATGGCGCGTTCAATCCGCGCGCCACGGTGGCAGATGCGATCGGTGAACCGTTACGAATCCACAGGATCGTCGCGCCCCGCGATCGACAAGCCGAGATCGTCCGGCTGTTGGAGCGGGTTGGGCTTGGCGCGGACTACGCTGCACGTCCTGTTCTCCAACTGTCGGGCGGCCAGCGACAGCGTGTCGCAATCGCCCGGGCCATCGCCTGCCGCCCGTCCCTGTTGGTGATGGATGAGGCCGTTTCCGCGCTCGACGTTTCCGTCCGCGCCCAGATCCTCGAATTGCTGGTATCCCTTCAAAGCGAGACCGGCCTTTCCTGTCTGTTCGTCTCGCATGATCTCGCGGTCATTCGTGCCGTCTGCCATCGCGTTGCCGTCATGGAGATGGGGCGCGTCGTCGAACAGGGAGAGACGGACAGCGTGATCTCGAACCCACAGTCGGATACAGCAAGACGGCTGATCGCCGCCGTTCCCACACTTCGTAAGGACCAAAGCCATGCCTGATCGCAACTGGAGCCATCTGCTCGACGTGCCCGCCTTTCCTTCGGAGCGTTACGCAAAGCTTGCAGACCGATTGGCGGCCCTTATGAAGACACGTAACGATGTGCTTCTCATTCAGGCCGAGGCAGTCTTGGCGCTGGAAGCCGTCGCCACCAGCCTTGCGCGAACTGGCCTGAAAGCGCTGAACATCGTGACGAGCCCCTATGGTGCATGGTTCGGCAACTGGCTGAAGCGCGGGGGCAGCGATGTCATCAATCTCGTGGCGGAGCCCGGACGACCGGTCGCGATAGAGGCTGTGCGACAGCACCTGGACCAACATCACGATATCTCTGTGCTGTCACTGGTCCATGCCGAATCCGCCACCGGCATTCTCAATCCGCTGGAAGATATCGTTCGGCTTGCAAGTGAAAGAAGTGTGCTTACGATTGTGGATGCGGTCGCATCGATTGGCGGCCATGCTCTCAATGTGGATGGAGACGGCATCGATATCGTCGTGATCGGTCCGCAAAAATCGCTCGCAGGGCCGGCGGGCGTCTCGGCAATCTCGGTCAGCGACCGCGCCTGGGCGATGCTGCAGCATGAGGGCGCGCCACGCAATTCGATGCTGTCCCTTCTCGATCAGAAAGAGCAATGGCTCGAGACCGGCAGAGGCGCTCTGCCCGGCACACCTTCGCCGCTCGAATTCTTCGCGCTAGACGCCGCACTCGAGCGTCTGGAAGCCGAAGGCATCAATGCGGTTGAAGCGCGGCATCGTCTGGCGGCGAAGGCGACGCGAGACGCTTTGCGCGCGCTCGGTGCCGAGGTCTGGGTCGACGACCATCTCGCTTCGGCACTGGTGACAGCCGTCAAGCTTCCGGCGAACATCGACCATAGCAATTTTCTCCAGGCCGCGAGGCTAAATGGGGCAGATATTGGCGCAGCGGTCGGACCGGGCTCAGATCGACTGGTCCGCCTCAACCATACCGGCCAGCGTGCCAGCAAGGAGGCGGTGCGTGCCAACATCAAAGCCTTCGCCCACGCCCTGCAATTCCAGGGCCACTCAAGACCGGTCGAAAAAGCCTTTAAGGCGCTGGATGCCATCTATTCTTTGTGAGGCGATGATTGAACCGCCTTTCAGACCCGTGAAAAAATGCTCTCACTGAAACGCTGCTATTGGAAGGATCTTTCCCTCCCGTCCACAGCAGTGACACAGGAATCCCTCCCGCAATCTTGACGAAATCGTGGCAAAGCGCGAAACTTTACACATTGTTAAGTTTGGTGACAGGAGGAATGAAAATGGTTGCTGGTTTCAACATGCTTTCCTTCGATCTCTTCGGCCTTGGCCGTCGGGCACAGGAAGAAAAGCTCAAGCGTGAGAGCGGATCGAAAAAGGACCAGGTCACGCGCGACGAGTCCGAGCAGCGCGATCGCGATCAGGAACATGATCTGTTCTTCTGGTCGCTCTATCCGGTGATCTGAGGGACGCGTCCAAAACCGCGCAGTCTCACGTCCCTCAAAGGCGATCCAGTTCCTCGCGATGTCGATACATTGCGAGGAATTTATTGTAATCGCGCTCATAGACGGATGCGCGTGATCGATCCGGCTGGCGCTCCTCACAGCCGGGATACATGGCAGCACCCGCCTTCGCCAGGCTGTCATAGACGCCGCCCGCTGCAGCAGCGGTCATGGCCGTTCCGAGAAGAACAGCATCGCTGGTCTGTGGCACCACGACCCGTTTGCCTGTCGCGTCGGCATAGAGTTCCATCAGCAGCGGATTGTGGATGTGCCCACCCGCGACGTGAAGCGTGGTGGTGCGATATCCGAACCCTTCCATCGCATCCAGAACGTGGCGCGTGCTGAGCGCGATCGACACAGCCGTGCGCCAGTACAGTGCACAGAGGCTGTCGAACGAGGTATCGAGTGTCAGGCCACTGATCACACCTCTGGCATGCGGATCGGCAAGCGGCGATCTGTTGCCATGAAAATCCGGTAGGACATGCAGACGGCTGGCAAATCCCTCTCCCTCCCCTGCCCGCAACACCATGACGCGGTCGACGATGCGACGGTGAAGTGCCGCATCCGGCTCTCCCCCCGCGGCATGCATGCGCACGATATGGTCGAGCAGCGCACCCGTTGCCGATTGTCCGCCCTCGACCAGCCAGTGATCCGGCAAAACAGCTTGCCAGTAGGGTCCCCACAGGCTGCGACCATGAATGCGATTGGGCGTCAGCGCCACAAGGCAACTGGATGTGCCAGCGATCAGCGCGACGTTGTTTTCCACATGGTTGTCGAGGCTCCCGCCAAGCGCACCAAGCGCGCCCGCATAGGCGTCGATCATGCCGGTCGCGACCCGGCATTGCGTATCTAGCCCCAATTCATCGGCAGCCTTGGCCGAGAGGGTACCAACGGCCTGACCTGGTGCTACGGCGCTTGCAGGCAGCGAGGCACGTTCTTTCAGATCGCCGATACCGGCAATTTCAAGATAGTCGTTGCGCCAGCCTTGCTGTTCATGCGCCAGAAAATTCCATTTTGCCGTCAATGTACAGTTGGAGCGCGCAGCACTGCCGCTTGCCTTCCATGTGAGAAAGTCGGCAAGGTCGAAGAAGTAAGCGGCTCTCGACCAGCTTTGAGGCAGGTGTTTCTTCAACCACATAAGCTTCGGTATCTGCATTTCGGGAGATATCGATCCGCCGGCGAAATCCAGAACCGGATGATGCGACGCGGTGAGAAAATCCGCCTCGTTGATGGCGCGATGATCAAGCCAAACCACCGTGTCGAACCGGTCTTCGCCGGTGGTCGAGACCGACACCTGCTCGCCAGACTTGCCGCGCGCAACCAGCGAACATGTGGCATCAAACCCGATAGCAGCCACACGCGCCGGATCGATCGCCGCGTCCGCCATGGCAGACCGCACCGAAAGGCAGACCGCCTTCCATATGTTCTCGGAATCGTGCTCGGCGTGGTTTTCCCTCGGCCTTTGCATCAGGATGGGATGAGTGGCGCGAGACAGCATTGCACCATTACGATCGAACACCCCGGCGCGCGCGCTGCCTGTTCCGACATCGACCGCAACGAGATATTGGCGCATGAAGCTAGTTTCCCATCCCTGTTTTGCCGAAAACCGGGAGAGAACCGTTCCGTGTCTTCACCTGCACGTCAACCAGCCTCTGCTCTTGAGCCTTGGCGGCCCTTTCGGTCGCGCACAAGGTGGACCAAATCCGGCATCGCGTCAAACACGAGATCTGGCTCAAGCGCTGCGATCTGTTGGCGGAATGCGGGGAAGCGTGCGTGAGAGCCTCCTGTAAAAGCAAAAACGCACATGCCAGCAGCCTTAGCTGCCGCAATACCGGCCGGACTGTCTTCAATGACGATGCAATTGGCGGGCTCCGCGCCCATTTCGTGCGCGGCATGCAGGAAGAGATCGGGTGCCGGCTTGCCGTTCTTCACCATGGTCGCGCTGAAAATATGCGGCTCGAATTTTTCGATGAGTCCCGTAAGGCCCAACGAGTAGCGTATGCGTTCCGGCTGACTGGACGAGGCCACGCAGCGAGGCACGTCGAGCCGGTCCAAGGTTTCGGCAATGCCTTCGATGGCCTTTAATTCGAGGCGAAAGCGTTCGAAAAGCGCGCTTCGCATGTGTTCGAGGAAGTCGATATCGGTCTCGATACCGTATTCTTCCCAAAGCGTTGCAGTCATGTTGGCGAGGCTGCGGCCGAGAAACCGTTGATAGGCCTCTTCCTCGGTCATCTGAACACCCAGATGCGCCAGCATGTCGATCAGCACGGCAACTGAGACCGGCTCACTATCGACGAGAACGCCATCGCAGTCGAAGATCACCAAGGGGCCGGTTCCGGTTGGCATGATGTCAGCTTTCGATGAGTTTATCGTCCAGATAGAGTTGCAGCGTCTTTGCCGTTCCCTGCTGCCACAATGTCTTTAGAGCATGGGCAAAGCGCTTGCGGAAGAGGTCGGAGTCGGCAACGTCGCTGAAAATGTCGCTCAGTGCAAGGAACGCCATCGGGTCGTCCTTTGCCTTGATCGCTGCGGCCTGCAGGCGCTCGGCACTCGCATCGTTGAAGACGATCTGCTTCCCGCTGTCCGAGGTGCCGTAGAAGTAGCGGCACCACAATGCCGAGACCAGCGACAGACCGACAATATCGAGGCCTTGGGCGAGACGATCCGAAGTCGAAGGCAGGATGAATTTTGGTTGGCGGTTGGAGCCGTCTTGCGCCAGGCGCGGAATGGTGTCGCCAATCTTCGGGTTGAGGAAACGGCGCTCGATCAGCTCGAAATATTCGTTGAGATTGGTGTCCGGCACCGGCGGAATGATCGGGATGATCTCTTCCTTTTCGAGCTTCGCGAGGAAGGCGCGGATCAATGGATGCTCCATCGCCTCATGGACGAAGTGAACATCAAGAAGTGCTGCGGGATAGGCAATAGCCGCATGGCCGCCGTTCAGGATGCGGATCTTCATGTGTTCATATGGCGCCACGTCGGACACGAACTGAACGCCAACTTTCTCCAGCGCCGGGCGACCGGCGGGGAAATTGTCCTCCATGACCCATTGCTTGAACTCTTCGCAGAAGACCGGCCAGTTATCCTCAATGCCGAAGTCGTCGCGGGCAATGGAGCGCTCGCGATCGCCGGTGGCCGGCGTGATGCGATCCACCATGGAATTGGGGAAGGAAACGTTCTCACCGATCCAGGTGGCGAAGGCTGGATCGGACAGGGCCGCAAGGCCGACCACGGCATTCTTCGTGACCTTGCCGTTGTGAGGAATGTTGTCACAGGACATGACCGTGAAGGCCGGGATGCCTCTGTCGCGGCGTGCTCTTAAACCAGCAACGATGAGGCCGAACACCGTCTTCGGTGCTGCCGGGTTCTTGCCGTCCTCGGCAATGGCTGGATGCTGCGGATTGAACGCGCCGGACGCATCGATGAAGTAGCCGCCCTCGGTGATGGTCATCGAGACGATGCGGATCTTCGGGTCGGCAAGTGCCTCGATAATCGCTTTGGCGTCGCCGACCGGCAGGATGTCGATCATCGGTCCGGTAACGCGGGCGCCTGTTCGGTTATTGTCCTGCTCGACGACCGTCGTCAGGAAATCCTGATCGGCGAGCTTCTCGCGCATGACAGCATCCGAGGGCAGCACGCCAGCCCCGATGATCGCAAAATCATGATCGGCACCGGTGTTGAAAAGATCGTCGAGATAGATGGCCTGATGCGCACGGTGAAAGTTGCCGACGCCGAAGTGAACGATGCCGGCCGAAAGGTCGCTCCGCACATAGGAGGGAACCTGGGCGGTGGCCTTTGCCTGATCAAGCGTTGCAAGCGAGAGTTTGCAGGTCATGAGACAATCCTCGAATAATTCGCAATCGAACCGGCGCGCAAAACGCGCTCAAGGTCCATGTCGTGACGGCTTTCGCCGAATGCCGGCGTCCAGGCACTACGCCCGGATTGCCAGACCATTGGTGTCGAACCTGTGGACCTTGGTCTCATCCGGCGTGATGAAGACGATATCGCCGTGCTGGCAGGCGAATTCGCCACCGGCGCGCGCGGTGATCATGCCGATATCTTCGACGTCGATGTGGAGGAAGGTATCCGAACCAAGATGCTCGGCCACGTTGACCTTGCCCTTCCACAAACCGCTGTCCTTCGACAGCAGCAAATGTTCAGGCCGGATCCCGACCGTCTCCGCCGACTTGCCAAAGGCATAGGCACCCTTGACCAGGTTCATGCGCGGAGAGCCGATGAAGCCCGCGACGAAGAGATTGGCCGGGCTGCGGTAGAGATCGAGCGGCGAACCAACCTGCTCGATATTGCCGCGGTTCAGAACCACGATCTTGTCGGCCATGGTCATGGCCTCGACCTGGTCGTGGGTCACATAGATCATCGTCGTCTTCAGCGTGTTGTGCAGCTCGGAGATTTCCAGCCGCATCGTGCCACGCAGTGCCGCATCGAGGTTCGACAGCGGTTCGTCGAAGAGGAACGCGGAGGGCTCGCGGACAATGGCGCGACCGATGGCAACACGCTGGCGCTGACCGCCGGAGAGCTGCGAGGGACGGCGATCGAGATAATCGGTCAGATTGAGGATGGCTGCGGCGTCATTCACCTTCTTGTCGATGGCGGACTTTTCCATCTTCGCCATCTTCAGCGGGAAGCCGATATTGTTGCGCACGCTCATATGCGGATAAAGCGCGTAGGACTGGAACACCATGGCAAGGCCGCGCTCGGCCGGTGCCTTTTCGGTCACGTCCTTGCCGTCTATGATGATCTGGCCGCCGCTGACGTCCTCAAGCCCGGCAATCAGACGCAACAGCGTGGACTTGCCACAACCAGACGGGCCGACGAAGACGACGAACTCACCGTTTTGAATGTCGAGATTGATGGATGGGATGACCTTGGCTTCGCCAAAGACCTTCGAAACATTTTTAAGCGAAATGCTGCCCATTGTTATGATCCTTATTTCACAGCGCCGAAGGTCAGGCCGCGCACGAGTTGTTTCTGGCTGAACCAGCCGAGCACCAGGATTGGCGCGATCGCCATCATCGAAGCCGCAGAAAGCTTTGCCCAGAACAGGCCCTGCGGCGATGAGAAAGAGGCGATGAACGCCGTTAGCGGTGCTGCGTTTGTGGTCGTCAGGCGAATGGTCCAGAAAGACTCGTTCCAGGCCAGAATGATGTTGAGAAGCAGTGTCGAGGCAATGCCGGGAACCGCCATCGGTGTCAGGACATAGACGATCTCGTTCCACAGCGACGCGCCATCCATCCGGGCGGCTTCCAGGATTTCACCTGGAATTTCACGGAAGTAGGTGTAGAGCATCCACACCACGATCGGCAGATTGATCATGGTCAGCATCAGCGTCAGGCCGAAGCGGGTGTCGAGAAGGCCGGCATTGCGGAACATCAGATAGAACGGCACCAGCACGGCAACGGCCGGCATCATCTTGGTGGAGAGCATCCACATCAGGATGTCTTTCGTGCGCTTCGTCGGCGAAAATGCCATGGCCCAGGCCGCCGGAATGGCGATGAGCAGAGCCAGGATCGTGGAGCCGACCGATAGAACGACCGAGTTCATGAAGGGCTTGAAGTAGTCGCGCTGCGTGTTCACCGTCACATAGTTTTCCAGCGTCCCCGACGGCCAGAGGCTGAAGCCTGCAATCGCTTCCGGCTCCGTCTTGATGGAGGTGAGGAAGGCATAGAGGATCGGGAAGAACAGGATGAGCGCAACCACCCATGCCGCGATGGTAAAGCCGATCTTCGAACGGGTAGAGACTTTACGAGCCATGGGACGTCTCCTTAACGATCGAGGTTCTTGCCGACCGCGCGCATCAGGAAGATGGCGACGATGTTGGCGAGTACGATGGCGATGATACCGCCGGCTGAAGCACCACCCACGTCGTAACCAAGCAGCGCGGTCCGGTAGATCAGAAACGGCAGGTTGGTAGAGGCATAGCCGGGTCCGCCATTGGTGGTGACGAGAATTTCCGCATAGACGCCCAGAAGAAAGATGGTCTGAATGAGGATGACCACCGTCATGGCGCGCGCCAGGTGCGGCAGCGTCAGGTAGATGAAGCGGTTAAAGAAGTTTGCGCCATCCATTTCGGCGGCCTCTCTCTGTTCGCCGTCGAGAGACTGAAGGGCAGTCAGCAAGATCAGCGTCGCAAAGGGAAGCCATTGCCAGGCCACGATGATGACGATGGATAAAAGCGGGAAGCGCGAGAACCAGTCGATAGGTTGAAAGCCGAAGAACCTGTTCAGGTCCGCAAGCACACCGTAACCGGGGTGCATAATCATGTTCTTCCAGATCAGTGCCGCGACCGGTGGCATGACGAAAAAGGGAGAGATCACCAGAATGCGAACGATGCCCTGGCCGAAGATTGGCTGATCAAGCAGAAGCGCAATCGCAACGCCGCCGATAATGGTGATCAGCAGCACACCGCCGACGATGACCAGCGTGTTCCAGATGGACTGGAAGAAGGCCGGATCGGTATAGAAGAATTTGTAGTTGAACAAACCGGCGAAACTGACATTGGCCGGGTTCAGCAGATTGTAGTTCTGGAAGGAAAACCACAGCGTCATCGCCAGCGGCACGATCATCCAGATGAGAAGCAGGAAAACGGATGGCGCCATCATCACGCGCGCCAGGTTCCTGGTGTTCTGCGTTGCCATTCGCTGTCCTCCCAGTATCGCGCGCGGGAATAATACCGCAGGCGGTGCATTCTTTTGATTATGAAGACGATCGAGAAGATCCGCCGCCCGGCAATGGCCGGGCGGCAGGCTTCGGGAGGATTACTTGATGTAACCGGCGCGGGTCATTTCGCGCGTCGCGGTGGACTGAGCGCCTGCGAGCGCATCATCAACCGAAGACTGGCCTGCAACGACTGCCGAGAACAGCTGGCCGACCGTGGTACCGAGCGACTGGAACTCGGGGATCGCCACGAACTGGCCACCGGTGTAAGGCACAGGCTTGACCGTTGGCTTGGTGATGTCGGCTGCATTCATGGCTGCAAGCGTCGTCTTGGCGAATGGTGCCGCCTTCTCGTAGTCAGCGTTCTTGTAGAGCGAGGTGCGCGTGCCCGGAGGAACGTTGGCCCAGCCTTCCTTGGAGGCGACGAGATCGGAATAGTCCTTGCTGGTTGCCCAGGCGATGAACTTCTCTGCCGATTCAGCCTTCTGCGAGCTCTTCGGGATCGCAAGGTTCCAGGACCACAGCCAGTTGCCATGGTTCTTCAATTCGCCATGCGTCGGGAAGAGCGCGTAGCCAACCTTGTCCGCAACCTTGGAGTCCTTCGGGTTCGACACGAAGGAAGCAGCAACGGTAGCGTCGATCCACATGCCGCACTTGCCTTGCTGGAAGAGCGTCAGGTTTTCGTTGAAGCCGTTGGACGCAGCGCCCGATGGACCGGCATCCTTCATCAGATCGACGTAGAACTGCAGGGAGTTCTTCCACTCGGGCTGATCGAATTGCGGTTTCCAGTTTTCATCGAACCAGCGGCCACCGAAGGAGTTGGTAAGCGCGGTGATGAAGGCCATGTTTTCGCCCCAACCCGCCTTGCCGCGCAGGCAAATGCCGTTGACGTCGGCCTTACGGTCGGTGATCTTGCGGGCCGCATCGCCGATGAATTCCCAGGTCGGGTTTTCAGGCATTTTCAGGCCGGCTTTTTCAAACAGGTCCTTGCGATACATGATCATGGCAGATTCGCCATAGAAGGGCGCCGCATAGAGCTTGCCTTCAACCGTCAAGCCACCACGAATGGATGGCAGCATGTCGTTGACATCATACTTGTCGCCGAGCTTTTCCAGCGGCAGAAGCCAGCCTTGCTTGGCCCAGATCGGAACTTCGTAGTTGCCGATGGTCATGATGTCGTACTGGCCGCCATTGGTAGCGATATCCGTCGTGACGCGTTCGCGCAGGACGTTCTCTTCCAGTGTGACCCACTCGATCTGGATGTCGGGGTTCTTGTCGGTAAATTCCTTCGTCAGTCCCTGCATGCGGATCATGTCACCGTTGTTGACGGTGGCAATGGTCAATGTTTCTGCAGACGCGAGGCCGGAAAGGGCGAGAGCCGAGCATGCGCCCAGCAGAAGTGTCTTCAATGTCATGATCTTCCTCCCAGAAGAAAAATGAGCATTCGCTTTGCTCGAGGGCAATTACTCACTTATCTCGACGCAAAGTCAAGCATCCTCCTGCGCTGCAACGCAAAAGAAGGAGCTAATATACTGATTCAAATGATATATTTTTGCTCAGTGCGTGAGCAGATATTCAGCCGATTGCTCATCGGTGATGACGCCGTTGAGCAACCCACCGCGCAAAGCGGCCAAAATGGCGGGCGATTTCTTTCGTCCCTGAGCGATACCGACCACGGTGCAAGTCTCCCTCGGCGGCACGGGAACGGAGGCGACGCGATCATTGATGGGATTGTTCATGATCTGCCCATCCCCATCGAAGAACCAGCCGCAGATTTCGCCTGCGGCACCCTCGGCGATCAGTTTTTTCATCTCGTCAACGGCGAGGAACCCATCGAGACAGAGCGGCGCGTTTTCTCCCAACTCGCCAACTCCGACGAAGGTCACATTCGCGGCAGCACCCAAAGCCAGCGTTGAGCGAACCATGGGTTGGTCATGCAGCAGGAGGCGCTCTTCAGACGATGAGCAAAGAACCGGCAGCGGCATGGGAAAGTGGCGAGCCTTGATCGCATCCGCCATGGAGAAGATGACGTTGTAGTAGGCGGCCGAGCCATCGGGACCGATATTGCCGGTGAGTGAGACGATGCGATGCTGCGGACAATCCATCGGCGGCAATTGATCCACCGCGGCTTTCAGCGTGCGCCCCGTTCCGACGGCCAGCACGATCGGATCTGGCTGGCGCAACCAGCGCTCGATTTCCGCCGCACCCGCCTCGGCAATTCCAACGGTGGAGGAGGTTCCTGCCGGATCGCTCGGGACGACCTCGACATGCTTTAGCGAAAAGCGTTCACGCAGCGCCTCTGCCTTCTCCAGACAGGCGGCAATCGGGTGATCGAGCCGCACCTTGATCAGACGCTCGGCCACCGCCAGTGAGACGAGACGCTGCGCAGACTGGCGCGAAATTCCCATGGCTGCGGCGATCTCGTCCTGCGTGCGACCGGCCACATAATAGAGCCAGCCGGCGCGCGCCGCATCGTCTAACCGTCCACCGCTATCGGATCGCCTGGCCATGTCTCTGCCCTAACTTGTCTGCTCCCCAAGTGCTGGCATTTTTTGCAGTAAAAAGTCAAACCATGAGACACGACAGACGGCTGTTGATCGCGGGTACGAGCCTTCAGCTTGCTTCCTGTACGAGATGACCGGCGGAAACCTCGCGGTAATGGCGCGGCGGCTGCACGTAACCGACAGGGCGGATCGGGCTTTTGATCTCGTCGGTGGCCATGTTGCGTCGAATATGCCGTCGTGAAGGGTCCGGCACCGGAACGGCAGACATCAGCTTCTTCGTGTAAGAGTGCTGAGGATTATCGAAAACGGCGGCGCGCGGACCAATCTCGACAATCTCACCGAGATACATCACCGCCACACGATGGCTGACCCGCTCCACCACGGCCATATCGTGCGAGATGAACAGGAAGGCCAGATTGAGGCTCTGTTGCAGATCGAGGAGAAGGTTGCACACCTGCGCCTTGATCGAGACATCGAGCGCCGAGACCGCCTCGTCGGCAACAATGACCTTGGGGTCGAGCATCAAAGAGCGCGCAATGGCCACGCGCTGACGCTGGCCGCCGGAAAATTCATGCGGGAAACGCCGCATCATATCAGGATTAAGGCCCACTTTCTCTAGCAGATCCGCAGCCTTTTCACGCGCCTGCTGCTTGCTGCCGAGGCGGTGCTCGATGAAGGGTTCCATGATTGCTGCACCCACGCTCATGCGTGGGTCGAGACTGGCGAAAGGGTCCTGAAAAATCATTTGCACACTGCGGCGCATGGCGCGCAAGGTAACTTTGTCGAGCTGCATCACCTCATAGCCATCGAGCATCACATTGCCGGATGTTGGCTCGATCAGTCGAGTGATCGAGCGGCCGGTGGTGGACTTACCGCAACCCGACTCGCCAACGAGCGAAAGCGTTTCTCCTTCGGAAAGATCGAAGGAGACCTTCTCCACCGCATGCACGGCACCGGATTTACGACCGAGAAGACCAGAGTGGATATCGAAGCGGGTCGTCAGATCCTTGACCGAAAGGATGGGCGTCTTGCCACCCGAAACCGTATCCTTGACCTCCACCGCTGGCTGGCTCTCGCCCGTCTTGATATCAATGATCGGGAAACGGGCGGGAAGCATGCGCTCCTTCATCGAGCCGAGCTTCGGGACCGCAGAAAGAAGCGCACGCGTATAGGGGTGCTGTCCGCGGTGGAAGATATCATCCGTGGTGCCGGTCTCGACCACATCGCCGCGGAACATGACGATGGTGCGATCCGCCACTTCGGCCACGACACCCATATCATGGGTGATGAACAGAACCGACATGCCCTCCTCTTCCTGCAACTGCTTGATGAGGTCGAGGATCTGGCCTTGAATCGTGACATCGAGCGCCGTCGTCGGCTCGTCGGCAATCAGGAGCTTCGGCCGGGAGGCAAGTGCCATGGCAATCATCACGCGCTGGCGCATGCCGCCGGAAAACTGATGCGGATAATCATTAAAGCGGCTTGTCGCATTGGGAATGCGCACCTTTTCCAGAAGGCGGATGACCTCTGCTTTTGCGGACGATGAGGAGATATTCTGATGCACGGTCAGCGCTTCGGCGATCTGCTTGCCGATCGGAAAGATCGGATTGAGGCTGGTCATCGGCTCCTGGAAGATCATCGAGATCTCCTTGCCGCGAACCTTGCGCATCTCCTCTTCCGGCAAGCTCAAAAGATTTCGCCCGCCGAGCATGACCTCCCCTTCGATGCGGCTCATCTTCTTATCGAGAAGCCGCATGATGGAGAGCGACGTAACGCTCTTGCCCGAACCGCTTTCCCCAACGATTGCCACCGTTTCGCGCGGCGCGATCTCGAAACTCATATCTCGCACGACGGATTTCCATCCGCCATCGACGCGAAAGGACGTGGTGAGATTTTGAACCGACAGGACCGGGGTCACAGACCCGCCGGTTTCTTCCATGGACGTTCCGGCCAAAAGCATGCTGATCTCCTTAAAGTTCGACCGCACAATCGCATGTCGGCATCATGGTATTCCTCGTTTCGGGTGCCACGGCTCGGCTTGAAGCATCGCCCAGCACGCTAACGCTTGCAACCTCGGCGCATGCCTGATCAGCCTCGCGCTGGTGGCTGCGGCCACTTTTTCACACCGCCACTCCAGTCCTCGAAGGCCTTGGACAACTTCATAACAAAGAGATCCTCAAAGCGCGGGCCAACGATCTGCAGGCCGATCGGCATGCCGGACTTCGAGAAGCCGCAATTGATCGAGGAGGCCGGTTGTTCCGACATGTTCCACGGCACCGTGAAGGCAATGTGTTCAAAGGGCAGTTGCGGGTCATTGGTGGGAGAAGCCCAGTCTGCCGGATAGGAGACGATCGGATTGGTCGGCGAGATGACGGCATCGACCCTCTGCATCAGCCGGCCGCAGCTCTTGCGCATTTCCATGGTCTGGTTGAAGCCGAAGACGGCGCGCGACCCTGACACGTCCGCACCCTTGCTTGCCCATTCCAGAATATAGGGAAGGATCAAGTCCCGGCGTTCCTCGCTGAGCGCCACCATGTCGCCCCAGAATTTCGCCCGCCAGAAATCATCCAGCCCATCCAACATGTCGCGCGTCAGCACCGGCTCGACGGGAACGATGATGGCGCCCGCCGCTTCGAAGAGCTTGGCAGCAGAGAGGACAGCGTCACGTACCTCGTCATCCAGAGGGAGGCCGCAGCCCGCATCCAGCATCAAACCGATCTTCAGGCCCTTTACATCGGCGTTCAGGTCGAGCCAATCGATTTCGTTGGGAGGCAGCGATGTGCCGTCGCGCCAGTCCGGTCGCGACAGCGTCGCCATCGCATAAGCGGCATCGGTGACGGTGCGGGTCATCGGCCCGGCGCAACGACCGGTGTAGAAGGGATCGACCGGAATACGGCCTTGGCTGGGCTTGAAACCGAATAGACCGGTCCATCCGGCGGGAAGACGCACGGAGCCGCCGATATCCGTGCCGATATGGAGTGTGCCGTAACCGGCCGCCCCCGCGGAGGCCGCACCGGCGCTGGAGCCGCCGGGGTTCTGTGTCGGATCCCAAGGGTTGCGGCTAAGCTTATGGAAGCTGGAAAGGCCCGACGAAAGCATGCCGTAATCCGGGCAGGTCGTCTTGGCATAGAGGATCGCTCCGTCTTCGCGGCAGCGCGCCGCCACCGGTGCATCCTCACCGGCTGGAACCAGTTCGACAGCCTTTGTGCCAAGCGGCACCGGCTGGCCCTTGGTGGCGATGAGCTCCTTGAGCGAGACCGGAAGACCATCAAGCGGACCGAGCGTTTCTCCCTTGAGCCAGCGCTGCGTCGAGGCTGCCGCCTGCCTGCGGGCATCTTCCGGATCATAGGCATAAAGCGCGTTGACGATCGGCTCGAATGCCTCGATGCGTGCCTCCACGGCCTGCCAATATTCCAGTGGGGACAGTGCCTTGTCGCGGTAGAGCGCCAGAATTTCGAGCGTGTTGAGGTCTATGAGATCGGTCATGGAATCGTCTCGTCAAAAATAACAGGAGATGAGGGTGATATCGTCTTCGGGCGATCAGCTCGTATCGCGCGGGTCGAGGAGATCGCGAAGGCCATCGCCGAGCAGGTTGAGGCCGAAGACGGCAAGCGCGATGGCAAGGCCCGGCATGATGGCAAGCCAGGGGGCGACGCCGAGATAGGTCTGGGCATCGGCGAGCATCCGTCCCCAGGTGGCCGCGGGTGGCGGCATGCCGAGACCGAGGAAGGAGAGCCCGGCTTCCGTGAGGATCGCAAGGCCAAGCTGGATCGTCACCTGCACGATGATCTGGTTGGAGATATTCGGGACAACGTGAAGAAGCGTGATCTTGGCGCGGTTCTGACCGATGCTGGTTGCTGCTGTAATATATTCTCTCGCCCATATCTGCAGCGCGGCACCCAGCGTCAGCCGGGCAAAGACCGGTATCATGAAGGTGGCGATGGCAATGATGGCGGTGAACCGGCCGGTGCCGATAAAGGCACCGAGCATCATCGCCGACAGGATGGGCGGCACGGCGAAAATGATGTCGCATATGCGCATCACCACGGTTTCGGTAAACCCTCTGACGGCTGCGACCGTGACGCCGATGGCGGTGCCGATGAAGGCGCCGATGGCGACGGCAGCAATCGCCGTCGACAGTGAGTTCCACGCGCCCGCCATCAACATGGAGAGCACGTCGCGTCCGAAGTGATCCGTGCCGAGCCCACCATAGACGAAGGGCGACTTCAGCTTCTGAACGATCTGCATTTTGGTGGGAGAGAGCGGCGTCCAGACCAGGGACAGCAACGCGACCGCGATCAGAAAGCTCGTAACAGCAATACCGATGACGAATGCCGGGCGGCGGCGGAGCAGTCGCATCATCGCGCACCTGTCCGCAATCTTGGATCGATGAAGAGATAGGCGATATCGACCAGGAAATTCATGATGATGACGAGTGCTGAGAAGAACAGCACGACGGACTGCATGACGACGATATCCCTCTGGGTCAGCGCCTGATAGGCAAGCCGCCCGAGGCCTGGCAGGTTGAAGACATTCTCCACCAGCACCGCGCCGGCAATCAGAAAGGTGAATTGCAGGCCGATCATGGTGACGACCGGGATCATCGCGTTTGGTACCGCATGCCGCCACAGCGCGACCCGCTCGCTCAAACCCTTCGCCCGGGCGGTGCGAACGAAATCCTCATTCATCACCTCCAGCACTGCAGAGCGACAGACGCGGGTCAGAACACCGGCCTGTGAGACGGCGAGCGCGATGGCTGGCATAAGGAGCGCCATGAGACCGGCGGAAAGGCTTGGCGTCCAGCCGGGAAAACCGCCAGCCGGCATCCAGCCGAGCGTTGTGGAGAAGAGAATGATGAGCAGCAACCCGACCCAGAAGCCAGGCACGGCAATGCCCACATGGGAAAACAGCCCGGCGGCGAAATCCAGCGCGCCATTGCGGTTTCTCGCAGCCGCCACACCGAGTGGAATGGCGATGGCGACCGAAAGGCACACGGCAAGGAAAGCAAGCGGGAGGGTAACGGCCAGTCGCTCGACGATCAGGCCTGCCACGGGCACACCGTAGGTATAGGACTGTCCGAGATCGCCATGCAGCACGCCTATCAGCCAATGGACATACCGAAGCGGCAGCGGCTGATCGAGGCCCATCTGTTTCTGCAATGCGGCGAGGGTATCGGGGCTCGCAGAGGTGCCGAGCATGATGGCCGCCGGATCACCCGGCAGCAGGCCCATGATAAAGAAGATCAGGCAGGAGACCGCCAGAAGCGTGACGAACAGACCAAGGATACGTTTGAGGATCAGGGTCGTCATGATCTGCAATCACTGGTGACGCGTTGTGAAAGGCGCGCGCCCCTCTGTCCTGCCGGACATCTCCCCCTTGAGGGGGGAGATTGGAAAAAAGGATACCCATGCCCCATCTCGACCATCCGGGAAAAGCGAGAGGGTGACCGCCAATCGATTCCCCCCCTTGAGGGCGAGATGTCCGACGGCACAATGTGGGGTATGGGTGCGCCTCGCTCCATGATGTTCAATCTTCCCAATGAACGTCCGTCAACACGTTCGACGGTATAGGTTCATCCTGCCAAAGTCCCTTGACCTTCTTGTCCCAGACACCGAGCTTCGGCATCACGAAGAGAAAGAGCGCCGGCACGTCTTCGGCAAGAATCTTCTGTGCCTCACCGTAGAGCTTTTCCTGCTCACCAGAGTCGGCCGTCTTCTCGACATTGGCAATGACCTCGTTGAAGGTCGGGTTCTTGTAATTGAAGTAGTAGGGGTTACGGGAGTAGATATCGATGTCCATCGGCTCGGCATGGGCGACGATGGTCATGTCGTAATTGCCGCCCTTGAAGACATCCGCGACCCACTTGGCCGGAAACTCGGTGGTCTCGATGGTCATCGTCACGCCGATTTCTGCCAGCATGGCCTGGAGAACCTGTGAGGTGCGCTGCGCATAGGCCATTTGCGGGGCCTTGATGGTGAAGCTGAAACCATTCGGATAACCGGCTTCGGCCAGCAACGCCTTGGCTTTCTCGACATCGTAGGGGTGCACACCGGTCATATCGATATAACCGCGGTCATTGGGCGTATAGTGGCTACCGATGGCGGTGCCGAGACCGGACCACGCGCCTTCGATGACGGTAGGACGGTCGACCGCCATCATCAACGCCTGGCGCACACGCTTGTCGTCGAAGGGCTTGCGGGCATTGTTCATGCCCGCAACGACCTTGAGTTCGGTGTTGCCGATGAAGGTACCAAGACGTGCGTCGCCCTCGAAGGAGGACATAAGCTCGGGCGCACCAAATTCCGGGAATGCGTCGATATCGCCGGCTTTCAACGCGGCCGCCTGGGCCTGCGCATCGGCGACGAAGCGGAAGGTGGCTTTCTCCAGCTTTACCGCAACGTTCTTGTCCCAATAGGAAGGGTTCTTTTCAAGCTCGACCTTGTCACCCTTTGCCCAGCTGACGAATTTGAATGGGCCGGTGCCGATCGGCGTCGTGCGGTTGTTTTCTGCGCTCTTCGGCGCGACCATGACTGAGGCTGGCCAGCCGAGCCAATAGATGAGGCTGCCAGCGGGCTGCTTCAGTTTCAACACCAGCGTTTCAGGGTCCGGCGTCTCGATGGTGTCGATGGAAGCAAAGAAGCGTTTCTGCGGATTGACAGAGCTTTCGCCTCGGGCACGATCCAGCGAAAATTTCGCAACCGAGGAATCAAAGGCCTCACCGTCGTGGAAGGTCACGCCCTTGCGCAGCTTGAACGTATAGGTCTTGCCGTCAGGAGAGATCTGCCAACTTTCAGCGAGCTGCGGCTTGACTTGCCCCTTGCTGTCAATGGTGACAAGGCCTTCGAAAATGTTCTGCCACGTGACCTGACCGATGGCGACCGGGGCTGCGATCGTCGGGTCAAGGCCGGTCGGCTCGATCGCCATGCCAAGTGTTAACGCCGTCTTGGGTGCGGCCTCAGCTTCGACAGCCGAGAACGGCAGCCAGAGTGCGGTCCCGAGCGCAAGGGTCAGGGCGGTGCGGCGAGAAAGCTTCGCCGCCTGCGAAAAATAAGTGCGTGGCATCATTATCCCCTGTCGGACGGCCCGGGCTTTTTGCCCTTTGAAAGACCATCTGTTGCAAAAAGAGTGGCACGGTGACGGCGCACACACAATCTGCATTTTTGTGTGCTCCGCGTAGCGGAAAACGCTACACGGTCTTGGGGAGGAAAATCAACCGATAGACGATGGACGACGGGCGACAAAAGAAAGACGTAAAGCATCGGACGCGCATCTGAAAGATCGCGATGCGCCTTATGGTGAGGTCGTTGCCTCACGCATGAAACGTTCAATGAAGTCGGCGAGTTTGGAGGCCGAAAACGATAACTGGCGATCCGGTGCGACGCAGAGGTCGATCTGTGTGTGAATGCCCTTCTTGCTCGCCAGAGGAACGGCGACCATCTGGCCGCTGCGCAATTCTCGCGCCACCGAAAGGGCGGGCAAAAGCGTCGCGGCAGCGTTCCCCAGGACCAACTCCTTCAGCATCTCCAGAGAGCTGGTGATAAAGACCGGATCGAGTTCGATGCCGGCATCCGCAAAGAGGGCATCAAAGGCCTGACGTGCGGCAAAGGTTTTGTCCGGCAGGGCAAGCGGAAGTCCGGCCAGTTCCTTCAATGTCACTTCGGGCTCGCTGGCAAGTGCATGTCCCGCCGGGAAGATGGCATCATAGCTGATACGCGTGCGCGAGCGCACTTTGACGCCGGAGAGCTTCGGCGCAAACAGGCTGACGACAAGATCGGCTTCCGCGGTTCCCAACGCCTCCATCGCCTGGCGCGCGCTGGTGATGTTGACCTCGAAACGCAGCTTTGGATATTTGAGGCTGAATTGCGCCAGGACGGGTGCCAGCAGATTGGCCACCGTGGCACCATTGGCATAGATCGTGACGCGGCCGCGTTGCAGACCCTTCAGATCGTCGATCAGCTGGTTGACATGGTCCAGCTCCCGCAGCGTCTTGCCGGCACGTGCTGCAAGGAGCTCGCCCGCTGCCGTCAGCTTCACGCCGCGGCTGGAGCGCTCGACCAGCGGTGTGCCGAAATAATATTCGAGATTTTCGATCTGACGACTGACCGCAGTCGGTGCAACATTCAGGTTCTCGGCCGCCGCGCGCATGGAATTGGTGCGGACGAGTTCATCGAAATACATCAATGCGCGCAATTGCATGGAGCGATCATCCCCGATGTTCGATCAAAGGCTGGTGGGCAGGGTCAACCAGCGCCCCCTCACTGCTGCGGTCATACACCAGGTGTAAGCTGGCCTCAATCGCGCCTGAAACCTTCGCTCGCTACCATCAGCTGTCTCGTGTAATCGGCGGAAAACTCTCTGGTTTCCAGCTGGTGGACATCCATCGACTCGACGATCCTGCCGCTTTTCATCACCGCCAGCCGGTCGCACATGTGGCTGATGACGCCGAGATCATGGCTGACCATGACGAAAGTCAGGTTTCTGTCCTTGCGCGCCTGTTCCAGCAGATTGAGGATTTCCGCCTGGATCGAGGCATCGAGCGCCGATGTCGGCTCGTCGAGAAGCAGGATCTTCGGCTCGAGGATCAGTGCGCGGGCAATGGCGATACGCTGGCGCTGGCCGCCCGAAAGCTGGTGCGAGTAGCGGAAGCGGAAACCCGTGCCAAGACCGACCTCGTCGAGCGCACGGGCGATCCGTGCTTCCTTGTTGTCTACCCCATGAATGACGAGCGGCTCCAGCAAAATGGCATCCACCGTCTGGCGCGGATGGAGCGAGCCATAGGGGTCCTGGAACACCATCTGGACATCACGATAGAAGCTCTTGTCACGTGACTTGCGGCTATAGGTCCGCCCGTCCACCGTAAGAGCGCCTTCTTCAAAATGGTTGAGGCCGGCGATTGCACGCAAAAGCGTCGACTTGCCGGAACCGGATTCACCCACAAGCCCGAAGGATTCGCCCTTCGCCACCTCGATGCTGACGCGGTCCAAGGCCAGATAACCGTCGAAGTCTACGACGATATCCTTGGCAGACAATACGACCGTCATAGACGCCACTCCGCTTGGCGTTGAAGGACCGGCAGCGGATGCCGGTGCTCGCCGATTTTCGGCAGACAGTTGAGAAGCCCTTGCGTATAGGGATGTTTCGCGTTTTGCAGATCGGCGGATGGAAGCTCTTCCACCACGCGCCCCGCATACATGACGAGCACCCGGTCGCAGAAGGACGAGACAAGGCGCAGGTCGTGCGAGACGAAGATCAGCCCCATGCCGCGCTCGCGCACCAGCTTGTCGAGAATATCCAGCACTTCCAATTGCACAGTGACGTCGAGTGCCGATGTCGGCTCGTCGGCGATCAGGAGTTCCGGACCGCAGACCAGCATCATGGCGATCATGACGCGCTGCCCCATACCACCGGAAACCTCGTGCGGATAGAGATTGAAGACACGTTCGGGATCGCGGATTTGCACCGCCTCGAGCATGTCGAGCGCACGCTTCTTCGCCTCGGAATAGCCGATCCGCTCATGCGTCTTCAACGTTTCGACGATCTGGCGCCCGATGGTCATGACCGGATTGAGCGAATATTTCGGGTCCTGCAGGATCATCGCGATCCGCTTGCCGCGGATCGTGCGACGCTGCTTTGCCGGTGCCGTCAGGAGATCGATATCGCCAAAGCGAAGTGCATCGGCCGTAATCTTCGCATGCCCTGGGGTCAGACCCATGATGGCGCGACCGGTCTGCGATTTGCCGGAACCGGACTCGCCGACAATGCCGAGACGTTCCTTGCCGAGCGTAAAGGATACCCCTCTCACGGCTTCGACAAGGCCGGTTCTGGTCGGAAAGCTGACGCGCAGATTTTCGACCGTCAAAAGAGGCGTGGTGGAAGATGAAGTCACTGGCCAGCCTCCTTTGGATCGAACGCATCGCGAAGCCCGTCACCCAAGAGGTTGAAGCCTAGGCTGACGATGAGGATGGCGGCACCTGGCATCGCTGCAACCCACCACTGGTCGAGAATGAAGCGGCGGCCAGAGGCAATCATCGCGCCCCATTCGGGGAGTGGCGGCTGCGCGCCGAGACCTAGGAAGCCGAGACCGGCGGCGGTCAGGATGATGCCAGCCATATCCAGCGTCACACGCACGATGAGCGAGGAGAAACAGAGAGGGATCACATGTTTGAGCACGATGCGCCAGGGAGATGCCCCCATCAGCTTGACCGCAGCGATGAAGTCGGAATTTCGAAACGTCATGGTTTCGGCGCGTGCAATACGGGCATAAGGCGGCCAGGAGGTGACCGCGATCGCCAGCACCGCATTCTCAATGCCAGGACCAAGTGCTGCCACGAGCGCAAGCGCAAGAACGAGCTTGGGAAAGGCAAGAAAGATATCTGTGATCCGCATCAGCACCGCGTCGATCCATCCACCGGCATAACCGGCGACGGTGCCGACGATGAGACCGATCGGGGCGGCAATGATCGCCACCAGCACGACGACGAAAAGCGTCAAACGCGAGCCGTAGATCAGGCGGGACAGAATATCTCGCCCCTGATCGTCCGTGCCGAGCCAATATCCGTCTGTCCCCGGAGGCAACAAGCGGGCATTGCGAAGATCGCCCTGAACCGGGGAATGCGGCGCCAGGACATTGGCGAAGATTGCGACGAACACCAGCGCCAGGATGATGCCGAGTCCTGCTAGCGCCAGACGATTTTCGGAAAAGCGCCGCCAGATGACATAGGCGCGCCCGAGCCGCGCCTGCTTTCGCGAGGTCGGGCGGTCGGACAGAAGCCACTCGCGGCTGTAGGGTTTCACAATGGACATGGTATCCGTCATCGGCTGCGCGTCCTTGGATCGAGCGTCCGGTAGAGCAGATCGGACAAGAGATTGATGCCGATGAAGACGGCGCCGATCACGATGGTGCCGCCGAGAACGGCATTCATGTCCGCATTCTGCAGGGAATTGGTGATGTAGAGGCCAAGGCCCGGCCAGGAGAAGATCGTTTCCGTCAGAACCGAACCCTCCAGCAGACCGGCATAGGAGAGCACGATCACCGTGAGCAGAGGGACTGCGGCGTTCCGCAGAGCGTGGAACCAGATGATGCGCGTTTCCGACAGACCCTTGGCGCGTGCGGCGACGATGTATTCCTGCGCCAGTTCATTCAGCATGAAGGAGCGCGTCATGCGGCTGATATAGGCGAGCGAGAAGTAACCGAGCAGTCCTGCGGGCAGGATGATGTGGCGGAAGAGATCCCAGAACACATCCCACTGGCCCTGCCAAAGGGCATCGAAGAGATAGAAACCGGTGGTTGGTGTGAAGGTAAACTCGTAGACGATATCCATACGGCCGGGATAGGCGACCCAGTTCAACTTGGCATAAAACACCAGAAGCGCCAGAAGGCCGAGCCAGAAGATCGGCACGGAATAGCCGATCAACCCGATGACGCGAACGATCTGGTCGATGATGCTGCCGCGCTTGACGGCTGCCAGTACGCCAAGCGGAACGCCGAAGAGCGCTCCGATCAATGTACCAAGCGTCGCAAGCTCGATGGTGGCCGGGAAGACGCGCTTGATGTCGTCCATCACCGGATTGCTTGTCAGCACCGACGTGCCGAAATTACCGGTCAGCGCCTGCTTCAGATAGATGAAGAACTGCTGCCAGAGCGGCAGGTTCAGGCCGAGTTCCTCGCGCACGCGCTCCACAACATGGGCAGGCGCGCGATCGCCGACGATCGCCAGCGCCGGATCGATGGGAATGACGCGACCAATGAAGAAGGTTACCGCCAGCAAGCCTAAAAAGGTCGTGACGACGGTAACGATGAAGCCGAGAACGGCCATGCGGCGCCTGTTGGCACGGCGTTTGCCGTGCCTCAGGCTTGCGGGGGTTTCAACGATACTCAATGGACCGATCCTGCCGGATCATTCCTTGGAGATGTTATAGACATAATTGGTATCGAAGCTTGGGCCGAGCTTCAGACCCTTGAGCTTGCTGGAGTAACCCGCAACTTCCGTCTGCTGGAAGATGATGACGAAAGGTCCGGTTTCGAGAACCTTCTTCTGCAGGTCCTCATAAATCTTCGCGCGCTTGGCGCTGTCCTTCTCCAGAAGTGCAGATTGCGTTTCCTTCGTCAGCTCCGGAACGTCCCAGGCATTGCGCCAGGCAAGCGTCTTGTTCTTGCCTTCGTCGGAATTGTCGTAGTTGATGGTGAAGGTTTCGGCATTCGAGTTCGGATCGAAATAGTCCGAGCCCCACTGACCGATATAGATGTCGTGCGTGCGCGCACGGAACTTGGTCAGCGTCTGCTTGCCATCGCCCGGGATGATTTCCAGCTTGATGCCGGCTTGCGCCAGCGTTTGCTGAACGTTCTCGGCAATACCGGTCACGGGCTGGGTGTTGCGCACATCCATGGTCACGGTAAAGCCGTCTTTCAGACCAGCCTTGGCCAGCAGTTCCTTCGCTTTGGGGACATCCAACTTGTAAGGGTTCTCGTCAAGCGCACCCAGCTGGCCCTTCGGCAGGAAGGTCTGATGGATTTCGCCAATACCCTTGATCAGGGTCGCACCGATACCATCGTAATCGACAAGATATTTGAAGGCTTCGACAACTTCCGGCTTCTTCAGATACTCGTTCTTCTGGTTGAGGCTGAAGTAATAGACGGTGCCCTTAGGAGCGGAGGTGACGGAAAGACCTTCCTTCTTGGAAACGGCCTCCATGTCGCCCGGCTCCAGGTTACGCGCCACGTCGATGTCGCCGTTTTCCAGCGCCAGGCGCTGACCGGAGCTTTCCTTCATGTGGCGATAGACGACACGCTTCAGCTTCGGCTTTTCGCCGTAGTAGTTCGGGTTGGCTTCAAGGATGACGGCTTCGTTGGCCTTCCAGCCAAGGATCTTGTACGGGCCGGAACCGGCATAGCCGGTCTTCAGGAATTCATTGCCGAAATCGGTGTCGTATTTGTAGTCGGCAGTCGGCGTCATCGCCTTGGCCTTTTCCATGACGAGCTTCTTGTCGACGACCGAGGCGACGGTCGCGGTCAGAACGTTCAGGACGAAGCTCGGCGCATAGGGCTTGTCCACCGTCAGCGTGAAGGTATCGGGCGCGGTCGCCTTGGCCTTTTCGTTGACATTGTCGCCCTTCAGGCCGAACTGCGTAAGAAGGAAGGCGGGCGACTTGTCGAGCTTGACGGCGCGCTCAAAGGAAAACGCGACATCTTCCGCCGTTACCGGGTTACCAGATGCAAATTTGAGGCCGGGCTTCAGCTTGAAGGTGTAGGTCAGACCATCGTCCGACGTCGTCCAGCTTTCGGCCAGATCGCCCACGACCTTGGAGGTGTCGTTGAGGTCGATCGAGACCAGCTTGGAGTAGGTGTTGCCGGTGACTTCCGCAGCCGACAGCTCGAACGCCTCACCCGGATCGAGCGTGATGATGTCATCGATGGCAAAACCTTCCACCAGCGTATCGGCGGGCGTGGCGGCAAAGGCCTGAGGCGCGGACAGCGCGATCAGCGACAGCGCGGCGCTGGTTGCCAGAATGCGGGCCATTTTATTGAGCGACTTCGTCATTGTTCTCCCCTTCATAGGTTCATATCACTCTTGATCAGGTCGGCTCATGCCAAGCTTGAGCCAGAACACGCAGCCAGTTTTCCCGGCAAATTTTAGCAAGCTCTACTTCAGAGTAGCCAGCAGCCTCGAGAGCGGCAACCAGATTCTGATTGCCCGCCGCATCTGCGATGTCCGCAGGCACGGTCGCGCCATCGAAGTCGGAACCGAGCGCAACACAATCGATGCCCATGCGCTCGACCATGTAGTCGATGTGGCGAACCATGTCGGAGAGCGGTGTCTTCGCATCGTCGCGCGCATCCGGACGCAGCATGGTCACGGCGTAATTCAGACCGACGAGCCCGTTTCTTTCCTTGATCGCGTCCATCTGGACGTCGGTCAAGTTGCGGGCAACACCGGTCAGGGCATGCGCGTTGGAATGGCTGGCGATCAGCGGCTGATCGCTGGTCTTTGCCACATCCCAGAAACCCTTTTCGGTGATGTGAGCCAGATCGATCAGAATGCCGAGCTGGTTGCAGCGCTTGACGAGTTCGAAACCGGCATCGGTCAGGCCGGGCGCGCTATCCGGCGACATAGGAAAGGCGAAGGGAACACCATGGCCGAAAGCGTTATGGCGGCTCCAGACGGGTCCGAGCGAGCGAAGACCCGCGGCGTAGAAGACCTCCAGCGCATCCAGATCTTCATCGATCGCCTCGCAGCCTTCCATATGAAGGACCGCAGCAAAAATGTCCTCTTTCATGGCTTTGCGGATATCGGCTGTCGAGCGGCAAATTTTCCAGCCGCCTGCGCGCTCCACGCGATAAGCGATCGCCAGCTTTTCCATTGCGATATCGAGAGAGGGCTGACGCTGAAGAGGTGCGGCGAGCGGCGTGACATAGTGGCCGTTCTCGTCCGGCTCTTGCAAAATCAGATCGCCGGAAGGGATGTAGACGGCACACAGACCGCCAGCCAGACCGCCAGCCTTGGCACGCGGCACATCGATATGGCCTTGCGACGTTCCGTCGATGAATTCTGCGACTGGGTCCCCGCCTTTTTTACCGTTGTGCCACAGACGCAGCAACACATCGTTATGTCCGTCGAAAACCAATTGCATTTCAAGTTATTCCAGGATTGACGCAGACTTTTATCGTTATAAACCAGAGGCTTATCGACGGATGGGATGATACGAGCAAAGGGTGATCGGCGTCGTGCCGCAATTCAACCAGTCCTCGTCGCAGGCGATCTAGGACCATATTCCAGGTCTTCGCAAGCTTAAAATTGATGCAGGATGAAATTCCCGCCACAAGCATCGGCTTGGCCTTGAAACTCTGCAAACAGAGCGAGAACTAGCCAGCCGTCTGCGCGCGAAACGTTTCACTTTCACTGAGCAGCCAGCGCCTGAAGAGGACGACGGGACCGTGGTTGATGCGCGACAGCGGAGCGACGGCATAATAGGAGCTGGGACTTTTGACCGGGTGATCGAAGGCCTGGACGAGTTGCCCTGACTTGAGCTCGCTTTCGATCAGAAACAGCGGCATCAGGGCAACGCCGAGACCTGCGATGCAGGCTTGGGCAACACTTGAAAACTGCTCGAAGCGCATGGCGGGCGTCTGGTGCGCGACGATACCCAAACTCTTGAACCAGTGATCCCACGCACCGGGCCTTGATGCCATATGCAGCAGAGCAAGACCGGCAATGTCGTCAGCCCTGGCGATTGGATGGCTGGCGAGGAAAGCCGGGCTGCAGACAGGCGCGACCATCTCGTCCATCAGAAAGATACTTTCTGCCGCAGGCCAATCCGGCTGGCCAATATGGATTGCCATATCCAGCCCTTCCTTTTCGAAATCGAACTGACCGATCCGCGTGGCAAAATTCAGCGTGATCTCGGGATGGGCAGCGACGAATTTTGGAATGCGCGGCAACAGCCAACGCGTGCCGAAGGTGGGCAGCATGGCGAGATTGAGCGTATTGGCATGCGTTTTGGTCATGACCTGAAGCGAGGCGGAGCGAATATCGCCAAGCGCAATACCGATCGCTTTCGCATAGATTTCGCCCTCTCGCGTCAGCGAAACGCCCCGCGCTCCACGCTCGAAAAGCCTGACCCCAAGTTGCTCTTCCAGCGACATGACCTGCCTGCTGATCGCCCCTTGGGTCAGGGAAAGCTCGTCCGCCGCCAGCGAAAAACTGCCAAGCCGCGCCACGGAATCAAAGGCGGCGAGCGCGCTGGTGGAGGGCAGGAGTTTGCGGCTGAGTGACGTCATGGCGCATTCCTATCGGTAATAGCCGGATGAGTAAACATGGCTTGCCCGGCGACGATCGATTGCCAATAATCGCAGCAACAAAAGTGGAGACTTCATCGTGAGCGAACGTGCATCATTCAACTGGCAGGACCCGTTTCTGCTTGAGGATCAACTCAACGACGACGAGCGGATGATCCGCGACTCCGCCGCCGCCTTCGCCAAAGCCGAACTTCTCCCACGCATTCAGGACGCTTATCTCTCCGAAACATCGGAACCGGAACTCTTCCGCCTGATGGGTCAGGCCGGTCTGCTCGGCGTGACGCTGCCGGAGAAATACGGCGCAGCCGACGCCAGCTACGTCGCTTACGGTCTTGTCGCGCGTGAAGTTGAGCGTATCGACAGCGGTTATAGATCCATGATGAGCGTCCAGTCCTCGCTCGTCATCTACCCGATCTTTGCCTATGGCTGTGAGGAGCAGAAGGACAAGTATCTGCCGGGTCTGGTTTCAGGCGAGCTCATCGGCTGCTTCGGCCTGACCGAGCCGGATGCCGGCTCTGATCCCGGCGGCATGAAGACGCGCGCTGAGAAGATCGAGGGCGGCTATCGTCTGCGCGGTTCGAAGATGTGGATTTCCAACGCACCGATCGCCGACGTCTTCGTCGTCTGGGCAAAATCCGAAGCGCATAACAACGAGATCCGCGGCTTCGTTCTGGAGAAGGGCATGAAGGGCCTCTCCGCGCCGAAGATCGGTGGCAAGCTGTCGCTGCGCGCTTCCATCACCGGCGAAATCGTCATGGATGGCGTGGAGGTGGGCGAAGACGCGCTGCTGCCAAACGTCTCCGGGCTCAAGGGCCCGTTCGGCTGCCTCAATCGGGCACGCTACGGCATTTCCTGGGGCGTGATGGGTGCTGCGGAAGACTGCTGGTTCCGGGCGCTGCAATATGGGCTTGACCGCAAGCAGTTTGGCAAGCCGCTCGCTGGCATGCAGCTCTATCAAAAGAAGCTTGCCGACATGCAGACCGAAATCGCGCTCGGCCTTCAGGCATCGCTGCGCGTTGGTCGTCTCTTCGACGAGCATCGCATGGCACCGGAGATGATCTCCATCATCAAGCGCAACAATTGCGGCAAGGCGCTCGACATCGCGCGGCAGGCCCGAGACATGCATGGCGGCAACGGAATTCAGATCGAATATCACGTCATGCGCCACGCGCAGAACCTGGAAACGGTCAACACTTACGAAGGAACGCATGACGTGCATGCGCTGATCCTCGGCCGCGCCCAGACAGGCCTTCAGGCGTTCTTTTGAGCCACACACGTACCCTCAAGACCCGGTCCCAAACCGGGTCTTTTGCAATGCGAAATAAATCATACTTTTAGAAGTTACCGGTTGAAACCGCGACCGGGCGAAATAATATAAGAGGCTCACCACCGTCTTCGGTTTACCGAAGACATCCCGTTCCGCTTCAGGCGGCAATCGATTTGCTGATTGAACGAAATGCACCGGCGCCCTGCCGGTCGGTAAAATCGCGAAGGTCTTCACATGCACAGCTACCCCGACGTTAAACTCTTCATCAATGGCGAGTGGCGCGACGCGCTCTCCGGCAAAACGATCGCCGTTTCCGACCCTGCGACCGATGAGATCATCGGCTCCATCGCGCATGCGGAAAAGGAAGATCTGGATCTGGCACTTTCCGCCGCCGACAAAGGTTTCAAGGTCTGGCGCGATACCTCCGCATTCGAACGTTCGAAGATCATGCGCAAGGCCGCCGATCTTCTGCGTGAGCGGATCGATTACATCGCCTGGCTGATGACCCGCGAACAGGGCAAGCCGATCGCCCAGTCTAAGGGCGAAATCAACAACGCTGCCGACACCATCGACTGGTTCGCCGAAGAGGCACGCCGCACCTATGGTCAGGTCATTCCCGCGCGTTTCGGCGGCGTCTCCAACCTGGCGATCAAGTTCCCCGTTGGCCCGGTTGCAGCTTTCACGCCCTGGAACTTCCCGATCAATCAGGTAGTCCGCAAGCTTTCGGCAGCGGTCGCAACCGGTTGTTCGATCATCGTGAAGGCCCCTGAAGAAACACCTGCCTCACCGGCAGAACTCATTCGCGCTTTTGCCGATGCGGGCGTGCCGGCAGGCGTCGTCAACCTCGTCTATGGCGTTCCCGCCGAGATTTCGGAGTATCTCATTCCGCATCCGGTCATCCGCAAGATTTCCTTTACCGGCTCCACCCCGGTCGGCAAGCATCTCGCAGCACTCGCCGGCAAGCACATGAAGCGCGCCACGATGGAACTCGGCGGCCACGCACCCGTGCTGGTGTTTGAGGATGCCGATCTCGACAAGGCAGTCGAAGTCTCGGCTGCAGCCAAGTTCCGTAATGCCGGACAGGTCTGCGTCGCACCCACACGCTTCCTCATCCAGGATAGCATTGCCGACAAGTTCATCGACGGCATCGTCAAATATGCCGAAGGCCTGAAGATCGGAAACGGTCTGGATGCCGACACCGGCATGGGACCTCTGGCCAATGAACGCCGCATTCCGGCGATGGAAGCGCTGATTCAGGACGCCGTTTCGCACGGTGCCACGCTGAAGACCGGCGGCAAGCGCATCGGCAACAAGGGTAATTTCTTCGAGCCGACGGTTCTGACCGACGTACCGACAAGCGCCAAGATCATGAACGAAGAGCCCTTCGGTCCAGTGGCGATCGTCAACCGCTTCTCCACGATGGAAGATGCGATCGAGGAAGCAAACCGCCTGCCCTTTGGCCTGGCCTCCTATGCGTTCACCGGCTCGGTGAAGACCGCGCACGCTCTCGGCCAGCGCGTTGAAGCCGGTATGCTGACGATCAACCACAATGGCCTTGCCATTCCGGAAGTGCCCTTCGGCGGCGTGAAGGATTCCGGTTACGGCACGGAAGGTGGTTCAGAAGCGGTCGAGGCCTATCTCGAGACCCGCTTCGTCAGCCAGATGAACTGATCATATCGATCGAAATTCGAAGGCCCGGCCAAAAAGCCGGGCCTTTCGTCATTTTCCACCATGCCACTCGGCCAACTCGCGTTCGGCTCTTTCCAGTGCACTGTAGTTGAGAAGCTTGCGCAGGTAGGCAATGGTGATGGCGCGGGTACGCAGATTATATCGCCCTTCCGCCTCGTCCTCACCAGTCGACTGATGCACGTTCAGTTTCTCGTAAAGGCTCTGCAGGCGGTTCTGCACACTGCGCAGCGACAGGTTCCGACGCCGTGCAATGGCCTTGTCCGTCAACCCCAGCGCCATATCGATCAGGATTTCATATTCAGCGTCGGAAAAGCCATGCGCCTTGCCGAGGCTCTTTTCCTGCAGCCCCCGGACTTCGCGATCGATGACGCATTGCGCTTCGATGAAGATGCTGCGTAGCGCCAGCCTCAAGCGGTCGTCCGAGGCGGATTTCAACACGTAACCATAGGCGGCACCTTCGGGCACTATGCGGGAGACGCCACGCACATAGGCTTCGTCCGAATAATTGGACCAGAAGAGAATGCGAGTGTCCGGCCTCTCCTTCCAGATGGTTCGCGCGGCTTCGATGCCGTTTCGCTCGTTCATCTGCAAATCCATAACGATGTGGGCGGCGCGATTTTCCCGCGCCAGCTTTTCACCTGCCCTACCGTTCTCCGCCTCCAGTACCGTGCCACATTCCGGCAGAGCCGCCCTCACCGCTTCGTTGAGATAGGCGCGATGCAGAACATCGTCCTCGATGATCAAAACGTCCATCTTATGCCTCCTCAGGCTTTTCGCCGAGCCCAGTCGGTAAGGTCAGGGTGATGCGGGTGCCAGTCCCCCGAGCGTTGGGGCCGAGATGAAAATGCGCCGAAATCAGTCGCGCACGCGTCTTCATGTTGCCGATGCCAAGGCCTCCACCGGAGCCGCTATCGTCGGGAACGCCGCAACCGTCGTCCGACACGGTGACACGCAGCGCGTCATCCGCCTGCGATAGCACCACTTCTATCTTCGTCGGTTGTGCATGGCGGATGGCGTTGTTGACCGCCTCCTGGACGATGCGCAACAATGAGACGGCGACCGAGTTATCGAGGTTGTCGACAAGCCCGTCCGTGGTATCGGAGACAGACCAGTCGATCGGCGATCCGCTGTCCCTCACCGACCTGTCGAGATAGGTTTCGATCGCTTGAACCAGGCCGAAGAGCTGCAGGATGGATGGCTTGGCTTCTTCGATGATGCCGCGCAGATCCTGCATGCATTGCTGCAGGCTACGCATCACCGGCTCAAGCATTTCTCCCGACACTTCGGTCGCGTGGCTCATGCGTTCGACACGACGTACAAGCCGTGTCAGATCCGCCAACGTCTGATCGTGCAAATCCATGCCGATCCGCTGACGCTCGGCCTCCAGTGCCTCGGTCAGTTGCAGCGCACCGAGGCGCAAGCCCTCCTCCCGGGCATTGGCCTGCGCCTCTTCGATGGCCGAGCGCTTGGCCTGCTCGGCGGCGCGGATCGCATAGAAGTAGGGCGCCAGAAGGTCGGCAACGGCACGCGCATTGGCAACATCCTCCATCGTATAGGCGTTGGACTGATGGCACGAGCAGCTGAGTGCTCCGATGATATCGCCATGCACCTTCATCGGCACGTGCAGACGGCTGTGCAGATCGAGTTCGTGGATCGGGCTGGAGAACGCACCGTCGAAATGAAAGCGTGGGTCGGCGCAGGCGTCCCCGCTCAGGAGATAATCGACCTCCCCTGACAGAACCGAGCGTATGGGGCTGCCCGTCAGAAGCGCTGGAGGCTGGAGGCTCCACGCACTGGCAAGGCCGCTTTCATAGGCTATATGATATTTGTCATCGAGCTGCTTGATGCAGACATCCATGTGGTCATGCGGGATGATATGGCTGATCTCGGTCGCCACGGCCTGGATGATGGCGTTGAATTCAAGCTGCCCGGCGAGCAGACGCGAAATGCCCATATAGTGGTGAAACAGCGTGCTGCTCGGTTTATCCAGCATGTGCCGATGCCCTCCCAAGCATCTTCCCTGACGGGCGGCGATCTATCGAAAGCGCCCGTTTCGCATTCTGCGCTCCGCAACGCTCTTCGTCTTGCGGGAACCCGCAAGCTTTGTGCGTAAGTCCGCACGAAGATTGCCGTGATGCGCCTATACAAGCCGAACCTTCTTCGTCATTTTAGCTCTTACTGGGGAAAGGAGCTCCAGTGCAACGGAATTGCGTTTCCGCCGTGGGGAAGGTTTGCGGCGAAACATATTCCAGGCTCCGAAAGAGCAAGCCACAGGGAGGAAAATCAATGGCTTTTAGAAAGATGCTTCTCGCATCGGCGGCTGTCCTATGCGCCGCGATGCCCATCACCGCTCACGCCGATACATCGGCGAAGAAAATCGCGCTCTCCAACAATTATGCCGGCAACTCCTGGCGTCAGGCGATGCTGACGAGCTGGGACAAGATCACCAAGCAGGCGGTTGCCGACAAGCAGGTCGCAGCCGCGGACGCCTTCACCACTGCCGAAAACCAGGCAACGGAGCAGGCAGCCCAGATCCAGAACCTCATCCTCCAAGGTTATGATGCGATCGTCATCAACGCCGCTTCTCCCACAGCGCTGAACGGCGCGGTCAAGGAAGCCTGTGATGCCGGCATCATCGTCGTGTCCTTCGACGGGATCGTCACCGAACCTTGCGCCTGGCGCATCGCCGTAGACTTCAAGGCCATGGGCGAGAGCCAGATCGATTATCTTGCAAAGGCCATGCCGAAGGGCGGCAACCTGCTTGAAATCCGCGGTCTCGCAGGCGTCTCCGTCGACGACGAGATCCATGCGGGCATCGCCGCAGGCGTTGCCAAGAACCCGCAGTTCAAGATCGCCGGTTCGGTCAATGGCGATTGGGCTCAGGACGTCGCACAGCGCGCCGTCGCCGGCATCCTGCCAAGCCTGCCTGAAATCGCGGCTGTCGTGACCCAGGGTGGTGACGGTTACGGTGCTGCCCAGGCGTTTGCCGCTGCCAAGCGCCCGACCCCGACCATCATCATGGGCAACCGTGAAGATGAGCTGCAATGGTGGAAGCAGCAGAAGGATGCCAGCGGATACAAGACCATGTCGGTCTCGATTGCGCCCGGCGTCTCGACGCTCGCCTTCTGGGTGGCACAGCAGATTCTCGACGGCAAGGATGTGAAGAAGGATCTCACCGTTCCCTTCTTGCGTATCGATCAGGACAATCTCGAAGAGAACCTGAAAAACACCCAGAAGGGTGGCGTTGCCAACGTGGATTACTCCCAGGCTGATGCGCAGAAGGTGATTGCCGGCAAGTAAGGCCGAAGATCGCCTCCTATCCGCTGCGGCTGACGTGTCGCCGCAGCGGCCATCCCTTTTTTCATCATTTCAGATCGTTGGCGTTTTGCTCATGAATGACATCATCGAGACGGAAGAAGTCGTCGCCGCACGCGGCGTCAAAGTCGTCTTCGGCGCCGTCAAGGCACTGGACGGCGCCGATCTCATCATCCGCGCAGGCGAATGCCTTGGCCTGGTTGGCCACAATGGCGCAGGCAAATCCACCATCGTCAATGTCATCAATGGTGGCCTGACGCCGCATGAGGGCACGATTTCCTATGGCGGAGCACCGGGTAGGCAGGGTATTTCGGCAGCACGCGCCGGCGGTGTTCGCTGCGTATTCCAGGAACTATCCCTTTGCCCGAACCTGACGATCAGTGAGAATGTGCGGATCATGCATCCCGGCATGAGCGGCCGGAACTGGCGCGGACGCGCGCTTGCCGCGATACGTCAGACCATCGACGACATCTTTCCAGGCCACGGGATCGATTGCGAAGCGACGATTTCCGACCTTTCCATCGCAGAACGCCAAATGGTGGAAATCGCAATCAATTTCTGCCGCACGCCGGACACGCCGCGGCTCGTCATCCTCGACGAACCGACCTCTTCGCTCGATGCAGGTCTAGCGGAGCAACTCATGGCCTATGTGCGCCGCTTCGTGCGCGAGGGCGGCTCGGTGCTGTTGATCTCCCACATTCTCGGTGAGATCCTGTCGACCGCCACCCGCATTGTCGTGATGAAGGATGGCCGCGTCGTCGCGGACCGTCTAGCCGGTGAATTTACGACACGGACGCTGGTCGAAGCCATGGGCAGTGTCGTCAAGGATCAGGACAGGCAGAAGACTGCCCGCGTCCGGTCCGGTGAAAGAGTCCTCTCCATGGCGCCACGCCGCGGTTCAGAGATCGCGTTTGAGGCCTATCGCGGCGAGATCATTGGTCTTGCCGGCCTTGGCGGTCATGGCCAGACGGAAGCGCTGCTCGATCTTTATCTGGCAAAGAACAGCAGCTGGCTGCCCAACCGTAAGGCCGACCTCGCCTTCGTTGCTGGGGACCGCAGCCTGAACGGCACCTTCTCGCTTTGGAGCATTCTTAAAAATCTGTCGGTCGCATCACTGCGGGACATTTCGTCCGGTGGATTGGTGGACAGGTCACGTGAGAGCGAACTCGGCGCCGAGTGGAAGAAGCGGATCGAAATTCGTACCCCCGACATGGGCAACAAGATTCTCTCACTTTCCGGCGGCAACCAGCAGAAGGTGCTCTTCGCTCGCGCGCTGGCGACGACCGCCAGCACCGTGCTGATGGACGACCCGATGCGCGGCGTCGATATCGGCACCAAACAGGAGGTCTACGACATCTTGAGAACGGAAGCCGCGCACGGCCGGACCTTCATCTGGTACTCGACGGAGATGGACGAGATTCGCTTGTGTGACCGCGTCTATGTGTTCCGCGATGGTGCCATACAGGCAGAACTTGTCGGCGACGACATTACCGAACAGAATGTGCTGGCTGCATCCTTTTCCGGGGAGGCGCAGCCATGAAAGTTTCAGCCAACACCCTTCGCCTTGTCATTCCCGCCGCGTCGCTGGCTTTCCTGCTAATTGCGGTCTTCTACATGCAGCCGCGGGCCATGAGCTATACGGGCATGAACCTGCTGTTCAATCTGGCGGTGCCGATTGCACTTGCGACCATCGCGCAGATGCTGATCATGTCCGTCAACGATCTTGATCTGTCGATGGGCACCTTCGTCAGCTTCTGCGCCTGCGTGACCGCAACATTTCTTCAGGATTCTCCCGTCATCGGAATCGGCATTTTCGCAGCGGCGATCGCCGTCTATGCGGTGCTTGGCGCCGTCATTCACCTGCGCGCCCTGCCCTCCATTGTCGTAACACTCGGAATGAGCTTCGTCTGGGGTGGTCTCGCCGTTTTGATCTTGCCGTCCCCTGGTGGACAGGCACCCGCCTTCGTGCGCGCCTTGATGACGGCAAAGCCGCCATTCATCCCGGTCGCCATCATTGCCAGCATCGTGATCGCAGTGGTCGCCCATTACATCGTCATGCGCTCGTCCTTCGGCGTTCTGATGCGCGGCGTCGGCGGCAATCTGCGCTCCGTTGAGCGGTCCGGTTGGTCGGTGGTCGGCATCCGTGCTGCGACCTTTGCACTGGCGGGCTTCTTTGCCGTCCTCTCGGGGATAGCGCTCGTCGGACTGACGACGTCGGCCGATGCCAATATTGCTCTGCGCTACACGCTTTTATCGATTGCCGGCGTCATTCTCGGCGGTGGTGAATTCGTCGGCGGGCGTGTTTCCCCGATCGGTGCTGTGATCGGCGCTCTGACGCTGACGCTCGCGGGCTCTTTCCTGTCCTTCATGCGCATTTCGCCAGACTGGCAGATCGGTGCACAGGGCGCGATCCTCATCATCGTGCTTGCCCTGCGCATTCTGCTCAACCGTCTCGAGAAGCGGGAGAAAAACCAATGAGCCGCCTCGCTGCCTTCACCAAAAAACCGTGGATCTGGTCCTTTGCCGCGACGGTTGCTGTCTGGGTCATCACCGTGATGTTCACCGGCGGCGCAAGCTCCTTCGGGCTTTCCCATGCGGCGCTGACATTCGCGGCCTTCTCGGTCATCGTCGGCATCGGCCAGATGTTCGTCATCACGCTTGGGCCAGGCAATATCGATCTCTGCGTCCCCGCCACCATGACGCTGTCCGGCACGCTGGCGCTAAAGTTCATGGATGTGTCCGACAGTCTTATCCTTCCCGGACTGCTCGTCGCCATCCTCATCGGGATTGCGGTGGGTATCGGCAACTACACCTTGATCAAGCTTTTACGAATCCCGCCCATCATCGCGACACTGTCGATGAGCTTCATCGTTCAGTCGATTGCGATCTGGTCCAATCGCGGGCTGCGGATCAGACCACCTGAAACACTGGCTAACTTCGCTATCTCCAGTACTTTGGGCATACCGAATGTGGCGCTCGTTGCACTTTTCCTTTCGGTCATCGCCTGGGTGCTGCTTGACCGGTCCTTCTACGGGCGCTGGATTTCGGCCATAGGCCAGAGCACCTTTGCGGCCCGCATGACCGGCATTCCCGTCGATGGCGCGCGCTTCACCACCTACGTCTTCTGCTCCGTCCTCGCCGCCATCGCCGGATATCTTCTGGCAAGCTTTTCCGGCGGTGCAGCGCTCAACATGGGGTCGGAATATCTCCTGATGTCGATTGCCGTGGTCGTCATCGGCGGCACAGCCGTTGCCGGCGGCGATTCCAACGTGCCGGGCATCTGGGGCGCATCGCTCTTCATGTTCCTTGTGGTCTCGATGCTGAACACTTATGGGTTCGGTGCTGGCGCGCGCCTTATCCTCACTGGCCTCATTATCATTTCCGTGATTTTTCTGGCGAGCGGCCCCAAAGCCACCCGCTGAACCAACGCAACACTTTCAAGCCGATTGACGCCCATGACCAAAGATCAAAGCTCCGTTTATGACATTCGCGACGACCGCTTCCGACATCTGATCGTCGGCAACGCCGAACTGGAAGAACTCTATTCCGGCTGCCGCTGGAGCGAGGGACCGGTCTGGTTCGCCGACCTCAACTGCCTGCTCTTCAGCGACATTCCAAACGAGCGCATTCTTCGCTGGGTGCCGGATGGCGGAGTTTCCGTTTTCCGCCAGCCGTCCAATTTCGCCAATGGCAATACGCGAGACCGTCAGGGCCGGCTGATCTCCTGCGAGCATGGCGGCCGTCGCGTGACGCGGACCGAAATCGACGGCTCGATCACGGTGCTGGCGGACAGCTATAATGGCAAGCGGCTGAACTCACCTAATGATGTCGTCGTCAAATCCGATGGCAGCATCTGGTTCACCGACCCGACCTACGGCATTCTTTCCGACTATGAAGGCTATAAATCCGAGCCGGAACAGAAGACCCGCAATGTCTACAGGATCGATCCTGCATCCGGCGAGGTGGAGATCGCCGTCGACGACTTCGTGCAGCCGAATGGCCTGGCATTTTCCCCGGATGAAACAAAACTCTATGTTGCCGACAGCTCCTACAGCCATGATGTCTCACGCCCGCGTCATATCAGGGTGTTCGACGTGGTCGATGGTAAGACGCTGACGAACGGCAAAGAGTTCTGCCACCTGGATAGTGGCCTGCCCGACGGCTTCCGCCTCGATACGGCCGGTAACCTTTGGACGAGCGCCGGCGACGGTGTCCACTGCTTCTCACCAGAGGGTACGCTTCTTGGAAAGATAAAGGTGCCGCAGACGGTGGCGAACCTGACTTTTGGCGGTGCGAAGAAGAACCGGCTCTTCATCACGGCGACCAAATCCCTTTACTCCGTTTATCTCGCGACGACGGGTGCGCAAACGCCGTGAGGCCAGCCCGCGTCATCGACGTCGTTGGGTCAACTAGGGCACCAAGGGTATCTTTTAAGAAGTCGTCGCGGCCCTCAAATCGAGGGCGAGGTTCCTGGCAACAATTGTTGTTTGCCAAAAGCAGTAACGTTATTTTTACCACAAACCGATAAATTGATTCCATTCAAAAGCTACCCTTGAAATCCTTCAAGGATTGTCTTCCTCGCACGCATGATGCGCACGGGTCTCCTTTAAAGATGCCGCTTGATCCGAGAGCGCCGACCATCCTGGAAGGGTCGATGCGGAGTTTCTAACTCTCATGCGATGAGAAAATCATGCCGACCACACTGATCGAAACACGTCGCTTTGCTGCCTTAGCGTCTGTGCCCTGCGCAGCCGATAAGCCCGATCAACCGCCCTCCAACGCTGTTTCGTAAGCACCTAGAACCACCTTAACTGAATGGCTTTCCTCAGCACTTAGCTGCTTGGTGCCGGGTTACGGGCGCGGAATCTACGACTACCCTTACATAGTATTCATCCCGAAGCCCACTTAGCTGCGCACTTCAACATTCCAGTCGGCGCCACCCACAGCTCGAGCCAATGGCTCTGGCCTGGTGTCTTCTCGACAATAACCTCGCGTTCAAGGACGTCTGATATGCGGTTCACCATCAAAACAAAACTGGCTCTCGCCTTCGGTCTTCTCATTCTCATGCTAGCGGGCACCTCAGGATATGGGATTTATAGCCTGGGCATAGCAAGAGACGCGATGAACGAAGTGGTTGAAGGCACCGTTCCTCGTCTCGACAAGGTCCACCAGATAAATGCCTTGTCGCTTGTGACGATCCGGGCGCAGAAAAACATGATCCTGGCGAAGTCCCCTGCGGAAATGCTTCAACACAAAAAGGTGGGTGATGAAAGCAAAGCCCATCTCACGGAACTCTTGAATGAGATGGCGGCAACGGCAAGTTCTGAGACGCGCTCCTACTGGGCGGATCTGCAGACGATCACAACAGCCTTCGAAGCCAGCGACAATCGCGTACGTGCTCTGATAGACGAAGGAAACACCGCTGCTGCCGAGGCTTATTCTGCCGGAGAGGGACGCGACGCCGCCAACGCCCTGACGAAGAAGCTCGATGAAGGCGTCCAGATGAACAGGGCACGACTGCAGGAGTCTAAACAGGTAGCTTCAGACGACTATAATCAAACCAGATTTATGCTGATTTCATGCTCTGTAGCAGCGATTCTCATTGCAGTCCTCACCGCCTTTTGGATTGCCCTGGGTATCAGCTCGGGGTTGCGCAAGGTTATGACGGTAGCGGAAGCAATTGCTGTGGGCGACCTTGAGCAGAATGTTCAGATCCGTAGCAACGACGAGATCAAGGACCTTGTCGATCGCGTTAACACAATGACTCGTAATCTCCGTGCAACAGCCGATGTTGCTGGCACGATTGCGGCTGGCGATCTGTCAAAGGACGTGCAGCCTCTCTCCGAGAAGGACACGCTTGGCATCGCGATGCTGAACATGGTGACCAATCTGCGCGAAACGGCAACGGTTGCGGACAAGATTTCGAACGGTGATCTGACCGTCACTCCGAAGCCACTGTCGGAGCGTGACACGCTCGGCATTGCTCTTCAGTCGATGGTTGAGCGCCTGCGCGGCGTCGTCGGCGATGCGCTCGCTGCGGCAGACAACGTTTCCTCCGGCAGCCAGGAACTGTCTTCGTCTTCCGAGCAGCTGTCGCAGGGTGCCACCGAACAGGCATCCTCTGCTGAAGAAGCCTCCGCTTCGATGGAAGAAATGGCCGCAAACATCAAGCAGAACGCTGACAATGCGGCCCAGACCGAGAAGATCGCGCGTCAGTCTTCCAAGGATGCCGAGGCCAGCGGTGAAGCGGTTGGCCGTGCCGTCGTCGCCATGCGGACCATTGCGCAGAAGATCTCCATCGTCCAGGAAATCGCACGTCAGACCGACCTTCTGGCACTCAATGCCGCTGTCGAAGCCGCGCGTGCCGGTGAACACGGCAAGGGCTTTGCCGTCGTTGCTTCTGAAGTGCGCAAGCTCGCAGAACGCAGCCAGGCGGCCGCCGCTGAAATCTCTTCGCTTTCCGGCGAGACGG
>NZ_JBQEPX010000007.1:0-161577 GCF_052046015.1 Agrobacterium sp. 22094 | reverse complement strand
ACGCTGAAGGCGCTTGTCGATCCATAGCCGACGCGCTGGGCGATGTCGGCGATGGCAACATCTTCGCGGAGATATTCTTTCACGAGCGCCATACGCCATAGGGTCGCATCTTCCATCGGCGCGACGCCTACTTCCTTGCTAAGAAGGTTGAACGAGACATGGCAGCTTCTTGCATGGGAGAGATGAGCAGTGGTGGATGGCGGGTCGTCAACAATAAACCGTCTGGTTCCCAAGCCAAGCCTGCAAATCGGTCTTCTAGCACAACGTGCTCCCCACTATTTGCATTTGCCGGTGTTGGCGCTTTGTCAGAACCTTCTGAATAAAAACGTCTGGTGAAGGTACGAGAACGTGAACTTGGCTACCTCAAATATTGGCCATTGTCGCTTTGTGGTAATTTCTCGAAATCTTTAAGGAAAACTGCGCGGCTTACGTGTTTGCGCCTGCTATCGTCGTCATTTGACTGACCGCCAAAGTCGCAAGTCAGTGTCAAAGGCCGCCTTGCTATCGTGTAATACGAAGCATCGTTTTCAGGCCTTGAATTCGCCGATATTTAAGTTCGAGTTAAGGAGCAGAAGAATTCTCCGGAGACATATTCATGGCGCTAGGCGCATCGCATCGCTTGCAGGAAAGCCTGGCGGCGGTCGAAACGATGACTCGTTTTGCCCTCGCCGTCCTCGCTCTCGCTTCCGGCGTCTACACCTATCTTGGTGTACGCAGTATACTCGACGGTTCGCCTACGGCAGTCTTTTTTGCAGCCATCATCTACTCTGCTTCAGTTTCTGTGGGGATCTACGCCTTTTGGTCCTATATGGCGCGATTTTACCCGCACGTGACCAGCCGTTCTAGCCGCTCCGCGATGTTAGCAGTCATGGCGGTTGGCTGCGCGATGATTCTGGCTATGTCGAGCTGGCTCAATGCTGCAGCACTTGCAGGCTCAGCTGCTCTTGAACAGCATCTCGCGGAAACTGTTCAAGACTACACCGGAGATCTTGATCAGGCACATCAGAATGCTCTTGCAGCACAGAGTCTCTTGCCGGACATTCAACGCGCCAAAGAGCGTTTTGCCCAGCTTGCGGCCTCTGAACGACAGTCCGGGGCGCTGACGGGCACAACTGGTTCGGGCAGCGTTGTCTCGCTTCTGACGCAGATGTCTTCGCAATTGAATGAATTGGAAAACGGCATCAATGCATCCAGGGAACAGGTTGCCAGCCTGTTCGACCAAGGACAAAAGCGCCTCGAAACCATGCGCGCGCTTGTGTCGGCACCCGGAGTTGTAGAGCCACGGGCAGACAAGTTTTCGTCCGAAGCCGTCGCCCTGACCGGCGTCATCACATCGTTGCAGCAAACCTCGATTGCTCCCTCAATTCGGCGCGCTGCAGACGATCTTTCGCTAGGTTTCATTGCGCCTATCCCAGACGGTGGCGAACAGGATCTTATCACCCGTCAAGACCGGGTTATGGAAACAATCCGCGCTTCGGTTGCAGCACAATCGAAAGTCCTTTCTGATGCCGCAGATGAAATTCTGTCGCGCGCACCAGTAGCCGAGAGACGTTTCGTGCCGCTCTCATCGGCAGAAGCCGTTCTGCGTTACGCTTCCGACTTTATTCCAGCATGGGCGGGGGCGATTTCCATCGATCTCCTACCAGGCGTCATGGTTTTCATCCTCGCTGTGGTGAATGGTGCGATCCGAAGGGAAGAGGCGGCCATGCCGTTCGCCGAAAGGGTCACTGTAGCAGAACTAATGCAGGCGCTCGCGATGCAAAGGGCGATTGCGGCCGAAGAAATGTCAGCAAGAGAGCTGCAGATCACGGAGGATGCCCCTGCTGAAACTCGGGATTGCGAGGAGGGTGAAGACACCAATAAGATCACAAGTATCGGTGTTAACAAGTCACCGCGCAAAGGTCCGACCACGTGAGACCAGTCGCCGCTTTTAAAGCCATGATTAGCTTGGACGACGGCATGCTGATGCGCGGCGCCTTCTACTTGCTTCTTGCGGCGGCGGCGACATTTGTGGTGCTTGACGTAAAGGACATTACCGAAGCCGAAGCTGCTCGACCCAGTCTTGAACCGGCGCCGGAGCTGCCAATTTTTCTCCCTCCGAAGGGTGAGCCAGGGGTCCGCGGCGCTCCTCCAGTCCAACCCTTGACCCCTGAGGAGGTGCTCCGCAAGCCAATGACATTTAGTCTTGTTAAAGGCGGAGTGCTGCATGCTGAAGGAACAATCGATCCCGGCGCGGCCGAACGCTTTTCCCGAGAAATCGAGGCTCGTGGTGAGTATATCAAAATAGTGTCGTTGGACTCACCGGGAGGGTCGGTCGATGATGCTCTAGCTATGTCCAAATTAATTCGGGAAAAAGCAATTGCGACCAATGTCGGCGAAAAGGCACTCTGTGCCTCGTCCTGCCCACTCGTTTTTGCTGGGGGCATTACGAGATCGGCAGCCAATAATGCCGTTGTGGGCGTTCATCAGGTTTTCAATGGCGGCATTGACCAGGGATCGCCGGAGCAAGCAATGTCTAGTGCTCAGGCCATTACTGCAAGAGTTGCGCGACACCTCGACGAAATGGGCATCGGCGCCGGTTTGTGGATCCATGCGCTGGAGACCCCACCTAACCAACTCTATTATCTTTCGCCAGCCGAAATGTCCGAATACCGCCTCACTACCGATGCGATAGGGGTAGTTGGAAGCAGTGATGGCTGACTTCTATCGTGCCGCTCCGCCTGACGTTTGGATCCGAGACTGTTCTGATCTCGAGAGCTCGGAGCCGGATCATTATATCATCCTTCGCCAAACCCGGTTGCTTTATTCCACTTAGGAGTGTGCGCTTAAAGCTGTGGGCCTAAAAGCCTTTTCTCGTTCCACTCTCATTAATTCAACTTAATCCGATTGCCAACGATCCTCGCTTCAACTGCCGAAGTCTATGGAGTTACAACGCGATAGAAACGCCCCGGAGCAGACCTTAGGCGCCCACACGCTGCTGGTAGCGCCGTTGACGGTCGTTGGTAGCGCCTTAATAGTCGAGTGTAGTCGTTCTTCAAGAGCTTCAGCACAGGAGGGATGGTCTGAAGGCGGCCTAAGTCAGCTTTTTGTCGGCGCCGTTTGTGAAGTCCAAAATAAATCTGATAGGTGCGCAAGCGCCTAGGACGAGTGGCTCATCATGCCAGCTCTGGAAGCTTTGTGGTCGCGCGATTTATGTAGTCGACAAGGCCACGGGCTGCAGCAAACGATTTAACTGCTTCTTCTAAAAGATCCGGAGACATGAGCATCTGGGGTGAAACATCACGGCACGCCCCGAAGTTTTTGAGATTGAAAAAGTCGAGCGCGTCATGGTCTTTCATATAAGGTTTGCCACTTGCATGGCGCCCGTCACTCAGACCGTTCGGAAAATAAGTTCGGAATAAAGCGCCTTCAACGATTCCTCGCCACTTACCTGTTTGACTCGAAATGGTCTGCCGTAGGATGCGAGCAAGGCGGGGCTGCGGCGATAATGCACCCCCGCCGACGTACGAATACGCCTGAGAAATGCTCATGAAATAGGTCGCAGCCGAATTTCTAGATAGGGACACCCGGATTGTGATCGGAGCGACGCCCTTCGAAATCTGCGCGGTCACCAGACACTTGCGCGCGTCGCGGTTTGCTTCGGCAATGCGGGGATCTAACCGTACCGCGCCTAGGAGAAGCGCAGATGCAAATTCACTTAAGTTTTGGCGCGCCAGTTTAAGACGAATACGGTTGTCGGCGAGCCACTCCGCTTCACCCTCCGCAGATGCTTCTGATAAAAACTGTAAAGTTTGCTGATCAATCATGAGGAAGCCTACGCACGTTTGCCCAATTTATAACAAGTTTAACAATACGAACATAAAGGGAACGAAATATGTCCAGCTCGGATATGTATCAGAGAATTTCTTCTTCTCGACCGTTGCTGCGCCGCTGGACAGAAGATGCCCCTCGAAAATCAGCCTCGACAGAAGGAGTTTTCGAAGACTGCGGCAGAGCATAAGATGCGCAAATGGTGAAGTGCAGTGTGCAGTTAGGTTGAATGAGGCCGAACGAAGGCGTCTGCCGTCGGTCGCACGATTTTGTAGAAGGCGGCTAGCGACGCCGGCATTTCTCGTCCCGACCGTTTCACACAGTTTCAGGTAGTCGGAAGAAGAGCCATTCAGGACCCCGCAATCTCCGCACCTCAAGGAAACACTGCCGGAGGCTCAGATATCTCGCAACTTTATGCGTAATGTCTTGCCGAAGTGCGATAGAATCAACGCTCGGAAAAGCGGGCAAAGTGTCGAACGCTGCCCTCTATTGGATGCGAGCTTGCGGCTTGAGCTTTTCAAAACTTGTTGTAACGATACCTCTTGGCCAATCAAGGCCAGGAGTTTTTCAGCATGTGGAAGTCGGTTTTGATTGTAGCCGCACTGACGTCTTTTGCCGTCGCGCCAGCGAGCGCAGAGCAGTGCCGCGACGCCAAGGGCAAATTCGTTAAATGCGAGACGACGAAGAAGAAGGTTCAGTGCAAGGATGCTAAGGGCAAGTTCGCCAAGTGCGGCACTGCCGGCGCGATGCCTGTGAACTGAGCCTTGTTATAGAATGGCGGCCTTCTTGCGGTCGCCATTAACCCCTAGAGTACGCCTCCTCTGCTTATTCGTTGCGATCAAAGACCGGCAGGTGCATTGTGCTACAATTATTTTCTCAGAGCACAGCCATCGTTGGGGGTCGATTATAAAAGGGAAGCGTTTGGCATGCTGGCCATGATCGGCGCCGGTTAGGGCTCGTTATCCTAGCGGCCACTCATATTACCAGCGATCACGGTAGTCATATCCTCGTCGCCACTCACGTTCGCGTTCCCACGCTCGACGCTCTTGCCACTCCCGCCTTGCCTGGCGTTCCCGCCACTCGCGCCGAGCTTCCCAATCGCCGCGACGCCCCCACTCGCGTTCGTAGCGTGGCGGGCCGTTCGGCCGGCAGAAGCCCCGGGGCGATAGATGATATCCACGCCCACAGGCGTAATCGACCGTCTGGATGTCTGGCTTATCCCGCGCCAAGGGTTGCGTCATGGGCATCGCGTTTGCACTTGCTCCCATCAATCCGCTTATCAGCAGTGCCGCGCCTAGAACTATATTGCGCATTTCCATCACTCCTCGTTTGGTGGAGTGATTTAGCTCTCGGTCCCGTGAACGGCGGCTGAATGAATAGTGATGGTTTTGTGGCGTGAGCGCGCACGACGTCTCACGTCGCTTGGTAAGCCTCTATGAACTCGACCTGCGAAACGTCGCAGTCGGGGTATATCCAGGCTTTCCAGTTGGAAACAATCCAATCACGACTGACACCACCATCCTTGCTTTCGCTTTCAGGCGGCAAATACACCAGGGAAATCCCCGCCTTGTACCCGGACGTGACCATCAAGCCGTATCCTCTTTCGCCAGACGTAGTTTCGAAGAGCATGAAGTCGACGTGTTCCTCATACGGATATTTCGCCGGTAGCCTGAGAACGTTCCCGCGAAACAACGATGCCTGGTCGAGATCGATGAGCTTCTGCTTTGGGTGCATACCAGTCCGTTCTATTCAAACTCTCTCGTAGCAGCTCATTCTTGGTGCGGAGATGTTACCACTTCCTCACAGAATGCTGACTGTATGCCCCTGCTTACAAAAGTGTGGCCTGAATGGAAACATCTTCGAGAGGCAGCAGCACCAAGCGTTCATCAGGCAAGGGCCGTTGGAGCGCCTTTGCCTCATCCCATGGCGCGCTAAGCCACACATCGACTTCCTCGCGCGTCGTCAGTATGACCGGCATTGCCTTGGGGTGGATCGGCTTGACGATGTTATTTGGCTCGCAGGTCAGGAAGCCGAAAAGCTGATGATTGCCGTCCCGCGGGTTCTTCATCGATCCGCGCACGCCGTGCCAATCGGTCCAAATGCCGGCGAAGAATGCAAGCGGCTCGCTGTCATCGATCGCGAACCATCGCTTCGTCTTTCGAGGCTTGGTGTCTTCCCACTCGCAGAACCGCGTCCACGGCACGATGCAACGGCTCTCCGGTTTTAACCATCGGCGCCAGTGTGGCGATGCGACGTTGCGAATGTTGGTGACGCCTGTGTCTGGTCGATCGCCGAGAATGTTTGGCGGGGTGGGCATGCCCCAGGTGAGGCCGACAAGCTCGCGCGCTCCGTCACGGTTTCGGATGACCGGGGCAGGGCGGTCCGGGTAGACTTCCACCTCTGGCTCAAGGTTCAGCCTCTCGCTCATCGCGCCGGCGATGTCTCGCATGGCTTCCTGGTTTGTTCGGACTTGATAGAGATTGCACATGCTTACCTCAACATTAAGTGATTGCGCGGTTGCTCTTGGTCTAACAAACTGCCTTTTGTCGTTCCTGTATCCCTGCGTGACAATCTATAAAGTGGTTATGCGTGGAATCAGCATTATCAGTCGTGGCTCTTGCGAAAGAAAAACCAGGAACTTCGTCGCCCCTTGCGCCATCCGAATACACAGATGATCAAAGTTACAGCTTCTGCCCTTATCCTGATGTTCATCCCAGCGATTGCGTCGGCGGGCAGCATCACCGGACGCCCCTCCGTTGTGGACGGCGACACGATCGAGATCAACGGCGTGCGCATCCGCTTTGAGGGCATCGATGCACCTGAGAGCCGACAGCTATGCGAGAATGCCAGCGGCAAACGCTACCGCTGCGGGCAAGTCAGTGCTAATGCCCTCGACACCTTCCTTTCGCAATCGCGTCCGACAACGTGTAGGGCGACAGGCAAGAGCTACGACAGGATCGTGGGGCGTTGCGTTCGATCTGACGGTCTAGATGTCAACGCCTGGATGGTTCGCAACGGACACGCGATCGATTGGCCGAAGTACTCGAACGGTCGTTATGCCAAGGATCAGGCAGAGGCACAGTCCGCACGTCTAGGTATTTGGGGTGGGAAGTTTGAAATGCCGTGCATCGCTCGCGGTGCTAGATGCGATTGACCGGAGACTGTAGAAGCTTCGCGATGAGCCTCGTCTGGTCGTAAATGGTCTCGATCGATCTGCGCTGCCTCGAATTACAAGCGCGCATTTTTCATTCTTAGATACGCGCGTGTTGCGTCCTTCGTTACCGATAGGGACGGAACCCGTCCTCGTTGGAATCGCTATATCTCCACTGATCATAAGCGGAGGTTGCGAAATGTTGAGCGGACCGAAGCGTGCTCGGATCGTACCATGCCATTAGGCCGCCAACCAATACGACAGCAAGCACCGCTACACCTATGAGCTTGCGGAGTATGAAGAATGCGAACCAGACGGCAATGAGCGCGGCTGCCACGGTCAGGAGCAGAGAATAGACGTCGTTTGGAATAGAGTTTGCGATGATGTCCATCCAGCCGTTAAATCGCGCCGATTTGTCTGAAGCATGGCAGCGGTGGGATTGAGAAACACGCGACCAAACTAGTGCGTCACAATCTCGTGGCGCAGGCACATATTACTGGAGCCGGAAATTGACCAACGACAAGCGTCTCCCCGATGACCCGGAGCAGGTCCTTCTTCATATTTGGTCTGCTCTTGAAGGCGGTACAAAATCCCATGCCCCGTTCAACCTGCTCCAATTCGCAACAGTAGCCTACAATGGAAAGCCGTCCGTCAGAACGATCGTACTGCGGCAATTTACACGAAGACTTGGAGAGTTGTTCTTCGTGACGGACGCCGGTTCTGCCAAGATGAGCCAGCTTCGGTCCAACAACCATGTGTCGCTGGTGGGCTACGATCCTGCAACATGGACTCAGATCAGGCTGTCGGGCTTGGCCAGTGTTTCGCAAGACGAGGACGAGCGACTTGCGCAATGGAACATGTTGAGCACTCGTACCCGACGCTCGTTCTTACCCCGCGATGCAGGCTTTAGGGTAGACGATCAAGCGTGTGAGGAGGGCGCCGGCCCACAAATTCAACTGTCGGTCCCACCGGCGGCTTTCGCCCTGGTGAAGGTCACGCTTGTCACCGTCGAGCTTCTGGATGTCTTTGATGAGGAGCATGTTCAATACAACTTCAACCGAGCAGATGGTACATGGTCGGGGAACAGATCGCGCGACTAGCCATCTGCATTCGGCGACTGGAGACATCGAAACCGCATCTCGCAGAGGTCGCCGTCGGGATGGCAGATACGGTCGCAACCCATCGCGAGGCGTCGGCGAAGCTTGGCGAAGCTCATGCTGGCGCCGAACTTCGCAACAGCCGCTTTTCGTTCTAAGCTATCAACGCGTTCGCACCGGATGCATTCGATTTCGATATTAGGCAGTCGTACGTCCTTCAGCGTGTAGTTGCGCTCGCTTTCAGTTCTTCCGCTGGTTTTAGGCGTCTTGGTGATTATACCACCCCCTGGAACCTCTGAGGACTTTGGATATCCACATCCCTCTATGACGACAAAAATATTTTCCACGAACGGTGCCATGTCGAATCTAGTTACGGTTTTGATTCGACTTCACGAATCTGCAGTGTTGCTAATCTTGAGCCAAGATTCCTTATTTTCAGGCGTCTTGACGCCGGACAAGATACGGAACAGAAGGGGAACAATCAAGTTCTAGCGACATGATGTCGTCCCTGTTCAACTGCGATTTCGGAAGGATTCGTAACCGATGTCGGCTGCCCGCGATCAAGTGATTACTGATCTGCGAGATCGCATCTCTTCCATCCAAGGAGAGGGCGTGACGAAAGCGGGGTGCCTACCTTTTGGCGTGGCTCAGATCGACGCAATCCTTCCGGGAGGCGGCCTGGCGTATGGCGCGCTGCATGAATTCGCGGGCGGAGGTTCAGGAACCGTTGACGGAGCGGCCGCCGCGCTGTTCGCAGCCGGCATTGCCGCACGCACGAAGGGTCCGATCGTCTGGTGCCTGACGAGGCCGGACCTTTTCTTCCCCGCGCTCGCTCAGGCGGGGCTGCATCCTCGCAGAGTAATCTTCGTCGAAAGCGACAAGGAAGAGGACGTCGCGGCCAGCATGGAGGAAGCCCTTTCATTCGGAGGTCTTGGCGCAGTTGTCGGGGAAATGGTCAGACTGCCGATGGTCGTCAGCAGGCGCCTGCAACTCGTCGCAGAACGTACAGGCACCATGGCGCTCGTGGTCCGAAGGTGGCGAAGGCAGACCGAGGCTAGTGATTTCGGTCAACCGACCGCTGCCACGACACGGTGGCGCGTGGGTGTACTTCCTTCAGAGTCGCTCCCGGTCCCAGGCATCGGGCGGCCCAGGTGGTACTTGGAATTGCTCAGGTCGCGTGCGGGCGAGTGTAGAGAGTTTTGCGTCGGAGCGTGTGATGAGCAGGGTCGTATCGATCTATTTTCCGGATTTGGCCACGGACAGGATCAGGAGGGACGATCCCTCGATACCGGGTGAGCAGCCGATCGCTGTGATTTCCAGGAGTGGATCCAAGCGATGGGTGTCCGCGGTCGATGGCGCCGCAAGGAAGATCGGGGTTCGTGTAGGGATGCCTGCCGCGAAGGCGCAGGCAATCTTCCGGGGTCTTAGATTGGTTGATGCCGATCCCGCCGCGGATGCTGTCGCACTCAATCGTATCGGTTTCTGGGCGCTCGCGCACTATTCGCCGGTCGTTGCAGTCGACGGCGTTGACGGTCTCGTCATGGATACCGAGGGCGCGGATCATCTCCAAGGCGGAGAGGTGCCGATGACGACTGGTATCGTAAACACCTTCCTGTCCCGAAAACTGACGGCGAAGGTAGCCGTGGCAGAAACCTGGGGAGCGGCCCACGCGTGTGTTCGGGCAATCAAGCGCGATACGGTGATCGTGCCTCGCGGTGAAATAGTGCGCGCAGTCGAGAAACTCCCGATCTCTCTTTTGAGGCTCTCCGACAAGATCGTCCAGGATCTCCTTGTCCTTGGCTTCCATTCGATCGGCGAACTTGCGAACACGCCGCGTGCGCCGCTGGCGCTTCGTTTCGGACCGGAAGTCGGCAGGAGACTGGACCAGATGTTTGGTCGAGTGTCGGAGCCGATAGATCCCATAAGGACAGCGGATCTTGTCGAGGTCTCCCGTTCCTTCCAGGAGCCAATTGGAGCAGCGGAAACGATCGACAAGTACGTCGGCAGGTTGGTGGTCCAACTTGTGGCAGAACTTGAGAAGCGCGGACTTGGCGCGCGAAGAACCGACCTCATCGTCCACAAGGTAGACAACACCATTCAGGCAATACGCGCCGGAACTGCAAAGCCCGCGCGCGACGTCGGCTGGTTGACGAAACTCTTCAAGGACCGGACCGAGAAGATAGAGCCGGGATTTGGTATCGAGAGACTTGTTCTTGTCGCCGTCGCGGCCGAACCATTAGTGGAGGAGCAGAAGGAATCGTCGCTTGTCGAGGAGGAGCACGGCGACATCACTCCGCTGATCGACATCTTCGCGAACCGTGGACAACGGGTATATCGCTTGGCGCCCGTTGCATCCGATGTTCCTGAGAGGAGTGTCCAGCGGGTCCCGGCTATTGCGGACGCTGTGGAGACTGCATGGGTGAGCCATTGGCGCAGACCCGTGCGGTTGTTCGACCGACCGGAGCAGATCCAGGCGATTGCTCTCATGCCAGACTATCCGCCCGCAAGCGTGACGTGGCGCGGGAAGCGTCACCGCGTGAAGCGAGCCGACGGTCCAGAACGCATTTTCGGCGAATGGTGGATGCGGCCCACGGAACTGGAGGCCGTGCGGGACTACTTCGTCATAGAAAATGATGACGGGGAGCGCTTCTGGATTTTTCGCTCCGGAGATGGGATCGACCCGGAAACGGGCTCGCATAAGTGGTTCATGCACGGGATTTTCGCATGAAGTACGCGGAGCTTCAGGTCACGACGCATTTCAGCTTCCTTCGTGGAGCGTCGTCGGCGCATGAATTGTTCGCGACGGCAAAGGAGCTCGGCATCGAAGCCCTTGGTGTCGTCGATCGCAACAGTCTCGCCGGAATCGTGCGCGCGCTAGAGGCTTCCCGCGAAACTGGAGTGCGGCTGGTCGTCGGCTGTCGGCTCGATCTGCAGGATAAGATTTCGATCCTCGTCTATCCGACGGACAAAGCGGCATATTCGCGGCTCACCCGCCTGATCACTTTGGGGAAGGGCAGAGGCGGGAAGGACAACTGCATCCTTCATCTGGACGACCTTGCCGTTTACGCAGAAGGGATGGTCGGCATCCTCGTGCCGGACCTCGCCGACGATGTCTGTGCCGTCCAACTCAGGAAGATGAACGAGATTTTCGGCCGGCGAGCTCACGTGGCGCTCAGTCTTCGGCGACGACCCAACGACCAAATGCGGCTCCACGAGCTTTCAAATATGGCGGCAAAGTTCAGGGTGAAGACGGTCGTCACCAACGACGTTCTCTTCCATGAGGCGTCTCGCCGTCAATTGCAGGATATCCTCACGTGCATCCGCACCAACACGACTATCGACGACGTGGGTTTCGACAGAGAGCGACATGCCGATCGCTACCTCAAGCCCCCGGAGGAAATGGAGCGGTTGTTTCCGAGATACCCCGAAGCACTTGCTCGGACGATGGAGATCGTAAGCCAGTGTACCTTTAGCTTGGAGGAACTGACGTATGAATATCCTGAGGAAGCGCTGATTGACGGCATGGACGCGCAGCAGTCGCTGGAGCATTGCGTCCGCGAGTGCATCCCCGACCGATACCCGGAGGGACTGCCACAGAGTGTCCTACGAGCGGTTAGACATGAGTTGGATCTGATCAAGGAGATGGGGTACGCGCCCTATTTCCTCACGGTTTACAGCATCGTTCGCTTTGCTCGTTCACGAGGAATCCTTTGCCAGGGGAGGGGGTCCGCCGCAAACTCTGCGATCTGCTACATCCTCGGCGTCACGAGCATCGACCCCGAAACCAACGATCTGTTGTTCGAGCGGTTCGTCAGCAAGGAGCGCAACGAACCGCCAGACATCGACGTCGATTTCGAACACGAGCGTCGGGAGGAGGTTATCCAGTGGATCTACAAGACCTACGGCCGCGATCGTGCGGCGCTGGTTTGTACGGTCACGCGTTATCGAGCCAAGGGTGCGATCCGCGACGTCGGCAAGGCTATGGGTTTACCGGAGGACGTGACCAAAGCCCTCTCGTCGGGGCTGTGGTCGTGGTCGGAGGAGGTGACGGAGCGCAATGTGCGCGAGCTGAATCTCAATCCCGACGACTACCGTCTTGTGATGACGCTTCGTCTTGCTCGAGATCTCATGGGTGCTCCTCGACATCTCGGCCAGCATGTCGGTGGCTTCGTGCTGACGCGTTCACGCCTAGATGATCTCGTTCCAATCGAGCCGGCGGCGATGGAAGATCGCCAGGTTATAGAGTGGGACAAGGACGACGTCGAAGCCTTGCGAATGATGAAGGTTGACGTTCTGGCGCTCGGCATGCTGACGTGCATGCAGAAGGCCTTCGACTTGATCCGGGAGCACAAGCACGAAGATCTCGATCTTGCCAAGGTTCGGCAGGAGGACGGGGCGACATATACGATGATCCGTAAGGCCGATACGCTTGGCACATTCCAAGTCGAAAGCCGAGCGCAGATGGCGATGCTGCCGAGGCTCAAGCCGAGAACGTTTTACGATCTCGTCGTCCAGGTCGCCATTGTTCGGCCAGGCCCTATACAGGGCGACATGGTCCATCCGTATCTCCGCCGCCGGGAGGGGAAGGAGGCTGTGGAGTATCCGACACCGGAGCTCGAGGCCGTACTTGGCAAAACGTTGGGCGTGCCCTTGTTTCAGGAGAGCGCGATGCGCGTCGCAATGGTTTGCGCAGGTTTCACCGCCGGCGAGGCTGACCAGCTCCGAAAAAGCATGGCGACTTTCAAGTTCACTGGAGGCGTATCGCGGTTTCAGACCAAGCTGATCGATGGAATGGTCAACAACGGCTACAGTCGCGAATTCGCGGAGAAGACCTTCTCCCAGCTCGAAGGGTTCGGCAGCTATGGCTTCCCGGAAAGCCATGCTGCATCGTTCGCGCTCATCGCTTATGCGAGCTGTTTCATCAAATGCCACTACCCGGATGCCTTCGCCGCGGCGCTCATCAATTCGCAGCCGATGGGCTTCTACGCTCCGGCGCAAATCATCGGCGACGCCCAGAAGCATGGTGTCGAGGTTCGACCCATATCCGTGCAACATTCGCGCTGGGACTGCACACTAGAGGAAATCCCCGGCAGCAACCGACACGCCATCCGGCTGGGTATGCGCCAGGTTGCTGGGCTGGCAGCTCGGGACGCCGCCAGAATTGTCGCAGCAAGGATCGAACGGCCGTTCGAGAGCGTCGACGACGTATGGCGTCGATCGGAAGTCCCATCGGAAGCGCTTGTCCAGCTCGCCGAGGCCGACGCCTTCAGACCTGCATTCAACATCGAGCGGCGTGATGCACTCTGGGCGATCAAAGCATTACGAGACGAGCCGCTTCCACTGTTTGTGGCGGCGGCAGAGCGTGAGATGAAAACGGTCGCCGAGCAGCAGGAGCCGCAAGTTGAACTCAGGCAGATGACCGAGGGCCACAAGGTGGTCGAGGACTATCAACACGTCGGCCTGACTCTTCGTGCGCATCCTTTGTCATTCCTGCGACAGGATCTCACCGCTCGCCGGATCGTCACATGTGCAGATGCGATGAATGCCCGTGATAAGAGCTGGCTCTGCGTTGCTGGGCTAGTGCTCGTGAGGCAGAAACCCGGATCCGCGAAGGGCGTCATGTTCATCACCATCGAGGATGAGACCGGACCAGCGAACATCGTCGTGTGGCCGTCGCTTTTCGAGAAACAGCGTCGGATCGTGTTAAGCTCAAGCATGATGGCGATCCACGGGAAAATCCAGCGGGAAGGGGACGTCGTTCACTTGATCGCGCGGCAGCTTTACGACCTCTCTGCCGATCTGTCATCTCTGTCGGACCGCGACACCGAGTTTCGGAATCCGAGTGGTCGTGGCGATGAGTTCGCGCATGGCTCTCATGGCGGCGGCGATGTCCGCGATAGGCCGAAGCCGAACAAGGTTCGTGACATCTATATCCCAGACCTTCACATCGACACTCTTAAGGTCAAGAGCCGAAATTTCCAGTAGGGTGATCTAGCCGTTTAATTGTCAGCCTAGTGAAGATGTCCACTGTGTCGGCGGTCCGGGCGTCTTTCCGTCCGGTAGCAGTCGGTGCAGGTGATCGTGAACGACGTCTGCACTGAATGGCTTTCTCCCGAAGGTTGCATCTTCCGGGAGATATCCAGCTTGGGCACGATCTGTCCCGATGCGACTACGATCCCAAATTCCGGACAGGACCCCGCACATTTTTGGGCGAGATAAGCCGTCGAGCTTGCTCGGCGGCATCTGCACGTCGGTAAAAGGAGTTTTACGCTGGCGCACGCTGCTCGAGGATCGATATAGCTTGATCGAGCGTAGCCGCCTCCAGCACTCGAAATCCAGCGTCTTCGAGAATATCCGAAGCGTCCGTTCTTACAAGCGCATCGTCGCGATGACCACAGGCGTTCGTGCTAACGCGTGCTGCATGTACGAGGAGACATGTCCTGCCAGCCAGACCGCTCATAGGCCCGCCGGCAGAAAAGGCGCGAATCACGCGCCTTGATTTCGAGACCCGCCCATATGTGCGCGCGGGACAAGATCAGTTCCCACTGGGGCTCTACTGAAGCGGTCGCGGTTGTTATCGAGGGGCGCGCGCGGTTCAGGCAGATGCGGCAAGCTGCGAGGCAAACTCGCGATAGCTGTGCAGCGGGCGGCCCAGGATTTGCGTCAGCCGCTCGACATCGCCAGCGTTCGGAACCATGCCGTGGCTGACGTAGCGCTCAGCCATCAGGCGCATTTCATAGGCCATCCACTTAGGCATGATACTGGCGAGGTTTTGTTCGAAGCCGGATGGATCATCGCCGCCATAGACGACAGGGCGGTCCAGAACATCAGACCAGATGGCTGCGACTTCCAAGCCAGTCAGCGTCTCCGGGCCGACCAGATTGATCGTCTCGCTCGGCAGTTTTTTCGCGGCGCGGTCGCGACGAAGGAGCTCGGACGCAGCAACTTCTGCAATATCTCTGGTGTCGACCATGGCAACACCCTTGCTCCCGATCGGCATCGGGTAGACAGCGTAATTGAAGATGACGTCTTTGATCATGACGTCGTTGTCGATGAAGTATGCCGGCCTCAGGATCGTGGCGCTAAAGCCCATCGCCTCCAGCATGCGTTCGGCGCCAAACTTGACGGCGAAGTGCGGCACATTCACTGCTCGGTCGGCATCGAACACCGAGAGGTAGACGACACGTTCGACGCCGGCTTCGCGCGCAACGTTCAAAGCGATGATGGCCTGGGTGAATTCATCGCCGGCGACCGCGTTCAGCAGGAACAGGGTGCGGACTCCATTGAAGGCGCGGCGGAGCGCGTCGATATCGAGCATGTCTCCCTGCACAACATCGACGTTCGAGGCAAAATTGGCCTTGGCGGGATCACGCACGAGGACACGGACATCCGCATTACGTGCGATGAGCTGGTCAACGACATGGCGGCCGACACGGCCAGTGGCACCGGTTACAAGAATGGTCATTGGGGTTCTCCTTGGTTTACTGTGAACGACTTCGGTTTCGAAGACACCCCGACTATGGCTGGTTCACATTCAACCCAATAGGCGCTAAAAATAGACACATCGTCTCACTGGTAGAACACTCATGGATTTGGCTGCCCTTGTTGATTTTGTCACCGTTGCCCGCCATGGCGGCATCGGCCGCGCTGCCCGCGCTTCCGGTCGGCCGAAGGCAACGCTTTCGCGCCGGGTCGCTGAACTGGAAGCGAGCCTTGGCCTACGGCTGTTCGAACGCGGCTCACGGATGCTCAAGCTGACGGAGGAGGGGCGGGCGCTTCAAGAGCGGGCGGGTGCTCTGCTGATCGAACTGGACGAGACCGCCGCCGCCATAGCGTCTGGCGGAGACAGGCCGCGTGGCAGGTTGCGGATCAGCGCGCCATTGCTGTTCTCCCAGACTGCCATGGGCAAGCTGGCTGCCGGCTTCTCCCTCAAGTATCCAGAGGTGCGCATGGAGGTGACGACCGAAGATCGCCCTGTCGATATGGTGGAGGAGGGATACGACCTCGTTATCAGGGTGAACCCCGATCCAGACGAGAGCCTGGTGGGCCGCGCCTTCCTGCGTGACGGGTTGGTGGTCGTGGCGGCACCACACCTCGCATACGACAGCAGAGCCACTGTGCCAGTCGTCATACGCGGCACGCCGGGTCAAACGAGGTCATGGACAATGAACACACCGACAGGGCAGCTCAGTCTTCAAATCGATCCCGTGCTCAGCCTTTCCTCTATGACCATGGTCCGCGATGCGGTGCGCATGGGCGTCGGCGCGGCGCGCCTTCCCCTGTCTTTGGTAAGCCATGATCTCGCTGAGGGGCGGTTGGTTCGTTGGGGAGATGTCGAAGGGCCGGAAACGGTGCTTTGGGCGCTCTACCCGTCACGTCGTCTCCTCAGCGCGAGAGTGTCTGCATTCCTTGACTATCTCAAGCAAGCCTTTCCTCTAGGGACGGCCGATGAGCTAGCAGCCTATGTCGAGGAATAACTTTGAAGGCGTGACGCTTCTCGCCGGGGCGACATCAAAGGATCCGAGATCGCGCTCTGGGCGCTGTACCCGTCGCGGCGTCTCTTGAGTTCGCGGGTCTCTGCCTTCCTCGATTTCCTGAGGCAGGCTTTCCCCAAGGGAACACCTGAAGAGCTGGCAGCCTATATCGGTGGGTAGGGGTCGGACGCGTTAGGCCGCGGCAGCAACCGCGCGTGAATACGCCCCAGGCGGCATTCCCACATGCCGATTGAAGGCCACGCTGAAGGCGCTTGTCGATCCATAGCCGACGCGCTGGGCGATGTCGGCGATGGCAACATCTTCGCGGAGATATTCTTTTGCCAGTGCCATTCGCCATCCGGTCGCATACTCCATCGGCGCGACGCCTACCTCCTTGCGGAAACGATCGAAGAAGGTTGAACGAGACATGGCAGCCTCCTGGGCAAGCGTCTCCACAGTCATGCTGCGACCCGGATCTGCGTGGATCCGGCGCAAAGTCGGCGCCAGCAGTGGGTCGGCCATGCCGCGCAGGAGACCCGGTGGTGCTTTGGCGCTTGCAACTGACCGCAATGCGTCAATGAACAGAACATCCAGCAGCCGATGAAGCACCATTTCGCGCGCAGCACGGTCGGCCCTCGTCTCGTCATTGATCATGCGGACCAGGGCCATCAGTCGTTCTTCCCCATGGACATGGATGACTTCCGGCAGCAGCGATACGAGAAGAGCCTTGTCATCCGAGCCGAACGTGCAATGCCCGACCAGTGCCTTGATTTCCGCCGGCGCTTCCGGGTCGCCGAGGCGAAAAACACCGGGGCTGGTTTCCATTCGCTGGGGAAGCGCGCCGCGTGGCGGCGGCTCCGTGCTGCTCATCGTAAACGAGAAGATGTTTGGGACCAGGACGAAGTCACCCGCAGTGAGCACCATCGGCTCACGACCGGCAATCGTCATCAGGCAACGTCCTTCGACCACGGCGCAGTAGAACGGGCTTCCAAGCTCGGTGCGCTCAACAAGCCACTGACCGCCACCCGTCACAAGCTTTGAGATGGAAGGTCTTGCTTTCAGTAGGGAAACGACTTCGGCGACGGGATCGGTCATTTTTCGGATTTCTGCTAAACAATATCGGACATACGCATATAGCAAGTCCGGATTATCCGGTCCATCTTCAGGTCAGTTAAATGTCAGGAGACGGAACATGCCAAAGATCCTCATCACCGGTTGCTCGTCCGGTTTCGGCCTCGCCATCGCACAGAAATTCTTGAACGCCGGGTGGGACGTCGTCGCCACTATGCGCGCGCCGCAAAACAACCTTCTTCCTTCGGACGGCAGGCTCGAAATCCTGCCGCTGGATGTTACTCGCGCAGACAGCATTGCCGAGGCGGTGGAAGCCGCCGGCACGATCGATGCTCTGGTCAACAATGCCGGCGTCGGCATGCTCAATGTGCTCGAAGGCTCGCATATGTCGAAGGTTCGCGAACTGTTCGAGACAAACGTCTTCGGCGCAATGGCGATGACAAAAGCTGTCCTTCCGCAGATGCGGTCCCGTCGCTCGGGCGTCATCGTCAACGTCAGCTCCGCCGTCACGATAAGGCCGCTGCCAGCACTTTCGGTCTACAGCGCCAGCAAGGCGGCCCTCAACGCATTTACGGAGAGCCTAGCGCTCGAAGCGGCTCTGTTCGGAGTTCGCGCCAAACTTGTTTTGCCTGGCTCGGCGCCGACGACCGGCTTTGGCAAGAACGCAGTCTCGCGCATGGGCATGGAAATTCCCGAGCCATATACCGCCTTCGTCGACGACTACATGACGAAGCTGCGTTCGGGCGCGCAAGTCACCACTGCGGAGGCGGTTGCAGATGCCGTCTTTCGGTCTGTGACAGAGATCGACGCGCCGATGAAGATCCCCGCCGGGGCCGACGCGGAAACCTCATTCCGCGAAGCCGGTCATTTGCTCGCCTGATCATCGACAATCGAAATCTACCTTTGAAGGTCCGGACCCATGAACAATCTGATCAATCTCGCAAAGCATATTCCGACGCCTGAAGCCACTCTCACCGTGGCCTACACGCCGATCCGTCTTTCGATGCCCGGCCGTCAGCCGCTGGAATTGCGTGTGACGGCGCCCGGACACGGCGATAACCTACCGATCGTGCTGCTGTCGCATGGCTACGGTCCATCCAACTATATTCCGTCTAAGGACGGCTACGCTCCCCTTGTCCAGTTCTGGGCGGAAAGAGGGTTCGTCGTCATCCAGCCGACGCATGCGAGTTCGCGGGTCGGCGGCCTGCCGTCAGATGGACCCGGCGCGCCTTTCTTCTGGCGTGAGCGTGTCGAGGAGATGAAGGCGATCCTGGACCAACTGCCGGAGATCGAGAGACAGGCGCCGGCCGTTGCTGGGCGGATGGATCATGCACGCATCGGCGCGGTGGGTCATTCATTTGGCGGCCACACCGTCGGGCTCCTGCTCGGCGCACAGGTGAATGGTGAGGATTTTTCCGATCCACGCATCTCGGCGGGCGTTCTCCTGACAACACCAGGACGCGGCGGCAAGGACATGACGCCTGAGAGTGCTGCCCGGTTTCCCTTCTTCGACGTCAATTTCTCGACCCTGACGACACTCAGCCTCGTCGTTTGCGGTGATATGGACAATCCGCATTTTACCACCCGCGGTCCTGAGTGGCATGCAGATGCATTCCAAGATGCACCGGGCGCTGAGGCAATGCTGATGATGCACGGGGTCGGGCATGGTCTTGGCGGCATTGCAGCTCTCGACGCAAAGGAAACAGAGACTGAAGCACCAGACGTGCTGGAAGCGACACGGCGTCTTACGCTCGCCTGGCTTCAGACCGCGCTCGGCGCGGACAAGGGCGCTTGGCCGAGAGCTTGCCTCGCGCTTAAGGGTGAGGCAGCAACGCTTGCGACGGTTAGAGAGAAGCAGCTTTAGTCGCCGTGGCAGTTGGCTCGGTTGAAGCCGCGCCAATGATGAGAAACCGGGCGCCACGTGCTGGCGCTCGATGCACTCGACAACCCGAGCCTCCCGGTCCCGATCTACCCAACGCCGACCGAGGTTGAGGGGGAGGTAAGCCTCTCCCTCATCTCGCCCTGATCAAACCTAGACTGATCTGGAATGCCCCGCCCGCCATTGCGCGGCTCTCCAGGTTAGGGGTCACTTGTTCAGTGCATCCTTGAGCGCCTTGGCAGGCGCGAAGGTCAGCTTGTTGGAAGCCGCGATCTTCATGGCTTCGCCAGTTGCGGGATTGCGCCCTTCGCGCTCAGGCGATGCCTTCACTTTGAACTTTCCGAAGCCAGGGATCGAGGTTTCCGCGCCGGAGCTTGCTGCGTCGGCAATAGCGTGAAAAACGGCTTCGACGATTGCCTTGCCCTGAACCTTTGTCAGGCCGTTGTCGGCGGCGATCTTGTCGGCAATTTCATTGGTGGTAGTCATGGAAATATCCTCGAAAGTGAAACAATACCAAATCCGTGTCAGTTTCTGGCCTGCCTGTCATCAGGGACGAGGGCGGCATCGCTTACATCAGGTGGCTGTCCACAACTCGTTCCGATTTTTATCCGCCTGCGGCGTCTGCGAAGGACATTGAGGAACAGGCATACGGTCTCGCTTTCACTGTCGAAGAGATGGTCCATCTGCTGTCCACTCGTTCGATCTCTCGCTCCCCAAGGCCGCATAAGCGCGTCCTCTTCCAGACAGTGTCGGCTGGACAGTCACCGCGTAAATCCGGGCTTCTTTTGATGGGCGTTGAGCTTAACATCATGGTAACAGTGCCGTTCAAGCCTTCACTGCGGAATGGCTGATGAGCATCTTTCTTGTTCGTCGCGGCGAATCGATTGGCAACCTGGATGAACAGGCTTAAGGCCAGTTTAGCGATCATATGGCGCTCAGGCCTGTTTTTTCGCTCGTGGCGTTATTTGTCGGAGGACCGGCGCAAATCGGGCCGCGATAAGGCGGTGGGTCTCAGCGTCGGGGTGCAGTCGATCCGGCAGCGGCAGACGCTCATGGTCCAACGCCCCGTATAGCTGCAGCCCATCGAAATAGTACATATTGGCGTCATCGCGAACCCGTTGCTCGACGATGGCTTTGAGATGTTCGCGCACAATGCTCAGATTGAGCTTGCCGGCGCGCGTTTCCTCCGGCTTGCCGAGGGCGACAAACGTCGTCTCGCCCTTGGCCAGGGCGTCGAGGTCAAACGTTCCTGGCCCTGGCGTCATCTCATGAATAGGACAATAAATCGGAGACACAACCAGGAGCGGCGTTTCGGGGTGTCCGTCCCTGATGGTATCGAGAAAGCCGTGCACTGCAGGGACGAAGGCACGAACACGCATCAGGTCAGCGTTGACAAGGTTGATGCCAATCTTGAGGCTGATGATGTCCGCCGGTCGGTCTCGTATGGCTCGGGCCGTGAAGGGATCGAGAAGGGCATTGCCGCCAAACCCCATATTCATCAGATCGAAGCCTGCGGCGGACGCGGCGATCGCCGGCCATATCCCGGTGGGCGAAGCAGCGTTCGATCCATGGCTGATCGAGCTGCCGTGGTGAACCCAGACGGGCTTTTCCGGGCTTGTTGACGGGACGATAGGAGCATTTGCTCTAAGCGCCCCGAGCTCGGTGACTTCGTTATAGGGCAGCCAGATTTCGACACGCTTTTCTGTGCTTGGCAAATCGTCGAACCGTAGGGTCTGAGCACCCGCCGGTTCCCGAACCGTGGTTCCAGAAGCCATATCAAGGCGCAGGATGGCCGCGTCCCTGACGGATTGCTGGCAGTAAAGGTGACCATCAACACACAGGTCATAGATGCCCACCGGGCGAGGCGGCACGCCCACAATCTGTCGCCGCAAGGTCATGACGTCGAGCTCGATGGCGGTCGCTGCGGTGTCAAAAACCAGCCGGACGCCCGACGGCTCGGCTTCTACCATCGCCAGCGTGGAGTCTGAGCATTGCGCACGGGCCCGGGCGGGAAGCCGGTGAGGGAGCAGTCCGAACTCGGTGTGTTCAAGCTGAACGAAGCCGCGCAGAAGGGTAGGTTCTATTGGCACCGACGTGGTGAGCTCCGAGTTTGTCATCTTTCAAATGCTTTCAGCTATGTTTCCTTGGCCCGCCCAGCTTTGGAGCAGGCCATCGAGGCCTTCGACGTCGCGCTTCCATGAGAGTTCGGGCTCCGGGTCGCTGTGACTGAAGCTTCCGGCCAACTCTAGAAGGGAAAAACCCAGGACGAACGAACCGATCAACCGGGTGGCGTGCACGCGATCCTCATCCTTCAACGAGTATCCGCGCAACATCGCGTGATTGACCCGGGCTAGGCGCGCCCCGCCGCTGAGGGCCGCGCTTTGCGGATCGAGTGGATAGCGCGAGGCCTGGAACAGCCCTGGGTGCTGTCGCGCAAAGTCGCGATGTGTGTTGACGAGAGCAACCAGGGCATCCTTGCCCGCGCGGCCCGCTATCGCCTCTTCTGTCCTCTCGGCCAGAGAGTCGAGCGCTAAAAGGCCAACACCCTTTTTGAGCTCGTGTAGATTTGCCAGATGTCCGTAGAGACTAGGTAGCCGGACGTCGAAGATTCGGGCAACGGCCGCTAGTGTGAGGCTTTCGAAGCCCTCGTCATCTGCAAGCCGACCCGCCGCGGCGATGATCTTGTCTTTGTTCAAACCGGCTCTCGCCACCATAACCTCTAAAACTAATGCTGTTTGTGTATTTCCTAATATCATTAGTTTTGGCGTTGTGAAGCATGAAGTTTGTGGATTGCCGCATAACGGCGGCGTTTTGGGCTTCAAAAGGCCGGCGGGAACGTCAAGTGAGGTCAGATACAGCCCTAGCCGCCAATTGTGTGCCATTTGGTCAACTCAGAGGGCAATTTGCCCCGGAGCGTATGACATGCTTAACGGCGTTTCTAGTAAGGCGGAGGAGCTCTCGCTGAGAAGGTCGCCGGTGTGACACTGCCGAAATAGCCGAGGGCTTTCTTGGCCGCCGACGTTCGCCGTGATTAGTCCGGAGACTTCGTCCTGATTCAAAAACTTTACGGTGACTTTAGCCACAGAGATCGATTTTGGTTTTTGGAGCTAATTCCATATCTGCTCGGCGAGAGCCCGCGACGGCGGCGCTACGCCAGGCGGTTTAAGGGGTGAGTGAGTTCCTAACCGTATCCAACTCTCGAGTATGTTGCGATATGGGCATTGTTGCGCGGAAATCACGAAACATGACATTGGCGAGGAACTATTCCGCGCGGCGCCCATTCCGCTTTGCGAGGAGATTGTCGCATTTCTATCCGGCCCAACTGTCGCATTACTAAATGGGCGCTACAAAGTTATATCGCATAACATTTATTATGGAACTGATTCAATGGGTTAGCCGGAATTCCGTCTCAGAGCTTTCCTGGTAGCAAGCTTCTTGCTCATCTATCGGGATCGACAGTATGGCTCGAGAGCTACCAACACGGAAGATAACCGCATCGACAACATTGTTAGAATGTTCAGCCGAAGAGGAAAAGAATAGACGTGCGTATCCCTGCGCTGAGCATGGACAGTATCGCTGATTTCACCCTCGTCGTGGTCCGGGTACGGCAAGATGGATTTTCACAGGACCTCAGAGTGGCTTTTCATGTACGAGAAGAGGATAAAGAGCGAAGCATTGACAACCCCGCACCTAGTTATAATGTTTTTGCAAATTCATTATAACTGGATCGATGATGAAACAGATTGACCTCGTTTACAGAACGGCATTCGCTGAACTCGCGCAGCGAACCTTCGATGCTCAGTTTAGGGCAGACTTCCCCCTTGAAGGTCGGTTTGTCTCCGTTCCGGTCAAGGGCCGCACTTACTGGTATTTTGATCTTCCTACCCCTGAAGGCAAGGACAAGCGGACATATGTCGGCCCAGAGGATGATGCAGACATTACTAAACGGGTGCAAGCCCACAAGGAAGTGAAAGACGATATCCGGGAGCGGCGCAAGCTCGTCACTATGCTCCTGCGCAGCGGCGGGTTGTCAGCGCCGGATCGGTTCGCAGGTGAGGTGACCAAAGTGCTTGCCGATGCGGGGTTATTCCGTTTAAGAGCGCTCGTCGTCGGTTCCGTGGCTTTCAGCTGCTATGCCGGCCTTCTTGGTGTTCGACTCCCTAGTACCTCTATGCAAACAGGTGACGCTGACTTCGCGCAGGACTTCGCCATCTCGGCCGAAGTCAAGGACAGTCTGCCTCCGATCCTCGACCTCTTGAGATCGATAGACAGCACGTTCCGGGCAGTCCCCCACCAGGCCGACAAGGCAAAAATCGTTTCGTTTTCGAATTCGGTAAACTACCGGGTCGAGTTCCTGACGACGAACCGTGGATCGGATGACTACACGGGCAAGCCATCCCCTATGCCTGCACTTGGAGGCGCCTCTGCCGAAAACTTGCGGTTCTTGGACTTCCTGATTTACGAGCCCGTGCGGACCGTCTTGCTCCACCGGGAGGGCGTGAGCGTAAATATCCCTTCTCCCGAGCGGTATGCCGTGCACAAGTTGATCGTGGCGTCTAGGAGGCGCACAGACGTCCTTGGGCGTGCCAAGAGGGACAAGGACCTCGTACAGGCTTCTTTACTGTCTGAGGCGCTTGCCGAGACGCGGCAAAGCTATTTGCTAGCTGACGCGTACCACGAGGCGTGGGGGCGTGGAGAAGCGTGGCAGGAGGCTATCCGGTCGGGCCTTAGGTTAATGCCGGACCACGGCAAGCTGGCGTTGGCAGATGCCCTCGGAGTCACAGTAGATCAACTCGGTAACGGGTAGGTAAATCTAAGCACACGTCTGCAAACCATTGCCGCCATCACCCGGTAGCTGACGAAAGCCATGGCGTGGTTGATAGCGAAACGGAGAAGGCGACGACTTCGCCGTCAGGTACGAAATGGTGTCCGCTATCCTTCCCCAAGGACGTAGGATTTTGATGGTGCTGGATCGGCGATACGGTAGCGCCGTGTCCTGCCGGCGTACATACTACCGGGGAGGTGCTGGAATTTGCAGTTTTGTTCGACCATAACGCGTCTGCCACACTTACTGCCAATCCTTCAAATCAGTTGTCGCTCTTTTGCTGCCGCTGTTGCTTGAGCGAGGGATACGGCTCCCAGTGCCTCTTTCGCGTTTTGAATGACGAACCGCACGCCTCCATAGGAAAGGCCTTCCAGATCAGCTACGACAGAAATACTCTTGCCTTCGGCGATCCAACGCAGGCACCTTGTTTCTTTTGGATTTAGGCTTGCAGTCGTTGTTTGCGTCCGCGTGTGTTTCAGGCGGACATGAAGTTGCGCTACTGCTGTCGCTGCTAGAACCGGGTCGGTACCAGAGATGTCTGCTGGCACCTCGGATGGCGAATAAAGCGAAAACAGCGCTTGGTGGCCAAAACCGGTCGCAATCGGAACGGTCACGCCACTCCGGATACCCAGTTTTCTCGAAAGCCTCCGCATTGTTTTTGTCGTCTCAGTGGGATTTTTCTGTTTCCCCTGTTCCGACCATGAATAGATCACGCGTCGCCGCCTTGCATTCATGATCTCCGGGGATTGGAGTATTCGTCGCTGCCTCAGGAATGTCTCTTGCCACTCAAGAGGCAAATTCGTTTGGTAGTCGATTATTTCGCACGTAAGCTTGAGATAACAGAAATACGCAAAGCCCCCTTCCTGGGTCAGTTGATGCAGCCTTTCACATATCTGGTCTGCGTTACCTGGCAGCGCGGTCAGATCGAGAAGCTTCGTGAACCACGCATTCATGCCATGGCTCCGCGCAGACGGTGAAGTCTTGTTCTCATGATACATGCTGGATCCGTGGGTCAGCACTTAGAGATAGCTTCGCAGAGCCGTCGAACGTCCATTTCGTCATGGGACGCGGTAAGGCACACTCGAACCCCTGCCCTTCCCTTGGCGACTGTCGGAAAGAATATTGCCGAGGTGTAAAATCCATTGTCCAGCATTTGCCGCACGACGGAGACGGCCCGATCTTCTGACCCCAGATGGATCGTCCTGATAGGGAGCAATGCACCCCTTTGCTCCGTTTGCACCAAGTCGTCGAAGATTGCGAGATTGGCTTGGAGGACCGCTTGTCGATGGGCCAACTCATCCGTTTGGTGAAGTAGAGCGGAGGCATTTGCAGCGCCAATCGCTGCGACATTGAGCGAGGCTGAAAAAGCATGCGCTATTGAGTATCGTCGGAACAGCTCTTCCTGCCGAGCTGTCGAGAGCATCAGAAGCCCTCCTGAAGCGCCGAAACCTTTGCCGAGAGACGCCGCTATGATTGTTCGTTCGTGCAGTTGTCCTGCCAACTGCGATCGTGCAAAACCTTCACCTCTTTTGCCCCAAATTGAAACTCCGTGAGCATCGTCAATATAGAGGAACAGGCCGTATCGATCTTGGAGAGTCCTCAGGTCAGCAATCGGAGCGCTACCGCCCATCGAATAAACTCCGTCACAGATATAAGCCACCGTTTCGTTTACACGACACAAGTCTTCAAGAGCGTTCATGTCGTTGTGAGAAATGGTCTCCACTCGTGTTTCGAGCGCAAGAGTTCCTTTGTGAAACGCCAGCGTTGCGTGGGCGTGACGGTCGAACACCATGAGGGGCTTTTTCCCCGATGTGAGATGTCCCGACGCGATGATTGGTAAAGCTCCCATGTTGGCCGCAAGCACAGTGGTGTAGGTGACAACGCGCGCTTGAAAAAGACTGGAGAGCCGTTCTTCCAGGTCAGCAAGAATCGCGAAATTAAGTCGGGTTCGCGCACAAGACCAGTGAAGGGCGCCATATCTTCGCATGGCCTCTATAGCACCTTCGATAAGCGTTGGATGGTTGTCCAGGCCGAGGTACGAGCACCTTACGAAATCGGTCACCTTTCGCACGGACTGGCCGTCGTCGATGATGTCCACCGTACGCCCTTCACCGGGGATGGCGTAGACTGCCATCAGGCCCTGATTATGCGCTGCTGAGAAATAGCTTTGCGCGTGATCGATGAGATCTCGGGTGTTGCGTGTGGGGTGATAGGACTTGTGTAAATCGGTTATCATCGGTTCGCTCCGCCGCATTTTCAACATGCCGAGGAGCTTCGGCGAAAATTGACGTCGTTCAACAAACGGCGTCGAAATGTTAAATGAAAGCTTTGCGACGCCCGATTTCATAATTCGGTTGATGTCCGCCCCCCTTCTGGCATGTCGAACTCGATGGCATAGCCGTTGGTCCTGGCGGTCCGGATCACATTTCTACCTAGGGCAGTCTGAAGTTGTCGTCTGAGACGACCGACGTGCACATCTACGGTGCGTAACTGCACATACACCTCGGGTGGCCAAGCGTTTTCTATCAGGTCGTTTCTACTGAACACTCTCCCTGGGTCGCTCAATAGGTGTGACAGGAGTTTGAATTCGATTGGACCGAGATGCAGTGACTTGCCGTTCACAATTGCCTGTTTACGGCTATGATCAACCTCGATTGGCCAAAGTTGAGATGCTTCAACGGCCGACGGTCGATCGTGTTTGCTTCCGGGAGCGAAATTTATGCTTCTTAGAAAGGCGATGAGATGTGGCGGCCAGAAGGGTCGGACGAGGCACTGGTCCGCGCCCTCTCTCATCAGCGACATGTAGAGCTCCGTATTTCCATTGGGGATTGCAGCGAGAAGCGGGAGAGCTGTGGTGGCTTCCTTGGACTTTATCAACCGACAAACGCTGACAGCATCGTCGACTTCTGCGTCCAAGACGATGCCCGCAACTCCGCAAACTGACAATTTTTCTTCCAGATCCTTTCGATTGCACAAAAGAGCGCTGAAGCCTGCGCCGTTGAGAATATGTTTCAGGATGGTGAAATAGTCTGGATTGTTTGTGTAGACTGCTATCTTCGACCACTCAGTCGCGTTCTCGGTCATTGATATCCTCGCAAGCTTTATCCTGCACATCAATTTTGATGTCACAAAATCTTCGAAAATATCGCTTATGATATTTGATGTCCTATTATAACTGTCAGAAATCATCTGAAAAATTTATATTCGGTTGAAATCGTCAAAAATTTGTGACATCAAAAAAATACGTGTGTGTTGTGTCACTCAGCTAATATTCGAAGTCACGCTGCAAGGAAGCCAAGGGGCGAAAATACAGCGAATGCCTGTATCTCATTTATGAGCCAAAACGCCCGGCTTCATCCTAATTCCTGCGTCTGGGCGTAGGAGGCACAATGACATATTCGAGCTACACGGCGGGACATTCGCGCCGTGCCTACAATCAAGTCAACGACGCGCGTCTCAATTCAGCGGCTGACTTCGTTCGCGGCCTATTCGGTGAACAGGCAGCCACAGCTGTTGCGTTCTGCGCTCTGGATGCGCGACTTGACGGTGACGCAGAAGAATTCAGGTTCTGGACCGCCGTGTTTAAGAAGCTCACGACGTTCAACTAGGTTGGTGCGGCGAATTCCTGGTCTCTTGACCGACGTCGATATGATGATGCGACCTGTCGCTGCGGTTCACTACAAAACTCAAACTGGTGGAGTTTAGCGTCACCGCAGCAGCGCCAATTGCGTATAAAGACGTAAGGAGCGTCGGCGAACTGCGCGAAATGAGTGTCCACTCGATGACGGCGTCGAGCACACGCGCGGCAGTAGCAAACTTATTCGATGAAGGCTACCGTACTGAACAACTTGCGATCAATGGCATTATTTGAGGACGTAGCCCTCTCCACGAATGGTCCTGATCAAGTCGCTGCCACATGAGCACAGCTTGTGCCTTATCCGACCAATATGAATATCTACAGTCCGCGGCTCGACGTTCGCCCCCGCGGGCCAGCAGGCGTCAATAAGATCGTCACGGCTGACGACACGCTCGGTATTCTCGGCGAGATGCTGCAAAAGCCTGAAATGAAGCGGTGTAAGTTCAATCTGAGAATTGCCGCGTTTCACCCGTCTTGCCGCAACATCTATCTGGACATCAGCAAAACGAATTATGTCTGAGCCGCGTGAGCCGCCACGTTCAACTTGGTCGCTGCGCAAAAAATCCAGAAGTTCTTGCGGTTCGAATGGGCGGTTGATGACAAAGTCGAAGAGTTGATTTGCATTGTAAGCCAAGCGCTCTTCGGCAAACGGAAAAGCGACCAGGTCCAAATGAGTTCGGTCAACTTGAAGCCGATTTGCTGCAGCCATAAGAGTACATGCGGGGAGTGCAAGTATGGCTGCACCCTTACCTGCCATCGCCTTAGCTTTGGAGACTATCCCGTCGATGCTTGAGGCAATTTCCACCGTATGCTCTGCCTGCTGAAGCACGTATCGGAGTATGAGGTAAAGTTCAGGGTCGGTGGTGTGAACGATGATAGGACGCACTATCGCTGCTCCCAAAAGGCCTCAGGTTGGTACGAACTCGCCGCCGTTGACGTCCAAAATTGCCCCGTTGATGAAGCTTGCCTCTTCCGAAACTAAAAAAGCAACTGCGGCGGAAACGTCTTCCGCCACCCCCAATCGACCTGTAGGGATACGTTTCATTGCCTCGATATTCACGGGGCTTTCTGGCGAGCCGGACATCGGACTTATAATTCGGCCCGGAGCGACCACGTTTACGGTAACGCCTTTGCCCGCAAATTCACTGACGAGAGCCCTCGCAAGTCCGCCCAGTCCAGCTTTTGAAACCGTGTAAGCGACACCAGCCACCTGAGGCCGGGTGCGAGCGGCGAGCGAGCCGATCAGCACGATCCGACCGAAGCCTCGACTTGCCATCGCCCCAATCGTAGCCCGCGTACACAAGAACGCTCCTGTCAAGTTTGTGGCAATGACCTCATCCCATTCGCCGGCTTGCACGTCCCCGAACCTTCTTGCATTACCCTTCGGGTCTTTTGGGGAGATGCCGACACAGTAGACCAACGTATCGGCACCTCCCCAAACGGAGTTGACCTTCTCGCAAAACTGGTGGACATCCTGCGGGTATTTGACATCCACTTTCTCGATCAGCGCCCTGCCCGAGCCGAGCGCCTCGCCCAAACTGGAGCGCGCCGCTTGCGACGCGCTCTCCGTATGCCCAAATGCGGCCACCCTGTAGCCGGAATCAAGAAGTCGTTGAACGATCGAGAGTCCGATCCCTGACGTGCCCCCCGCGACGATTGCGGTCCTGCTCTTCCGGTCCTCGGTCATGCCGCGCTATCCATTTGTGCGAATAGGGACAACGCCGGATGGGCGTCGGGATCCGTTTTGACTTCAATCAAGAGCGGCAATGTCCGGCCTTTGATCCGTGCAAGTGCGTCGGTGAACTGGTCCGGCCCGGACACGTGAACCGCGTCACACCCGCACGCGCGAGCAATGGCGCAGTGATCGACCTCAGCGAAGTGACAAGCTGTCGTGTAAGCCCCAAATTTTACGGTCTCTGCGTCTTTCTGGAAGCCAAGAATACCGTTGTTCAAGACGATGATCGTAATAGGGATGCCCATGCGCACAAGCGTTTCGATTTCGGCCCAGCTGTGAGCGAAGCCGCCATCCCCCACTAGCGCGACAACGTCGCTTGAGGGCGCTGCCACTTTCGCCCCGATCGCTAAGGGCACTCCCCAACCAAGCCCTGCAAGGCCCCGAGGCGTTAATACACGTGTCTGAGGAGATGAGATGCGCAATTGGCCAATCACCCACATCGATGAGTAACTGGCGTCGGCGACGATCGTGGTATTCGGACCGATGAGCGTTTGAAGCTCCGCCATCACGCGCTCAGGTCTCATAGGCGCTTTGTCACAGGCTGAGTAGACCTGCCGCTCTGCGCTGAAAGCTTCCCAGCACTCGCCGAGCGTCTTCTCAACTTCCTTCCGTGACTTGGTCCGGGCATTTGGGCCAAGCGATTCTAGCTTGTGCCGCAGAGATTTGAGTGTCTCCTGCGCATCCCCAAAAAGCCGGATCGCTTCATAGTTACGGCCAATCTCCTGTGGATCAGCGTCGATGTGTATAATCGTTGCGTCGTGCGCATAGTGTCTCCAACTATCGGTTCCATTCTGGTTCGTTCTTGTGCCGACCAGAAGAACGAGATCCGCATTTTGAACTATTGGAAGCGTATGGCGGCCCAGTGATTTTGGGCCCACCAATGACGCTAGAACGCCTCCAGAGAGTGGATGAAATTCATCTACCGCCCCCTTCCCCATATTGGTTGTGAAGACTGGCAGAGAGCATCTGTCCTGCAGAAGCCTCAACTCATCGATCGCATTTGAAGTGATGACGCCACCGCCTGCTATGACGACGGGGTTGCGGGCTGCGGCGATCGCATGGGCGGCAATGTCGATCTGCTCATCTGAAGGTCTGAATCGGTCAAGTGGCCAATTACCGAGACTTCGGCGTCTCAGTCTCGTCTGCGTTGCCGAAGTCGCCCTCAGCAAATCAGCCGGAAGGAGAAGGGCGACAGGGCCTGGTCTTCCGGATGTCGCTGCCGTGAACGCTGCGTCCAGGTAATCGTCGACGCGTTCCGCTACATTGATGCGTTTGACCCATTTCGTGCAGGATTGAAAGAGGCTGATCTGATCGAGGTCCTGGAATGCGTTCCGGTCCGTCTGATCACGCTCGACATCTTGTACCAATGCGATGACGGGAACGCTTGCTTTCATCGCTTCCGCCAGGGGCGCTACCAGAAGTGCTGCGGCTGGGCCATTTTGAGCCGCAACAATTCCTACTTTCCCGGAACGACGGGCGTATCCATCTGCCATCGCCCCGCCCATGTTCTCCTGCCGGTAGGCGATTTGCCGGATGCCTAGTTTCTCGGCCGCGAGTATCACTGCTGACGGGAGGCTTTGACCGAAAATAAATTCGACTCCATGCCTCATCAGGCCTGTGGCTATCTGCTCCGCAACCGTGCAGTTTGTAGTATTCGTCGTCATTATGCGGCCTCCCCGGCTTTGTTAGAATCGGAAGCTAAAAAGTCGTCAAAGACGGAAATGATCTGGTCAGCATCCGCTTCGCTCATCGGAGTAGAGAGCGAAGCTGCCGCTCCTCGTGGCAAAATGATGCCATGCGCTGCGAAATGGCGGTGCAGGCGGCTCAGTGTCTTTGCATCGTCAGACACAGCGTGCTCATGTTGGGAACTACTCGACGCTGTTGAACTGACATGGATGCGAAATAATGAAGCGGCGCCAGTCACGAAGAAAGCTGCGTCGTGTTGGGCAATGCGTGACGCCAAACCGCCCCTGACGCGGTCGCCCAGCTCTTCGAGCCGTTCGAATGTGGCTCTCGTCAATGCCTCCATTGCAACCTTGCCCGCCATCATCGAGACAGGGTTCGCTGCAAAAGTGCCACCTTGTGGGAGTCCAGCAACCCCATTGTCACTTGCAAAGAGGTTCATGATCTCAGCTCGTCCACCGACCGCACCTATAGGGAAGCCGCCGCCGATAATCTTCCCCATCGTAATCAGGTCCGGTTCGAGACCGTATCGATGGGAGGCTCCGTGAAATCCTTGCCGCAAGTTGAGAACCTCGTCGGCTATCAGTACCACACCATGTTTCTTGGCCAGGAGGTTGGCGGTCTCAAGGAATTCGGGAAGCGGCTGCATAAGGCCGGCGCGGCTAGGCATTGGATCAATGAGAAGTGCCGCAAGACGATGCGCGTTCTCCTCCACTTTCAGTTTCAAATCCGCTACATTGTTAAAATCGATGACGATGACGTCGTCGAGGACATAACTCGGCGTACCGGTGAAGCTCGAAACCGGCATACCAGCAGCGGTTGTCTGTCCGGCTTCCGCCCAGTCGTAAGCGCCGTGATAAGCGCCTGCCAGTCGCGCAACAGCGGTCCGTCCCGTTGCTGCTCGCGCCGCTTTGATCGCAAACATGACGGCGTCGGTACCGCTGGTGACGAAGCGGATTTTTTCAACGGCAGGAATTCGATCAACAAGCAGCTCTGCAAGTTCGATCTCATGTTTCATTGGATTAGCGAAGCATGTACCGCGGCGGAGTGCTGCGGCGGTCGCCTCAACGACGGGTGAAAATCCGTGACCATGGATGAGCGTCGTGAAGTTGTTGTTCAGGTCGAGAAAACGGCGCCCGTCGACATCTGTTAGATATGCGCCCTCGCCAAAATCCGCGAAGACGGGAAAAGGATCTCTCTCAACCGTCGCCCTCGTGATGCCGCCCGGAAACACTAATCGTGCACGTTCGAAGAGTTCCTCCGATAGCTTTCCTCCGGTCGTGTGAGCCGGCGCTGCCCTGCGATCTGATGTCATAATCTCTGTCCTCACCAAGTTTGAAAGAACAGGTTTGCCTGCTCTTCACATTTTTGTTGCAACAAAAATAGGAAGAGTCAATATGTGACATCAATCTTTAGGTTGTGTCTTATGCTTGTTTGTTTGGCGCTTCTCGCCGTAATTTTCTGTAACCGTCGCGAATATCGTTCTCAAACGCAGCTTTGACGCTAATCGGATCCTGCTCGGTGAGGGCCTCAATCACGACGAGATGATTGTGCACGCCGCTCCGGGTTTCGGCGAATTCAGGATAGAGATTGAGGAGGGTCGGGCCAATGCGTACCCATAGCGATTCTATTATCTCAAGAAGGCCGCTCATGCCGCATAGATTGTATACCTCGAAGTGAAATTCCTTATTGTGCCAAAGTGCGTCCTGATACCTGCCTTCTTGCAGCGCAGTGTTGATAACTATCTGAATTTCCTGCAGTCGCTGAATAGTTTCCGCTGTCGCATTCCGCGCCCCATATTCAGCAGCGGTGCCCTCGAGAGCGATCCTCGTGACTGTTATGTCCTTCAGCTGGCTGCGATTTATGGTCGGCACAACCAGTGTTTTGGGTCCTGAGAATACGAGCGCCGACTCAGTTATGAGTCGATTGAGAGCGTCGCGAGCCGGCGTGGTACTAACGTCCAGCTCGGCGGCTACACCTCTGACGGTGAACTTGTAGCCGGGGGCGTAGCGTCCTCTGATCATTCGTTCGCGGAGAACGTCGTATACGGCGTTCCCCATACGCTGCCCCTGGGCAGCTACATCACCCTCATCACGCGCACTACCTGCCATATTCCCTCGATCCTTGTTGACTCGCTCATTTTTTGATGTCACAAAAATCAAATGTGAAGTTAGTGCAAAGCTTATGTGACGCCAATTGCGGGTTTCTACCACGCTTTGGACGTCTCGTCGCCGGGTCTGTCTCGTTTTGACAAACTGGCTGATTCATAAGCCGATCTGCACCCACGAGATGAGGAGGATACAATTTGATCGGGGAAGCCTTACAACTTAATCGCCTAGTGAAACGATACGATGACACGCTCGCCGTCGATGATTTGAATTTAACCGTCAATGCTGGTGAGTTCATGTCTGTGCTCGGTCCGTCCGGCTCCGGCAAGACGAGTATCCTGTCCATGGTCGCCGGGTTTGAGCGGCCGAGCAGTGGGGAAATCATAATCGGTTCGAAGGAGGTGACGCAGCTTGCTCCCAACGACCGCAATATCGGAATGGTGTTTCAGAAGTACGCCCTCTTCCCGCACCTGACGGTGCGACAGAACATCGCCTTCCCATTGAAATTGAAAAAAAGATGGAAGGGAACATGGAAGTCACGAGCAGACGAGATGCTTGAACTTGTTCAGCTGGCATCATTTGCGGACAGACTTCCAGCTCAATTGTCAGGCGGTCAACAACAGCGTGTTGCGGTCGCGCGCGCGCTCGCTTTCGAGCCGCCTCTTATGTTGATGGACGAGCCACTGGGAGCTCTGGACAAGAAGCTTCGAGAAGCCATGCAGATCGAGATTAAACGTATCCAGCAATCTGTCGGCGCGACAATCCTCTATGTGACGCACGATCAGGAAGAAGCTCTGACTATGTCGGATCGCGTCGCCATCATGAAGAGTGGAAGGGTGATGCAGATTGGCACCCCTATTGAGCTTTACCGATCGCCAAAATCGACTTTCGTCGCGGATTTCGTGGGGAGGATGAATTTTCTCGAGGGTGAAAGCTTCGCTAGGCAGGACGGCGGACAGGATATCCGTTTGTGCGAAAATATCACTCTCACTATGCCAGGCGACTACAGAAGTCGGACGGCTTCATCAGGCGGACAGGAGCGGGTCACAATTGCCTTGCGGCCTGAAATGATTGGTATCGACGCACGCAAGGAAACAAAACCTAATCGAATTCCAGGTGTAGTAGAACATTCAATCTTTATGGGCGCCCATGACGTCCTCATAGTCCGGCTAAGTCTCCCAGGCAGGCCAGCAGTCGAGGCGCAGGTTCCACACGTCTTTAGCGTAGCGCCCTTCAAGCCCGGGCAGGAGGTCGATGTCATAGTCGAACCAAATGCAATGTGTTGTTTTTCCGCTTCCGAGAGGTCCGCTGCATGAGGATCTTTCGAAACAAGTCACGTTGCTCGAGCTGGCAGAGCGTTTTGCTCGCACAGTCTTCGGCAACGACGTACTCTCATTTCACAGCCACACTGTTGCTCTTGCCGTTCCTTTTGGTGATGCTCGCTGGTTTCGTTTATCCGCTCTTCAAATTGGTCGCTCTGAGCCTGCCTGATTTGAGCTTCTACCACTACATCAGGATTGTGGACGAACCCCTTTACCTAGCTGTTCTGCTTTCAACAGTCGCTGTCGCTGTTGCAGTTATGGGCGCTGCGCTTCTCCTTGGTTTCCCAGTCGCGTACGCGATGACGCGCCTCAAAGGGCCATTGGCCACAATCGTAGCAGCCTGCGTTATCATCCCCTTGTGGACGTCTGTACTCATCAGATCATATGCCTGGATCGTGCTCCTGCAACGCAACGGCTTGATCAACGAATTACTTCATTCTGCTGGCATGATCTCAAGTCCTTTAAAGATGATTTACACCCAGGGTGCAGTCATCTTGGCAATGACGCATGTTCTGCTCCCCTTCATGATCCTCCCCATTTACGCTGCCCTGCGTGCGATACCAGAGCACTTCGTAAACGCGGCGCGAACCCTCGGGTCAGGACCTATTCACGCATTCGTCAGGATCACAGTGCCCCTAGCGCTCCCTGGGATATTCGCAGGATGCGTCATGTGCTTCGTGCTGGCCCTCGGCTTCTACGTCACGCCAGCTCTGGTCGGTGGACCGGGTTCATTGATGATGGCGACACTCATAGGTCAGCAAACGACGGTGCTGCTGGATTGGCCCTTCGCCGCAGCGCTGTCGACTGTTCTGTTGGCGTTCACGCTGGCAGTCATCATCCTCTTTAGAAAGACGTTGGCACTTAGCAAAGGATTGACCAGTGGTATCTGACAACCTCAGCCTTGCCTCGCACGATATGCTGACCAAGCAACCTCATTCTCATACTCCTATAAGAGTGGTCATGGGGACGATGCTTTCAGCATCAATCGTCACAGCAATTCTAGTATTCCTTGTTCTTCCGACATTGTTGGTGGTTCCGTTAAGTCTGAATGATGGATCTTACCTGGAGTTTCCGCCGCGCGGCTTAACCCTGAAATGGTATCAAGCGTATTTTGCTGATGCCGACTGGATGAGTGCCACCCGCTTTAGCTTGAAGATCGCCATTCTGACAGCAACATTGTCCACGCTAATCGGAACTATGGCATCTTTAGCCATCTCGAAAAGCACCCTTCCGGGCCGGGGGTCGCTCCAGGCACTCGCGCTCGGTCCCATGATCGTTCCGCACGTGGTCGTCGGTGTCGCACTCTATCTGGTGTTTTCACCGCTACGAATGACTGGCACGACTGTCGGTTTCGTGCTTGCGCACACAGTGCTCGCTGTTCCGTATGTCGTGATCGTCGTCGGCGCTGCATTGCAGAAACTCGACACCACCCTCGAACTGGCGGCAAGAAGCTGCGGAGCAAGCCGCGTACAGGCATTCTTCTTAGTAGAATTGCCTATTATCGCCCCGAGTGTGGCGGCCGCCGCGGTCTTCTCTTTCCTCGCATCCTTCGACGATGCGACAGTATCGTTTTTCATCTCGGACATCGGAGGCAAGTCCATAGGAAGAAAGATGTTCGAGGACATCGACTTCAATCTCACACCTATAATAGCAGCTGCATCAACCGTGCTTATCGCGATTTCCCTTGTTCTCATGGCTTGCGCACAACGGCTGACAGCGAAGCGCTCGAAATAGAATAGTCAACAGCTCGAAAGGACTTCAAAATGACCCACTTCGGTCAGACGCCGAAGGCTTGCCCGATTGCGGCCGGATATTCGGTCGCGGTTACGCTGCTTGCCACAGCGCTCATGCCACTTTCCGCAGAAGGGGCTGAAAATGTTGTAATTGCCACCACAGGGGGAACTTACGAAAAAGTTTTACGTGAAGAATGGTTCGAACCCTTCACTAAAGCGACCGGAATCGAAGTAATAGCTGTTTCTGCGACTGACGCTGAAAAGCGAGCCAAAGCGTCAGCAATGGTGCAAACTGGAAACGTGACTTGGGATCTGTTCTTAGAAGGAGAAATCCAGGCGGGATCCCAGCGCCACTTCGACATCACCGAGGACTTGACCGAGTTTTGTAAGCGTTACAGCCAAAACATCGATCTGGTCTCCGATACTTGTGCGAGAGGGGGCGCGCGTCTTCAGTCGACTGCGACGCTTCTAGCTTATAAGCCAAGCGAGGCCGGTGATAATCCTAAAAATTGGGCCGACATGTGGGATACCGAGCGGTTTCCTGGAGGAAGGGCGTTCCCCAACTTTGACGACCCTTGGCGGGTGTTGGCCGCTGCTCTGCTAGCGGATGGTGTCAATAAGGAAGACCTTTTCCCTTTGGACGTCGAGAGAGCTCTGCGGAAACTTGAAAACATCCGCCCGTCGGTTGAGCTCTGGTGGAAGACCGGCGACCAGAGCGTTCAAGGCTTTCGAAACGGCGAGTACAGTCTCGGTCAGATTTGGCTGACAAGGGCGAAAGCCCTCCAGACCGAGGGCTTTCAAATTGGCTGGAGCTACGATGGCGCATTTCTGGTTGGAGACCGCATCGCGCTCATCAAGGGAGCAAAAAACCACGACAACGCTCTTAAACTCGTGGCTTTCTGGCTCGATCATCCCGAAGCTCAAGCGAAAGTCTGCGAGCGGCTTTCGTGTACGCCTCCTAGTCGCAGCGCCATCGGGATGATGTCAAAAGAAGCGCAAGAAGGGTTGCCCTCTGCGGAGGAGATGGACAGCAAGGTCATCACTCCCGATGCCGAGTGGATAAACGCAAACATGGGATTGCTTGTCCAACGGTGGAACAGCTGGATCCGCTGAGCGCGGAATATGTCTCAAGGCCGAGAGCGGCTGTCCATTCCACATGAATAAGGGCTCAAGTTGGCGAGAGTGACAGGGCACTCCCATCGAGCTTGCCTCAGCGACCCTCGATTGTTGTCCACCTGCAGGACATCGCAAAGTTAAGGCCTTCAAACTCTCACCGAAATTTCCTCTCGCTATTACAAGGCGGGAGGCTCACCCAACAATCAGATCATCGTATTCGCAGCTGTGAGACGCTGCGCTTTCTAGGGAGCGACATCGTGGGAAACTTTGACCTCGCATCGAAATTGGAAGATCCAAGCCTTTTTATACAAAAGGCGTTCGTTGACGGCGAATGGATGGCCGCCGGAAGCGGAGCTACATTCGATGTTCTCGACCCTGCGACGGGTCTTAGGATCGCGTCGGTGCCAGATCTCGATGCAGGCGATCTTGAAAAAGCGATTCACGTTGCCAGCCACGCGCAGAAGTCTTGGTCTAAGCTGACGGGCAAGCAACGTGCTTCAATGCTGCGCCGATTCCACGATCTTGTTGTGGCACACGTAGATGATTTGGCGATCATTCTGACAGCTGAAATGGGCAAGCCACTCCAAGAAGCCCGGGGAGAAATTCTCTACGGCGCCGCTTACATCGAATGGTTCGCAGAAGAGGCAAAGCGTCTGAACGGCGATGTAATCCCGGCTCATCAGGCCGATAAGCGCATCCTTGTACTAAGAAGGCCAGTCGGCGTCGTTGGAGCCATCACGCCATGGAATTTTCCGAACGCAATGCTTGCCCGCAAGTTGGCGCCCGCCTTGGCAGTCGGCTGCTCGATTATCGCAAAGCCAGCCGCACAGACTCCGCTCTCGGCCCTGGCTCTCGCCGTCCTTAGCGAACGCGCCGGAATACCAAGAGGTATCTTCAATGTCGTCACATCAAGCGACGCAGAGATGGTCGGACAAAGTTTCTGCGCAAATGAGTTGGTCGCGAAGATCTCATTCACCGGCTCGACCAATGTGGGCCGCATTCTGATGCGTCAGGGTGCCGATCAGATCAAAAAGCTCAGCCTTGAGCTTGGTGGTAACGCGCCTTTCATAGTGTTTGACGACGCCGACATTGACGCAGCCGTCGAAGGGGCTGTTGCGGCTAAATTCCGGAACGCAGGGCAAACCTGCGTTTGTGCAAACCGCATCTATGTCCAATCAAGCGTCTATGATGAGTTTGCGGCCAAGCTCGCGAAACGCGTTGACGCCCTCAAGGTCGGGAATGGCTTTGACGCTGGCGTAGAGATCGGACCTCTGATTGACGGCAACGCGATGAAGAAGGTCAAGAGTCATCTCGACAACGCTTTGGCAAACGGTGCACGCGTTGTAGCCGGCGGTTCTTCAGTCCAAACCGGCGGGCAGTTCTTCGCTCCCACGGTGCTCGTCGGTGTCACCTCGGACATGAAAGTTACTCGCGAAGAAACCTTTGGGCCTTTGGCCCCACTTATCTCGTTCGATACGGAAGAGGAAGTGATCCGTTCGGCCAATGACTCAGAATTTGGACTGGCCGGCTACTTCTATTCGAAGGATCTTGCTCGCATTTTTAGGGTCGCCGAGGATATGGAGACTGGGATGGTCGGCGTAAACACAGGTCTTATCTCCACAGAATTGGCCCCTTTCGGAGGTGTCAAGCAGTCTGGACTCGGACGCGAGGGATCGAAATACGGCATAGATGACTACACCGAACTTAAGTACGTTTGCTTGGGTCTTTAAAAGGCACTGGCACGTGGCCAAAATGGGTTCTCAGTAAGGTATGGCGTCTATTTGGAGGCGGTGGGCAACCTAAGCTATGCCGGTCAACGAGATGCCGGACCGTCACGCTGCAGGCAATCAGTCAGCTGGTACTCGTTCAAACAGAATGGCCGTGCGCTCGCCGACAATGCCGGCTCCGACCCCGTACTGGTTTCGTCGCGGGCGATCTGCAGGATGGCTGCTCGCGCTATAGCTAGTCGAGGTTCAACTTGCTTCAGACCCGAACAAGGAAGGTGTCGCTACTCATGCATAGCTGCGTTGCACAATAAAAGTTGTTCAGCTGATCAAAAACCAGGCATAATGGCGTTAGTTGTTGCACATGGCGGTAGCCTCCCAGTTCCGCCGCAGCAACTGTTCCCCTCTGGAGGTTTCAAATCTCCGCACTTCAGGGCCGCGATTTCCGCTGGCCCATTTTTTTGTCTTTCGTTTGACTTTGCTGGCGATCACGACCAGGCGATGACGCGATCGCGTTTGGTCAACCAACTCGTTGTCCTTTCGAGCACCACGTCAGAAATGTTTCGGGGCTGGCGCCTTCCGACGCCCTTCATCGTCATGTTCAGGAAGGCGCTTGGTACCACGCCATCTCGCTACTTTGCGGGTCGGCTCTTGAGCCATGAACGCACATCTGCCTTGAAATGACTCTGGATCCCCGCTCTCGGCTTGAAATCGCTCTCAATCGGTAACATCTAAGGATCACTTCCCGATGAGCCGATGTCCTGCTCGCTGCAATCGCCGCGGCGTTTGACGTTGTCCGGGATACAGAAGAAGGCGCTCCCCTTTCGGGTAGAGCGCCTTTTTTTTGTCTGATGCGACCGCAAATGTGATGCTGCACCTTGACCGCACAGGCTTCGCGAATGAGATCTGCATTAAGAAACTTCGTGGAAACACATGCCTTTTTTTCTCGTGACGCAGACATCGCTGGTCGAAGCACAGGATGAGCAGGAGGCCGCTCAGATAGGCGTCGGCCGACTCCGCTCCGGAGGACAGGTCGCCGTCGCGGTCAAGTCGGATGAGACGACAATCACGCATGTCGTTGTCTCCTCAGTGGCCGAAGAGCCTTTCAAGCTCTCAAATTCCGGGGCCGCCGACCCACCGCCTGCTGCTGTTGCTATCGCCGAAGCTGGTTCTGCTTCAGGGGAAAGCAGGAAGCTGATCTTGAAGCGTATGCTTGCAGATGGTCTCGCCCTTCTCGGGCGCCGAACCTAGTCCCATCCTCGGGTTATGGCTGATGCTAGCAGTCTCGTCTTCGAGCGTCGGTTCGAATCGAAAGTGAGGATCGAAACATTGATCCTCCAGGCTGCGATTCGCGATGCACGATATCGCACGAGGCATAGCGGGCAAGCAGGCCAATGTTCGAGGGCGGTCTCGTTTCCCCAACTGAAGCAAGCGGTGACGGCGGCGCGAGCGAGGTGATGGAACGGATGCCAGTGTGCTCGGGGAAATGCCGAGTCACGCTATTGCAATATCCCTTTACGACAGGGTTCCTGGCAACCCATCTGCGGCTCGATGAGGCATGTCTGACCGGAGACCGGCTGCGCCTCGATCGCCTTCCCGCAACGACAAGGCTCAGATTTCTTACCCCGTATCCCTCACGGGCTCCTCCTCGCCCACTAACAAATATGCGACTTGCCGCCCTCCATTGCATTGCGGCCTTATCAGGTGCGGTCCGATCGTCTCCGGTCTTGTCGACTGCCATCGAGGCCGCGATGGGCGCGGCCCGAACACGAGAAAAGGAATACGACAATGGCTACCATCGGCAACTTCACCTCCACCGAAAACGGCTTCACCGGCTCCATCCGAACTCTCGCCCTGAACGTCAAGGCCCGCATCGCTCGGGTCGAGAACCCATCCGACAAGGGCCCGCAGTTCCGCGTCTACGCCGGCAGCGTCGAGCTGGGCGCCGCTTGGCAGAGGACCTCCGAGCAGGGCCGCGACTATCTCTCGGTTAAGCTCGACGATCCAAGCTTCCCGGCTCCGATCTACGCGACGCTCGCCGAGGTCGAAGGCGAGGAAGGCCTCCAGCTCATCTGGTCCCGCCCGAACCATGACTAATCAGAATCACGAGGCTCCGCCTCTGGCGGGGCCTTCTTTCCTACCAAGAGATCAGAGCCTGATCAGGCATTGAGCCGAGTCCGGATTTAGGGGTGGCATACGGAGCAGGAAGCTGCTCAGAATGTATGATTGTGTCAGGTGAGTGCGCCGGCCTCTAGGATGGGCAGTGCCCCCAATTTGCTTTACCCGTCTTTGAGGGCAGCTGCCGCAAATCGGCCCCCACTCCACAGATTTTCCGGTCGATGGCGCGATCCTTGGCCTTGCCATCCCCTCCCGGACTCGTCTGTCATAGTTCACAAAGGTCGAGGAGACGAACACGACCTACGAACTCGAAATCCAGATCCAAGACTACGGTCCTTTTTGACCACGACGCGACGCTTCCGGCCATATCGGTCGACATCACAGCCAGGCCCCGCTTAAATCTCTAAGGGACCTTCGTTGATCAGCTTGAGCATCATGTCTGTCGCGCTGTTGCCAAGTGCCGGCTCCACGAGCACCTTGGCTCGCCCACATCCGGCGTGTCGATTTTGGCGATCAAATCTTCTGGCGGGTTTGCCAATTAGTATCTCTATCGACGACGCAGGCCATACGCCAGACCGCAACGCATTATTGGAATTGGAGGCTTACCTCGGGGCTTTTGTCGCTCAAGTAAGCTGGATGTTGATTGACGTGTTGGAAGCTGAAAACGCCACGACCAAAGCCAACAAGGTCGCTCGGATTGATCTCGACGTTCTACTATCAGCACCCACTCCTGATCTCGTCTTCATCCTCGCCCTTCAAGGTTACGAGCCCTGTTATCTACCCGCGGGCGCCTGATGGGCCACGGATGAGTAGCCGCGACGCTTTTTCTGACGGAGAAGCTCTAAAAACAGATCGACTGCCTCCTGCTCAGTCTCGAAATGGTGACTCATCGTCTGGCCGCGCGTTCCGATACGACCCCAACGTCGCATCAGGCAAGCTTCCCCAAAAAGGTTTGGCTCGATCGACATCGCATAGAAGCGAGCCATGTTTCTCGTGGCGTCTGAGCGCTCGATATAAAGGTTATAGGGCTGGATGATCATGTCGGCATGATCGTGCTTCTTGGAATCTTCGTCCAACGACAGTTTTGAATCGCTCGGGAGTGATTGATTCATTTTCGTGATCTGGCGATGCAGTCGTGCTTGGCCGGTCCGCCTCCGGCGTACGTGTCTATGCGCTGTCGCGAACGAAGTCCCCGTTCGATCTTCGCTATTGGCCAAGCCATCACCAACGCGGTGACGGAGGTCTTCGGCGGACTGACCGAAGGGGGTACCCGACCAGTAGACGGCTTTCTCAAGCAGAATGCCTCGGTCGGGGGCAGTCGGTCCCGGCTTCCGCTAACGCGGCGCTATGCTAAGCCTCCTGCGGCTGCCCGATAACCGACCGAAGCATGACGAGAATTCCCGAAATCACGCCCTGGCGGTCGTCGCTATGCTGATTTCTCCGATGCTCTTCATTTTGAATGGCGGGGCGCTGCGCGCGGCGCGAATCGGCTCTGCGCAACGCAAGCTTTCATATCGTTTCGCCGGAACCAGATGGCGCGACCGCACCTGAGCGGCGGGTTTCCTGCCGTGAAGACGATCTGCTCGTCAGCTCTCATCCGCAGCACTTCATGCGGCTGGATGAGCGGCCGAGCGGCAACCTGCTTTGACCGGGTCCGTGACGACCCGCGCGACTGAAAGCTGCGGCTGACCTGATCGATTTCGACGGTCGTCATGCCGCAGCGGCGAGAGATGTAGTCTGCTGTCTCCGGATCGTTGATTGCGGCAAAGCTGATCCAGCTCGCGCTCTCGAACCACTTACTGGACGCTTCGCGCCCCCCATAGGTTTCGCGCAGCTGGCCGATCGACTGGTAGATCATTGTCAGAGTGATGCCATACTTGCGGCCAGCATCCCGCGCGGTCTCCAGAATGCGCATGTAACCGAGCCGCGCGACCTCATCGAGCAGGAACAGCGCCCGCCCTTCCATCGCGCCATCGCGATTATAGATCGCGTTCAGGAATGAGCCGATCACGACACGCGCCAATCCGCTATGGGTCTCCAGTGTCTTCAAGTCGATGTTGATAAACACGTCCGTCGTTCCGGATGCGATGTCCTCGGTTCGAAATGTCGAACCCGAGACCAGTGATGCATAGTTCTGGTAAGAGAGCCAGTGTGTTTCCTTGATGGCGTTGGCGTAGACGCCGGAGAATGTTTCCGGCGTCATGTTGACGAAACCGGCGACGTTCTCTTTCACGAAGTCCGAATCCGAATTGTTGAAGATATCCTGGAGTCGCTGGCGAAGCTTCGTTTCGGGTTCTGATAGATTTCTGCGTACCTGGCGCAGCGTCTGTTGGTCCTTCGGCGTATGACCGGACAGGCAGACGTCGGCGATGATTGCGGTCAGGAGTTGCAAGCCTGAAGCACGGAAGAAGTCGTCGCGCACTCCGTACGCGCGACCGCTATCGCTCATGATCCATGATGCGACCGAGGCGATGTCCTCCTCTTTGGTGCCGCCATACTGACCGATCCAGTCGAGGGCGTTGAAGCCGTTCGCGGGCATGCGCGGATCGAGGATCCTGACGCGCCGGCCGGCGTCCTCACGATGTTTCGAGACCATGGGCGCAACCTCGTTCGACGGATCGAGCACGACGAGCGGTCCGCCCCATTTCAGAGCAGTCGGGATTGTGACCGCGGTCGTTTTGAAACCGCCCGATCCAGCGAAGACGATACTATGCGAGGAGCCGAACGATCCGTCGAAACAAAGGAGGGGCGACTGGCCTCCAGCACCCCACGTCTCACTGTTATCTGCACGGAAGGAAACACCGCTGGCACCGTCACGGTCGACGCGATACCGCTCACCGACGACGATGCCGCCGGTCGTCGGGAACAGCTTTTCGGCTCTGGCAAGTGTCATCCAGTCGGCCTCGCCGTGCAAAGCGCGTTTGCCAACGATGCGCTTCGGTGTAGCCCGCGCAAATGCGGCGTTGCCCACCATCCCCACCCGCACTGCAAAGCATCCTGATATCAGTGCAGCGGCCGTGCCGATCACGGTCGAGGGATCGAGGTAGGATAGCGCGGACTTTCCGGCTGGGACCTGGGGTGAGAGCACTGCCAAGCGCATTCCTTCCCGCAAGCACGCCACCAGGATGACCACCGTATTGCCGATAGCGGCTCCAAGGCCTGCAGCGCGAATGCTCGCCGACCCAGCCGTTCCGAACAGGAAAATCAGGCCGAGTGCAGCCGCCAACATATAGGGTGCGGCGACCCCTATCCGTCCAAGAGTAAGCCTTGCCGCTTCGGAGTTTCCTAACCCGGCAAGCCATGTCTCAATGCCTGTCATTACGAACATGGCAGCGCTCATCATGGCCACAGGCAGAATGATGAAAACGATCCTATTCGCCTTCATTGCCGAACGCCTCCGCTCCTATCGCCGTCAATCGTGTTCGCTCCTCTTCGTTGGACTTCAGCCGCTTCTGCAGGTCGATCAACGCTCCGAGCAAAAGCGCTCGCTTCTCGAAACGTAGGCCAGCTTTGACGATCAGGCCGCCGAGCTCAATCTTGTCACGCGTATCTTTCTTCCGGGCATCGGACGTTGCGTTCCTGCTCATCCTTTCAAGCCTCACGATCGCTGCCCGAAGTCGCGCTAAACGAGAGCGCTTGTGAACGCCCACTGCCCGTGGCGCTTTCCCCTGTCCCGTTCCGTTCGCTCGTGCCCGGCTTGCCTCCGCGAAAGCGTTTGGCCAGTTCATCGAACACTGCCTGAAGCTCGCTCTCCTCGATTTCTATCTCGCCGAGGCCTGCCCGAAGTGCGATGCGACCAATACGCTCGGCCTCTCTCGTTTCCGCGTGCTTGAGCTGTTCCTGAAGCTTGGCGATTTCTTCGCGGATCTTGGATGATGGCTTTTTCATCTCTGGATCGTCCTCTGTTGGTGCATTACGTGGTTCACGCATCCAGAGTCCTTCAGATCGGCGTGCCGATCTACTAGCAGAAATGCGAGTAGGCGGAGCCTACGCTTTTGAGCATCATCCCGACCGTTCGAAGGACGGATCCGAAGGGCGCAATTATACGTCGCTGATGCGACGCCATGCTTCTAGGCCCTGGCGGGGCCTTCCGCTCCTCATGAACAAGTTGATTTCGTTGGGTTGAAGGAGCTCGTCCGGTAATGGCCGTTCCGCATTTCTCAGTCAGCATCGTTACGCGCGGCTCCGGCCGCAGCGCAGTGCTGTCGGCGGCGTACCGGCATTGCGCTAAAATGGACTATGAGCGGGAAGCCCGCACCATCGATTACACCCGCAAGCAGGGTCTGCTGCACGAGGAGTTTGTGATTCCGGCCGACGCACCTGATTGGCTGCAATCCTTGATTTCCGATCGATCCGTATCTGGCGCCTCCGAAGCCTTCTGGAATAAAGTCGAGGCGTTCGAGAAACGCTCCGATGCGCAGCTCGCCAAGGATGTCACCATCGCCCTGCCAATCGAGCTGTCAGCCCAGCAGAACATCGAGCTCGTCAGGGATTTCGTGGCACGCCACCTCACCGCCCAGGGCATGGTGGCGGACTGGGTATTCCACGACGCACCGGGAAATCCGCACATTCATCTGATGACCACTTTGCGGCCGCTGACCGAAGACGGTTTCGGCTCGAAGAAGGTGGCGGTTAGGGGACCGGATGGCAAACCGCTGCGCAACGATAGCGGCAAGATCGTCTACGAGCTTTGGGCTGGCGGGCTCGAGGATTTCAGTGCGTTTCGTGACGGCTGGTTCGCCTGCCAGAGCCGACATCTTGCGCTTGCCGGCCTCGATATCAGGATCGATGGCCGGTCCTTTGAGAAGCAGGGCATTGAGCTGACGCCGACTATCCATCTTGGCGTCGGCACGAAGGCGATTGAGAGGAAAACAGCCAGTGGGAATGGACCTGCGGGGGAAGAAGCTGCGCTCGAACGACTGGAGTTGCAGGAAGAGCGACGAACAGAGAACGCCCGTCGGATCCAGCGTCGTCCGGAGATCGTGCTTGATCTTATCACCCGGGAGAAGAGTGTCTTCGACGAACGCGACGTCGCCAAGATCCTTCATCGCTATATCGACGATGCAGGTCTCTTCCAAAGCCTGATGGCGCGCATCCTGCAGAGCCCCGAAACCATCCGGCTTGATCGCGAACGCATTGACTTCGCGACTGGGGTCCGTGCGCCGGCAAAATATACGACACGCGAGCTGCTCCGTCTCGAAGCCGAGATGGCCAACCGGGCGATCTGGCTCTCGCAGCAGTCGTCGCATGGTGTCCGGCCGACCGTGCTCGAAGCGACGTTTGGACGTCACGAACGGCTGTCCGAAGAGCAGAAGACCGCAATTGAACACGTTGCCGGTGGCGAGCGGATCGCCGCCGTGATTGGCCGTGCTGGCGCAGGTAAGACAACGATGATGAAGGCGGCGCGTGAGGCATGGGAAGCAGCCGGTTATCGTGTCGTTGGTGGTGCCCTCGCCGGCAAGGCGGCGGAAGGTTTGGAGAGGGAGGCGGGTATCGTCTCACGCACGCTTTCGTCCTGGGAACTCCGCTGGAGCCAAGGTCGCGGGCGACTCGACGATAAAACGGTCTTCGTGTTGGACGAGGCCGGCATGGTCTCGTCGCGGCAGATGGCGACATTCGTCGAAGCCGTCACAAAAGCCGGCGCCAAACTCGTGCTTGTTGGCGATCCAGAACAGCTTCAGCCGATCGAAGCGGGTGCTGCCTTCCGCGCCATTGCCGATCGCATCGGCTATGCGGAACTCGAAACGATCTATCGCCAGCGTGAGCAATGGATGCGCGACGCGTCGCTCGATCTGGCGCGCGGTCATGTCGGCAAAGCCGTCGCAGCCTATCAGTCGAATGGAAAGATGATCGGCTCCGAGCTGAAGACTGATGCGGTTACCAACCTCATCGCCGACTGGGATCGAGAGTACGATCCTGCCAAGCCCACGTTGATCCTGGCGCATCTGCGCCGTGACGTCCGAATGCTGAATGAATTGGCGCGCGACAAGCTTATCGAGCGCGGCATCATAGAGCAGGGATTTGTGTTCAAAACCGCAGATGGCAACCGCAACTTTGCAGCCGGTGACCAGATTGTCTTCCTGAAAAACGAAGGGGCGATCGGCGTCAAGAATGGCATGCTGGGCACGGTGGTGGAAGCGACACCTGGTCGCCTAGTGTCCGTCATCGGCGAGGGTGAGCACCTGCGCCAGGTAATCGTCGAACAGCGCTTCTACAACAATGTCGATCATGGCTATGCCACAACGGTGCACAAAAGCCAGGGCGCGACGGTAGACCGGGTCAAGGTGCTGGCGTCCCTCTCACTGGATCGTCACCTCACCTATGTGGCGATGACCCGTCACCGTGAGGATCTCGGGGTCTATTATGGTCGCCGATCTTTCGCCAAGGCTGGCGGTCTGGTCGAGATCCTGTCGCGCAGGAATTCCAAAGGAACGACGCTCGATTACGCCGACGGCAGCATCTACCGGCAGGCACTGCGCTTTGCCGAGGCGCGCGGCCTTCACATCGTCAACGTTGCCACAACCGTTGCGCGTGATCGTCTCGAATGGACGATCCGGCAGAAGCAAAAGCTTGTCGATCTCGCCGGCCGGCTCACGGCCATGGGCACCAAGCTCGGCTTTGCCTCCTCGACGGCCAGCACAATTCGAACGTTAGCAAAGGAGAACAAACCAATGGTGGCCGGTATCACCACCTTCCCGAAATCGATCGATCAGGCAGTTGAGGACAAGCTTGCATCCGATCCGGCATTGAAGAAGCAATGGGAAGAAGTCTCGATGCGCTTCCATCACGTCTACGCGCAGCCGGAAAGCGCGTTCAAAGCCGTCAACGTCGACGCGATGTTGCGCGACCAGGTGGTTGCCGAAAGGACCATCGCTAGGATAGCCAGCGAGCCTGAAACCTTTGGTGCACTCAAGGGCAAGACGGGTCTACTCGCCAGCAGCGGCGACAAGATCGACCGGGACCGGGCGCTGAAGAATATCACGCCGCTCGCCGACAGCATCAGCGATTATCTCCGCCAGCGTGTCGATGCCGAACGGCGAAATCACGCAGAGGAGCTTGCGGTCCGCAGGCAGGTCGCGCTGGAGATCCCGGCCCTCTCGTCCAATGCGAAAAGCGTGCTGGAGCGCGTCCGTGACGCCATAGACCGCAACGACCTGCCCTCTAGCCTCGAATATGCGCTCGCCGACAAAATGGTGAAGGCCGAACTCGAAGGTTTCGCCAAGGCAGTCACCGAACGCTTCGGAGAAAGGACGTTCCTGCCTCTCGCAGCGAAGGACGCCAACGGCGAGGCTTTCCAGCGCGTGACGTCTGGCATGAACGCCGCCCAGAAGAGTGAGGTGCAGCAGGCCTGGAACACGATGAGGACGGTGCAGCAACTGTCTGCCTACGAGCGCAGCGTGACGGCACTCAAACAGACTGAGGCAATTCGGCAGACAAGGTCTCAGGGGCTCACTCTCCAATGAAGATGCACCATCGACAAAGAGTGCCCTGGCGCATGAGACGGCTCGTCTGGTTCTATCGGTTCTGCAGCGTCAGCTTGATAACGCTTGGCCTCATTCTGCTTCTCGGAGGTGCAGGTTTTCGGGTTAATCTTACACCCAGCGAGCCCTTGGGTTTGTGGCGGATTGTCAAGCCCAATCGCCCGATCTTGGTCGGTGATCTAGTCTTCATTTGCCCACCGGACACCGACGCGATGCGCAAGGCGCGGGCGCGGGGATATCTCCGCTACGGGCTCTGCGAAGGCCTCGTCGCGCCATTGATCAAAACGGTTGTTGCGACAGCCGGACAGGCGATCCAAATCAGTGACGTCGTGCGCGTCGATGGCCGCCCGCTCCCTCATTCGAGGGTTTCCCGCATGGATGGCCAAGGGCGCGAGATGACGCCTTATGTCGGTGGTGTCGTTCCGCCCGGCACGGTCTTTCTCCATTCCGAGTTCCCGGGTTCGTTCGATAGCCGGTACTTTGGTCCTTTGTCGATGGCTGGCATCCTCGGATTGGCGCAGGAGGTCTGGACCTATGCACCGTGATTTCCTCCGAACGGGTGTCCTCTTCACATTATCGGCTGGCGCCGGATGGATCGGTTGGAGCAGTCATGCGCTCCTTCTCCCCGTTGCATGTGCCTTCCCCGTACTTTGGTCCCTCGCACGGACGCGACTTCAGGCGGCCGGGATCTCCGCAGCGTATTTCCTCGCTGCATCGCGTGGACTACCGGGGGGCGTGGCGAACTTCTATGGTCACGATATCTGGCCCGGACTCCTGCTCTGGTTCGCCGCCTCTTCCGTCTATGTGACAGTCCATTTGGTGCTCTGGACCAATCGCGAGGGCTGGCAGAAATCTTCGCGATACGTCGCCGCGTGTCTGGTGATGGCGGTTCCACCATTTGGCATTCTGGGATGGGCGCATCCGATCACCGCCGCAGGCGTTCTGTTCCCAAGGTGGGGATGGTGTGGTCTGATAGTGATGGCAGCCGGCCTCGCCGTCATGACAACGCGATACAGGCCGGCTGCAGCCATGGCCATGATAGGCTTCTGGCTCTGGTCCGCCGCTCAGTGGACGCCACCAAACCTACCTGCGTCGTGGATGGGTGTCGACCTTAAAATGGGCGCGTCTTTAGGACGCGAAGGTAGCCTCAATCGGCAAAAGGAGCTGATCGACGTTGCTCTTGCCCAGCCGCCTGGCACAACTGTTCTGTTGCCGGAGAGTGCTCTCGGTTTCTGGACGCCGACAGTCGCTCGCTTCTGGCAGAAAGGGCTCACCGGGACCGATATCACGGTCATCGCTGGAGCGGCCCTCATCGATGGTCCCGGCTACGACAACGTGCTCGTGAGAATATCCGCTGGGAAGACGGAGGTTCTCTACCGGGAGCGAATGCCGGTGCCCGGATCGATGTGGCAACCTTGGAGAGCCTGGATTGGTGGTGATGATGAATCTGGCGCGCGGGCACATTTCTTCGCGAATCCCGTCGTAGAGGTCGGCACTTCAAAAGTCGCGCCGCTGATCTGCTACGAACAACTCCTCGTCTGGCCAGTTTTGCAATCGGCATTCCACCGCCCCGACCTTATCATTGCAGTCGGAAACGGTTGGTGGACCGCGGGGACGTCGATCATCGACATTCAACGGGCGAGCAGCGAGGCTTGGGCCCGCCTGTTTGATCTTCCTCTCGTCATCTCATTCAACATCTGAAACATGGAGTTTGCATGCTTGATGCTGCGTTGATCAAGGAATGTGCCGATCCTTCGTTGAAGCCTGTAATCGTCGAGCAGTTTGTCCAGGCGGTCGGTTCGGACGATCCGCTTGCCATAACGGTGAAGTCCGGTGGCCGTCTGATACTCATTCCCAAACCGAAAACACCCGAGGAAGCGATCGAGATCGTCCGTGAAAACATCGCTGGCTCTATCGTGCGGGTTGGTTTCACCCAGATCCCGGCGGGCATTGGTCTGAAGCATGCTTCTGAGTTAAAGGTCGATTTGGTCGAGCCCTGCGCCAATCTGAGGATGGGCACAAGGATGTTCGCCAAGATCCTTCGGATCGTTGCGAAGTGGTACGGCAACCCGACCAGCGAAGAGGTTTTTCCGCAGCTGTTCGATGACGCGATCCACGCCTGGCGAACCGGTAAGTTCGAGGGTGAGAGCGTGTTTCAAGCTGAGGATCCGGGTGGAGCGGTCGTGCAGCGGTCGGAGGTGGAGGTCGAGAATGCTGACAAGGCCAAGGATGATGCACCCTCCGAAACGCCGATCAAGCCCGACGACGCCGGCATCCGGATCGATCTAACGAGGGTCGGAGGACAGAAATAGTGGCCGGACTGGACCTGAGCTTCTGGAATGGGCGAGTTGGGATGTTCTCAGATTGCCGGCAGAGAGTACCGTGTGATAACCGCCTCATCGCCCTCGATGGTGATCTCGATCACCTCGTTCAGAAGTTCTTCGCCGCTTACCATCTCCTCCAAGATGAGTGTGAATAGGTCGCGCTGCGATGCCGGAACGACTTGAGGCACGATGATGACCAAGCCGGCATGGATCTCTTCGCTGCCGTAGAGTTTTCTGAAATCGCGCGTTGTTGGTGACGAAGGTGTAGTCCTCCGCAACATTGCGAGGCATCAGATCCCAATCCTTTTCACCGCTCAATCCCGACCAGTTCACATGGAAGCCATCGTGGCCGTTATCTTGAGCAACGGCCACGAGAGAGGTGTGCAGGCATTCACAATCAGGAACTTAACGATATTAGCTGCCGGAAGTTTTGATGATGGCCTTCGGAAGTGAGAGACGCTTTGCAGATTTCACGGTCGCGCCAAGGTCTGAGAGTTTGCGAGGCCGGCCTCGTGCCGGGTGAGCGGCAGTCCAGATCTCCGCGAGTTCGACCATGCGCGCGGTGAGCGAAGGATAGCCCTCGACAATCTCCTCAGTGGTTGTGCCCTGGGCCTTCATGGCGGCGATCGCCCTGACCGGAACGCGCGTTTTGCAGAACACCGGCTCGCCGCCAAGAACACCCTTTACGCTTTCGATAACCCGCTCCGCTTCCCGAAGTGCCTCCGCACGTGCCGCAAGCTGTTGGCGTGCGCGTGCGACGTCCACGATCAGATAGTCATCCGCTCGAACAGTGTCGGCATCCGGATTCTGGTCTATCGTGTCGAAGAGTCTCTGGCGACGCTCGGCTGACAGGATCGAGCCGACCCCATACCATAGCTTGAGCCGCAGTAGGTCATCGTCAGACAGTGCTCGCCCTTCATCTTTAGCAAGGCGCCGGGCGATGATCCGTTTGTCGATTGCGTTGTGCACCGATTTCACGGCGATCTCGCTGACGGCGGCTGCTTCCGCAGGCGTGTAGAAGCGAACCAACCGGGTCATAATTGTTCTCCTTGTGGAGAACATATAATAGGCTTCGTGTGGGAACTGAAGAGGCCATTCCACGAGCTGTCAAAACAAGCGGACTGAGAACATCTGCCTGACAAGGAAAAGCGTTTTGCTCACGCCTCTTAGTTGAGGGTCCAGTTCGACGTGGCACATACCAGGCGGTTGGGCAATCTCATCTATCACGATGACAGAGGGGCTGCGCTTCCCACGTTCAGCGACGGTCTGAGCGCAGCGAGGCTGCACTCATGTATGGCAGTACGCCTAATCGAGGGCCGATAGCTCTTAAACGGAGGCGAGGCGCACAATCGCATCCACCGCGGTTCAATTACATTGGAGATGAGCGATTTAAAACGAGGTGCATTCTATTGGCGATATGAGTTCGGAAAAATGATGTCTTGATCGACTAACACGTTGAATTTGTAGCCAGGTCGGATCCTGATGGTAGGCTGTACATTTAGGTTCTTTGAAATTGTCTGCTCGGCCACTCTTCCGAAACTCTCGGCAAAATTCCGGCGTGCCGCATCAGTAGCTGTATCCTGTGTGGCCAGCGTCGAGCTTTCCGGCATCGACATATCGATCCCCGTGCCGATGATGGCAACAAGCGCGGCGGACCCAAAGGTGCGCCAGAGGTGACGATCAACCTTGTCTTTGAAACCCCCGTACCCCTCGGCATCCGTCCCGGACATGCCGCCGATCTGAAGCGTTGACCCGTTAGGGAAGATCAGGTCGGTCCAAACGACGAGTACCCGCTCCTGGCCGAATGATACCTTGGAGTCATACCGACCAAATAGCTTCGCTCCCTGCGGGATCAGCAGCCGGTAGCCGGTGGCACTGTCGTAGACATTCTGGCTGACCTGCGCCGAAATCCTGCCCGGGAGATCTGAATTCAAGCCGGTAATCATCGTGGCCGGTATCACCGATCCACGCTTCAACTCGTAGGGCGAGAGCTGCGGCACCACTTGGTTCGGTAGGTAGCCAAGATCCTTGATGTCCTGATTGAAAAAGTCTTCCTTCGAAGTCTGACCGTTTTGATCGACATTCTGTCCGAGCAGACCGGACCTCATCGCGGCGGTATAGAGATCGGATGCACTGTTCGTCGTGGCATTGAGCGGTTGCCGGGTGTCCGTCCTGCTTTCGGAAGCGTTCTTCTGGAGTTCGGAAACGTCAACCTTAAGCGGAGAATCGAGCGCTGTTGCCCGTGCCTGGAGGCTTGCCATCCTCTGACGCTGGGTTTCGCGAATGACGTGCTCGTCCTGTTCTCGCTTCAGCCGCGCCTTCCACTCGGCTTCCGGCTCAAGCTGCGATTGCCGTTCCGTCCGAATCTCGTTTCGCCGCTCCACGACAGCATCTCTCACGGGCTCGCGTTCGACAACGACCGGCGTCGGTTGAAACACTTCGCGTTGCTCCGGTTCGCCGATGATCCCGTCCGTCACGCCTCGTTTCAGCTGATCGCCAAATGTGGTCGCCGGTGTCGCGGAGCTAGTGTCGAGTTCGTTTCCACGATTGAAGGAAAGACCACGCCATGACAGGCCGACAATCACGACTCCAAAGAATAGAACTATGATGACGATCACGACGATGATCGGCAGGCGATTTAGACGCCGCATGCTCTGTTCATCGTCAGCATTACCCGCCGTACCGAGCTGGAGCGATTGAACCATGATCTCTCTTCCCCTCAGTTTCGCTGCATAATCGAAAGCGGACTGGCCGGCGTGGCGCCGCCTGATGTCGCCGTGTAGGCGCGTCCGAGCGCGATGGCCGGTGTGCTGACCCGGGCAAGGACCTGTCCGTCGAAACTGTCGATCGACCACGCAACCTCGACGGGCTTTTGATCCTTACCAACCTTGCCGTCGGTAATGACCGAGTATCCCCATCCTTTCAGAGCAGCCTCAAGCGCAGCCGCATAGTCGGATGTATCCTTGTCCATCTTCAGGGTCGTAGTCGCGGCCGGACCAACCTTTTCGGCAAGGCGGCTTGCCATGTCGCCAGCGATTGCACTTGCGGTGCCGCCGGTGACGGCGATCGTAGTAGAGCTTGTGCTCAACGACTCTTCCGTTGTCTGGCAACTGGAGAGGATGGAGGCGATCATGATAGCAGCTGTGGTCTTCTTCATTTTCAGCCTCCCCGACGGATCGTGATCTTCTGCTGTCGCCAACCAACACCTGAGACGAGCACGGCCTTGTCAACGGCGTAGTCGACGATCATCATGTCGTTCTTCATGCGATAGTTGACGATGCGGTTCTGGCCACCGCTGACGATGAACAGCACTGGTGCATCCTGGCCCGAGATTGATCGGGGAAACTGGATGTAGGTCTTGGTGCCGTCGGAATAGACGCGCTTTGGCCGCCACGACGCGCTGCCTCTAACCGAATAGGAGAAGTTCAGCTTGTCCGGTGAGCTTCCCGGAATGCCGCCGGTCTCAAGCCGGGCATTGATGTCAGGCAGCTTGGTCGATACATCCTCTGGATACTCGAAACCGATCCGAGCCATGTACTGGCTGGGATGGGATTTGAGCTGGATATGGTAGGTTCGCCGAGAGGTCGTGACGACCATCGACGTGACGAGGCCGGCCTCTGACGGCTTGACGATCAGGTGGATCGCCTGCCCGCCGGTTGCCCCTGATGTCGCCGGCTCGACTTTCCAGCGGACCGTATCACCGACAAGCACGTCTCGGACGATCTCGCCGCCTTGCAGCTCGATGTCGCAAACCTGAAGCGGTGAGCACACAACCGAGGGCTGGGTTTCGCCAAACAGAAAGATGACTTTCCCATCGGGCCCGGTCGTCACGAGACCGGGCGTCCCCCGCCATTTGCGCGAGATGTTGGTCCCCTTCACCTCGTTCGACGTCATGCTCTGCGCTATCGCGCAGTCCGCAAGGACGAGTCCGGCCATGCAGCCGGCGGCCGCGATCAATCCTGTTCTGTGCATGTGAATTTCCCTGCCCTTAAAGCTGTGCGGTCCACTCGAAGTCCTGGACATAAAGACCGATCGGGTTGAGGCGGATGATCGCCTCGTCCTGTGGCGCGGTGAGCGCGACCGTCGCGATGCCGCGAAAGCGGCGCGTGCCGGTCTCCTTGCCCTTGCGATCGCGCTCGTATTCGGTCCAGTCGATCTGGTAGGTCTGGTTGGACAGCGCCACGATGTTGTTGACCTCAACGGCGACAGTCGATGTCTTGGCCTTTTCGAACGGCGAATTGCCGCGAAACCAGGCATTGATCTTCTGGGTCGAGGGATCCGATGTTCTGAGTAAAGCATAGGTGCGGTCGATATATTGCTTTTGCACCACCGCGTCGGGCGTGATCGACTTCAAGCTCGTGATGAAATTGCCCAGCGTCGCGCGCACGACGCGGGCATCGGCATACTCGATCTGCTGGGGGAAGCCGGCTGTAACCGACGTGCCGAGCTTGTCGACCTCAACGATGTAGGGCACCAACCTGACCTGTGTGCTGAGATACATGGCATAGGTGAAGCCGATCACGGCCATCGACAGTCCAAGTATCCCCACTATCCGCCATGCCCGCGCGGACTGGACGTAGGATCCATATCGTTCCGTCCATTCCTGCCGCGCGGCAAGGTAGGGACTATCGGGCGGCCGGTTTGCTGCCATCGCGTGTCGCCTTTCTGATGATTACTTGTCGTTTCGTTCTGGCGGCGTTTTGGGACCGCTTTGTCCGGTTCGGCTCTGATCGAGCTTGGCGTTGGCCAACCCCATGGTCGAACCGGCATAGGCTCCGGGCGAACCGATCGCCTTCTCCCTTGCGGCCAAGCCGGCTGCTTTACCAGCAGACGTGGCCCCGGCTCCCGCACCGCGAAATTCTGCACCGAACACAGAGGATCCTGATGCGCGTGCTGACTGAGTTGCAGCGGCTTCAGCGCGAAGAGCCGCAACCGCGAGCGACGTCCCACCAAGAACAGGCGATGCCGATTGTCCGCCGTGCCGGATGGTTTCCATTCCGCCGGTGACCGATGCTCCTTGAACGACACCTTGGATGATGTTGGGGACGTACATGGCAATGATAAACACCACCACCGAAATGCCCGCGATCGCGAGCGTGGTGATGAACTGATCGGATTCCGCTGTCGGTGCTTGAGCCAGGCCGAGAAGAACCTCCGATCCAATCTTTGCAATCATGACCAACGCCATGAGTTTCATGCCGACGCCAAAGGCATAGACCAAATAGCGGATGGCAAAATCCTTGGTGAAGGACGAGCCGCCAAGACCGAGCATGATCATCCCTGCGAGCAGCCCCACATACATTTCGACCATAACGGAGACGAAGATTGCGGCGACAAGTGAGAAACATATGACGACGATGCCCATTGCTAGGACTGCGGCCATAGCTAGCACATTGTCTTCGAAAACCCCGAACTTAGCCTGCGTGGACATCTGCGATGCTACGCGGATACCGGCGTCGAAAACTTCGGCTGGTGAGGCAGATCCGCCCCCTGCGCCGATTTGGTAGAGACTGTCGACGACACTCCTCGCAAATGCTGGGCCCTGGCTCAGAACGAACGCAAAGAAGCCTACGAACATGATCCGACGGACGAGTTCGGCGAACCAACTCTCAAGGGATGCGGCCTGTATAGCAAGCCAGACCGCGGCGATACCGACCTCGATCCCCGCAAGGATCCAGAACAGTGACCTTGCGGCATCCATGATGGTTATCTCCCATCCCTTAGCGGCAGCAGAAACCTGGTTCTCGAGCTCTGTCAGAACTTGCCCATGCTGTGCAAACGCTAGGGTGGAGAGGGTAAAATAGGCAATGCCTCCGAGTAAGACAGCCTTCTCGAGATTCCGCTTCACCATCTCGGACGCATCTCCTGACCTTTTTCGATCGGGGGCAGCTCCCTGGCTGTGCCGAAGAATTTCTCACGAGTGACCCGTTGCTCCTCGCTTATCTTTGATGACGCCGGAGTGTTTGCATGGACGAAATAGAAGGTCGTGGCGGAAGTCGCTGCAGCGAGTATGACCAGAGCCGTGACAATGAGGACTGAGCGGCTCACCAGCGTGGCTCCATCTTCTGTCCGCTTGGGATCGTGGAAACATCGGCATTGAAGAATTTCTCTCGTCTGGCCTGCGCGAGGTCCTTGTCCGACTGCTCGCTTTGAAGCCACGTGCCCATCATCGTCATCTGCTGGGAAACCAGGCCACGCAGCTTCTGCATCTGGGAAACCTGCTGGGCGGCGATCTGGTGTCCGACCTGGAGCGCCTTCATCTGTCCATCGGCCGACTCCGACATGGATCGCAGCGAACTCATCGTGCCCTCCTCCGTGTCGAACTGATCCGCTGTGAGGCTCGCAGCCTTCAGTGTGCTGCCGATCGTGTCGCGGTTCGTGTCCGACCACGATTGATAGGTGTTCGAGAATGTCTCGGCGTTCGGCAGGTTGGTCTTCAGGTCCGAATAGCTCTTGAACCGCTGTTGAAGGACATCGTCGGCATTGCCCATTGAAAATGAAATGCTTTGCCCCTGATCGACAATGCTGCGCAGACGGTTGAGATCGCTTTCGACCTTGCCCCAGATGTTGTCGGGTAGCCGTGCGGTGTTCTGCAGCATGTTCTCGTATATCTTCAGCTGGTTCTGGATCTGCTCGGCCAGTTGAGTGATTTGGGTCAATTGATTGTCGACCTGAATTCCGGAGCTTTTCAGGAGGTCGATTAGCTGCGCGTTGTTGGCAAGCTGGGTCCATTCAGTGGCAGCGCCCGTCGCAGACCCGGCATGGGCGGAAGCAATAGGCGACAGCGCGATTGCCGCGGTCATGGTTATGATGATCCAGCTACTGGACGTTGAGGTGCGACGTGGCATCGTGAACTCCTCTCAATTCAAGCCAATGGGTAGGCCAATCCTGGCCATGTTCCGCCTTCAGCGCACGGATCCGCTTCAGATCTTCCTTTCCGGATGCGCCCACAAAGCTCAGCGTCACCGGCCCGAGCGACATGTCGAAAAGCCGCCGTCCGTGTGGCGTGGCGACGTAGTATTCGCGCTTAGGGATGGCGCCCGAGACGATTTCGATCTGGCGCTCGTTGAAACCAATCCGCTCATAGAACTCGCGGGTGCCCGGCTCACGCGCGGCACCATTCGGCAAGCAGATCTTGGTCAGGCAGGATTCTTTCAGCACGTCGATGATGCCGGAGCGCTCGGCGTCGGAGATGGATTGCGTCGCCAGAACAACGGCGCAATTGGCTTTGCGGAGAACCTTGAGCCACTCACGGATCTTGTCACGGAACACGGGATGACCGAGCATCAGCCAAGCCTCATCGAGAAGGATCAGGCTCGGAGAGCCATCGAGCCGCTTCTCTATCCGGTGGAACAGGTAGGTGAGGACAGGGACGAGATTACGCTCGCCCATGTTCATGAGCTCTTCAACCTCGAAGCATTGGAACGCGCGAAGCGTGAGGCCGTCTTCTTCCGCGTCGAGAAGCTGACCCATGGGCCCGTCGACGGTATAATGATGAAGGGCATCCTTGATCTCTCGCATCTGCACGCCGCTGACAAAGTCCGACAGCGATTTTCCAGGTGCTGTCGCCATCAGGCTGATCTGGCGTGAGATTGCATTGCGATGGTTCGGCGTGATGGTGACGCCCTGGAGAGCGACAAGCATTTCGATCCACTCGGTCGCCCAGGCTCGGTCGCCATCCGTTGAAAGATCAAAGAGCGGGCAGAACGCTAGTTCTTTCCCCTCCCCGCTCATGTCATTGCCGATCTCGTAGTGGTCGCCGCCGGCAGCAAGCGTCAGTGGAAGGAGCGAGTTGCCCTTGTCGAATGCGAAGATTTGCGCGGACTCGTATCGGCGGAACTGCGCGGCGATGAGAGCGAGAAGGGTTGATTTACCCGAGCCCGTCGGTCCGAAGATCAGGGTGTGGCCGACGTCGTCGACATGCAGGTTGAGACGAAACGGCGTTGAGCCCGAGGCCACCTGCATCAACGGCGGTGAATTAGGCGGATAGAACGGGCATGGCGCCACCGGATTGCCTGACCATACCGAGTTCAACGGAACGAGGTCCGCCAGATTGCTTGTGTTAATCAGCGGCTCACGGACATTGGCGTACCAGTTACCCGGCAGACTGCCGAGAAACGCATCCGTCGCGTTCAGGCTTTCAATGCGTGCGCCGAACCCCTCCGCCTGGATCAGTCGACGGATGGCTTCCGCCTTTTCCTGCAAGGTGTCGCGGTTTTCATCAAATAGGATCACGACCGGTGTGTAATAGCCGTATGCTACAAGCTGGGACGAGGCTTGAGCGATGGCGTCTTCGGTCTCGGCGACCATAGTCATAGCATCCTGATCGACCGATCTACTCTGCGTCTGGAAAAGCTGGTCGAAAAAAGGGCGAACCTTTTGCTGCCATTTCTTGCGCGTGCGTTCGAGCTTCTGGCGCGCCTCTTCCGCATCGAGGAAGATGAACCGTGACGACCATCGATAGGTCACAGGCATCAGATCGAGATTGTTGAGAATGCCGGGCCAGCTCTCGGCTGGCAGGCCATCGATGGCGACCACCGCGAGAAACCGGTTCTCGACCTTCGGCGTCAAACCATGCTCTAGCTCTGCCGTCACGAGCCAGTCGAGATACATCGGGACGTCGGGCAAGCGAACCGGATGGCTCTCCCCCGTGATACAAAATCGAACGAATTGCAGGAGGTCGTCATAGCGTGCGATCCGTGTCCCACCTCTCTCGCGGACCTCGCGGGTCTGCATGCGGGCAATAGACAGGGTGTTGGTCAGATACTGTTCGATTTCCCGAATCGCGTTGAGGAACACGAACAGGACGGTATCGGCGTAGGATTTCTTCCGGCTCTCCTCGTCCGAATAGATGTACTTGCTTAGTGCCGTCTTCTTCGACTCGAGCGGCCGGTAGGTGAGAATGATCGCATGTTTGCTCTCGAAATGCCCCTGCTCGCGCTGGAAATGGGTCCGGCGTTCGGCATCGATGGCGCTGGTGACGGGATCTGGAAAATGGCACTGGGCTGGCGAGGGATAATCAACGGTCGGCACGCGGACCGCTTCGACTTGGATCATCCAGCCTGTTCCCAGACGCGAGAGGATCGCATTGATCTGCCGGGATAGCTCGTTGCGCTCGTGGTCGGTTGCGCTTTCGGAGTCCGGGCCTGCGAAGTACCATCCGGCCATAAGGCTGCCGTCCTTCAAGAGGAGCACGCCGTTGTCGACTAGCCCGGCATAGGGAACGAGATCAGCGAACGAGGGGCCGGTCTCGCGGAAACATGTGAGGGCAGCCATCGGGACACCTCTAGTATTTGCGCCACGGCGAGGCCGTTGGCCGATAGTGGGCTTTGTAGGAAATGTGACGGGCATAGACTTGCCGCATCAGCGGATCGGATTTGGCCATCATGCGGAGCAGACCGACGATGACGATCCATATGGCCACGCCAAAGAGCGCCGAGTAGACGGTCAGCACGACGAAAATCAAAATCACGGCTGCAAGCCCGGTGATCAGCACCAGTTCACGGTCGGCGCCCATCAAGAGGTTTGGACGTGACAGCGCGCGATGGATACGATTGCGTTGGAGGCTCACAACGCCTCCTCCCCCGCTCCGTCCGAAACGACCTGCGTGACCCGCTCTTTCGGCATGCCGATCGACGCACCTGTGGCGCCAAATAGGCCGACGATCGTCGTCGCGCCGAGCAAGATGCCAGCGACCAGGACGACATAGACCAGCCTACGAGCAAAATCGTTGAGCTCACCACCGAAGATCAGCATTCCGCCGGCGATTGCGACGGCTGCCAATGCGATATAGCCGGCGACGGGGCCAGTGATTGACTGCTGAATCTGTTGAAGCGGCCCTTCCCAAGGAAGACTTCCTCCGGAACTGGCAAAGGCGGGGGAAGTAGCGAAAGCAACAGACAAGGCCATGGCGGAAAGCGCCAGGAGTGATCTCTTATGCGGCATCTCGGCTCTCCTCTGCGAAGGCTTCCGTCTCGTACTGGCCCTCTGCAAAGCGGGTTATGTGAACAATTTCGCTGACGCGCCTGCCTTTTGCGGTTCGCTCAATCGCAATGACCAGATCGACCGCGTCTCCGATAACAGCCTGCATCGGCTGGTGGCTGGCCTCGGCAGTCAGCTGCTCAAGGCGCTGGAGGGTGGAGAGTGCGCTGTTTGCGTGGATCGTCGCGACACCGCCCGGATGCCCTGTATTCCAGGCCTTCAGCATGGTAAGCGCCGCGCCATCACGGACCTCGCCAACGATGATCCGATCTGGTCGCAGGCGCATTGTGCTTTTCAGGAGACGCGACATGTCGACTGCGTCACTGGTGTGCAGGCTGACAGCATTGTCCGCAGCGCATTGAATCTCCGCGGTATCTTCAAGGATGACCAATCGGTCGTTTGGTGCCTGATCTACGATTTCTGCGATGATCGCATTGGCAAGTGTCGTCTTGCCCGAGCCGGTCCCTCCGGACACAAGTATGTTCAGGCGAGATGTCACGGCGTTCCGGATAATTCTGGCCTGGGCAGACGTCATCGCTTGGCTTGCTACATAGGCATCGAGCCTGATGAGCTGGGACGCGCGTCGTCGGATCGTGAAGGTCGGCGCAGAAACGATGGGGGGCAGCAGCCCTTCGAAGCGGTGTCCGCCTATTGGCAGTTCACCCGATACAATCGGACGCGCGTCATCGACTTCTGATCCGAGCAGATGAGCGATGCTGCCGATGACCGTTTCCGCGGCCTCTACGGTAATTTTGCCCGCTTGGGATATGCCGGATCCGAGACGCTCAATGAAGAGTCTACCATCGGGGTTTGCCATTACCTCGACGACGTTGGGATCGCTTAAAGCGTCGCACACCTGGCTACCAAGAGCGTCTTCTAATTTCCGGATGAGGCGCGGCAGTGAGGAAGGACGCGTCATTGCTGCGGCTCACTTGAGGAAAAGGTTGTGCCTTTCGTGTGCCTGCTGCTCAACTCGATGTCCGTCATGGGTCTGGCAAAGCTCCTCTCATGTGATTGGAGAAGGTTGCGATATGGCCGGTCGATCAATCCACTGGCAAAAGTGTTAGTGATCAGCGTCGCTATGCCATTTCTGAATTGTTGTTCGCGTGCCTGCCCCTGAGGAAATAGACGATATTGACCCTGGCCCGGCCGTAAGCTCCAGGTTGAGCCGGGCCGATCCCCTGTCGTTACGCAACCAAGTGGCGGCGACGATCGTGACGGTCGTCGAGTGAGAAGCGTCTATTACTGCTTTCGATATTCGTCCCGAATCGGTGTGCCGCCTCATACTGAACTGTGGCGCTTCGGACTGACGTGAAATGGCGGCTTGCGGCGCAACTTACTAGCAAATGTGCTAGTAGCGGTTGCGTCATAAATTCTGGTTTAAATGGTGCTAAGTTGCTGAATTGGAACGACGATAACGGACTGGAGCCACTCGCGTTATACTGGTGGATTAAGGTTTCGTTAACGCTATAACGCTGGACGACAACGCAGAATCGTGATGTACCTTTGGCGGGTTGAAGTCGGCAAACCGGCAATTGCCCGCCAAGAGGAAATTATGGCGATAGCGGAACGAGCAGAGATGACAGGTGGACAGAAGGAAGATGCCGGCAGCAAGATCGCGCGGCACGCTAGCCTTTTGTCCCAGCAATTGCAGGAACTCCGCACGCGCATGTATCCTCCGAAGTCGGAGAAGAGCCTGCGTCCATTCCTCACAAATGAAGTTTCCAAGCTTACTTCCATACCTGATTCCACTCTCAAACTCATGTCGAGTGAGGGTCGCGGGCCTTTGCCGGGCCGCCTTGAAAACAATCACCGCGTTTACTCCCTTTCACAGATCAACGAGCTGCGGGAATTCTTTGCAGGCCAAAAGCCATCTGAAGCGCTCCGTTTCTCCCCAAGAAGGCGCCCCGGCGAGCATCTCCAGGTTATCGCCATCGCAAACTTCAAAGGCGGTAGTGCGAAGACCACGACCTGTGTCCATCTAGCGCACTATCTTGCTCTGCAGGGCTATCGCGTGCTTGCACTCGATCTCGATCCGCAGGCATCGCTGTCGGCTCTCTTCGGTGCGCAGCCGGAGTTTGACGTCGGTGCAAACGAGACCATCTACGCCGCACTGCGTTACGACGAAACGGAACGCCGGCCGATCCGCGACATCATTCGCAAAACCTATTTCGATGGCATCGACCTGATCCCAGGTAACCTCGAGGTCATGGAATATGAGCATGAAACACCGCGGGTTCTGGCGCAAAAATCTGGCTCCGGAGCAATCTTCTTCGAGCGTCTGAAGCTTGCACTCGCGGAGGTCGATGCAGATTACGATGTCGTCATTCTGGATACTCCGCCATCTCTCGGCTTCCTGACGCTGAGCGCGATCTATGCTGCCACCAGCATGATTATCACCGTTCATCCGGCGATGCTCGATGTGGCATCGATGAGCCAATTCCTTTTGATGATGGGCGACTTGATCAGCGTCTTGAACGAGAGTGGCGCCAAGCTCGATCAGGATTTCATTCGCTATCTGGTCACTCGTCACGATCCCAATGATGCGCCGCAGTCGCAGGTCGTTGCTATGATGCGTCACCTCTTTGGGTCAGACGTACTTCTCCCGACTCTGATCGAAAGCACTGCTGTAGAGGCAGCAGGGCTCGCGAAACGCTCTATTTATGAGCTTGAGATGGGGCAGATCGGCCGTGACACGCATAAGCGCGCTCGTGAGGCGGTCGATGCCGTCAATGAAGCGATCGTAAAACTCATCAACAATAGCTGGGGGCGCACATGACCTCTAAGTCGTCGCGTAAATCCATCGTTGCGAATTTTGGTTTGTTGTCGGCTGAGCTCGAAAATCGACTCTCGACGACGGCGTCTGAGACGCCTCAGCAGCCAGCTGCGCCAGTCCCTACGCGCGTCGGCGCTGGTGTCATCGGCGCGGCGCATCGGGCGATCGACGACATAAAGTCCGAGCGCGATCGCCTGAAAGCGCTTCTGGAATCGGGTGGTGGCGCCATCCGCGAAATCGATCCTTCCATGATCGACCCATCGCCATTTCCCGATCGTCTACCCGATGACGACGCGTCGGATTTCGAGACATTTCGCAACTCGGTCAAATCAGAGGGTCAGAAGGTCCCTATCCAGGTTCGCCGGTCCCCGTATTCGCCGGACAGATATCAGGTTATCTACGGCCATCGCCGTCTACGTGCAGCCAAGGAACTCGGGATTCCGGTCAAGGCGATCGAAGTCGAAATCTCCGATGTCGAGCTGGTTATTTCGCAAGGTATTGAGAATGCCGACCGCCAGGATCTCACCTGGATCGAGCGCGCATTGTTTGCTTCTCGCATGGACGACGCCGACGTCAAGCCACGCGATATCAAGGCCGCGCTATCGATTGATGATCCCGAACTTGCGAGAATGCGTGCCGTCTATCGCACGGTTCCGCTAGACGTTATCGAAGCGATCGGCCGAGCTCCGAAGGTTGGACGTCCAAGGTGGGCTGAGTTTGCCAAAATCTTTTCTGAGCAAACCGAACTGCATGACCAACTGCGCTTGGCGCTTTCTGAGGCAACGGCTAAACGCCAGGCTTCTGACCAGAAGTTCCTCGCGGCTTTCAATGCACTGCGGACATCGCAGCCGGCTCAAAGCACCGGCACCATGATTGCAAACACTGCTGGGCGAGAGCTCGGTAGGTTCGTGCGGACCAAAAAAGATATGCGTATCTCAGCCAGCACCATTGCCGGCGCGGAATTCCTCTCATTCATTGAGGCGACACTGCCAGAGTTGGCGGAGCGCTTCGAGCGTGAGCGATCAAAAGATTAATCTGGTTGCAAGCCAACCGAGAAACTGACTTCAAAGGAAGGAAAACGCGCAAAAGAAAAAGGCCCCCGAAACGTTGCCGTCATGGAAGCCCTTCTCGATGTGTGACAACGAGAGAATCGCATTTCCCTGAATCCCAGTCAAGAGTATTTGGCACCGTTTTGGTGAGCGTTCTTCTTTTGCCTTTTTGATGGGGCGAGGACATGGAAGACGGACAGGTATCGACGCCTTTTGGGCGGCGGCCGGTAACGCTTGCGCTTGTGAAGCGGCAGATAGCCACGACGAAAATCAAGCAGGGCAAAACAGCCGACAAATGGAAGGTCTTCCGTGACGCGTCAGAGGCGCGTGAAACGCTAGGGCTACAGGATCGCAGCCTCGCGGTGCTCGACGCGCTGCTCAGCTTCTACCCAGAAAACGAATTACGCCAGGATGCGCAACTGGTCGTCTTCCCATCGAACATTCAATTGTCCATTCGTGCTCATGGCATTGCAGGTGCAACGCTGCGCCGGCATCTGGCTCTTCTTGTCGAAGCGGGCCTGATCATTCGCAAGGATAGCGCAAACGGTAAGCGATACGCGCGCAAGGACGAAGATGGTTCGATAGAGCACGCCTATGGCTTCGATATTTCACCGCTCTTGACGCGCGCGGAAGAACTCGCCTTGCTCGCTCAACAGGTAGCTGCAGAGCGGTTAGCGTTTCGTCGGGAAAAAGAGGCCCTGACGATCTGCCGGCGCGACATCCGTAAGCTGATATCGGCTGCACTTGAAGAGGGTGCTGTCGGTGACTGGGTTCGAATGGAAGAGCGCTATCTTGACCTTGTTAGACGGATTCCACGCAATCCTACCCTCAACGATCTGAGGAATATTGCCGCTGACATGAGCGTCTTGCGTCAGGATGTACTCAAACTCCTGAATTTCGAAGATATTTCTGCAAATACGAGCACCAATGATGCTCATAATGAGCGTCACGTACAGAATTCAAATACCAATCCCCTTAATGAACTTGAACCTAGCTCTGAAAAAGAGCAGGGAGCGAAGCCGAGCGAGAAGAAGCGAGCCGAAAGTGTGCCGATCAAGGCGTTCCCTATCGGACTTGTACTTCGGGCTTGCCCTGAAATCTCCAACTACGGTCCCGATGGCAAGATCAGTAACTGGCGCGAACTCATGACGGCCGCGGTGGTAGTGAGATCGATGTTGGGTGTTAGCCCCTCCGCGTATCAGGAGGCGTGCGAGGCGATGGGGCCGGAAAATGCGGCGGTGACAATCGCCTGTATCCTTGAGCGCGGTGGTCATATCAATTCGCCTGGCGGATATTTGCGAGATCTCACGAACAGGGCAAAGCGTGGCGAGTTTTCGCTAGGGCCTGTGCTCATGGCGCTGTTGCGTGCCGCCGGGCAGTCGGACAAGGCAACGGGATGAAAGATCGCTCGTTGGTAGTTCGGAGGCTGTGGCGCGGCGGTTCATTTTGAGCGCAACCGATAAAGTTACCATTGGAAGGGACCGGCTGATGCGCCGTCGTCACAGCATAATTCGAAACAATCGTCTGGAGCACCGGGTTAGCTGGATTAATATTGACGCTAGCTCCGTGCCAAATGACATTCGGACCATGACACTGACGAATAAATTCATTGCTGAACTCGTGTTCGATGCCAACAGACTTGGCCTTTTAGACACGTATCAAATGCGACGGATGCTTGAGCGGGCAGTGGCGACGATCCGCGACTTACGCGAAACGATTGGCATGCCGTCGGGTCCCGGTCGCGACCGAGTTCTCGACATTCACACTCTCGCTCTCTCTATCGAAAATGGATGGCACAGCGAGGAAGAAGTCCGGGATGCTTTCCTTCGCGCCGCCGGTATGATCCGAGACCTCCATATCATTCTCTCGAGCAAAACCGAGATCAGCTTCGTTGAGTCTGCCGAGTAGAAGGCCTGTCGGCGTGACGGCGGTTTTTTGAGGGAAGTTTGGCCGTTTTAAGCAAAGTTGCGGCAATTGGTGGTCGCGAAAACCGAGGAATACTCTAGAGTTGCAGCCTGGATGCGGGAGCCTAACTAGGCTTAACATCTCGTTGTAGCTTTTCGATATGCTCGTCACAGACGAGCCTTCACCAATTCGAGCAAATGCTCGGTGCGTTCAGCCAGCCAGACTAGCGCCTCTTCGCTGATCTTGAAGTGCTTCGAATATCGAGCCTTAACGTAAGCTTCATTGATCGTGTTGAACCAAGCTCTTTGACGGTGGTGATCGCGTGGAAACGCTTCCACAAGGCGCAGATCCTGCTCCTCGGCAAGAGAGCGAAGGAACTTAATATTGTGGGAGGCCGGCCCGTAGTTGGTTAGGGTCAGGATGACGCAGGAGTATGCTTGCTCGATGCATTGATGCAGTTCGAAAGCGCCAAGCCGAAGATCTTTTTCACTGATACAAAAGCGCGCGACTTTCATAAACGAGAGAGCAAGTTCAAGCCTTTCATCAAAATGCTCCCGCGCCACTCTCAGGCGCTCTCCCGCTGTCAGAGGCTTCGGCTCAGCCAGCGGCTCGTCATCCAGTTCATAAAGGACTATGCCGTCCTTTCGGATATCCGAGAAGAAATAGTGGCCTTCCTTCAGCAACTTGTTCACCTCACGTAGTGAGTGAACGATGAACTGCGTTGGCGTTTCGATGAAGCTGTCGCGGATAATCCGGTCAGCCGCCTTGTACCAATAGGTCGCATGGTCGGTCAGCTTGCGATTGTTGACGATCACCAGCAAATCGAAATCCGAGCGATAGCCCTTCATCGTATGGGGCTCATCGACAAAGGTGCCGCGGGCGTAGGAGCCGAACAGTATGATCTTGAGAATGCGTCCGCGCTTCTTGAAGTCGGCCGTGCCTTCGTTCAGCGCATCTTCGAACTCCTCGTGCAGGATCTCCAGCGCACGCGCGAGCTCTCGCTGCTTTCTATGCGGGATATGATCGAGGGAGGATTTCATCATGGGAACGGGGTCTAACTGGCTTCCGATTATCGCCGCGATCTTATCGCGCTGGTGGTATTCATGGACATTATATGCTTCGTAACATTCATCAAATGGCAAAAGTGCTGGGGGATTTTTGCAAATCAGCCGGTGATTTCAGGCTTTTTAGGTATAGTGAAGCTCTTGAAGCGAATCGAACCGGCGACAGGTCGTTCAGATATCTTAACTTCCTGAAAGACATACTTCATCGCATAAGGCCACTTTACGGCCCTCCAGCGATCGCCGCCGCCGATTATCATTCTCATCCTGGACCTGGAACCCCGCGCCGGGTAGATTTTCCTTTCGGCAAGCCTCATGAGGGCAGTTCGCCGAACTTCGCGGTGCTCGGTGGGAAAATTGGCGAGATATTTAAAGGTCTGTCAACCAGAGGCAGCTTATCCCTCCACAATTACCTGCTCTCAAAGCCTGCCAGCGCTCGCATGAGATGGCACGCTTCGCAGACCTTAGACTCAAAGAGCTTATGCAGCGATTGGTTGTCATCGATGTCGAAGGACTGGACCACGCCGCCGTTAATGGCGAAGACTTCGTGCGGTTCTATCCCTGAGTTGTCGATCAACAACGGTGTAACCGCCTGATAGTCTTGATCAGGGCGCCACGCAGATGTTCTTCCAGGAGGTCAACAACCTCCGCACCAAGCTCCTTATCTCCTATGCTCCATTTCTGTATTAGATCTTCAATATTCCTCATCATAAAATACCGCCGCGATAAAAGACTGGACTGCTGCGTTAGCGCAGCAGTCCATTTTTGCTATCCTAGATTGATCCAGACCGACTTTGTTTGGGTGTACTGCGTCAATGCCTCAAGGCATTTATCGCGGCCATTCCCGGTCTGCTTGTACCCGCCCCAGATGGAGGTCATGTCGCCGTGGTCGAAGCAATTGACCCAGACGACACCGGCCTCGATGTCCCGGGCGAAGATATGGGCCTTGGATATGTCTCGGGTCCAAATTGAAGCGGCCAATCCGTAGATCGAGTCATTGGCAATCTCGATTGCGTCGTCGATGCCGTTTACCGGAATGATTGTGGCGACCGGCCCAAAGATTTCTTCCCGCGCGATCTGCATCCCGTTGTTGACGCCTGTAAAAAGGGTTGGCTCCACATAGGCTCCAGCAGGTGCAGAGGCCAACACACCGCCACCGAACGCCAGCGATGCGCCTTCCTTGCGCCCGATATCGATATAGCTGAGCACCCGCTGCTGGTGTGATGCCGTAACGAGCGGCCCGATCGTGGTGGACGGGTCGAGCGGATCCCCAAGCACGAAGTTCTGCTTCGTTCTGGCGGCAAATCGTTCTATGAAATCATCATGAAGTTTCTTATCGACAAGGATGCGGGAACCCGCGTTGCAAACCTCTCCCTGGTTGCCATAGATACCGTTGACCGCATAAGTGACCGCCGTATCCAGATCGTCATAGTCGCCGAGAATGATTTGCGGAGTTTTGCCGCCGCACTCGGTCGAAACGCGTTTCATGTTCGACTGGCCGGCATAAATCATTAGAAGCTTGCCGACTTCGGTCGATCCGGTGAAGCCGATCTTGTCGACGTCGTTGTGCAGGGCCAGAGCCTTGCCGACCTCCTCGCCAAGCCCATGCACCACATTGAGTACACCGGCCGGGCCGCCTGCTTCGATGAAGAGTTCGGCGAGCAGGTTTGCCGAGAGCGGCGACTGCTCGGCCGGCTTCAGCACCACCGAATTGCCCGTCGCCAGCGCCGGAGCGAGTTTCCAGGCGGCCATCATCAGCGGGTAATTCCACGGCACGATAATGCCCACCACGCCGAGCGGCTGACGCAGGATGTAGTGCAAGGCATTCGCCGCGGTGTTGGTCACCGCACCCTCAATCTTGTCGATCGTTTCCGCGAAAAATTTCAGCGATGTCACCGAGCCGGGGATGTCGATATTCATCATATCCATCACCGGCTTGCCCATATCGATGCTGTCGAGAACGGCGAATTCCTCGCTATTGGCCTCGACAAGTGCGGAGAACTTTTCCAGTACCGCCATGCGCGCGCGCGGGTCCATCCGCGACCAGACGCCGGATTTGAAAGCCTTGCGAGCGACGGCGACCGCCCGATTGACTTCGGCTTCCCCGCCGCGCGAAACCTCGACAATTGTCTCGCCCGTTGCCGGATTGACGCTGGGGAAGGTGCGCCCATCCGCCGACGGCATATAGGCGCCGTCTATGAAGTGCAGGGTGCGGAATTTGAGCGACGATGCTTTGCCGCGCCAGAAGTCGAGTGTGTGGGTCAGTGTATCCATGCTTTCTCTCCCTTGGATAGTCTATGATTGGTGGCGTTCGCGCAAAAGCGTGACCGACAAGATGATGAGGACAAAGGACGCGGCAACGATGAGCGTGCCGATCGCGTTGATTTCCGGCGTGATGCCACGCCTGAGGGTGGAATAGATGTAGATCGGCAGTGTCACCTCACGGCCCGTCAGGAAGTAGGTGACCGGGATTTCGTCAAAGGACAGCGTGAAGCAGAGAAGTGCCGAGCCGATGATCGAACTGCGGATTTCCGGAAGCGTCACACGACGGAAGGTTTCGAACGGCGTAGCGCCGAGGTCGGCCGACGCTTCGAACTGTCGTCGGTTGATCTTGGCAAGACGCGCCATGACCTGCGAAACGACCACCCCGAGGAGTGCAGTGGCATGACCAATCACAACCGCCGTCAGGCTCTGAGGAATGCCGATCTGCTTGTAGAAGTTCAGCATGGCGATGCCCGTGACGATGCCTGGCAGGCTGAGCGGCAACAAGATGGCGCTCTGGAAGAGCTGCTTGCCTGGAAACGTGTACCGATCGAGTGCGAGCGCTGCAGTCACGCCAATGGCGACGCTGAGTGCGGTTGCGAACAGGGCGACGACGAGGCTGTTCCCGAGCGCTCGCAGCATCTGCTCGTTGGCGAGAAACGCTTCGTACCAGTGAAGCGTGAACCCGGCGAGCGGAAAGGATGTCACCTTGCTGTCGTTGAAGGAGAACATCGCGAGGATCACTATCGGCAGGTAAAGGAAGGCCAGAACGCCGAGGCTGACGCCGACCATGCCTTTCTGCCACCATCTCAAAGCGTGCATGGTTTTCTCCTCACGTCAGGTCGATGCGACCGGCTTTGTCCAGCCGGCTGGAAACCTGGAGCATGATCAGCACCAGCGCCAGGACAAGGGTTGCGAGCGCCGAGCCGAGAGGCCAGTTGAGCGCTGCGCCGAATTGCGTCTGCAAGAGATTGGCCACCATCGTGCCGTCGGGTCCACCGACGAGGACGGGTGCAACAAAATCGCCGAAGGCGAGGCAGAAGGTCATAGTCGCGCCGGCGATCACCCCACCGAGCGAAAGGGGAAAGATAACCTTCCAGAAGGTCATAAATGGGCCGACACCAAGGTCTTCGGACGCCTCGATCAGGCGGCGGGGGATATTGTCGAGCACGGTGTAGAGCGGCATGACCATGAAGGGCACGAAGATATACACTAGCGTAACGACCATGGCGGTCTGATTATAGAGAAAGATGTCGAGCGGGGCGTCGACAATTCCCATAGAAACAAGAAGGGAGTTCAGGGCCCCGTCGGTGCCGAGGATGATTTTCCAGGTATAGGCGCGCAACAGGTAGGAGACCCAGAGCGGCACGATGACCGACATATAGAGCAGGTTGCGCATCCCTGGCGACCGGACTGTGAAGACGAGGAAATAGGCCAGCGGATAGCCTAGCGCCAAGGAGCAGGCGGTAACCAGAAAGGCGATTTTCAACGTCCGGAGAATGACGGTGGTATACTGCGGATCGGAGAAGATCTGCGCGTAGTTGCCGAACTGGAAATCCGGATAGAAAAGTGGGAACTGGCGCGTCCAGAAGCTCACCGAGATCATGAACGCATAAGGTATGACGAGCAGCAGCAACACCCAGGCGAGCGGGAGCGAAAAAAGGGCGGCGAAGCCCGGCAGTGTCCGGCGCATCAGCGTCATCGGTCGCCTCCGTCAGGAAAGACTAAAACATCGGTGGGATCGACGTAAAACACTATCCGGTCGCGTGGGGCGATGCTCCCCGACGCGGAGGGAACCGCGGTCCGTGGCAGCTCTACAAAGAGCGGTTTGTCGATGCCTTCGAGCTCGAGCTCGATGCGCACTCGATCGCCATGGAAAAGGCTTTCCAGGACTGTGCATTCAAGCGCATTGGTGTCTTCGGTCTGTACCGACTGAAACCGTTCCGGACGGATTCCAATGGTGACCATGCTGCCGGCTGGAGGATTTGCCGTTCCCGCGCGGCGACTTCGAACGGCAGCGCCGTTGGGCAGCCGATAGACGGTCACTTCTCCTTCGCGGCCGACAGTCTTTGCCTCGATCAGGTTTGTCGCGCCGATAAAGTCGGCGACATAGGGGCTTGCCGGATTGTCGTAGAGTTCGGTGGGAGAGCCGATCTGGGCGATGCGCCCCTGGTTCATCACCACGATCCGGTCCGACAGCGCCAGCGCTTCGGTCTGGTCGTGCGTCACCATGAGGAAGGTAATGCCGAGCTCCCGATGCAGGCGCTTGAGCTCCACCTGCATTCCCTCCCGCAGCTTGACATCAAGTGCTGACAGGGGTTCGTCCAGCAAGAGGACACGCGGGCGCCGGACGATAGCCCTTGCCATAGCAACGCGCTGGCGCTGCCCACCTGACAATTGGCCGGGACGGCGATTTGCCATGCCGTCGAGCCCAACCATGGCGAGCGCATCGGCCACGCGGCGGTCGCGCTCCGACTTCGGAACATTGTTCGATTTTACACTAAGACCGTAGCCGATGTTGTCCGCGACGCTCATATGGGGAAAGAGCGCATAGTCCTGGAATACAGTGTTCACAGGCCGACGATAGGGCGGGCTTTGGGTCACGTCTTTCCCATCGATCTCAACGCGCCCGCTGCTGGCCTGCTCGAAGCCGCCGATCAAGCGGAGCGTGGTTGTCTTGCCGCAGCCGGAAGGTCCGAGCAGAGTGACGAACTCGCCTTCGGCGATCGAAAGATCGGTGGCATGTAGTGCCGTAAAAATGCCATAGGCTTTCGTGACGCTGGCGAGCGCCACAATCTGGGTGGAAGTCATGGGTTCCCCACGAATGTTTGCTTTTTTGATCATAGGCGCCCCGCCGTCTCAGCGAGGCGCCCTTTCACTCGGATTATGGGGCCGCTTTGACGGCGTTCCAAACTTCCAGGTATTTGTCGAGGCGTTTTGGCTGCTGCCACATAACCAGGCTCTTGACGAATTCTATATTGCCGACCTTCCGATCCTTCTTCATCTGGTCGTCCATGCAGCCGGCGACGGCCTTGGGATTGACCGGGAAGTAGCCGGTACCTTCGGCAATGCCGCACTGGCCGTCAGCCGATTGCATGTAGGACATGAACTTGTAGGCGCAGTCCTGGTTCGGCGAGTCCTTCACCAGCATCATTGAATCCATCCAGCCCTCGGCCTTTTCCTTCGGCGTGAACTCGACAACCTCGAAGCCCTTCTTGAGATTGTTCACATCCTTGCTGGTCAGACCGGTCCAGGCGTTGGAGACATAGACTTCCTGGTTGGCCATCAACTCGGTCAATTCGCCGGCAGAAGCCCAGTATTTGCGAACCAGCGGCTTTTGCTCGATGAGCTTGGCTTTTACGGCTTCGAGCTGCTCGTCGGTAAGGTCGAAGACGTTGTCATAGCCGAGATAGCGGGCTGTCCAGTAGAGCGCGGACTTGTCATCCCACATCGAGATCTTGCCCTTGTTGGCGGGGTCGAAAAGGACGGCAATGGAGTCCGGTTTGGTCGTGAACTTGTCGGGGCGGTAGATCAGTGACACCGAACCCCAGATGAGCGGTACGGCCCAGGTGGCACCGTCGGCCACCACGTCGCCGGCCTTGGCGAATGTCGGATAGATGCCGTCATGACCCTGAACTTTTGCCGTGTCGATCGGTTGGACAAAGCCTGCAAGGCGCATCATCGGCACGGTGTCGAGCGATGGCGTGATGATATCGTAGACGCCACCACCGGCCGCCAACTTGGCAGCGAAGTCGTCGTTCGAGCCCACATAGGAGGCAGTTACCTTGCAGCCGGAAACCGCCTCGAACTTGGAAATGAACTTTTCCCCGGCATATCCTTCCCAAGTCAAGACGTTGAGCTCGGCGGCGGATGCTGCGAGCGCCTGCGCGCCAACGCTTACAGAGCAGAGCACTAAAATTGCGGATTTCCTCGGTATTCTCATGTTTATTCCCCTGTTGTTTGGTGTTTGTCATTTCCGTTTCGTCTTTCTGACGAGGGTGGCGATATCGATCCCGAGCGCCCTGGCGGCGCTTCGTTTGCTTCCATTCTGGGCGATGGATTTCTCGAGGACCCAGGCTTCGAATTCCTGCACAAGGTCCTTCAAGTTGGTGGGCGCCTCTAGATCCGCTGACGGCTTCGCTGCCGCAATTGGGGCAGTGTCGGCGTTCGGGGCGATGAAATGTTCGCTACGCGCCAGATCCTCCGCGGCGGCTGCCGCGCGTTCCATGATATTCGCCAGCTCGCGGATATTGCCGGGAAACGAATAGGTGGTCAGCCGTTCCAGGAATTCGGGCGAGAGCCGGAGCGGCGGCTTGCGCCCTACGTTGAGCCGTCGAAGATGATGGTCGATCAGAGCGGCCAGAAGATCCGGCTGGGTCCTGAGAGACGGTTGCGCGAACGTCATTACTGCTATTCGATAATAAAGATCATTCCTGAACGCCCCGCTCGAGACAAGGGCAGGCAGGTCCTGGTTTGTAGCCGCGACAAGCTTTATGCGTGCCTGGCGTCTCTGCAGCGATCCGAGCCTGCTGAACGTCTGTGTCTCGAGGAACGCAACGAGCTTGGACTGAGCGTGGAGAGACAGGTCGGTGATCTGGTCAAGAAAGAGAACACCGCCGTCGGCGGCTTCGACATAGCCAAGTTTGCCGCGGGTGGACGTATCTAGCGGCGAACCCGGTTCGACGCCGAACATCTCCGCTTCGAATTGGTCCTCAGACAGGAGCCCACATCTCACATGGACGAAAGCAGCGTCATTGGCATTGCCGATCAGGCGTGCCAGTTCGCCTTTGCCTGTGCCGGTCTCGCCAGTGAGGAGGACGCTGGCGCCTCGCTCCAACGCTACGGCCGCCTTGCTCGCGATTGCCTCTATGGTAGGAGTCCTGACGATGTTTGATCGTCCGCTTTCCACGCCCTGCTCATAACGAAAATTGTCCGACCCTCCGGGCACCCTGAGATGGCGGGTCGATTCACGCATCACCAGGAGGGCACCGTAGGCGCCGCCGTCCGAAGCGCGCAGGATGCTGAGTGACGCCACGACATTGCGCTGCGAGTTCAGTGCGCCAGACACTTCGATGCGCTTTAGCTGCTGGACCGCGGCCCACAGCTTCTGGATAATCGGTCCAGCAGTTTTGACGTGTCTCCCCAACTCTGACCCTACCAAGTCACCGCGAGCGACGTTGAGAAGGATTTCCAGCCTGTTGTTGACGAGCTTGATTCTTCCGTCTGCCTCGAGCAACGCGACACCGTCCGGCAAGGCCTCTAAGAAAGTTCCGAACTGCAGATCATCGACAAATGCAGGACGTAGGCGACGGTTGTGGACACTGGCGACGTCGTTAGCGTAGAATTTCATCACACGGCCTCCTCACCGAGGTGGCGCGCGCGCCGTTTCGACTTGCGCCGTGCCGTTAATACATAGCGACGAATTTCACCTTCCATCCGGGCCGACCGGAAACGCCACGTCTCGCGGCTGCCATCGGCCGCCGAAATCGAAAGATCGCATTCCTCACCATCGCTGGCGGCTTGTCGAACCTTCTCGATTGCGGTCCGCGTTTCGACGAAACTCTGCAGGTCACGGCCCAGAATCTGATCCGCGGCTCGGCCCCAAGCAGTCTCCGCAGCAGGATTCGCTGCAAGAAGGAGCCCTTCCTCCGAAATAACAAGAATTGGATCGGGAGTAGCACTAAGGATGTCACGCATCGAATCGAGCCGGTCTGACATCTGCTGTTCTCGCCTGCGATGAGGCCCGATGTCGCGCGTTGTTCCCCAAAGGCGAATGAGGAAACCATCCTTGATCGCCGCCCGGAAATCGTTTTCGACCAGCATCTCGCTACCGTCGTGCCTGCGGTCAACCGCCACTGCGTGATCAAGCCGGTAGTTCGCCCGCACGAGGTCGCGAACCATCTGGCGATTTACATCCGTCGTCGGGAAATACCGCGACACGGGCTGCGTGTTGAAGTCGAGGCCCTCCGGCACCCGGTATAGCCGGGCCATTGCTTCATTGCAGGCTCGCCACCGGCTCTGATTGGCAAAGACGCGGTCAACTATCTCTTCTTCAGCGAGCGATGTGTCGACGGGTTCGAGAAATTCGATGCACCAGCAGGCTTCGGTTGCTGCTCCGATCATTTGCGAAAGGATTTCGACGCGCTCCAACAGTTCCGGTCCAAGGCCCAGCACGGCGGGCGATAGGGTCTGCTTGACAACCATGATACCTCGTTCGCCATCGTCGATTAGGCTGGCGAGCATCGGTACTTCACTATACGAGGACGAATTCACCCAGACAGGAAGGGTGGCTTCGCGGGGGCTTTCACCTATTGCGATCATTCGCAGCGTGTGCGCCGATGTGCTGCTATAGACGCGATCGAGCGTCACGATGCCGATATCGTTGAGTTCGATTCCGAGTTGGCGTGCCTCGAAATCGTTCATTTCGGATATTTGTCCGTTCTGGTTAATCCAGTCGACCATGAGGTCGCCGAAGGAACTTAGGGACACGGGCGGCTTCTTCATCTTCCATTCCTGCAGTAAATAAAGGGTGATCCCTTCCCACAGTGGCTTGCTACGAATTCGCAATGATCCAGCCACAAGGAGAGGCGGCTGCAAACCATAAATATCCTGCACAAGCGAAGAAAGTGTATGTCGGGCAAAGAGAACGCAAAAACGCATCAAAATGCTGCGTAACTGCGCACTAAGGCAACGAAATGGATCATGGCTAGCGGTGCTCATCAGAGATAGCCATCCTCGTTGGCGCGGATTTGTCAGGTCGGAGGAAATATGAGCTTCGGTATCTGCGACAGGTACGGCCTGCTCGCACAAGGGGTCAGGCCTGCGCTACAACCGACATAGATCAAGGGATCAATGGGATCGCCAGCCAAGGGCTGACGGCTACGACAAATATGGGAAGCAGGTGCAATGGCTCAACCGTATCATAAATCGACGAGCAAACACGCTCTGTGATATCGACGGACGCAACTGTTCAAGATAGTGAGCAGTTGGGTGCGAGAAATGGAACAAGCCACCGTGGCCGATAACGATTTTGACGTGGACAGCCGACTGAAGACGTTGCGAACGAACGCCGGGTTGTCTCAGCGGCAGCTAGCTGAATGCGCGCATGTCCCGCACGCCCATATCGATAATCGAGCAGAACAAGTCGAGCCCATCGGTCTCGACGCTGCGGAAAATCCTTGGGAGCCTCGCCGTAAGCGTGGCGGATTTCTTCGAAGAAGACCGATCTGGCTTGCAGAGCGGGCCTTTTTTCGATTCCAATGACTTGATCGACCTGACCTCGAAAATCCGCAGTCATGGGTATCTTTCGCTTCGTCAGGCGGGAGACGCCAAGATAGACATCTCCAAATCCTTCATAAAATCTATGGGCCGGGAGCAGAGACCGGCGAGGTGTTGTTGCAGCATCCTTCTAGCGAGGGAGGAATTGTCATAGAAGGCGAAATCGAGGTGACGGAGGGAGACCAAGTACGCGTATTGCGTGCTGGCCAATCTTAACTTTTCGATAGCCGTATCCCGCATAGGTTCCGAAACTTATCCGCCGCGACCGCGATCGTGATTTCCCCCTGCACGCTCCCCTATTTGTAGCGCTCAATATATGAAGCTTGTTGCTTCATATATTGAACAATGATATTCGAGGTCCGCTCAACAAAGGAGGGGATCTCGATGAGTCATCGTCAGGCGCTTCGCGCGCGGCAGGAAAATGCAGTAGTTTCTGGTGTCGCGACCAAAGCGATCTTCGTCGATAAAGCACTTAACGCCGAGCTCTGGGACGTCGACGGTCGACGGTTTATCGATTTCGCCGCAGGCATCGCGGTGACTAATACCGGCCACCGTCATCCGTATGTAATGAACGCTGTGGCGAAACAGGCCGAACTTTTCACCCATACCTGCTTCCATGTGGCGCCCTATGAAAGCTACATCAAACTCGCCGAGCGCCTCAACCGGATCGTTGATACCGGCGAAGAGAACCGCACCATGCTGGTCACGACCGGCGCCGAGGCGGTTGAGAACGCTATCAAAATTGCGCGCGCCCATACCAAGCGTTCTGCAGTGGTCGCCTTCACAGGCGCATTCCACGGCAGAACTATGATGGGGATGGCGCTGACCGGCAAGGTTGCACCGTACAAGAAGGGATTCGGTCCTTTCCCCGCAGAAATCTTCCATGTGCCGTTCCCAGCGGCATTCTCCGGTGTTGACGTCGAAGCGACCTTGCTGGCCCTGGACAATCTGCTGGCCTCTGACGTGGAGCCAGATCGGGTGGCGGCATTTATTATCGAGCCTGTGCAGGGCGAAGGCGGATTCAACGCGGCTCCTGCGGAATTGCTGCAGGGTTTGCGTGAGCGAGCTGACAAGCATGGCATCGTGCTTATCGCAGACGAAATCCAGGCGGGTATGGCTCGCACAGGTACTATGCTGGCCGTAGAACATTCCGGGGTCAGACCGGACCTTGTCACGCTTGCAAAGGGGCTCGCAGGTGGTTTCCCGCTTTCTGCCGTCGTCGGCAAAGCCAGGATTATGAACTCGGCTCATCCCGGTGGCCTCGGCGGCACTTACGCGGGAAATCCGATTTCCGTTGCTGCCGCAAACGCAGTCCTGGACGTCATCGAGAATGAAAAGCTTTGCGCGCGAGCGGCGTGGATCGGTGAGAAAGTCGGCGCATCGCTGGATGTAATTGCTGCACGGCAGGGCATGGAGCGTATTGGCGACGTCCGCGTGAGCGGTGCGATGATTGCTTTCGAACTTGTGGAAGACAAGGACGGTAAGATTGCCGCGCCGCAGCTCACGTCGCAGATCGTTGCTGAGGCCGAGCAGCGCGGCCTCATCATCCTCTCCTGCGGCATCCGATACAACGTCATCAGGCTTCTTCCTCCGCTGACAATCGAGGAACCGGTGCTCGATGAGGCACTGCACATATTGGAGACCTCGATCGAAGCAGCCTTCTCAAAGATTGCGAGCGCCATGGCGGAGCCGCGCTAAGTCATGGCCTTATTTCAAAATCTGATTGACGGGCACTGGACTGGCACGGACGGGTCCCTCAACATAAACCCGTCGAATACAAACGAGATTGTCGGAGAATATGCAAAAGCGTCCGCTGAGGACGCGGCGGCGGCAATATCGGCCGCCAAAAAGGCATTTTCGGCATGGTCCCGCAGCGGCATCGTCGAGCGCCACGCAATCCTCAGAAAGGCGGCGGACGAGATCTTCACTCGCAAGAAAGAGCTTGGTCGTCTATTGTCCCGCGAGGAGGGCAAAACGCTCACAGAGGGCGTAGGCGAGACGGTTCGCGCTGGCCAGATTTTCGACTTCTTTGCAGGTGAATGCCTGCGGTTATAGGGCGAAGTTATTCCGTCCATCCGTCCAGATATTGGCATCGAGATCACGCGTGAACCGGTTGGAGTAGTGGGTATCATTACGCCATGGAACTTTCCAATTGCCATTCCGGCGTGGAAAATTGCCCCTGCGCTTGCCTATGGCAACACGGTGGTCTTCAAGCCCGCCGAGTTGGTTCCGGGCTCCGCATGGGCCTTGGTTGACATTCTGATGCGTGCGGGGTTGCCGATGGGCGTCTTGAACCTGGTCATGGGTAGTGGCGCCGTTGTTGGCCAAACCATGCTTGACAGTCCGGACGTCAATGCCATCACCTTCACCGGCTCCACTTTGACAGGCCGCCGCGTGGCACTTGCTTCCGTTAAGCATAATCGCAAGTACCAGCGCGAAATGGGTGGGAAAAATCCCTTCGTCGTACTCGATGATGCGGACCTCAACGTTGCCGTCGAAGCCGCCGTCAATTCGGCGTTTTTCTCCACCGGCCAGCGTTGTACCGCGTCCTCTCGTATCATCGTGACTGAAGGCATCCATGGCCGCTTCGTTTCAGCCGTTGGCGAGCGTTTGAAGAGCATCGTCGTCGACGGATGCTCTGAAGGCGGGCACCCACATCGGCCCAGTCGTCGATGAGAGACAGTTGAAGCTGGATACCGACTATATCGAGATCGGTCGACAGGAAGGTGCCAAGCTTGCCTTCGGAGGTGAGCTGCTCAAGCGCAGCATGCCTGGCTTCTATCTCCAGCCGGCGCTCTTCACCGAGGCCACGAATGACATGCGCATTTCGCGTGAAGAAATCTTTGGCCCCGTAGCCGCTGTCATCCTCGTGAAGGACTACGACGAAGCGCTCGCGATTGCCAACGATACCCCCTTTCGTCTCTCCTCAGGCATCGCCACGACGAGTCTCAAGCATGCGGAACACTTCAAACGCAATGCCGAGGCGGGAATGGTGATGGTCAACTTGCCAACGGCCGGTGTCGATTTCCATGTGCCGTTCGGTGGCCGCAAGGCCTCTTCCCACGGATCACGCGAGCAAGGTCGTTATGCCGCGGAATTCTTCACCACGGTCAAGACCTCCTACACAAACCCATAGACCTACCTACCCTGTCGACAACCCTTGCCGGCGCCTTGTGCGCCGGCTCTTTGTTGCCAGCGATTTGATATTCACTCATAGACGCTTCGTCGTCCGAACGCTTGCTGCCGCAACCAATTGCCTCTCTTGTCGAGTGCCCAGTTCTATGTGGGGCCGTCTGGTACGGGTCCGCACGCCGAGGGAGCGGATCCCTATGGTGAGTTTGCCACCCATCCAATGAACAAAAAGAAAGACGGCGCCGACACATTCGGTGCCGGCGCCGTGGTGGCGTTCCGCCGCGTCGCGTGGTTGTTTACGGTAACGCGCCCTTGGCGATCATGGCCTTCGCCACCGTTTCCAAAGCCAGCTCCATGGCGGCGCTCCTAAGCGATGATCCTCTTGAATCAGCACGCGACAGGACTGCGTCGAACTGCCTGTTCATGCGCCGCGAGAGCCTTTCGTTGACGTAAGCTTCTTCGACTTGCTCGTGTTGCGTTTCCTGGCTGTATTCGAGATAGGAGACAAACACGCCACCAGCATTGCACAGGATGTCCGGAATGACGAGACATCTCTTGCCAACCAGCACCCGATCAGCATCGGGAGTGGTCGGGCCGTTTGCGGCCTCGGCGATAAGCTTCGCGCGGACGCGCGGAGCATTCTCCGCAGTGATCACGCCGCCCGCAGCGGCCGGTATGAGAATGTCACACTCCAGCTCCAGTATCTCTTGGGACGAAGCAGGTACTGCGGGTTCAAAACCCACGACCGACCCCGTTCGGGCCACGTGCTTGTCCAGTGCGTCGAGATCGATGCCGGACGTGCAAATCACAGCTCCATCAATGTCGCCGATCGCGATGATCCTTACGCCTTTTTCCGCGAGGAGCCGGGCGGCGACCGAGCCGACATTCCCATATCCCTGTACGACTGCCGTCGAGCCATCGATCGGGACCGATAGGTGCTTCAGTGCGCTTGCAACGGTAATTGCAACACCTCGCCCGGTAGCCTCCCGTCGTCCGGGAATCCCGGCGAGCAAGACCGGCTTGCCGGTTACGTAGCATCCGGTCGTCGTTGCCATCCCTCGTGACCAACTGATCGCGTCCTTGATATGGCCCATGTCCGTTTCGCTCGTCCCCATGTCGGGCGCTGGAATGTAAACGGAAGGGTCGATCATCCAAGCAGCATTTCTGGTGTAGCTGCGAATGACGGTTTCCTTGTCGAGAGCGTTCAATTCCCGGCTCTCTTGTACAATGCCACTCTTGCCGCCACCGAAAGGTACGCCAATCAGCGCGCATTTCCAGGTCATTTCCATTGCCAGGGCCGATACGTCATCGATCGTGACGGTCCCCGTCATTCGAATTCCACCCTTGCTTGGCCCGAGGGCGTCTGAGTGACGGACGACGAAAGCCTTGATCACATGGCTTTTCCCGTCTTGCAGCCTTGGTGCGAGAGTGATTTCAGTCCGGCTCTTGAACTCCCGCATGCGACCGAGAATTTCATCGGGGATGCGATCTCGCAAACCCGAAGCCGTCTGGTCGAAGTTCTCCAAAGCATGGAATAGTAGCGATTCTTCTTTCACGTTAGCCTCCCTTGTGAATAATCCACGGTTAGTGCCCCGGCTGGGCCTAGTTGCTAAGTTCGAGGAACTGAGCAACCAGATATCGGCCGATCGGAAGTGCCGCTGTCGCCGCCGGCGAAGGTGCGTTGCATACATGCAGTGTGCGCGTGGTGCGCCGGATGAGAAAATCGTGCACGAGCGTGCCGTCCTTCAGCACCGCCTGCGCGCGAACGCCTGCTGGATAAGGCACCAAGTCGTCGATCTGAAGGCTCGGACAGTACTTCTGACACTCGGCGAGATAGCGCTGGCGGAAAAGGGAATTGCCGAACTCTTTCGCCGCGGAACCAAGATTGCGTGCTATGACGCGCCAGAAGCCCCCGAAGGTCGCCATGTCGGCGAGATCCCGCAAGCTCACCCTTGACCAGTCATAACCCTCGCGAGCAAGGGCGAGGACGGCGTTGGGGCCAACAGTTACGTAACCGCCAATCATTCGCGTCAAGTGAACACCGAGGAATGGCAGGGCGGGGTCAGGAACCGGGTAAATCAGATGCTTGACGATGTTGTCGAGCTTGCTCGGCAGGCGGTAATATTCGCCCCTGAACGGCACGATCCGAAAGTCCACATCGACGCCGCACTTTCGCGCCAGGCGATCAGCATGGAGGCCCGCGCAGAAAATGGCGTAGTCGGCGCGGAATGTCTCTTTTGCACACTCGATGGAAACACCGTTCGGTTCCTCACGGACATCGGTCACGCGGGCCGACGTGTACACCTTGCCACCCTTCTGTGTGATGAGGTTTGCCATCTGGCGCGCGATCGCAGGATAGTCAGCGATCCCGCTCGAGCCCACGAATATTGCGCCTTTCCCCTCGATATTCGGTTCGCGCTCGCGAAGCGCCCTCTCGTCCAGCCGCTCGGGAAGGAGATCGTTCTTCAGGCATCTGTCGTAGAGCGCATCGAGACGCTCCAAGCCTACAGCATCGCTCGCGACGATGAGCTTGCCACATTGGTCAGTTGGCAAGTTGTGTTCTTTGCAGAATTCATAGGTTGCCTGGGCGCCCTCTTTGCAAAATTGGGCTTTCAGGCTGCCCGGTGCATAATAGACCCCGGCATGGATAACCCCGCTGTTGTGGCCTGTTTGATGGCCTGCAAGCACGTCTTCCTTCTCCAGTACGGTGACTTGCACCTGAGGAAAACTGTCGAGGAGCTGCATTGCGGTCGAGAGGCCGACAATCCCCCCGCCTATGACGATGATTCCCTTTTCCATGCCGAGGTCCACGCGATCTTAGCGAGCCACAATCATACCACGCTGCCGCATCAGCTCCCTATGAAGGCCGGGGTGCTTCTGAAACGCAGCGCGGCCGTGCAGCCAGAAGTAATTGTTAAGGACGACAAGATCGCCGACCGGAAGCGGGATCTCCTTCGTCGAGGCGGACGCTTCCATAGACGCCGACAGATCGTGCAGATACTGCGCCTCTTCCACGGTTTGCGGCTGTGCAAACTGGTCAATGAACGAAATTGCCAGCCCGTACTCGTTTTCGAAGAAGGTCGGCCTGTCGACCGTCGACTCCACATTCTTTGATCCCGGCGCCTTGTAGGTGAAAGGGTGGCGTCCGAGTTTGTGGTTCAGGAACTGATCGCGCTCGGCCCAATCGTCGATATGCAGCAACCGGGACTCCCCGCCCACGGCATTGTCTTCAGCAAACTTCATCATCAGAAGCCAGTCCGTCGCCTCATCGACGAAGGTGCCGTCCGTGTGCAGCGTGAAGAGCCGGTACGCCTGCCGCAGGTAGGAATCGCTGCTGTCGGTGTCTTTCACCAGGAAGCGAGCGAAATAGGTGCCAGACATGGAGTCGTGGTTGCCAGGGCCGAGCAGATGCCCGATCGCGGTTCCGAATTTTACGTAGTCCTGGTCGTCCTGGGTCGCGCCCCCGACGCCAAGAGTGAAGCCACCCGTCGCGCGGTCCGCGACAATTCCCTTGATAGTGCCGCCAAGCTCTCCGCCAAAAGCATCATCGAGTTTCTTGGCGAGGATGAACCGCATGAAAGGGACGTATTGAAGGTTCTGCACGTTGACGTCACGGACGTCATCGAGGAAAGACCGGATTACGGACGGATCGAGCGCGATGTGGCGCAAACGCGCATGGACCGGGTGCTGTTCAATAGAAAAGCTGGGCTGATGGGTGGACTGCTTTGCGACGACGCTAGCCATTGATTTGATCTCCTTGCTGGTGCCGGACGACCGGCGGCAAGACAATGATCGCTCTCCTGAGAAATCACTTCCAATTCTGATTTCATGTGTTTTAATCGTGTAAACAGATGAAAGGCCATTCATGCTCGATATACGGCAACTTCGGTATTTCCTGGCGGTGGTGGACGATTTGCATTTCTCCCGCGCATCGGACCGGCTGCATATCGCCCAATCAGCACTCAGCATGCAGATCAAGCAACTGGAGGAAGGCCTTGGCGTACGACTGCTCGAACGAAAGAAGCGCGCCCTTGTCGAACTAACAGAAGCGGGCAAGCTCTTTGCACTTGAGGCACGTCGGGTCATAGAGCAGGTGGAGCGTGCCGAAATCGTTGGAAAGAAGGCAGGTCGCGGCGAACTCGGTCATATCGAGATCAGCTATGTCGCCTCCGCCGCGTTCTCAGGCGTGATGCCGGCAATCATTTCGCGCTTCAAGGCGCGTGCGCCGGAAATTTCGTTCCGTCTGGCAGAGATGGAAACACCCAAGCAGGTCGAAGCTCTGAGCGAGGGGCGGGTCGACATAGCTTTCATTCGCCCCCGCGCGCAGTACCCGGATGGGATCGCCGCAGAGGTTCTCTGCCACGAGAAGCTCCTGCTGGCAGTACCAAAGAACCATCCCCTTGCCGCCCAGGACGAAGTCAGTCTGCCAAATACCGAAACATTCATCGTTCCCGCCTTCGACGAGCGAAGCGGTTTTATGGAATATGTCGCGGACTTTATCGCGAAAACGACGCTTCAACCCCAGAAGACCCTTGTCGTGCGCGACTTTCTAACGGCGCTTAGTCTCGTTGCCAGCGGCAGCGGCATCGCGCTTGTACCGGCTTCGCTGAGATGCGTCGGAATGGCGAACATCGCATACTGTGTAGCAAAGAGCTACGACAGGACTGTGGGACTGGCTATAGCTTATCGCAAGGATCGCACGGATCCTGCGGTTCAGGCTTTTATCACGGTCGCCCGCTCGACAGAAGTGCTGCTGACATAATCACCGGCACCTATTTGCCCAGCCCCGAAAGCGAGCTCGGCTCACGCAACAGGATGGCGCCGTCTGTTGGTTTCCATGCGGAAGTGAGCCGGTGGGGTACGGATAAAAAGTTGGACTGTTTCATAAGCTCAGGCCGAGACTTTTACGATACTCGAGCGGGCTGAGTGATCCCAGCGATATTTTGATGCGCCTCTCATTGTACCATCGGATGTAGGCATCCACCTCGGCGACGAACTGCTCGATCGTAATGGCCTCCCAGTCTCGTGGATAGAAGAGCTCCGTTTTCAGGCGGCCGAAGAAGCCTTCGCACGCGGCGTTGTCTTGCGTGCATCCCTTTCGGGACATCGAGCGAACGAGCTGAGCATTGCTGATCCTGTTGAGCCAGCCAGGTCAGCGATAATGGGCTCCGCGATCAGAATGGATGATTGGCCGTTCATCTTCGTCGGTTACGGTCACGATGGCTGCATCCAGCATGGTGTTGACCAGCCCCGCATCTGGTTGGGTTCCGATTGATCAACTGATGACCATGCCGTCAAAGCAGTCGATGATGTGGGAAAGGTACCCCTTGCCGGCGGGGATCTGGAAATCGGTGATGTCTGTGAGCCACTTCAGGTTCGGCGCTTTTGCATGGAAGTCGCGATTGATTATGTTCTCGGGCGCTGGATTGATATCTCCCAGATAGGACCCGAACCGCCGTCGACGTGGTCTGGGAACGATCAACTGCTCCTGCTTCGTCAATCGCTGCACAACCTTTTCCGAGATAATCACGCTCTGCCTGGCCAACGACGCCTGCATTCGGCGATAACCGTAGCAACGGCGGTTAGCTTCAAAGATCGCCGCAAGGCTGTGGCGGACGGCGGCATACTTGTCTGCCAGACACAAGCGGGCGCGGTGGTAGAAGTAGGAGCTTCGGGCAATTCGCAGCTGTGTGAGCAGTTCCGGCAAGCAATAATTTTCCTTAAGGGCGTCAATTAGTTGTGTCTTCTCCCGATTACTCAGGATCTGCAGATCGACGCCGAGGTCTTTTTTATGAGTTCGTTGGCCTTCTTCAGGAGATCATGTTCGAGTTGTAACTGGCGGACATCACGCTGGAGGGCTTCAAGCTGTTGCTCGAGCTCTTCACGTTCAGGCACCTTAGGATTGGCTTTACGGCGTTTCATGGATGACGGGGCCTCACGATCGAGAAGCTGGTCCTTCCAGCTGTACAATGTCGGCCTTGAGACGCCCAGTCGGTCAGCTACCTGTTGAGCGGTTTCATCACCACTGCATAGCCCGATGACCCCTGCTTGCCGGACCTCCTCGCAATAGCCAGGATGCCATGATCGACCGGCCATTGACGTTCTTGTCTCCGGAAAGGCCTCACGAACCCGTTTGGTGAGAGTTTCTCGACCGGGATAGCCGAGCGCCTTCGTCGTCGCAGAGATGCAACGATCATGGGTGCAAAAGTGCTCAAGTGCAGCCTGCTTTTGGGCCTCTGAATATTTTGGCGCGCGGGCTACCGCCTGAACACGCAGTGGGAATTCCTCCGCAGCCAAGGGCTACGTTTAAAAAACGCTGCTTGCCCTTGAGCAGGCTCGTGCCGACGTCGCTCGCAGAAGACAGCGATGGAAGGCCCTGCAGCAGCACCTCGATCCAGGCCGACTGGTCTTCATTGATGAGACCTGGATCAAGACCAACATGACGCCGATCAGAGGCTGGGGACCAAAAGGCACGCGTCTGCGAGCGTTTGCGCCGCATGGTCACTGGCGCACCCTGACATTCCTCGGTGCCTTGAGAAACGACCGGCTGACAGCACCTTTTGTCTTTGACGGACCGATCAACGGTCAGTGCTTTCGCGCCTATGTCGAACAGCAGTTGGTGCCCGTCCTCAAGCCCGGCGGCATCGTCATCATGGACAATCTCGGTAGCCACAAGGCGGCTGCCGTCCGAAGCGCCATCAAAGCTGCAGGCGCACGCCTCTGGTTGGTCAACTGAAGTTGCCCGAGCAAGTCGATCGCTTGAGCCCCTTTGCGGATTTCATCCCCCTTGGGACGCGTTCATTCTACCTTCGACCGCGGCGACCGCCTCGTCGTCCATGCATAATGTCCGGATTTCTGGTCCTCAGCAGGAACCCACTGCCATCGTATACTCAAATCTGGCCGCGACCTCCCTTCGACGCTCAGCATCGCCACACGATCCCAACAAGGCGACGCTGAAGAACCGCATTCACATTCCTCGTGACACGTCGATTTGGCACTTAGTACATCATCTGCAAAGGATACATCCCAGTCTGACATCAGTTACTCCATGAAAGAGGTTCTTGTTGAAAATGTTCACTTTCAAGTCTCGCCTGTCCTCGGTTCTTCGTGACGTGAGCCGTCTCCAACAGACGTCGAAGGGCCGGGTAAGTGACACAGACCAAGCGTCCTTTGGCCGCTGGCGTCGCCACTTTTGACAAAATCCCTATCAGGCCCGGCTGTTCGGGAGGGGCTACCTGACCATCTGCCAGTCGACTATGAATGACGACTATCCTTTGGTTCAGCTGGGCTCTGCCATCTCTGCCGCAGGTTGCTGTATAAGAAGGCAAGCCGCGCACATTGTCCTGCGGCCGCAAACCGGCACCACTCCGTTTCGTTCCGCAAAGTCGCGTTCCCGCTTGCAGGGACGTGGCTGCTGTTGGCTGCCTAGTTGAATTGCCGTTGCCGCCGCCTCGCACATGATCGCTTCTCCTATTCAAGGCCTAGCCCGAAGGCTGTCTATAGGAGAGATTATGCAGCAATTCGATTGATCGCATCCAATACCGAATTCCGCAATTCTAATGCCAAAACCAGATTATAATGTGAGCCCGGAACGACACAAAAATACCCGCGCCATTCGCGCGTATCGAGCGAGGTCGACTGGAGGTTCCTCGCACCTTAGTCGCCGAAGACGCCGCCGCCCTTTATCTCGAGGAATTCATGCATTCCAAAAATCGGCGTATTTTCCGTTTTCGGACTGCTTGTAGCCGCCGAATGGGGGGCGCGCATGCTCGATGGAAGCGAGGACGACGCGTTTGCCTGTCAAGGTAGAACCGGTGAAGGTGAGTGAGTTGACATCGGGGCTATCAAAGCTTGGCGGGCGACGGACCCCTTGCAAATGAGGAGGTTCACAACGCCCATCGCGGGACAAGAATGTCCACCGGTGCCCATGCGGAACCAGTAACAAGGCCCAGTCGGCCCGAAGCTGCGATTTTGGCCAACTCAACGAACGGACAGTGAACAATGCAATCAGATGGAACCTGACTGTGCGTCTTGCCCTTGCGACGATTTCTGTCTCTGAAATCGGTGCTGCCTTCAAATTTTCTGTGAACGGAACAGCAATATTTCTGGACCGGGCGCGTACAAAGTCGAGACTGGCGTTATGGGCGATGCGAAATAGCCAGTTCTCGAGGTTGTCGACGCTCGCGCCTCTTTCACGCGCCGCAAGTGCCTTCACCAGAGTATCTTGCAGAACGTCCTCACCATCAATCGCCAATCCCGCCATGCGTGCGCAATAGCGATGCAGACGAGGTCGGAGAGACTGAAATCGCATCTCCAGCCGCTGCGCGAGCCGCATTGACCTTTTCACCCAGGCTCGTGCGAATAGTAAGTAATACGCCCACTATATTGAGCGCTAGAGATAGGGAGGCGTGCAGGCGGAGATTACGACGGTGGTCGCAGCCGACAAGTTCCGGAACCGATGGGGGATGCGGCTGTCGAACAGGTAGGACTCACCGGCACGCAATACACGCACCTGATCCCCCACTGTCACTTCGATCTCGCCCTCGATGACAATCCCGCCCTCGTTGGAAGGGTGCTGAAGCAAGACCTCGCCGGTGTCGGCGCCCTGCCCATAAACCTCGTGAAGAATCTGCAGATTGTTCGCCTTGGCGTCGCCAACCTGCCGAAGGGACAAATATCCATGGGTTCTTATCTTCGACGTCAGGTCGACAAGGGAGTTTGCATCGAAGAATGGTCCTGCCTGCATGCCAGACCGGTCCTTCTCGAAGAAATCGGCCATGCTCACCCCGAGCCCCCCAAGGATCTTTCTCAGGGTCGATACTGATGGGCTCGACTTATTCTGTTCGATTATCGAAATTTGAGCGTGCGGAACACTCGCGCGTTGGGCAAGTTGTCGTTGGGACATGTTCGCATTTGTGCGCAGCGCCTTGAGCCGGCTGCCTACGTCGAAATCGTCATCGGTCATGATGCTTGTTCCATATCTCGCCTGCGCTGCTCATAATATTGAACAACTTCGCTCGTCGCTATCACATAGCGGAGGCCAGCAGCAAGACAGGATGCTGACCCCGGGGCGCGCGGAAAAAGCCCTAAGCGAATTTGCGCTTGCGCTGCAGCATTGCAGCGCGGCGTAATGTGGCTTTCCGACAAGCTATTGATTTTGTTTGTTCTCAGTATGTAGCCAGAATTTTGTGCCCCGACAATCGCGCACGTCAGGCTCCGTGTCAAACAGAGGGTGAACTACGTCAAAAGATATTCAGAACGCGTCGGACGACGCACAACTTACGAGCACTGGCCAACACATCGTGCTGGGTCCCCTCCTCGCGCTTATTTTGGACTTCGAACTCAAGCCCGGGGTCACAACGGTCATCGCGCTGGCGCTTGTCGCCGTGTCGACTGGCTTGAACATGCTCGGAACAAAGCTTCTCGTCCGCATTGCCATGTTCGGTTTTATTTGCGAACTCGTCGGCGCAATTGTCGTCCGCGTTTATCTATTGGCCTTTCGTCGCGTCCAGCCAGCTTCGATCGTCTTCGATACTCCGGCGTCAAGGCAGTGGATCTTGTTTGCCGGCGTTCCTAACGGCCGCGCTGGTGGGTCTGTTTTCGTGCTATGGTTTCGACGCTTGCGGGGATGTCGCTGAGGAAACGCCGAACCCTGGAAAGCAAATCCTGAAGGCGATGCGAATGACCATGTTGGTGTCGGCGCATCGGTCTTCGTGTGCTATGCGCTGCTCCTCGCAGTTCAGGATATTGGTAAGGTTCTCGCAGGGGAAGTTACGGATCCGCTCGGCGAAATCCTGACAACCGCCTTTGGCCCGATCGCTTCGAAGGGCATCATTATCGTAGTCATGGTTCATCTCCTGCGTGTTGAGCCTCCAGGCTGAAGTCAGCCTGCTGCTGTTCTCCTACCGCCGGGACGGAATGATTGTTGGGAGCAACCTGCTGGCGAAGCTCTCTCCCACCACTTAGGTTCCGACGTCGGCGCTAGTGATCTCGGGGCGATGCCAGTCAAGGCATAATCCTAAGCGAACCGGCTGGCGCCAGCGTCGCTCGTCGAGGCGGTGCGCTTAAACTGAATCTTTGTTATCGATGATTATTCCCGCGGCACTATTCTGCCGGCTAGCTTCGGTGATTTGGGTCGCCTCGTCGATCTCGACGCCTATCGTCCACCCGAAAACCTATTCGACCCGCAAGGCTAAAGTGGGCTAGATGAGGTGGAAGGCCTCCTGCGCCGGCACGAGCCCCTACAATGACCTAACCAGACCGGTAGAATTTGATTTTCGATTTATTAAGAGTCTGGTGTTTACCTACGGACGCAAAGAACAAGGTGAAGCCAAGCTTGGGGATGCTGGCTCACTTGAGCTCCTGATGAACCTCAAATCAGCATCGAAGGAGGCCTTATGCTCCTGCCCAAGACCGCAATTGCGCGCAATATGACGGCCATCATATCTGCGGGCGTCTTGATGACGCTCGTAAGCGCCGGAACGCTTCTGACGATGTCCTATCGTGCCGTCGAAGCGCGGTCGGTGTCGGAACTCATCAACGCGGCCCAGGCGAGCGCCGGGAAGGTCGAGAGCCATTTCGCGCGGATCAAGCAGATCGGTTGGAGTCTGAGCTCGACATTGACGGCTTTGACAGCGGGCGGCTCTCTTACCCGCGACCAGGCGACTGAAGCATTGAAGAAGCTCGTCGCCAACAATCCCGATCTGATCGGCATCGGCCTCATCTGGGAACCGAACGCCTTCGACGGGAAGGATTCGGAATTCCGCAACAAGCCGTTACACGACGCCACCGGCCGTTACATCCCCTATGCGACACGCACGGCGGACGGAAAGATCGAGGTCCTGCCGGTCGTCGATTACGAAAAGCCTGGCGCCGGCGATTTTTATCTTGTCCCGAAGAAGACCGGCGACGAAATGCTGACCGATCCATACGACTACCGGATCGGTGACAAGACTGTGAGGATGATGTCGTACATCGCACCGATGGCCATCGATGGTAAGTTTGCGGGCGTGGTCGGGGTTGATAGCGAACTCAACACGCTCTCGGCGGAGATGGCGAAACTCCAGCCGCTCGGTGCCGGCCACATTACGCTGCTCAGCGCAAGCGGTACCATCGTCAGCCACCCCGATGCCGCTCTGCTGGGCAAGACGCTTGAGAACTCCGGCCTAGACGCAGCGGTTTGGCGCAACCTCATTGCCAATCCCGGCAAGGCCGTCGAGATCACCGGTGTCAACGGCGTAACCGACCTCGCGGTGGCCGTTCCGGTGCCGATGGCCAAGGACGCGACGTGGTTTGCTATTGCGAGCGTGCCAAAGGCGGTCGTGTTCGGCAACGTCACGACGTTGGCCATCACCTCGATTGTCATCATCCTCATCGCCGCAGCCCTGATGATCACAATCGGCTGGTACCTTGCCTCGCGAATCCACAAGCGGTTGAACGGTGTCATCACGGCGACCAGCGAAATCGCGCGGGGCAATACAGATGTCGATCTATCGCAGTCTCGCCACAAGGATGAGATCGGCGAGATGGCACGTTCGCTCGATGTCCTGTGCAATGCCATCGTTGCCAAGACCAACCTCGAGACGCAGGCCGAACGCGACCGCGCGCTGACCGAAAGCGAACGCCGCCAGCGAGCCGAGGAAGCCGCGCACCGCGAGCGCCAGACCCGCCTCGCCGTGGCGGCCCTGGCCGAAGGCCTAAACAAGCTTGCCGAAGGCGACATGACGCACCGCATTGACACGGTCTTCGACGGGGCGCTCGACGAGGTCCGCCTGGACTTCAACGCCTCCGTAGAGAAACTGGAACGGGCGCTACGCATCGTTGGCGACAATGCTAATGCGATCCGGGCTGGTACCAGCGAGATCCGCTCGGCCTCGGACGACCTCGCCCGCCGTACCGAGCAGCAGGCCGCCTCCGTCGAGCAGACCGCCGCTGCCCTGGAAGAGATCTCAAGTTCGCTGCGCGACGCCACGAAACAGGCCGAAGATGCCGGCGCACTGATCGACGTGACCCGGGTCGGCGCTGAAAAGTCCGGCGATGTGGTGCGGCGCGCCATCGCTGCCATGACCAGCATCGAGGAATCAGCCCGCGAGATCACCAACATCATTGGCGTGATCGACGAAATCGCGTTCCAGACGAATCTGCTGGCGCTGAATGCCGGCGTCGAAGCGGCGCGTGCCGGCGAAGCCGGCAAGGGCTTTGCCGTGGTTGCCCAGGAAGTGCGCGAACTCGCCCAGCGCTCCGCCGGCGCGGCCAAGGAAATCAAGGCGCTGATCAATAAGTCCGGCGAACAGGTCGCCAGCGGCGTCGGGCTCGTCAGCGAAACCGGCAAGTCGCTTATCGCGATTATCGAGCAGGTTCAGGAGATCGACAAGAACGTGGTGGCGATTGTACGGTCATCGCGCGAACAGACGACAAGTCTTCAGGAGATCAGCTCGGCCGTCAACAACATCGATCAGACGACGCAGAACAATGCCGCCATGGTGGAAGAACAGACGGCCGCCAGCCACGGGCTTGCATCGGAAGCCGACGAACTCGCCCGCCTCGTCGCCCAGTTCCGCATCGCGCCCGCCGGCGCAGCCGTCCGATCCGCACCGCCCGCCGCCGCTGCCCACGCCCCCATAGGCGCAAAGGCGCTCGCCAACCGCCTCACCAGCGCCTTTAGCGGCGGCCAATTCGCGGCCCTCGCCCAGAAGGACTGGGAGGATTCGACGGATTCGCGAATATGGACCCGACGATGATTGTTCGTCTCGTCGTAATCGATCGTATATCCTCCTCGAGAGAGCGGCATGCTCCGAGTGAAGTGAAGCAGAGAGGCACAGTTCGTCTCGCACCTGATCGCGAATCAAACGACAGCCCACGCCCGAAACCTCCCCCTCCCCGTCATCTCCCGCAAGCCGAGCTCCAAAACGATCCGCCGCGCCGCCTGCGGCGTGACGTCTAGCGTCTTGGCCACCATCCCTGCCGACACGAGCGGCTTTGCCATCACAAGCTCGACCAGTTCTGGCAGTCTCGACGACATCCGCCGCCCCTCCAGCTTCCGCTCGAACAGAGTGCGAGCTAGCACCAGCCGGTCGTGCTCTTTCATGCAGATCTCGGCGGCCGCCAAAAGCCCGTGGGCGATGGCGAGCAGACGCGTTTCGCGATCGCGGCTCAGGCGGCGATCGACCGGAATGGTTTTCAGGCCGAGATTCATGGCCGCGAGGTGGGCGCCGGTGGTGATGCCGGCCTCCCGAAGAATCGAGCCGGCAACAGCCGGCCGAGCCAGGGTGCATGCTGCAGGATTGAAATCTCGTTCCAGGCATCGAGGGCGACGATCGCCTGCAGCACCGGAGGCAGGGCTTCGGACTGTCGCAGCACGCCGCGCCACTCGTCGAGCCGCACATCCTCATCCCAGTCAAGATCATAGACCAGTGCGTCTCTATCCGCCGCGTAAAGCGACGCGGGACACCTACATGGCTCATAGAATATCGTTTTGAATGATAACGGTTGTTACGTGTTAACTTTGATTATGAAAACGGACTTTACTCTTTTCCGTTATTGTCTCCGCATCGACGATCGACCGACCAATTGATTTGAATCGTCAAACCAAATCTCGGCGGCAGACAACAATGTCAGACAGTCAAATAGCTGATGCTATATATGCAGCCCTAAATCACCACTACAGGAATCCACACGTTGGCTTACTACTCCTCTCAGATATCGGAGCCAACCTAACAGCGTTAAAAATCTGGCCCTCTTTAACGGAAAGCCGGCGGCTCAAAGAGGTCGTTGAAGACCTTGAAGGCATAAGCTTGCGATGCGACGGAGGGTTTGTTGGTGTGGTCCCAGACGGTTTCGAGCCGCGTGCGGACCAAGTGATTGAAAAACGACGCAGACTCGCATTCCTTCGCTCGCTACCAAAAGCGATACTTCTAGCCTTCACAACAATCACCACTGAACGACAGGTCATCGGCATCGGCATCGGCACCAGAGGAAAGCTATTCTATGAAGCTGGAGCCATTCTTGGGATGGGGGTGAGGATGGTAGACGACGACCTTCGTATTCCAGGAATGGAAGTCTCAGACCTTACCTTGCAGAAACCAGATGTATTGGGGTTGTTGTATCAAAACATACACAAATGGTGCGCCCGCCACTGTATTGATCCCGACGGTCTCGCGTACCACCGTCTAAAAACTCGGTCAAAGATGTCACCTTCCGTTCATACCAACACTGGACTGTCGATGCACGCTTCCGAGGCGAACTCGTCTGCCCGCCCTTGCGTCTAGGCTCAGGAGCTATCAAATCGCTTGCCTTGGTTGATAGCTTTGATCCTTTTGTATCGAACGGCGGCAACACTGTTTAGCTCATGACCGTATAGTGACGGGCGCTCATTGCTGCTGGTTAGAGTCCAGTGGCAGGTGGTCACTGCTCTTGGTCAGTTCCACCATGACAACAGCTGCGCCAAGAGGCAACCGATGGCTATCGTCCAGGCATTGCTACCAAATCTGCCCCCGCTTACGTCGCATCAGGTCTATCATGCTGATTTTCGCGAGATCGTAACCCATTGGAATAATGGTTAACTAAAGCTTAAATGAAAGCTATCTCGCCAATAAGATTCAGCACTTCGTATGGGTCATGGTCGGGTGTATAACCTTTGATAAGTACCATTTATCGGAGGTTAGAAGACTCTGCGGTTGACCATGTAGGCACAGTCCAGTAATTTTGGTTAAACCGTTGTTATCGGAGCCACCATGAGCACCACCGTCAAAGTATCTGAAGCGAAGGCGCATCTGTCCGAACTGTTGGTGCGAGTTGAAGCGGGTGAGGATGTGATCATTTCCCGCGGCAATGACCCAATCGTGCGCATGTCGAGAATCCGAAAGGAAAGTGACTTGCAACTGTTGATGAATGAGGTACGTGCTGCGCGTTCAAGGGCGACGCCATCAACACATGACGAAATTTTATCCTGGCGCGATGAAGGTCGTCGATGATGAGTTTTGTCATCGACGCGTCTGTGGCAGCCGCATGGCTACTGCCAGAAGAATTTACCGCCGAGGCTGAAATTATCATAGGGTCGATATCTGCAACCTGCCCTATCCCCTCGCTATTCTGGTTTGAGATCCGCAATATTCTTGCGATGTCAGAGCGGCGTGGCCGCATCGGACCGGGCGATGCACTTGTTGGGATGGAGCGGATCAGGCGTCTTCCGCTGGACGACGCCGGAATAGGCAGTGATGGGATGGTGCTTCTCCTCTCGAACAAGCATTTGCTGAGTGCTTATGACGCCGCCTATCTTGCTCTTGCCATGAACAGAAGCTTGGCGCTAGCCACGCTTGACCGCAAACTCGCCGCAGCAGCCCGAAAGCAGGATGTCCAAGTTCTGGGTCCTTTCGCCCATGGCGACTGACGATAGAACGATTTCCGAACGGGCCGAAAAGCTCGACACCATCGCCGCCGTCCTGCCGATTGAGCGCCGCGATGAGCTGGCCGAGCTTCTGACCGATCAGGACATCGAAACGCTGAAGCATCTGGTTAACGAAGGCATGGGCGAGAACACCCTTCGCGCACTGACCTCGGACCTAGCATATCTCCAGGCATGGTGTCTGGCATCGACTGGCAAGAGTCTTCCGTGGCCAGCTCCCGAAGCGCTACTTCTGAAGTTCGTTGCCCATCATCTGTGGGACGCGGAGCGCCGGCGTGACGATCCTGGCCACGGCATGCCGCAGGATGTCGATCGGTTGTTGCGCGATCAGGGGTTCCTCAGGTCACTCGGTCCGCATGCGCCAGACACCGTGCGCCGGCGTCTTGCGTCATGGTCAACGCTTACCAAATGGCGCGGCGCGGCGGGGGAGTTCGCCTCCCCTGCCCTAAAGCAAGCCATTCGCCTCGCGGTTCGCGCGACACCACGACCACGCAAGCGCAAGAGCGCAAAAGCCGTGACGGGAGATGTGTTGGCGAAGCTTCTTGCGTCATGCGGTAGCAACAGTCTGCGTGATCTCCGCGACAGGGCTATCCTCATGGTGGCATTCGCATCGGGTGGCCGCAGACGTAGTGAAATTGCCGGACTACGCAAAGAGCAACTGACACAGGAGCCGCCGATCGAGCGCCAGGATGGCCCTCCCCTCCCCTCGCTATCCATCCATCTCGGCCGTACCAAAACCTCTGGCGCTGATCACGATGAGATCGTCTATCTCACGGGTCGAGCGGTAGAGGCGCTTAATGCCTGGATGGAGGCAGCCAGCATCAAGTCAGGATCGATCTTTCGTAAAATCGATCGTTGGGGAAACTTGTCTCCTCGACCGCTCGATCCAAAGTCGGTCAATGATGTCGTCAAGCACCGCGCGGCGCTTGCTGGTCTCGACCCGGCAGAGTTTTCCGCGCATGGGCTGCGATCAGGGTATCTTACCGAGGCCGCCAATCGTGGCATTCCTCTGCCAGAAGCCATGGAGCAGTCGCGGCATCGATCTGTGCAGCAGGCATCAAGTTATTACAACAGTTCGACACGGCGAAATGGTCGCGCAGCTCGGATGCTGTGACAGAAAGCCATAGCAGCTGTTTACTTCATACTCGCCAGTCGTGAGTCTTGGAGTATGCGCGGCGCCCGAGTAACGTAGGCGCATACCGTCCTCCACTTCGCAACGCTTGTCGAAGACCTGACGGTGCAGCGCACAGCAGCCCTGCGGCTGGAATTTGCCAACAATCATTACGTCGCCCTGGCGAGTGTGGTGCATGGGCTCCTGTTGCAGACCGTCCTGACGCATTCCCGCGATCATTCCTGCCTCGATATCGTCTTGACCAGCAAATCGGTTGAAGCCAGCATGAAGGCACCGGGAAGCAGTCTGGCCCTCACTGGCCTTAGCAAACTAGCCGAGCGCTTTGGTGATCATGTCCCCGGCAACCCCGCCGATATCTTCGAATGGTGCCTTGAACGCGACCAGCACGAGCTTGTCGAACTTCTGGCTTTCGCAGCGGCCCATTCCATCGGTGCGATAAAGGACAAGTACGACTTCCGCAAGACGCGGCGTGCCCATGCCGAGGTGCTGGCGGATGCGCTCGATCTCGATATGACGAACTATCTCGAGGCGGCGGCGGAGAGCTACTTCCACCACCTCACCCGCGATGGGATCGAGGCGGCGCTGGTGGACATCAAGGGAGCGGACTTCGCAAGTGGCGTTGGTCGCATGAAGCAGGCAGAGGCCGCAGCCTATGCAGAGGCGCAGACCAAAGGCTCCGCATGTCTCCACTCCCCCATCCGGCCAGCAAAGGCAGCGGCGATTGTTGCTGAGCGGTTGAGCGTCGATGATGACAGCGACGACGAGGTGCATGGTGTAGCCGATGACGCTGGTGAGGCCGATCAGCTGGAAGATGAACTGATGCAGTTCCCCAAGGCGGCTGAGTAACGTCAGCCGTCGCCCGCCGCAGCGTCTCCCCGCTGCGGCGGGGTTTCTTTATCTAATCGCCCGTTGTTCTGGCTGACAACAGTGCGAGATGTTGTTAGGATGAACAACATGAAGGCAGTGCTTATCCAGAAAATCTCGTATCGTTCTTTCTGAACGCTCGTTCTACGAGATCGTGGTGTGGCGATTGCCCGAGCCGGTTCCCGGAGCGCTCATCCATATAACTACCGATTAGCGCTTGTGGTCGAAGGAACTTGTGTGCTGCGTTACGACAATGAGCGCGGCAAGGGCGACCATAGACACATCGAAGGTCGCGAAGAGCAGATAGACTTCACCGGTCTTCGTGACCTGCTTCGAGCCTTCAAGGCCGACATGGAAAGGATCATATCATGACGAAACTAACTGTAAGGTTGACGACATTTGATGATCTTGAAGCCGAAATTCTAGCAAAAGCCGAGCGCGCCGCGTCGGACACGCTTGAAGATGCGCCCCCAGTCCTTGGTTTTGAGAGCTACGAGGCTATGCATCGTATTCTTGCGCCATCGCGGCTCGACATCGTAAAAGTTCTGACCGCGCAAGGTCCTTTGGCGATCCGTGAGGTTGCTCGTCGCGTCAACCGCGATGTTCAGGCCGTTTATCGCGATGTGACTATGCTCATCAATAGCGGAGTGATCGACCGTCACGAAAAGGGAGTGGAGTTCCTCTATGATGGTATCCACTTCGAGTTCGACGTGACCGCGAAAACCGCCGCGTGAAAGCTGCCAAGCCAGCGCACCATTCGCGGGGACGTTCGGGGATTTGATCGCAGGCCGAGAAGTCGAGGCGATGCGGGGCGAGGGGAACCCCCTTCGGCCCTTACCCTCGCACTCCCCCGCCCTCCCGGAAATTGAAGACGGACAGCGGTTGGCCATTGGGGGAGGTAGATCAACGCCTGGGCCTTTCAGCTATGGCTTTCGATTTCATTCCCAAGGGATGACTACCATCAGCTCATTTTGGTCTTGGCTGGGACACGATGGGTCACTGCCGCCGGCCGGGCTGACAGCAACCGCAGCTGTCAACGTGTAATGCTTAGCGATCTCTCTGTCGTCATCCGGTGTTCACCCTACGTCTCAATGTGGGACAGACGAGCACTTTAGTGTCGTGACGCCAGACACCTGCTCACCGAGCTGCTAACCGACGATGGAGCCACGCGCCTCGCCATTGATGGCGCGGCGAGAACGCGATGTGATGGGTTTGACCTCCACCAGCTCCCGGTCTTGTTTGCCCTCACCTCCCCTACTCTTAAGCGAGCATTGTCAGGCAGTTGATACTGTCCCGCGAAGCGTCGCCGCGAGTGCGCAAGGCCGCCTCAGGTGAGCTGTTGGAGAAACCGAGAGCAATCTGCGCCATCGTTAGCCTACCCGAAGGCTAGGACCGGACGATACAGATAGTCGCCTTTGTTTGTGTCGGGCATCGGCGAAGTGAAGTTGCTGGTCTCAGGGCCAAGTAACTGAATTTCGGGCAGATGATCGATGTGCCGAGTTGCCTTCTGGGCCCTCACTCGCCATTGAAATCGGTTGGACCAAAACGAAGTCGGGTGACCAGGACTACGATATCCCTTCGCGGTTAGGGCGATTGATGCTCACTAAAGATGTCCGGGCGCGGCCAGGATCGACAGCAACCGCGTCTTCAGTGTGATTTGGCGACCTGGCGCCACATTACCGCAAGGGCTCAATCCCCATTAGATGCGGTTCTCAAAATCTAAGTGGCGGTGGAGGGGCTGGGGAGGGGAGTGTCTCGTCGGTTCCGGCCCGATTGCCAAGAGATTCTCAAATCGAAGATGCAGTGGAAAGCAGAATGCGAAACATCTTGAGTGGAGGGGTCGTCTTGCAAGGTCTCGCAATGAGGTGGCGGAGGGTCACTCGCGAAACACGGATGCAGGAGTTATGGAAGAAATGCGAATTGGTTTTCGGATTTTACAAAATGTTTGAAACGCTCGCGTCCTTGCGGGTTGGAATGCGATGGTTGATTGAAGGAAGGGCTCTGCGACGTTTGCCCAAGGGTCGCCAACTGTGCTAGTTGCATTAACCAGTGCTCTAGGTTTTGCGAATATCGATTTCAATTTGGACCGATTAATTCGCTTGGTAGTCAGGTTGAGCGATCTAGGTTTGTCTACATCGGTGAAATTGGAACTGCGTGGTGCGCTTTTGTGCGCTTCGTGTTCCGTGGTGTCAAAATCTGAAGTCGGCCTCCAGGTAGGTTGCTTGTCACAGGAGCCAGTCCCGGCGTAACCTACTGTCTGGGGTAGTCGTTGCGGGCAATTTCGCGATTTGATTGAGCACGGATGTTCCAATAGAAGTGGGGGGCTGCTTGCATAATTCGCTGTGCAGGGTAGGCGGGTTCGCGGCATCTGAGGGTAAACCTTGTCAGCTGACAAGGTTTGGTGGACCCGAGGTGATATCCCGACAGCTCGATACCTTGTCAGCTGACAAGGTTTGCAAGAAGTCTCCTACTCGCCCGGCTTGAGGTTCATACTGACCGACCTAATGACGGGTGCGCGCTGCAGGAAAACCATCCCGATGAGAGGCAACTATTATGAGCAGTTTTATTGGAGCGAGGTAGACGGCTCCCTCCCAGTGGCGAATCTTACCCTAGAACTATCGCGACTACTTCCTAAGGCCAGGTGACGTTAAATGCGAGCGGGATGTAAGAAGCCCCGTATGTGGGTGCAGCGGCATGCGTTCAACCTGACCTTGGCTCGAATGTATTTCTAGAGCTGAGCCTGAGCGACAAGCAGCAACGAAACGGGTCAATCATTGATGCATATGGATAATGGACCCAACTACCGCACCCGCAGAGATTATTGTATCGCATCGCTCGACGGGTTTGGGGCAGGGATCTGCGCAGGCTTTATCGTTCTCTTTTCGAGGTTCTGGTGACCCTCAAAGAGCCTGGCCTGTGAAGATGACTTCAAGACTCTTCGGACCGTAAATGAAATGAAATCCTAATGCGGCAACATGCCCTCGTTGCCCGCTTGACGCCACAGGACCACTCCCCAGTAGACGTTGTGCTGGCCCAGGCGGAAAAACCTATCCTGACCCCGCCGCATAATGCAGATCCATCCCTGTCCACGACTAGATTGTGGATGGGTCGGCTGACCTCAGTTCAGCAAGCTATGAGATTTTTTGAGGGCCTCAGACCAAACCGCGTACCCTGCCGTATTGAGATGAACCAGATCAGGCAAGTAATAGCGGAACATTGGCAACCCATTTTCTCCGAGGAGACCGGCGTTAGGGTCCAGCCAGGTTGTTTGCTCGCAATTATGACACCAGTCTTGAACCTGCTGGTTAAAGAGGCCGAACTCATGGCGATAGATCCAGCGCGCTGGACTTGGCTTGATCGCCAGCACAGTTACCTCCGCGCGCGGCAATGCTTCTGATATACGACGACGCAGATCCTGTAGGTGCTGAAGGGTTGTTTCGGCCTTAAGACCGTCGCTGGCTATATCGTTCTCTCCGAAATACAGCAGCACCTTGGTCGGGTTCAGTGGGACAAGAAGCTTGTCCAGGTAGTGGCAAGCAGAAAGGTAGGTGCCTCCACCAAACCCGAGGTTGACTATATCTAGGGAGCCAAGGTCCTCTGTGACAGAGCTCCATATCCGGAACGACGAGGAGCCATACAAGGCGATCGGGTTGTCTGGAAGACCGATACGTTGCAGGCGGGCGAGAATGGCCACGATATCGTTTTCGTGGCGACTGGTGCCTATACTAGGTGGGAAGTTGTACATCGTAGCCTCGGAATATCTGGTTTGGGAGAATGACGGCGAGAGCTGCCAACCAGCGAATGATCGAGGTCACGATGGCGTTTGCGCAAGGATAGTCAGCGCTCCTTTCGCCAGAGTGTCATCCGCGGCGACCGAAGTTTTGAGCCCGAAGACCTCTGCGGCAACAAGATAGAGATCATTCAACCCGTCATTTCCGACTATTTTTCCATCATCTCCCTCCGTGAACCATCCTGCCTCGCGAGCTTGGCGAAACTCCTGGCCTATGACCATCCCCCGCACATAAGAGCGCAGCTGCTCCGGCGAAAGCCGGCCAGCGAGCCCACCGGTCCTCGCCGAAAACATCAGTGACAACATGGCGCCGGATTGCTTGGCTTCTGTCAGGCCCCAGCGAAAGGCATCCGGATCGTCGACCGGCGGCTGCGCAGATCCTCGGGCGATGAAGGAATGATTGATGAGCAAGTTGAAGATTTCACCTGTCACGAATGTCTGGAAGCCATCGATCCTTTGCTCCTTCACGCGCGCCCATTTGCTGTGGGTGCCGGGTATGATGAGCGTGGTGTCCTCTTCGAGACCGTAACCCACGATCAGCGTTTCTTCGCCCCTCATCACATCGGGAAAGGGCCTTCGGGCCGGGTCATTGAGACCGGGTAAAAAGAAGAGATCGGAGCCGTTTGGTAGCGATCTTCGAATGGCGCCAGCAGCAAGTTCACTGGGACCCGCGGGGCACGGTACATAGGCAACCTCGACCCAACCGTTTCGGCTCGTAATCATCCCCAATGCGGCGACCGGCAAGGCCCCGTGGCTCGAGAACCAGGGCGTAAGTGCGTCCATGAGCGCGGCCTCGTGTTGGCCTTCAACGAGACTTGATATGCCGCTGCCGGTCTCAAGATTATCAAGTTCTTCGCCGCCTTCTCCGACGAGGGCTGCCCTCAAAGAGGTCGTTCCCCAATCCACGATAATTGATGTCGCTGTTTCCGCCGCCATGTCGCGCACTCTTCTTTCGTTCATCTTGGGGCTTGTCATAAAGCGCGAGGATATGTAGTGTCAATTAGTGAAATCAATGTATCAACATATGATACCTAATATGGAGGTAGATCATGGTTGCTGGCCTAAGAGGGATATTGCCCGTTTTGCCGACTCCATTTTTGGACGATGGCAATGTTGACGAGGTGGGTATGAAGCGCCTCGTGGCCTTCGCGCTGGATAAAGGCGTGGACGGTGTCGTGTTCCCTGGTTTTGCAAGTGAAGTGGAGACCCTCAATGCGGTGGAGCGCGCCACGTTGCTGAAGATCGTCGTCGATGCGGTGGCCGAAAGGGTCCCGGTGGTGGCAGGCGCAAGTGCTGCCGACTGGCGCGACGTAGTCGAACATGGGAGGGTTGCATCATCACTTGGCATCAGGCACCTCATGGTCCAACCACCCAAATCGGTCGGCACGGACGCATCGGCATTGATCGACTTCCTCGGCAAAATCATTGGGGCGCTCCCTGACGTACAAATCATCTTGCAAAACGCACCTGCACCTCGCGGCTCAGACCTCTCGCCGCAGGCGATCGTTGAGATTGTAAACGCCCTGCCGCAGGTGACGTACGTCAAGGAAGAAACCCTTCCCGCCGGTCCAGCTATCAGCCACATCATCGCAAATGCCCCGTCGACGCTTCAGGGTGTTATCGGTGGCGGGGGCGCTCGCTACATTCTCGACGAATATGCCCGAGGTGCTACGGCCGCGATGCCTGCGCTTGAGATCGCCGAGGAACATGTGGCCATCGACCGGGCGCTTGTTGCCGGGCGGCAGGAAGAGGCTCGCAGGATTTATGTCCGCACTTTGCCGCTTCTGGTGTTGCAGGCGGTCTACCGTATGCGACTGACAAAATACGTGCTGGCCCGTCGCGGCGTGATCGATAGCCTCAGCGTGCGCGCTCCAACACCCGAACTTGATGCGGCAGCCATTGCCGATATTGACGCTAATCTGGTCGAACTCGGTCTTGTTACACCGGAGGCCGCATGAATAGCCCCGTCGCAACCATCGAAGTTTTCACGCTGACGCAGCCGCGAAAAGTTCCTTATCTCGGCGCGCTCCGTGAAGGGGAGGTGGTCAATCCCAATGGTTACATCGTTCGCAAGGGTAATCGAACCGTATATCCTACGTTTGACCGGAGCGTGTTGGTCCGCATGACGACAAAGTCCGGCATTGTAGGTTGGGGAGAGACCTATGGTATCGTAGCGCCGGGCGCGGTGGCCGCTTTGATCAACGATCTTCTGGCCGGTTTCGTCATTGGGCGCGATGCGTCCGATCCAGCTGCGATCTATGACGACCTGTACGATATGATGCGGGTACGCGGTTATACCGGAGGATTTTACGTCGATGCGCTTGCCGCACTCGACATTGCGCTTTGGGACATCGCCGGGCAGGAAGCTGGGAAATCGGTTCGCGAGCTTCTTGGCGGAGGTGTGGAAAGCTTCCCTGCCTATGTTTCCGGTTTGCCTGAAAAGACATTGAAGGCGCGGGGCGACCTTGCAAAATACTGGCAGGATCGTGGTTTTGATGCTTTCAAATTCGCCACACCGGTGGCTGACGATGGCCCGGCGGCCGAAATCGCCAACCTTCGGCTGGTCCTCGGCCCAAAGGCAAAGATTGCCGCCGATATGCACTGGAACCAGACGCCGGAACGAGCGCTGGAGCTCATTGCCGAAATGAAACCTTTCGACCCCTGGTTTGCCGAAGCCCCGGTCTGGACCGAAGACATAGGCGGACTGGAAAAGGTTTCGAAGGGAACAGACGTTCCGATTGCCGTTGGCGAGGAATGGCGCACCCATTGGGACATGCGCGCCCGGGTCGAGCGCTGCCGCATCTCCATCGTGCAGCCAGAGATGGGACACAAGGGCATCACCAATTTCGTCCGCATTGGCGCTCTTGCGGCCGAGCATGGCATCGATGTCATCCCACACGCAACCGTTGGTGCGGGCATCTTCCTCGCCGCCAGCCTGCAGGCTTCGTCAACATTGGCGACCCTGAAGGGTCACGAGTTTCAGCACTCGATATTCGAGCCCAACCGCCGCCTGCTTGCTGGCGACATGGATTGCCGCGAAGGCAGCTACTACCTGCCTTCCGGACCGGGACTTGGCGTCAAGCCGTCGGAGGCGGCACTCGCACTTATTGAACGTATCTGAACTGGTTTTCTGGAGGAGGAACCCATGACCAAAGGAATAAAGAAGCTGGCGCTTGGCACAGCGACCGCGATGCTGATGACAATGGGCGCATTTGCGCCTGCCATGGCTGATACGGTGCTGAAATTCATCTCTTGGCAAACCGATGATGCCGGTACCGGCGAATGGTGGCGTTCCGCCATCGCCGCCTTCCAGAATCAGCATCCGGGCGTGAAAATCGAGTTCACCAAAGCTGAGCGTAGTTCCTACGCAGATACGATGACGACGCTTTTTGCGGCCAATCAGCCACCGCAAATCGTGCATCTGGCGTCTTTCGAGTTTCAGATGTTTGCCGATAGCGGGTGGCTCGAGCCTCTCGATCCTTGGCTGAAGAAGGACGGCATCGACATGAAGGGTTGGGCCGGACAGCAAAAATGCGAATGGAATGGCGAAACCGTCTGCATCATGACCAACTATTTTGGGTTCGTGATGGCTTACAATAGAAAGATTTTAGATGAGGCGGGCGTCGCGGTTCCGAAGACCTATGATGAGTTCCTGGCCGCTGCGAAAGCGACAACGAAAGATCTGAACGGCGACGGCATTGTCGATCAGTTCGGCACTGGCCATGAAACTAAGGGCGGTCCGGGCCAATATCTGACAGAGATGCTGAACTACATCCTCGACGCCGGAGCCTACTGGACGGACAAGGATGGCAACATCACCATCGACACGCCACAAATGGTCGAGGGTCTTTCACGCTGGAAAACCGTGATGAAGAGCGGCGTCAGCCCGGTGGATATGAGCGCCAGCGACGTGCGCAAGCTTTTTGCCGATGGCAAAATGGCGATGCGCCTCGATGGACCGTGGCTCTACGGTACAACCGAAAAGGGTTCGGCCAAGGCTGACATCGTTTATGTCGCACCGCCGCTTCACCCGCCGCTCGGCGGTTCATCCAACGTGCTGGCAATGCCGGCCGATATTTCCGACGACCAGAAAGCCCTTGTATGGGATTTCATCAAGTTGACGATGTCACCAGAATTCCAGCGCAGCTACGCCACCCTCGGCGGGAATACACCGCCAAGCCCGACTGCCGACGTCTCGGGCGTGGAGAAGACCATCCCGCATTTCCCTGTGCTGATCGAGACGATGAAGGCCGCATCCGATGCGGGTATCGACCGCATCCCAACTGGACTTGAGCTCTTCTACAATGAGTTTAGCAAGATGGTGATGGAAGAAAGCCAGAGGATGATCATTCAGGATCTCGATCCGGCAGAAGTGGCCAAAACCATGCAGGCCAAGGCCGAAGCCATTAAGGGTTAATCCCGTCGTTTTGCCATGGCCCATTTGAAGGGCTGTGGCCATCATTCGCATCCGGCAGGAGGACCATCCATGACCGAACCCGTTCGGGCTGGGCGTCGCAAGCTTTTCGATCTTGCGCGTCCCAGCCGGCAACATCTCCTCGGCTATATCCTGATCGCGCCCGCGGTCCTGATGGTTGCCGCCATCATCGTCTGGCCTCTCGTTCTCGCCATCGACCTGTCGTTTCAGCAGGTCAAGATACCGAGGCTTGGCGGGGCTAGCCGTCCATTCTCACTTGCCAATTATAATTGGCTGTTTTCGTCGCCGGAATTCTGGTTGGCGTGTTGGGTAACGCTGAAGCTGGTGATTGTCGTTACCGCAGGCAGCGTTGCCGTTGGTCTGAGCACGGCGCTTCTCGCCAACAATCGCTTCAAGGGGCGAGCCGTTGCGCGGCTGGGAATGGCACTGCCTTGGGCCGTGCCGGAGATCATTGCGGTTGTCATCTTTGCGTGGATGTTCGACACCTCCTTTGGCCTGTTCGGCTGGCTGTCGATCAAGCTCGGTTTCACCGACCAGATGATACCTTGGGTCAGCAGTTCCACGGCGGCCTTTTGGGCCGTTGCCATTACCATGGTGTGGAAGGGCTTTCCCTTCGTGTCGATCATGTGCCTTGCCGGTCTACAATCCATTCCCGCTGATTATTACGCGGCCGCCAAGGTGGATGGCGCGAGTGTGTGGCAGCGGTTCCGCTGGATCACTATGCCGCTGTTGATGCCGGTTCTAGGCGTGACGCTGGTGCTCACGCTGCTGTGGGTGTTCCGCGACTTTTCGATCATCAAGGTTCTGACCGGTGGCGGGCCGCTGCGTTCGACGCAGACGCTGTCCATCATGACCTATGACCAGGCCTTCCAGTATCACAATTTCGGCCGCGCCGCCGCCGTCGGCGTGCTGACGCTGGTGATCTGCATCGTCGCGAGCCTGTTGATGCTCGGCCGGCGTTCGAAATCGATCTATTGAGGGGGCTTTGATGAAACGGACATTTTTACAGAGCCTTGCTCTCTACGCGACCGTCATCTTCACGCTGGTCATGATCCTCTTCCCGGTCTACTGGCTTCTCGTCACGGCGCTATCCACCACCGATGAGCTATACCGACTGCCGCCGACCTTCTGGCCGGAAGACGCGCAGTGGAACATATTTGCCCGTGTCTGGGCCGCAAAACCTATCCTGCTCTGGCTCTGGAATTCGATGCTGGCGGCCATCGGTTCTGTGGCGCTGTCGATGCTGGTTTCGGTCAGCGCCGGTTACGCACTATCGCGTTATTCCATGAGGGGCGGCGCGACTATGGGTCTCTTCGTTCTGACGGCGAAGATGTTGCCCGCAACCTTGCTGGTCATACCGCTGTTTTCGATCTTCTCCAGCTTCGGCCTGATCGGTAGCCTGTGGACGCTGGTGCTGGCGCATTCGACTATGATCATTCCGTTCGCCACATGGATGCTAAAAGGCTATTTCGATACGATTCCTAAAGAACTGGAACAGGCCGCCATGGTCGACGGCTGTTCACCAGTTGGCGCGATGGTGCGCGTTGTGCTTCCCATCGCAACGCCCGGTCTGGCCGCCACCGCACTCTATGCCTTCGTGCTGAGTTGGGCCGACTATGCCTATGCCCGCACCTTTCTCGTCAACTCGCCGGACAATTGGACGGCTAATCTCGGCATCACCACGATGCAAGGCGAATACGTCACCTACTGGAATGACATTTCCGCCGCATCCGTGTTCATCGCGCTGCCGATCATCGCAATCTACCTGTTCCTTGAACGTTATTTGGTCGGCGGCCTGACCGCTGGCGCGGAGAAATAAGCATGGCCAATATTTCCATTCGCAACGTCAGCAAGTCTTATGGTGCCCTTAATGTGCTCAGGCCGTTCTCGCTCGAAATCGAGAACGGAGAGTTCGTGGTGCTGGTCGGGCCATCAGGCTGCGGCAAGTCGACAATGCTAAAAATCCTTGCTGGTCTCGAGCCAGCGAGCGAGGGACAAATTTTTATCGGTGATAACGAAGTCACGGATCTTGCGCCCGGAGACCGCGATATTGCCATGGTGTTCCAAAACTATGCACTTTACCCACATCTGACCGTGCGCCAGAATATTGGCTTCGGTCTGAAGATGCGCGGCACCGACAAGGCAGAGATCGACCGCCGTGTAGACGATGCGGCGCGCATTCTGGAAGTAACGCCCTATCTTGATCGTAAGCCCAAGGACCTTTCCGGGGGCCAGCGGCAGCGCGTCGCTCTTGGTCGCGCTATCGTGCGCCAGCCGCAGGCTTTCCTAATGGATGAGCCATTGTCCAACCTCGATGCAAAGCTACGTGTCCACATGCGTGCCGAAATCGGCGCTTTGCACAAACGCATCGGCGTCACCACAGTTTACGTCACACATGATCAGGTGGAAGCCATGACCATGGCGGACCGCGTGGTTATCATGCAGGGCGGCGTCATTCAGCAGATCGCCGGGCCGGACGAGCTTTTCAACAATCCGGCCAATCTCTTCGTTGCCGGTTTCATCGGCTCGCCGGGTATGAATTTTCTGAATGCGGAGCTACACAACGGTGCGCTAAAACTGTTTGGCCAAACAATCACCATGCCATCTGCGAAGGCCCGTGAGGGCAATGTGGTTGTCGGTCTGCGACCTGAGCACCTGATACTGGGCGACGCGCCCGTGACTTTCACCGTCCGCCCGACACTGGTGGAAAGTTTGGGGTCGGAGAAATACGTTTACTTCGACGACGAAGCCGCAAGGGTAGCCGATGGAGAAGACGGTAAGTCGAAGGGGCTGATAGCGCGCGTCTCCCACACCGGCAATCTTCCTGGCGATGAGGCCCTAAGGCTTGGTTTCGACCCTGCTCAGCTTTACTTCTTCGACGCAAAGACTGGAGTACGCCTATGATCCTGGTCACCGGATCGGCAGGCCGTGTCGGACGCGCCGTGGTCGCGGCTCTGCGCTCACGGGGCCGCATCGTTCGCGGCCTCGATTTGAGGCCGTCTGGAACCGTGGGTGAGGAAATCGTTGGTTCGCTCGAAGATGCCGAGGCTATTTTCAAAGCCATGGACGGCGTGAGCGATGTCCTGCATCTAGGAGCCTTCATGTCCTGGTTGGCCGCTGATCGCGACAGCATGTTCGCTGTCAATGTCGAGGGCACACGTCGGCTTCTGGACGCGGCCTCATTGGCTGGAGTGCGGCGGTTCATCTTTGCTTCTTCCGGTGAGGTGTACCCGGAAAACCGTCCGGAGTTCTTACCAATTACCGAAGATCACCCGCTGCGGCCAAATTCGCCCTATGGTCTTACGAAGCTGCTGGGAGAAGAGCTGGTCCACTTTCATCAGCGGATGGGCCGCATGGAAACCGTTATCCTGCGTTTCTCTCACACCCAGGATGCAGGGGAACTGCTAGATGAGGAGAGTTTCTTTTCCGGCCCTCGGTTTTTCCTGCGCCCGCGTATTCGCCAGCAATTGAGTTTTGGAAACACAGCCATCGCCGACTTGCTGCGATCTCACGATATCGGAGAGCCTTCGCATATACTCGCGCGAAATGAAAACGGCCGATCGTTCCGCATGCATATAACGGATACACGTGACATGGTGGCGGGCATCCTGCTCGCTCTCGACCATCCGAAGGCCGCAGGTGGCACGTTCAATCTGGGTGCCGATGAACCGGTCGATTTTGCGGAGCTTCTGCCGAAGATTTCGTCGCTGACCGGCCTTCCCATCGTGACAGTCGATTTTCCCGGCGACGGCGTCTATTACCATACGTCCAACGAGCGGATCAGAAACACCTTGGGGTTTGAAGCGCAATGGACGATGGACGGGATGCTGGACGACGCGGCGGCCGCAAGGCGGCGGCGAGGCGCGATGGAGCAGGGGCAATGAAACCGGAGACGCCGGGTGGCACGGCAGCGCTGTCCAAGGGACTGACGCTGCTCGACATGGTCGCCGACGCGCCGGAGCCGCTAAGGTTTGCGGATCTGTTGCGCGCGTCTGGTCTGCCAAAGCCGACCTTTGCGCGAATCCTACGCACGCTCACAGCGTATGGTCTCGTCCGCCAGGATGAGGCACGTGGCACCTATGTTCTCGGCCAGCGCTTTCTGGAAATGTCCCACAAGGTCTGGGAGAGCTTCGATCTCGTCTCTGCGGCATCGCCGGAACTCGAGCGGCTCGCGGCTGAACTCGGGGAGACGGTGGCGCTTTGCAAGCTTGACGGCACGATGACGCAGTATCTCGCGGAGCGCTCACCGAATGGTCTTTCAGTGCGCGTCGAAGTGGGGCGTCGCGTTCCGCTTCATTGCACGGCGCCAGGCAAGGCGCTACTCGCCTTCCAGGATCCCGCAGTTGGTCGTACCCTGCTGGATCGCTTGGCGCTCGACTTGCAGACAGCCAAAACCATCACCACCCTTGAGGCGCTACAGGCCGATCTCACATTGACGCGGGCGCGAGGGTATTCAATTTCTTATGAGGAGCATCTACCCGGAGTAAATTCGGTGGCTGCCCCTGTTATGGGCCGCGACAATACGCCAATGGGCGTGCTCGTCGCATTGGGGCCGTCATCGCGGCTCGATCCCTCCAATATTCATCCCACTGGTCGCGAACTGATTGCCGCTGCTCGGCGGATCACAGGCGCAGCCGGGGCAGTGGCGATCAGCTCACGACCACGCCCGCGTTCAGCAACGGGTCGCCCTAACGCTGAGCTCAGCTGCACGCTACCCTGGGGTGCCCAACTGGGGGAGAGCCCAGCCTGGCACGAGGGGGAACAAGCCCTGTACTGGGTGGATATTCTCCATCCGGCGGTGCACCGCTTCGATCCGGCCACTGGGCGCAACGAAACCTGTGAGACCGGGAAGCTTGTCAGTGCGGTCATCCCGGTCAACGGAGGACGATTGCTCGTGGCGTCGCAGGACGGCTTAGAATGGCTCGATTTCGCTTCCGGACGGCTGACGCCATTTGTCAGCCCGGAGGCGGACATTGCCGACAATCGTCTGAACGACGCAAAATGCGGGCCCGATGGGGCAATATGGGTCGGATCGATGCGCATCGATGCATCGAAGCCCACGGGTGCGCTCTATCGTATTAATTCTGATGGAGCTTTCGAACCAAAAGAGAGCGGAATCGTAGTTTCCAACGGCCTCGGTTGGAGCCCCGATGGGGGGACGTTCTACTTCGTTGACACTGTCCCTGGTTTGATACATGCCTACGACTGCAACCCATTGACCGGGTCGCTGTCGAACCGTCGCGAGTTCGCGCGCATCCCTGTCGCTGACGGTCGGCCCGACGGTCTTGCTGTCGATGCAGAGGGAGGCGTCTGGTGCGCGATTTGGGACGGTTGGTCGGTGCGCCGATACCTTCCTAGCGGGAAGCTGGATCAGGTGATCGATATGCCGGTGCCACGCCCCACCAGCATCGCTTTCGGCGGTCCAGATTTGTCGACGCTGTTCATCACAAGTGCACGCACGCGCTTGCCTGCGTCCACACTTGCCGACGCGCCGCTCTCCGGCGGACTATTCTCCTGCCGCCCCGGAACCACCGGCGCCGGCGTATTTGTCTTCAAAGGATAAATAGATGCAGCTCGAAAGTGTCTTTGGACTGAAAGGCCGTACGGCACTCGTCACGGGTTCGAGCCGCGGCATCGGCGCCGCCATTGCGCAGGGGTTGGCGGGAGCGGGCGCTCGCGTCATCCTCCATGGCGTGAAGCCAGGAGCTGCTGAAGCCATGCAACGCCAGATCGCCGCAAGCGGCGGTGCAGTGCATGAACTGGCAGGCGACCTCTCCGAGCCCGGTGCCGGTCGTGATCTGGTTGAGCGGGCCGAAGCAATTGCTCCTATCGATATTCTAGTGATCAATGCCAGCGCGCAGATCAACGCCGTGCTCTCAGAACTGACGTCCGAAGATCTTGCCTTTCAGCTGGCGGTCAATCTGGGCTCGACAGTGGAGATGCTGCAAGCCGTTCTCCCGCGTATGGCGGCTCGCAAATGGGGCAGGGTGGTTTCTATTGGTTCGGTCAATCAAGTTCGACCAAAAGGTATCGTTACCGCCTACGCAGCGACAAAGGCTGCGCAGCATAATCTGATTCAAAGCCAGGCGCGTGATTACGCGCGTGATAATGTCTTGCTCAACACACTTGCCCCTGGTCTTATCGACACCGACCGCAACGCCCACCGTCGTGACGAGGATCCGGAAGGCTGGGAAAATTACGTGCGGACGCTGAACTGGATGGGGCGTGCAGGACAGGCGGAGGAACTAGTCGGCGCCGCCATCTTCCTTTCATCTCAGGCGTGCAGTTTTATGACCGGAGAGAGCATTCTACTAACCGGGGGATATTGACTGATTGCCGGCAACGGCAACCTTTACGAAATGGACACTCCTTGGCCTTGACAAGAGCCGACGCTGCTTCGCGTCGATGCCTTCCGCCGAACTCATGATTGTCGCATATGTTGCGACGAACTTGCAGGCTGGTTCTTCTAGAGGTGTGTATCGGACGTTGACCGTCTCGCTGAGGTCGAGCACCATGAGCAGCGGTCGGTGCTTGGCTTGCTGGACCAGACGAGGGAGAAGTCCCCTCCGGATAAGTGTCTCGGCGTTAGGGTCGACTGTTGGTAGCTTTCAACGCCCTCTCGATGCGATCCAAACCCTCTACCAGAAGTGCGCGTGGGCAGGCGAAATTCAGCCGAATAAAATTGGCATAATCGGGACCAAATTCGGAACCGGCGCTAAAGCCGACTTTGCCATTCTCGAGAAAATAGGTTTGTGGATCAGATTCCAGCTTAAGGGCAGTGCAGTCCAGCCAGGCGAGAAACGTGCCTTCGGCCTTGATCACATTGATCGATGGGAAGCGGCGGTTGATCTCATCCGACAGGAAGTCTCGGTTAGATTCGAGATATCGAAGCATCGCAGTTTTCCACTCACCAGCTTGCGTGTAGGCCGCAAGCGTGGCTTCAAGTCCGATAATATTGACGCTGTCCACCATACCAAGCCGTGAGGCTGAAAAGGTCTCGCGCATCCGCCTATTTTTTATAATGGCGAAGGCGGTTTTCAGACCGGCAATATTGTAGGTTTTGCTTGCAGCCATGAGTGTAACGGTACGCTGGGCAGCGTCATCCGACAGTGAGGCAAATGGAATGTGGCGGCGGCTATCGAAGAGAAGTTCGCAGTGAATTTCATCAGAAATGACCAAGACGTCTTGTTCCCGGCATGCATCAGCCATTGATGTGAGTTCTTCTCGGCTAAATACCTTGCCAGTGGGATTTTGTGGATTGCAAAGGATGAATGCCTTTGACTTTCCAAGCTCAGTTTTGAATGGCTCTAGCTCCAACTCCCACCCGCGCACACCGGAGGTCAGAGCTGCATCGCGACGCATGAGGCCCCAGTGACTTGGAGCGCTGAGGATAGGGCGATAGACTGGTGTCTGCACAGTGATCCCATCGCCAGGCTCCAGAAACGCCTTCATCGCCATGTTGAAACCAGGCTCTACACCTGGAAGGAAAACTATCTCTTCGGGAGCAACTGTCCATTGATATTTGGTTTCAAGGTCTTCAACGATGGCAGTGCGCAATTCGTCCTTCGCAACACCATATCCGAGGATTGGATGTTGCAGCCTGTGCTTGATGGCTTCAATGATCTCCGGAGCTGCTGGAAAATCCATGTCCGCAACCCACATGGGCAAAACATCGGCGGGATATTTACTCCATTTGGAGCTGCCGGTGCCTAGACGGTCATGCACCAGATCGAAATCGGTCATCGTCACTAAATCCCCTTGATCATCCCGCCATCGACACGGATGGAGGAGCCTGTCACATAACTGGCTTTCGTACTGGCAAGGAACGTTGCGACTGACGCGAATTCCTCGGGCTTGCCATAACGACCGATCGGAATGTCATTTTTCGATGCATTTTGCACCGCTTCGATATCGGCACCGGTGTTTTTTGCCTTGATGCCGTCGAGTTCCCGAACACGATCTGTGTCGATGCGTCCGGGTAAGATCATGTTGACCGTGACCCCGTGTTGACCCACCTCGGCCGCGAGCGTCTTCGACCAACCTGCGACGGCTGCGCGAACGCCGTTGGATAGCGCGAGGTTAGCAATGGGCTGCTCGACCCCGGATGAGCCGATGGTGATAATGCGTCCCCATTTGCGCTCAATCATGCCCTCAAGCATGGCGTCGGTAATGGTAAAAATAGACGTTGCCATCGTCTCGAAGGCAGATACCCAATGATCGGCGCTCTGACCGAATGCGGGACCGGCTTTTGGACCACCGCTGTTGTTGACCAGAATATCAACGCCGCCGGCTGCGCGAAGCTTCTCGATCAGCGCACCAACGGATGCCTTGTCTGAAAGATCTACCGTCAGAGGCGCCACGTTTTCCAAATTCTCAATTTTGTCCGCGTTTCGCGCGGCAGCATAGACCTTCACGCCTTCAGCAGCGAGGCTGGCGGCGATTGCGGCGCCGAGGCCGCGGCTTGCACCGAGCACGAGAGCGGTTTTTCCAGAGATTCCGAGATCCATTAGTTCAACAACTCCAGTTTTTTCGTCTGACGCTCGATCAGCTTTTCAACTTCCGCAATCGCGGTCTTGCTCAGCGCAGCGCCCGGGCGTCGCTGCGCGGCGCTTGCGATCGCGCCGCGTTTCATCAGAATGTATTTGCGCACAGCAAGGCCAAGGCCCGGCTGCTGCTCGTAGCGCATAAGCGGAAGGTAGGCGTCGAACAGATCCTGGGCGTCGTCGAACCTGCCCTCCTGGCTGAGACGGCAGACGCCGACCATCATCTCGGGGTAGGGGAAGCCGGTCATCGCGCCGTCTGCACCTCGCTGCATTTCCTCGGTGAGAAAGACACCGGCATTGCCGCAGAGAATAGAGGTGCGTCGGCGTCCGTTGGCTTCGGCCTGGCGAAGATCGGTAATCTTTTGAAGTCCCGGCCAGTCTTCGTGCTTCACCATCACAATGCTCGGATGTGCCTCGAGAATGACCCCAAGCGTTTTGGATGAAATCTGTATGCCGGTCGAAAGCGGGAAATCCTGCAGCACAACCGGAACATCGGCGCCAACCGTTTGCACGACGTTGCGATAATAGCCGATGATCTGCTCATCCGTTTTGAGCGAAGACGGCGGCGCAACCATGACACCCGCAGCACCCAGATCCATGACCGCCTTGGTCAATTCGCCGATGGCAGCGAGACCGGGGGCTGACACGCCGACGACGACCGCTTTGTCCGCGGAGCGCTTTATCGTCTGTCGTGCTACCTCTATCGACTCCGCCTGGGTGAGCTTCGGCGCTTCACCCATCATGCCAAGGATCGTCAGACCATCTGCGTCTTTTTCATAATAGAAATCGACCATTCGATCGACGCTGGCACGATCCAGCGAACCGTCCTCGTTGAATGGGGTAACGGCAATGACGAAGACGCCTTTGGTTGAAGAATTGATAAGGGGCATGGTCAGGAATCCTATTCAAACCAGTTGGATTGGCCACGGCGGACATAGTGGCCCGAGCCAGGCTGATTGACGACGTCGTTACCATCAAAGGCCAGTTGGCCTGAAAGATAGGTGCGCACGACTTTGACCGAAAATTCACGGCCATCGAAGGGGCTCCAGTTCAGTTCGTCATGAGCCTTGGATGAATCCCAGATCGTCTTTTCGCGCGACAGGATAGTAAGGTCTGCATCGCCGCCGACGCGGATCGCGCCTTTCTCTGGCCAAAGGCCGAAGAAGCGCGCAGGACGTTCGCAAAGCTGTTCGACCGTCATCTGCGGCGCGTCCAGTCCCCGCGCTTCTGCCGCCGTGTAGAAGGCGGGAAGAAGTGTTTCGAGACCTGGAACGCCAGCGCCTGCGTCGAAGATGGAGGGTGTGAACTTATTGTCGATTGGCCAACTGGAATGATCTGAACTGACGAAGGCGACGCGGCCAGCGATGATTTCGTCCCATAGCGCATCTATCTGGCCTGGACGAATGGGAGGGTTCACCTTCATCTTGGCGCCAAGCTCAGGGCCGTCCCTGTCCGGGTCGAACCAGAGATAATGCACGCATAATTCACCGGTCGCCGCGTAGCCATCTGCCCGATAATTGTCGACAAGTTGAAAACCACGCGCCGTTGTCAGGTGAACGATGTGGGCATGAGCACCGGCAGCCGCCCCCAGCTCGAGAAACTGCGCAGTTGCCGCCAGTTCTGCGGCCGGCGGCCTGCTTTCCGAATGAGCTTCAATGCCATCGCGACCGGCAGCTTTCGCCAGAGCGATATGGGCACGAACGATTTCCTGGTCCTCATTATGCACGCCTAGCGGGATGACCGTGTCGGACAATGCCTGAAATGTCGCAAGGATCTGCTGTGCGGCGATGCGCGGGAAACGGGTCGGGCTGCTTTCGAATGTCGAAATCTTGAAAGCAACCACACCTGCTTCGATCAAAGGCTTGATGTCGTCGGTGGTTTGCTCCGGCAAAATCGTTCCATATAGCGCAACATGGGCATGCGCGTGTTCGCGTATTGCCTCGACCTTGTCGTTCAAGCGCTCGACTGTGTTGAGGGGAGCAGGGTTGTCATAGGGCATATCCACGATGGTCGTGATACCGCCAGCGATTGCAGATCGCGTCGTGGAGCGAATGCCCGGAAGCCCGCCATAGGAGCATGCGTGGGTCTGGCCGTCTACAACGCCGGGAATGATGAGGTCGCCGCCCGCGTCATGAAGTTCGGCAGATGGTGGAGCATCGCCGGTTCCAATGGCTTGGACCTTGCCGTCGCCGATGCCGATCCAGGCATGGTCTAGCGGGCCCTCAGGCAGTACTGCGGTGCCGCGTACAATAAGGTCGAAGCTCATCGTCTTGTCCTTCCATATGCCAAATCAAGGTGGGTGACGGCCAGGGTGGCTGCGGCCTGAACCGGATCGATGACCGGGATCCCAAGGTTCTGCTGAAGCGCATCTCTGTAACCGCCGAGACCCGCACAACCGAGAATGACGACATCTGCGCCGTCTTCGTCCCGCAGCAGACGCGCGGTTTGTGAGACGATGTCGACCACGTTCGCGGCGACAAGCTGGCTGACCGTCCTGTCGATCGAACGGTCGCCCGCCAGCCGTTGATCCAGTTTCAGAGTCTTCAAGTAGCGAAGGTGGCGGTCGATCGAGGATTGTCCAAGCGAGATGATCCCAAAGCTGTTGCCCAGTGCGTGCGCGGCAAGATAAGCCGATTCCGCGATGCCATAGACCGGGCGGTCCACATGCTTGCGGACCTCAGCAATGCCGGGATCGGAAAAGCAGGCCAGAATGAAGGCGTCAGCCTGCGATGTCGATACGGCTTCAATGATGTTCGGTATCACTTGGGTAACGTGATCGTCAGTTTCGATACCCGCCGGCGATTTTGCCAGCTCAACGCAATGAAGCGCGTGAGAGGAGCGCGCCCGGACAGGTTCAAGGCACGCCTCCATCGATTGCGTGACGCCCTTCGAGCTGTTCGGATTGATGATGAGGATTTCTGACACGCCTACACCCGCGACATGGCACACCGTGATGGTGTTGCAGATTTAAAATATACCACGTAGTATATTACGCATCTCACGCTTGTCAAAGCGACTTTCGCACGATGTGGAAAAACGAACCTAGATTTGAAAAGCTTTGACTCGCAGGCTGCACATGACTGACAAAGACGAAACAGCGCGCTTTGCGCATGGAGGCATGTTTGAACATTTCTGAAAGGTCTGCCCCTCAGGAAAAGCGGGCGAAATCGCTGACTGAGCAGGCTTACGTCACGTTGCGCGAGCGCATCATTGTCGGTGAACTTGCTCCAGGCGTCGAGGTTTCCGAGCCGGAGCTAGCCGAACAGCTTCAGATGAGCAAAACGCCGGTGCGCGAAGCGCTGGGGCGTCTTTGTGTAGAAGGTTTGATGGAGGCGTTCCCAAGGCGCGGTTATCGTGTCACGCCTGTAACACTGAAGGACGTGAACGATCTTTTCGCTATTCGTGGTGTTTTGGAAGGGACAGCCACCGCGCTTGCCGCTCAGAACCTGACGGAGCAGGAATTGGGTGCACTCGATCAACTGGCGCAGGCAAACTATGTTGTCGGTGAGGATAACAGCACCAAGACATTCGTGACATCCAACGAGTTGTTTCACGCTGCTATCGCGAGAGGATCACGCAACACGCGCCTAGCCTCGCTGGTCATCAGCCATCTCGAGGAATGTGCCCGCTTCTTCTATATGGGCACGCGGGTGCGCGACCTTAATCCTGAGACGGAGGCGGACCATCTGCGCATCGTCGCATTCCTGCGCAAGCGTGATGGCGAGAACGCCAAGCAGGCTATGCTGGATCACAATGAAAACACGCGCAAAGGGCTGCTGGATGCGTTGATCTCCAATTCGCAGGTCAGACTGACGCTGTAAGGCATGGCGCGCGAAAGCGAGAGGTGGTTCAGCGATAACGATACGCAGTGATCGCGATGTGCTGGAACCGTTAAGTGGAACATCGAGCTTATCGGCATCGAGGCCGATGTTCTGGCGATGCGTCAGTTTTGCTTGACCAGATGCCCCGGTGCGGCCTCGCGATATATGGACTTCACCGGCACATAATCGACGGGCCGAACAGCGCTCCCGATTTCAGCGCCGATCCTGAGTTTGCGTTGCTGGCGTCTGTCGGGATCCGCGACCGGTACGGCATCCAGCAACCGCCTGGTATAATCGTGCTGTGGATTGCCGAAGATCTGCGATCGGGAGCCAATTTCCACGATCTCTCCTAGATACATGACGGCCACGCTATGGCTGACACGCTCCACGACAGCCATGTCGTGAGAGATGAAGAGATAGCCGATATTCAGTCTCTCCTGTATCTCGAGCATCAGGTTCACAACTTGCGCCTTGATGGAGACATCGAGAGCCGAAACGGCCTCATCGGCGACGATGAGACGGGGATTGAGCGTCAGCGCGCGAGCGATGCTGATGCGCTGACGCTGGCCACCTGAAAATTCGTGCGGGAAGCGGTTTGCCATATCGGGCTTCAGTCCAACCTTTTCCAGAAGGTTGATTGCCCTCTCATGCGCTTCCCGCCTTCTGGCAATGCCGTGGGCAATCATCGGCTCCGCAATGGCGTCGCCAATGCGCATGCGCGGGTTAAGGCTTGAAAACGGGTCTTGAAAGATCATCTGCATCTGGCGACGGGCTCGTGTGAGGCGCTTTCTCGGCATCGCTCTCACATCTTCACCATCCACTTTGATCGTGCCGCTGACGGGTTCCACGAGGCGCAGGACCGAACGGCCGGTCGTGGATTTCCCGCAGCCCGATTCACCGACCAGAGCCAGTGTCTCTCCCGCTTTCAGGTCAAACGAGACGTCTTCTACCGCGTGGACGCGGGACGTGACGCGACCAAGAATTCCGGTTCTGACCGCAAATCGCGTTACCAGATTGCGAACTTCCAAAATTGGCGTTTCTAGCGGCAGCGAGGTCAGCCTCTCCGGTATCACCTTGCCAGTTTCGACATCGACCAGGGGGAAGGTGGCGGGCTGTGGATGATTCGCCATAGACCCGAGCTTCGGCACTGCAGAAAGCAAAGCGCGGGTATAGCCATTAGCGGGGCTGTCGAATATTTCCTTCGTGGGGCCAGTCTCCAATGCTCTGGAGCGGAACATGACCAGCGTCCGGTCCGCGATTTCCGCAACGACGCCCATGTCGTGCGTAATGAACAGCACGCCCATGTTCTCTTCGGCCTGCAATAGCTTTATCAGTTCCAGGATTTCAGCCTGCACGGTCACGTCGAGCGCAGTCGTCGGCTCATCGGCAATGAGCAGTTTGGGACGGCAAGAAAGCGCCATGGCGATCATGACGCGCTGCAGTGTGCCACCCGAAAGTTCGTGTGGATACTCATCGAAGCGTTTCGCAGACGAAGGAATGCGAACACGGTCCAGAAGCCTGATCGTTTCTGCCTTCGCTTCGCTCGGCCCGATCTGACGGTGCCGTCGCATGGCTTCGGCTATTTGCCTGCCTACGGTCATGACAGGGTTGAGCGACGTCATCGGCTCCTGAAAAATCATGGCAATCTGATTGCCGCGAACGTCCTGCATCTCCTTCTCGGAGAGCGTCAAAAGCTCACGATCACCGAGCTTGACGCTGCCGCTGACGCGTGAGGTCTTTTCAGGCAGGAGGCGCATGATCGACATGGCAGTGACGCTTTTGCCCGAACCCGACTCGCCGACAATAGCCAGCGTTTCACCAGCGTCGACCATAAAGCTCACATCGTTGACGACCGGCGTCCAGATGCCATTTCGCCGGAAGGATGTCGTGAGATTTTCAACGGTCAGAATGGACACGCAAGCTGCTCCAAACGAGAAATGATATGCCGGACGAAAACCAGCTTTTGTAATATACTACGTAAGATATTTGAGCTTGCCAAGCGCGTTCTTATGGGGGAGGATCTTGAGACGTCAGATATCACGAGGAGTAAACGCGGCATGGCAGATGATATCCGCAAATCCGTTCTTCTGACACCTGTCGAGCTTCAAGCTTTTAGAGAGGCAGGCAACGACGTAACGATTCTGGCCGTCCATTCCATCAATCCCTATACAAGTGAGCCGTCTTTCAAGGGCCTTCGGATTGAAGGCGCCATCGATACCCAAGCCTACACCGATTTCCAATCGCCCGCGACGGTCGAGGGTGGCCAGCGGCCATTACCCGATATCACGGTCCTGGAGCAGAAGGCGCGCAAGTGGGGATTGCGCAGGGAGAGCACGATCGTCGTCTATGATGGCGATCGCAGCATGACGGCCGCGCGCGCCTGGTGGGTGCTGAAATGGGCAGGGCTACCGGACGTCCGGGTTCTGGATGGTGGCTTTCGGGCTTGGCAGGTCGCCGGACTTCCCGTGACAGAAGCGATTGCGACGCCCGTCGCCAGTGAAATCAGCCTCTCTGCTGGCAACATGCCGGAACTCGATGCCGATGGCTCTCTTGCGCTCGCGAGGCGTGCGGTTCTCCTGGATGCACGCATCCGTCCAAACTACATCGGCGGTCCATCTGTCGAAGGGCAACCACCGAGAGGGCATATTCCCCATGCGGTCAGTGCGCCCGCGCCGGATAACGTCACCGACTACGGCAATTTCGCCGATAGTGCGACGCTCACGGAAATGTACCGTGCACTTGGTGTGGATGGCTCTAGGGACGTGGGCGTTTATTGTGGAGCGGGAATGTCTGCTGCCCACACGGTGCTGGCGCTGGCAGCGATTGGGGTCGGTGCCTCCATGTATCCTGGGTCTTGGTCGGCGTGGGTCGCGGACCCGGCCCGGCCCGTCACCTCGGGTGCATCTCCGGTCTGACGTCCCGCTTTTATGAGCAGGATTGCGACGGAAGACTGAGAAATCTGGGCAGGATATTCTCACCCATGCGTAAAAAATAGGCGAATTTTCTCTCTGTTTAAAGTCGAGGCGGATTACTTTACATGCTGAGCTCGTGCTGATATATCTCGTAGTATACTACATGGATAAGGCGCGATTGAACGCGCTCAACGCGGGAACGGGGCTGGTGCTCCATGCTTGGAAAGGGCAGGCGAATGAAGATCTGGAAGGGATTTACAGCAGCGGCCGTGGCTTTGCCGATTTTGGCGGGTGCGGCTGCCGCAAATGCGCAGGAACAACTGAAAACCCTGGTGGTGGCTGTGCCATCCGACCCGGTCAGTCTTGAGCCAGGTACCAATAAGGCCGAGCCCATTGGCAGTGAAATTATCCTGAATGTGTTCGACACGTTGGTCGCTTGGACGGCGCCTGACTTCACCAAACTCGAAGGCCGACTTGCGAGCAATTGGACGGTGTCGCCTGATGGCAAGGAGTTCAGCTTCAAGCTTCGCGATGGCGTGAAGTTTCAGGATGGAACTCCGTTCGACGCTGCCGCTGTGAAGTTCTCGCTCGAGCGTACCAAAGCTTCTAACCCTTACGTAAAAGCCACATTTGATCTGATTAAGGATATTGCCGTCGTCTCGCCGACGGAGGTAAAAATCACGCTATCGGCGCCTTATCCGGCGTTTCTGTCTATTCTGGCGCAGCCTCAGGCGGCCATCGTAAGCCCGACCGCAGTTCAAAAGTTCGGTGATAAATTCGCGTCAAATCCGGTCGGCACTGGCCCCTTCGTCTTCAAGGCGGCTCAAGCGGATACCAATGTCGTGCTCGAAGCCAATCCCGATTACTTCCGTGGCGCGCCAAAGCTTTCGAAGATCATCTACCGCGTCATTCCAGATGCCTCCACGCGCAGGCTGGAGCTGGAAAGCGGCGGCGTCGACATTGTTCAGCAGCAAGGTCAGCTCTCGGCCATCGCAGCCGAGGATATAGAAGCGCTAAAGTCCAACAAGGACGTGAAGGTCATTGAAAGCCCCAGTCAGATCATCCGTCAGCTTGAGTTCAACAACAAGAAGACTGGTGGACCCTTCGCCAATGTGAAGGTTCGTGAGGCGATCACCCACGCAATTGATTATGACGGACTCCTGCAGGGCGTTTTCGGGGGTACAGCGGAGCGGGTCTATGGACCGCTGACATCGAACAGTTGGGCCTTCAATCCTAAAATGAAAGAGTTGGCCCCGACTTACGATCCGGAACTGGCAAAGAAGCTGCTTGCAGAGGCGAATGTCGATCCATCGTCCATCTCTCTCAAACTCTACAGCTTCCAAGGCCCGCTCTGGGGCGCAGTCGCAACCTTCGTCCAGGCGAACCTCGCAGATATCGGCATCAATGCAACGATTGAGCAGACCGAATTCCCGGCTCTTCGCGCATTGCAGACCTCCGGTCAGTTCGACGTGGCTTTGGATGGACGGCAGCCCTGGTACAATGATCCTGACGCACATATCACCATCGGCTATCTGTCATCGCTTGCCGATACGGCCATGACCTTCCGCATGCCGCAGGACAAATCACTCGATGACCTGATCCTCAAGGCACAGCAGACGCCGGATATGGAAGCCCGCAAGGCGCTCTACTTCCAGGTTCAGGAGGAAATCGCCAAGCGCGTGCCTGCAGCCTATCTCTTCAGCCCCAAGCTGATCGTGTTTGCGCGCGCGAACGTCGAAGGACTTGTCGTCAACAGTGCACCGCCCCTGAATGAATACTGGTCGGTCTACAAGAACTAACGAAGAGCAGGGGGCGGGCGCTGCGGGTGTCCGCCTTCTGATCACGCCTAAATGACGTCGAGCGTCTGGAATGACGTCCTCCAATATTGAGTGAAGCGAGAAGATGGCGAGTTTCATCATACGCAGATTGATCGCGTTGATACCTGTGATGTGTATTGTGCTGGTCATCGTTTTTTCGCTCGTTCGCATGATACCGGGCGATCCGGCAGTCACACTCCTTGGACCTGGTGCGACGCAGGAGCAGATTTTGGCGCTGCGTGCCCAACTCGACCTCGATCAGACTGTCCTTCTTCAATTCGTCCATTATGTCTTGGGGCTCTTTCGAGGCGATTTTGGCATCTCGCTCAAGACTGGCCAGCCGGTTGCACACGAAATTCTCTCCCGTTTGCCCGCGACCATCGAGCTCTCGGTCCTCGCGGTAATTGTGGCCATCATCGTCGGTATTCCGCTTGGCGTCCTGTCCGCCACACAGCCAAACTCGATCTTCGACCACGTCACCCGCATTGCGTCGCTTGTCGGCGTTTCGATGCCAGCTTTTTTGCTGGCTCTGATCTTACAGCTTATCTTCGGCACTTATCTCGGGTGGCTGCCTGTTTCGGGTCGGACGAGCTCGTTCATTACGGCTGAGCGCATAACTGGGTTTGCTGTTCTGGACGGTATCGTGACCGGGAACGTTGACGCGGCATGGAGCGCCATCCAGCACCTGGTATTGCCGACAGCCGTTCTCGCCGCTTTCCTCGCCGCAACGCTTGGTCGCTTCGTGCGCAACACTATGCTGGATGTCATGGGCGAGGATTTCATCCGCACGGCGAAAGCCAAGGGCTTGAGGCGCAGCGATGTCATTCTCAGGCATGGCCTGCGCAACTCGCTGCTGCCTGCCATTACCGTCATAGGTCTGAAATTTGCAGAAATGCTTGGCGGCGCCATCCTGACCGAAACAATCTTCGCCTGGCCCGGCATCGGACGATACATGTTCGAGGCCATCAAGAACCGGGACTATCCTGTCATTCAGGGCACCACGCTCGTTTTTGCGCTGCTCTTTGTGCTGACATCCATCGTAGTGGATCTGCTGTTTGGCGTTCTGGATCCGCGTGTGCGCAAGAAAATGAAGTAGAGCCATGCGAGACGTTTTACTATTTCTGAAAAGCAACACGCTGGCGCTCGTCGGTCTCCTGATACTGCTGCTGTTGGTCGTTGCCATTACCATCGGCCCATGGATCACGCCATATACGCCCACGAAACTAGATATCCTGCACAAGCTTGAAGGTCCGACATTCGCTCATTGGCTCGGAACCGATGCGTTCGGTCGGGACGTGCTGACACGGATCATGTATGGCGGGCGGGCAACGCTTACGATCGGGGTCGGCGTGGTGGCGGTTGCCTTCGTGATCGGCGTGGTCTTCGGGATGCTGGCGGGGTTTACTGGGGGCTGGGTGGACAGCATCATCATGCGCATTGTCGATGCCATTCTGGCTTTTCCAGCCTTGGTGTTGGCCATTGCGCTCGCTGCGGCATTCGGCCCAAGCCTGCAAAACGCCATGCTTGCTGTAGCGATCACGCTGGCGCCACAGTTCGCGCGCGTTGCGCGAAGCCAGGCTCTGAGCGTCTCGGTGAAGCCATATGTCGAAGCCGCCGTCTCATTGGGCTTGCCGCCTCAGCGCATCCTCTTTCGCTATATCTTCGTCAACGGACTGGGTCCGCTTTTGGTGCAGTCGACCCTGGCGCTTGGGAGCGCAATCCTGCAGACGGCAAGCCTGGGTTTTCTTGGCCTTGGTGCACAGCCCCCTATGGCTGAGTGGGGCGCCGACGTCTCCGCCAATCTTCAATATGTGCGAAGTGCGGCATGGGTGGCGCTAGCACCGGGCATGGCAATCCTGTTTGCGGTTTTGTCCTTCAATCTGATCGGTGACAGTCTGGCGGACTGGTTCAACCCACGCCGCCGCAGTGAGCTTGAGTAGAGCCAGCCATGTTGACCATAAGTCTGGAAAAAATCGACTTCCTGCCGCCGACGCGGGTGACGGACGACACCAGCGTGCTGACGCTGAAGAACCTGGTATTCGAGCCCCTGTTGCGATGGGACAAGGGGTCCGTTTCGCCAGGCCTGTTTTCGCATTGGACCCATACGGAAGACGGATGTAATTGGGCTTTCCACATTCGCGAAGGTGCGGTCTTCCATGACGGCAAGCGATGTGTGGCAGAAGATATCATCTCCTTCCTCAATGGTATCCTGGATGCGGTCGATACGTTTGGAATGAAATGGTCCTACGCCCGTTACCTGAAAGATGCGCGCATTTCTGCCGATAGCGATGCCATCCTGTGTGTCAGCAATCCGAAGCCCATCGCCGACATTGTCGATATTTTTTCCGAGTTCTATATCTGCCGGCTCGATGCAAATGGCCGTCCGGTTCTTGGTACGGGCCGTTATCGTGTGTCCGACTATGAGCCGCAGAAAAACGTCCTTCTCGAGAAGACCAATGGCGCAAGCGGCCCTGATCGTATCCTCGCGCTGGCAGAGAAACACGCCGATATGCGCTACGAGCAATTGCGCTCGGGCTACGTCGATGCTGCCTCCAATCTGGAGCGCGTTGACAAAGCTCTGGATTTTTCTCCGGACTATCAGTGGGGCAAAGCGGTCAACACTCTGTCGGTGATGTATTACCTGAATTGCAGCAAGGGCATTTTTCAGTCGCCCGCAGCTAGGCTCGCCGTCAATCATGCGGTGGATAGCCAAGCGATTGCAGATGGTATCTTCCATGGCCTCGCAGTTCCATCATCCACAGTCGTCAGTCCCTTTCATATGGGAGCCGTCCAAGCCAACCTTTCGCCCATTCCGTTCGATCGGCAAAAGGCGAGACGCCTGCTAGACGGTCTGGATACAAGTGCCGAAATCGAGCTGCGAACGCCCACCTTCATGCCCGAGAGAGCACCTGAAATCAGTCGATTTGTCGCGGAGTCGCTTGAGGCAGTGGGCTTGAAGGTGAGCATTAAAACAGAACTCGACAGACCTGAATATGCCCGTCAGATCGGACGCAAGGAGATGGGCGACATGGCGATTTTTGACTCCTCGCCACATAGCACCTACCGCATTCTGAACGACAAGATTTCAAGCGCTACCAAGGCTGTCTGGTGGCAGGGATATCATGACGACGAGACAGAAGCCCTGATTGCCGCCGCAAACGAGACGGCCGAGAATTCTGATCGGGCCCGGGCCTATGCCAGGTGCCTCAGGCGTCTGCAGCAAAATCCGCCCTGGCTCTATCTCGTCCATCCGGTCGATGTGTTTGCAGCGCGAAAAAATCAGCGTGGCCTGTCAATCGACCACAAAGGCACACTCAACATTTTCTAAAGGACGCATGACTTGGAAAAAAATTACTCGATCACCTTCTTTTATTACGATGACATCATGTCCGTTGTGCCATTCTATGAAGATGTTCTCGGCTTCGAACTGGTGCTCGATCAGGGACTGGCGCGGATATATCGTATCGCGGGCAAGTGCTATTTCGGCATCGTTGACGGTAATCGTGGCCACCTGAAGCATCAGGCAAACAGTGCTGTTCTACTGACGATCGTCGCGCAGGATGTCGAAGGCTGGCACCAGCGGTTGACGGAAGCCGGCGTCAAAGGCCAGTCTGAACTGTTGCGCGGTCGGTTCTGCGACCATTTCTTCTTCGAAGATCCCGCTGGTTACGCCATCGAAATCCAGCGCTTTCATAGCCCGGATATTGCAAAGCTGTTCTGATTATGACCGATACAAAAGACGACAAAGCCTCTTTACGCGCGAAACTGCTGATAAACACGAAAGCCTTCGGGGAGGAGCCGCTTCTATCGTTGCCGAATGGCGCAGTCGCGACCCTTGAGCAAGGCTATATCCCATTGCTCGTGAACTTCAGCTTTGAAGACAAGGCCGCGAAGGGCTTACGCAAATTGAAGGATCAAGCCGAGCCCGAGCCTGCCGTCTATTTCTCTGCGCTGGAACTTGTGCGCGATAACGCGACACTTGCGCTGATCGGCGAGACGGGGAGCGGCAAGAGCACGTTCGCCAAGCATCTGGCCTTCTCCCTTGCCCAAGGCGACATCCCGAAAAATGATGTTGTCCGTAACGATCAGGGCGCGGTTCACCCTGAAGAATGGGGCATAGGGAAAGTCCTGCCGATTTTCGTCAAGGTCACGGCAGGCTTGAGTTTTTACACTCAGCTTGCTCACGCCGCGCCGGATTTGAGCGCCTTGCAGGAACCGGATGAGGCACTGCTCATCATTCTCGATGGTGTAGAGGCGGCAGGGCGGGAAGCGTCTGTCATTCTGGAAGACGCAGCCGCTTTTCAGCTGCATAATCCGAAGACGCGCATTCTCGCATTGATCGAATCGCAGGCTGCAAAACGCATCTCGCTTCCCTCGGTATTTGCCCGCCACGAACTGCTTCCCTTTCTCAAGACTCAGAGACTTCAGGCTGTGACCCGCTTCACCGGATGTGCTCCGGCTGGAAATGCAAGCGTGCTATCAAAAGGGGCGGCCAACCCTGCTCAGTTCGTCATGGCAATGAAGGGCGGCGGGCAAGAGGATACAACTGAAGGCATCGTTGATCGTTGGCTCGAAAAGCTCACAGAGGACGAAAAGACCGCAGATTTACTGTGCGGTCTGGCTTACGACTCCGTGGCTGGCCACTCAGATGATGGAGGCCTTTTCCCGGTTGTTCGCGCCAGACAATTGCTCGCCGCACGATATCTCGCCGAGAAGGCGCCCGAGATCGCCGCCTCGCAGTTCACTAAGGACCCTGATCTGTGGACGCCGGTCGTTCTAAGCCTTGCGGCGCGTCTCAATGCAAAATTCACGAGTGGCAGTCTTATCGAAGCCTTGGTCGCCAGTGGCGATCTCCGCGGTGTGCTTTTGTCAGCCGGATTGCTGAGTGGGCAGAGCCCGTTGCAACAGAAGATCATGCCGCATCTTCTCGATATCATCGAGCGGGGTCTTCTCAGCGCGGCAGAGCGGGAGGTGGCAGGCCGCATCGTTTCGCGTTGGGGCGATACCCGGGATCTAGAAGCTTTGGCGGACGTTCCGGGCGGCACATTCACCTTCGGCTCTTCAACGCATCCAAACTCCGCTCCGCCACACTGCGTCGAGGTGGCGGGATTCAAGATCGGTCTTTATCCCGTTACGAACCGTGCCTATGCGGGCTTCATAGAAGAGACCGGGCGCCTGTGGCAAAGCCAAGATCGCTCCAACGCGGAGAGGCAATCGGCCCCGGCAACGGATTTGACGTGGCGCGATGCGCGAGCTTACTGCGATTGGCTCACCGGAAAGTGGCGATCTCATGGGCGTATCGGGACCGACGAGATCGTGCGCCTTCCAACCGAACCTGAGTGGGAACGTGCCGCGCGGGGCGACCAGATGGAAGAAGGGGCGGCGGTCGTCTATCCGTGGGGCCATCTCTGGGCAGATGACGTCGCCAACTCCGAAGAAACCGGTTTCAACGATACCTGTACTGTAGGTCTTTTTCCAAAAGGCCGCTCGCCATATGGCTGTTACGACATGGCTGGCCAAGTGTGGGAATGGTGTACCACCTTATGGGGCGATGATATGGCGACGCCGAGCTTCCGATATCCGTATTGGTTAAATGATGGGCGCGAGGACCGCGACGCCGCTCCATCCATCAGGCGGGTGTTGCGAGGCGGGTGCTTTTCCAGCGGAAAGCTGAAAGCGTGCTGCACCTATCGCGGCAGTCTGGAGCCGGACGGTTTCTGGCGCGGCAACGGCTTTCGCATTGTCGTCAGCAACAAGAGCCATTAGCGGTCCGCACCCAACGGAAACTATGTTAAGAGATGAGCGGAAAGTACCCTCCACGGGTCGTTTGCTCAACTTCCTTCGGTGGGAATCGCCGGCACGCGTGAACTACGGCGTCACCACTTCCTAGATTAAGCAGACGAGTGTGCGGTTCTTCGCGCCCTCAAGGTGCGCAGGAACGTGTCGACGGTTCATATCCCATCAAGAGCTTAAATCTGACTGCGAGGATCTCAGAAAATCTAGAAACGCGCGCATACCCGTACCGAGGTGGCGATGTCTCGGGTAGTACAGGCAGAGGCCAGGATAGGGCGGCGTCCAGTCGGCAAGCACCTGCCGCAGTCTTCCGTCCGCGAGTGCGTCAGCCGCCATCCACCGCGTCACATAGGCAAGCCCGCAACCGTCCAAAGCCGGCGCAAGGAGAAGTCTAGACTGGTCGACGACGAGGTTGCCGGTTGTCGCCACGACGACATTTTCGCCGCGCCGCTGAAACTCCCAGCGGTAGATCGACCCGCCTGCCATGCGGAGCTGGATGCATTGGTGAAGTGCTAGGTCGGACGGACTCTCCACGGGTGGCGCATTGTCGAGATACGCGGGCGATGCCACCACTATGTGTTGCTGGTCCGGACCGATCGGGATGGCAACCATCTCTCCAGGAACCAGTTCGGCCGCGCGGACGCCGCAATCGAATCCTCCTTCAGCGATATCGACCAGTCTTCCCTCGGACCGGATCTCAAACCGCATCGCGGGCTGCAGCTTCATGAAGCGGGTCAACAGCGGCATTAGCACCTGCTCGGCGGCGTTGGCGTCGCAGTTGATCCGCACAAGCCCGGACGGCGAGGCGGCCTGGTCGTGAAGCTCCTCAACGGCCCGTCCTATTTCCCCGATCGCGGGCAAAAGCCGCTCGGCAAGCCTTCGGCCCGGTTCAGTCAGCGATACGTTCCGCGTCGAACGGTGGAAGAGCTTTACCTTGAGACGTCTCTCGAGTCCGGCGACTGCATGGCTCAACGCCGACGCCGTCTGGCCCAGAACTCGGGACGCAGCGCGAAAACCTCCGTGCTCGGCGACGGCAAGGAAGGCCGCTAGCTCGCCAGGAGGGAGCAAGCCCACTGTTCGAATTATCTCATCATTGCGTATAACGGTGGTCATCTAGTTCATGAATGCCATGCGCTTATCTTCGGGACAAGTCGATTACTGAAGGAGTACAACCATGACTTTACCGATACAGTTCGGCTTTTCATCTACGGCCGCCGACGTTCTGGACGGCGTCGACCTCGCCAGCCGGAACGTCATCGTAACCGGTGGCGCCGCTGGCATCGGGCTGGAGACGAGCCGCGCTCTGACGGCCGCGGGAGCTGCTGTGACGATTGCAGCCCGCCGCCCGGATGAGGCGGAGAAGGCAGTCGCTGAGCTGAAAAAGAGTATGCCCGAGGCTCAACTGCGCGTTCGGCGCCTCGACCTCGCGGATCTGTCTTCCGTGCAGCAATTCTCGGAGAACTGGAACGAGCCTTTGCATTTTCTCATCAACAATGCGGGCGTCATGGCCATTCCGGAATTGCAGCGGACTGCGCAAGGGCGGGAGATGCAGTTTGCCACGAACTATCTGGGGCATTTCGCGCTGACCCTTGGCCTGCGGCCGCATCTGGCCAAGGCAAATGGTGCCCGTGTCGTTTCCGTCGCCTCGACCGGCAACCTGTTCGCGCCCGTGTTCTGGGACGATCCGGACTTCCGCTTCATTCCATACGATCCGCTGCTTGCTTATGGGCAATCGAAGACAGCCTGCATCCTGCTGTCCGTTGGGATCACCAAGAACTGGGTCCGCGACGGGATAACGTCCAACGCGCTCAATCCCGGAGCGATTGCCACGGGGCTCCAGAAGCACACCGGAGGCCTGCGAACCCCCGAGCATTTGCGCAAGACAATAGAGCAGGGGGCAGCCACGTCGGTGCTGCTGGCGGGTTCGCCGCTCGTTGAAGGCATTTCCGGTCGATATTTCGACGATTGCCAGGAGGCCTCGGTCGTTGACGAGCGGGGACCTGGGCCCTTCAAAGGCGTGGCGAGATACGCGGTTGATGAGGACAACGCGGTCCGGCTCTGGGAGATGGCGACGCGGTTACTGGGATTGCCTCTGTGAGCGGAACACCCTGTCGACCTGTCCGGAACGGCAGGGTGCTTGTCGAGCGATGACCGGACGCTGATCAGGCCTTGGCCGCCACCGGACGCCGGAATGGCGCGCCCAAGCGGTTGAAGGCGTTCATCGCGGCGATCGTGATTGTCAGATCGACGAGATCCTTCGGTTCGAAGGCTGTCGCGGCCGCGGCATAAGCCTCGTTCGAGGCGTGGGTCTGGCTGACGTTGGTCACCTCCTCGGCCCAGGCGAGAGCGGCACGTTCTTGGTCGCTGAACAGGTGAGGCACCTCGTCCCACACCGGGACGAGGTGATTTTATTGACGAACATCATCTTGCGCAGATCGCGACGATGCATGTCGATGCAATGGGCGCAGCCGTTGATCTGCGACACGCGCAGGAAGACGAGATGAATCAGCTCTTCAGGCAGGTTCGTCTTCTTGGTGACGTAGTGATGGACGTCGAAGAGCGCCTTTGCGCCGTCGGGGGCGACTTCGGACCAGTTCATGCGGGTCATATCGTTTTCCTTTCTCGTGGACACGGTTCTCCGTTCGCCGGGTAAACCGTCGTTGCTTGTGCAGTAGTCGAGGAGGTAGATCTGGTAGCTAGCGCTACGGCTTGCGCGGCGTCGTCAGGGCGTCGTCATCGGTGTCGACTACGAAGACGGCGAGTAGCTTCGCCGGCTCGGTCTTGCTGGCGTTGGCGCTGACGTTGTGGCGGTCGCCCGGCAGCGCGGTGAAGTTCTGCCCGGCGATGAAGGTCTTCGTCTCGCCACCGTTCACGGCGCTTGGGATGGCGCCTTCGAGAACCGTCGCATAGGTCAAGGCGGATTTTGCATGCGTATGAGCCGAACTGTAGCCGCCGGGGCCGTATTCGACGAGGACGCCCTTCACGCTCTTGCCGGAAACGTCCGGGAGGGGATGCTCGTAAACCAGCGTCACCTTTGCATTCTTCGTGTGGTACGCAAGTCCAGGCTTGACGACGTCATGAGCGGAAGCTGTGGCCAGAGAGACCGCAAGTGCCGTAGCGGGATAGAAGGGCAGAGCTTGTCAGGTCTGCGGGTTGATCGTGAGCTACTACACTGCTGTTTTCACCTTGTGCAGACCCACACTTTTGCAGCGAGACGAAAGAAGATATGCGAGGACAACAGCATTCCGAAATTCGAGGCGGTCCTCTTATGATTGACGAGGCACCGACGAACGCGATTAAGAACTGGGATTCTAAGTCTCTGACAACCTGAAGAGTCTGGATGAGATCGACGTAAAACAACAGCGCTGTCGTAAGTTCGATTCGGCTCAAGGCGAAATGCCCATAGCGGCAACGCGATGCGGGCCATCGACGGGCGGTTGCTGAGGTTAAGATGGAGCCTCTTCTCTCGGTAGGGAAGACCTCCATAATATTCCAAAAATGCGGTTGAGGGTGCGTGGGAGCGGACAAGATATCCAGTTCCGCTTCATGAATGCACTAGCCGATATCACCGGGAGCGGGAGAATGGTGCATCATAGTCATCACCTACCACGAAAACAAGCCGCCTTCCAAGCGCTGCCCAGACCGTGACATATATAACCATGAATCCACGGGTTTCGTTCCCCGAAATATCGCCGGTGTGATCGTCACCATGTTGCCGCGAGCTTTACCGATCGATCTTCGATCGCATCAATTTACAGCCCAAACGGCTGACCGATGTCGAAAGAAGAGACCTATCGATCGAACTGTCCGAAAGAATCAGTCGGTCAATTATGGTCGCGGCTAACGGCCTCAACGGCTGCTTCTGGTCGGACGGCGAAGTAGCGTTGGCTTGCGCTGCAGAAAAGGCTGGCGTTCCCTTTCCGCCTTTCATCGCTTGACACAGATGCATTGACGCAGGTGCAGATGGCGTGTTCGCGGTGATAAACTCTCTCTACAAGAAACTCCGGCACCTCATGACCGACAAGCAGTCGCTTGTCGAGCTTGAGAAATATCAGAGAGCCAGCCTTGGCGATGTCCACGAGAGTCGGTCAGCACGCAGATCAATGGGGATCAACTCAGTCGCAGACATCCACAGAAAACGTTCTTATTGCGTTTCTTTCGAACGTGCTAATTGTTGGCGCAGAAACACGCAAAGATAAGACGATTATGTGTGAGGTAAGCGCGGATAATTAGGCATTAGCGACGCTCAAACCTGCGCTTGGGAAATCACGTAGCGGTTGCGCCCGTCACTCTTGGCCTGGTAGAGCGCGGCGTCTGCGCGAAGTAACATATCGCTGGCACTTTCTCCTGGGCGGGCGATTGCAACACCTGCAGAGCAACTGTAACGGAAGGCCGGTCTATCGGCGAATGGCGAGCGATCTGCTAGCGATGCCAAGAGTTGCTGAAGCGCACTTTCTGCACTCAACATTCGCGAACCACGCAGCACCAACAAGAACTCCTCTCCACCGATCCGCCCCACAAGATCATCGCGGTTTGAAACTGCAGATAGCTTCGAGGCGAAGTGCTTCAAAACCTCATCGCCGTAAGCATGCCCGAATCGATCATTGACAGCCTTAAAGTGGTCAATGTCCAAGATGATGACGGCAAGCGCCTCTGCCTTGTTTGGCCCAAGTATCTGGTTGAGTCCTTCCATCGCGAAACGTCGGTTACCCAGTCCCGTCAGTTCGTCGCTCAAAGCTGCTTTCATCGCCCCGTCGCGTTCCTGGCGGAGATCGCGCAGTTCGACACTGAGTTCGGATATATCGGTGACGACGCAGAGCATCCACCCGCCGGCGACGGTCGTCTCCGTTGTTAACACCCAGCGTCCGTCCTTAAGTACCGTTTCGATCGTACGGAAGGGAAGCTTTCCGCGCCGCGACTTCGCTGAACGCAGCCATAATTCGAAATCTGACGTCTCGATAGACGTGCCTGTCGCCGAGCGGTACCCGTTCCTCATCAGTTCCAACCAGCTCGGGAACTCACCGACCTCCATGCCAAGGGCTGCCCGAAAGGCGTTGTTGGCGAAGCGCAACACATCATCGCTGTCGAACAAGGCGTAGCCCTGTTGCGAACATGCCAAGAGTGCCATTAGCTCATTGGTGAAAACGGTCATGTTGCCAAGGACGCCGTCATGCGAGTCCGTGGCTTCTTCGAATTGCTCTTTTGGCATAACACCCAAATCAATCTCTCTGCCAAACATAGTGGAGGAATTACCGGTCAATTATGATCGTAAATATCGAGAATACCGCATCATCAATACTAACTAATTTAGAGGTACATTTAGAATCAATATTTTATGTTGTTTGTCATGAACATAACAGAATGAATTACTGTTAATGAGCCACTATGTACTCCTGAAACTTTAAAATTTCGGTTTTAGCGTCTCAATTTACGCTTCTGGTGGGGGGAGAGCGCTCTCCGTCCCTTCGTGCGACACGCAACAGCACTTGCAACCCTTTACAGCTTTTGTAGCGAAAATCTCGGATTCGATACCTTCCAAGAGCTAAAACCTGAAGAAGAACCTAATTTCCCACGGGACATTGCGTATTGAGGGCGCGAGTCATATATGTAGGTACGTTTCTACATGGAGTTTCGTATGGGTACCATCAGGTTGACTAGCCGCGAATTGAACCACGATGTCGGCAGAGCAAAGAAGGCTGCTGAGGCTGGACCTGTCGTTATTACTGATCGGGGCAGGCCATCGCACGTCTTGATGACTTACAGTGAGTTTGAGCGTCTGACAGGGAAACGCCATAATCTTGTCGATACGCTATCAATGCCGGGTTTGTCGGCCATCGATTTCGATCCTCCTCGATCGAGCATAGCAGCCCGCGAAATTGATCTGTCTTGAAATATTTGCTCGATACAAACGTTGTTTCCGAACTCAGAAAGGTGGGCGACGGTAAAGCCGATCCGAACGTAACTGCTTGGATAGTTGCGCACGATGCCCGTGATATGTGCATCTCTGCGATAACAGTTTTAGAGCTTGAGCGCGGGATACTCAGCATTCAGCGCCGCGACGTTGCGCAGGGCTCTCGTTTACGCGCATGGATGGATGGCCGTGTTCGTCCAGAGTTTGCTGAGCGTACCATTGTAATCGATGATGCGGTTGCTACTCGTTGCGCCCATTTGCACATACCAGATCGCCGTAATGAAGCTGATGCAATCATTGCGGCCACGGCGCTCGTCCACGGGCTGGCGGTGGTGACGCGGAACATTCAGGATTTCCAGGGAACAGGGGTAGTCCTTGTGGACCCGTGGAACGTCTGAGACCAGGACCGCAGGGGCCCGGATCGTCGCGGCGAGGTGGGCAGTAACTGACGTGTCGCCGGTTCATATCCCTTCAAGGCGGAAGCGACCGGCAGGGCCCAGACGGACGCGGAAGTTATTGGCATCTCCCTGCAATATGCTAAGCGAAATTTCCAGCTCACTAGGCTGCCTCCCACACCTGGTTTAGGATCCGCGCTGCCAATGCTGCTTTGTCCTGCGGCAGAAAGCGTCCGTAGTGTTGCTGCACGACGTCTGGCGTGTCCTGGATGGCATAACTTGCCTGCTCGTAGGATCCTGTCTGCTTTAGGATGTGTGTGGCGAGGACGTCTCGGACATTGTGGGGGCCATGCGGTAGCAGACCTTTAATCGCGCCGCGGCCGGTATATGGATTGTATATGCCGTAGCGCTGAATCGCCAACCGCCAAGCCTCGTAGAATGTTGTCTGATTGTACGCCGCATCGATGCTGGTCGTTTTGACGGTTTTGACGAAAAGCGTGCCGGGATCGGGTGCACACCCCAAGAGTACCTTCCGATGCCGCTCGATATAGGCATTGAGATAAGTGTAGAGATCAAGAAGATCCGGCAGCACCAGACGAAACGGCTTCTGCCCGAAAAAAGATGAGCCCGAGTTCTTGAACGCGTTGGACGGGATGAAGACCTCCCACCCACGCTCTCGTTCGTTCCAACGCAGTTCGCCGCGCTTCGTGTCTTCGAGCCGGCGTTCTGCCGTCGGGAATTGTCCGCGCGGGCAGAGCAGCAATTGCCGAAGGTTTTTCTGCCTGAGGCCGAGATGTAAGCCAAGCCTTAGCATCAGGAACGAACGGACGGCCTCAGCGGCTGCTCTCGGGTAACGGTGCTCATCGGGCATTCGCTTCAAGATCTCCTCGGTGATCTTGCGATATTCAGCGAGCGGGCTATCTGCCTCCAGCACGCACATGATAGGCTCGAACGGATCGCGGTGGACCCGCATCACCCGCTGGATTTCTTTTGATCGATTGGCTGCATGGCGATGGAAGTCCTCGCACGCACTGTGCCAATCTCGACGAGCAGCTGCAATCTCGTCTGTCGTGATCAGTCCTTCGATCGGCTTCACGTTGCGCAACAGTTCGGGATGTTGGCGGATCCAGCCGACTTGAGCGCGAGTGAGGGCCATGGCCACCATCAGCATGTCTTCCTCCCATTTGGTGAAGAAGCCGCGGCGGCGCTCCCGCCATTGCAAATACCAGTCCCACACGCCAGGGAAGATCAGGAGACCGAAGGTGAGTTGGCTGAGCGGCACGCCTCGACCTTTGACAACCCCGTTCGGGGACGCCGCAAGTGCCCCAAACATCAGCCCGAGATGTTCGATCTTCTGGCTGGCTGTCTCCTCATTCCAGACGCCATTCCTGCGGTAGCCTATCTCGGTCAGTGTCGACGTCTTGAAGCGGATCAGGTCCGCCATCTCCATCGCAAGCCGAGGGGGTGCATCAACGACACCGGAGAGCAGATCTGGATCCTCGAGCGCCTCGGTCGACAGCCCTTTTTCGTCCTCATCTCGCAGCCAGCTAGAAGCCGCTAGTCGAGGAGTGAGTGCACTCCCGCCATATGTGACCCCAGGGAACCGGATCGCGTAGCGCTGCTTCGTCGCTGCCGCCTGGAACCGTCTGTAATCCGTCGACCCCGAGATGATGACGCGCCGGACCCATTCGAGGATCTCTTCGCGCTTTGAAAAAGGCAGGCTGCCGAAGTCGTCGGGAAGATGCCAGGCAAGCCGGCGCCGTTCCGCCGGACTGATGTCTTGCAGATCGTGGCCATACAGCGATCTGGATTGATGTGGCAGTTTCGCTTTGAAGTAGCCTCGCTCCAAGCCATATTTACGCTCGATCCGGCAAAGGATATCGAAGCTTGCCACCGAGCGAGGCACACGCTGGCCCTCAATCCACGACAGCAAGGTCTTCGCGTCAAAGGTTTCGTCTAGCCGAACGACCGCCCGGTGGAGTTGCCAGTAACTCTCGCCAAAGCGGCGCATTTGATAGGCGAGTGCATCGGCGAATGAACTCGGGTCTTCGTTCACCTCGAACAATGGTTCTGGTTTGTCAGAAGCTGGCCTCGGCTTAGGGCCGGGGCGACCAGGGGAGGGCGAGTTCTCGACCTCTTCGACTTCGTGATGCTGGTTCGTTGGGGAGGGGGCAAACTTTCGCGGGGCAGCGGCTTTCGGCGCCGCTTGCAGTCTTCTGCCTTTTCGGGCGTCGTCTTCTACAGGCGGCTCCTTCAGCCAACGCATGATCGCATCCAGCGCTGGTCGCAGTTGCTTCTTCAACGTTATCGTTAGCGCTTCATCGATCCCACAATCGTGTGCGATCTGCCGCCAGTCATACCGGTTACTCACAAGCGCAGGTGTCTTTCGAAAAGTGATCAAACCCAGAAGGTACGGCCGAATGTTCTCTACGACCCAATCCGGCGCGACGGGCGCAATACGGACATCACAGTAGGTCGAAATCTTTTTCTGAAAATGAAGTCTGGAAAGGTCTTCGTTTGGCATGTGTCATTCCGCAGTTTCTCGGGGCCTCAGGCCGAGGGCGTGCGGAATTAGGGGCAGATAGTTAAGAATCCGTGAAGCTGGCGAGGGCGACGATAACCCTGGGAAGCCATCGGACGTTCTCGTCAATTTTTCGAGGATTGCGCCGGCTTACTTCAATCCGGTTATGTTCCGGCGGAGCACCCCTGAAAACTTCTTCAACCCGCCTTGTTGAAGCACGTCGATGAACGCCTCAACCGATGGGATTGTCCTACGCAGATTATGCTTCGCACTTCTAACACTGGAGATGAGGGCTTCCGGAAACGCCGCATGGAGATCGGTTAGGAAATCATCTGGCGACTTGCTGGTCACATCATGGGCGACAAGGTTTCTAGCGGGAAAGTCCTTCAGGTTCCAGGTAACAATGACGGAGGCTTTGCCCGCGATGGCTGCCGCGAGGACATGTCGATCGTCGGGATCCGGTAGCGTGAGATCCGCAATAAGCGGGTGATGGTCCGCCACCGCTGCCTCTGGGAGGACCGCGTTCATCCGGTCGCGCGTGGCTTCCAGGCGTTCGATCGATAAACCTGGTGTGTTGGCGGCGAGATTGCGAATCCACTCATCATGTATATCGTCGGTCCAGCGCGCTTCGACGAGACCGTCGAAGGCGCACTGGATAAGGATGTTGCGCAGGTGGAAGGGGTAGAGGACGCAGGCATCGTAGACCGCGACGGGCGGATCAGAGGCCATAGGTCTCGATCAGGTCCTCTGTGTCCTCGGCTAACGCTTCCATCGCCGTTTGTCGTTTGTCGAGCTTCGACTTCAACGCGAGCACATCCTTAAAGAGGGCGCGGCGGTGTTTGCCGACGTAGCGGAATGGCAGATCGCCCCGGTCCATGCGCAAGACGACGAGCGGGCGGGAGATGCCGAGAATGGCTGAAATTTCGCTCGGGCTCAGTTCCTGGTCCTCGGCCAGCACGGCAACGCGCTCTCCGCGCAGCATGTGCGCCAGAAGGGCTTCAACAGCCGCGGCGGCCGAGGGCGGGATCGGAAGCGTCTGCTCCTTGCCACCTGCATCCCGAACGTGGAGTTCCAGCCTGTCGCCTGCAACCAGCTTTGGCAAGGGCGTTGCTATTTTTCGGTCGCGATCTGACAGTCTGGCGAAATGAACAATCTGGCTGGCCATGACGATATCTCCTTAGTCGCCAATATAGCGAATAAGGCCTCTAACTGCAATAACTGAAAGTGCGGGTTGGTTGCAATGGTGTAATGGGGGTGGTTTTCGGAACGCTGGTTCGATTCCCATCAAGGCGATAAAAATCCCCGCGTACGGCGTCACGATTACGATGTCCGGTATAGGAAGTTAGCAGCTTAACCGATGTCTTTAGCGACACTGAGCGGAAGAAGGACCGTTGCCTGCGTTCCGCCTTGGGGCACGCTGTTAAAGCTTATTCGGCCACTGTGTAAGTCCACAGCGCGCTGGACTAGATAAAGACCCGTTCCTGTGCCATCGATATGTGATACGCGCTCGCTGCGTGTTCCCTTTTGCGAAAGAGACTTCATGTCTTCGCCTTGTATCCCGATCCCCTCGTCTGTAATTTCTATCTTTAGTTCGTTGTTTGATATGGTAACAGCCAACCAGACGGAAGAAGCGCCGATAGGCGCAGAGAATTTTACAGCGTTTTCCAACAGATTTATGATCGCCAGTTTTAATATTTCTCCGTCTGCGAAAATTTTGGCCTGCTCCGCCTCAGGACTCACGGAGGCAATAATTGATGCCCCCTGAATGAGATCTCGCAAACTGGCCACGGCGGCTGAAATGAGTTCACCCACGACGATTTGTTCAAACGACGGACTGTAGGCAAGTCCTTGAACTCTGCTTCTTGCAAGGTTCACCTCAAGAAGCTCGACTAATCGGAAAATCCCAGTACTTGCTCTGTCAAGACGTTGTCTGTTGCGTTCATCGCGTTCGGGAAGAGTCTGCCGCACACTTTCCAGGTTAGTCTTAATTATACCCAACGGCGTTCTATACTGGTGTGAGATGACCTCCATAAAGCGGACTTGCTGCTCTTGTGCTTCCAGTTCAGTGAGCAAAGCTCTCTCAGCAATGAGTTTCGCCGCCTCCAATTCCTTTGTTCGTTCTTTGACCAATTCTTTTGCGCGTTGCTCTGCATTATAAGCTGAGTGCATAGCTCTACGGTCGGCTTCGCGTGCAAAAGCTTCAGCATTTCGCAAGCGTACCGCCAGCGAGCCTGTCAACAGAGTAAAATAGATAATGCTCGTGACCGCGTAAGAGTTCGCCACCCAGCTCGGTAGCGAAAAAAGGCCGTATCGCTGGCCGTTTGTTGCAGCTAGTCCGCCCCACAATATCGCGAAGGCCGAAAAATTAAGTGCTTGTTGGGCCGATGGTCTTTTGAGGAAATCGAGTGTTGCAACTAAGACAGCTGAAGATGTCAGCAAAAAAATCGTCGGACCTGCAATTAAAACGAAGTGACGGTTTACACCTAGGAAGACGCATGCCACCCCAACCACCCCAAGGCAAGCCGCAAAAATAAAGAATTTGTGTAAAACCTGGTACCGCTCACGTAATGCCAATATTGACGCGATGGACATCGAGCCGGCGGCAAGTCCGAGCCAGGACGACGAACTTGTGAAATAGTCATTTCCAAGTCCGCCCTGATCAAAAAAGGCTATGCGCGCGAAACCCAAACTCCCAAAATATGTGCAACAAACCGCGAAGATGTCCGCAGCGAGTAAAATATAGAATCGCTTTCTGTCGAAATAGTAGAAGAAGAACTGGATTACTAAGAGGATAGTCATTCCCCCGAACCACGCGCCCTGCATCGCATTTTGTGTAAGAGACCAATGCCTGTAATAATGGGGAGATATCAATTCTAACGAGACGTTCAAGCTTGCGTCTTGATTTCGAGCACGGACATATACGGTGGTCGTCTGACCAGGCAACAGTTGCAATGGAACCACGTTCGTCGAGGTGTCGAAGCCGGCCTCGGAGTTGGGAGCGTGATCCCCCATTTCATAACTCCTCAGCTCCTGCCCTGACGCCTTGTCTCTCACGTTATTAACGAAGACCGTCAGCTCATCGGTGAAGTTTGGCTTGATTGATAGCAGCAGGTCTCTTGGAGCCTTAGAGCCCACGGGAACGTAAACGCGAAAGCGCAGCCAGACGTAGGTTTGCACAAAGCCAAGATTTAAGTCGTGTCCAGGTATGCGGTGGAAACGCGTCTTGAGCCGAAAAACGTCCCGTAGCTCAAGACGTTCATTGGTGGTAGCAACGTCGATAAAACCGTCCAGCGAGACCGCGCCGTCGACCGGCGAATTGAGGCTAAGTAGCGGTGCAGATGATCGCTCAGCTTCAGCGGAAATTGAGGTGGCACTTATAACGAGCGAAAGCGCCGTGACCAGGAATAGATAAACCAAATGCGTCGACTTGATAATTTTGACACCCAATGCTCTCGTAAAGAGTAGGATGGCGCCCTGGAGCGACCTCGTCCTATAGCTTGTCAAGCTCGATCTCACACGTGTTAGCCTCTCCTAAGGATTGGAGGCGATCCCGAGTTCGGACTAGGGCTTTGCCCTCCGGGCAACTTGCTGCGGTTACACTCGACGGCGCACGCTCTTCGATGACACGTATCTCGGTAATCTAGATTCCCCAAGGCGCGGGTTCGCCTTGAGGACGCTTAGCGGATCCGACGAAACTCACTCTTAAAATTTTACCGTATAATTGGTCCGAACCCATACATCTGGATCTTGGCCTTGCGTAGTAATATTTACCATAACCGAAGCAGTGCCTGGGCCAACTTCGAACTCGGCGCCGACACCTCCCCGAACCCAAAACTGCTTCAGGTCTCGTCCAGAGAGAGTAAAGCTGTTGATTCCGATTAATGTCCCGGTGCCTGCAGCGGACTGATCTTCAAATTGATAGTCGGCTTCTGCTTTAGCAAGGATCCGTACCTCGTCTGAAAGTGGATGAACGAAATCAGCACCTATCCGGGCAATTGTCGAGTGGTCTTTGCTCTCATCGTAGCTCACAGGAAAGGACCCACCTGTTTCGGTGTAGGCATCAACCGTCGTATGGGCATAGGACAAACCTAGATATGGCGTAATGTTCGTATTGCTAACAATAAAGGCGTTCAACCAGTCGAAACGGAATTTTGCGCCCCAGGTCTGCGCGTCGGTAGCTCCGCTGGAATAGTCCAGTGAACCACCGTTGAGATACCCTCGACTGGAATCAATCGCTGAACGGCCCCAATATCCGCCGACAGTCAGGTAAAGGTCTCGGCCGACATCCACCGACATTTCGGGAGAAATGTAGAAACCTCGCTGTATGACGGAACCGCCTTTATCTAGATCTTGATCTGTAAACGTGCCCCCGACCGAAAGACGCGCTGTTACGCCATCAGCGAGGCCGTAGCCTAGACCGAATTCGCCTAGAGCCAAACCACCCGCTGCGGCGTCGTTGTTGTCGTAACCACTATCGACCGTACCCCAAGCTGAGCGTTGCCCTTCAGAAAGAAGATTTCGCATTGGGTTGCCCTGTGCTCCAAACATGATCGTGTTAGCGCCAGACACGCTGTTTTGCACGATAATTGTGTTGGCCGCAGCCACAGTGGGAAAGAACTCTTCTTCTTGAATGATGCCGCTGGAATCATTTCCGCTACCCACACGGGCAAGGTAGGTTTTCTCATTCTGTGTTTGACCAACAACGATGTTTCCATCGTCTGATACCGAGAGCGCGTTAGCCGTCTCGTAGGTTACATTTACCCCAGCATTTGCGAGCCATTGCTCGATAGACAACATTTCCCCGCTGTTCTCAGTCCAACGAAACCCGCGTCTGGCGCCTTCCGAGTCACCGGAAGTCCCGACAACATAATTGCCATTCGAGCTGACGAAGTTAGCGATCGAGTAAGCGCCCCCAAGGGTTCCTAAATCCGTCGTCGTACCCACAGCAGCGGGATCGGACTTCGCCACGTAACGAATTGCATGGGCGCCGCCCGGGACCAAGCTATAACCCACCAGAACGCTGCCATCCGCTGACATTGATTTAAGGACGGTATTGCTGTCCGTATTTAAGCCGGGAATTTCGATGAGGCCGCCTGCTTCAGTCCACCTGAATGCAATCTGCGGATTGGAAATAGTAGCTCCCTGGCCCGCGACTACATCTCCGTTGGCGCTTACTAGCGTTGCAACAGAGTGATTGAACAGTCCAGGATCAACCTCTAAGAACTTCTGCGAAGCGAGGTTCCAAACTGCAGCATGAACGTTTTGAGTGACGTCTCTGGCAAATGAACCGACAACAGTAGTACCGTCGCGGCTGATATTCTCAGCAGTCGAGATCGCTAAAGGCTGCGAACCCCTCGAATAGTCCGCTAGGATCTTTAGATATCCGTGGTCGAAGACCATCCCCTGGCCTTGATAGGTGTGTCCGACCGCGACGCCGGTGTCAGATATCGCGGAGAGACTAAACGTATCCGGAACCGCGTATCCGGATCCGTCTTGGCCATCGGTGCTGGAGATCGAGAGTTTGTAAATTTTGTCGACCTGGTCATAGTAGACCCCGGCAAAGTATGTGCCTTTGCTACTCAGTACAGCACTGTCAAAATTATATCCATAGACTGGAGATTTGATTATACGGCTGGATCCAGTGGCGGTATCAACCAACCGAAAATAATAACCTGTGCTATCGTCTACGGCCTCAAGGTATGTGTTGCCGTCTGTGCTCAGCCCAACTGGTATGTTCCCAACTGGAGCAGCAAACGCGCCTCCAGTAACGAAACTCGCCAGTATGGCGAACACGGAAACTTTAGATCGCAGTAGACGCGATATTGCCCTCGAATTTAACATGAACTTGCCTCGTCTGAGTTAACCGCGACTCGCGGAATGAAACCTCTACGGACGAGTAGTGTGTCTACGCTGATGGCGTTAGTTATGAAATGTAACGAATGTTACCAACGTTGCAAGAGTTGCAAAATACCGTGACAATTCCGCAACTTAGTTTGCAAAGGATTGGCAAAAGCTGCTGAGAGCGCTATTGGTTCTTACAAGATATCAATTGTCACCTAGAAGCGAGGCACCGATTAGCAAGGAGACACTCCCAACGTCTATTTGGTCGCCTTCCGCTTTGTTCTGAATGGAAATTGAAGCTCACACGGATGAAGCAAAGTGTTCAAATTACCAGTCTCTCCGCCAAGGCGGATCGAAATGGAATAAGCGTTCTGCTCGTGGAAGATGACCAGCTCTTGAGAGAGAGCCTCGCCGATTACTTGAGCCAAAACGGAATGTCAGTCACCGAGGCTGACTCGGGAGCGGCCTTTCGATCAGGCGTCGCGTCCAATTCTCATGATGTTATCGTACTTGATGTCAACCTACCAGATATCTCGGGTTTTGAGCTTGCTGAACTCGCGAAACGGCGGAGCGATGCTGGTATAATTATCCTATCTGCTCGCACGGCGAGAGATGATCGGGTGCGAGGTTACAGTAAGGGGGCAGATATCTACCTGGTCAAACCGGTAGACGTTGAGGAACTAGGGCTTGCGATTTCGAACTTGGCCAGACGGAGGCGCTCCGTACCAGGTCCCACCGGATCACCAGATACATCAAGTGCTTTACGAGAGTTGACGCTGGATCAAAGACGTCAGGTCGTGATCACGCCGGACGGAGTGCATCTTAAGGTTTCTGCAAGAGAAGCTGCGTTTCTCGAATACATCGCTACGCACTCAAGCGATGTTGTATCGCGCTCACACGTAGCTAAGATTTTTGGCGAAGATCAATTGTTGCCTTCGAGCCGGGTGACGGACGTTGCGCTTGCCAGGCTCCGAGCCCGGCTGCGTAAGGCGGGTGTGGAACTGCCGCTACAAGTTGTGCGCAACGTAGGGTATCGTCTGTTAGGCAACATACGTGTCACCTAGAGGCGTATCCTATCAGTTAGCTTGATCTCATATACGGCCGCGCGGTCAGTACCGACCATGCCCCGTGGGATATTCAATCTTAGGCGGTCCCTGATTTTGAGCCAAGGGCTACCCGCGTTTTCGGCGATTAAGGTGCAGCGCTGAGCACTACGGTGTCGCAGGTTCGATTCCTTTCAAGAGCTATAGTTCTAGTTCGACGGCCAAAATTCATTTTTGATGACATATGGTGTGGAAGCCCACTGATGTTATCCAAACCGCTCCGCGCGGACACATTGCCAGTCCCCGGTTTATGTTAAAGGAAGAACATACAACTGCTTCTCGCGCCGCCGGCTGACAGTCATACGACTCCTTTACTCAAAATGAAGCAGCCATACGGCCCGGGGTCAGAAGTTCTGACGATTGCGAAGGATTTCTTGGCGGCTTCGTAGAACGCGAAGCGTTCCAGTGGTTCTACCAAAACGGGGTGGCCCTCGGAACGGTCGATAACCGCCTGCATGGCTGCGAATATCGGAACCTGGCGGTCGGGATCGCCGACAAACTGCATGCGTTTGACTGGTGCATCGACGAATGTGTCCAGCGGGAAAAGCTTTAAAATCGCTTGTGCGGCGCGCTCCAGGCCGCAGCCGGAAACATCGATCAGGCGGCCGTAAGTCGTTTGACGCGCGATGGTTTGTGCAGGATGATTGATATCGCATAAAACCAACTGATCGCCATGTCCCATCAACATCAGGGCATGAATCAGTTCTGCGTTGATAATGGGGTCGATACCTTTGAGCACCGCTTTCTCCTCCCAGGAACAGCAGATTTAATCTTCACGAGGTATTTGATTTTTGTAATGTCTGCAATTATTTCCGTTCAAGGGGGTATATGCAAGACTCGTAATATCGCGCTGCGTGACAAATATTTCCCGTTCATTCTCTGATAAAACCTCTGTTCTCAAGCTAGTTTGAAGGATTATAAAAAAGTCAGCGAAACACTAATTTACAAAAATATAAATATGTGTGAAGTTCGGTCAACGGAAGTGTCCTCCCAAGGATCACATGATGATGGCGAGTGCAGCTGGCGGGCTGTACTCGCTCATTTAGGGGAGGCGCAGTATCGCGAGGAGTGCGCGATGCCGGTGGAGGAGAACAGCTATTGGCATCGATGAACATCGTCAATGTCGGGAAAGCCTATGGAAGCTTGACAGTGATCCATGGCGTTACCGTTGAAATACCTGACGGCGAATTCGTCGTCCTGGTGGGGCCTTCCGGCTGCGGAAAATCGACTTTGTTGCGGATGGTCGCTGGGCTTGAGCCGATCACTTTTGGGGATATCCAGATCGACGGAAAAGTGGTTAACGACCTGCCTCCGAAGGATCGCGATATTGCCATGGTGTTTCAGAGCTATGCGCTCTATCCACACAAGACAGTCGCGGAGAATATGGGCTTTGCGCTAAAAATGCGTGGAGAGGCCAAGGTGAATATCGATTCCCGCGTCCGTAAGGCCGCAGAGATACTCGATCTTACACCTTATCTGGCCCGTTACCCGCGCCAGCTTTCTGGTGGCCAGCGCCAGCGTGTGGCTATGGGTCGAGCGATTGTTCGCGATCCCAAAGTTTTTCTCTTCGACGAGCCATTATCCAACCTCGATGCCAAGCTGCGCGTGCAGATGCGGGCTGAAATCAAGGAATTGCAGCGACGTTTGGCAACCACCATGATCTATGTGACGCATGATCAAGTGGAGGCCATGACCATGGCCGACCGTATTGTCGTGCTGCGAGACGGGCGCGTGGAACAGATCGGTTCGCCGCTGACGCTTTATGATAAGCCCGCAAATACCTTCGTTGCCGGTTTCATCGGTTCTCCATCCATGAACCTCATCAAAGGCCATATTTGCAATGCCGCTGGGCCCTATTTCGAAACGGATGATGGCATTCGCTTGCCCCTATCAAGTGCGCCTGCCGGTTCTGAGGGAAGGTCTGCCTTTTATGGTATCCGGCCAGAGCATTTCACGCTTGGCGGAACTGTCAGCGCGCAGGTGACGGTAGCGGAATCGACTGGCTCTGAAACGCAAGTCTTTGCCAAGCTTGGTCAGCAGAAGATCATCGGCGTGTTTCGCGAGCGCGTGGAAGAGCCCGCGGGCGGCACGATTGCAATGACGCCGAATGTTGCGCTGGTCCATCTTTTCGATGGGGAAAGCGGATTGAGGCTGGAGTGAATCTGGTCGTCGCCGTGAGGAGAAAAGCGACGATAGCAAATCAACGGGAGGAGAACCGCATGAAAGTCAGTGATTTCGAGAGAATGATGGCTATCGGCCTGAGCCGCCGTGCCATCTTGAAAACCGGTGCAAGCCTGGGTGCCGTGGCAGCTGCAGGCAGTATGATGGGTCCGTTCGGAGCAGCTTATGCGCAGGACGCATCCTTGCGCAGTCAGATATTACAGGTGCCGGGCGTCGGCAAGGGCTCTCCAACTGATGCTGACTGGCAGAAGGTCGGGGAAATGTGTCTGGGGGCGACGAAGAAAAACGTCAAGCAGGGCGAATTCGCCGGTGTCGAGCTTTCCTTCATGGGCCTCAACAACCAGAACCTTCACAATGTTCTGTTTCGCGGCTTCCTGAAGCCTTGGGAGGAATTTACCGGCGCGAAGATCACATGGATCGATCTGGCGCAGGCGGATTATAATCCGCGTCTGCAACAGGCCATCGCCACTGGCACAGTCGATTTCGACATCCTCGAGATGGGTGCGCCGTTCGAGGGAGATGTTTGCGGCAAGGGGCTGGCCTCCGAGATGCCGGATTGGGTCAAGGCCCAGATCGATATGGACGACTATGTAGATTACTTGAAAGCGCCCGTAGGCACATGGGATGGCAAGACCTACCGCGTGTCTGTCGATGGCGACTGCCACAACTTCAATTATCGCACCGATTACTTCACCGACGCCGATCTTGCCAAAGCCTGGAAGGACGAGGGCCATGAGGGCGAGTGGGGCGTGCCGAAAACCTGGCAGAAGGTGCAGGAAGTCACCAAATTCCTCAAGGGCAAGACCGTCGCTGGCGGTGATGCTCTTGGCTATCTCGATGCGCCAAAGGCCTGGGGTGGTTTCGGCTTCTACTTCCTCGGCAGCCGTGCAACGGCATATGCCAAGCATCCGGATGACAAGGCTTGGCTGTTCGACGCTGACACGATGAAACCGCGCATCAACAATCCTGCCTGGGTTCGTGCCATTCAGGACGTTATCGATGCTCTGCCATCTGAAGCGGGCGACCAGCTAAATGCCGACCCCGGCACTACGGCCTTCCAGCAGTTTCTTGCTGGAACCGGCTCGATGGTCTCGTGGTGGGGTGATGTCGGTGCTGCCGCACGCACCAGCGATAGTTCTGTTGTGGGCGACACCATTGGTTTCGATATCCTGCCGGGTTCTGACGATGTCTATAATTCGAAAACCGGCAAATGGGAGAAGTTGGCGAGCGGTCCGAACCACGCCCCGAACATGGCCTATCTCGGGTGGGGCGTTTACGTCATGTCGCGGGTCGACAGCGATGAGAAAAAGAAAAAGGCGGCCTGGAGCGCGGCGGCCCATCTGGGTGGCAAGGACATCGCGCTTTGGACGGCGGCCTATCCATCCGGCTTCCAGTGCTATCGCAAGAGCCAGTTCGACATCAAGGAATGGGTGACGGCGGGTTATGACGAGGCTTTCATCTCGAACTACCTCGCCTCGCAGTCCAACTCCTACAATCACCCCAACGCTGCCATCGAGCCGCGTATTCCCGGTATCTTCCAATATTACAGCATCGCGGAAGACGAGCTTGCCAAGGTTTTTGCAGGACAAGCCAGCGCACAGGCCGGAGCGGACGCCATCGCTGCGGCGTGGGAAAAGCTGACGGATCAGCTCGGGCGCGACAAGCAGATTGCACTTTACAAGGCCTCGCTCGGGGCATGATGCGTGGTGCAAATCTTTAGTTTGCAATTGCTCAGGCGGTTGGTTTTGCCGCCTGAGTCGCCAAGTCTTCCGTTCGGCTTACCAGCCCAGAGGTCTGTTTATGTCGCATACGATCACGCAAACCATCAGCCCTGTACGGCGGACCGTCGTTCCACGAAGCTCCGCGCGGCGTGGAAAGCTGTTGCTCATGGCCGCGACGGTGCTGCTCTTTGGCGCCCTGCTTGCGCAGATAGCTGACGCAGCCGGCATCACGACCTTTGGTTTCGTCAGCTGGCAACCATTGCTGTTTGCCTACATCATATGGGCTGCAGCGCTTTGCGCGGCGCAAGTCATGATCCGCGGGGAGGCGGGGCAGCGCGCAGCTTTCGTTTTGCCAGCCGTTCTCTTCACCGTGGCCATGGTGGTTTTTCCCACGGTCTTCGGCCTCTACATCGCTTTTACCGACTGGAACCTGAGCGCTGTGGCGGGCCGCCGTTTCAACGGGCTTGATAATCTGAGAACACTGTTTGCAGATCGCTACTTCTGGAACGCGCTGCTGAACATGGTCTATTATGTTCTGTCGGTTCTGGTGCAATATGCCATCGCCTTCGGGCTCGCATTGTTGCTGAACGCGGAGATCAAAGCGCGTAAATTCTTTCGTGTCGCGTTCCTGCTGCCGTTGATGTTGAGCCCCGTTGCCGTGAGCTGGATGATCGGCAAATCGTTGATGGAATATCGTTTCGGCCCGGCGGCGACGCTTGCGCGCCACCTCGGTTGGGACAATCCGGCATTCTTCTCGACGCCATGGGTGGCGCGGACTTCGATCATGGCCATGGATGCCTGGGTCTCCATTCCCTTCATGATGATCCTGCTGCTTGCGGGTCTTCAGGCCTTGCCCTCCGAAATCAAGGAAGCGGCGAAGGTGGATGGGGCGTCCGGTTGGCAGAGCTTCAAGGAAATCACCTTTCCGCTGATGCTGCCAGTCAGCATAACGGTCATCATTCTGCGTATCATTTTTCAGCTGAAACTGGCCGATATCGTCATCAACGTAACTGCAGGTGGACCGGGCGGAGCGACCGATACCGTTTCCAGTTTCATCTTCCGCGAATACCGAGACCGCTCCAATGTCGGCTACGGCACCATGCTTGCGGAATTCTATCTCGTCATCATCGTCATTTTCGTCGCGCTCATCCTGAAAGGGGCGAGCCGCTGGATGCAACGGGACAATCGAGGCTGAAGCCCATGGCAGCACATGTTGAAATGTCCACCCCTAAATTAAGCTTTTGGTCCCGCCGACCGCAGTTCATGACCAGCAGTCTGCTGATCTATGCGGCTTTGGTGTTCTGGGCTTTCGTGTCGCTGTTTCCAATATACTGGACCATCACAACGTCCTTCAAGACGGCAGTCAATGTGACGCAAGGGCATCTCGTTCCTTTCGTTGACTTCACGCCGGATTGGAAAGGCTGGCGCTCACTGGGTCTTTCTCCCGATACGATTTTTGCGCAATCGACGGTTCGTGACGAATTTATCCGCCGCTTTCTCAACAGTATCGTAGCCTCGGCTGGCGCATCGTTTCTGGCCGTACTGATCGGCTCGCTGGCGGCCTACGGCCTCAGCCGGTTTTCCTACAAATTTCTCTGGATGAAGAATAAGGATATTTCCTTTTTCTTCTTGTCCCAACTCATATTGCCGCCTGTCGTTTTGGCGATGCCCTTTCTGGTTCTTTACAAACATCTGATGCTGCTCGATACGCTGGTCGGCCTTATCCTCGTCTATACGCTGATGGTGTTGCCCATCGTCATATGGATCATGCGCGATCAGTTCGATACGATACCTGTCGAGCTTGAGCAGGCAGCACTGGTGGATGGTTGTTCGATCTGGGGTGCCTTTCTGCGCATCGTTCTGCCCATCGCTTTGCCCGGCATGGTTGCGGCCTTCATCCTTTCGGTCATTCTATGCTGGAACGAGTATTTCTTCGCCGCGCTGCTAACGAGTTCGAATGCCAAGACGCTACCGGTGATGGTGGCCAGCCAAACAGGTTCACAGGGCATCAACTGGTGGTCGATGGCCGCGATTGCTACGGCGGCCATAATGCCGCTCGTTCTCGTCGGCATCTTTCTTGAGCGCTATATCGTGAAGGGCCTCACCGCAGGCGCCGTAAAATGAGGTCTGGAATGAAGTCAGGCGTTTCCATTCTCGGTATTTTCGTTGCTGATACCGCCTATCTTGCGCCCCGCATGCCTACTGTGGGCGAAACCATTACTGGCAGCGGCTTCTCAGTCGGTCCTGGCGGCAAAGGTTCCAACCAGGCCGTCGCCGCGGCGCGTGCCGGTGCGCAAGTGTCTTTCATTTCCAAGATTGGCCGCGACACATTTGGCGATCTGGCTCTTAAGACATATGAAGAGGCCGGAGTGACGGCAAAGCTGACGGTCATGGACGATCAGCCAACCGGTGCCGCCTTCATCTACGTCAATGACAGCACCGGCGACAATGCCATTATCGTTTATGCGGGAGCAGCAGGAACGATCGGTGTTGGCGATGTGGAAGCGGCACGCGACACAATTGCGCAATCCGCCGTTTTCGTCACCCAGCTAGAACAGCCTGTGGAGGCCGCGCGGCATGCACTGGAAATTGCGCGCAACGCCAGTGTCACAACGATTTTCAACCCGGCACCAGCGGAGACCTTCCCGGAGGACGTCTACAGCCTTTGTGACTTCATTATTCCGAATGAAACGGAAGCTGCCGCGCTTGTCGGCTTTCCAATCGATACGCTTGATGATGCCAAGCGCGCTGGCGATATTTTCCTTTCTCGCGGCGTTGGCGCGGCCATCATCACGCTTGGCGCGCGGGGCGTGTTGTTTCATGCGCCGGGCCAATCCGTTCATGTGCCTGCCGTCTCCTGCGGTCCGGCCATCGATACGACTGGCGCGGGGGATGCATTCGTGGGTGGATTAGCGGCTGCGCTTTCGCGTGGTGCAGAGCCGCTCTGGGCGGTGCGGCTCGGTTGCACGACCGCCGGTATCGCCGTGACCCGGCGTGGGACGGCCCCAGCAATGCCGATGCTTGCCGAAATCGAAGCAGTGATGGCGCGCTGACGCCATCAGATTTGGCTGCGCACCTCGCGGCCTTTCTTCTCATGTCAGGCCACCATAGCTGTAAAAAGCTCCGGCGGCTGACTTCGCGCGTCCTGACGCACGGAATATCGTCATGAAACTCTATCTCCGACACGAATTGATGCTATGCACAACATATATAGCTTTACAAAATGAATTTAATTTGTGAAGTTGTGTCAACAGCGACTGAAGTGAGCAAGACCAGTGACCCAATTGAAATTCGCCACCCGACTGAATTCCTTCGCCTCGAAGCCTGCTGCCGAGTGGCCTGATATTTCTGGCAAGCCGACCATGTTGCAGATGGCAAAGCGTGCTGCGAAGGTTGATGGTTTGACGGATCTAGATCTGAATTATCCCGACCATGTTGGCGATGATCCAGCGCTTCTTGCCCGCCAGATAGGCGATCTTGGACTTGCGATTAATGGCTTTGCCATGCGCTACTATACTAATCCGGCGTTCAAGATCGGTGCTTTCACCAACCCTGATGCGGCTGTGCGCCGGGAAGCGATCAATCTCACGAAGAAGGGTATCGACGCTGCGCGTGCCGCTGGCAGCAGCCTGATGACGCTGTGGCTGGGGCAGGATGGCTTCGATTACGCCTTTCAGGCTGACTACCACACTCTGTGGCAACACGAGATCGATGGAATTCGTGAAGTTTGCGCCCATGATCCGGATTGCCTCATCAGCATCGAATACAAGCCCAACGAGCCTCGTTCCTACAGCCTTATGCCAGATTGCGCGACCACGCTGCTGGCCATCAAGGATGTTGACATGCCCAACCTGGGTGTGACGCTCGACTTTGCTCATGTGCTTTATGCCGACGAGCAGCCTGCTTTCGCTGCAGCCCTGATTGCTCGCTACAGCCGCGTTCTCGGCGTTCACCTCAATGACGGTTACGCCAAGCGTGACGACGGCCTGATGGTGGGCGCCGTGCATACCCAGCAGACGGTCGAGCTTCTGCGCCAGATCCGCAAGGACGGTTATGATGGCGCTATCTATTTCGACACCTTCCCTGACATGACCGGCCTCGACCCGGTTCACGAATGCGAAGTCAACATTCAGACCGTCAAGCGGATGCTGAAAGTGGTGGATCGTATCGAGCAGGACAATCGCCTGTCCGGTGCGGTTGAACGTCAGGATGCCGTTTCCGCGCAGGCCGTCATTCAGGAACTGATGCTCGGCTGATCTGCACACGAAAATCCAAAACCTTGTCACAACGCATGCCGAAGGCATGCGGACATATTCTATCTGGGAGGAAACCGATGAAGACCTTTTTGAAGACAACACTCGCTGCCGGGCTTACCGCCAGCTTCCTGTTCAGCGCAGCCTTTGCGCAGGAACTTGCGCCGCTGAATTCCGATACGGAAAAGGATCGCATGGACTGGTCTCAGTTGGAAGCCAAGCTCGGGCCTTTCCCGAAACTACCTGAGGGCACCAAGGCAGGTGCGGTGTCCAAGACGCTGACCAATGAATATTGGCGCTCGCTGGGTCTGGGATATGAAGCTTTCGGCAAGAAGGTCGGCGTTCCCGTCGCCTATCAGGCCGCACAGAGCGAAGGCGACCAACTGGGTCAGCTCACCATTGCCGAAGGCATGATCACGCAGGGCTACAATGTTTTGCTCGTTTCGCCGCAGACGGATGCCAATCTCCAGCCGGTTATAGAGCAGGCCAAGGCCGCCAATATTCCTGTCGTCAACGTCAACGATGCCGTCATTCCACAGGCTGAACATTATGTCGGCAACGTCCAGCGTGACAACGGTGTGCGCGTGGCCAAATGGTTTATCGAGAACCGTCCGCAGGGCGGCAAGGTTGCCATTGTCGAAGGTCAGGCCGGTGTTTACGCTGCTGTGCAACGCACGGACGGTTTCAAATCCACAATTACTAAAAACGACAAGTTCCAGGTCGTTGCCAGCGTTCCCGGCAACTGGGATCGCCAGACATCTTATGATGCTGCCACCAACATCCTCAACCAGCATCCTGATCTGATTGGTTTCTACGCCAACAACGACGGCATGGCGCTTGGCATCGTTGAAGCTGTCAAGGCCGCGGGTCTTGCTGGCAAGGTCGCAGTCTTCGGCACGGATGGCATTTCCGATGCCTATGCCTCCATCAAGGCGGGTGAACTGACGGGCACCGTTGACAGCTTCCCAGTTCTGACCGGCGAAGTTGCGCTTGAGACAGCGCTTCGTCTGGTGGCCGGACAGAAACTGCCCCGCGTTGTCGCCACGCCGCAGGCTCTCATCACCAAAGACAATCTTAGCCGCTATCAGGGCCAGGGCGTCGATGTGCGCGCCGTGCTGATGGAAGACGCCAAGACTGCCAAGTGATCAATGCTCAAGGAGGTGCCGACCAAACCCGGCATCTCCATCCAGCCTGAGAGGTGGAACATGACGCCACGACTGAGATTTGAGACGATTTCCAAGAGCTTTCCCGGCGTCAACGCGCTGACGGACGTTTCGTTTGACGTCGCTCCCGGCGAAATCCATGGACTTCTCGGTGAAAACGGCGCCGGCAAATCCACGCTTTTGCGCATTCTGTCGGGCGTGTTTCGCCCGACATCAGGCACCGTCTTCGTTGATGGGGAGGCTGTCGCCTTCAAGAAGCCGATGGATGCGCGTGCCGCCGGCGTCGCCATGATACACCAGGAACTTCAGCAGGTGCCGCACCTGAGTGTTGCCCAGAATATGTTTCTCGGACATTCGCTGACGCATATGGGCGGCATGTTCGTGTCCCGCCGCGAACAGGAAGCCCGCGCCGCCGAAGCTCTTGCGAAGATCGACAAAACAATCGACCCCTCGGCACCAATATCGTCGCTAAAGGTCGCGCAGCGCCAGATCGTTGAAATCGGTCGCGCGCTTCTCGACAAGGCGAAGGTCATCGCCATGGACGAGCCGACATCGAGCCTGACCCCCAGCGAGTTCGATCGTCTGGCCGAGGTCATCGCCAGCCTGTCGCAAAGCGGCGTTTCTATTATTTATGTGTCGCACAAGATGGATGAGGTCTTCCGCATCTGCCAGCGCTCCAGCATTATGCGCGATGGCAAGTTGGTGGACATTGTCAATCTTGCCGAGGTTTCGGAAACCGACGTGATCGCGAAGATGGTCGGTCGCGAATTGATGCAGGAAGAGCATAATTCCTTCGTCAAGGATACCGTCAAGCTCGAGGCTAGAAACCTCTCTTCGGCCACAAGAATTCGCGATGTGTCCTTCACCTTGCGTAAGGGCGAAGTTCTCGGCATTGCCGGGCTAGTCGGCTCTGGCCGCACGGAGCTTTTGCGTCTGCTGGCGGGTGTAGACCGCCTGAGCGCAGGATCGATCAGCATCGACGGCAAGGAGCAGAGTTTCGCCAACCCGCGCGATGCGATCGCTGCCGGTATCGGACTGGTGCCGGAAGAGCGCAAGCGTGAGGGCATCATTCCCTTGCGCCCCGTCGCCACCAATATGGCGCTGGCCTCCCTCAGTCGTTTTTCGTCCGGCGGCATGATCAACAATGCCAAGCTTCGAACGACCGCGAAGGACTTGCTGAAGCGTGTCAATCTTCGACCCTTCCAGTTGGATCGCCCGATCCGCTTGTTTAGCGGTGGCAATCAGCAAAAGGCGATTATCGCGCGTTGGCTGGCCGCCAAGTCGCAAATCCTGCTGTTTGATGAACCGACCCGCGGGATCGATGTCGGCGCCAAGTCGGAAATCTATCATCTGATCGAAGACCTCGCCCGCGAGGGGCATTCCATCATCGTCGTCTCGTCCGAACTCCCGGAAGTCATCCGTCTGTCTGACCGTGTGCTGGTGATGCGCGAAGGGCGGATCGCCGCGACCATTGAACGTGATCAACTAAGCGAAAGCGCGATTGTCGCGCATGCCATTCCAGGGGCGAATGCGGATGCGGATGAGGCGCGCGTTGCGCGACCCGTGTGAACCTACAGGACAAGTCATGACCAGCACTTCAAATGCTCCCGCAACCTCCGCTCCGGCGTTCCGCCGCTTCTCGTTTTCTCTGCGCGATGCGGGAACGCTGATCGGCCTCATCGTCATTATGGCGGTGTTTGCCGCACTGGTTCCGGGCTTCATTTCCGAGAGAAACCTCGTCAACATTCTCCAGCAGTCCAGCATCAATGCCTGCCTGGCGCTTGGCATGACGCTCGTCATCATCTCCGGCGGCATCGACCTCTCGGTTGGCCCAACGGCTGCGATCTCGGCGGTTATCACCGCCAGTCTGCTCGTCGCGGGCACACCGATACCGTTGGCGATCCTCGCGGGCCTCGGCGTGGGCTTGCTTTGCGGCTTTGTCAACGGCGCGCTCGTTGCCTATGTCGGCCTGCAACCCTTTATCGTCACACTCGGCACGCTCAGCACCTACCGCGCCATCGCTCTGATCTACACGGGCGGCAATCCCGTTCTCGGTATTCCCGCAGGGTTCCGCACCCTTTTTAATGGTACTCTCTTCGGCATTCCAACTCCTATTTTGATCGTCGCTGTCGTGGCTATTGCTGCATGGATTCTGCTCAAGAAGACGCCGATTGGCGAATATCTGATGGCAGTTGGCGGCAATGAAGAGGCGGCTTATGTCGCCGGTGTTCCCATCGCGCGCACCAAAATCACGGCCTATGTGATTTCCGGTGTCTTGGCTTCACTTGCCTCGCTCATCCTCATCGGTCGCCTTGGCGCAGCTGAACCCATTCTTGGCAATCTGTGGGAGCTGGATGCCATCGCGGCAGCGGCTATCGGCGGCGCATCGCTTATGGGCGGCAAGGGCAGCATTCTTGGTACTATTCTGGGCGCAATCATCTTGGGGGCAATGCGCAATGGTTTGACGTTGATGAATGTTCAGGCCTTCTATCAACTGCTCGCCACTGGTCTTATAATCCTCGTTGCCATGATGATTGATCGTGCGACAAGGGGAAGAGAATGAATTCCGAAAGCTTCGACACTAAGGCCGTCGGCCCACGCATCCGCATGATGATGCCATTGCTGACGCCACTCGAAGCGAAGGTTGTCGATACCGTGTTCGCCATGCGTGATTTCAGCGACGATACGTCGCTGAAACAGATTGCAGACGATGCCGGTGTTTCTGAAGCGATGGTGGTCAAGATCACCAAGAAGCTCGGCTTTGCCGGTTATCGTGATTTTCGCACGGCAGTCAGCCAGTATAACCGCCAGCCGACCGCAGAAATGCATCAGGAACTTTCTGTAGATGATACGTCCATGGAGATTGTGCAGAAGGTTTTCCGCACTTCCATCAATGCACTGGAGGAAACACTTTCCATTTTGGATATGGTTGCCTTCGATAAGGCCGCCGACCTTATACACAGTGCAAAGCATAGGGACTTTTACGGTGTGGGCGGTTCGGCGCAGATCGCACGGGACGTCGCGCATAAGTTTCTGCGTATTGGCGTGCGTGCCAGCGTGGTTGACGACGTGCACATGATGCTTATGTCGGCAGCCCTGTTGTCTGAGGGCGATATCGCCGTTGGCTTTTCTCATTCTGGCAACACGACGGCGATTATCGAAGGACTTCAAGTCGCCAAGCGGAATGGCGCGAAAACCATCGCAGTCACCAACTACAACTCATCTGCCTTGGCGCAAGCCGCAGATGTCGTCCTCTGTTCTACGGCGCAGGGCTCTCCCCTGATGGGCGAGAATGCAGCTGCCCGGATTGCACAGTTGAATATCCTCGATGCCGTGTTCATGGCGGTTGCGCAACGCGACTACCAATCGGCTGAACGAAATCTTGACCGGACCATGTCTGCCGTCAAATCCAAGCGGAAAGATAAACCTTCATGACATCCTTGCCTCTCGTCACCGTTTTCGGCAGTCTGCACTACGATATTGCCGTCATGGGGCCATCACGGCCACGGAAAGGCGAGACGGTGACCGGAACGTCATGGCATCCCAAAAGCGGCGGCAAGGGCGGAAATCAGGCAGTTTCGGCAGCCCGCACAGGCGTGGCCACTTCGATGATCGGAGCCGTCGCTGATGATGATTTCGGGCGTTTCCTGCTTGCCAATTTGAAACGCAAAGGTGTCGATCATCACTTCGTTCGGCGCGACGCCTCCCAATCAACGGGAATGAGTGTTGCAATCTTTGACGAGGAGGGCGATTACGGTGCCGTTATTGTCTCGGGTAGCAATCTAATTCTCGGTGAAGCCGATGTAAACGCGGCACATGAACTGCTGTCCAGGACGACGCTGCTCGTCCTTCAGAACGAAATTCCTGATGCGGCCAATGTCGTTGGTGCAAGGGCCGTTAAGCAGGCCGGTGGCCGTGTTCTGCTCAATGCTGCCCCCGCCAGAGCTCTCTCCATCGACATCCAGCCGCTCATCGATATACTCGTCGTGAACGCTATCGAGGCAGAAATGCTGGCGGGTGTTCCTGTGGTTGAGACACTCGAAGGCGCTTTGGAGGCTGCACGAAAGCTGGCGAAAATCTACCCAGAAGTAGTCGTCACCGCTGGTGGTTCAGGCGTCGCCTATGTCGGTCGCAGCGGAGAGGAAATTGCGATCGAAGCAGTCAAGGTGATAGTGGAAAGTACGCATGGAGCGGGAGACGAGTTCATTGGCGTCCTCGCCGCAGAAATTGCGTCCGGCAGAACGATGAAAAATGCACTTCAAAAGGCAAATGCAGCCGCAGCAACGCTTGTTGGAACACCAGAAGCTGACCGCATTTGAGGTCGCTCCATCAGTCTGTCTAAAATGAGGATCACGTATAAACGCGAAGTACATCGAAAATACTTGTAAAAATAGTACTTTACCGCGGACGCTGTGGGTTTCGCAGGTTCAGTTCCAATCAAGATTTTTACACCCAGCCTGCTTTTTTGAAACGGTAGTAAAGAATGGCGCAAAGCACCAGAATGGTCGCGAGTACGACGCAGTATCCATACTAGGTTTTGAGTTCAGGCATGTTTTCGAAGTTCATGCCGTAGATGCCGGCGATTGCAGTTGGCACCGCCAGGATCGCCGCCCATGCAGCAAGCTGCCGGGTGATAGCGCCTTGCCGCTGTTGCTCGAGAAGATTTCCGGCTTCGAAGACGGATGTCATAATATCGCGCAGCCCGATCACAATGTTTTCGACGCGACGAACATGATCATGAACGTCCCTGACGAGCGGCCTTGCATTGTTGTCGACGCACGGCAGTTCAAGATGGGTAAGTTTGCTGGCAACTTCCGCCATCGGACCAATGACCCTCTGAAACTTGATGACCTGCCTGCGCATCCGGAAAATCCTGCGAATCTGCTCCCGTTCGAGGAAGGAAATGAGAACATGCTTCTCCATTTCGAGAACCCTATCTTCGATCGTTTCGACGAGTGGCAGATAACCGTCCACGATGAAATCCAGGATGCCGTGGAGAACATAGTCGGGACCGTGCTAGAGGAGCTGCGGCGCCTGCTCGAGTTGCTCGCGTAGTTTCTGGTACGATCTTGCCAATCCGTGCCGGACTGTGATGACGTGCTGCTGGCCAACGAAGATGCAGGTCTCACCGTAAATGATCTTGTCGTTTTCCAGATGGGCGGTCTTGGCGACGACGAGGAGCTGATCGCGGTAGATGGCCTGCTGCCGGTTTCATGAACACTGAGTTAAGGTGTTTCTCCTGAACCGGAGAGCATTAATGCAAAGAAGGAAGTTCAGCCGCGAGTACAAGCTTGAGGCGGTGAAGTTGGTCAAGGAGCGTGGGGTCGCTGTTGCCCAGGCGGCCCGTGACCTTGATGTCCACGAGAATGTGTTGCGCAAATGGGTTCGCGAATACGGCGGCGATCCCAGCCAATCCTTTCCTGGAAGGCCAGATGAAGCCGGAGCAGCTTGAGATTGATCGGCTCCGTCGTGAAGTCGCCAAGTTGAAGGCGGAGCGCGACATCCTAAAAAAGGCCGCAGCCTACTTTGCCAGGGACGCGATATGAGGTTCGCGTTCATTGCAAAGCACCGTTCGATCTGGCCGGTGGCATGGCTCTGCGAAGCGCTAGGGGTTTCTCGTTCAGGTTTCCATGCCTGGGTCAATCGTTCTGTAAGTGAACGCGCTCGCTATGATGAGGTTCTGCTGGACAAGATCAGGCAGAGCTTCAAAATCAGCGACCGCACTTATGGTGCTCGCCGCGTATGGCATGACGTGCTGGAAGAAGGATTATCCTGTGGCCTCCATCGTATCGAGCGGCTGATGCGCTTGAATGCGCTCAGGGCCAGACCGAGACGGCGTGGCTTGCCGAAAGATGCCGGTGACCGTGCCGTGATCATATCGACGTGCTGGACCGTCAGTTCATGGCAGAGCGACCGAACCAGAAATGGGTGGCCGACTTCACCTATATCTGGACATCAGAACGCTGGATGTATGTCGCGGCCGTCATTGACCTGTTCTCACGCCCTGTCGTTGGCTGGTCGATGAATGCCAGCATGACCTCCCAACTCGTGACTGATGCGCTGATTATGGCGATCTGGCGCAGAGGCAAACCAGACGCGCTACTGCATCATTCCGATCATGGAAGCCAATATACGAGCGAGCAGTTCCAGCGTCTCATGAGCGACCGCGGCATCACCTGCTCCATGAGCCGCTCTGGAAATGTCTGGGACAACGCTGCAATGGAAAGCTTCTTCGCATCACTGAAAACGGAGAGAACAGCACGGAGGGTTTATCGCACGAGGAATGATGCAAGAGCGGATGTGTTCGATTACATCGAGCGCTTCTAGAATCCGAAGCGCCGCCACTCGACACTAGGCTATATCAGCCCCAATGACTTTGAAACAAAGGTGGGATTAGCTTAACTCGGCGTCCGAAAAACCGGAAGCAGGCCATTCCTGCAAGTAAACACATTGACCCAGTTAGGTCGCATTAGTAGGACAAACTTGATTGATACTTAAGGAATCCTTTTTCTGTGCCGGCCATCGGGTACGGGCATAAATTTTTGCCATAGGATAGCTGAACTACCCCCATCCCGACCGGAACGTTGACATAAGCAGAAAGGCTCAAGTACAGGCTTGGGTATAAGCTTATGTCCAACGAGTATAGATACCTTGAATTTCTCACGGGAGATGTGCGCCGCAGGCGGTTGGCGACCGCTGATCGGTTCCTCAAGCAAATTCGAACGATATCTCGGAACGACGACTTCGTTAAGTATGTGAACAAGGGTAGTTCGAGGAGGGGCAGGTCCAGAGACCTGGAACATCATGACCACCAAAGGGCCCGCGAAGATCAGGATCGATCCCGTCCTTGTCCTGTCGTCCCTCATCATGGTTCGCGACGCGGTGAGGGCAGGCGTCGGGGCTGCGCGCCTTCCGATCTCGCTGGTGAGCCACGATCTCGCCGTCGGCACCTTGATGCACTAGGGAGACGTCGAGAATTCCGAGATCGCGCTTTGGGCGCTCTACCCGTCGCGGCGTCTCTTGGGCGCGCGGGTCTCTGCCTTCCTCGATTTCCTCATACAGGCTTTTCCCAAGGGAACACCTGAAGAGCTGGCCGCCTATATCGGTGGGTAAGGATGGGCCCGTTAAGCCGCAGCAACAACTGCGCAAGAATACGCCCCAGGCGGCATCTCCATATGCCGATTGAAGGCGACGCTGAAGGCGCTTGTCGATCCATAGCCGACGCGCTGGGCGATGTCGGCGATGG
>NZ_JBQEPX010000006.1:0-164086 GCF_052046015.1 Agrobacterium sp. 22094 | reverse complement strand
TCGTCAGGCTCATAACCTGAAGGCCGCAGGTTCAAATCCTGCCCCCGCAACCAAAAAATTTTAAAAATTTCAATGTATCAAGCCCTCCCGAAAGGAGGGCTTTCTTGCGTTTTGGGCCTGGCGCGACGCTATCACGAAAAACCGTGGGCGGTTTGATGTAACAGTGCCCAGAAGTTCAATCTTGTTTTGAGTTCGCTCCGGCGGTTTTTAGTTGCTGTCTTTAGGGTGTTAGCCGTGGGTTGCGGCGCCAAGCCGTCCGGCGACTTGAACTCGCATCACGTATCTGATTGACAGCTCAGCGAACTTGAAGGATGTCAGCGACCAAGTCCAATATTGTTGATTATCGTTGTAATCGCTACGCCAGTTTGAGAGCGTTGATCAAGCGGGGGGCAGTGATGAGACAAGCTTTTCATTCAGGAGTACATCTAGCAATTACCGATTTGAGCTTTCGTTGAAGGCGTTCAGGGGCGGCTGAGCAGCTGCAATAGCTAGTTTCGACCGCAGTGGGATTGTAATCTCTTTGGCAAAGTGGTTTCTGAGCGCGACGCTGCTTGTTGGGGAAGTTTCGTGATTAAGAAAACGCTGAATAAAGCGATCGTGCATGGTCTCTACTATGTGAGTTGCCTCCTACCTCCTGATCCGGTGAGTAACCGGGCTCGAGCATACTTCTACAAGCTGAGCGGCGGACGGAGGTTTGGGAAGAATGTCGCTATCTTACCCTTCGTTTATATTAACAGTGGAAAGCTGACGCTCGGCGACAACGTCTATCTTAACCAACGTTGCTACATCGATCTCTCGGCAGAGGTCACAATTGGCGCTAACGTCAAGGTTGGGCCAGGTGTCAGCTTTGTCACTGCCAACCATGAGATAGGCGACAGCAGCACTCGATGTGGCAACGTCAAGCCCGCTCCGATTGTTGTCGGGGATGGTGCCTGGATCGGTGCCAATGCTGTCTTACTTGGCGGCTGCAAGATTGGCCGAGGAGCAATCGTTGCTGCCGGGGCAGTAGTCACCAAAGACGTTGCGCCGGACACAATGGTCGGCGGCGTGCCTGCTAGGCTAATTAGGGATCTGCAGCGAGAAAAGGATGCGATCGATATCTCTTCCCATCCAGCCCAATGAGATCACAACTCTACATGTGACGAAGCCCGAGTAACTGGGATCTGTGCAGCAGCGCGGATAGACACGCCCATTAAGCTGCGAGAATTGCCTCGCTGACTACGGATTTTCTACATGGGTGTCTGGATAGCAATTTATTGCTGCGTAAGTCTCTGATTGCACTTCCTAGAATCACAACCCTATTGGTGCGTGTTCTGGATGCGCCGGCGCGGGTTCCGTCAACAATCGACTTATGCTGGCAACAGTAATCGACAAATATTAGAGACTTGTGGGTTTCAACTCCAATAGTTCTTGCGCGAATCATCGATCAGTTCAACAACTTGTGAACTAGGGGTGAAAATTTTGGCTGGGGACTATGAACCGAAAGCTCGCTTATGAATTGCGAAGATATATTCCTGTCTCTATCGCTAACCGCCTTGCGCGCTATCGCAGGATGTTCCAGGTTCTCCGCGAGTTTAACGGCCGCCACAAGCGCGAGTGTCCTATTTGTGGATACAAGGGCTTCTTTTACGCGGTAGGAGTGCCACTCCGTTTCGACGCTGCGTGCTCGCAATGCAGTTCGGTTGAGCGCCACAGGCAGCATCATCTGTTGACCAAAAAGCACCCTGATTGGATTGATGGGGCGGAAATCCTGCATTTTGGTGCGGAGCGCTGCTTTGTCCCTGAATACAAGTCGCGAGCCTCTCGCTATGTCATGGCTGATGCGGTCCCGACTCGTGAGGAAACACAGGTCGATATCCAAAAAATCCAATATCCCGATAACACGTTTGATACCGTGATCTGCCATCAGATCCTGGAACACGTTGTAGACGACTCTGCTGCGATGCGAGAGCTTCATCGCGTAGTGCGGCCCTCTGGACGAGTGCTCTTAACCACGCCAGTCGTCACCAAGTGGAAGAGTTCACTGGTTGATATTGGCGCAAGTGATGCAAAAACGAGAGATTTACTGTTCGGTCAATCTGACCACCTCAGATACTACGGCGCTGATTTCAAGGATAGTCTCCAGCGGGTCGGCTTCGAGATCGATGAATATATTGCTCAAGAACCTGATGTTTCCAAATATAGTTTGGTGCGTGGTGAAACGATCTACGTAGCGACGAAGTCTGATCCGTCGTTACGCCCGCACTGAAGATTCTTTTTAGCAATTGAGGTCGATATCGCAATAATTGCTGCGAATAACCCTGATATCCCCGGAATCTCGAGCGAGAAATCGACGAAAGCATGTATGGCGACGAGAGCTAGCGAACTGATGCCCATCGCAACATAGGAACGTTGCCGCGGGGCTGCTTTAAGCGATGATATGAGAAGGAACGAGATCCAACCAATTGTCGCAACAATTAATACCGGTCCCATTACGCCAAGTTCAATCCAGGACTGTAAGTAGGTATTATGCGCTTTTTCCCAAATTCCTTGCAATCCGCATCTAGGATCGCGGTAAGGCGCAAAGACATCCCTGAATGTTCCAGCTCCGCTTCCCAGTATCATGTTTGCGTCGAGCGCGCGGAACATCCCCGGCAATGCGCACATGCGGGGCTCGCTCGATCCAATAGCCGTCGCCCGAAATACGACACGCTCGCCAATCAAGACGGTAGCTCCCACTGAAAGAACAGCAATAACTACGATCGAGCCGGCAATATGGCGCGCCAATTTTACTCCGGCATATCTCTGCTTTAATCTAAGCCACACGAGCAGAGATGCCAGCAGTAGTGCAGCGAAGATAGTCGACGCGATGGCGCCTCGCGATTTTGTCAGAAATAACGCTACAGTTAGTGCGCAAAACAAGATCATGTAAAAATAGATCTTAGTCATTGAGCGGTCGGTAGATTTTGGCATAAACAGCACACCAGCGAAAATATCGCGGCTGCGAAAGTCACGGCACGCAGACCAAAGCTGCCGCACAACAAGTATGATCGTAAGCCCGACAAGAGTACCAGCACTATTTCGATTGATCAATGTTGCTGTGAAACTGTCGATATAAGCCTGTTTTTCGACTGTCAGAACGTATCCTGGGCTCAAAAGGAACTGAACAAACGACACCATGACAAGAGCGCTGCAACCTAACGTCAGCATGACGTTGAATTCTCTTGCATCAGTCTCTGTTTGTAAAACGACGACACCCGTCAAATAGATCAAGACCGGATACGCTAAGAATTGTACGGCGAAAATTGAATCGCTTGGTTGGACGGAGATCGTCCCAGAGCTTCCAGGTATGCCAAAATTTAGTAGTCCCGCTTGGATGAGAATCCATGCGATTGCAATACAGAGATAGCTTGATGCTACGATGACGGGGCTAGTACTCCGGCTCGGGATTCCTCGCAGACAAACGGCAAGAATGAGCAATATCGATATCGCGCAGCATGCGGTTGAAAGGGCGAAAGGACGCGCGGAGCCGAAAGCGACTATCCCTAACAGGATGATGGCGGTGTAAGCCGCCGACAGGAGAGAGGCCAATTTAAAGTGGCGACTTAACCACTTCGGTGGCCGAGGCATGTTGGCCATCGAGAAGCTCGCGATAGAGATGATGCACCGTTGTGTGGAGTTTGTGTTTACTAAAGTTCTTATTGATATGGTCGCGACCGGCGGTCATCATCGAACTAATCCTGGCCTCGTCAGAGATAATCGTTCGTATCGCGCTTTTGAAACCCTCTGCGTCTGTCGCTATGAAGCCAGTGACGCCATCAAGCACCATTTCCGTTGTGCCGCCCGTTGGTGTCGCGATCACTGGAAGCCCCATCGACATAGGCTCTAAAATCGTTCTGGCCAGTGGTTCCGCTGCCTGGGCAGGCGCGCAAATGACGTCCAAATTCTGATAGACAGCCTCTGGATCAGTGAAAAATCCCTCGAATGTGACATTCCGTGTCAAATCCAAAGCAGCGACCTGCGACTTGATTTCCGCCTCGTACTCAGGAGACTCAGCAGCGAACTTTCCACGGACAAACAGATGCGTCTCTAATCCCTCAGAATTTGATTGCTTCACCCAGTTAAGAAGTGTGTGGAGCCCCTTATGAGGATGAATGCGGCCGATGAAACCAACCCTCACCGGCGTACCGGGAGATAACGCAATTTGCGGACGCGGGTCGATGCCGTTAAATATAACTCTTCCATTGCTGGGAAGCTTCTCGTCTGGATAGCAAGCCCGAGAAACAAAAACCGCCCTCGACGCAAGTTTGGTGAGAAGTCGCCATACGGCCTTTTCTTGCGCCGTATAGGCGATGTCCCGAAAGTGCATGACAAGCTTTGGCGACTTGCCAAATTTCGTCAGCAGGGCGATCGAGTGAGCCTTGAGGCCATTCGTGTGAACGATATCAATGTTGTGACGCAAGGCGGTGGACCGCAGATCTCTCGAAGCACGCCAAGCGTCGGAAAGCGCCTTAAGTCCGTGCCATACTTTAAATGGCCGACGTACGTGATGAACAGAGCCAAAGTCGATGACCTCAACCGGAATACTCATGGCCCGCGCTCGCACGGCCAACTCCCCCTCTTCAGGGACAGCCAAAACCGGGTCGATATTCGGGTTTGCTAGAAGATCGAAAAGAGACCGTTCGGCGCCCCCCTTAAAATCTGGAACTGGCGAAAGATAGAGCGCTTTGATCTTCTGCATCTGGCAAGCCTAAATTCGGGAAATAATCCGCAACGAGGGTGGTAATGCCGCTTCTAAAACGTTGAGCGGAAAAATTCTCTGCATTCTTGACGCAATTCTCGACCGTAATTTCCGATCGATGATTTTCGAACTGCTTTACCGCGGCAATGATTGCATCGACTGTCTGTTCGTGAAAGTGGACTCCAGTGGGAGAAGCCTTATCCAAGCCTCTCACAGTTTCGAAAGTGCCGCCTTTCGAGAAAGCTATGACTGGCGTGCCGCAAGCTTGAGCTTCTACGGGGACAATTCCGAAGTCTTCCTCGGCCGCAAAAACAAACGCTTTCGCCTGAGCTATCTTCGATCGCAGCACGTCGCTGGTTTGGTATCCCATCAGCGTGACATTGCCGCTCGCGGCCTTACGAGCCTTCTCATAATCCGGACCCTCGCCAATAACGACAAGGTGCTTATCTGGCATCTGGGCGAAAGCTTCGATGATCAAAGGAATCTTCTTGTAAGGCACCATTCGGGATGCCGTAATATAATAATCCTGCTTTTCATAATGGGGTTTGAAAAAACGAAGATCTACCGGAGGATTGACGACCTTTGCTTCGAGGCCATAGGTCTTCTTAATTCGTCGAGCTACGAACGCTGAATTGGCAATCATTAGGTCGGGTCCGTGGGCGGTTCTTATGTCCCACATCCGTAAATAATGAAGTAGTATGCGAGCAATCCCCGATTTGATGCCTCTCTCCATCCGAGCTTCCTTGAGGTAAACCGCTTGCTGGTCCCAAGCATACCGCATCGGCGAGTGGACATAAGAGATGTGGATCTGTTGCGGCCCAGTTATTATCCCTTTGGCAACTGAACTCGAAGATGAGATCACGAGGTCAAAAGCAGAAAAATCGAACTGCTCAATAGCAAGGGGCATAATTCCAATGTACTGCCGGTGTTTGGTCCGCACCATGGGCATCTTCTGAAGGAAGCTCGTATGTATCTTCTTTGCCTCCAAGAAGCCCCTGTCCGCCTCCGGCAGAAAATCGATGAGGGTGAACAGCTCTGCCTGAGGGAAAATCTCGAATAGCTCCGCCAATACCTTTTCTGCCCCACCCATGACGTAGAGCCAGTCATGTACGATCGCGACTTTCAAGTTAGTATCCTTCCGGCAGGCGAATTGTTCGGGGCGAAGAGAAATCTGCGCCATTTCGATATTGTTAATCCCGAGAGTGCAGCGCAAAAAACAAATAAAGCGGCGCGGGCTAACATGCAAGGCTGTTTCGCCGGACTCACTGGATTATGCAATTTTAAGTTAAATCAATTAAACCGCCGTGCAAAATTAGATCGCAGAATCCCTTGAATCTTTAAGAAAAGTCATGATGGCAGGGAATATTGCTAACATTCTCAAAAATATTCAATTTTACCTTTTTTTCGAGAGCGGAAACTCCGCACTGGGCGATTTGAGCGTTAATTATAAAGTAAGTCTTCTGCGATTACTAGTTGACCATAGGTTAATGAAAAGTTAAATAGTTTCAGAACAGTTAATTTAGACGTGTTCGCTAATTAAAAATAGAGAGCTAGTTAACTTAAAAGAGAGGATTGCGACATGGTTTCGACCATAGCTGATATTGACGTCACGAAGATCGCGGCGGACGGCCAGGGGAACATCAATGGCTCCAGCAAAGATGATCTCCTGTTCATGAGTGGTGCTGGAATTGCGCAGGCCGGCGACGGCAACGACATCGTTTTCGGCGGCACTGGCAATGACACCCTGCGTGGGGACGCCGGGGACGACCTTCTCTACGGCGGCGCTGGCAATGACACGCTTAATGGTGGCGTAGGCGACGATATCCTTCTCGGCGGAGAAGGAAACGATGTACTGTTTGGCGGAGTCGGAAACGACATCCTTTCAGGTGGCAACGGTGCCGACAAGTTCTTCTTTGAAGCAAATGCCGGTAACGATCGCATCACCGATTTGAATTTTGGTGAAGGCGATGTCATCACATTTGCCGTCGGCACCTTGACCGAGATGGGAAACAAGCAGCTGACGATTTCTTCGCAGTCTGACCTGATGGCATTCCTCGGCCGCACCGATGTTTCGTCTGAGGTGAAGGGAAGCGATCTCGTCATCAAGTACGGCCCGAATGGTGACACCCTGACGTTGCAAGGCTTCGGCGACCAGTCGGCTGCCGGTGCTCATATCAACGGCAATTCCGCGGATAACACAATCTTCGGCGGCCAGAACGGCAACCTGATCAATGCCGGTAACGGCGACGATACGGTTTTTGCAGGCGCCGGTGGAACGAAGATTAGCGGCGGAGCAGATCATGATCTCATCGTGGGCGGTGCAGGGAATGACATTCTCGGCGGCCAGGGTGGCGACGACATGATCTTCGGCGGTGCCGGCAACGATGAAATCTCCGGGGGAACCGGTAACGATATCCTGACCGGCGGCAGCGGCAACGACACGTTCAACTTCAAGTTCGGCGACGGTAAAGACACAATCGCCGACTTCTCCGCTGGCGACAAGATCAATCTTTACGACGGGTATGTAGCTGGACAGGCAGTAGCTACGGTCAGCTCTGTCGATGATCTGCATGCTCTCGTCAATTCCGGCTCTGCGACGTATGATACCAATGGCGACTCGGTAACGTTCCACTTTGCCGGTGGCGATATCAAGTTCATCGGTATCGATTGGACGACGCCCGTATAATTGAGAAACTGAGAATGGCCGGCTCAAGCCGGCCATTCTCAATCAATTGGTTTGCTTGTTTGACTCTCAAATTGACAATAATAGATCTTCATGCAACAGCTCAAATACCCGGAGAGTTGAATGAAGCTTGTCTATCGTTGGCCTACGTTTTTTGAGCGATTAATTTATTACTTTCTTCTGCCAGATCTGATGGCAAAGATTGTGTATGAGATTATTCTGAAAGTCCCTGCAATTACTGTAAATCAGCCGAAGCAATTCGTGTTTTACGGACTTGTAGCGCTAGAGTACTTGATAATAGCCTTTCGCTACAAAACGTTTAGGCCTGCCTTGGCGCAGGTTAGTCCTATATGCATCATGCTAATAGTTATGATGTTTCACGGCATAGTTATTGGGCTATGGTGGGGAAACTCTATCTCTCGCATGGTGATCGATACGGTAAACGTCTTTGTAGTCTTTGCCAACGTTGTCATTCTCTCAGACCCACGCAAGATTGCGGATACTGCATTTGACCGCATCTTCTTCGTGAACCGCGTATATGCGGTCGTAATGGTCGCTCTTTCTGCCGTTGCTCTGGTTGTAAATCCCTCTTCCGTCATTTCCCTGGGAGGCTCGACTGCAACTGCGATCTCCGTGTCACTGATATTCACCGAGATCTACTTGATGCGCTCGCTGTCGGGCAGAGCGATATTGCGAGGGACGGTTGGATTGCTGATGCTCGCTGCGACCGTTCAGGGCTGGAATAGAACAACACTTGTATTTGTGGCCGCCGCAGTGCTCATCCTTTTCGCGAGAAAGGTTGGGCAGATGCCTTTCAAAATCACCTACTTGTCGATGGCATCAGTTATGGTGGCCGCCGTCGCTTTAGCCGCCCTCCCGGAGGATAGTGCCCTCTCTCGTCGACTTGCGGGCCTTGAGGACGTCGATCTGTCAGCCCGTACTGGCTCGATCGGCGAACGTGAAGCAGAGTCCGACGCAGTAGGAGACAAAATTGCCGCGCTTGGACCAACCGGCAGGATTTTCGGCGCAGGTCATGGCGCGTCGTACGATGTGAAATATACGTGGGAATGGAAACTGGACTATTCTAATGCACATTATGGTTGGGTTCTATTTTATCTTCGATACGGGACCTTAGGCTACGTGTATTTAGGGCTTTGGATTTTCACCTTAATGATTTCGATCTTGAGAACATGGCGGTCAGGAAATCCAGCATCAATTTTTGTGTGCTTGCTGTCTATATGGAACGTCGGCTACCTCGGGACCTACGGCTATTTCTCCTTCTTTATCGCGGGCGTGCCTTTCGTTAGGCCCGCCTCTAGAGCCCAGAGGCGGGCGACCTTCAGTGTGACGGAGGGATCGCGTCGAGATCCTGTGCCGATCGCCTAGCAGAGAATGAAGATGGCCGCACGACGCAAAACCGCGATACTCCTTCCACTGGCACTTCTGCTGGCGAATTTCCTCAATATGGTGGGTATCGTTGTTCTTCCCAAGATCATCGACCCCAGCCAGTTTGCTCTCTTCAGCCTCGCCTCATCTTCAGGCCTTTTCCTCATCGCTGTCCTCTACGAATGGAATCGCATTACGATAATGCGATACAGCGTTGCCGTTGATCCCGAGGAGATGAGCCGTCGTAGGTCAGTATTGAAGCGCGCCAATATCGTTACCAGCATAGTTCTGCTCGTGATCAGCATTGTTGCCTACAGTTTTAGCAGTAACTGGTATGCGCTTGTTTTTAGTATGGCGTGCCTCTTCGCGGTATCCCAAGCTATGTTTGAAGCTCGCCAGGCGTTTTTTCGAGCAGACTTTCTGGACCGGAATTATGCTGTAAGCCTTGTCTCCAGAGCTCTTCTGGGGTTCTCTCTTTTATGCGCGATAGGGTATTTATCCAACGACGCTTTTTTCGTGATGTGCGGATGGGCGGCGTCCTACGTGGTGGTCCTGTTTTTTACCCGATCGCTTGCAGGAAAATCGGTCCCGCAGCCTACGGATTGGAAAACTCTCAGGTTCTTACTTGGTTTCGGGGTCGGGGTTGCAATGGCTGCGATCGCCAACACGCTGCTATCTCCGCTTGTGCGTCTTCTTGCTGCAGAGTTCATCACACTTTCGGACAGCGGAAAACTCATGCTCGCGATGGATATTTCACAGAAAATAGTCGGGGTAATCGGCGTCAGTATCAACATTCTAACTCTGCAAGCCACTTTCCGTGCGCGCGAGTTTGGGGAGCATGAGGTTGTCAGGCAGCGCATCGGCATGCAGCTTTCAGTGGTGGTAGCTACAATCTTGCCGGCCGTAGTTGGGTTCATCGCGGTACAAGACGGATTTACTTTCATCTTCATTCCCGATGCCTACCGCGATGTTTTTCTTCCAAACATCGCGTGGTGCATGGTTGCGGCTGGGTTGCTCGGATTTCGAGCTTTCGCACTCGACAGTATATTTATCGTTCTTGGTAGACCGTATACTGGACTGGTAGGGCCGCTCGTTACGGCCGCGGTTACGATTGCGTCCGTTTTTGCGCTTACTTCATTAGAAAATCCGTCAGCACTTCTATTTTCGAAAGCTCTCTGTTTCGGGGTCTTAGCGGGATCGATCTCGTCAATCATCGTTGCTCGGCGCTTGTTCCATTTCTCTTCGGATTTGCCAAGCCTCATTCGAATCACGGTCGCGGCAATCACCATGTATGCTTCGATCCAGCTAGTTCGTTTTGATAACGCAATAGTCGACTTCGCGGCATCGGTCGCCTTAGGTGCCTTCGTCTACGGCGGCATACTTCTCGCCTCAAATGCCTTCGGTTCGCATAAACTTCTACGTCTAGCCCTAGCCCGGCTGAAAAGAGGAAACGTTACATGAGAAAGTTGTTCGCAGTCGCGTTTGCTCTAGGGCTCGGATATTCCAGCTGGGCACAGAGTTCAGACGGTGGGAAAGCGGGTTCGGAGTTTTTCGGTGTCGTGAGCCATTTCTTACACACCAGGCAAATCTACACAGATAAAGATGACAGTTGGTCGCTAACCCGGACCGCCCCACTTCAAGCTAGACTGGGAAATCCTTGGGTTACCGAGCAAATCTATGCATTGACGGCAAAGAGCCGAGCTCTCGTCGATGACGGCACAGCGAACAATGCCGATAAGTACAGAATATCCGAACGACGGAAACTGATAGACAAGTGGTTGTCAAACTACGACGAGGCCGGAACCAAGGTTCTGCTGACAGTGATGGCTGCTGCCCCTCGGGCGAAGAATTCCGATAAAATCAATGACGACTTCGGCAATTGGATTGCAGAACTTGTGTCGAGGCATAAGTCGATCAAAGTCGTACAACTTCATAACGAGCCAAATTTACGTTCGTTTTGGCCTGACAGTGCCGCTGACTATGTCGAGCTCTACCGTGGAATTGCGGGAAAGATAAAACAACAGAACCCGCAGGTCGCTATAACGGTCGGCGCGATATCGAGCCTTTCTTGGGAGCCGGGTCGAAAATGGCTTCGGGAGGCTATAAGCGCTGGCTTGCTGGAATTTGCCGACGGAGTTTCCGTTCATCCCTACAATCTCAAGGAAGCTCCAGAAATTGATCCGCACCTTAAGAGGGGCTCTCAAAAGGGCAGTCTCCGCGAAGGAATGCTGGCATTTTGGAAGGAGATGAAGGCCGCTTCCCCTGCAGGGAAAAATTTGAAAATTTACCTCACGGAGCTTGGATATTCCAGCGCCCCTAATGGTATAGCAGGAATTGGAAGCGAGGATCTACAGGCCAAATACTTGGCCCGATTGATGATGCTTCATCTAGACTTCAAAATACGTGACGGAATACCAACCGAAGCGGTCTTTTGGTACGATCTGAAAAACGACGGCGCAGATGCGAGCAATCAGGAGCACAATTTCGGACTTGTCTCTGCCGATTTGAAGCGTGAGAAGCCCGCCTTCGACGTCTATCGTCGAATTATGGAGGCATTGCCAGATGTCTCTGAGCTAAAACCGAGCAACGTGACACTCACGCCTGACGCCTCAGATGTACAGGTTCACCCGTGGGTCGATGCCAAAGGTAGGACCATAGTTGCCATCTGGCGCACAGGGCCATCGAAAGAGCCGGTTAATTTCGTACTCACCTCTACCGCAGGAGTTCAGTCCAATACTGGAGATAGTTTGGATGTCGTCTCGGGCGTGAAATCCAAACTAGAATTGAAGTCTGCTGCCGGTGGTCAGGCATTTACGCTTGAAGATCTTTCCGATGTAAAACTTGTCACTTTCAGCAATGGTTCGTGAACCGACTTTCTTTCGGTTCGTTGGCTCATTGATGTTTCGTGTCCTGAAGAAGGGAGCGGAAACGCCCTAAGCGACGAGGTAATTCTGCAACGTATTCGCTTGGGAAAGCCACGGCCTTTGGAGGAACCGGTGCCGAGTGGAGCGCAGCAACGGAGACGCTTGGATACCCTCATAGTCGATCTCCACTGACGAATCAGCGCAGCCGTGCTTTCGGGTTTCGGGACTGCATGTAGATACCCAGTGGCGAAAACATCCCTGCACGAGGCTTAGATTTGAAGAGCGAGACGCGTCCTTAATGCGTCTAGAAGGACGCGCGGCGCTCTAAGTTCGGTCGCTCGATGAAGAAACGGACCCGATGACACTGGCCCGGTTCGAGCGGTATCGAGGCGTAACGTCGGACTTTTCAAGATGACGGAAGCCGCGAAGCGTACGGTGCCTATTACCGGTCTCTACCGCCATTTGTTCGCTAAGCTTCGTATAATTTATGTAATACATACAACTGCCGAAGGCATCTCATCGAAACGAAAGAATCATTGTGTCCCCATAGACACATCCCTCTGATTATTGCCGAGGCTTATAATTAACTCCTTTTACAATAATCTGATCTATGTAATTCATGATCAATAACAATCCCACTGTTCGAGAATGAATTTGGCTAAATTTCTATTGCTAGCACTATTTGCATCAACGGCCGCATTGTCCGGATGCACGGCGTTACCTCGATCTGGGCCCGACGATGCTGCCGTTGAAAAGCAGGCGTCTGTCCGCGTGACGACTGAAGGTCGAAAAGTGGGAATCGACTACATTCTCGTTGATATCAACAAGACAATTTTGCCAAGTTTCCAGCAGCCGGCCGCGACGTCGATTCGTGATAGTTTCGGTGGCGGGCGCGGCGGTCCGCCTGATGTACCTCTCGGTATTGGTGATACCGTCCAGGTCTCCATTTTCGAAGCTCAGGCAGGTGGATTGTTCATTCCGACCGAAGCGGGTAGCCGTCCCGGAAACTACATCACATTGCCTTCTCAATCGATCGACAGAAGTGGAACACTTACGGTTCCGTATGCCGGACGAATCGTCGCGGCAGGACGACCGAAAGAGCAAGTCGAGCGGGAAATTGAAGAGAAGCTCTCAAACCGCGCGATCGAGCCGCAGGTCGTTATAACGACAGTCAACGGCCGATCGAGTGAGGTTGCAGTCCTGGGTGATGTCGCCAAGGCCGGTAAGTTTGAGGTGACATCGGCTGGGGAACGCGTTCTTGACCTGATTTCGGAAGCTGGGGGCATCAGTGCGCCGAGTATCGAAACCTATGTGACCCTCCAGCGCCGCGGGAAATCGGGGACAATTTCTTACGACAAGCTGCAAACAACGCCAGCTGAGAATATATATGCGTCTCCAGGCGACACTATCCTCGTGAATCGCGAGCGGCGGACCTACACCGTATATGGTGCTGCGGGCCTGAATGGCCGTTTCGATTTCGAAGAAACGAAACTTACTTTGGGTGAGGCGCTTGGGAAGGCTGGCGGCCTGTTGGACGCACGTGCCGATCCAGGCCAGGTCTTTCTCTATCGGAAGGTTTCTCGTAAGACGATGCAAGCGCTTAGCATAGACACCAGCCGCTTCGTTGGAGAAGATATACCTGTGATCTTCCGCGCAAACATGCGTGACCCGGGATCGTTCTTCGCCGTCCAACAATTCGCGATGCAGGACAAGGATATTATCTACATCTCGAATGCGGACTCTGTTGAAGTCGTCAAGTTCCTGAACGTCCTCAATTCGGTTACATCCAACACCTCGGGTGCTGTGACCGACGCAGTTGACGGACGTGACGCTGCCAAGAGAATTTTCCGCAATTAACCGTTTAACTCTTAATCCTAAAGCAAAGCCTGCTGGGCTTGCTTGTGCGACATTCTGGACGTATTGTATTTCCAGAAAAACCACGATGGTGATAGATAGTATGAGTAGATTAACGGTAGGTTCGGTTTTATTGGCATTGGCAATTATTGCGCCGGGTCAAGTATTCGCGCAATCTCATGCGGCTGGCTGTTTTATCGCTCCAGCTAAGGCAGGCGACGACGTGATCGGCGCTTTTTTGGGTGCGCCAGCGGAGATGGTCACCGTCTATCCTAGCGGCGGTTTCGAAATGGTAAGTCGCGTGCGCGCTCTCGCGGGCTCTAGTGCCGACGTGCTCGACCCGATGATTGGTCTTGTGCCGCAGTTCAATGCGACACAGAAGGCGGCATTGGGTACAGGGTTGGCGCGGGTTGCGCGCGCCTGTGCGGCTTCGACTCCTGAATACGCTCAGACAATTCAAGAAAAGGTTGCTGCTGCAAATTCGCCTGAGGTCACGACGGCATTCCTTTCTGCTTTGAATGAAGTGCAGACAGCGGCACTTGGCGCCGGCGCTGGCGGGGGTGCTGGGGGCGCAGCAGCCGGTGTTGGAGGCGGCGCTGCAGGCGACAGTTCAGGCGGTCTCGGAGGAGACAGCTCAACTGCGCAGACGGCTGGGGACTTCACGACCGGTTCGCGGTCCCGCAGGCTCGTGACCAACATCACAAACATTACAAACGAAGTTAACGGCACTAGCCCCTTCTAAGCAGCGGGCTGCCATCTGTCGCCACTTGGAGTATCCTGTGCAGTCACCCAATAGTAAATCGGGCTCGCAATTTGTATGGGAGGACAACGGGCCGCTTGTCAGTTCAATTGACCTTGATCGCGCATTCGCGATCATTCGGCGGCAATGGAGAGTGGTAGCGGGTATCACGCTGATTTCCATGCTACTGGGCTGCGCCTATGTCATTACTGCGGTTCCTCGTTATACTGCTACAGCCAGTGTGCTCATCGGCGGTTCGCCGGAAGGTCTCGTGACGAGGCTTTCGATGGACCAGGCCGCGGCAGATGATGATGCGACTATCTTGAGCCAAATCGAGATTTTGAAATCTGACACGATCGGCTTGGCCGTCGTCAATAAGTTGTCGCTTTCGACAAATGGCGAGTTCATGGCCTCTTCGGGAGGCGCGGTCGACACGCTGAAGCGTGCGTTCAACGTGCTCCTGGACTTGCCCTCTCTGTTTGTGAGTTCCGACCTGGCGCAGACTGACGAAGAAGAGGCCAGCCGCGATGCATTAAACGTCCTGCAGAGCAATATGACCATTGCGCGCGTGGGAAAGTCTTACGTCTTGGACGTCAGCTTCACCTCACCGAACCGGGAGATGTCCGCGACGGTGGCGAATGCGATTGCCGACATCTACATCAACGACAAGCTCGAGGCCAAGTATGAGGCGACGCGTCGCGCCAGTGAATGGTTGCAAACGCGCATCGACGAACTCAAGCAAAAGGCTCTGGAAAGCGATCTGGCGGTTCAGAAATACCGTGCTGAAAACAACCTTTTGGCGACAGGGAACGGCCTTCTCGCTGATCAGCAGCTTGCACAATTGAATAGTGCTATGATTGTTGCGCAAGCGGATACTTCGAAAGCCCAAGCGAAATATAATCATATCCAGGAAATACTGAAGTCTGGTCAGTCCGATGCTATCGTACCCGAGGTGCTTGAAAGCTCGGTGTCCAACGAACTCCGCCAAAAGTATCTTGCAGCGTCTAAGCTCGAAGCTGATATCTCTTCGCGGCTGGGTCCGAACCATATTCGTGCGGTTCGCCTTCGCGAAGAGATGGCAGAGTACCGCCGCCTGATGTTCGAAGAGCTAAACCGTATTTCGGAAAGCTATAAAAACGAGCTCGATGTGGCTCGTTCTCGTGAGAAGTCACTTGCCGATAGCGTCACTAGTGCCAAGACTGAAAGTGCATCGGCGGGGCAGAGCAGCGTACAGCTGCGTGAATTGGAACGTTCAGCGGAAACATATAGAAATCTCTATCAGACATTCCTTCAGCGATACCAAGAAGCGATCCAGCAACAGTCATTCCCCATAACAGAAGCGCGTATCATAACCCGCCCGGTTAAGCCGCAACGCCCCAGCTATCCACGAAAGTTGATGGTCATTGCACTTTTTGGCATCTTTGGTGCTGCGCTTGGGTCTGGATTTGCTGGCATCCGTGAAATGCGCGACCGTTTTTTCCGGACGGGAGAGCAAATTCGGGACGAAGTTAATCTGGAGTATTTGGGCTCCCTTCCGCGGCTCGAAGACAAGCCTCTCGGCTTGACGGTTATCGATAATACAAAGAAACGAAATCTGCAGAAGACTGGGACACTTGCCAGTTACGCCATCGATCACCCTCTCTCGGTGTTTGCCGAGACACTTCGCAGTGCCAAAATGTCGATTGACATGCGAAAGGCCGGTGAAGGTGGCCGTGTCGTCGGAATCGCATCGACCCTCCCAGGAGAAGGGAAGTCCACCGTCGCGCTCAATCTCGCTGAATTGGCGGCGTCTCAAGGTTCCCGGGTGCTGCTGATCGACTGCGATTTCCGGAATCCAGGAGCAACGAAAGCCGCTGGATCGCATGCTGAGGTCGGGCTTTTGGAGGTATTGATTTCCGGTGCACGGCTTCAGGACGTCATCCTTCAAAGCGAAAAAACTGGTCTTTCGTTTGTGCCTGCTGTTGTTCGGCACCGAGTACCGAACTCATCCGAACTACTGTCTTCGCGAATGATGCGTAACGTTCTGGATCTCGCTCGTTCTAAGTTTGACTATGTCATTCTTGACTTGCCACCTTTGGCGCCCGTTGTTGATGCACGTGGTATTGAACCGCTCATCGATGACTTTGTGTTTGTCATCGAATGGGGCAGGATTTCTCGACGGATTGTTTCGACGACCTTGGGCAGAGACGAAGAGATCCGTTCAAAATGCGTTGGCGCCATATTGAACAAGGTTGATACGAAGAAAATGAAACTCTACGAGACGCATGGCTCGGAGGCGTATTATATGTCGCGATATACGTCCTACTATTCCGAGGCGAGCTGAGGTTAGAGTGAAGCTGCTGTCCGGTGCACTTGTTTTAATTGCAGCAACGTTGGTTTTTGCTATCGCGGCGAATGAACTTGCCAGGACGCTCCGATATGTCGACCTTGTGTATGTGAACGAGAAGTTCGAGGGCAGGGGCGAACGTGCCAACTCCATCATTCACGAATACGCATCCGTAGCCGAGAAAGTGTCGATGCGTGGCGAGTGCCGCTCGGATATCTTAGATGCTGCGGTCGGTGTCGTTCTTGCGGATCTTGATCGGCTAAACCCTGATACAGATTACGAACGATGGGTGGAGTCGGCAGCTCGCGCGCAAAACGTGGTCGAACATGCTGTACGCTGTGCACCGTTCGTCTCCGATTATTCACTCAGGCTTGCTATGATCAAGAGAGCTGCGGGTGAGGAGGCTAGCCAGCAAGCTACTTTGATGTCCAGGGCTGTAGAGCTTGATCCCGCGAGCATGCGTGGTTTGCGCAGTCGATTTGCGCAATGGCGAAAGCTGGATGCGGCCAGTCTCATGGCAGCAGAGCCCGCTCTCACGAGAGACCTCACTACCCTGTTGGGTTACGCATCGCCCGCGACAGTTCGCGAGCTGCTGAAGCAGCCGAGCCCCACGCTATCTAGTTATATCTTTAGCGTTACCATGCATCTTCCAGAAGAACGTCGTCAGAGACTGGAGCGGTGGAAAGTGTTACCGAAAACTTAAACGCATGCGCTCAGTTTGCTTGACTTTTTTGCGATGCAACGTAACCTATGCTGCATAGCAAACAGGAGGCTGTCTCATGAAAGTACTTCTGAAGTCGAAGTTGATTGAAGGCGTAGACTATGATGAGAGCGCGAACCGCCTAAAAATCTTTCTCACAAACGGTCAACGCCGCGAATATTGTGATGTGCCGCGTGACGTCTATGAAGGTTTCGTAGACGCAGAGTCACCCGGTAGTTACTATGTTAGACAGGTGAGGGGCAATTTCTCCCACAACGTTCAACACCAGTGAGATGAATTAGAGCATCGATCGACTAAGCTTAATCGCATGGATTCCATTTTGGACAATCTCTGATTCCCTTTAAATGGGGGATCGTCACGGGGTCGGTTTCATTCGTTTGATATTTGCGCACGTGTTGTGGCGGTAGGTAACTGCCGCCAGTCGTGTCGGTCTGCGGCACGGCAGTTCCGCGTCAGCGAGATCGCTGCGATCAAACTTGTTCGGCGTCATGCGGTGAGCGGCATGATCGAGCCGTTGGGGTAGGGGTGCCCGCCGGGCAGCGGAGAGCTTTCTCCCTATCGATCTTTGCTGATCGCCAAGGTCGAGCGCAAGCCCGACATCACTATGCCGGAACTGACTGACAAGCTTGATGAAGCGTGGCGTGCGGGTTCCGCCTCGTCGCTGTCGCAAGGCCTGCTGGCTCAAGTGTTCACATAAAAGCGCCCTGATGGCATCGGAACGCGCACGCACGACGGTGCAGCTGGGGGTCGTGGTGTCTCGACTGCCAAACGTCCGCCTGGGATGAGACTGGAGCCGCATTGTGGTGTTTTCAGTGACGAAACATCGTGAACGCCAAGATAGTCCAGTTGCGCTGTCGCTGCCACGTTGGCGTTTAGACGCGCCGTTCGGACAGTGGGGAAGACGTCAAAGCCGCCACAGCAAACTCAAAGCTGGATGAACCTTGGGGCAACGTCACACAGACCTTCATTGCCGCACTGCGCTATCACGGCCTGACTGCGCCATGATTATCCATCACCCCAAGAGCCGCGTCTTGTTTGACAGCTGCATCCAGACCTGACTTGTACCAGCGCTTGAGCGAGGCGACGTGGTCTTCATCGACACCCTCACGGTTTACAAAAGCGCCAAGGCGGCACAGGCGCTGACAGAAAAAGGCGCATGGTTTCTGTTCCTGCCGCCCTGCAGTCCAAATCTCAATCCCATTGAGATGGCGTTCTCCAAGATCACGGCCCACCTGCGCACCGCAGCCGCAAGGACCTTCAAGGCCCTTGCAAATGTTCTCGCATCAATCTGCATCTCTTCGACGGAGCCGAGTGTTGGAGCTATCTCAAAGCCGCGGGCTATGCATCCGATTAAACGCGCGGTGCTTTAGACATTTCAATCGGCTCACTCGACTCCGGTGCCAACGCTCTTGCGGTAGCGTGCACTTGGCCCGTCAAGTATATCCTTTTCATTGGAAGGTCGCACCGGTGCAAGCGCACTCACCCGAGCCTCGAATAACGTACTCAAGGCAAGGTACGCCTTGGCGTGCAACGAGTTTTGTGTTGGGCTCGATCTCTACGCAGTCACTCTTCCCGGAAGGCGTGTTTCATTTGATCGGTAAGTGGTTTAGCGAAGTAGGACAGCGCCTGCCGATCGGCAGTTTTGATAAATACTTCCGCAGGCATGCCGGGATAAAGGCTCTTGCCGTTCAGGTTCTCAAGGCTCTCGATGTTCGGAACAACGCGGACTGCGTAGTAAGATTGCCCACTCTTCTGATCTATGATGATGTCTGGCGAGACCGAAGTGACGTTACCGGTGACTTCTGGAGTGGTTTTTTGGTCGAACGCAGTGAATCGGATATCTACCTGTTGGCCGAGCGTGATTTGGTCAATACTGCGGGCAGCAATGCGGGCCTCAACTGTGAGTGCTCGCTGGTCAGGTGCCAAAAGCATAAGAGGTTCGCCAGGATTTATAACGCCACCAACAGTGTGAACGGCCAGCTGGTATATTTTACCATCTAACGGCGCTCTGATATCAAGACGTCTCAGCTGATCTTTACCCGCCACCTGTCGCTCTTCGAACTCAGCAATTTTCCCTTCTGTATCGGCAAGGTCTTTGGCAATCTCGGATCGTCTATCCTCATCCAACTGGAGAATTTGAAGGTCGATTTCACTGATTTTGCCTTGGGCTTGAGCGCGGGAGGCGAGGCGTTCTCCGCGGTTGCCACTCAGCTCAACCTTCTGCCGACGCAGACTGTTCACCTTCTGCAGCGTAACCAGCTTTTGCCTGTACAATTCTTCCGAAGCGTCTAGTTCCTGGCCAACAAGTTTTGCGCCATCATCGATCGACTGGAGTTGTATCGTATCTCCCTCGATCTCGGCAGAGAGCTGGTTCTTTCGTTCCTCCAACTGTCGACGCATGCCAGCGAGCGAAGCAACGCGGCTGGTAAAAAGCCGTACCTCTCCTTCTACCAAGTTTAGATCTGCATCGGGCTCAAGACCGTTCAAGTCAACATCGTTTACGGTAAACTCGGTGGCGCCACTGCGTTCTGCGATAAGTCTACTACGCCGCGCATACAACTGAGCCAAACTACTATTGATGATGCCCAGGCTCGCTCTGATGGAGGTCGCGTCAAGCCTTAAGAGGAGATCGCCTGCTTGAACGTGATCGCCTTCCTTAACGACCAATTCGGAGACGATCCCCCCGGTCAAGTGTTGGATTTTTTTGACATTCTCATCGATGATGACCATACCGTCTCCGACCACGGCGCCGGAAAGCGATGCCGTCGCAGCCCACCCGCCAATGCCGAAGACCAACACTGCGCCGAGAAGCCCCACTATCAAGACATGACGCTTTATTGAGGTCAGGGAGTTCGTGTTGTCATTCATGAGTTAAGCCTCTGATCCATCAACGACCTTCAATGTAGGTGCGCGCTCCAGCGTTACTGGCCGTTCCTGCTTCTGAAGTATCGAATTGATCACGTCTTCTTTTCTTCCGAAAAGCTGCATCTGACCGTCTTTTACCATCATCACGTGGTCGACGCCGGCAAGTGCGCTCGGACGATGGGCGATGACGATCGCTATCCCGCCGCGGGCACGTACGCTGAGAATTGCAGCAGTCACCGCTGCCTCACCATCTGCGTCCAGGTTCGAGTTCGGTTCGTCGAGAACAACTAAGAACGGATCACCGTAAAGCGCGCGAGCCAGACCCAAGCGTTGACGTTGCCCTGCCGACAGCATGTTTCCGCCGGTGCCTATTTCCGTCTCGTAACCTCGGGGGAGTTTTAAGATCAACTCATGGACACCAGCAGCGGTTGCCGCGGCGATGATGGCAGAAGGGTCAGCATCCCGACGGAACCGGGAAATATTCTCCGATACCGTCCCTGAGAAAAGCTCAATGTCCTGAGGCAAATATCCGATATGAGACCCAAGCTCGACGTCGCTCCATTGATTGAGCGCAGCGCCGTCAAGACGAATATTCCCACGATAGATTGGCCAAACGCCAGTCAGAGCTCTAGCAAGAGATGATTTTCCCGAAGCACTTGGCCCTACTATCCCCACAGCACTGCCGGCGTTAAGTCTGAAGTCAACCCCTGCAATCAGCGCTTGGGATTGCCCAGGTGCGCCGCTGACAAGGTTGTCTACGGACAGTGATCGGCGAGGAGACGGTAGCAGCATGGGGAAAGGCGCGGCGGGGAATGCCTTTAACAGCTCTTTCATACGCCGCCAGGCCTGCAGGGTGGCCGCATAGGCTCGAGCGTTGGCAATTGCCTGCTCGACGGGAGCCAGCGCGCGCGAGGTGAGGATCGATGACGCGATAATTATACCGCCCGATGCTTGGTTCTCAATCACGAGAACGGCGCCGGCTGCGAGTACAGCAGATTGAAGCACCATTCTGAAAATCTTTGAAACGGTCGCGTAGGAATTCGCCACATCTGAATTTTTGCGGTAAGCCGCCCGGTAGGCATCATTTTGCGAAACCCATCGATTGGCGAGCGTATCGGCCATTCCCAAAGCTGTGACGATCTCCGCATTTCTTTGAGCCGCCTGGATATCGGAGGTTCGCCTGTTGCTGAGATCATGTATTTTCTGTGCGGATTTCTGCGTGCTTTTGTTCGCTACCAGCGTCAATAATGCCAGGATGATGCCGCCGACAATTGTCATCGCACCGATAAGGGGGTGGAAGAGAAAGCAGATCGCAACGTAGAACGGGATCCAGGGCAAGTCGAAGATGATCGTCGGGCCCGAACCGCTTAAAAATGTTCTAAGCTGATCAAAGTCCCGAAGAAGCTGCAGTCCGTCGCCGCCGGACCGTAGTTTAAGTGCGCTTCGAACAGTCGTGCTGAATATGGCCCTAGCCATCATCTCGTCGAAAACGCCGCTGATGCGAACCAGAATTCGATTACGAGCAATCTCGAACGCCGCGTGGAAGGCGTACAGCATCAGGGCAAGCACACCAAGCGCCACGAGTGAGGCAATGCTCCTGCTTGGGATAACTCGATCATAGACTTGCAGCATGAAAAATGACGCAGTGAGGTATAGGATGTTGACCAGAGCGCTGGCAACTCCCACTGCAACGACACCAGGTCGACATTTTTTTATAATCTCAGCTATAGGATCGGTATAGTCCGATGTATTGCTTCGAGAATTAAGTGTTTTCACGCCAACCTCGCGACGGCACGATAGCTATGCTACTAACAATGTACCAACAAGCTAAAAGGTAATAGGTATGCTTATTGCTGTTCATAACTGAAAGTTATAATATTATCCACAAAACAAAATGTTGTGACCGAAATAAATATGGTTTTGGTAAATCGGCATGAGTGCAACGTTCTTCCGTGGATAAAACCGTTTCGCGACTATCTGTCTTAAGTTATTCGACGGCACTATTTTTCGCCGGCAGCAGTAGCCAGGGCGGTGGCGGGAACATCGGAATCCGGGATGCGCTGGGTTTAGGTTTATACTTCTGTCGACCTCGTCAAAATTTCTGTCTGGCAATCCTTCGTATTGTAACTGGCGTAACGAAAAAGTCTTTAGCCTGACGCTTCGCCGCAGTGCTCTCTCCGCCGTCACTTCGGGATCATATGCGAACGGTTGCAACTTTAATTTCGACGTCGGATAAAGATCGACATCTACCGAGTTTCGACGGACCGCAAAAACGTCACATATACTGGGCTCGAGCAGTTATTATCGTAAAAAGTGGCGCCACGCTATTGATTACATAAGGTACGTTAGTTGGACTGCCGTCAGTGAAGGAGTCCTCTTCTTTTTAAAGGCATATACTACCGACACACCGCGTTCCCGTAAGAGTCGACGACACAGCTGCGATGCGTAGCCCCCGAATTTCCTGACTTAGCCCCATTAGGATCGCGAGGAAGGGGACGAACCAGTCTTGGAGAGATTTGTCCAGGCTGAGGCGGAACATCGAAATTTTGGTTGCCGTAAGTGCCGGTAACGCCTCCATCGAGGCTCTTTTGTTCCTCATAGTTTGGGTATTGCTGCTGTTGCGCGGCTGCGCTTCCAAATAAGAGGCAAGACCAGACAATCCCTGGAACGAGTATACTGACAACTTTTACCAACTGCATGCTTGATCCTGTCCGGGTTGCTAGGCCACGTGTGATGAGCTTTGTGCCAATCGAGCATTTCCAGCTTCTCAAACGCGTAGCTTAGCGCCATCTATCCAAATAGAAAATTCACTATATTGTGGTTTAAAAAGGGTGGAGCCTCCCCAATATAGCCCTCTATCGAAATGAATACACGAATTTGCTCTCGTGAATAGGATTTACGGACGGCCGCCGTGCGTGACGACAGAGACGAGCAATCGCCAGGCGAAGTTTCGAAGACAGGCATGCCTGCTCCTCAAGCAAGGATAAACTACCGATACAACGCAGCCATAAGGAACAGAGCGTTTCCGCCACTGCTAAATGGCACCTGAGTGTCGGCAAGTGCGTATCAATCCGTCAGGAACATTGTGAATGAAGTATAATCAGCGAGCCGTTCTAAGAGTGTAACCACGATGGCGAAGAACATAATTCCCAAAAAAAACGCATTTCCATAAAATTTGAACATTTCTCACCACCAAATCTGCAGAAGGCGTGCGGTACTTCTTGCGACATAACAGCGAGGTGTTCCATGTCTCTGCCAGTGATGTCGAAGAAAATCCGGTCAAATTTTTGTGTGCTCGTTAGCGCCGTAATTGCGTTCTCATCAGCGCCGGAAGTTGCAAGGGCATTCGGGCCCTCCGGCGTACCTAAAGAGTTTGGCTCTGATGTTGTTCGAATGCTCGAACAGGAGGGGACATTGGCGCCCTTCGCGAGTGTCGTGTTCTGCATGAAGGCGCCAGAACAATGCCGAAAGGTTGGCGGTCAGAGCATAATGGATCTGGATGCGGAGCGCGGAGCGCAGCTGTCGAGGGTAAATTCGACTGTCAACAGATCCATCCGGCCTGTTAACGACCGATCGGGTACGGACGACTGGGAAGTAGATGTCAAAAGCGGCGATTGCGAGGATTTTGCGCTGACAAAGCGCAAACAGCTTATCGAGCTTGGCTGGTCGTCCTCGAGTTTGCGTATTGCTGTGGCGCTAACCTCCAGCGGTGAAGGGCATGCGGTCCTTATCGCAAAGACATCCGCCGGTGACCTCGTGCTCGATAACCGCACGAGTGCGATCATGGACTGGCGTAAAACCGACCTGAGGTTCCTGAAAGTGCAGTCGCGGGACAATCCCAAGCAATGGCAGAATGTTGGTCAAAAAGCTAAGCTGGTCGCCTCTGCGCCCAAGAAAGTTCGCACTGTGACAGCGACGCTCAGGAGAGCGGATCCAGTGCTTCGCCAAGCATCTGATATCGGCAATTATTGACTTTTGCTATTCTCAGGTAGCTGGTCATAGCGGCCTACACCGGTGCATGCCGATCGGCGCTCTGCAACCAGTGCGGCCTGCCCATCAGAAACGGGCAGTTAAAAAACTGGCGGATGACAGACGGTAACTATTTCGGTGCGAGGGACGTAACGATACTCAACGATGAGGTCGCCGCATTCAAGGGCCTTACGACGTTCGACGTAAGTGGCTCTCACTGGACGCTCGTATCGGACATATTCTCGTTTTCGCTGCGGCTCGTAATTTTGGATCATGTCGGCGGATACCGCAGGAAACGGAAGCAAGGCAGAAAGGCTCAAAATGCAGATGGTGCGCAATCGCATAATTTTCCCCGTGAGCTAGAATAACGAAATGATTTTAAATGAGTTTGATTTGCGTATCGGTGTACGAGTCAATTTTTGAGCGTGCGGTTTGTTCCACGTCGCTCGCTTCGACAATCCAATTTTTACGGCTTGAGTGAGCGTTTTTCGCGTTCTCGCTCAGGCGGCGTAGGTCAAAAGCCGCTTCAGCCGGGCCAGCGAGCCAAGATTGCCTTGGATCAAGTTGATTGCGAGATCCTGCTACGCGCGCCTGCTAAATCGATTTTCAAACCTATCTTCGCACAGAGTCGCGACTTGAATCCTGCGGCGGTCGAAACGCGTGGTAGCCTAAACCCGTTTGCGTCGTGGCACGCTGAAGCCCTTCGATTTTTATTGCGCTTGTCAGAGAAGAGGAGACGTTCTCTGTCTTAGCGAGAATTCCACTCTTCATGAGTTGCTCAATTCGACGCTTGTATTGTGGAGAACTTCGTCCCGACAATCCTAAGAACGGTAAGCTTACCGGTTGCGACTGCCGCAGTGTCTATGCCAAGTCGGGCGTTCCCGATATTCACAGTGATGCCAGGAGTGTGCCCGTGGATCACGAAGATCGGTAACTGTGGTCCATCCTCCAGGAAAGGTTCGCGTATCCACATAAGGTCGTTATCTGTCTGCGACGCGAGTGCCACACCAGGTCTGACGCCGGCATGCACGAAGAGAAGATTATCGATCTGCAATGATACAGGCAGAGCTTCTAGTCTTGAAATGTAGGCGGTTGGTATAGTCTCTCGGACGACGTGATGTAGCCCTTTTAATCCAACCCTTTTTAGCACATTTTCAACATCTATCCCGAAAGAGGTTAGTGTCGCGCTGCCAGCAAATTCCAGCCAAGCATTAATTGGCAAGTCGCCACGCACCATTTTGACGAGTTGGTCGTCATGGTTGCCGCACAGGGCAATGTCCTCAATTTCTTCTGATATCGGTTGGGTGAGCAGTTCCAAAACGTCTCGACTTGCCGGCCCCCGGTCTACATAGTCTCCAAGCAACACGACAAGCTTTCGTCCCGGATAGCCCTGCGCATCGCGCGCGATTAAACGGCGTGCAGCCCTGAATGCCGATGCGCAACCATGTATGTCGCTTATTGCGTATAGTGCACTGAAATCCGATCCATACATCGTCAACCTGGGCCTCGGGGAAGCCGGCGCGATACTAGGTCGGAAACGCTTCATCAGGTGGCGGTGAACCATTCCAAAATTACATTTAGGAAACACGTGTCATGATCCGTATCGATGTCCAAGCTATCTCGAAGCGATGATGTTCGAGGGAAATCGATCCTGTTTTGAGGCGGCCCTGTGGGAGTGATTGGAGTATCGTGCTCGGCGATTCCATCACCTACACACCTATTGCGTGCAGGCATACCTTCAGTATCGCCGCTTCTTTATCACCTGTGGCGATGAAATCAAGGCGCTCAACAGGACCTGAGCGCTTTCAACCAGCACACGATCGAATAGGTGCGAAAGAGGGTCCTGGCGCGCCTGCATGTTTGGTTCATTGTCACGCGCGCTCGATTACAAAAGCTTCTAAGCGCAGGCGCTTTTTAGGGGTCACCATAGCAATGCTATTGCGATGATCGCGACGGCCCACATTGCCAGCGAAATGCTAAGTAGGATTAGGTAGTTACGGAATCGCCGTGTCATAAGCGAGACAATGCCTCGACTTTAATCTCAGTAGAAGCGCGGGTCATCATCATGTCTAACGCTCGGTTAACGGCTATCGAGGACCTATCGCTTTTCAAGACATGTCGGCCTCGGGTCACTCTGATTCAATTGAACCGGTTTCCCGGCATTCCTGCTTGTCGAAGATCATTCGGTGATTGTTTCTACAACTCCCCGTATCAACTACGAAAGAGTGGTCTGCGTCTATTGGCTGATGTTGCGGGTTTGAATTCGGCCCCTTTGTGGGGAGTGACGTCAAGGACCACCTTCCCCACGGATCGCGGTCGAGCTGGCGTGAATTCGATATCGGCAGCATAGGCAAAAGGAAGAATGACTTATCCTACTCGACGCTCTGACAGCGCGCCCCGCACCTCAAGCGGCTGTGGACTTAGGATGGCGATCGCTGGTCTCGTCGGAAAAGAACCAGATGATCTATTTGGCTCCTTTAGGCTGACTTGTGGAGACGAGACATGGGCTGAAGAGAAAAGATCTTCAATCCTGCTTAGCCTCCAAGCCTAGACTTGAATCTTCGACGTCCACAAGGTTTCCGTCGAACAAGCCGTCAATAATCCGGGGCTCAATCAGAAAGCTCTTCCAAGGCGCCGTAAATGTAGCTTCATCTTGTCCTGGCACCATCAAGTCTTCGTAGTGATCTAAAACTGCATAGCATGTCTTCGTATTTTGCAAGCTAAAACAGGTTAACCAATCTTTAATTTTGGTACTGACAGTGTTACAGAGTTAGAATATAAAGCCGATGAAAGTAACTTCAGCGATTATTTTAGCGGTGCGTCATATGTGCGCAATGTGGGGCGACAAAAATGTCAGACTTCCAATCAGGTGAGTGTGTTCTCGGGACTCTGGATTCCAGTCCGGTTGAAGTATTTCAGCCGTTTTCCGTTCAGATGTCCCAAAAGAATATTTCGCATTTAGCTGCAAAACGATTTCTCGATATAGTGTTAGCTACGCTCGCCCTTATTGTGCTGGCGCCGCTTTTGTTGACAGTTTTTTGCTTGATCAGATGTGAAAGTCCTGGCGGGGCACTCTTCACGCAGACCCGTTGGGGGATGAACGGGAAGAAAATCAAGGTCTATAAATTCCGTTCTATGTACACGGACAAAGGCGATCCCAGTGGGGTTGCGCAGACCGTCGTAGGCGATCCGCGGATCACAAAGGTGGGGCGCTATCTGCGTCGTTTTAACGTTGATGAACTGCCACAGCTCATAAATGTCATTCGTGGTGATATGTCTGTTGTCGGGCCACGCTGCCACGCCGTTGGTATGTTTGCAGCCGGCGTACCGTATGAAACCCTTGTTCCTGAGTATCATCAGCGCCATGCGATGCGTCCAGGTCTCACAGGGCTTGCCCAAATGCGTGGTCTGCGAGGCCCTACAGATCGTCCTTCGAAAGCCCGCGCCCGGATTAATGCCGATCTTCACTACATCGAAAATTTTTCTTTTTGGCTCGATTGCCGAATTATCGTCGGAACCATCTATTCGGAGATGCAGGGCGGTAACGGCTTCTAGCGTGACCATCTTCATCAGCCAAAACTAGATTTGGCTGATGAACGCAGCTTAGATCGATCGTGAAGTGTACGAGAACGCATCTATTTTTGCCGCTGTCCTTCCGACCATGAGTACTCCCAGAATGAAGTGATCAAGTGAGGCGTTGCGAAAGAGGCAAACTCAAGAGCTCACGTATTTGACTAACTCGCTTGAAGTTGACCTGGCACAAATTTGCCTTTTTTTACAATCGGCTCAGAAGTCTCGGGCGAGCGCATAAATGCCTTGATCGGCTGAAACCTGAGTTCGTTAATCGGCCGCACTGAGCAGAGGCTTCGGTGAGCGGAGACTTGGGATCCTGCGGATCAATGCCGCCCTATCGGTAGGTCTAGAGGTTCAGGCTCAGGGCATGCCAAAATGTTGTGGTCGAACTTGTTGGCACCGCCAGAACGTTCTCCTAACGCGTGAAGAGATTTGCGGGCGAGCGTACATTTTAAAGAAAATTTTACTTTATTTCAAAGTATTATCTGCCTTTAGATAGTTATGGTAAATAGTGCTTCACGCTGTGTAATAATCTGTTAACAAGAAAGCAGGAAGAATAGCGTCGTTCGTTAGTTTAGGGTCGGTAATGACTTTCAATTCAGACAAAATTTACTCCTGAGTGACAGCCTGGTGGCTCACAAGGAGTCTCGTCCGTGTCACTCAAACTTCGAAATATTATTCTCGCTGTCGCGACGTCCCTCGTCATGTGGGTGATGTTGATACAAGGTTCACTGGTAACGTTTCGGTTCTTTCACCCGCAAACGGACATGATGACGACCGCAAGCGTTGGACGGTGAACCACATCTCGCGATCGTGTGTCCGGTAGTCTGGTAGCAACGAGTTGCGTGGGTACCACGATAAAGCGCGTACCAGTTAGCAACCGGTTCACCATGCTCTGAGGCTGTGCTGCAACCCAAAGAGCTTGCGGCAAGGATGCGGTTGAGAAACCGGTCTCAAGCAGGTCTCAAGCAGGTCTCAAGCAGGTCCGCAGTGGTATGCTCATCCGAAGCAATGCCCCGACGGTTTTGCGAAGACCACGCATAGCGAATTGGACGCGTTACTGCGTGCTGTCACCACGACCCATCACGCAACCTCCAGACTTTTAACAAAATCAGCACTCTCATGAGCATGAATGCGGGTGAACCGGATCAGTTCGTCGAAGTGGCGCTGCATCTTGCGGATGGATTCGGCGTTGTTGAGAACGAGATACATGCCGCCCACGAAGATTGCTGCGCGCTGCGAGCCGAAGATCGTATAGGGTACGGAAAAGCGCTCTTTCTCGTTGAACAGGAATAGCCGGAACGACGGGTAGAGCTCGTTGATGAGTTCGGACATGTATTGCAGCTGTGTCGCCCTGATCTCCTTCTTCAAGCCACTCCACATGCCGCGCCCCTGGGCAAAAGCTTCCAATGTCTCGCAGGGCATGCAGACTTCCATATCCGTGCCAGGCTGGCGGTTGTAGTTGAGGCGAAAAGCGGACTCGCTGGCTTGTGCTTTCACGCTTTGGTGCGCGCTTTCGGCTTCGAAGGCGATGATTTGCGGGGTGCGCAGCAGGTCCGGGATTCGGGCTGGCACGTAGCGGATCTTCGAACCTGTGGCCTCGGCATGCCACTTCATCAGCAGCGTGTCGGTATAGTCCTCACCGCCTTCCTCGATCTCGAAGCTCGGGCGTAGTTCGCCCGTCAGGCCTGGATCGTGCGAGATGCCGAGCAGCCAATCGAGCGATACGGCGTGGCGTTCGGCAATGTTGAGAAGAGTTTCCACGCGCGGTAGACGCGCCGAATCACCCGACAAAAGCTGTGATAGCGCCGAGCGGTCGATGCCGATCCCGGCCGCAAAAGCCGAATGGCTGTCACCAGACCGTGTGACCAGCTCCAGCAGGCGGAGGCGAAAGAGCTCCGCCAGGGCGCGTTTGTCCATAATCAACCCCAATGTTCACTATTATCAACATTGTATGGTTTCTGTTATCAAAATCAACAGTCGGTCACCAAACTCTCATTGTGCGCGTCGCGGCCCGGTGAAACTCTGTTCCGGGGCAAAGCATCAGGGGATATGATGAGCGACACGTCATTCGATAGGCAACACCGAGGAATCCATCAACGTCGAACAAGGGCGCCTAGAATAGAGTGGCCGACAGTCGCTCTGCTTCTTGCATGCTACGGCCTGTGGGGGATGGCCGGCTACAGTCTTTATCCGGCCTATCCCATCGTCGCGCTCGTGCTGATGGGCGTGGCGGTCGCGCTTCACTCGTCGCTTCAACATGAAGTTCTGCACGGACATCCCACAAGGAGTGCCAAGGTGAACGAGGCGCTGGTCTTCGCTCCGCTCGGGGTGTTTTACCCCTACCGCAGCTACAAGCGGACGCATCTTCAGCACCACGCGGATGAGCGTCTCACCGATCCCTTCGATGATCCCGAGAGCTACTACCGCGCCATGAGCGACTGGGAGACGATGCCGACTTTTCTGAAGCGCCTGCTTGCCTGGAACAACACGCTGATTGGACGTGTGCTAATCGGTCCGCCGCTGATGGTGGTCGGGTTCACCGCTTCCGAATGGCGTAAGATTTTCAAGGGAGACCGCAAGGTCGCCATGGCGTGGACCCTCCACCTTGCCGGGCTCATTCCGACCTTGCTGGTGGTCTCGAACCTGTTCGGCATTCCCGTCTGGCTCTACGTCGGCGTCTCCGCCTATCTCGGTGTTTCCATCATCGCCATCCGCTCCTATTGCGAGCATCAGTGGGCTGAGCAGCCGGATGGGCGCACGATCATCGTCGAAAACTCGATTCTGGCACCGCTCTTTCTCTATAACAACCTGCACTTCGTGCACCACAAGCTGCCTACCGTCGCATGGTACAGGTTGCCATCGCTCTATCGCGCCGGACGCGCAGAATGGCAGAGGATGAACGAGGGATATGTCTTCGCCAACTATTTCGAGGTTTTCCGTGCATTCGCTTTCAAGGCGAAGGAGCCGGTGGTGCATCCTGCCTGGCGGCGGGCGGAACCGGTCGTGGCGAACGATATCGTTGTAAAGGATCAGGGCGAGGTCGCGAGCTATCAAGCCGCGGGTGGTACCGCAATTCCGGATCTTCCGGCATGACGTGGATTGCCGCTCTGCCGATGTATGACTGGCCGGAAGTGCGATCCGATGTGGATCGCAGCTGGGAAACGATGCGCGCGCGCTTCATCGCAAATGGCGTTGATGCGCCTGAGCACCTCGTTCGACGCAACGCGGACATGCCGCCGGTACCGGGCGGCATTCGTGGTGAGGATGGTTCGATCATCGCGCCAGACCCGGCAACGCTCGATCCGGATGCGCTCGATCTCGATGTCCTGTGGCGCCATCCGGCTCTTCTCTTTTCTGCCACCTGTTGGGGGCCGATGGAACTTGGCTTGCAGGATCATGTCCAGGTCATTGGGCAAAGCCCGTATGATGATGTCGCGGGAGGCTCGGGAATATTCTATTCGAGCGCCATTGTTGGTCGGAGAGGGGAGGGCGCCAGCGTGATGGCGCCTGAGACCGGCGAACCGATCTTGCCGATCTCGTTACTTCGAAAAAGAAAACTTGCCTTTAACGAGCACCGCTCGATGTCCGGTCATCTGGCTTTGAAGCGCGATCTGGAAGCCATGGGCGAAAGCCTTGAGCTGTTTTCCGAATTGGTGGAAACCGGGGCGCATCGGGCGTCGGTGACGGCTGTCGCACGGGGAGAAGCCGACTTCGCGGCAATTGACTGCCGATCCTGGATGCTGGCTGAGCGCCATGAGCCTGCGGCGAGGGATCTGCATGTCGTCGGCTGGACAGGGCGGCGCAAGGGCCTGCCCTTTATCCGCGCCAGAAACATACATCTCGACTTCCTGATGTAGGCGCGGCGCGCACCTCAGACGCTGTGATGGGGAGGCAGGGCCTTCGATATGAGCGCTCTGGTCTTCTCCATGTCGGATGAGATCGGCCGATCGTCAGAATAATGGCTGACGTGCGACCGGAGCACGCTGTAGAGAGCGTCCGTCCCCGGTGCTCTGCGCGCCACGGTTTCCAGAAAATCATGGGCCTGCGTAGCCGCCAGCCACTCGATCGCGAGGATGTATTCGGCATTGTCGATGACGGCGAGAAGCTTGTTGGCTGCAGCGGTCGGATGGGCGAGGAAATCCTCCTGAAGCGCCGAGGTGAGGCCGCCATCGGTGGAGGCGGGCGCTGCAAGCCTGCGGTTTTCGTTTGCAAGCGCTGCTGCCGTGTATTGGGCGATCATGAAGCCGGAATGGCTGCCTGGGTCGGAGGCGAGGAAGGGCGGAAGGCCGCTCACCAGCGGGTTGACCAGGCGGTCGATCCGCCGTTCGCTCATGGCCGCAATTTGCGCAATGGCAATGGCAAGCGCGTCGGCGGCCTGACCGAGTGCCGGCGCCACCGCATGGGCTTCCGACCAGACAAGCGGCTCCTCCGGCGTGCCGGCGACAGCCGGGTTGTCGGTGACCGACGCGAGTTCGCGGTCAACCACGGCGGCGCATGTCTCGAACAGATCGCGGGCAGCGCCGTGGGCATGGGGGATAGAGCGCAGGCTCAGCGCATCCTGTGTGCGCCGGCCTCTAGCGGCTTCGATCAGTCCACTCCCGGCAAGACGTGCCCGCAGCACCTTGCCCACCTTGGCAATACCATCGGAGACTCGTAACGACAGGACGACCTCGCTGAAAGCCGGCATCTGGCAGCCAGCCGCCTCAAGCGTCATGGCGGCAATGGCATCGGCCCAGTCGAGCAATTGCGCGGCCCGGTCCAGCGCGATGCTGGAGAGGCCGGTGGCGCAAGCGGTGCCGTTGACGAGGCTCAATCCCTCCTTGGCGCCGAGAACCAGCGGCTCAAGTCCGAGCTCCGCCAAGGCCTCACGCCCGCTCAAGGCACGTCCACCGATATGGGCGGAGCCTTCTCCAATGAGCACCAGCGCCGTATGCGCATTGTGCGTCAGGTAGCCCGCCGATCCGCGGGAAGGGACATCCGGAATGCAGTCGCGTTCGAGAAAGGTGGTAAGATGGCGAACGATCTCCAGGCTGACGCCGGAATACCCATGGGCAAAGTTGGCGATCTGCGCGGCGATGATGGCGCGCACCTCACGAGGGGGAAGCAGCGGACCGACGCCGCAGGCATGGCTCAGAATGATGCTGCGCGAAAGCTTGCCCTGCGCAGTGCGATCAACAACGGTATCCGAAAGAGCGCCGACGCCGGTATTGATGCCGTAGGCACGGATGCCACGCTCGACGATGCTCTCGACGATCCGCGCCGCGTTTTCGATCCGCTGAATTGCAGCGTTGGTGAGCGCAAGTGTTTCTCCCTGGCCGACCTTTGCCACGTCCTGCCAAGTCAGCCTGCTATCGAGCAACACGGTCATTCGGTTTTCCTGATAATATTCAATGGAAAGAGAGGGTTCGTCTGGAACGCGCGGTTTCAGCTTTCCCAGACGCTGGATCAGGTGCTGTAGAGGCGATAGCGGCTGCCGGGATAGAGCAAGCGGACGGAAGAGATCACGCCGGCTTCAGACCATGTGCGGCGGCGCACCAGAAGGCAGGGCTCCGTCTTGGAAATGGCAAGCAGCTTGCACTCCCACGGCTGCGCCGTCACCGCCTCGATATGCTGCTCAGCCCTCACGATCGGCGCAATAGCGGTCAGATAGCCGTTCGGCGTCGCCTTGCCGAAATCCTGATCGATATAGTGCGGAACGATGGCGTGGTTGACGAAACGATCTTCGATCTGCATCGGCACGGAATCTTCCGCATGCACCATGATCGAATGGGACACCGGGCTGCCGATCTCGATCGAAAGTGCCTCTGCCAGTTCGGCATCGCAGCTTTCCATCCGCAGTACGATGACATTGGCCGTATGGACACCGCCATTGCGGGTAATTTCGTCGGCAATATTGGGAACGCTCTGAAACTGCGACGTCCGCTTCTTGCTGGCAACGAAAGACCCCTTGCCCTGTACCCGAACGACAAAGCCTTCATCGGCCAGTTCGCGCAACGCGCGGTTGGCCGTCATGCGGCTGACGCCAAGCAGCTCGACCAGTTCATTTTCGGACGGCACGCGATGGCCGACAGCCCACTCGCCGGTTTCGACGCGGCTTCGAACATAATCCTTGAGCGTGACGTAAAGCGGCTTGTCGGAGGCCGGCTCGTGCTGCGCTTTTTCGATCTGTTTTTCTACCGTTTGCATGGGGCTCCAAAAGGCGAACGACGAAGGTTCGGCACCGGACGCGTCCGGGGCGCGTGTGCGGGTATGGTGCGTGCCATACCCGCAAACAGCCGTCAGTTCAACTTGTGCGTCGTCAGCCACTCTTCGGCAACCACGTCGAAGCTGTCATGGTTGGCAAGGCGACCGTTCATAACGATGAGGTCCTTGGTCGTCAGAGCGGCCGAAACCGCATCCAGTGTCTTGGTGACCGTGTCGTTGACCTTGGCCTTGGCCATGATCGGCACGATGTTCTGGGCTGGGAACAGGTTCTTGATGTCTTCCAGAATGATCAAGTCGTTGGCAGCAATCGCCGGGTCCGTCGAGAAGAGGTTTGCCGCCTGAACCTGGTCGTTCAGCAGTGCCGACAGGGTCAGAGGGCCACCGACGTCGAGAGACTTGAACGACTTGAATTCAAGACCGTAGAGTTCCTTCAGGCCAATGATGCCTTCCTTGCGGGTCTTCCATTCCGGCGGGCCACCAAGCACCAGTTCGGACGCCACGGGCTTGAGATCAGCAATGGTCTTCAGCTTGTATTTCTCGGCAGTGGCACGGGTGACCGCCACACCATCGGAATCCTGAGCCGCGGATGGCGTCAGCATGACGACACCCTCGGGCAGCGCCTTTGTCAGTGCTGCAGCGACGTCCGCCGGCGAATGGGCGGTGGCGTTCTTGTCGAGATAGCTCAAGGTCGCGCCGGCATATTCCGGCAGGAGGTCGATCGAGCCATCGAGAAGTGCCGGCATATAGACTTCGCGGCTGCCGATGCTGAGCTTGGTTTCCGTCTTGATGCCCTTGGCGGCCAAAGCCTTGGCATAGATGGTGGCCAGAAGCTGGCTTTCAGGGAAGTCGGCCGAGCCGACGATGATGGTGGACGTGTCCGAACGCTGAGCCGGAGCATTCCCGAGAGGATCGGTCTGCGCAAGCGTCGTGGTGGCGGAAAGCGCGATCAGCGCGAATGCGCCGGCGGCCTTTAAGATATTGAATGCCATGCAAGCTACTCCTTTTGTGTCAACGTCTTCAGAATGAAAATGCAGTTTTGGTTGATGCCCACCCTATGCCCGGCGGGTTAGTCCTGGTGAGACCGTGAGCCTCGATATGATGCCGATCACCAGGTCGACCATAAGGGCGAGCGCACCGACCAGAACGGCGCCCGCCGCCATCTGGTAGTAGTCGTTCTGCGCACGGCCATCGATGATGAGGCGCCCAAGACCGCCAAGCGATACGTAAGCCGCAATGGTTGCCGTTGAGATGATCTGCAATGTCGCGCTCCGAAGCCCGGAGAAGATCAGCGGCAGGGCGCAAGGAAGTTCGACATCAAAGAGAATATCGAGCGGCCGCTTGCCCATGCCGCGCGCCGCATCCACCGCTGCGGGATCCACCGCCGCAACGCCGGCATAGGTCGCGCTCATGATGGGCGGCACGGCCAGAAGCACGAGAACAATGATGCTGGGCACGATGAACGCCATGTCGGAGGCAAAGACCGGACCGAAGAGAATGACGAGCAACACGATCAAACCCAGGCTCGGCAGTGCACGCAGGGCATTGGCAAGGCCTGCGATGACAACCACGCCGCGGCCGGTGTGGCCGACATAAAGACCGATCGGCAGGCCGATCAGGCAGGAGAAGAAGAGGGCAATGCCGCTATAGATCAGGTGCTGGATGACGAGCGCGAAGACGCCGTCGGTGCCTGTCCAGTGGGCCGGATCGGAAAACCATGCGATCATCGTTCTGCACCTCCGGGCTGCCATGGTGTCAGGCGTTTCGTGGCAAAGAGCACGATCCCGTCGAGCAGCGCTGCCAGCAGCACGCACAGAACGATACCGGCGATGATCGGCGTCAGGAAGCGCAGTTGAAGCCCTTGTGTAAACAGAAGACCGAGCTGCGGCGTGCCCACGAGTGCTGCGACGGAAACGATACTGACGTTGGATACCACCGCAACGCGCAGGCCCGCGGCAATCACGGGTACGGCAAGCGGTAGCTCAACGAAGAGAAGCCGCGGCAATGTGCGGTATCCCATGGCATTGGCAGCCTGAATGACATCGGGCTGTACGGAATCGAGACCGTCGGTGACAGTGCGGATGAGAAGCGCCAGCGCATAGATCGTCAGCGCGACAACCACGTTGAGCGGATCGAGAATGCGTGTGCCGAGAGCGAGCGGTAGCAGAACGAAGAGGGCAAGCGACGGGATTGTGTAGAGCAAACCAGCCGCACCAAGCATCGTGGAGCGGAAGAAGCCGGCCCGGTGCGCAAGCCAGCCAAGCGGCAGCGCGAGGAGGAGGCCAATGACGACGGGGATGACCGAAAGCCAGAGGTGCCAGAGGAAGAGTTCGGCGATACGGCCGGACTCGCGGTACAGCCAATCGAACCTCATGCTTGCGCCCTCGCGCGACCGGTGCGTGCGGCCTCGATCGCGGTGACAACATGAGACAAAGCGACGGTGCCTGCCAATGTGCCTGACGGACCGACGATCACGCCTCGGCCTGAGGGTGAACTGAGGGCGGCGTCAAGAACGTTGCGCAGACTGCTGCCTTCCACCGCAAGCGTGCCGCTGAGATTGAGATCGCCCTCTCTCAAAGGAGCCTTGATGCTTTCCACATCGGCCCAACCCAACGGGCGGTTCTCGGCGTCGGCGACGAGCACCCATCTGTCGGTCGCAATCTGGCGAAGGGATTCCGGTGTGGCGCCGAGCGTGGCTGTCGGTTCCTGGCCAAGTTGCACGCCATCATCGTTGAAGTCGGCAAAACCCAGGATGCGATAACCCCTGTCGCGTCCGATGAAATCGGCGACGAATTCGTCTGCGGGTCGTGCCAGCAATTCCTGGGGAGTGGCGATCTGCGCCAGCGTTCCGCCAGTGCGCAGAACCGCGACCTGATCGCCAAGCTTCAGAGCCTCGTCGATATCATGCGTGACCATGATGATGGTCTTGCCGATTTCACGCTGGAGGCGGAGGAATTCGTCCTGCAATTGACCACGGACCACGGGATCGACGGCGCTGAAAGGCTCGTCCATCAGCATGAATTTCGGATCTGAAGCGAGTGCACGCGCAACGCCGACGCGCTGCTGCTGGCCGCCGGAAAGCTGCCAGGGATAGCGATTGGCGAAAGCCGAAGAGAGGCCGACGCGCTCCAGAAGATCGTGCGCGGTCCGAAGCGCCTGCTCCTTGGGCGTTCCGTTCAGCCGCGCGGTTGTTGCAATGTTTTGCACGACGGTGCGGTGGGGAAAGAGGCCGGCATTTTGAATGACGTAACCGATCTTGCGGCGCAGCAGCGCCACATCCATGGCGTCCGTCGGTTCGCCATCGAGAAGAATCCTGCCCGAGGAGGGCGTGATCAGCCGGTTGACCATGCGAAGCGACGTCGTCTTGCCGCAACCCGATGGGCCAACGAAAATGGTGAGCTTGCCGCTGGGAGCCGTCAGCGACAGATTGTCGACAGCCGTGGTCGGCCCCCGATAGTGCTTGCTGACATGATCGAATGTTATCATAGGCGCGTTCCCTTTTCTGGTCCCGGATGTCGCCAGCGATCCAGTCTCCTTGGTTGTCTATACAAGCACGAAGTTATGCGGTGCGCAAGCGGGGGTGCTTAAGGAAAATGCGTCTTTTTTTGTGCTTAAATCTTATGCTGAGGCTATAGCGCTTCCGCGACCCTGACGCCCGCAGATGGAAGGCGGGAATAAAGCAAAACAGCTGGTATGACGGTTCCCGTCGTGAATGATATCAGGGTCGCCATTGCTGCGGACTTTTGCCGTCAAGCTCTCTGTCCAGATAGAAGGCGGCACTGATCAGGGCCAGATGTGTAAAGGCCTGCGGGAAGTTTCCGAGCAACTCACCACGGTGGTCGAACTCTTCTGCGTAAAGGCCCAGATGGTTGGCGTAATTCAACAGTGCTTCGAAGGTCGCACGCGCTTTCTTCAAGTCACCAGCCCTTGCCAGGCATTCGGCGTACCAGAACGAGCAGGCAGAGAACGACCCCTCCTGACCGCTCAAGCCGTCCTCGCTCTTGTAGCGATGAACCAGTCCGTCATCGGCGAGCGTGTCACCGATCGCGTCCAGAGTTGCCAACCAGCGCGGGTCGGTGGCGCTGACGAACCTCACAAGCGGCATCAGCAGCAGCGAGGCGTCGAGGGTGTCTCCACCCTTGGTCTGGACGAAGTGTCCTTTCTCCTCGTTCCAGAAGTTTGCCCAGATGTCTTCGTAGATATTGTTTCTAACGTCGATCCATCGGCTGAAGGGTGCCGCGAGCGATCGCTTGCTCGCCAGGCGAATGGCGCGGTCGACTGCGACCCAGCACATGAGGCGCGAATGCAGGAAATGCTGCGGGCCGCGCCGCATTTCCCAAATGCCGGCATCAGGCTCTTCCCAGTGTTCGCAGACATAGTTGATGATATCGCGCACACCGTTCCAGCCATCATGGGAAATGGCGTGGCCGTATTTGTTGCTGAGATAGACGGCATCCATCAACTCGCCATAGATATCGAGTTGCACCTGTTTTGCCGCACCATTTCCGATCCGCACGGGACGCGCTCCGCCATATCCACTTAAGTGATCGAGAGATACCTCATCGGCGACTGTGCTTCCGTCGACGGCGTACATGATGTCGAGCTTTCCATTCGCACCGCATCGCATCGCGCGTTTGCCGATCCAGGATGTGAAGTCTTGCGCTTCCTGCTGATAGCCAAGCCGCATCAGCGCATAGACCGTGAAGGATGCGTCGCGGATCCAGGTTGCGCGGTAGTCCCAGTTTCGGACTCCGCCAGGTGCCTCTGGCAGCCCGAAGGTTCCCGCGGCAATGATCGACCCGTGGCGGCGTGACGTCATCAGTTTCAGCGTCAGGGCAGAACGGGTCACGATTTCGCGCCACCGACCACGATAGGACGATTGTGCGGCCCAGTCCTGCCAATACTGGATCGTCGCGTCCTCGAACCCCGCGACGTCTGCCAGGTCCATTGCCTCTTCGTCGGCGCCGGTCAGAACGAAATCGGCTGTTTCTCCGGCGGTCAGGTTTGCCTTGCAGATCACGTCGCCATCGAGCGGCTGAAGCGTGAGACTGGAAGTGAGCCTGATCCCGTCGCAGTGCTTCGGCCGCCAAAGGGCAGTGTGACCGTAAACCTCCGCTGTTTCTTTCTGCCTTGCATAGTCGAACCGAGGCGCACAGCGTAGCGTGAGGGCAATCGTCCCGCGTGTCACTCTCAGTCGCCGCACCAATGTCGTTGAGGTAGAGGCACTGTCTTCCCTCACCGCCATGAAGTCCGTGAGTTCGGCGCTGGCGTTCTCGCCCATCCAGCGAGTGACCAGCACATTGGTATCTGGCCGATAATGCTGCACGATCCGAACATCGGGAATATCCGGCAGGATTTCAAACAGACCACCGCGTTCCGGATCGAGCAGGCCGGCAAAGATGGTTGGGCTATCGAAATTTGGCCAACACATGAAATCGATCGCACCGTCTTTAGCAATAAGCGCCAGTGTTGCCAGATCGCCGACGATACCGTGATCTGAGATCGGCCGCGGGATGTTGCTGCCCGCGTTCTCATCTCTTGAGAGATTATGGCTTTCGACGTCAGAGTGCGTGCGGATGTCCATTCGATAATCCATCATGTGTAATCGCATGCCAGCCGAAAGAAGCGTCTAATTTCAACGTGTCGAAAAAGTCGAGCAGTGCTTCTTCATCCATGACATTTTCTTCACAACGTCATCTTTCGCCTTGTGTTCCAAGCCCGCCAATCTCTTAGCGAAAGGACTGTATTCCGTGGCGAGAGTGGAAGGTGCCGAGACATGAAGACCAGACCTCGTCGCCCAAGCGCATCGTGCATCAACAGCGACGACCATGACATATGATGCAATCCTGCTGATACCGGGGCCTTTTCGAAGACGTCTCCGTATCGGCGTGGCCGATACTCGTTCGATACTTAAGATGTTTTTTATCCATTTCCTCTAGCGTCTGCCGGTGGTCAGCCGGCTAAGCCGCTGTGGGGAAGAGGGTACGAGCATGGCATTATCCCAGAAGGTGAAGTCCATCGGTTTCAGAACGACGGGTGGGATGGCGCTGCTGCTCATATCGGTCGTGCTTGTGGCAGTTGTTGGCATTCGGGGCATGGGAAGCCTGACCGGCGCCGTAACCCAGACGGTGGACACGTCGAAGGTGCTGATCGGCGCCAACAAGGCCGAAGGCGCGATCATCCAATATCTCGTCAGCAAGGATCCCAAATGGATCGACGAGGCTGTCGGCGCTCTCGATACGGCCCAATCCAAGCTCAACGCGCTTGCTCTTTCCACAAGCGAGAAATCCGAACTCTCCAGCGGGATCGCCAAGACATCCGACGCGGTAAAAGCCCTTGCGGCCTCGCAGGATACTGTTCAGAAGGCGGGGACTGCCTTGCGCGATGCCGCTGGCAGCATGGTGACGCTTGCCGAACAGACCGAGAAGACCTCTCAGGATATTGCCAGCCAGGCAGAGACCAATTCCAACAACGCGCTGGTGACGCTCAACAGCATCCGCATTCTCATTCAGAACGCCAGCACCTTCAATGAAGGCATCAACGCGATCGAGCTTGCGCTGGTTCGTGCCGCAGGCCAAGGCGCTCAGGTCTCTACCGCGCAGCTTGCCGAACCGATGGCGCGTGCCGAGGCAGGCCTTGCCGAAGTCGTGAAGCTCGGCGGCACGCCGGACATCCAGCCGATCGTTAGCAATCTGGCGGCGACATTTGCGGATATCCAAGAAGCGATTGCCAAGGACAATGGCGCGGCACTGGTTTCAACGCAGGATTTCGCCCTCTTCTCCAAGATTTCCACCATCACCCAGGCGCTTGACGAAGCGCTGCGCAAATCCGCCGAGACCGAACTTGCCTCCAAAAGCGAGAAGGACAAGGCGCGCTCCAAGGCGCGCATCATTTCCGGTACGGCGCGCAATTTCAGCAATGTGTTGAAGGACACGCTTGCCCAGGTCGAACGATACCGCGTCCAGCCATCGACAGACTCCGCCGAGGTGATTGCGGCCGGGCTGAAGAAGGCGCAAGCGCTGGGCACCATGCTGTCGAAAACCAGCGGCACCGATATGACCGCCAATCTCGCTCAGCTCGGTCAGTCCTTCGACGCGATGAAGACCAATCTGGCGACATCCGACCAGCAGGCGTCGCTCGTCGTTTCCACATTGCAAAGCGTTACCGACGGCATCGTGAAGATCGCCGGCGAAATCGCCTCGACTTCGGAACGTCAAGGCAGCCAGGGCACATCCTGGATGTGGGGTGCTGGCCTGTTCAGCCTTGTCCTGGCGATGGCGATCGCGCTCTTCATGGTTCGCTCCGTGGCTCGCCCGATGATGCAGGTGGCGCAAGCCATGGCGCGGCTCGCACGGGGCGAGGCCGACACCCAACTGAAGCTTGCCAAGACAGACAACGAAATCGGTGAGATGATCGGTGCGCTGCAGGTGTTTCAGCAAAATGACCGCGCCCGCATCCATGCCGAGGCGGAGGCCGATCGGGAAAGACAGCAGGCCGAACATATGCGCCTCGAGCGCGAGGCTGAACGCATGACGGAAGCGCAGGCGATGGAACATGCCTTCCGCCAGATTTCGACGGGTCTTGATGCGCTTTCCAAGGGCGACCTGACGGCGCGCATCGGCGCAGTCGATCCACGCTACGATCGGATCAGAGACCACTTCAACAGCGCGGTTTCTACGCTTGAAGAGGCCATCGATGCGGTGATCCAGAGCGTCGGCACCATTCAGTCGGGACTGTTTGAAATCTCAAGCGCCTCCAACGATCTCGCCCGCCGCACGGAGCAGCAGGCCGCTTCTCTTGAAGAAACGGTTGCCGCACTTGGTGAAGTGGCAAGCGGCATCAACGGCACTGCCGATGGCGCAAGCCACGCGCAGAAGACGGTGTCCCTTGCCAAGACCAATGCGGAGAGTGGCGGTATCGTGGTGGAGCGCGCCATCGGTGCCATGAGCGAAATTCAGGAATCCTCGACCAAGATCGGCAACATCATCGGCGTGATCGACGAAATCGCTTTCCAGACCAACCTCCTGGCGCTGAATGCCGGGGTGGAGGCGGCCCGCGCCGGAGAGGCCGGTAAGGGTTTTGCTGTCGTCGCTCAGGAAGTGCGCGAACTGGCGCAACGATCGGCCGGTGCCGCACGCGAGATCAAGGCTCTGATCTCCACATCGTCAGCCCAGGTCACGACAGGCGTTCAGCTCGTCGATGAAACGGGGATGTCTCTGAAGGATATCTGCGAGCAGGTGGGTGGTATCAGCGCTATCATTGACAGGATTGCGATTGCAGCGCGCGAACAGGCGGTGAGCCTGCGCGAAGTCTCCGCTGCTGGCGACGCAATGGACAAGGTGACCCAGCAGAACGCGGCGATGGTTGAGGAGACGACTGCAGCAGCACAGACCCTGGTGCACGAGACCGAAAGACTGGCGCAGATGGTGGGGCAGTTTGCCACCACGCGTTCGGTCAGGGGCGGGATGCACGCCGCGGCAGCTTAAGGCTGCCGCGCGCGATCAGTCGCTCGGCAATCGGATGACCGATCGCTTCGCAAAGCCGATCAGGCCATTTTCACGCCTCGACGGGTTCGCGCACCTCATCCAATAGGAAATGCACGATGACGTATCGTGTCGTGTATGTGTGGCCGCTGTCTGCCACGCCTTCTTCGCTACCGCCATCAGACGGGTGCCACTGCCGGTAATGCGGGTTGTTGGCGATGAGCGTAATCGCCTTGCCCGAAAACTTGCCATCCAGCCGGTAGCGTGCTTCCGCCAGGGGCCAGATCTTCTCAAAGTCGTCCTGGGTGATGCGGGCTTTGAGGGCCTTTCTCGTGGTCGGCTCCTTGCCGCCGCCGCCCTCTGCCGGTGGAATGGAGAGGTTCACCTCTTCGGCATGGTCGAGTAGAGCGGAAAATTCCTCTGGCCACATGCGTCTCATTATTGCTCCTCCCAAAGACAATGATCTTACAACACCGCGATGATAGCGCCTTTATGCCGACAGGCAATCAGGATTTTTGCCTGCGTGATGGCAGCGAAAGCGTCAATTCAAAAGCTCAGTCGATGCCGGTGGCGGCAGCGTGATGAAGCTGCTAAACGCTGGCGAAACAGACGCTAAAGCGCCGTGCGTCCTATTGGACGGACAAAAGACGCTTTACCTTTTTGAATCGACGCATCGTGTTATCCGAAAATCGAGTCCGATTTTCGGGCCGATGCTCTAGGAGAACCAGATCATGATTGAGCCGACCGCTTCCTTCAAGGATAACCTGCAATTGCTGCCTTCGATCGATGGACTGGCGAAGATCAACCTCATTGATGCCGACGGCAATATTGTTGCCACGATCGAAAACCAGCCCGGCAAGCAAGGCTCGCTCGCCGTCTATCAATATCTTGAGCAATGCTTCGGGACGCTGAGCAGGCAAGCAGCGACCCATGGGCTCGATATTTTCGCCGAGCACACGGCCGACGCAAAGAACCGTCCCGGCGCCCATCCGAACATCGACCGCTTGCTGGAGATCGTGGCCGGTGCTGCTCCATTGAAGATCGAACTCGCGGCGCGCTGATTGTCGCGCATGGCCCAGCAATAAGAACGCGGATCAGTCACCGTTCTTGACCGACACGGAGCACGGCCTGCGCTTAAGAAGCCCTAAAGCGCCGTGTGTCCTATTGGACGCACAAAGGACGCTTTACCTTTTCAAATTTACACATCGTGCTTTTCCGAAAATCGAGCTCGATTTTCGGGCCGATGCTGTAGCCGCATTTTGCCTCACCAGATCCACACTCACGGATGGAGTGACCGCATCCATCCGCATCTCTAGTCTTCGTCCATGTCGGGCGAACTCTTAAGGCTGAGCGAGCAAGTCGCGCAGCGTCCATCTGCAGAACAGCTTATCGATTATTCGACCCAGACCCCGACCAACAGACGATAGGGAGCCAGCGTCCCAACGAGAGATAACGTTGTGCCCTGCATCCCAGCGTCGCCTGTCGTTCGCATCGGCTCGCCCGTTTCGTCTATTTACTGGTGGAGAGTTGATTGATAAATGAATGATGCTGGCCATTATCGGAGGACGTCTGTTCTTCCGTTGATGTTGCCCGGCATGCCGAAGGCCTTCCATCGTTCTGAAAAGATCGGTGCCATCTGCTCGATCCTCAGAAGCAGAGCAATCCCGCGGCCTGCGGTGAGTTCATCATGCTAGGGAGGTTCGATGTCATGATAAACCCAAAGAGTGCGCCCGCCGGCGCCACGAAAGTTCGATATTTTATTCTGTTCATGTGTTTTGTCGGGATTTCGATCAACTATCTCGATCGCGCCAATATGAGCGTCGCGCTTCCCTTCATCGACTCCGAGCTTGGCCTGAATCTCACCAACACCGAGAAAGGCTTGATTCTCGGCGCGTTTTTCTGGGCCTATGACGGCATGATGCTGCTTGCCGGCTGGATCACCGACAAGCTCGGCGCGCGCAAGACCTTTTCGCTTGCCGCCGTCTGGTGGTCGGTCTTTACGGCATTGACGCCGCTCGCCTACAGCTTTTGGACCTTCTTCGCCGTTCGTTTCGCGCTCGGTGCCGGTGAAGCCCCGGCCTATCCGTCTGCCACCAAAGCCGCCTCCCGATGGTTCCCGAAGAGCGAGCGCGCCTTTGCAACGGCTGTCATCGACTCGGGCTCTCGCGTCGGCACCGTCTTGGCGCTGCCCATCGTCACGGCCATCATTGCCGTGGCGACCTGGCACTATTCCTTCATCATCCTCGGCGCCGTCGGCATCATCTGGGCCTTCTTCTGGTACGTAACCTACCGCGATCCCACAGAGCATGAGCGGGCAAACGACCTGGAGCGTCGCTACATCATCGAGAATGGCGGGCGTACCGTCGAAAACGACGATCCTGAAGCAGCCAAGATCAAATGGGTCGATCTCTTCAGATACCGCACCATCTGGGGCATGATGATCGGCTTCTTCTGCCTCAACTTCGTGATCTACTTCTTCCTCACCTGGTTCCCAAGCTACCTGAAGACCGCCCGCGGCCTCAACCTCGCGGAACTTGGCCTATATGGCATGCTGCCAGGTCTCTCTGCTGTCGTCACCGCATGGATTGCCGGCGCGCTGGCCGATAGAGCAATCCGCAATGGTGCCAATGTCACCACGGTGCGCAAGATCATCATGGTCGGCGGCATGCTGGGTGGCGCTGCCATCCTGCCGGCATCGTTGACACAGTCGCTCTATATGGCGCTGTTCTTCCTGGCGATCTCTTACAGCAGCCTTGCCATTGCCGCGACAGGCATCTGGTCGCTACCCGCCGACGTCGCGCCAAGCTCCCGCCACGTCGCCTCGATCGGCGGCATCCAGAACTTCGCCTCCAACATCGCCGGCATCATCAGCCCGCTGCTCTTCGGATTTCTGCTGGACATGTTCGGCGGAAGCTACACGCCATCCTTCATGATGGCAGCCGGCATGGCACTGGTCGGCGCCTTCTCCTACGCCTTCATCGTCGGTCGCGCAGAACCTCTTCCAATTCTGCCGCCGAGGTCTTGATGGGTTTGGGCTGAACAGCACAAAAACTCATGACGGCCTGCGTGGGCCGTCATGATCGCATGCGTCGAGAAGCTGATAAGGCAACGCAAGCGGCTCTCACGTGGCATAATCTTGCAAATGCCAATATGCCATCAGGTGTCGCCTGAAACAGATGATGGAGATTACCCGCCGGGCGGCGCGTCAATGGACGACCGAGCCATGTCGCGCACAAGCGGACCATGATAGAAGCCTCAGAAATTCTTCAAAGGTGTTGGCCGTTTTTGAGAAGAGCTATCGACGAAAGTGCTGAGATAGTGCTTTCCGGTTATTCAGGAAACAATACCCACCTGAATCAAACGATTGCTGAGAAGCGAAGCAGCAAATCAGTCAGAGTGGTGGGGTGGCTAGGTTCAGGGTTTAAAGACGTTCGACAACCATTTTGGGACGAGCAGCTTGGCGGAGAGGGTGAAGCTACTTCTCAAAAAGGACGTTTTGACATTCACTGACTGGTGGAGCGCCTCAAATTTGGCCCTCGCCAATTTGCGCAGCGGCATTCACGTTCTTGAATAATCGGAAAATCATGAAGAGCGCTGATAACCCAAGTTATTTATGGCGGAGAGGGTGGGATTCGAACCCACGATACCCTTGCAGGTATGCCGCATTTCGAGTGCGGTGCATTCGACCACTCTGCCACCTCTCCGGCGCGCTGTGGTAAGCGGGCCGTTCATAGCCACAGCCATGGCGCCATGCAAGCGTAAAATTCTGTTTTGTCTTGAAAACCATGCGAATTGCGATCCTGGGAATAGGCAGGGTTTCGATATCGCGCCGGCTAAAGAGTCTTGGAGTTCGGTAAGCCTCTGTATTCTGGGATTTCGACCTTAAGCAACAGCACGTCCGCGCGTGGCCATGTCTCTTTCAGGCAGTTGAGTAGGCGCCTCCAGGGGCGCTCAAACGCAGTTTCGGAAATCCACGCAGCCTGCGACCCTTTGCATATTGGCGGGCTCTCTGGCACGTTCATGTGTATTCGGCTATTGTGCTTCTGATTTGAATGAGGTCACGAAATGGGGCGGTCGCTGCTGGCAACGGCAACGCTGACTTTCGTCGGGACCAACTGGATTTTGGTACTCGGATTTTATAGTTGCGGTTGGCGTGTTCGGGAACGATGCTGCCTTGATACGCTTGCTCCAAGGGGATGTCTTTGCACTATGTCAGCGGCGGTGAATGCGGGCGGATTTTTCGGGAGTTTGATTGGGACAACAATCCCCTAGGGCCAAAGGACGCGTGGCCCGTCGAGCTGAAAGTTCTTGTCAACGTCATGCTTGGCTCGCTTCAGCCGATGCTGATCGTTTGGGGGCCGCAGCAGATCACCCTTTATAATGACGGCTATTCGCTCATGTGCGGCAACCGTCACCCGGACGCCTTTGGCAAGCCTTTTCAGGATCTGTGGTTTGACATCTGGGACAAGGTCGAACCGATCATCAGTGCCGCCTATGCTGGTCAGGGCACATCGATGGACGACATCGAGTTTACCATGCACCGCAAGGGCTATCCGGAGGAAACGCATTTTGCCTTTTCCTATACGCCGGTTCGCGATCATTCGGGGACGGTGCTCGGCATGTTCTGCGCGTGCTCGGAAATCACCGGCGAGGTGCTGATGCGCCGTGAGCAGAAGCTGCAGCAGGAGCGCCTTAGGCAGGTCTTCGAACTGTCGCCTGGCGGTATCGCCACATTGATCGGTCCCGACCACATTTTCGAATTTGCCAATGAGGAATGTTATTCCATCATCGGTGCCGGGCGCGAGATCATAGGCAAGCCAATCGCCGAGGCGCTTTCGGAAGTGGCGCAGCAGGGGCATATCGAGAAGATCGACGAGGTCTACAGGACAGGTAAACCCTTTGTCGCAAAAGGCCAGTCGATCGAGCTGAACCGCGGGCCGGGCGGTGAAAAGCAGGATCGGTCGATCGATCTGGTCTATCAGCCGATGCGTGATGCCGTGGGCGAGATCTTCGGCATCCTGGTTCAGGCACAGGATGTGACCGAGCGCCTGGCCGAAGAGCGGCACAAGGAACTGGTGGCGCATGAACTTGGGCATCGCCTGAAGAACCAGTTGGCCATGGTTCAGGCCATCGCATCGCAAACATTGCGATCCGCACCGGATATGAATGTGGCGCGGCAGACGCTCGCCGAGCGCATCAATATTTTGAGCCGTGCCCATGATACGGTGATCCAGGGAGGGCTAGGTTCCTCCACGGTCCGCAATCTCGTTGGGCAGATGCTGGCGGTGCATGATGACCCGAGCGAGCCTCGCTTCATCGTGGAGGGGCCGGAAATCCACGTCGGCTCTCGCCCGGCGCTGTCGCTTTCCCTTATTCTCCATGAGCTTGCCACCAATGCCGTGAAGTATGGAGCGCTCTCGACGCCGACTGGCAAGATCGAGATTTCCTGGCAAGTTGTTGGCGAGAACCGGGAGACCTTCGAATTTACGTGGCATGAAAAGAGCGGTCCGCCGGTCTGCCCACCGGACCGCGAGGGCGCTGGCTCACGATTGATCAAGGCCGGGGTGTCCGGGGTCTCGAATAGCAAGGTCACGGTTCGTTATGAGCCGAGCGGTCTGCAATGCAACGTCGTGGCTGATCTGCGCGCATTCCAGCAGGATCACTGAGCGCCGCCAGAGGCTGGCAAACCTCTGCTGGAGCGCTCTAGAACTTCAGCCGATAGCGGATATGACCGTCGCTCTTGACGTAGCTGTCATATAGCGCTTGGGCGCGGTGATTGCCTTCATCCGTATGCCAGTAGAGGCGCGACCATCCGTTTTCGTGGCAGATCCGAATGAGATCCTCGATCAGGGCGCGACCGATGCCTTTGCCGCGGATGGTGCCATCAACGAAGAGATCTTCAAGATAACAATCCGGCGTCTTGGCCCAGGTGGATTCATGAAAATGGTGGATGGCGAAGCCGACGACCGTGCCGTCCAGAACGGCAAGTCGCACTGATAGCCGCGATACCGGGTCCAGCAATCGTTCCCAGGTATGGTCGGTCACGTCGTCTAGTAGATCGACCTTGTAGAAGGCGAGGTACGCCTTCCACAGACGGAGCCAATCATCCCGGTCACTGCTGGTGGCATCGCGGATCGTCAGTGTCATTGTCTCTGTCAGGCTCCTGCTTCGTCCAATAGCCGGATCATCTCGTCGCTCAAGCGAAGGTTGACCGCGCGTTTAAAGCTTTCCAACTGCGAAAGGCTCGTGGCGCTGGCGATCGGGGCCGTTACGGATGGTTTTGCCAATAGCCAGGCGAGCGCAATGTCGGCGTGCCGTGCACCGGTCTCAGCAGCGATTGTGTCCATGGCGCCAAGGATGGCAAGCCCACGCGGATCGAGATAATTGGCGACGCGATAGGAGCGCGCAACACCCTCGGTGTCGGCCTTGGTTCGGTATTTGCCGGTCAGGAAACCGGCAGCGAGGCTGTAGTAATTGATGACGCCGATGTCTTCGCGGGCGCAAAGGTCCGCGAGCGGGCCTTCAAACTTGTCGCGGGTATAGAGATTGTATTCCGGCTGAAGAACGTCGAAACGTCCGAGCCCGGTCGCTTCCGCGACATCGAGTGAGGCCTGAAGCTGCTGCGCATTGTAGTTCGAGCAGCCGATGGCTCTGACCTTGCCAGCCTCTTTCAGCCGGGCAAAAGCGCCTAGCGTTTCTTCAAGAGGCACGGCATCATCCGGCTTATGGGCGAGATAGAGATCAATATAGTCGGTCTGCAGACGACGCAGCGAATCGTCGACCGCCTTGGCAATCCAGTCAGCGCTCAGCCCTGTCTTGCGCTCATTATTGTCAAAGCCGACCTTGGTGATGATGACGGCGTCGTCACGCTTCACGGAGCCGCTCTTCAGCCACTTGCCGATGATCGCTTCGGATTCTCCACCCTGATGGCCTGGTACCCAGGCCGAATAGACATCGGCCGTATCGATGGCATTGAAGCCGGCGTCGAAGAAGGCGTCCAGCAGTTGAAAGGAGGTCTTCTCGTCTGCGGTCCAGCCAAAGACGTTGCCACCGAAGACGATAGGCGCGACGGGAAGGCCGGTGCGGCCAAGCGTTCGGTTCTGCATGGAGTTTCTCCTCAATTGTCTCTCGAATGGTTTAGCGGTGCTGCCAGGCGATGACTATTGAATTTCCGTGATCCAATTATCTCGCCAAAGAGGCAAACGCCTGTCACGAGGAGAGGTTTCGAAACGCAGTCGGTGGCTTTTCATGATGCTGCTGCCAGATGCGGCGCAGATGACGCGCGGAGGCAAAGCCTGAGCGTTCTGCCACGGCCTCCATATCGAGCCTGGATTGGGAGATGATATCGCGCGCCAGGGTCACCCGGATGAGGTTGACATAGTCCACGACGCTTAGCCCCGTCTGCTCTCGAAACAGCCGGGACAGATGTCGCTGGCTGAGATTGGCAATGTCTGAGAGGCGCGCCAGCGTCCAGTCCTCTGCCGGATTTGCAACGATGGCATCCTGGGCTCGATGAATGGAGGGGTGAATGTGGTTTCGGCCCGAAAGCCAGGGTGAAATTTGTGGATCGTGAGTCGTGCGGCGCATATAGACCACCATGATCTGCGCGATGCGGGCGGCGACCTCTGGACTGACGAGGGTCGAGACGAGATGCAGAATGAGGTCTATGCCGGTGGAAATGCCAGCGCTTGAAAAGCGTTTGCCATCCTCGACGAACAACCTGTTTTCCTGAACCAAGGCAAGCGGCGCAATTCGCTTGAGATCGGCGATGCAGTGGGCGTGCGTGGTGCAAGAGTGGCCATCGAACAGCCCGGCCTCCGCGGCAATCAACGCGCCGGAGCATATGCTGACGATTGTCGTGTCCGGCCTCACCGTTCGCAGCAGCCAGTCGGAAAGAGCGCGCCGTTCCTTGGACGCCTCCGGCTGCTGCGGCGTCATAGATGAGCTTCCGGAGATCAGGATCATCGCATGTGCGGGCAGCACATCTGGCAGAGGCTCAAGCCCGCAAAGGCCAAGTCCTATCGTCGTCGTCTGGTTTGGCTGCGCTGCGATGTAGTGGCAAACGAAGCGGATTTTCTTCTGTTGTTCATTGGCGTAGCGCAGCACTTCCAGAGGCCCGGCAACATCCAGCAGTAGTGTCTGCGGGGGCAGCACCACAAAAACAGGAATGACGTGCGGCGTGTCGCCAGGCCCTTGGCTCATCAGTCAGCCTTCCTCATATCATTGATTGCATCTTCGACGGTTGCAATGCGCGCAAATCGTCCCGAAAGAACAAGTTCGGTGCGCTTGGCAATGTCGGCGGGCGAGAAGACCTCGCCGGAGGCATGCGTCATTGGGAAGGTCAGCGTGGCTTCCGTCACGTAATCGACCTTATAGCCGAGATCGGCGGCATGGCGCGTTGTGGTCTCGCAGCATTGCTCGGTACGGATGCCGGAGACGATCAGACGGTTGATCCCCCGCTGCGTCAGCCAGACGTCAAGCCCGGTGCCGACGAAGGCCGAATGACGGTTCTTCTGGAAAGTCACGCTTGGGTTGATGCTGATTCCTTCGAATGTGCGAATAAAGCCGCTTTCGGCCGAGAAGGCCCGGTCTCCATCGACATGGAAAATCTGCACGACGGGAATGCCTGCCGCTTCCGCTCCATCGATCAACGCCTGTTGGGCTGCGATGAATTTCGTCAGGCCGCTTTCTTCGAAGTAGGGTGTGTGTCGGAAGGATTCCTGGACGTCGATAACGAGAAGCGCGGTGTTGTGGGACATTTTTGTAACTCCAGTGTTCATCTGAATACTGTTTTACGCCCGCGATAGAAAGGCGAAATGCGTTCATCGGACGAAAAGAGGACATATCGGGCCATCTTGCTCGTGGTCGAAGAGCCTCGACGGAAGGAAGAAGCGAACGTTAGACTCTCGATGCGCTACACGTCGTCTTTGGACGTCGCTTCATCGTCCGGGACTTGAGCGAGGAGCGCGCCAGTAGCCGATGAGGGACAGAAGCAGAGCCGCAACGAAGGCGGCAATTAAGGCCAACGGCCATTGGAGCATAGGATTGCGCAACAAGAGCAGCGTGGAGATGCCGTAGCTGACGAGCAACGAGATCAGAGTGATGCTGGTTACGATGAAGCGGCTGGTGCTCGCAATTGCGCCTCTGCGCCGCAGATAGAGAACGGCAAAAGCTGCGGTGGAAAGAAAGCTAAGTGTTTTTCCAAGCAGAACCGGAACGCCAACCTGTGACAGGAGCATCCACGTGACGAAAGCATCAAGTGCCATGCACGTGAACTGAACAGAAATAAAACGAAGAAATGTCACGCCAAACCTCGATCATGAGCAAGCGTGATCATAAGTCCTCAATTGAGCGTTGTCAGCAGCTGCTTACCGAAGCGCGAACGCTCCGACGAAGGCCATGGCGACACCGATGTTCAGCCCTACCAACGTCGCCAAAAGCGTCAGAATCGAAACGCCGCTTGCCGCCATAAGCGCGGCAGCTGCAAAGACTGCCACCACAAGGATGCCGACGCTCGCGACGGCAAAGGTCGAACGTGTTGCCGCAGCACTCAAGCCAAGTGCTATTCCCAGAACAAATTCCATGATGCCGCTCCTCCCAAAGCAATCAAGACAAGGCATCTTCTCCTCAAAAGCTGCGATGTCTCCTCGATGGCATGCACTTCAAGATATCGAAGGTAACACAGTATAACGATTCTGCCAGTTTTTATTCAAACTGTCACAAAGTCCTTACGGTTCCCGAATCGTGGCGCATCGGTTACCATTGGGTATGAGCGATATTTTCAGTCAGCCAGCGCTGAGCAACCTCACCGAATTTTCCGTTTCCGAGCTGTCCGGTTCCATCAAGCGGACGGTGGAGACAGCGTTCGATCAGGTGCGCGTACGTGGTGAGATTTCCGGCTACCGCGGACAGCACACATCCGGTCACGCCTATTTTTCGCTGAAGGACGATCGCGCACGCATCGATGCCGTCATCTGGAAGGGAAGCTTTTCCAAGCTGAAGTTCCGCCCGGAAGAGGGCATGGAAGTGATCGCAACAGGAAAGATCACGACCTTCCCGGGATCGTCGAAATATCAGATCGTCATCGAAAGCCTGGAACCCGCGGGAGCAGGCGCTTTGATGGCCTTGCTGGAAGAGCGCCGCCGTAGGCTGGCTGCGGAAGGGCTCTTCGATCAGGCGCGCAAGCGTCGGCTGCCCTATATGCCGCAGGTCATTGGTGTGGTGACCTCGCCGACAGGTGCCGTCATCCGCGATATCCTGCACCGTATTTCAGATCGTTTTCCGGTTCACGTTCTGGTCTGGCCCGTCAAGGTTCAGGGCGAGGGTTCGGGTGAAGAGGTGGCGAACGCTATACGGGGCTTCAACGCTTTGCCTCACGGCGGCGATATTCCCCGGCCCGATGTGCTGATTGTTGCGCGTGGCGGTGGCAGCCTCGAGGACCTGTGGAGCTTCAATGACGAAATCGTCGTGCGGGCGGCGGCGGAAAGCGCAATTCCGCTGATTTCGGCTGTCGGCCACGAAACCGATACGACCTTGATCGATTACGCCGCGGATGTTCGTGCGCCAACGCCCACAGGGGCTGCGGAAATGGCCGTGCCGGTTCGGGCCGATCTCGAGGCCCAGCTTGCCGGTCTGGCGGCACGTCTATCTGGTTCGACGCGCCGGCATATGGATAATCGCGCCCAGGGACTTCGTGCGTTGGTGCGCGCGCTTCCCTCGCTCGACCAGTTGCTGGCGCTTCCCCGCCGTCGGTTCGATGAGGTATCCGTCGGGCTTGGCAGAGGGCTTGAGCTCAACACCATGAACAAGCGCCGCAGCTTCGAGCGCACCGCGTCCGGATTGCGGCCGGATGTTCTCGGCCACGGCCTGCGCCAGCATCGCCAGCGCGTGAATGAGCGCATGCAGCGGGCAGAAGCATTGATCGAGAGACGCCTGCTGCAAGCCAAGGCGCGGGTCTCGTCATCGGACTCGTCCCTGCGCGCCCTGCCTATGCGCCTGTCTGGCCAGCTGGATCGGCAGAAAGAACGACTATTGGCTTGCGTGCGGCGCGCCGACACGGCTGTTCTTCATCGCATGGCGCAGAATAGATCCGGTCTCGCTGCACATGAGCGCATCTTGCAATCGCTTTCCTACAAAAACGTCTTGAAGCGCGGCTATGCGGTCATTCGCGATGAGGAGAACCGGCCACTTACACGCGCCGCGGCCGTTGCTCCCGGTGCGGTCATTTCGGTGGAGTTTGCCGATGGCGAAGTTTCGGCGGTGGCGGGTGCTGATGCGCCGGCTTTAGCGGATACGTCCTCGGCTCAGGTACGCAAAAAGTCCGTGAAGCCGGTTGCAAGCGACCCGGGAAATCAGGGCAGTCTTTTTTAAAGCGCTCTTCAGTCTCGGAGAACTCGCATGAAGCCCGATCTGACAGTGACCGATCATCCTTCCCCCGAAGACATTGCGGCCATCGGTGCCAATCTTAGCGCGTTCAACGATGCCGACGTCGGCTCTGCCGAAAGGGTGCCGCTCGCGGTGATCATTCGTGGCAATGACGACGCGCTACTTGCCGGCATCAATGGATACACGGCCTGGGGCTGGCTCTACGTACAGTGGCTTTGGGTTCACGAAAGCCTCCGTGGCCAGCAGATGGCAGGCCGCATGTTGACGGCCGCGGAAGAGGAAGCGCGGGTGCGCGGATGTCACTCCGCCTGGATCGATACCTTCAACCCGGCGGCGGAGAAGTCTTATCGCCGCCAGGGTTACGAGGTGTTCGGGGAGCTGCCGGATTTTCCGATCGGCCGCACACGCAAATTTTTGAAGAAGCGACTCTAAACGGTCCTACCCGAAAAATTTTAGGCCGCCAGTCGACCTCCGGTCATCGGTTCTGGTGCACCGGTCGTGGTCGGGAAGCTGATCGGCATATTGCGCAGAACGCGGACGGCCAGAAAAGCAAAGCATTCTGCCTCTACGGCATCGCCCCGCCAGCCCAGTGTTTCAGCAGGCTGCGCGTCCACTCGCGCCAGCTTTGCCAGCATTCTCATCAACGTCGGATTATGGCGACCGCCGCCACTAACGAACAGTCTCTCCGGGCGCTGTGGAAGAAGGTCCAGTGCCTTGCCGACGGCGGAGGCGGTGAAGGCCGTCAGCGTGGCGGCGCCGTCTTCCAGCGAAAGGCCGTCTGCCATGCTGGCACCGAAATCGAAGCGGTCTAGCGATTTCGGGAAGCGGGCGGTGAGATAGGGATGTTGTAGCAGCTTCGCCAGGCGCTCTTCGTTGACCTGACCCGATGCGGCGATCAGGCCGTCACGGTCCATGTCGCCCAGTCCATGCTGCTTGATCCAGTCGTTGATCGGGGCATTGGCCGGGCCGGTATCGAAGGCAACGACATGGCTCTTGCCATCGCTCCAGGTGACATTGCCGACACCGCCGAGATTGAGGATGGCAGCACTCCCGTCCTGCGCGACGCCTTTCAGCAGCGCCGAGTGGTAGGCGGCAGCAAGCGGGGCACCCTGTCCACCAGCGCGAACATCGGCGCTGCGAAAATCGTAGGCGACCTTGGTGCCCAGCAGCTTCGCCATCAATTCGCCATCGCCCAGTTGCCGCGTGGCGCCAAGGCGGCCCGGTTGCGGCGCACGGTGCAGAACGGTTTGCCCGTGGAAGCCGACAACGCCGATATCGGAGAGCGAAAGCCCGGCATCCGTCACGAGGTCTGCCACGGCCGCGGACTGAGCGCGGGTCAGCGCGTCTTCGGCTCGGCCAAAAATCTCCGGCTCCGGTCCTTCGAAATTCCATTTGCGGGCCTCAGCCAGCGTCTCCTCCAGAAGTTCGCGAACCGCCTGATCATAGGGTGCGAGCGTGTAGGCACCAAAGCGCTCGACGCGTTCTCCATCGGTGTGAAGAAGCGCAACGTCGATGTTGCCATCCAGCACGGTTCCCGTCATCAAACCCACGGCCCAGATCGGTTCCATGTCGTCTCTCCTCAATGCGTGTTGATCATATCGCCGATGGCAGCGCGCAGTGCGAAAATGCCGCTATCGACGTGGCGGCTCGGATGCACGCGGTTGGTCAGCAAGGTCCAGGCGCGACCCTTGTCGAAATCGATCCAGAGACCGGTTCCGGTAAAGCCGGTATGGCCGATAACGCTATCATTGCAGAGCGCGCCACCCGACCAACCCTCATAGGGGCGTTCCCATCCGTGGGTGCGTTTATCCGAAAGCGGTTGGCGCATCAGCCCGACCACGGGATCGCTGTTCTCGTTCCAAATCAATAGCGATTGGGCATAGTCGAGAACGGCATCGACAGTGCCGAACAGTCCCGCATGGCCGGAGCCTTGAAGCGCGTAACAATTCTCGTCATGCACCTCGCCGCAGATTATCCGGTTACGCCAGCTGCAGAACTCGGTGGCCGCGGTTTTTTCAGGCGTGCTCTCAAAGGCAAAGCCCGGACCGGCATCCATCTCGCGGATACGCTTGGCTTCCAACCTCTCGAGAGCGATGCCAAGCAGGATGTAATTGATATCCGAATAGGCAGGCTCGCCATGGCGCCATTCGCGCTGAAGGACAAAGGCGCGCAAGCGGTCGGGATCATCGCCATAGGTGTAGACCGGTTCTACCGCCGGAAACGGGGTCTGGTGGCCGAGGCACTGGCGGAAGGTGACTTTCCGTTCCCAGCAATCTGGGGCGTATTGCCGGAAATCGGGAATGAGCGTCGTAATGGAACTATCGAGATCGATCGCGCCTGAAACTGCCAGCTCGAGAATCTTACGCGTGGTGAAGATGACCTTGGTCAGCGAAGCGAGATCGAACCAGGTGTCGAGCATCATCGGCCGCTCGCCACCCACCGTCTGCGCGTGACCGATCGCGCTTGTCAGTCGCATGCCCTCACGGTCGATCATGCCGAAGACGCCGCCTGGAATGCGACCGTCCTCCACGGCGTTTTTCAGGAGACCAAACCCACTGTCGAAAGGCGTAAGGAGAGGCGACTGTGCTTCGGCCATGGATATTTCCCCCTCAGTTGGCTGCCGCCATTTCAAGCTTCACCCGGTGGTCTGCGCCAAATTGGTCCCAGCGTGAGGGCTGCGGCTCGAAGCCCTCGGGACGCAGCAATGTCGGCAAGGCCTCGGTGTTCAGCTCATACCGCTCGCGCCGCCGTTCCATGGTCGGCACCGCTGCAATCAGCTTCTTGGTATAGCTGTGTTGGGGATTCGACAAGACGGAGCGGGCGTCGCCGATTTCGACGATTTGGCCTGCATAGAGCACGGCCACGCGGTGGGCGATGCGTTCGACCACAGCCATGTCGTGGGAGACGAAGAGATAGGCAAGATCGCGCTCCTTTTGCAGGTCGATCAGAAGATCGAGAACGCGAGCCTGGACGGACACATCGAGCGCCGACACTGCCTCGTCCAGCACGAGAATGGAGGGATCGAGCATCAGCGCGCGGGCGATGCAAAGACGCTGGCGCTGGCCGCCGGAAAACTCATGCGGATAGCGGGTGAGGCTATCGGATGGAAGGCCAACGCGATCGAGAAGCGCTGTCATGCGCGACGTGATCTGTCCGTCGATGCGGATGCCCGCTGCAATGACGGGCTCGGCCAAAAGGCTTTGCACATCGAGACGCGGATTGAGCGAAGCATAGGGGTTTTGGAACACCATCTGCATCGGCTTCTGCGCCTTTGTCGACCCGGACGATTGCGTGGTGAAAGAGCCTCGTGTGGTCTTGACCAGACCGAGAAGAGCTCGGGCAGTGGTCGATTTGCCCGATCCGCTTTCTCCGACAACCGCCAGAGTCTCGCCCCGGCATATCTCGAAATCCACAGCTTCCACCGCATGGGTTGCGCCGGCGGGTCTGCGTAAGAGCCCCGTCGTCGTGGGGAAGCGTACGGTCAACTCCTTGACCGCAAGTATGGCGGGCTCATACGCGTGTTTCAGTCGCGGCGCGTCGTCGCGGACATGCCGACCGTTGGCAAAATGCGGCACGGCATTCAGCAGGTGTTGTGTGTAGCTGTGCTGCGGACGGTCGAGAATATCGTCGGCTTTTCCCTGTTCCACCACCTTTCCGGATTGCATGACGAGCACGCGATCGGCGATACCGGCAACCAGCCCGAGATCATGGGTGATAAAGATGAGGCCGGTGCCGGTCTCGCGTTGAAGCTCGGCAAGAAGCGCCATGATCTGCGCCTGGACAGAGACATCCAGTGCGGTGGTCGGCTCATCGGCAATGAGAAGGCGGGGGGAGGCTGCGAGCGCCATCGCGATCATTACCCGCTGCAACATTCCGCCCGAAAGCTGGTGCGGATAGTAGCCGAGGCGTCTCGCTGCGTCGGGAATGCGCATCCGGTCGAGCGCGCGGAGTGTCTCGGCACGCGCCTCAGTCCCGCCCTTGCCTTGCAGGCGGAAGACTTCCTCGATCTGCTTGCCGATGGTGAGAACCGGATTGAGCGAGGTCATCGGCTCCTGAAAGATCATGCCGATCTCCGACCCTCGGATGCGCTCCATGCGCCCAGTGTCCAGAGTGGCGAGATCTAGCGTCTTTCCATCTGCGAGAGACAGATCGATCCGACCACTGGTGATCTTGCCGCCGCTATAATCGATCAGACGGTTGATCGACAGCGCGGTGACGGATTTGCCCGACCCGCTTTCGCCGACGATGGCAAGTGTTTCGCCTGCATCGAGAGTGAAGCTGACGCCTTCGACGATTGGCTTGATGGCATTGCCGCGACCGAAGCCGACGCTAAGGTTCTGAACTGAAAAAAGTCGAGTCATGAGGCCACCCGTCGCATGCGGGGATCGAGCAGATCGCGAAGCGCATCGCCCAGAAGGTTGAAGCCGAGAATGCCGAGCATGACGGCAAGACCGGGGAAGATCAGCAGCCAGGGCGCCATCTCCATCAGGTTGATGCTATCGGCCAGCATCAGGCCGAGCGAGGAGTCCGGCGGCTGCGTGCCAAGGCCGAGAAAGCTCAAGCCCGATTCCGTGAGGAGCGACCATGCCAGTGCCAGCGTCACCTGCACAGTCAACGGCGCGACCAGATTGAGCATCAGGTGCCGGGTAAGGATATAGGATGTGGAACTGCCGAAGGTCCGCGCCGCATCGACAAAATCGCGCGCCTTGATCGACAGCGCCGGGCCGCGCACCACGCGGGTGAAGATCGGCGTATAAACAAAGGCAATGGCGAGAATGCTGGTGAAGGTTCCGGGGCCGACGACGGTGATGAAGAGCAGCGCCAGCAGGATCGCCGGGAAGGCAAGCAGAACATCCATCAGCCGCATGACCACACCATCCCACAGACGCCCGACCCATGCGGCAGTCAGCCCCAGAACGGTGCCGATGACGGCGGCGATGCCGACGGAGGAAAAAGCGACGAGGAAGGACTGGCCGATGCCGATCATCAACCGGCTGAGTACGTCACGCCCGAACATGTCGGTTCCCATCCAGTGCGCGGCACTTGGGCCTTGCAGGCGGTCGATTCGAAACTGTTGCAGCGGATCGTAGGGCGTCAGCCCAAGCCATGCGGCAAATGCCAGCAACAGGTAGATGAGGACGATGGCCGCGCCGACGCAGCCGCTCGGGTGGCGAAGGAGGCGGGAGATCAATGATGTCATGACCGGCTCCCCAGGCGAATGCGGGGATCGAGCGCCACATAGGCGAGATCGACGAGGAGGTTGACGATCATGAAGTTGAGCGCGATGAACAGCACCGCACCCTGAACCAGCGCATAGTCACGCTGAAGAATGGCCTCGAGCGTCATGCGTCCAAGACCGGGCAGCGCAAAAATCTGCTCGACCAACACTGCGCCGCCCAGCAGATAACCGAACTCGACACCGCAGAGGGTGATGACCGGGATCAGCGCGTTCGGCAGGGCGTGCCGCCAGATGACGTTGCGACGTGCCACACCCTTGCTGCGGGCGGTACGCACATAATCGTCGCTCAGCACATCAAGCATGGCCGAACGGGAAATGCGCGTGACGGAGGCAGTGAAGGACAGCCCAAGTGTCAGCGCCGGGAAAAACAATTGTGAGAGATTGGCGATCGGATCCTGCGTGAAGGGCACATAATCGCCCATGGCTGGCAGAATGCCGAAGCCTGCCGAGAGGATGTAGATGATGCCGAGGCCAAAGACGAAGCTCGGGGTCGATTGGCCGATCATGGCGAAGATGCGCACGCTGAGATCCGAGCCCCGGCCATTGCGAGTGGCGGCAAAGACGCCGAGCGGTAGGCCAAGGACAAGCGCAATCGCTACCGAAAGGCAGGCGAGTTCCAGCGTCAGAGGGAAACGCTGGAGGATAACGTCGAGTACCGGCTTGCCATAGGTGACCGAGAGGCCGAGATTGCCTGAGACGACGCCAGAGAGCCAGCGGCCATATTGCACTAGCCAGCCCTGATCGAGGCCGAAATAGGCGGACAGTGCCTGCTTCTGCTCCGGTGTCAGAAGCCCGGCTTCCGTGCCGAGCATGGCAGTGATGGAATCGCCGGGGACGAGGCGGATGGCGACGAAGACCAGAACGGAGACACCCAGCATCACCAGCGGGAATGTCACGAGACGTCTTAGCAAGTAGGTCATTTCGTCATCCGCCTCATGCACGCATTACTTCAGGGTGACCTTGGCAAGGCCGAAGAGCGAACCGTCCGGTGTCGCCACGAAGTTTTCGACATTCTGCTGCTGGGCCGTGTAGGAATAGCCGGTGTAGAGCCAGATCCATGGCGAGACTTCGGCGAGGTGCTTGTCGAAGGCGGCGAAGATTTCCTTGCGCTTGGCAATATCGGTTTCGACACGGCCTTTTTGCATCAGATCATCCAGCGTGTCGTCGATATAGTTCGCGACCTTCTGAAGGTTTCCGGCCTTGGTCCAGTAGCGGTTATACATGGTGTAGGGGTCGGCCCGGCCGCCATTCAGCGCCACCGCCATGTCGAAATCACCCTTCAGCCATGTGTCGACATAGACGTTGAGCTCCATCATCTTGATGTCGAGATTGATGCCGATTTCCTTCAATTGCGACTGGATGACCTGAGCTTCGGCAGCTGCGGTCGGCGGTTCACCAGTGGCGGCAATCACGGTTGCCGAGAAGCCGTCCTTCAGCCCGGCATCGGCCATCAGCTTCTTCGCCTTTTCCAGATCCTTCTTGTAACAGAAGAGGCTGTTTGGATCGGAGCGATAGAGCGGCATCGTCAGCGGCCCGGTGACTTCGCCTTCGCCAAGCAGAGCCGTATCGAGAACGTCCTTACGATCGATGGCGCAGGAAATCGCCTGGCGCACGGCAAGCTCCGTCATCGGCTTACGCGAGGCATTGAGCTGCAGCGCATGGTAGGAGAGGACCGGTTTACGGTTCAAGGTCAGCCCTGCCACCTTCGGCACGAGCGTTGCGACCAGCGGGTCGTTGAGCAGGGCGAAATCGACCTTCTTGGCGCGCAGCGCTGCGAGAATGGCGTTTTCATCCGGCAGCACACTGATGTCGATACCATCAACGCCCACCTTGCCGCCGGCCCATTCCGTATTGGCTTTCAGCACTTCCTTCTGGTTCGGTTCCCACTTTTCCAGCTTGAACGGACCGCTGCCGATGGCAGCCGTACCGATCTTGCCAGCGGTAATTTCGGAAGCCGGAACGATGGCCGCATTGACGCTGCCCATGGCGGTGAGCAAAGGCACATCCGGCTGCGACAGGTTGAAGACCACCGTCGTAGCATCCGGCGTATCGATGCTGGCAATCGAGAGATAGTTGGCGCGTGCGGATGCACCCGTCGCCTGATCGAGGATGCGCTCAAAAGAGGCTTTCACGTCCGCCGAGGTCACGGCTGCGCCATTGTGAAACTTGGCTGCTGGATCGAGCTTGAATGTCAGCGTCTTGGCGTCGGGAGAAAATGTCCATTCCTTGGCGAGCGCCGGCACCACCTTGAGGTCGCCATCCAGGCGGACAAGGGGTTCGTAAATCAGTTCCAGCAGGCGGATGGAGGAAAAGGCCGTCTGCTTGTGCGGGTCGAGGCCTGTCGCATCCTGTGCCCATGCCATTTTCAAGGTGGCGGCAAATCCGGGTGCGGCGGTGGCTGTCAGAAGGCTCCCGGCGATTGCCGCACAAGCCAGCCATTTTCGAGCGATCATCGTCATGCTTATTCTCCCTCTGGTTGGCCGATCCCGTCCTTTTCAAACGCCGGGTATGCAGCACGTCTTGCGTTCAATTGGTTGATTCAGTCAGCGCCTTGCGCAAAAATCCGTCATTGCGAACCAGCGCGGCTTCGGCCTCTTCCCGATTTAATCCGCTCAGAATCATCAGGATTGCGAGCTTCACATTGTTGCCGCTGACCGTCAGTTGATCTTCCGCAATGTCCGCCGAGCACCCCGTTGCCTCCATGATGATACGGATCGCGCGGGCGCGAAGCTTCTGATTGCTGATGGTCAGATCGACCATCAGGTTCTCGTAAGTCTTGCCGATACGGATCATGCTGGCGGTCGTCAGCATGTTCAAGACGAGCTTCTGCGCCGTGCCGGATTTCAGCCGAGTCGATCCGCTCACAACCTCCGGCCCGACGACGGGCGCTATGGCGATATCGGCCATGTCCGCCAGCGTCGAATGCGGGTTGCAGGTGAGCGACACGGTCTTTGCGCCGATGGATTGCGCATAGGTCAGCGCGCCCACGACGTAAGGGGTGCGCCCACTGACGGCGATGCCGACCACCACATCCTTTGCGGAAAGATCGATCTCCGCAAGATTGCGCTTGCCTTCCTCCACATCGTCCTCCGCGCCTTCGACCGCATGCAGAATGGCACGCGGCCCACCGGCAATCAGACCGACAACCATGCCTTCCGGCACGGAAAAGGTGGGAGGGCATTCGGAGGCGTCGAGCACGCCAAGGCGCGCGCTGGTGCCGGCGCCGATGTAGATCAGCCGTCCACCGCTGCGAAAGGCGCGAACGATCTCTTCGACTGCTTCAGCAATCTGAGGAATGACGCGAGCGACCGCCTCGGGAACCAGCGCATCGTCCCGGTTCATCACCTTCAGGATTTCTTCCGTTGGAAGCAGATCGATCGACATGGAATTGGGGTTGCGAGCCTCGGAAACCAGCTGCTCAAGTTCCGCCATCAGGTGCAGGTGCGACATGGATCCTCACTCGATTTTTTAACAGACTACGATCGTATATTCCGCATGTCAATGAATAACGGAATATATTATTCCGTTCGAAGCGGCAAAAGATTCACCCAGATTGCGTTCAGGCTGACAGGCGTTTTGCCAGGATTATTGCACCGGAAACGGCGTCGCCATCTGCAGGTTTCAACCGCTTGCGCACGTCGGGAGCAAGCCACGGCTCCAGTGGTCCTGAGAGACCGCCAAGTAGGGTGACCGCTGGCGCGCCATACTCGATGAGGCGGCGCACGAGCCCGTCTATATGGCCAGCCCCGGATTGAACGATCTGCCGGGCTGCCGGATCTCCATGATCGGCGTGACGCAGGACAAGGGGCGCGAGCGTCGCGTAATCTGTCGCGGTTGCCTTATCCATCCAGCCGACGATATTGGCGGGGAGGTTATCGAAGCGGTTCAAAACTTCGGAGAGAAGCGCCGACTTGTCGCAACGCCCGTCAAAGGCCATAAGCGCGGACTGGATCGCCTTCAATCCCATATCGGCACCACTGCCTTCGTCGGAGATCGGAAAGCCGTAACCACCCGCCCGTTTTTCTTCGCCTGCGACCAGTGCGAGCCCAATGGAGCCGGTCCCTGCAATGACGATCCCGCCATCACGACCCGAATGAGCGCCAAGGCATGCGGCAGCGCCATCTGAGGTAAAGTAGATGTCGGCGAAGGGATGGGGCAGGGCTTGCAATTGTTCGCGCGAGCCCGCACGCGTCAGGCCAGCAATGCCGATGCCAGCCACGACATTCGGCGCGCCGGAAGGATCAAGCCCTGCCTCTTCGGCCGCGCCCGTCCAGGCGCGAAGTACGGACGCCCATGCGTTGGGTACGCCAAGACGCGTCGTGGCCGGACCAGACAATCCTTGCCCGATAACGTGGCCTGCCTCATCGACGATTCTTGCCCGGCAGCCGGTGCCGCCTCCATCGACGCCGAGATAAAGTCTCTGATCGCTCTTCGGCTCAGTCATAGGGACACGCGACGAATATTGGCGCCGCATTGGGCGAGCTTTCGGTCAAGCTGCTCATAACCGCGATCGAGGTGATAGACGCGCTTGATGATAGTCTCACCCTGCGCGGCAAGTGCCGCAAGCACGAGGCAAACCGAAGCGCGCAGATCGGTTGCCATCACCGGCGCGCCCTTCAGGGATTGCTGTCCGCGAACCGTCGCGACGGAGCCATTGAGCGCAATGTTCGCGCCCAGCCGGGACAATTCCGGCACATGCATGAAGCGGTTTTCGAAGATTGTTTCGCGGATGACGCTGGCACCATCGGCAATCGAGGCCATTGCCATGAACTGCGCCTGCAAGTCCGTCGGGAAGCCTGGGTAAGGCTCGGTGGTGAAATCAGCAGGCTTGATGCGCTCACCGCCTTCGACCACAACACCACGATCACCGGGCCAGATGGTAGCGCCCATACCTTCCAGGACCTGCAGGACCGATGAGAGATGCTCCATGCGTGCGTTGACAAGCTCGATGCGACCGCCCGTTATCATCGCCGCTGCCGCATAGGTTCCGGCCTCGACGCGATCCGGAATGGCGTGATGGCTTGCCGCGCGCCAGCGCGTGCTTCCCTTGACCAGAAGCCGATGCGTGCCAGCGCCCTCGATCTCAGCGCCCATGGCAGAGAGACAGGCGGCAAGATCGACGACTTCCGGTTCACGCGCCGCATTGAGGATTTCGGTTTCGCCGGTGGCGCAACAGGCCGCCATCAATGCCGTTTCGCTGGCACCGACGGAAGGGCCGGGCAGGACGACGCGGGCACCTTTAAGTCCATTCGATGCCGAGGCAACGATATAGCCACCTTCCACGGCAATCGTCGCGCCAAGGGCCGAAAGAGCTTTCAAGTGTATATCGACAGGTCGTGCGCCAATCGCGCAGCCGCCGGGCAACGACACCCGCGCAGAACCGAAACGGGCGAGCAGTGGCCCAAGGACCAATATGGAAGCGCGCATCTTGCGAACGGTCTCGTAATCGACCTCGCCCGGCATCACGTTCTGCGCATTGATGACGGTGCCGCCCGCATGTCTTTCAACCGCGGCACCATAAAGGGAAATGATGCGCAGCATGTTGTCGACATCCGAAACCTTCGGTAGGTTCGTCAGTTCAATCGGATGCGGGGAGAGAAGGGCGGCGGCAATTTGCGGCAGTGCCGCGTTCTTGGCGCCCGCAATCGGGACCGCGCCATCAAGCCTCGTTCCGCCGGTGATATGCAACTCATCCATAAAAGACCTTCCGGGTCAAAACTGATGCTGAAATCTGGATAGCCAATCATAAGATAAGCGCTATAATATTCCAGAGAATTTTTGATTTACGAATATCTTATTCCGGTCGGAGGAACGCGATGTCCGTGTTGAAGGTCATCCAGGCGAAGTTGGAATTCATGACGGATGCGGAGCGTCAGATCGGCCAGTTCATCGTCGACGATCCCGATCGCATGGTGCAGCTTTCTTCCGCCGAATTGGCTGCAGCAACCGGTCGCAGCCAGTCCAGCGTGGTGAAATTTTCGCAGAAGATCGGCTATGACGGCTATCAGCAGCTGAAACTGGCCGTAACGAAAGCAAAAGCGCAAGAATGGCGCGTGCCATCCGGGATGATCCACGGCACGATCGATGCGGGCGACAACTTCGTCACCATCCAGCAGAAGCTGGTGGCGAGCAAGGTTTCCGCCATGCAGCAGACGATGGAGGTCAATGCGGAGGATGCGGTCACAGCTGCGGTCTCGGCTATTGCGTCGGCAAGGCGCATCCATCTCGCCGGCATTGGCGCGTCCTCGCTGGTGGCACGTGACTTTTCCTACAAGCTTCTGAAGCTAGGGCTTGTCGCTTTGATGGACCGCGATCCGCATGTGCAGATGGCGAATGCCGCTTCGCTCAACAGCCGCGACGTTCTATTCGCGATCTCCCAATCCGGCTCGACCAACGAGACGATCCGGCTTGCAGAACTGGCGAAAAAGGGCGGTGCGACGGTGGTGACGCTGACAGGCCTGCACGGAAACAAGCTAAGCCAGATTGCCGATATCACCCTCCACACCGTTGCAGACGAGGAGCGCGTACGGTCCTCTGCCATTACTTCACGCGATGCGCAGCTTGCGATTTGCGACTTGGTGTTCCTGCTGCTGATCGCCAAGATCCCCGGCGCCAATGAGGCCATTCATGCCAGTGAGGCGGCGGTCTCGGTTCTCAAATCCTGAGTCGTTCTACTTGATGGCGCCCGCCGTCATGCCGTTGATGAACTGTCGCGACAGCGCGATATAGAGGATGATGATCGGCAGGGCCGAGAGCGTCAGACCGGAAAACAGCACGCCCCAATCGGTGCCGAACTCGCCCATGAAGGCGGTCAGTCCCTGCGGCAGGGTCTTCAGATTGTTGTTCTGGATGAAGATCAGCGGGAAGAAGAAGTCATTCCAGATCGGCACGACATTCTGGATTGCCGCGATCACCATGGCAGGTCGGACCAACGGCAGCATGATCGACCACATGATCCGCGCTTCATTGGCGCCATCCATGCGGGCGGCATCCTCAAGCTCGTTCGGCAGGCTGCGGATGAAGCCGGTCAGGATGAACACCGTCGTCGGCAGGCCGGTTGCGACATAGATGAAGATCAGCGACAGCCGTGAGTCGATCAGGCCAAAATCACGCATCTGAATGAAGAGCGGAATGATGGCGAGTTTCAGCGGTAGGGTAAGCCCTGCCAGGAAAAACAGCAGTATGAAGCCTGAACCGCGAAACTCGTAACGCGCGATGGCGTATGCCGCCATGGTGCCGAGGATCAGGATCAGCGCGATGGAACTCGCCGTGACGATGAGCGAATTGCTCATATAGAGCAGGAAGTCCGTCTCGTTCCACACGCGAAGAAGACTTTTGACATTGGTGAAATCGGGAATGGAGAAAGGGGACTGGAAGATTTGCGCATTGGTTTTGAAGGCGGAAAAGAACATGATGACGATGGGTGTCAGCATGACGATGCTGTTGCCGATCAGCAGAATCTGGATCAGCCCATCCCAGCCATAGGTGCGGAAGCTGCCGCGGTCGATCCCCTTCCTCATAGCTGGATCTCCCGTCTGCGCAGTCTGACTGTAATGACGCTGGAGACCACGGCGATGAACAGGAAGATCAGCACCGCAAGCGCGCTGCCGGGCCCGAAGTTCTCAGCGGACGCGGACATGCTGCCGAAGGCGGTGCGGTAGAAGTAAAGCCCGAGCACATCCGTAGCCTCGTGCGGATTGCCGTCCACACCGGCCATGATGAAGGGCAGCTCAAACCAGTTGAAGGCACCGACGAAGAGCAGGGTGAACACAACTGTTGCTGAAGGAGCCACCAGTGGCCAGACGATCTTGCTCATCTTCACCCATTCGCTTTCGGTCTCCATGCGCACGGCATCGAGAATCTCCGACGGGATGCGCTGCATCCCGGCGAGGAAGACCAGCGTCGGGAAGCCGACCATGTGCCAGGCATTGGCAACGATAATCGCCATCAAGGCGGTTGAATCCTGGCCCAGCCAGGGCTGTGCCAGGCTGCCAAGCCCGACGGCCCTGAGACTCGCGTTCACTGCGCCGAAGAGCGGGTGATAGAAGAGCTTCCACAGAAGGCCAACGATGACGGTGGAAAGCACCACTGGCAAAAAGACGGCGATGCGGTGGAAGCGCGCGCCCCACAGGTCGCGCCACAGGCAATAGGCGAGGATGAAGCCAACGCCGTTTTGAAGCACCATCAGGGCGAAGAAGACGAAGATATTGTGCTTGAAGGCGTTGATGGTGCGCTCAGAGAACGGATACTTGAACAGCACGCGGTAAAAATTATCGAACCAGACGAAGTCGCCGCGGACAAGCCCTCTCCATTCATAGAAGGCGTAAGCGAAAGCCGAGAGGATCGGATATACGAGAAACAGGCACATGAAGGCGATCGGCGGGACCACAAGGGCCGCAATCCAAAGTCTTCTGCCTGTCAACTTGCTGGACATCATCGACACTATCCCAACGGCCATCGATCGGTGGAGTGGGCCGCTCCGGTTAAGGAGCGACCTGTGAGAGCATCGTCAGTGAAGGCGGTTCACCGGCAGTGCTCTCGAGCTTTGCGAAAGGTGAGAGGCTGAACTTTTGGAAAGCCCGGCTAAAGTCCGATCACTTCTTGAACGGAGCATACCAGGCAGAGAGACCATCGGTCATCGACTTGCCGACTTCGGCCGGTGTAGCCTGCCCGTTCAGCATCTTCGAAACGCCCGCTTGGATAAGGTTCGAACCCGTCGGTTCGCCGTAGCGGAAGTTGACGAGCGTCATGTAGGGGATCGAATCTTTGTTGAGCTCGGCAACCTCGGCGAGCAGAGGGTTGTCGAAGGTAACGCCGGGAACGGCTGAAACGTTGTTCAGACCGTTGGCGAAGGCCTGTCCGAAGTCCTTGCTGGAAACGTAGTTCAGGAACTTCAGCACGGCCTCCGGGTCCTTCGGTTTGGCGTTGCCGCCGAAGCCGGAATCATAGAAGAGGCCAACCAGTTTCTCATCTTCCGCCTTCAGGCCGGGGGCGGCGAAGACACCCATCTTCAACTCCGGGTTCTGTTTAGCGAAGTTAGCAAGCTCGAAGGAGCCGCCAGCGAACATGCCGGCCATGCCGGAGGTGAACAATTGCTGCGCGGACGCATAGTCCAGACCGACAAAGCCATCCGGAAAATACTGCGAGATTTCCTTGAGCTTGGTCAGCGCTTCGACATAGCGCTTGTCGTTGAAGTCGGTCTTGCCGGCCATAAGGTCGGCATAGAAAGCCTTGCCCATGATGGAGGACGTGAGTGCGGAAACGATGGTCTCATTCTGCCAGCCGGTTGCCGTGCCATTGGCAAAAGGCATCACGCCCGCTGCCTTCAGTTTCTCGCAAGCAGCGATGAACTCGTCCCAGCTCTTGGGCTCGGTAATGCCGTTCTTCTCGAAGATCTCGGTGTTGTAGATGACGAGCATGGTCTGGCTTGCGGCGGGAACGGCATAGAGCGTCTTGTCTGAGCGCATCGTTGCGGAGGCAAGAGCCGGTTCCGAGAAGCCCTTCAGTGCTGGGATCTTCGTATCGTCCAGCGGCATCAGGTAGCCAGCTCCCGCCAGGCTTTCAATGCCGCCATAGGTACGGGTCATCATCAAATCCGGACCCTTGCCACCTGCAAGCGCGGTGGAAAGGACGGTATTGTAGCTCGTTGCTTCGAAGGCCTCAAACTTTACCGTAATGTCCGGGTTGGCCTTGTTGAAATCGCCGAAGAACTTTTCATATTCGGCCTTGTCTTCCTGGCGCCAGGTCCAGAAGGTCAGGTCAGCTGCGAAGGTCGCGCCGGCTGAAAGCATGGTGGTGCAGGCAATTGCCGCTCCCAGTAGAAATCGTTTCATCTGTTCCTCTCCTTCTTTTTTGGTTTACGCGATTTATTCGATCACACCGCAAGTCGTTGCGATGTTTCACGGCTGAAGTAATGGACTTTCTCAGGCTCGACGCTGATGGTGACCGGGGTGTCAGGCGCAAATTGCGTATCCGGCCCGCAACGTACCGAGACAGGTGCGCCATCCCCCATCCGCACATAAACGTAGGCGCTATCGCCGAGATATTCGGTGTAGACGACCTTCGCAGCGAAACCGTCCTCGCGCGTGCCTGACGAAATCGACATGCCGTCCGGCCGCACACCCATCAACAGTTCTCGCTCTGGCGATGATGGCAGACGGGGCAGGGAGATCTGGCCGATGCCGGGTGCAGCGAGCCGGTTGCCCTCCCGTTCGACAGTCAGCATCGCCATGCGTGGCGAGCCGATGAAGTTGGCAACAAAGACGTTGGCTGGCGTCTCGTAAAGCTCACGCGGGGAACCGAACTGCTCGATCCGGCCGCCATTCATCACCACGATCCGGTCAGCAAGCGTCATGGCCTCGACCTGGTCATGGGTCACATAGATGGTCGTGCCGCCGATCTCGCGGTGGAGACGGGCGATCTCGAGCCGCACTTCTGACCGGAGCGCGGCATCGAGGTTGGACAGCGGTTCGTCCAGCAGGAGAAGCTGCGGTTTGCGCACCAGCGCCCGGCCGATGGCAACGCGCTGTCGCTGTCCGCCTGACAATTCGCGCGGCTTGCGCTCCAGCAGGGCTTCCAGCCGCAACATGCGAGCAGCTTCGCCAATACGCGCTTCGACTTCCGCTTTGCCGAGGCCCATCAGCCGCGCACCGAAGGCCATGTTCTCATAGACATTCATATGCGGATAAAGCGCATAGGACTGGAACACCATGGCGATCCCGCGTCGTGATGGCGCGATCTCGTTCATGCGCTTGTCATTCAGCCGGAATTCGCCATCGGTGATCGGATCGAGACCGGCGATCAGGCGAAGAAGGGTCGATTTTCCGCAACCGGACGGCCCGACAAAGACGATCAGTTCGCGGTCCTTCACATCGAGATCGATGCCATGGAGAACCTCGACGGACTTGAACCGTTTCTTGATGCCGCGCAGTGACAGTTGAGCCAAGGTCAGACCTCCATTTCGCTCAGGACGTGCCGCTTGGCGGCGTATCGGCGATCGCTTCGTCTATCGCCGCGATCGTCTTGGCCGCATCCATATGGTGAATGCTGTGCCAGCCGAGCCTGCGCGATGTCTCGATGTTTTCCAGCGTGTCGTCGATAAAGACGATCTGCTCGGGCGAAACATGTTCGCGGTGCTGAACCGCCAGGTAAATCTCCTCGCCCGGCTTCTCCATGCCCATCTCATGGGAGAGGTAGCAGGCATCAAAGAGATCGGCTCCGAGCATGGTTTCGATGATATGGCGCCAATGAATGGCCTGCGTGTTCGACAGACAGACAACGCGATGGCTGGATTTCAGGGTGCGGGCGTAATCCACCATACCGGTGAAAACGCCTTCGAGAAGCGCGGTTTCCGCTTGCGCCACCTGTTCAGCGGTTAGTCCATAAATCTCGGACGCGCGAGCCAGATAGTCATCTTCGCCGATCTGTCCCAGGCGAAACTGCATGTTGAGGCGAAGCAGGTCCGCATTCGCTTGAGCGGTCGGCGACCAGAGCCCACCCGCTTCAAGCGCAGCGCGGCGCCTCTCGACATTCAGTTCGATGAAGACTCCGCCGACATCGAAGACGATAAGCTTGTCGTCGCTGTGTCTATCCGGCTTGACCACCACATATTCTCCGCAGGAACAACCCTATAATGCGAAGGAAAAACGCGCTACGCCCTTCTACGGGCTCCACATTGGCAAAAGCGGCGGGAATTATCAATTCCTAATTTCTTTAAAAATCAGAATAAAATATTTTCGTTGATCGCTAGAAACGGCATCGCCGGCAGTGAGCAGTACCCATGCCGGCGATGCAGGTGATCAGTGCCTCGGATGGAGAACTATTGGTCGAATATCCCTGTCTGGGACGCCACCTTGCGATAAGCCGCACCCGCCGTGAAGCCGCCGTCAATGACAAAGTCTTCTCCTGTAATGAAGCTTGAGGCGTCAGACGCCAGGAAGAGGACGAGCTCGGCGATCTCTTCCGGCTTGCCGCTGCGCTTCATCGGCGTCATGTCGATCATCGGTTTCAGGTGAGGGCTGTTGGCGTTCAGACCCGTAACGACGAGGCCAGGGCAGACCGCATTGACGCGGATGGCTTTGGGCGTCAGTTCCATGGCAGCGCTGCGGGTAAGCCCGCGCAGGCCCCATTTGCTTGCCGTATAGGCGGGATCATAATGGCCGGAAAACCCACTATTGGATGAGATGTTGATGATCGATCCGCCGCCGGATTTCGCCATCAATTCCGTCACCGCCTGAATGCCGAGGAAGGCGCCTGTGAGGTTGACCTTCAGCACGCGCTCCCACGCTTCCAGGCTGGTGGTTTCGACGATGCTGCGGTTGATGATGCCGGCATTGTTGACGAGAATGTCGATGCGGTCTTTCCACTCGGTTGCAAGCGCAACAACGCCTGCCCAGCTGGTTGGGTCTGTCACGTCGAGATAGATGAAGCGGGCCTCGCGGCCTTCCCTCTGTAGGGCTTCCGCGAGCGCACGACCTTCCTCGGCCAGCACATCGGCGATGATGACGGCGGCACCCTTGGAGGCGAAGAGGCGGGCTTCAGCCTCGCCCTGGCCACGCGCACCCCCGGTGATGATGGCAAGACGTCCTGAAAGATTGGTCATGGGCTCAGTCCCTCGCTTCTACGGTTTGCTGCCGCTGCTCACCCAGACCTTCGATACCGAGCGTCATGACTTGGCCAGGCTTCAGGAAGACAGGTTCCGGCTTGATACCCATGCCAACACCCGGCGGCGTGCCGGTGGCGATCACGTCGCCGGGCTCAAGCGTCATGAACTGGCTGATATAGCTGACGAGATGCGCGACGCCGAAGATCATCGTATTCGTGTTGCCGGTCTGCCGGCGCACGCCGTCCACATCCAGCCACAATGCAAGGTTCTGAGGGTCGGCTACCTCGTCGCGCGTGACCAGCCAAGGGCCTGTCGGGCCAAACGTGTCGTGGCTCTTGCCCTTGGTCCACTGGCCGCCGCGTTCGGACTGGAAGGCCCGCTCGGACACATCATTGACCACGCAGTAGCCGGCGACGTGGTTCAGCGCGTCCGCTTCGCTCACATATTTCGCCCGCGTGCCGATGACGACGCCAAGCTCGACCTCCCAATCGGCCTTCTTCGATCCGCGCGGGATTTCGACATCGTCATTCGGGCCGACGACGGCTGAGGTCGCCTTCATGAACAGGATCGGCTCCTCCGGCGGAGCCTTGCCGGTTTCCTTTGCATGGTCTGCATAGTTGAGACCGACGCAGATGAACTTGCCCGGACGCGGCACGCAGGCACCAATGCGCTCGACCGAGACCTCTGGTAACGTCATCGGGTCGATTGCAGCGAGCCGCGCGAGACCGGCGTCGGAGAGGGCCTCGCCGTTGAAGTCGGCAATGACGCCGGAAAGATCGCGGATCGAGCCGTCCTTCGCCACAAGGGCTGGCTTCTCGGCGCCTGCGGGGCCGTGTCGCAATAGTTTCATCAGGCTCTCCTGAAACCTTCGAGAACGGAATCGTCTACATCCGGCAGGTTGACGACGATGTTGTCCGGGGTGCGAGTAGTGAGCCACACCAGCTCTTCCGTCGTCGACATGTTCACCTCGATATGCGGCCAGTTCGGCGGCACGAAGATGAAGTCGCCTTCCTCCATGTCGAGATACTCTTTCCAGTTCTCGCCGAAATAGATGCGCGCCTTGCCCTTCAGCACATATCCGCCAGTTTCCGCTTCGCCATGGTGATGCGGATAGGAGCGATAGCCCGGCTCGTTGGAGACTTTGCCGAACCAGATCTTGGTGGCTGGCGTGTGCTGCGGGCTGACACCCGAAATGCGGACGCAGCCGCCGGATTGGCCGGTTCCGGTGTCTTCCTGGCCCTTGCGGGTGATGAAGGGTTTGATGGTGCTGGTCATGGACTCTCTCCTCCTCTGCAGATTTCAATCAATCGGGAACGACGGCCAGCGCCTGGATTTCGATCTTGGCGCGGTCTTCCATCAACGACACCACCTGGACTGCCGCCATCGGCGGAAAGTGGCGACCGATGATCTCGCGGTAGATCGCGCCGATTTCCTTCATGCGTGATTTGTAGGAGACGCGATCGGTGAAGTACCAGGTCATCTGGATCAGATGCTCAGGCTTCGCATCCGCTGCCTTCAGCACGCTGACGATGTTGATTAGCGTCTGGCGCACCTGCTCGACGAAGTCGTCCGAGTGGAACTGGCAATGCTCGTCCCAACCGATCTGACCGCCGACCTGTACGATGCGACCGCGCGCGCTGATACCGTTCGAATAACCGATCGGCTTTGCCCAGCCGTCCGGCTGGATGATTTCATGCATCATGTCTTGGCTCCAGATAACGTGTGAGACCTGCGCGCACGTCGTCAGGCCAGGGATGGGATTTGTGGTCTTCAAGCGAGGTCATTACGATCCTCTGCTTGACCGACCAGATGATGTCGCCACGGACGGTGACGATGGTTTCAAGATCAAGCGAGGCCCGGCCGATCGAGCGCACATGCACGGCGAAATCGAGCGTGTCGCCATAGACGGCGGGCTTCTTGAACTCGAGGTTCATGGTCACCGTCGGCAGACCGAGCTTGCGCTCGAACATCAGTTCCTTCCAGGTGACGCCGAAGGAAGCGAACATCGCCTCGTTCACGTCAACGAGCATGGAGAGATAGGCCGGATGATAGGCAATCCCCGTGAGGTCGCAGTCGCCAAAGCGCATGGGTTTGGAATGGGTAAAGGGCATTTTCGTCTTGAACTCCGTTTAGCCTGCCATGACTTCACCGCCGGCAATCGCGATTGCCTGGCCGGTGACGGAACCCGCTGAAGGCGAAGCAAGCCACAACGTGGTGTCCGCGACTTCCTGCGGCTGGATCAACCGGCCTTGCGGGTTGGACTTGGTGAATTCCGCCAGCGCTTCCTCGCGGCTGCGCCCGGTCTTCTGGATGATGGTGTCGAGCGACTGCTGGATGATCGGCGTATCGGTAAAGCCGGGGCAGACGGCGTTGACCGTTACGCCCTTCTTCGCCAGCTCCAGCGCCAGAGCCCGTGTCAGGCCGACCACGCCATGTTTGGCGGCGCAGTAGGCGGAAACATAGGCATAGCCCGTCAGCCCAGCCGTCGAGGCGATGTTGATGAGGCGCGCTCCCTCGCCATGGGCCTTAAGGTCAGGCAGCACGGCTTGAGTCACGTTGAACACGCCTGTCAGATCAACCGAAAGAACATGGCTCCACATATCAGACGATGTCTTCTCGAAGGGCGCGCTTGGCGCTTCACCGGCATTGTTCACCAGAATGGAGACGGGGCCGAAGGTGCTTTGGGCCTTCTCCAGACCAGCGGCAATCGCCTCCGGTTTCGTCACGTCGAAACCGTCGAGGACCAGGGCCTGGCTTCCGATCTCGGCAGCGACCGCTTCGAGTGGCTCGCGGCGGCGACCGGCGAGCGTCACATTGGCCCCAGCCTTCGCCAGCGTGCGGGCGATGGCAGCACCGATGCCGCTTCCGGCACCGGTGACGAGCGCGTGCCGTCCTTCAAGGGGAAGAGCATCTAGCATGGCGCTCTCACTTGCCCGCGCTGGCGCGTTCGAGGTTCGCCTCATACTGGAACTTGCCGGACATGTACTGTTTCGGCCAGGGCACGTTTTTCAGGCCAATCTTCGCCGCCTCGTGGAGAGCCCAGGCGGGATCGGCCAGATGAGGACGCGCCACGGCGCAGAGATCGGCACGGCCTGCGGAGATGATGGAGTTGGCGTGATCGGCCTCGGAAATGGCGCCGACGGCAATGGTTGGAATGCCGATCTCGTTGCGGATCTTGTCGGAGAAGGGCGTCTGGAACAGGCGTCCATAGACCGGCTTTTCCTCTTTCCAGACCTGGCCCGATGAGCAGTCGATCAGGTCTGCGCCTGCGTCCTTGAACATCCTGGCGAAGATCGCGGCATCTTCCGGCGTATTTCCACCTTCCGTCCAGTCATGGCAGGACAGGCGAACCGAGATCGGCTTGTCTTCCGGCCAGGCATCACGCACGGCGGCGAAAACTTCCAGCGGGTAGCGAGCACGGTTTTCGTAAGATCCGCCGTACTCATCCTCGCGCCGGTTGGTCAGCGGCGACAGGAAGGAGGAGATCAGGTAGCCGTGGGCTGCGTGGAATTCCAGCCAGTCGGCGCCGGCTTCCGCTGCACGCCGCGTGGCGGCCACGAAATCGGCCTTTACCCGGTCCATATCGGCGCGGTCCATGGCCTTCGGAACGACGCTGTGTTTCAAGTATGGGATCGCCGAGGCGGAGAGAAGCGGCCACCCGCCTTCCTCCAGAGGCTGATCGATACCATCCCACGCCCGTTCGGTTGCGCCCTTGCGTCCTGCATGACCAAGCTGGATGCCGACCTTGGCGGCGCTATTGGTGTGGACGAAATCGACAAAGCGCTTCCAGCCCTTCGTCTGCTCGTCGTTCCACAGCCCAAGGCAACCGGGGGTAATGCGGGCATCCGGAGAGACGCAGGTCATTTCAGCAAAGACCAGACCGGCACCGCCAAGCGCGCGGGCGCCAAGATGCACCATATGGAAATCGTCGAGTAGACCGTCTGTCGCCGAATACATTGCCATGGGAGAGACAACGATGCGGTTTGGTAGCGTCGTGCCGCGGGATGTATAGGGTGTGAACATTGGCGGCAGGCAGCGCTCATTCTCCTTGACGGCGAGGCCCGAGTGACGGGCGAACCAGTGCTCGTAACCCTCGAGCCATTCCTTGTCGCGCAGACGCAGGTTCTCGTGGCTGATGCGCTGCGAGCGGGTCAGCATCGAATACATGAATTGTTCCGGCGGGAGCGTATCGGCGTAGCGATCGCCGACGACTTCGAACCATTCCATGGCGTTTCGGGCGGCATTCTGGATGCGGGCCACGTCGACGCGGCGGATGTCTTCATAGGTCTTCAGCACATCGGCGATGCTGTCCTTGCCGTGGCCAGCCTTGTTGAACTGGTTGGCAAGCTCGATTGCATCATCGATCGCAAGCTTCGTGCCAGAGCCGATGGCGAAATGCGCGGTGTGAGCGGCGTCGCCCATCAGCACCACATGGGAGTTGCCGTTGAAGTGGCTCCACTTGCCGCAGATCAGCCGGTTGAAGTTCAACCAGGCGGAACCGACCATATGGCGCGCATTGGTCATCAGCTCCGCGCCTTCAAGCGTCTCAGCAAAGAGGTTCTGACAGAAATCGATCGATTCCTGTTGGGTCATCTGGCCGAGGCCATGGTCCTCGTAAGCCTTCTCGGTGGTTTCGACGATGAAGGTCGAGGTATTCTCATCGAACTTGTAGATATGCGCCTGGAACCAGCCGCGATCGGTCTTGCGGAAGTCGAAGGTGAAGGCGTCGAACAGCTTGTTGGTGCCAAGCCAAATGTAGCGGTTCGGGCGCTTGACGAGATCCGGCTCGAAAACGTCCGGATAGCGGTTGCGAACCTTGGAGTTGAAGCCGTCGGAGGCGATGATCAGATCGGCGTCCGGAAAATCCTGGTCGCCGCCCGCATCGGTCTCGAAAATGAGTTCGACGCCGAGCGCCTCACAGCGGCTCTGGAGAATGTTGAGAAGCTTCTTGCGGCCGATGCCGACAAAGCCGTGGCCAGTGGTGCGCTGGCGCGTGCCTTTGAAGAGCACCTCGATGTCGTCCCAGTGGTTGAACGCCTGCTGGATTTCGTCAGCGCTTTCCTTGTCCCACGTCTGCATGGACGCCATGGTCTGGTCGGAGAAGACGACGCCCCAGCCGAATGTGTCATAGGGACGGTTGCGCTCGACGACGCGGATATGATGTTCGGGATGCAGTTTCTTCATCAGTAGGCTGAAATAAAGCCCTGCTGGGCCTCCACCGATACAAACGATACGCATGTAACCCTCCGTGGCTTTGAGTGCACCGTCATGTGTGCTTATTTGAAGATTAAACTAATTTTCGATATCGGGACTGTCAAGTATGCAGATGCATATATCAAATTTTATTTTAGGCTTAAAATAAATGGCCGCAGGGGTGGTGCCTGCGACCTTAGGAAATTAGGGTTCGTATGCCCAAAGCTTCCGCCACAGGCGCGCTAAGCCTTTGTTTTCAATACAAGGGGTCGCAAGCCTTGATAGCTCAGCTTGCAAGAGCGGCGTGCTGTCTTACGACAGGCACACGAATGCCCGCCTGCTCCAAAAGCGGCAGAACGGCATCCCGGAAGTATGGGAACTCCTCGGCGTAATCGACGAAGGAGAGCGTCGTCCCGGCAAAGCCAGCCTTGTACAGCGAGACCAGGCCCTCTGCCACCTGTTGCGGGGTTCCGACCAGCGGAAAACCACCGTGGCCGGCTGCCATGCGATCTCTGATGAGTGCCAGAAGATCGTGTGGGAAGGAATTTGCATGGGCAAATTGCAGCTTCACCAGATTATCCACCGCGCCCCAGTCGGCATTGTCCTTGCCGAAATGCTGCAGATAGTCGTTCGCCTCCTTTTCGGTCGGACGGCAGACGACGTGTGAGAAGGTCAGGACGCCGGTATTACGGCCGGCTTCCGCACCCTTTGCCTTCAACTCCGCAATCTCCGCGGTGGAGCGGCTGAGATCGATTGCCGGGGTGAAGAGGAAATCGGCATTGCGCAGGGCAAAGTCTCGGCCCTGTCCGGAGCCTGCGGCATTCAGGATCGGCACCTTGTGGGAAGGGCGGGGATCTCCCAGGACGTTCTTTAGGTGGAAATACGTCCCGTCGTAATCGAACGCTTCCTCCTTTTGCCAGAGGGCCTTGACGACATCGAACCACTCTTCGGCATAGGCGTAGCGGCTTTCATGATCCGCGGGTAGATTGAGGCCCAGCGCCTCATATTCCGGCTGGTTCCAGCCAGCCACGATGTTCAACCCGACGCGGCCGTTGCTGATCTGATCGATGGTGGCGATCTGCTTTGCCACCACGGCCGGATGATTGGCGGCGGTATGAATGGTGGCGAAGACATTGATGGTGCGGGTGCTGGCCAGCAATCCGGCAGCCCAGGTCATTGTTTCCAGCACGTTGCCGTGGAAATTCGTCTCGCCGCCGTAACCGATCCAGCGGGCGATCGGCAGCATGAAGTCGATCCCGGCATCATCCAGCAGGCGGGCGAGCTTCAGATTGTTGGTCCAGCTGTTGTCCCAGCGCTCCGGCACTTTGGTCACGGACATGCCGCCCGAGCAATTGGATGCGAATGTGCCAAGCAAAAACTGCCCGGCGGCGAACATCGAGTTCTCCGTCATGGTTGGTTCCCCATTTTTCTAATAGAATTTACAATAGAAAGTCTATTTTAAACTTGAAGCTTGTCAATGGGCAATCGAGCCATCACAAAGGCACTAAAGTGCTGTGCGTCCTAGTGGACGCGCAAAGGACGCTTTACCTTTTTGAATCGACGCATCGTGCTTTTCCGAAAATCGAGGCCAATTTTCGGGCCGATGCAGTAGCAAGAGCAGGGCGACGAGATCGATGAGCAAGCAGAAGGGCGGCGACGAAAAGCAGGATCAGGACCCGGCACTGGACCGGCGTTGGCATCTGGCCCGCACACCCGTCGAAGTCGATCTGGCGGAGGCCGAATTCGCGTTGATGCGGGCCTTCGAGGCTTTTGGCCGATGGCAGGCAGAATGTCTGGGTTCTGTGGTCGATCTTGCGGTGAGTGGTCCGGAAAACGCCATGCTGCATATCATCCGCATGAATGAGCGGCCGAAATCGATCAAGGATCTGGCGCGACTGGCCAATCGCGAAGACATCCCGAACATGCAGTATAGCCTGCGAAAGCTGATCGCAGCCGGTCTGGTTCAAAAGAGCGGCAGCGGACGATCTGGCGTCGTCTACAGCGTGACGGAGAAAGGCAAGCTGGTGACCGATCGCTATGCGGATGTGCGCGCCTCACTACTGGCGAAGGCGGTTCAATCCGTGCCGGAGCTACGCCATCGTCTTGAAGACGCCACCACCACGCTCGATTTGATGACCGGAATCTACGAGCATGCGGCGTTGAGTGCCGCGACCCATCGTCGCCTGCCGAAAGAACCACTGGAAGACTGACAGGCCGCACGGATGCACGGCCTGTCAATTCGTGAAAAGCCTTAAGCGGCAAGCTTCGTCAGATAAGCATCGGCTTCTTCCGGGACGGCGAACCAAGGGAAGAAGTCGCGCGGATCGTTGAAGCCGTTGGCGATGCGCTTTGCCAGTGCGGGATAGGCCTGGGCCGAGCCCATGATGTTGAGTACATGCGGGGGTGGTGGCGCGAGCAGCGCATTCGTCCAGCCGACCACATATTGCGCATAGTCCCAATAGGCCTCGAAGGTTGCCTGCTTGAAGGCGTCGTCGAACGGCCTGTCGCCATGGGCGAGGATGGCGTCCATATAATATTTCGCCGCTTTCGATGCGTTGTTCGAACCCTGCCCGGTGATCGGGTCGTTGAGGCAGACGGCGTCGGCGAGGCCAAGGACGGTCGCTCCCGATGGCAGCTTACCGATCGGCTTGCGCACCGTCGGAGCAAAGGCTCCTGCCAGGCGGCCATTGTCGTCCGTCAGCGACACATTGGTACAGCGCTTCGCCTCCCAAGGCAGGAAGGTGTCGAGAATCCATTTCGACTTTTCGAGATGCGCGTCCGGAGAGTTCACATCCTTCCAGCAGTCCATTGGGCCGCCGGGAATGCCTTCGAACACCATGATGTCGCAGGCGCCCGTGGTGGTGAGCGCCGGGAAGGTGAAGTATTCCCCCACGCCCGGGATCAGATTGAAATTGACCGCCGAATGGCCGGGGCGCGGCGCCATGCCCTTCACATAGATCAGCGCCAATGCGCGCTGCGGCTTGTCATAGGGCGAGCGTTGCGGATCGCGCTCGAACATCTTGGCGATATCGCCCTTGCCGGCGGCGACGATCACCAGATCGCTTTCCCGCGCATAGGTTTCGAGGTCTTCGATCCCGGCATCATGAATGGTCAACTGCCCACCGCGATGTTCGAATTCCGTCAGCCAGCGCGGAATCTTGACGCGTTGATCCACACTCTGGGCCTTGCTGTCGAGCTTTCCGTTCCATTCGATGGCCTTGCCGCCATCGGGTGCCGGAACCACGAAGTTGATCGAATCGACGGTGGGGCAGCTGTCGCCCCAGAAGTTCAGACCGAGTTCGCGCTCATTCTGCAAGGCGTTATCGAACATGCACTGGCTGGACAGAACCCGACCGGCGGCGATCTCTTCTGCCGTTCTGTTTTGTACGATGTGAACCGCGTGCCCCGCATCCAGCAGGCCACAGGCGAGTTGCAGTCCGGACTGGCCGCCGCCAACAATGGTGAAACTGCGCTTCTTCGTCATTTCCATTCTCCCTGTTTTCTCAAGTTCCGCTGTGATGTTCCCGTTTATTGATCTCAGCGCGGCTCAATCCATGAGGCGCGGGATAGCCGGCTCGTTGCGTTCCGGTCCCATGGCGGTGTAGCCGCCATCGACGCGAATATCGGTACCGGTAATGAAGCTCGCATTGTCGGAGAGGAGGAATGCCACGGCTTCCGCCACTTCTTCGGGGCTGCCGGTGCGTCCCAGCAGATGGAAATCCTTGGCGACGCTGTCTGCCTTTTCGCGGGTGTTCTTGGTCAACTCGACCATCACATTGCTCCAGGTCCAGCCGGGAGACACGGCATTGACGCGAATGCCGTCAGGCGCCAGATCCATGGCCTGGTTGCGGGTCAATTGCAGGATCGCGGCCTTCGAAACGGGGTACACCCACCGTCCGGTCTGTGCGACGCGCGACGAGATCGAGCCGAAATTGACGATGGCGCCCTTGTTCTTGGCGAGGTGCTTGTGGGCTGCCTGCATGAGAGCGGTCGAGCCGACGACGTTGATGTCGAAGGCCTTTAGCCAGTCGGCCCGGCTCGTCTCAACGCCATTGTCGAGATAGGTGCAGGCGACGTTGACGAGAAAGTCGAGGCGGCCGGTGGCTTGGACCGTCTTCTCAACGAGCGCGCCGATGTCGGCATCGCTGGTAATGTCGGTGCGGATAAAGTGGACCTTCTCTCCCGCGCGTTCAGCCACTGCCTGACCTGCCTCTTCATTGATATCGGCAATCACCACCGAAAGGCCGTAACCGGTAAGCACCTTGGCAATGCCCTCGCCAATCAGTGTCGCGCCGCCGGAAATGATCGCAGTTTTCCCTTGAAGTCCGCGCATCGTCGTCTCCTTGCAAATGTCAGCAGAAATTGTGAGTGGATGTCAGGCGGCTGCCTGCGGCGGAACCGCTGCCGTCAAAAACGCGCCGTTGCCGTAGATCAGCGGATTATCGTCTTCCGGTGCGCAATGGGTTTTGGCGACGGTGCCGATCAGGATCAGATGCGTGCCGAATTCCTTGACCTCGGCGATCTCGCATTCGAAGGAGACGCAGGTCTGCGACAGAACCGGCGCGCCGGTGATGATACCCTTGATCCATTCGCCGGCGGCAAAGCGTTCTTCACGCACGAGGCCAGCACGCCCGGCAAAGACTTCCGCCACTGGCTGCTGATCGAGTGACAGAACGTTGACGGCGAAGACGCCGCTTGCTTCCACCACGGCGGCCACCGAACTCGACCGGTTGACGCAGGCCAGAAGCGATGGAGGCTCAGTCGACAGCGAACAGACGGCCGTGGCCGTCAGTCCGCAGCGGTTGCCCTCTGCATCCATGGAGGTGATGATGGTAACACCGCCGGTCAGCTTGCGCATGCCGGCGCGGAATTCCTCACTGCTCATGTTTTTGTTCCCTTTGCGAATGGATTTCGCATTCGTTTTATGTTTAAACTTTCCATGATGTTCCGGCGAACAGGTCCAATCGGCAATCCAGATTGCGCAGGGATTTGTCCAGTTTCGGCAACAGGCGGTCTGAAACTTCACTTTTGTCATTTCGGCGAGTGACTGATGATCGATATCGGCAAGCAGCAGCCAGGAGCCTGTCCTGTGGTAGACACCCACGACGTGGACGAGGCGCGCGAAGCGATCGGACGGATATTCTGTCCGCATTTTCTGCTCGTCGATGGACGTTGGAAAAGCGGCTTTCACGCGGTTCACGATGTGGTGGAGGAGCCGGGCCACTCCATCAATGTCGTCTCCTATGGTTCCGCTGTCGAAATCGATCCGGGCGAGCTTTCGCGCTTCTTTCTTCTGCAGCTTCCGATAAAGGGCAGTGCCGTCGTTCGTTGCGGGAATGATGAGACCCATGTTGCAGAAGGCCGCACGGCAACGCTTCTGTCGCCGACGCTCTCGACCCGCATGCGCTGGGCGGAGGGATGCGAGAAGCTGATCGTGCTTTTGGAGCGCGATCTGGTGGAAAGCCACTTCGAGAACCTGGCGCATGAGCGATCCGAGCGCATCGAGTTCGAACCGGCGATCGATCTGACCTCCGGAATCGGGCAGGGGATCTTTCAGCACAGCTTGCTGATGTCAGGAGCCGCCAAGGACAGAGGGCATTTTTCCGAGGCCTATCGGATCATGCTTCGGGACGGGCTGATCAACCTCCTGTTGAGCGGACTGCCGCATAACCGCAAGGGTCTTCTTCAACGATCAAGTCCAGGTGCGGGTCCAGTACCGGTTCAGCGCGCCGAAGACTATATCAGGGCCAATGCCGAGCGTTCCATCACCGCAACCGATATTGCTGAGGCGGCGGGCGTTCCACTGCGCACCCTTCAGGACAGCTATCGAAAGGCCAAGGGCCAGACCTTGATGGAGGCGGTGCAGGATGCACGCCTGGAGCTTTTGCGCAAAACCTTGCTGGCGCCATCTGCCGATATCAGTGTCGCAGACGCCGTCTTCTCCTCCGGTCTCGGCCATCTCGGCCGTGCCGCCCTTGCCTATCGAGAAAGGTACGGCGAAACGCCCTCGCAGACATTGCGACAGAGCAGAGGCATGTCTTGACGCGTACGTGCCGTGTGACCCGCGACATGGTCGAAGGTCTCGTGAACAGCCGTGAGGACGAGCCTCGGAATGGTCCTTTGTGCCGCCACCCAATTCGATGATATTTCAAGCATAAAGGAAATCAACTGTGCTGGCGTTGGCTCCGCGCCACTGGGGTGGAAAAGTTGCGCCGTGGCGCCGATCTGCGCAAGAAATGTGCATATGCATATGGCTCTGCCTGTATAGCCGTGCAAAAATATGCAGTTTAGAGGCTTGATATCGAGTTTTTGAAATTACTTTAGGCTTAAATCTTTCCCTGTTGACATCTGCTCGAAAGTAGAAATATGATTTTGCATATAAAGGCGTAATAGTCATAAGGGGAACCACCATGGCCGAACGGTCATTTGCGCGCGAGGTCGAAGATCTCAAGCTCGGTGAAGGCGAAATCTTCAGCGGCGAGGGGATCCTCGCCATTACCAAGGCGCTGCTGCAATCCGGCGTGTCCTATGTCGGCGGCTATCAGGGATCGCCGATTTCCCACCTCATGGATGTCTTGGCAGACGCCAAGGATGTGATGGAGGAACTGGGCGTTCATTTTGAATCCTCGGCGTCCGAAGCGGCAGCCGCGGCCATGCTCTCTGCCTCTGTCATGTATCCGGTCCGCGGTGCGGTGACATGGAAGTCCACGGCTGGAACCAATGTGGCCTCCGACGCGCTCTCCAACCTTTCCTCCGGTGGAGTGACCGGTGGCGCTCTTGTGATCATCGGCGAGGATTATGGCGAAGGCTCCTCCATCATGCAGGAGCGCAGCCACGCCTTTGCGATGAAATCGCAGATGTGGCTTTTGACGCCGCGTCCGAATTTGACCTCCATCGTCGATGCCGTCGAAAAGGGCTTTGAGCTTTCCGAAGCGTCCAGCACGCCTGTGATGCTGCAGGTCGGTATCCGCAGCTGTCACGTTCATGGCCAGTTCGTTGCCAAGGACAATAAGCGTCCGTCCTACACGCTGAAACAGGCGCTGGAAAATCCGGTGCGCGATCTCAACCGCATCGTTCTGCCGCCTGCGTCCTTCCAGCACGAGAAGGACAAGCTGGAGCGTCGTTGGCCAGCGGCAGTCGAGTTCGTGAAGACCAACCAGTTGAACGAGTTCTTCGGCCCATCCGGAGGCGAGGTTGGTCTTATCCTTCAGGGAGGTCTCTACAACAGCACCATGCGGGCGCTTCAGCATCTCGGCCTCGCCGATGTCTATGGCAACAGCCGCATCCCGCTCTATGTCATGAATGTCTCCTACCCGTTGATCGATGACGAAATCATCGCGTTTGCCGCTGGCAAGAAGGCGGTGCTGATGGTGGAGGAGGGCGCGCCTGAATATATCGAGCAGGCGCTCCACACGCTCATGCGCCGTCGCGACATCCAGACCAAGGTATCCGGCAAAGACCTGCTGCCCATGGGCGGCGAGTATACGACGCCGGTACTGATCAAGGGGCTGACCGGGTTTCTCGAGGTCAACGCGCCGCAGCTTCTCGGCAATCGCCCACCAGTTCCCGATCCTTCTGCCGTGTTGAGCGATCCGAAGGTGAAGGCACTGGCGGAGGTCGTGCCAGCCCGTCCGGCCGGCTTCTGCACCGGCTGTCCCGAGCGGCCCATCTTCGCTGCGATGAAACTGGTTGAGAAAGAACTTGGACCACACCATGTATCGGCCGATATCGGCTGCCACCTCTTCTCCATCCTGCCGCCCTTCAATATTGGCGGCACAACGATGGGCTACGGCCTTGGCCCGGCCTCTGCCTCGGCATTCAACGTCGAAGCCGACAAGCGCTCGATTTCGGTGATGGGGGATGGTGGCTTCTGGCACAATGGTCTTGCGACTTCCGTAGGCAACGCCGTCTTCAACAAGCAGGATGGCGTGACGATCATCGTCGACAATTACTATGCGTCCGCAACGGGCGGGCAGGACGTCCTGTCGTCGCGCGCCGACAATCCCAACCGCAAGACCAACAATTCGATCGTCAAAGCGGTGAAGGGCATCGGCGCCACCTGGGTCAAGCAGATCGACCGCACCTATGATGTTGCGAAGATGCGCGACACGTTAAAAGAGGCGCTGACGACGGATGAGAAGGGTCCGAAGATCATCGTCGCTTCCTCCGAATGCATGCTGAACAAACAGCGCCGAGTCAAACCGCAATTTGCCAAGGCCGTGAAGGACGGCAAGCGCATGGTCAAGGAACGCTTCGGCGTGGATGAGGATGTCTGCACCGGCGATCACGCCTGCATCCGCCTGTCCGGCTGTCCGTCGCTTTCCGTCAAGCATACCGACGATCCGCTGAAGGACGATCCGGTCGCGGCGATCGATAATTCCTGTGTCGGTTGCGGGAACTGCGGGGAAGTCTCGGAAGCCGCGGTGCTCTGCCCATCCTTCTACCGGGCCGATGTCATCCACAATCCGACAAAGACCGACAGGTTTCTCTATCGCCTGCGGTCGGCGGTCATCCAGTGGCTGCAAAAGCGCAGAAACGCGTCGCGCGTTGTGTTTCCGGCGTAAGGAGGGAAGATCATCATGGATAGCCTGCAAACAGATTTTTCGTCCGTCCTTTCCGCCGACAAGCCGCTTTCGATCGCCATCCTCGCCATGGGTGGCCAGGGCGGCGGTGTCCTGGCGGACTGGATCATATCGCTTGCCGAGGGCCAGGGATGGGTTGCTCAGACGACCTCGGTCCCAGGTGTTGCCCAGCGCACGGGCGCAACCATCTACTATCTCGAATTGCTCAAGGCCCGTGAGGGCGAAAAGCCGATCCTGTCTTTGATGCCGACACCCGGCGACGTCGATATCGTCATTGCCGCCGAATTGATGGAGGCTGGCCGCTCGGTCATTCGCGGCCTTGTCACGCCCGACAAGACATTGCTGATCGCTTCAACTCATCGCTCTTACGCGGTTGGGGAAAAGGAAAAGCCGGGCGATGGTATCGGTGATCCCACAGTCGTGGTCGATGCGACGGACTTTGCCGCCAAGAAGACGATCGCTTTCGACATGGATACCCTGGCGGTGAAGAATGGCAGCGTCGTGTCGTCTGCGCTTTTCGGTGCGTTGGCGGCCTCCAAGGCGCTGCCCTTTTCCAAGGATGTCTTCGAAGAGACGATCAAATCTGGCGGCAAGGGGATCGAGGCCAGCCTTCGCGCCTTCAACGCTGCTCACGAGCGGGCGACCAAGGGCGAGAATGACAAGCTTTCCGCCACCCCCATCAAGAAGCTGGAAGAGCTGCCCGCTTCCGCCGGACATCCCGCGCTGGATAAACTCATTGGTCGCATTCGCACGGAGTTTCCGCCAAACGCGCATTCCATGCTCTATGCCGGTGTGAAGAAGCTGACGGAGTTTCAGGATCCGGCTTACGCAGACGAGTACCTGACAAGGGTGGCCTCGCTTCATAAGGTAGATGCCGCCGAAGGTGGCGCAGACAGGGATTATGCTTTCACAACGCAGGCGGCGAAGTATCTGGCTGTCGCCATGGCCTATGATGACGTCATCCGTGTCGCAGATCTGAAAACACGTTCCGCCCGCTTCGAGCGCGTGCGCAAGGAAGTCGGCGTCAAGGGCGATCAGCTGCTCTACACGACGGAATACATGCATCCGCGCATGGAAGAAGTGTGCGGCACGCTTCCACGCAGGCTTGGCCAGTGGATCGAAAACAGCCCGAAACTCTTCGCTTTCCTCAATCGCCGTATCGACAAGGGCAGGCGCGTGAAGACCGGCACTCTGTTCTGGTTTCTCGGGCTTTACTCCACGTCCGCTTTGCGACGCTTCCGCCGGGGCAGCTTGCGCCACCATATCGAAGTTGCTCACCGCGATGCCTGGATTCAAAAAGCGGAAGAGGTCTTGGCCGCCAATTACGATCTCGCTGTGGAGGTCCTTGGTAACCGCCGTCTGGTGAAGGGTTATTCGGATACGCATTCGCGTGGCCTGTCCAAATTCGATCGCGTTATGTCGGCGCTGCCCTTGCTGCGCGATCGTGAGGATGGGGCTGCCTGGATGCGACGTCTGCGGCAGGCAGCACTTCTGGATGAGCAGGGGATTGCGCTCGATGGCGCCCTGAAGACCGTCGCGACGCTCTGAGCCTTGGCGGCGAAGCTATAACCATAAGAACGGCGGCGCCCTGGGAAGGGCGACCGTCCCCATTTCACCATTTCAATTCGTGTCGAATGCGCGGGGCCTGGTCTCGTGCACAAGGGGGAACTTTGTCATGACACAGTCCATCGGACGACCGTCTCACGCTGCAGCGACGCCTGCAGAAATCTCATCGCGTAAGAGCCTGCTAGTGGTGGCGCTTTGCTGGTTCGCTATCTTCGCGGAAGGCTACGACGTTGGCGTTCTCGGCGCCATTCTTCCTGCCCTTGCGACCGATCCAGTCTGGAAACTGACGCCGCTCGAACTGGGCGCTATGGGAAGCTATACCGTGATCGGCATGCTGATCGGCGGCATCGTCGTTGGCACGCTGAGCGAACTTTATGGCCGCAAGCCGCTCTTCATGGGCTGCCTCAGCCTGTTTGCCGCCTGCATGATCGCGACCTCACTGGCGCCGACACCATTCTGGTTTGCGGTCAGTCGCTTCGTCGCCGGTCTCGGCCTTGGCGGCATCATTCCCGTTGCTGCGGCGCTCACGGTGGAGTACTCGCCCAAAAGCCGCAAGAGCTTCAATTATGGCCTGATGTATTCCGGTTACTCGCTCGGCATTCTGGCGGCGGCGCTTTTCAGCCGGGGTTTTCTCGCAGACTATGGATGGCGGGTGATCGTTCTCTTCGGTGCAGCACCGCTTCTCGTGGTGCCGGTCTTCTATTTCCTGCTGCCTGAATCCGTTGAAAGTCTCGTCTTGCGCGGCAAGCAAAAAGAGGCTGCTGAAACGGCAAGGCGCATGGGTATCGCCGTTCCGAAGACCGTTCAAAAAAACCCGAAAGGCCCGGGCTGGTCGGCTGTTTTGAAAACCATCTTTGCCCGCGACAAGGCCTTTGAGACGATATGCTTCTGGGTCGGTCTGTTTCTCGGGCTTCTTCTCGTCTATGGCCTGGCGCAGTGGCTGCCGCAGATCATGCGCAAGAACGGCTACGATTTGGGCGATAGCCTGCTTTTCCTCGCGGTCTTCAGCCTGTCCTCGGCCATTGGTGGTATCGTGCTCGGCACATGGGCCGACAGGTTCGGGATCAAGCGCACAGTCGCGCTCTCCTATCTGGTCGGTGCCATCGGCATCGCCGCACTCACCTTCAAGAGTTCTATTCTCCTGAACTACGTCTTCGTCGCCATAGCCGGTTTCGGCACGGTGTCTGCGTCCCTCATTCTTACCGGATTTCTGGCGCAGCGGCTTGATCCCACAATCCGTTCGGCGGGCACGGGTTTTGCGCTGAGCTTCTCCCGTATCGGCGCGCTGACAGGCCCGTTGCTAGGCGGCTTCATCGCCAGCACAAATCTTGCGCCTGAATGGAACTTTTACATATTTGCGGCTGTAGCGGCCTTGGCGGCACTCGCGACTGTGTTAATACCGTCATCGACGAGAGCGTCTTAAGTCCGTTAGGACGCACAAAGGCCGCTCTCCATTTTGAGCCTGTGCATTGGGCTGTCCAAAAATCGACGTCGATTTTCGGGCCGATGCCCGGGTCGATATGAGACGACGTCATTGCAGTGTTTCGGGTTTAAGGGAGGGACTTTTGAGACTAGGTGCACCGAGAGAAATATATGAGAGCGAAGCGCGCGTCGCGATGACGCCGGATAGCGCTCAGGCCTTGCAGAAACTGGGCTATGAATGCCTCATCGAAACCGGAGCTGGCAAATCTGCCGGTTTCTCCGACGAGGCTTATCGAGCAGCGGGCGTGACAGTGGTGGAGAGCGCCGATGCGCTTTACTCGGGTTCCGATATCATCGCCAAGGTTCGCCCGCCGGAAGCCTCCGAGATCGATCGGCTTTCGCCGGACAAGACGTTGATTTCCTTCTTTTACCCGGCACAGAACCAGACGCTTCTGCAACAGGCAAAGGACAAGGGTGCCGCCGTCATCGCCATGGACATGGTGCCGCGCATTTCGCGCGCCCAGAAGATGGATGCCCTGTCTTCCATGGCAAACATCGCCGGCTACCGTGCTGTCATCGAGGCGGGCAACAATTTCGGCCGCTTTTTCACCGGTCAGGTGACGGCGGCGGGCAAGGTGCCGCCAGCCAAAGTTCTGATCATCGGCGCAGGTGTTGCGGGTCTTGCTGCGATCGGCACCGCCACGTCGCTTGGCGCGATTACCTACGCCTTCGACGTCCGCCCGGAAGTGGCGGAGCAGATCGAGTCCATGGGCGCTGAATTCGTCTATCTCGATTTCGCCGAGCAGCAGGATGGTGCTGCGACCGGCGGTTATGCCGCTCCGTCATCGCCTGAATTCCGCGAGAAGCAACTGGCCAAATTCCGCGAGCTTGCGCCGCAGATCGACATCGTCATCACCACGGCGCTGATCCCGGGTCGCGATGCGCCAAAGCTTTGGCTCGCCGATATGGTCGCGGCAATGAAGCCCGGCTCCGTCATCGTTGATCTTGCTGCGGAACGCGGCGGGAACTGCGATCTGACCGTTCCCGATCAACGCATCGTTTCGGACAACGGTGTGATCGTCATCGGCTATACGGATTTTCCAAGCCGCATGGCGGCCCAGGCCTCCACGCTCTATGCCACCAATATCCGCCACATGATGGCCGATTTGACGCCGGGCAAGGATGGGCAGGTCGTGCACAACATGGAAGACGATGTCATCCGTGGTGCAACGGTTGCCTATGAGGGTGAGATTACCTATCCGCCGCCGCCGCCGAAGATCAAGGCCATTGCCGCGCAGAAGCCGAAGGAGAAAGCCAAGGAGCTGACGCCTGCGGAAAAGCGGGCGCAGGAAATCACGCTGTTCAAGACCCAGACCAGGAATCAGGTCGCTCTTCTGGCTGTGGGCACGGCACTGCTTCTTCTCGTCGGCGTTTATGCGCCTGCAAGCTTCATGAGCCACTTCATCGTCTTCGTTCTGGCATGCTTCATCGGCTTCCAGGTCATCTGGAATGTCAGCCATTCTCTCCATACGCCGTTGATGGCGGTGACGAATGCCGTGTCGGGCATCGTCATCCTGGGGGCGTTGTTGCAGGTCGGTTCGAGCAACTGGCTTGTCGTCATTCTGGCGGCACTCTCGGTGCTGATTGCGACGATCAATATCGTGGGTGGCTTCCTCGTGACACGGCGCATGCTTGCCATGTTCCAGAAGTCTTGAGCCGGGTGAGAGGATAATCATGACACTTGGTATTGTTTCGGCGGCCTATGTTGCCGCTGCGGTTCTTTTCATCCTTTCGCTCGGCGGTCTCTCCGGCCAGGAAAGCGCCAAACGCGCCGTCTGGTACGGCATCACCGGCATGGCGCTCGCGATCATCGCTACGGTTTTCGGACCGGATGTCGGCAACTGGTTCATCGTGCTGGTGATGCTGGCAGGCGGGGCGGTTCTCGGCCACTTCGTGGCAAGCCGCGTGCAGATGACGGAAATGCCGCAGCTCGTGGCCGCACTCCATTCCTTCGTCGGTCTGGCAGCCGTCTTCATCGGCTTCAACGCCCATATCGAAGAAGCGCATGTGGCTTCTCTCGATGAAGCGTCACGCTCGGCGCTGACCGGGTTTGCTGCACTTCTGGCGCACAAGACGCCGGTGGAACTGGCGATCATGAAGGTCGAGGTGTTCCTCGGCGTCTTCATCGGAGCTGTCACCTTCACCGGCTCGGTGGTTGCCTTCGGCAAGCTGGCCGGCAAGGTCGATGGCAAGGCAAAGAAGCTCCCGGGCGGGCACATCCTCAATGCAGGGGCTGCGGCGCTCTCCATTCTTCTGCTCATCCTCTATTGCAACGGCGCGGGTGCCTGGACGCTGGTGCTGATGACGCTGCTCGCCTTCTTCATCGGCTATCACCTGATCATGGGCATCGGCGGCGCCGATATGCCGGTCGTGGTCTCGATGCTCAACAGCTATTCCGGCTGGGCGGCAGCGGCGATCGGCTTCACGCTTGGCAATGATCTTCTGATCGTCACCGGTGCGCTGGTCGGCTCTTCGGGTGCGATCCTGTCCTACATCATGTGCAAGGCGATGAACCGGTCTTTCATTTCGGTCATCCTCGGTGGTTTTGGCGGCACAAGCGGTCCGGCAATGGAAATCAGCGGCGAACAGGTGGCGATCGATGCCGAAGGCGTTGCTGCAGCTCTCAACGAGGCCGACAGTGTCGTCATCGTCCCGGGCTACGGCATGGCGGTTGCGCAGGCGCAGGCCGCGGTGTCGGAACTGACGCGCAAGCTGCGCGCAGCTGGCAAGACCGTGCGTTTTGCCATCCATCCCGTTGCAGGCCGCCTACCGGGCCATATGAACGTGCTTCTTGCCGAAGCCAAGGTGCCCTACGACATCGTCTTGGAAATGGACGAGATCAACGACGATTTCCCGAACACCGATGTCGTCATCGTCATTGGCTCCAACGACATCGTCAATCCGGCGGCGCAGGAGGATCCAAACTCCCCGATCGCCGGCATGCCGGTGCTCGAAGTGTGGAAGGCAAAACAGGTCTTCGTCTCCAAGCGCGGCCAGGGCACCGGCTATTCCGGTATCGAGAACCCGCTGTTCTTCAAGGAGAACACCCGCATGTTCTATGGCGACGCCAAGCAGAGCGTCAGCGCGCTGGTGCCTCTGCTTTCATGATGTAAAAAACGGCGAGGCCTCGTCATTCAAGACAGAGGCCTCGTCACCTTTGATCGTTGTTATCGCCTAACGCCAGAGTTCGACCAAGCCGCCGGATGTTTTCAGGACCGGATCGGTTTCGGGAACAGGAAGAGATTTTATCAGCGCCAGCATCTTCTCATTCGGCGCGTCGCGTTGAATGTCTGCCTCCTGCCCTGGCGGGTAAGCACCGACCACCTGAAAATCGCTCGAGCTTTCCAGCCGCTTATGCCCCGTTCCCGCAGGCAGAAGCAGGCAGTCGCCTTGCCTCACATCCAGTAACTTTCCATCCGGTCCACCGATCTGCAGCTTCGCCTCACCGCGTCCGACGCCGAGGACCTCGTGCGCACCGCTGTGATAGTGATGGTAGGCGAAGACACCGTTTTGCCAGATGCCGGTCCAGCCATTGTCGTGGAACATGTCCTCGAAAGCCGATGAATCCACATCGGCCCGGATCTGGCTATAGACCAGAACTGGCAAAGTAGGATGATTGGGAACCCAGTCGCTTGGCGAAGGGATAAAATGGTCTATCTGCATCTCGCTATCCTAGCTCTGATTTCATTGTTTCGAACGGTCATCCACTCGATAACTCAGATATCGGCATGCAGTTCAGGCCGATCAGCGAAAGACGCGAAAGCACAGCCGCAGCACATACAAAACGCCCCCTCGAAGAACGAGGGAGCGTCTTGGTCCGCGGGAGGACGATTGGGTTAGGCGGGATGCTGCGTGTTTGCAGATGGTGCCTTCATCCGGGTGACGAAGAGAAGGCTCAGAGCACCGCAGGCGAGAAGTGCTGAGACGATGACCAATCCGGCCGAGTAGCTGCCGGTCTGATCCTTCAAATAACCCATGACGAAGGGTCCGAGATAACCGGCAAGGTTGCCGATGGAGTTGATAAGTGCAATCCCTGCAGCCGCGCCGACACCTGTCAGGAAGGTCGTCGGAAGTGCCCAGAAGGTGGGAAGGGCGGAGAAGATGCCCATGCCGGCGAAGGTCAGAGCGATCACGGCCACGATCGGGGTCGAAAGTGTCGCCGCGCAGACACCAAAGCCTATTGCTGCGAGGATGACGGCGAAGGCGAAATGGCCAAGACGTTCCTGCCGCGCATCGGAGCGGCGTGTCCAGTAGATCATCGCCACCACGCCGAACATGTTGACGCCGGCTGTCGCAAGTCCGATGTGGAAGTTGCTCATCTCGCCGAAGCTCTTGATCATCTGCGGAAGCCAGAAACCGAGCGTATAGGAACCCAGCACGACGCAGAAATAGATGAATGCGAAGCCGAGAACCTTCTTGTCCAGGAGGGCTGCTTTCAGCGACTTCTCACCATGCTGATTGGCAATCGCGCCCCTTTCGGCGGCCATCTTGGCCGAAAGCCAGTCACGCTGGCTTGGCGACAACCACTTTGCCTGTTCAGGGCGGTCTGTCAGGTAGAAGATCGTGACGATGCCGAGAATAACCGCGGGAATCGCTTCCAAAATGAACATCCACTGCCAGCCCCGCATGCTCAACCAGTCGAGGCCGAGAAGGGCTGAAGAGATCGGCGCGCCGATCATGGCCGACAACGGGATGGAAACCATGAAGAGGCCAATGGCCTTACCGCGCGTCTTGGCCGGAAACCAGTAGGTGAGGTACAGGATGATGCCGGGGAAGAAGCCAGCCTCGGCGGCACCGAGCAAAAAGCGGATGATGTAGAAGCTGGTGGGATTCGTGACGAATGCCATGGCACCGGACAACAATCCCCAGGTGATCATGATGCGCGCGATCCATACTCGCGCACCAAGCTTGTGCAGAAAGATGTTGCTCGGCACTTCGAAAAGCGCATAGCCGATGAAGAAGATGCCGGCGCCCAGTCCATAAACGGTCGCGGAAAAACCGAGATCCGCGTTCATGGTCAGCGCTGCAAAACCGATATTGACGCGGTCCAGATAGGCTATGAAATAAAGAAGCATAACAAAGGGAATGAGCCGCCAGAGAACGGCTTTCATGGTGGAAGCCTCCAGGCTTCCTTTGTCTGTTGTTGACATGATTTCCTCCACAGTAGTCAGTTGTCTGCAAGTCAGGTCACGCGCGCGGTCATGGTGCCCGGCATATGGCCGCCCGGTAAAAGGCAAGCCGCACGCGGCGCTCAGGGCTCCCAACCCTGGCTCCGCAGCCGGTCAAAATGCGCCATGGGCCTGTGTGTGATGTCAGTAGGATCGTGAGAGCATCGCTTGATAATCTTCGTCGGAAGCCTCGCGCGGATTGGTCTTATGGGTGTGATCTTTCAGCGCGCCGGCGATGATTGCGGGGAACAGGCTCTCTTCAACGCCGAGCTCGGAGAGCTTGACGGGAAGACCGATGCGCCGTGTCATGGCTTCCACTGCAGGCACCACGTCGTCGGGACCGGCAAGACCCATGGCATGAGCCAGACGGGAGAACTTGTCTTCCGCGATTGCCGTCTGTGCCGAGCGATTGAACTCCAGAACCGCAGGCAAGAAAATCGCATTCAGCGTACCATGGTGCAGTTTAGGGTTCAGGCCGCCCAATGAATGGCTGAGGCTGTGAACGCAGCCAAGACCCTTTTGGAAGCTCATTGCTCCCATGGTCGCGGCGATACTCATGTTGAGCCTGGCCTCACGGTTGCCAGGTTCTGAGGTGGCGGCTGCAAGATGCCCCCAGGCACGGCGCAGCCCCTCAAGCGCGATACCATCGGCTGGCGGGTTGAAGGAGGGGGCGAGATAGGTCTCGATGCAATGGGAAATCGCATCCATCCCGGTTGCCGCTGTCAGCATGGCAGGGAGGCTGAGCGTCAGTTCCGGATCGCAGATTGCAGCTTTCGGCACGAGATAGTTCGATAGGAGACCGACCTTGCGGCCGTCCTCGAGGATGATGATCGCGCCGCGCCCGACTTCGCTTCCCGTGCCGGATGTCGTTGGAATGGCGATCACAGGGAATGTCTTGGCGGAGATTTTTTCCGTGCCGCCTTCGATTGCGGCAAAGGTCTTAAGCGGTCCGTCATGCGCTGCCATCACCGCGACCGCTTTGGCGAGATCGAGCGCTGAGCCTCCGCCGATTGCGATCAGACCGTCCGCGCCGCTGGAGACGAAAAGCTCGGTTGCCGCGCGTACGGCCACTTCGTTGGGATTGCCCGGCGTTTCGTCATAGATGCCTGCAGCCTTGTTGCCGACGAGCGCGCAAACCCGCTCTACCATCCCAAGCGCCGAAATCGGCTTGTCGCTGACAATCAGCGCCCTGTCGATTTTTGCCAGTGCAAGCTCGTCTGCCAAAAGTTCAAGCGCACCATATCCAAACTGGACACGGGTGATGTAGTTTATCAGTGGCACGTCTAACCTCCCAAATTCGGCGCAAGCGACCCCCGCCGGCCCTGTGAGGGTCGTCGCGAGAGCCAGCAACTTGTGCGTTGGTTGACGACGATATCGATATATTTCCCCCCGTAAATGCGCTAAGTGTCGATATGGGTATAACGGGAGGGAATATATGATGATGGATCAGACGATGCGCGGGCTTGGCCGTCTCACGATGCGGCAGATCCACTTGCTTGCTACCATCGATGATGCCAACTCGCTCAAGGCTGCCGCCGCACGTATCGGCATGAGCCAGCCTCGGGCCACCAAAAGCCTCCAGGAAATAGAGGAAACCGCGCAGCAGCAGCTTTTCGTACGCACCAATCGCGGGCTGTCGGCAACACCCGCAGGTCAATGCGCCATCCGCCATGCGAAGGTGATGATGTCTCAGGTTCGAAGCTTTCAGGAAGAGTTGCGCCATATTGCCGACGGAGAGTGGGCCCGGCTGCGGGTCGGCACCATCATGGGTGCGGTGCCGCTGGTGACGGAGGCTGTACTTGCCTTCACCGAAAGATTTCCAAGCGTGTCGATCGAGATTTTGGAGGATACGAGCGGCGAGCTTCTGCGCCAACTCGATCGCGGCGACCTTGATCTGGTGATTGGTCGCAGTTCCGTCAGTCCGACACCCGAACTCTACGATGTCTTTGCCTTTCAGGATGAAATTCTGACGGTCGTCGCCAATCCGGCGCATCCGCTGGTGGGGCGCAAGCGCGTAACGCTCACCGACTTTTCCGACTCGCGCTGGATCGTCTACACGGCGCGGATGCCGATGCGCTTGTCGTTGGAACAGGAGTATCAGCAGGCGGGTCTTGCCTTTCCTCGCACGCTTGTCGAGACGCGATCCGCCTTCGCAACCATGTCTCTGGTTCAGTCCAGCCAGAACTACGTTGCCCTCCTGTCCAATGATGTTGCCAATGTGTTTGCAGGTCTCGGCATTGCCCGCAAACTCTCTTTCAGGCTTCATTCCAAGAGCCAGGCCTATGAGCTGATTACCCGCACCCGCACACCCCTGCCACCGGCAGCCTCCGAGTTTATCCGGCTCTTGACGCTCAGGTGATGGTTTCGCTATCTGCTAATGTTATATCCCTATTAGGCAACAGCGGATTTACACCCGCCGGACTTCTCCTAAAATAACGCGACCTGCCATACCAGGCCGACCACGATATCAGCATGACGTCCCGTATTGAGGAGATGGACGGCCTGCAAGGATCGAAAGGCTCCTTCCATGATCACGACCCTCATCGAACGTTTGCGCAGCATTGCAGGCGACAGCCATGTCCACGTCGGCGCCCGCGCCACCCGTCGCTTCCGCACCGGCTATCGTTACGGAGACGGGGAGATTGCTGCAGCCGTTCAGCCGGGCACGCTCTTGGAACAGTGGCATGTCTTGCAAGCCTGCGTGGACGCTGATGTGGCGATTATCCTCCAGGCCGCAAACACCGGTCTGACTGGCGGCTCCACGCCCTTCGGAAACGGATATGACCGGCCAATCGTCATCATCAACACCATGCGCCTCTCGCGCGTCGATCTGATCCGCGATGGTGCACAGGTCATATGCTTGCCGGGTGCGACGCTTGAAAGTCTCGAACGCCGATTGAAGCTGCTTGGGCGCGAGCCCCATTCCGTCATCGGCTCAAGCTGCATCGGTGCTTCGGTGACGGGCGGTGTGTGCAATAATTCCGGCGGCTCGCTGGTCCATCGCGGCCCGGCTTACACGCAGCTTTCGCTGTTTGCGCGGGTGAATGCTGACGGCAAGCTCGAGCTCGTCAACCATCTGGGCGTTGAACTTGGACAGAACCCGGAAGATGTTCTGGCGCGTCTGGACCGCGGCGACTACACCGCCGCCGACATCCACGACGAAAATGGCGCGTGGGCATCCGACCGCGAATATGCAAACTATGTCCGCGATATCGATGCCTCGACGCCAGCGCGTTTCAACGCTGATCCAAGGCGGCATTACGAGGTTTCCGGCTCTGCCGGCAAGGTTGCCGTTTTTGCGGTGCGCATGGATACCTTTGCTGCCGAGGCGCAAGAGCAGGTCTTCTACGTGGGCAGCAACGACCCTGCCGCGCTGCAGACGATCCGCCGCCACGTGCTGGGCCAGTTTCGTAACCTGCCCATTGCCGGCGAGTATATGCATGCCGATGCGTTTGGCGCAGCGCAGACCTATGGCAAGGATCTCTTCGTCTTCATTCAGAAGTTTGGCTCGGTCAATGTGCCCCGCGCCTATGCGGCGAAAAGCTGGTTCGATGGCGTCACTGAAATGCTCGGGCTTGGCAAGACGCTGTCGGATCGTCTGCTTCAGACTTTGAGCCGGCTCCTACCCGAACACCTTCCGAGGCGTCTCATCGACTATCGCGACCGCTATGCGCATCACCTGATGTTTCGCACCGGTGGCGCCTGCATTGCGGAAATGCGCGACTACCTGAATTCGATCTTTCCGGGCCTCAACGGTGACTTTCTGGAATGCACGAAGGAAGAGGGACAGGCGGCCTTCCTCAACAGGTTTGTCACGGGGGGCGCCGTGGTGCGTTACCGCGCCGTTCATCGCAAGACGATCGAGGATATCGTGGCGCTCGACGTCGCCCTGCCACGCGATACGATCGACTGGTTCGAGACGCTGCCAGAAGAGATCAGCGACAAGATTGCGCTGAAAATCTACGTTGGCCATTTTCTCTGCCAGGTGATGCATCAGGAATATCTGGTGCATAAGGGTGTGGATTGCGAAGCGCTGGAGCACGCGATCATGAAAACGCTGGACGTGCGCGGCGCAGAATATCCGGCGGAGCACAATGTCGGCCACCTCTATGAGGCAAAGCCAGCACTCAAGGCCTTCTACCGTCAACTGGACCCAACCAACAGCTTCAATCCGGGAATCGGCAAGACATCGCGGCTGCGCAAATGGGAGGCGGTTGAGGTGACGGGACAACAAGAAGCGGCAAACGATGCCTGCGCCTGTGGAGACCTGCGTCAAAGCGGCTGACCGATTGTCCTCTAGATATCGTGACGACGGATGTTGCGCAGGATCTTGTGCAGGGTCGTCACGAAAGCGCGATATTCCTCGTCGTCGATATCTTTGAACATCCGGCACATGTCGTTGTACATGATCGGCCAGACATCTTCGAACACGGCGCGGCCTTCATCGGTAATTGTCACATCGCGCACCCGCATGTCGTCCGCGCGCGGCACGCGGCGCACGAGGCCCTGTTCCTCAAGCGAATCCAGCGTTCGGCTCATGGTCGATTGCTCGGTGACGGCGAAGACGGAAAGCTCGTTGATGGTGAGCGACGAGGAGACGTTAAGGACGGCAAGGGCGCGCATCTTCACGGTGGTGACGTCGCGCGCCTTCATGTCTTCGGCAAGGTTCGCATTCCACCGCGCCATGATGCGGTTCATGATGTAGGGCGCAAAATTGTTGAGCCCGATCTCACCGAGGCTGGGAATGCGTTTGGTCTGGTCGTCGGGATTTCCGAGGAATTCGACGGAAAAGCCGTTATCCATGTGCTTTCATCCCTTTATCAGCGCAAAGACGAGGCGAGCAGGAAACCGGAGCCGCCTGCCAGACCCGGACCTGGATGCGTGGACGCCCCGATATGGTAGAGCCCCGCAACATGGGTCTTGTGGTTAACCGAGCTTTTGAACGGACGCCAGAGAAAGAATTGGTCGAGCCCGCAGAAACCGCCGTAAGGGTCACCGCCGACGAGGTTCATGTTCATCGCCTCCAGGTCCGTCGGCGCGTAGGCTCGGCGTTTCAGAACGATCGCGTCGAAATTCTCGATCTGTGCGCGCAGCGTGGTTTCTATGCGATCGGCAAAGGCTTCTCGCAGCGTCTCCGTCCAGCGGCCGTCCGCCGGGCAGGCAAGCTCGTTGGCCGCATCGCCCTTGATATGGCGCGGCGTATCCGGCACCTGCAGCCAGAGAATGGCAGCGCCATCCGGCGCGCGGCTTGGGTCGAGCGATGTCGGCTGGCCGACGCAGACCGTCGGTTCTGCCGGAAGAAGACTGCGTTCGGCTTCATTGGCGGAGCGAGACACGCCATCGAGACCAGGGGTTAGATGCAGTAGCGCCACCTTGCTCAGTTCCTCCCCGGCGCGCCAACGCGGGGGTGCCTTCAGCGCATAATGGATCTGCATGTTGCCCTTGCCGTATCGATAGCTGGCAAGTCCTTCCTGAACGGGCTGGGGCAGGGCGGTGGATGAGGCGCTGAGCAGGCGCTCGTAAAGCTGGTGTGGCGTAACGGATGCGATGACGCCTTGGGCTGCGCGCAATTGCTTTCCATCGGCGAGCGTGACGCCGACGGCCTTGCCGGACCCATCGACATCGACCCGCTCAACATCGGCGTTGCGCATGATGCTGCCGCCCTGATCGGTGATCAGCCTCTCGAAGGCTGCCAGCAGATTATCGGCCCCGCCTTTGACGATTGGGCAACCCGCCGCCTCGATGGCAAAGCCGATGACGCGGGTCATTTCTGCGGAATAGGCGCTCTCCGGCCCGAGGCCGCAATGCAGCGCCCAGGGCGCAAAGAGCCCACGCAGCTCTTCGGACCGATAGGTTGTTTCGAGATAGCCACGCGCGGGCGCCAAGGCTTCACCGAAAAATGCGGTAAGTCCCTTCAAACCCCGTTTCCAGACCTCGCGACCAAGCAGCTTGGCTGTCGCCGTGGACCAGAGATTGCCGCCGAGCAGGCCGAAGACGAAGCCGGCATTACATGCGAAACGACCCATCTCCCGGTCGAAGGCCTTGCCGTCCCCCTCGGAGATGCCATCGAAATGGGCAATGTTGCGGGCACGATCCATGGAGAGAATGGCATGCGTGCCATCCGGCCGCAGAACGCCGGTTGGCATCGACGTGTGGCAGAATTCCAGCCCTCGCTCCTCCAGATCCTTGCCGAGAGCGGCAAAGGCAGGTGAGGTCAAAAACAGAACCATGGTCGTTGCCATGACATCGTGGCGAAAGCCTGGAAGGGTGATCTCTTCGGTGCGCAGGCAGCCGCCGATGCGGTCGTTTCTCTCAAGCAGCAGGACGCGCTTGCCCTTCTTGCCTAAGAGAGCTGCAGCCACCAGCGCATTGATGCCGCTTCCGACGATGATGTAATCAGGATCAGCCATGGGGAAACTCCGGGAGACGCGGAGGCCGCATCTTCATGATGGGCGATGCGGAGGCGTGAACCACGCCTCCGACCGATAGATAAGGCTGTGCCAGGCTGGCTTAGGCAACGAGCGCCAGCGCACGCACGGGCGAGCCGGTTCCCTTGACCAGCTTCAGGGGCGCCGCAATCAGGATCGCGCCCTTTGGCGGTAACTGATCGAGATGGCAGAGGCTGGCAAGACCGTATTTGTTTGCCTTGTGCATGAGGTTGTGGGCCGGGAAGGGCGGGTTCATGCCGCCTGCGGAGCCTGCATCCGTGCCGATGGTTTCCTGGCCCCAGCCGATGATGCCCTTGGAGAGAAGATATTCGATGGCTTCCGCTGTTGGGCCGGGGGAGTGCGGACCGGTCTCATCGGCATTGAGGAAGGTCTCCGTCGAGCCGTTGCGCTTGTACCAGTCGGTGCGCAGCAGCACCCAGGTGCCGGGCTCGATCGCGCCGTGCTCTGCTTCCCATTCCTGAATGCTCTCGACAGTCAGCAGGTAATCCGGGTTTTCAGCCGCTTCCTTTGAGCGGTCGATGACGTTGACCGGCGCGACGAAGTTCTGCGGGGGAATGGTGTCGGTCGTGTTTTCGGCATTGTCCTTGCCGGTAATCCAATGGCACGGCGCGTCGAAATGGGTGCCGGTATGTTCCCCAAGCTCCAGCCAGTTCCACGCCCAGAACGGGCCGTCCTGGTCATAGGCGGAAATGGTGTGGACTTTGACATTGGGGGTGTTCTTGCCGAACTGCGGCGGCAGATAAAGAACCGGCGTGTCCGGCCCAAGCGGCGCGGTCAGATCCACCACCTTCACCTTGCCGGAAAGCAACCCGCTGGCAAGCCCTGCAATCATCGAAGCATCGGTCATTCAAGTTCCCCTTTTTTGAACCGTCTGTTCCTGCTTCGTCAGCGCTGCTGAAAGAAGCAGATGCGATAATGGGAAAAACCTATGACCAAAAATATGGATATGCAAGAATTTTGTTTAAGCTTAAATTGTTTTTCGGAAGAGGTTTGAAGAGGCGTGATGGTGCCTTAAAATCAGCGAGGTGAGTGACATAGCTGCGGCTTGAGGTGACTCCCAGCCAAACCGCGCTGCTCTGAAGATTTTGCCAAATCTGTACATGCATATATCGGAAGCGTACCGCATCACGAAGGCATGCCAGCTTGAGAACTCCAAGCCTCGCAATCGCCCGTCCGCCGCTGCCGAAACATTGCTTGAAGCTTTGAGAATGTTGACCCCGCAGCACGAATGGTGTTCTAGACTACCGATAAGAGCATGTCTCGTAAAAAGCAGGCAGAGGTTTTGCCGTTACGGGCCATGCGTTAGAACAAGAAACTTGAAGAGCCCGGGTTCTGCATGAGAGACCGCGGCACACTTCAGGACAAGGGATGGGTTATGTCGGCTATCGATCTGGAAGCGATCATCAGCGATACGCAGGATGGCAAGAAACAGGAACTGCGCCTGTGGCTGCGCTTGCTGTCTACGACCAAACTCATCTCCCAGGAAATCCGTCGCCGCCTGCGCCGCGAATTCGGCGCCACGCTGCCGCAGTTCGATCTTCTCTCGCAGCTCTACCGCGAAAACGACGGCCTGCGGCTTGGCGAACTCTCCAAGCGGACAATGGTGACCAACGGCAATATCACCGGTCTGGTGGAGCGGCTGGAAGCAGACGGCCTCGTCATCCGCGAACGCCTCCCCGACGACCGCCGCGTCATCGTCGCCCACCTCACCGACAAGGGCCGCACAACCTTCGACGCCATGGCAAAGGCCCATGACGGCTGGCTGAAAGACATGATGGCCGACGTTGATCCTATCGTGATCTCGGGGCTGATTATGCATGTGGGGCAAGTGAAGCAGTCGACGCGCAATCATCTGTCGGGGGATGATGGGGACGAGGAATAAGTTCTCTGTGTCATCGATCTAGCTATAATGTCGCTGCACGAGATCGAAGCGTCTCTGCTGGTGTTGTAGTCAGACTCTCTTTTCGGAGGCATTGCTGGTTAGCGTCAGCACGGTGTTCAGGAGCGATACCTCGTTTCCAAATTAATTTTCATTGTCACAGTGTAGCCAACAGAAACTTGGTTTCTGCTCGCCTGTAAGTGTCTAGCCACTATGCCCCTAAGTCTGCACGCTGTGGGACCCGTGACTGCTCACAGAAGTCAAGGGCACAGCGAAACTCAAGCTGAGGACGTATCGAGATAGACATCGCGAGAGGCGCGTTCATAAACCAGCAGTGAATAACGCGGTGCGGGATAATTAAGAAGATTGACAAAAAAGTATAAGCAGATGTGAAGTCTTTCTTCAGACAACGGTGCCTGAGGTTTCGATGCCAACTTTGACGAATAAGAAGATCCCTCTTGGCTCTATCTCTCTAACACTGAGCAGCGTTCGACGAATGTGGAGGGAACTTAATGAAGTTGTATCAGAGCAGGGCGAGATAGAATTAGCGCGGTTAGTGAAGCCGACGGACCAGTCGGCCGAGGAGTTCGAAACCTATAAAGAAAACGCAAGGCGCGACACATTTAAGATTTTAGGAACTGTGGAATTTGAGAACGGCGACGCTGTTCACGATACCGATCCTGACATAGTCAAGGTTGAAGACGAGGGCCCGCGTATACGAGTGATTCACCTGTCCAACATAACACCGTATCAGCAAACAGTTGGGGTTCGGCCCGAACACGCTTTTGAAGTTATAATTGATCTACGGACCCCGGCATTGTTCGATGCTGGCAGTGTACTATCTGAGCCAACCCCCAATAACACGAGCTTGGCTATTTCTGGAAACCGACCAGGTTGGCAGGGCGGGTTGGAAGCGGTCGTCAGAAGAAACATCACGCGCAGACGGCCAATACGAACCTGGTTCCACGGCGGGATGATCTACGATCTATTCCTGTTCGTTGTTGCCTTGCCGTTAGCTCTCTATGCATGCTGGGCGTTTGAGCCATTCGTTTCAAAGTGGCTTGGACTAACTAGTCCTGTGGTTGTCGGTGCCGCTTATCTTTATATCGCTTTGAGTGCGATATGGATTTATCGCTTCATGTTCAGCTATGCAAAGTGGGCATTTCCATTCACGGAAATAATTGATCAGAACAGTTCTCCCGCGCGTCATCGCGCACTTTGGTGGTCACTCGTCGTTGCGCTACTTTTTAAGCCGCTTACTAGTTTAGCGGGCGAAGCCTGGAAAAATGCTCTAGGTCTGAGTCTTTAAACGTCGAGAATAGTCGGCGACCACGCGTGTCGGTTTTGTCGCAGGTTTACATGACGGTTCATTTCTCGGCTTGCAGTAAAATGAATTAAGGGGCGTTCCGAAGAAATCTGTGCTCGAAAGCCATCCCTTGTCGAAACGTGCGAACTCAGGTCCCCGACGCCGCCGTGTCCGTTTTGATAGCGACAATCTTCGCAGCTGCCTAGCGGGTCTCGGAAAATCCCGGCGACCCGCGCCACATGTGGATAAAGAGAAGAATTACTGAGGCTTCTTCTGCTTGCTGGCTTCGACTGTCTTCGCACCCAGAGTAGGAGCGGCAGGCGGTGGGGCCTTGTCCTTCTTGGGTTTGCGGATTTCTTTGTTGCCTCTTACCTGACCCTTGGCCATTCGATTCTCCTCTTTAAAAGAAGAGATAGCCGCTCTTTGCAGCGGAATAGCAAGAGAAATCGATCACACGTTTCGGATGGAAGCGGCGATCAATGCGAAACTTGCGATTAGTGAGATTTTGATCAGTCGCTGGAAAATTTGGTGGAGCTAAGCGGGATCGAACCGCTGACCTCTTGCATGCCATGCAAGCGCTCTCCCAGCTGAGCTATAGCCCCATAAGGGTTCCGGTATGTTTGATCCGGTTCCGGGAACCGAAGCGGTTGTTTCCGTTCGGTGGCGGCTTGATACTTCTCATGAATGAAGATGGCAAGCCGAAAAGTTCGCCCGGCAACATTTTTTTGTGGCCGGGCGAAAAAACTTTGGAAAATCAGGACTCTTCGTCGTCGCCGCCGACACCGATGATGCCGGAGACGTCGTCATCGTCGTCATCTTCATCGGCTTCGAGGAAGGTGTCATCGTCGTCGTCCAGTTCGACATCGTCATCGCCGATATCATCAGGAACTTCGTCGTTGGTGTTGTCGCCATCGGCGTCTTCCAGCGAAACGAGTTCGACATCCGTGCTTTCGGTATCGACTTCCTGTACGTCCTCTTCCTCGGCCTGTTCCATCTTGGCCTGAGCCGTCGTTTCCTCGAAGAAGGAAAGCGGCCAGGACTTGCCGGTGTAAGGAGAGACAACCGGGTCGCGGTTCAGGTCGTAGAATTTCTTGCCGGTATCGGGGTCGGTGCGCTTGGTTCCAAGTTCCGCTTTTGCCACTGTCAAAGCCTCGAATTTTTGAATGAGTTCGGTCTTAACGCCGTGAATTCGGCAGTAGACGGTAAATTTATAGCCGGTCCCCTTAATCCCTGCCGTGGTGCCTGTCAAAGATAAACTGCATGGGATTACGGGGGTGGAAGTTTTCGGCCGCTCTCGGGGTGAATACTCGCATTCTTTATGATAGAGCCCGAAGCCGAGACAAACGTCCATTCGAGATTTTATCCCCATGACTTTTATTATCGCCATCGATGGTCCCGCGGCCGCAGGCAAGGGTACGCTTTCGCGCAAGATCGCCGAGGTTTACGGCTTCCATCACCTCGATACCGGCCTGACCTATCGCGCCACCGCCAAGGCACTTCTTGATGCGGGCAAGCCTCTGGATGATGAGGCAATAGCGGAAGCGACCGCGCTCCATCTCGATCTTGCCGGGCTGGATCGCTCGGTTCTTTCGCGACATGAGGTGGGCGAGGCGGCTTCGAAGATTGCGGTCATGCCCGCGGTGCGGCGCGCACTGGTGACGGCGCAGCGTGCCTTTTCTCTGCGCGAGCCCGGCACGGTTCTGGATGGGCGCGATATCGGCACGGTTGTCTGCCCGGAGGCGCCGGTGAAGCTTTACGTCACGGCCTCGCCCGAAATCCGCGCCAGGAGACGTTATGACGAGATTGTCGCGGGCGGCGGGACTGCCGATTACGAGGCGATTTTCGCAGATGTGAAGAAGCGTGACGAGCGGGACATGGGCCGGTCTGATAGTCCTTTGAAACCAGCAGGAGACGCGCACTTGCTTGATACGTCGGAAATGAGTATAGAGGCGGCGTTTCAAGCGGCAAAAGCGATTATCGATGCCGCGCTGAAGAAATGAGAATTGCACGGGAACCGGCAGGTCCGATTTCCGTTCTGGAATGTCCCGAAAGCATGCCCTGCGCCGGAAAGCCTTGCACGACAAGGCGGGCATGGATTTCGGGAATGATCAACGCAAACCCCCGGCGCTTGTGTGTCCCTTGATGAAACGGACACTTCAGGAGATTTAATGTCTGTAGCTACCCCCACGCGCGACGATTTCGCAGCCCTGCTCGAAGAGTCCTTTGCTTCCAACGACCTGGCCGAAGGCTACGTTGCCAAGGGCATCGTAACGGCCATCGAAAAGGATGTCGCGATTGTTGACGTTGGCCTCAAGGTCGAAGGCCGCGTTCCGCTCAAGGAATTCGGTGCCAAGTCCAAGGACGGCACGCTGAAAGTCGGCGACGAAGTCGAAGTTTATGTCGAGCGCATCGAAAACGCTCTGGGCGAAGCCGTTCTGTCGCGCGAGAAGGCTCGCCGCGAAGAGAGCTGGGTCAAGCTCGAAGCCAAGTTCGAAGCTGGCGAGCGCGTTGAAGGCGTTATCTTCAACCAGGTCAAGGGCGGCTTCACGGTCGATCTCGATGGCGCTGTTGCCTTCCTTCCGCGTTCGCAGGTCGACATTCGTCCGATCCGCGACGTAACGCCTCTGATGCACAACCCGCAGCCCTTCGAAATCCTCAAGATGGACAAGCGTCGCGGCAACATCGTCGTGTCGCGCCGTACGGTTCTGGAAGAGTCCCGTGCCGAGCAGCGTTCTGAAATCGTTCAGAACCTCGAAGAAGGCCAGGTTGTTGACGGCGTCGTCAAGAACATCACCGATTACGGTGCGTTCGTTGACCTCGGCGGCATCGACGGCCTGCTGCACGTCACCGACATGGCATGGCGCCGCGTCAACCATCCTTCGGAAATCCTCAACATTGGCCAGCAGGTCAAGGTTCAGATCATCCGCATCAACCAGGAAACCCACCGTATCTCGCTCGGCATGAAGCAGCTCGAGTCCGATCCGTGGGATGGCATCTCTGCCAAGTACCCGGTTGGCAAGAAGATCTCCGGTACGGTCACGAACATCACCGACTACGGTGCATTCGTCGAGCTGGAGCCGGGCATCGAAGGCCTGATCCACATTTCCGAAATGTCCTGGACCAAGAAGAACGTACATCCCGGCAAGATCCTGTCCACGAGCCAGGAAGTCGACGTTGTCGTTCTCGAAGTCGATCCGTCCAAGCGCCGTATCTCGCTCGGCCTCAAGCAGACGCTGGAAAACCCATGGCAGGCATTTGCCTACAGCCATCCGGCCGGCACTGAAGTTGAAGGCGAAGTCAAGAACAAGACCGAATTCGGCCTGTTCATTGGCCTCGAAGGCGATGTCGACGGCATGGTTCACCTGTCGGATCTCGACTGGAACCGTCCCGGCGAGCAGGTCATCGAAGAGTTCAACAAGGGCGACGTCGTCAAGGCTGTCGTTCTGGACGTTGACGTCGAGAAGGAGCGTATCTCTCTCGGTATCAAGCAGCTCGGCAAGGATTCCGTCGGCGAAGCTGCAACGTCTGGCGAACTTCGCAAGAACGCTGTCGTTTCCGCTGAAGTCATCGGCGTCAACGAAGGCGGCATCGAAGTGAAGCTCGTCAACCACGAAGACATCACCTCCTTCATTCGCCGCAACGACCTGGCACGCGATCGTGACGATCAGCGTCCTGAGCGTTTCTCGGTTGGTCAGGTTCTCGACGCCCGCGTCGTCAACTTCTCCAAGAAGGATCGCAAGGTCATGCTTTCGATCAAGGCTCTGGAAATCGCAGAAGAGAAGGAAGCCGTCGCTCAGTTCGGTTCGTCCGACTCCGGCGCTTCGCTCGGCGATATCCTTGGCGCGGCTCTGAAGAACCGCGGCGAGTAATCGTCAGCTTCTAAAGCTTAAAAGAACCCGCCGGGGCGATCCGGCGGGTTTTTTGTTGCGGTTATTTCCAGCTGTCAGGGGGCAAGACGCACTTTGTGGGATCTTCGCGAGCAGATCAGGCGAAGTTGCCCATTCGCAGATAGTAGGATTCGGCATCGCCCACCCGGCCATCTTCGCGCGCGCCATCGGAAACCGAGTGATCGACCGGCTCATCATTGGCGGCCACGCGCTCTTCCTGGCCGGATAGATCGTCTGGATGATCTTGCTTCGCGTCGTTCTGGTCCGTCTGGCCATGTCCGGCCTCTTCCCCGGCTTCGCCTTCGCCTTCAGAGGAGGGCCAGCGACCGCGGGGCGGCGCCTCCTCATCGCGCTTCTGCTCCTCGATCGGGTAGTTGACGAAGGGAAGCGGTGTGCCGGGCTTTGTCACCAGCGAGGCGACGGCGGATTGAAGTGCCGCCTGCTCGAAGACGAGGGTCTTGCCGTCGGCGGCGACCGAAGCGCGTGCGGTTGTTTGCGCTTCCGGGCGCAGGATCCCGGTGGCCGCCTCTTCACTCGGGGCGTCGGTGGCGTGCGCTTGCGGCTGTCCGGTTGTCATGACCTGCTGCTTTTTGGTGGCCTCGGCATTGGAGCCTTCTTCGTGTGGTAGGACTGGCAGCGCGGAAGATGTGTCTGCAAGCGGATCGGCGCGCTCAGGCAGTCTGCCAAGCAGCACAGCCAATAGCAGTTTCTCCATGTCCTGCGGGCTCGCACCACGAATCTGCGCCGCAATCGTTGCCGCGTCCGCTTTCAAGAAAGAAGCAAGAGCAGCATCGTCCATCGTGCCATCTGGCATCACCATCGGTAGCTCCGCATTCGGCGGAAGCGCGATGGATGATCCGGCATTGCTGGACGGAGCGGGTGGCGGAGACGCCTGCGCTTGGGGTACGGGCGATGAAGCTTGAGGCGCGCCAGGGGCTGCGGGAGTGGAGGCCGTCGCTGACGTGGTATTCTGGGGAGGAAAGAGAGGCGACTGCGCCGTCAGTCTTGCAGATACCTCTGGTGCGGTCTGAGCAGGATGGGATGTCGGAGCGGGTACGTCGTCTGTCACGCCCCCTGTTGGTGCCGGAGTGGGGGCCACAGGTTTGCCTGGCGAAGAGACGCTTTGGTCTGGCGAAAGCGGCGGTCGAGGACCCTGCAAGGCGGGGGCCGGCACCTTGATTGGCAGCGGAGTAAGGGATGGGCTGTCGGGCATAAGGTCCTGAAGATAGGGCGTCAGCGCCACCTTCACGCCATCCTTCGACTGGCCGACACGGGCCAGTTCCAGCATCACCGCCAGCCTTGCGGCATTGGGTCCGGCGTTGTTTTTCAGAATGTCCAGCATGAGCGCAATCGTCATGCCCTTCAGCAGCTTTCCCAGTTGCTGTTCGAGTGCGGCTTTCTGCGCCAATGGGAGAGATTGGAGGGCCGAGGTGAGACGGTTCACATAGGCTTCGGCATCTTCCCCCTCCAGGCGCTCCATTCCCAGAAGCGAGCCCAGAACCTCTGTCAGCACGGTTCCAGTGCGGTGAAGCTCCGCTTCGCCGGAGACGGCGCGTGCCGCGACGACCGGGGGATTGGGGGAGGTATCGGAGATGGCCTGCGGGACATTTGGCTGATTGATCGACGAACTGACAGCATCCTGCTTCTGCCCCGCAGTCTGCGAGGAAAATTCTCCTGCTGTGACGGCACTGACGGGCGGCAACATGGCGCGCTCTTTCTTCGGTCCGAAGCGCGTTGATCCGCTGTCATCGCGTCGCAGCTTTGATACTCAGGGATGCGCTCGAGCCATTGCTCGTCATCCGCACCGCCGGGGAATGATATCCAAAGCCTACCCTTCGAAAGCAGGCGGACGAATCATTAAGAGCAATCATGACGGGGAATCGTTAATCGACTGCTAACCATAAGCGTGTGGCGTCGCCACGGACCGCCTCAGCTATGGGCGAAGATATCTGTATCGTCCCAGCCGAGAAGATCGAGCTTTGCCCGTGTGGGCAGGAAGGCGAAGCAGGCGGTGGCGTGGTCGTAGCGGCCGTCACGGATCAGCCGGTGGGTGAGCTTGTCGCGAAGCGCATGCAGATGGAGAACATCGGATGCGGCATATTCGAGCTGCGCCGGGGAAAGCGTCTCGGCTGCCCAGTCTGAGGATTGCTGTGCCTTGGAGATGTCGATCTCCAGCATCTCTTTCAGATTGTCTTTCAGTCCGTGCCTGTCCGTATAGGTCCGGCAAAGCCTGGACGCGATCTTGGTGCAGAAGACCGGCGTCGTCGTCACGCCGAAGGTGTGGAACAGCACGGCGATATCGAAACGGCCATAATGGAAAATCTTCTCTCGGCTCGGATCCTCCAGCATCGCGACGAGGTTTGGCGCGTCCTTCTGCCCGGCGGCAATGCGTACGACGTCGGCCGTGCCGTCGCCGGGTGAAAGCTGTACGACACACAGCCTGTCGCGACGCGGTACCAAACCGAGCGTTTCCGTATCGACGGCGATTGCGCCTGTATAGCGCGCGGCATCGCTCGCAGAAATATCGCCTTCATGATAGCGGATCTTGGCAGCCATTTGGTACTCCGGTTACGCGTCTTCCGGTTCCGGCTATAGCGCAAAGTGGCTGTCGGCGATACCGCTTTTGGCCCTGGAGCGCGGTGGGGTGTTGCTGGACGCGCCAAGGACGCTCATCTTTTTTGAATAGTCGCATCATGCTATTGCGAAAATCGATCTCGATTTTCGGGCCGATGCTCCAGGCGCTCTTGCCTCGTCAGGCGGTCGCGGTCTAGGTTGACATCAAATTCCTGCCAATGACGAAATTCCCATATCCATGACCAAGAAAATCTATCTCGCGGGACCTGAGGTCTTTCTCTCCAACGCGCGCGACATGCTGGATGCGAAGGCACAGCTTGCCCGAGACGCCGGCTTCACCCCACTGTCTCCCGGCGATCTTGAAATTCCGCCTGCCGACACAAAGACCGGCCACGGCTGCAATATCAACGCCATCGACGAGCATATGATGCTTGAGGCGGACGCCGTCATTGCCAACCTGACGCCCTTCCGGGGAATAGCAGCTGATGTCGGTACGAGCTTCGAGCTCGGCTTCATGTGCGCTCTCGGCAAGCCGGTGTTCGCCTATACCAATATGGCGAAGAACCATTTCACCCGCATCCACGATCACTATGCCGGCGATGTCTCGCTTAGCGATGATGGGCGTTACAGAGGACCCGACGGGCTTTCCGTCGAGAACTTCGACATGGTCGACAACCTCATGCTTCATGGCAGCATCCTGCGCCGGGGCGGGGCCATCATCGTTGGAGATGCGGCACCTGAGGAACTCTATACCGATCTGACGGCATTCAGAGAGTGCCTGAAGCTTGCCGCGGCAAAGCTTCTCTAAACAGCACCATCAAGCGGAGAGCAGATATGACAGCCACGATTCTCATCACCGGAGCGACCTCTGGCTTCGGCCTTTCCACCGCCCGTCTCTTTGCAAGCCATGGCTGGAAGGTTATCGGCACCGGCCGTCGCGCCGAGCGTCTCCAGGACCTCAAAGATGAACTCGGGCCCTCCTTCCACGGTCTGGCCTTCGACATCACCGATCAGGAGGCGATGCGTTCGGCTTTCGCTGAATTGCCGCAGGAGTTTTCTGCAATCGACGTCCTGGTCAACAATGCCGGTCTGGCCCTTGGAACGGCACCTGCACCGCAAGTGCCGCTGCAGGACTGGCACACCATGGTCAACACCAATATTACGGGACTTTTGAACATTACCCACCACTTGCTGCCGACACTGATCGAGCGCCGTGGCATTGTCGTCAATCTATCTTCTGTTGCAGCGAGCTGGCCCTATGCCGGTGGCAATGTCTATGCCGGTACCAAGGCGTTCCTGCGCCAGTTTTCGCTTGGCCTACGATCGGATCTTCACGGCAAAGGCGTGCGCGTCACGTCCATCGAGCCGGGCATGTGCGAAACCGAGTTCACGCTGGTGCGCACCGGCGGCAACCAGCAGGCATCCGACACGCTTTACAAAGGCGTCAACCCGATCCTGCCGGAGGATATCGCCAACACCATTCACTGGGTGGTGTCTCAGCCGAAGCACATCAACATCAACGCCATCGAGTTGATGCCAGTGAACCAATCCTTTGCAGGCTTCCAGGTCCATCGTGACACGCAGTGATCAAAAAAACGTCATAGCAAGAGCAGTTATGCAATTTGTGCATTGCTGCCCTGCGAGTGTCGCGCTTTTCAGCGCCGGGTGACGGGAGTATATATTGATCATCGAAACGACGCACTCCTCCTCCCAGCGTTGTTCGATGTGGATTGGCGATACTCCTCCTCCCAATTGCCAATCAAGTTCAAAGCCTGCCGCACCTCCTCCCGCGGCAGGCTTTTTCTTTTCTGGAACCTCTCCGATATCTAGTTTTGTCTTCCAGGCGCGATCGCCGGCTCACGAGAGCTGGTTGCCGCATCCTGCTTTAAGAAAACCGAGTCCGACTTTCGGGCCGATGCTGTAAGGCTTCCCCACCTCGTTTCCTGTCGATATGTCACTCGGCTGCGGTCTTCAGGCAGCCATCGATGATGGTCCGGATTTCCGCCCGGCAGGAGCCGCAATTGGTGCCGGCGCTTACGCAGGCGCCCACCGCCTCGACCGTGTGGCAGCCCTCGCGGATTGCGCTGGTGATCTGGTTGATGCCCACATTGAAGCAGGAGCAGACGGTGGCACCGGGATCGGGTCTGCCGGCGCCCGGCCTGCCAGCGACGAGCGCGAAGCGGTTGCGTAGATCCTCATGCCGCTCTTTCAACTGGGCGACCGCCCAGTTTCGCGCAACGGCGACGGGCGCAGCTGCGATAAACAGCGCCGCCAACAACTTATCTTCGTTAAAAAAGGCGAGCCGAATGTCACCGGTTCGATTGTCGGCATAGCCGAGCGGTTCGATGCGAGCGTCGATCCCGAAGATTTTTCGGCTCCAGGATATCCAGTCTTCTGGCAGCGTGTCGAAGGCAAGCTCCAGACGATAGCCTCCGTTGGCCTTGGCGAGAGCCCAGTACGCGCAGTCGGGCTTTTGCGGAGTCGTGGCAGTCACTGCAAAGGCATAGGCCTTTGCTTGAAAGCGGCGCGCCGCAACGGCGACATTCTTCGATGCCGGCTGTCCGGAGAAGGGATCGGTGTTGGGTGGCACCAGCCTGTCGATCCGGGCCTTGGCGGCGAACTGATCGTTCCAGTGCATCGGCACAAAGAGGCTGCCGCGTGCCTGCCTGTCGGTGATGAGCGCGCGCAGGATCACCGTGCCGAGAGGGCTTTCCACCTCCACCAGATCGGCACTCTCAATCCCCGCTTCCATCGCATCGCGGGGATGAAACTCGACGAATGGTTCGGCCAGATGTGAGGATAGCCGGGCGCTTTTGCCCGTGCGGGTCATGGTGTGCCACTGATCGCGGATGCGGCCCGTATTGAGCGTCAGAGGATAGTCGGCGCTGGTGCGGCTCGTCTGCGGCAGCGCTGTGGAGACGAAACGTGCCTTTCCATCCGCATGGAAGAATTTCCCATCGGCGAAGAAGCGCGTCGTGTGGGGGCGCTCACCGGAGCGCTGTGGCCAGTTGAAGGGTGCCAGATCGTCATAGGCCGGTTGCCCGATCTCGGCAAAGGCGCCAATATCGAAATCACGGCTGCCATTATTCTCGAAGGCCGAGAGGCTGGCATGTTCGGCGAAAATCTCCGTGGGATTGGCATAGGTGAACGCATCGGCGTAGCCCATGCGCTTGCCGACTTCGGCAAATTGCCACCAGTCGGCTTTCGCCTCACCTGGCGCTGGAAGGTAGTCGCGCTGGCGGGAGATGCGCCGTTCCGAATTGGTGACGGTGCCGTCCTTCTCGCCCCAGCCGAGTGATGGCAGCAGCACATGCGCATGGCGTGCCGTATCGGTCGTCCCCATGATGTCGGAGACGACGACGAAGGGACACTGCTTCAGCGCCGCTTCCACGGCCCCGGCATCGGGCATGGAGACTGCCGGATTGGTCGCCATAATCCAGAGCGCCTTGATGCGACCATCGGCCACCGCCTGGAAAAGTTCGACGGCTTTGAGGCCGGGCTTACTCGCAATTGTCGGCGCTTTCCAGAAGCGCTGCACCTGGTCGCGGTCCTCGGCGCTTTCGATGGCCATATGGGCGGCGAGCATATTGGCAAGACCACCCACCTCGCGCCCGCCCATGGCATTGGGCTGACCGGTCAGCGAAAACGGCCCCGCGCCGGGCTTGCCGATACGCCCTGTCGCCAGATGGCAGTTGATGATGGCGTTGACCTTGTCGGTACCGCTGGACGACTGGTTGACGCCTTGGCTGTAGCAGGTGACGACGTTTTCGGTGCGCTCGAAAAGTTCATAGAAGCGGGTAAGCTCGGCGAGGCTGAGACCCGTCGCCTCGACCAAGCTGGCAAGGCTGATGTCAGAGGCGGTTCGGACGGCTTCCTCGAAACCCTGCGTGTGGCTTTCGATATAGGTCTTGTCGAGCGTCGCTCCCTTGGCCAGATGCGCCAGCAGGCCGGTAAAAAGCGCCACATCCCCATCCGGCTTGATGGCAAGATGCATATCGGCAATGTCGCAGGTCATGGTGCGGCGTGGGTCTATCACCACCACCTTCATGTCCGGCCGCTCGGCCTTGGCCGCTACAAGGCGCTGATAGATGACCGGGTGACACCAAGCGAGATTGGAGCCGGTCAGGATGACGAGATCGGCGAGAAACAGATCCTCGTAGACACCTGGAACCGTGTCCGAGCCGAAGGCGCGGCGATGGCCTGCGACGGAGGACGACATGCAAAGCCGCGAATTGGTGTCGATATTGGCCGAGCCGATGAAGCCCTTCATCAGCTTGTTGGCGAGATAGTAGTCCTCGGTCAGCAATTGTCCTGAGACATAGAAGGCGACCGAATCCGGTCCATAGGTCGCGATCGCTTCGGAGAATTTCGAGGCCACGAGATCAAGCGCCTCATCCCAATTCACTCGGTCACCACCGACGTGCGGGTAAAGCAGCCGATCGTCGAGATCGAGCGTTTCGCCAAGTGCCGATCCTTTGGAGCAGAGCCGACCGAAATTGGCGGGATGATCCGGATCGCCCTTCACCGAAACGCCACCGTCATTATCGACCTTCGCGATGACGCCACAGCCGACGCCGCAATAGGGACAGGTGGTCTTGACCTCTTGTGCCATGCTTACTCCGCAGCGATCATCATGCTTTCAAGCGCAATAGACAGGTTGCCATCGATGTTGCGCACGGGGATGGTACGCACGGCACCCTCGTCAGCGCCTTCGGCCCTGCCGGTTTCCAGCGAAATGACCCAGTTGTGCAAAGGGCAGGTCACCGACGTGCCGTGAACGATGCCTTGAGAGAGCGGCCCGCCCTTGTGAGGGCAGTGATCTTCAATGGCATAGACGTCGTTATCGGCTGTGCGGAACACCGCAATCTTGCCCATCGGCGTCTTTACGCAGCGCGCGCCGCGCAGTGGAATGTCAGAGATATTGCCGATTTCGACCCAGTTCATCGTCGTCATCCTGTGTCCGGTTGAAGGTTTTGGGATGGGGCGACATCTCCTCCATGTCGCCCCACCACCCAGCGCTATGCACCGATGGCTTTCAAAGCCACGGTCACTCTGCGGCTTGATTGAAGCCGATGGTCGCCATCGGCTTGAACTCGTGCTTGTGTTCGCCGGACACACGCTCCGACCAAGGATCGACCTGGGCGAATTTCTGGCTGAAGACAAAGCGCTCGTAGAAGCCCTTGCGTTTGTCGGCGTCATCCATGATCTGGCGGCGGATTTCGTCGTAGCCGATGCGCTTTGCCCACTTGTAGATGCGCTCAAGATAGCGGGCCTGTTCGCGGTACATTTGCGTCAGCGCCACGATATGCTCCAGCGCCTCATCCGCAGTCTTCACCAGACCGAGAATTTCAGTACCTTTGATGTCGAGGCCCGCAGCTCCGGCAAAATGGATTTCGAAGCCGGAGTCTACGCAGATCACACCGATATCCTTGCAAGTGGCTTCCGCGCAGTTGCGCGGACAGCCCGAAACGGCAAGCTTCAGCTTGGCTGGTGTCCACGAGCCCCACATGAACTTTTCAATGCGAATGCCAAGCCCGGTGGAATCCTGCGTGCCGAAGCGGCACCATTGCTCGCCCACACAGGTTTTGACGGTGCGCAGGCCCTTGGCATAGGCCTGGCCAGAGATGAAGCCAGCCTTGCCGAGATCGGCCCAGACGGCGGGCAGGTCTTCCTTCTCGATGCCGAGAAGATCGATACGCTGGCCGCCGGTCACCTTCACCAGCGGGATCTCGAACTTGTCGACGACATCGGCGATGGCGCGCAACTCACCTGCATTGGTCACGCCGCCCCACATGCGCGGAACGACGGAATAGGTGCCATCCTTCTGGATGTTGGCGTGAACGCGCTCATTGATGAAGCGGGACTGATAGTCATCCGCATATTCATCCGGCCAGTCGCAGACGAGGTAATAGTTGAGCGCCGGACGGCATTTGGCGCAGCCGCAGGAGGTCTTCCATTCCAGTTCCTGCATGACGGCAGGAATGGTCTTCAGCCCCTTGGCCTTGATCAGACGGCGCACATCGTCATGGCCGAGATCGGTGCATTTGCACATGGGCTGCACCGCTGTGGGATTGTAGCTGTCGCCGAGCGTCAGCGTCATCAGCTGCTCGACCAGCCCGGTGCAGTTGCCACAGGAGGCCGAGGCCTTGGTGTGAGCGCGCACATCGTCAAGCGAGGTCAGGCCCTTGCCGGTGATGGTGGAGGTGATTTTTCCCTTGCAAACGCCGTTGCAGCCGCAGATTTCCGCATCATCCGGCAAGGCTGCAACGGCCGCCATAGGGTCCAGGGGGGAGCCCCCCTGATAGGACTGGCCGAAAATCAGTGTTTCGCGCATCTCTGTGATGTCCGCGCCCTTTTTCATCAGGTCGAAGAACCACGAACCGTCCGAGGTCTCACCATAGAGGACCGCGCCGATGATACGATTGTCCTTGAGAATCAGGCGTTTGTAGACGCCCGCCGTCGCGTCGCGCAGCACGATCTCTTCACGGCCATCGCCCTCGGCAAAATCGCCTGCGGAGAAGAGGTTGATGCCAGTCACCTTGAGCTTCGTATTGGTGACCGAGCCGTGATACTCGGACTGGCCGCCGATCAGACGGTCGGCCAAAACTCTGGCACTTTCGTAAAGTGGCGCGACGAGACCATAGCAGATGCCGCGATGCTCGGCGCATTCGCCGAGCGCGTAGATTGAGGAGTCCGACGTCATCATGCCATCATCGACGACGATACCGCGATTGACGGCAAGACCTGCTTCCTTGGCAAGGCCGGAGGCCGGGCGAATGCCGACTGCCATGACCACCATGGTCCCTTCGATGACGCGGCCATCTTCCAGCTCGATGCCCTCGACTTTGTCTTCGCCGAGAATGCGCTTGGTGTTGGCCTTGGTGATGATGTCGATGCCACGTTCGGTCAGCGCTTTTTCCAGAAGATAGGCCGCTGCCGGATCGAGTTGGCGCTCCATGATGGTCGGCATCAGGTGAATGACGGTGACGTCCATGCCCTGACGCTTCAGTCCATAGGCCGCTTCGAGACCAAGAAGACCGGCGCCGATGACGATGGCACGGCCCTTGCCGCCGGCGATCTCCAGCATCTTCGTTACGTCATCGAGATCACGGTAAGCGAGAACGCCTGGCAACTGGTGCCCGGGAACCGGAATGATGAAGGGCGAGGAGCCCGTGGCGATCACCAGCTTGTCGTAAGAGGCGGTGATGCCGTTTTCGCTGGTGACGGTTTTGCGCTCGCGGTCGATATGGCTGACCTTCGCGCCCTTGTGAAGGGTCACACCATGGGCTGCATACCAGTCGTCATTGTGAATGACGATGTCCTCATAGGCCTTTTCACCGGAGAGAACCGGCGAGAGCATGATGCGGTCATAATTGACGCGCGGTTCGGCATTGAAGATCGTGACGTCGAAGACACCGGGAGCGGTCTCGAAGAGGTTCTCCAGCATGCGGCCCGGCGCCATGCCGTTGCCGATGATGACGAGTTTCTGGGGCTTTGTTTCGGACATGGGTCTTACTCCGCTGCTTCGACGAAGCGGTGACGTTCATAGAGGAACTTCAGCACGGCTTCGCGGCATTTGAGATAGGTTCGGTCGGAGGCAAGCTCGATGCGATTGCGCGGGCGTGCCAGCGGCACATCGAGGATTTCGCCGATATGAGCGGCCGGGCCGTTGGTCATCATCACGATACGGTCGGAAAGCAGAACGGCCTCATCCACGTCGTGGGTGATCATGATCATGGTGTTGCCAAGCCGCGCATGGATTTCCATCACCGCATCCTGCAGATGGGCGCGGGTCAGCGCATCGAGCGCGCCGAAAGGCTCGTCCAGCAGCAGGATTTTTGGTTCCATCGCCAGGGCCCGGGCGATGCCGACGCGCTGCTTCATGCCGCCGGAAATCTCGGATGGCTTCTTGTCCTTCGCATGGGCCATCTGCACGAGATCAAGATTGCGCATGACCCAATCATGGCGCTCGGCCTTGGACTTGGTGTAGCGGAAGACCTTCTCTACACCGAGATTGACGTTTTCGTAGACGGTGAGCCATGGCAGCAGGCTATGGTTCTGGAAGACGACCGCGCGCTCCGGGCCCGGCTCGTTGACCTCGCGGTTTTCCAAAAGCACCACGCCGGAGGAAACCTTGGTCAGGCCGGCAATCAGGTTGAGCATGGTGGACTTGCCGCAGCCGGAATGGCCGATAACGGAGACGAACTCGCCCTTGTCGATGGTGAGGTTGATGCCCTTCAACACCTCGGCGCGGCTGCCGCCCTTGTCGAAATATTTGTCGATATGATCGAGCTTCAAATAGGCGTTCATGAAGAAATCCTCCTAGTTCGCTGCCGCGCCGCGGGTGATGAGCTTTCCGGCGGCCGCCACCAGCTTGTCGAGGACGAAGCCGACGACGCCGATATAGGCGAGTGCCACGATGATGTCGGGCAGGCGGGATGAATTCCACGCGTCCCAGATGAAGAAGCCGATGCCCACGCCTCCCGTCAGCATTTCAGCCGCGACGATGGCAAGCCAGGAGAGGCCTACGCCGATGCGAAGACCGGTGAAAATGTAGGGCGCGGCGGATGGCAGCATGATCTTGTAGAAAAATTCGATCTGGTTGAGACGCAGCACCTGCGCGACGTTTCGGTAATCCTGCGGGATGTTGCGCACGCCGACCGCGGTATTGATGATGACCGGCCAGATGGAGGTAATGAAGATCACGAAAATGGCGGATGGATTGCTGTCCTGAAACGCGGCCAAAGACAACGGTAGCCATGCGAGCGGCGGGACGGTGCGCAGCACCTGAAAGATCGGATCGAGGCCACGCATCGCCCAGACGGACTGGCCGATGATGGCGCCGACAACGACGCCGACGATCGCCGCAAGACCAAACCCATAGGCAACGCGTTCGAGCGAAACGAGAACGCGCCAGCCAAGGCCGATATCCTGAGACCCATAATGGAAGAAGGGGTGGACGATCAGGTCGTAGCTTTCCTCAAACACCTGGCTTGGAGGCGGCAGTGACGAGCCGGGCGCCGAACAGAGCGCCTGCCAGAGGCCGAGCAGGATGATCAGGACGACGAGCGGCGGAACGGCGTTTCGCGCAATCGATACGGCGATCTTGCGAAAAGAGAGTACCGACACCGGGCGGCGGTTCATGGCGATCACGGTGCCGCCCTTTGGCGTCGCAACGGCGATGGCCGTGCTTTCTGTCTTGCGTGCGGTTGCGGTCATGGTCTTGTCCTGTTTCCGGATGGTGTGTTGCACGGGTTGCGCGCCCCTCCGCCGGCTGCGGAGGAGCCATGGCGTCCTCAGGAGGCGGCCTTGATCGACAGGCTGTCGAGGTAAGCGGATGGGTTTTCGGGATCGAAGACCTTGCCGTCGAAGAAGGTTTCCTTGCCACGGGAGGTGGAGGTCGGAATATCGGCAGCGGCAACGCCCAGGTCCTTCGCGGCAGAGCGCCACAGATCTTCGCGGTTGACCTGAGACACCAGCGCCTTGATGTCGGTGTCCGGCGCGAACTTGCCCCAGCGGATGTTTTCGGCAAGGAACCAGCTGTCATGGCTCTGGAACGGATAGGATGCTGCGTCCTTCCAGAACTTCATGTAGAGATCGGTGCCATGAGCGACGCGGCCGTTGCCGTAATTGATGTCGCCCTTCAAACGGCCGAGCACGTCCTTCGGCGGGACGTTGAACCACTGGCGCTTGCCGAGAATCGTCGACATCTCCTCCTTGTTGTCCATGCTGTCGCACCATTGCTGGGCTTCCATCACGGCCATCAGCATGGCCTTGGCGGCATTCGGGTTCTTCTCAACCCAGTCGGCACGCATGCCGAGCGCCTTTTCTGGGTGACCCTTCCACAGTTCTCCGGTCGTACAGGCAGTAAAGCCGATGCCCTGGTTGACCAGCTGCTCGTTCCAGGGTTCGCCGACACAGAAGACGTCCATGTTGCCGACCTTCATGTTGGCAACCATCTGCGGTGGCGGAACGACGATGGTGGAGACGTCCTTGTCCGGATCGATGCCGCCAGCCGCCAGCCAATAGCGGATCCACAGATCATGTGTGCCGCCCGGGAAGGTCATCGCCGCCTTGATTTCCTTGCCGTCCGCCTTCTTCTTCTCGAAGGCAGCTTTCAGTTTCGAAGCATCGAGCTGGACGCCTGTGTCGGTATAGTCCTTGGCAACGGAGATGCCCTGGCTATCGAGATTGAGGCGGGCGAGGATCGCCATCGGCACCGGTACGTTGTTCTGCGTCACCTTGCCGGTGTGCATGAGATAGGGCATCGGGGTCAGGATATGGGCACCGTCGATCCCGTTGGACGCGCCGCCGAGAACGAGGTTGTCACGCGTAGCACCCCAGGAGGCCTGCTTCAGCACCTCGACATCGGGCATACCATGCTTGGCGAAAAGTCCCTTTTCCGATGCGACGATCAGTGGTGCCGCATCGGTCAGCGCGATGAAGCCGAGTTTTGCGCCCTTGACTTCAGGTTCGGACGTGGCGGCGAAGGCGCCAGAAGGGAAAGCCGTTCGGACGGCGGTGATCAGGGCTGCAGTGGCCGACGTCTTCAGGATCGAGCGGCGGCTGATCGAACTGGAAAGCATTTTCTTCATGTCGCATGTTCCCCTTTTTGGCAGCCTCATGGGCGCCCTATGACTTTTGCGAAGCCCAAAAACAAAAAAACGCCGCTCGGTGATGCGCCTTCGGAACGGGAGGAGGTTCCGGGCTGCATACCTTGCGACGTCTGTGTCGTATGAAGAACGCTGATAACGCGTTCCTGCTGCTCCGATCGCCGTTGACCCGAGCGTTTTACACAAAGCAAGCACCGTGCCAGTTTTTGTGCGTGTCTCTACTAAATTGAAAAATATAAGTTTTTTTAGATGCAGGGTCTGTAGTTGGTATTTAAGCCAAAAAATTTCAGGCTATTATTTAATCTGCGCTCCGACCCTTGGCTCCAAAAATGCAGCACTCGATGCTTCAGAAGTCGCCTGTCGCGGGTTGGGCCGTGGCCGAATTCTTAACCGGGAAGCGCTCGACATAGGCTGGAATGTCTGAGGGATCGAAGGTCATTCCATCCATGAAAAGTGCTCCTGCGCCATCGTTTTCATCCTGAAGAGCAGCGCCGCCCGTGCCTAGCGCCGCGCGATACAGGTCAGGACGATAGGCGGATGCGGCAGCCTTGGCACCCTCGGCCGAAAACGTGGTCTGTCCCCAACGGATCATCTGGCTGTAAATCCAGAGCGCCTGTTTGGGTTGCGGATCGTTGGCGTGATCGGCGTGGAACTGGAAGTATTTGTCGATGACGCGCTGGTTGCCCTGGCTGTCGATATGGAACTCGCCTCCCAACACGCGTCGGAGAATATGTTCAGGCGCGCCGATATAGCGCGGATCTGCAAGCGCTTCGCTCAAAGCCTGCCGATTTTCCAGGCCGTCGCACCAGCGGGCGGCGGCGTCCAATGCCACGAGAAGTCTCGCCACGCTTTCCTGCTGGCTCTCCGCCCAATCGGGGCGCATGCCGATGACTTTTTCCGGTGCGGACGGCCAGATATCCTGCTTGACGGCCACGATGCGCCCGACGCCGCGCTCGCAGGCAATCATGTTCCAGGGAGCGCCGACGCAGAAGCCGTCGATTGCACCGGCTGCAAGCGCGTCGGAGGTCAGCGGTGGCGGCACGACCACCAGCTTGACATCCGTGTCCGGGTGGATGCCACCCGCTGCCAGCCAGTAGCGAAATTCGTAATTATGCGATGAGAATGGATAGGTCATGCCAAGCGTGGGCGTGGGCTCTCCCTTGGCCCGCATCTCATCAAGCACGCTTTTCAGCGCGCGGGCATTTTCCAGCGCCCCCGCTGTCGCGGACAAGCCGGTCGTCTCCTGCATCCTTGAGAAAAGCGCAGTGGAAAGCGTAATGGCGTTGCCGCCCCGCCCGAGTGAAAAGGGCGTGATGGTCGGCGAGGGGTTCGAGCCGAGACCGAGCATGGATGCCACTGGCATGGGCGAGAGCATGTGGGCAATGTCGAACTGGCGAAAGGCGAGACGGTCGCGAACATTCGCCCAGGAGACATCTTTCACCAGGTCGAGCTTCAGCCCTTCCTTCTCGGCAAAACCGAATTCGGCCGCAGCGATCAGAACCGAGGCATCCACGAGCGGGATGAAACCGGCCCGGAGGGTCCGCTGCCGGTCATTGCCGATCGGCGCGGGCGCTGCAACGCCGGATTTTCTGTCTGCAAGATCGTCTATGACCGTCATGCTATCGCTCCTCGTCCGGTGGCGGCCGTCACATCAGTAGCCCGGCAGCCGTGACCACGCTTTGCGCGATCTCGGACAATTTCTTTTTCTCGTTCATCGCCGTCTGGCGCAGCAGTGCGAAGGCTTCCTCTTCGGAAAGTCCGCGCATCTTCATCAATATGCCTTTGGCGCGCTCGACGACCTTGCGCTCTTCGAGCGCGGATTTCGCCTCGGCCAATTCTCGCTGCAGGCGGCTAAACGCGTTGAAACGGCTAACCGCCATATCGAGGATCGGCTTGACGCGCTCTTTCTTCAGCCCGTCAACGATATAGGCTGAAACACCGGCTTCCACAGCGGCCTCGATCGACGCCGTATCCGATCGGTCGACAAACATGGCGATCGGCCGGCTGATCGTGCGCGTCAGCTGAAACAGATGCTCCATCATGTCGCGGTTGGGATTTTCCAGATCGATAACGATCACATCGGGCTGCAGCGTCTCGATGGTGCGGGCCACCCCGTTGACCTCGTGAATGACGGTAACCTTCATATGACCGGCCTCACGCAGTCCTTCCTCGATAATCGAGGCGCGGATGGCGTTTTCATCGATCACAAGAATGGTCAAATCCCGAAGCGTCATGCGCGCATCAATGCCGCAGACCTCTCGAAATAGCAATGTTTTTCACCATGTCTAAAAATTAAGCAAATGAGTAGGGTCACAGCTTTCTTTGGTTCCGATCATTCTGTCAGCAGGCCGCTTCTTGACAATGATATGATGTTTGGAAAGGTTACTGGCATGAGTGCAGGGGCTGATTGGATTTACGAGGCGAACCCGGTTCATCGCAAAAGTGCGGCGGAATCGGTATTCGAGGATTTGCGGTCGGCCATCGTGTCGGGCCGGTTGACGGTTGGCACACGCCTGCCATCGGAAACGCATCTGGCCGGTCGATATGGTGTCAGCCGCCCCATCGTGCGCGAAGCGCTTCGTTCGCTGCAGACGCTTGGCATGACGCAGACGCGCACGGGCAGTGGCACTTTCGTCCTGACGGATTCTCCCCGGCAAGAGTTGCGCTACGGCGGCTATTCGGCACGCGATCTGATGGAGGCGAGACCTTTCGTCGAGGTGCCCGCCGCCGGCTGGGCGGCGCTTCGCCGAACGGACCAGCAGGTGGCGCGGATGATGAAGCTCTGCGGCGAGATGGATCAACAGGAAGATTTGCACAAATGGGTGCTGCTGGACTGCGAGTTCCATAGCGCCATTGCAGAGGCTTCCGGCAACTCGCTGTTTGCCAAGGTGATTGCGGATGCCCGTGACAGCGTCAGCCAGCAATCGGAACTGCTGAACCTCATGGCCCACCGCCGCGTCGCCTCAAATATCGAGCATCGCAAGATTGCAGAAGCAATCGAGGCAGGCTCTGAGGATGGCGCGCGCCAGGCGATGGAAGCCCATCTTGGCAAGGTCAAGCAGGCGGTGACCTCTATCATGGGTGATGACGCCAGGTAAAGCGTAGCGTCTGGGAATGCCGGAAGACTGTCATCGTCTCCCGGCTTGCCTTGTCTGAATGTCTTATGCGGCAGGCTGCACAGCAGGTGCTGAGATATTTGCCAACAATTCCGGCCTCAGCGCCTCGATCAACTGTTCAGCGCTCATATAGCCTTTTTCCAGCACGACCTGTGGCACGGTTCGACCGCTTGCCAGTGCCTCGCGTGCAACCTCGGTTGCGGCGTAATAGCCGATCAGCGGATTGAGCGCCGTCGCAATGCCGATCGATTCTTCCAATCGACGCGCCATGATATCGACATTGGCGGTAATCCCGACGACGCAGCGTTCCGCGAGCGTCCGGCAGGCGGTGCCAAGCTGAGCGATGCTTTCCGACAAGGCCCGCACGATGACAGGCTCGAAGGCGTTTAGCTGAAGTTGACCGCCCTCTGCGGCCATGGTGACGGTGATGTCGTTGCCGATGACCACGAAGGCGACTTGGTTGACGACTTCCGGGATCACAGGATTGACCTTGCCGGGCATGATGCTTGAGCCGGCCTGTACGGCGGGGAGATTGATCTCACCGATGCCGGCACGGGGACCGGAGGACAGCAGGCGCAGGTCATTGCAGGTCTTCGAGAGTTTGACGGCGACGCGCTTCAATACGCCCGAGAGATGAACGAAAGCGCCAGGATCCTGCGTTGCCTCGATGAGGTCGCTTGCCGTTACCAGCGGTCGTCCTGTCAGTTGGACCAAATGCTTGCAGGCAATCGCGGCATAACCGGCAGGAGCGTTAAGGCCTGTGCCGATCGCCGTCGCACCGAGGTTGATCTCATGCAGCAATGCTGCCGATTCGATTAGGCGCGCACGGTCTTCCCCAAGCATCACGGCGAAGGTGCGGAATTCCTGGCCGAGTGTCATCGGCACTGCATCCTGCAACTGCGTGCGCCCGACTTTCAGAACGCCGTCAAATTCGCGGGCCTTCGCCTCGAAAGCGTCCTGGAGCACAAGCATGGAGGCGGCCAGTTCATCGATGGATTCGATCAAGGCGATGTTGATCGCCGTCGGATAGGCGTCATTGGTGGATTGGCTGAGATTGACGCGATCGTTCGGGTGCAGGTGCTTGTAATCGCCCTTGGCGTGCCCGAGAATTTCCAATGCGCGATTGGCGATCACCTCATTGGCATTCATGTTGGTGGACGTTCCGGCCCCGCCCTGAATCACATCGACGATGAATTGGTCGTGGAGGGCGCCGTCACGGATCTCGCGGCAGGCCGTGACTATGGCGTCCAGACGCTCCTGATCTAGCAGTCCCAACTCATGGTTTGCCAATGCAGCGGCCTCCTTGACGAAGGTCAGTCCGCGAATGAGGTAGGGATAGCGGCCGATCGTTGCGCCGCTGATCTGGAAATTCTCCGCCGCGCGCTGCGTGTGCACGCCCCAATAGGCATCTGCAGGGACATCCTTGGGCCCAAGAAGATCGCGTTCCTGACGCATCGTGATCATATCATCCTCCATGTTGATCCGATAATCTGTAAAGCTGCTAGACAGATTTAACTTGGTTTAATCCTGTCGATGATGTAGGTCAATGGGCGGGGAGAGGGTTGACGGGCGCGCAGTCGAGAATTAAGGGATCGAAAATCTGTCATGCAGCCTTACAGAATGGCTACCTTGACCTTTCGGCGCCTAGAGTGTTGACAAAGCATTGCTCGCGCAAGGACAGAACGGGTCATTCATCAAGTCTATGGACGACAGCTCTGAGGGAGGAGCGACACCAGTGGATAAGATAACTCAAGCAAACCATGAACGTCGGGTCGAAATCCGGGAGGATTTCGGCTATCACAAAGCACTCAAACCGCGCCAGATCCAGATGATCGCCATTGGCGGCGCGATCGGAACTGGGCTTTTCCTCGGGGCGGGCGGGCGCCTTGCCATTGCTGGCCCCGCTCTTATCTTCGCTTATGCAATTTGCGGCTTCTTCGCCTTCCTGGTGCTCAGAGCGCTTGGCGAATTGATCATGCATCGCCCGACATCGGGTTCGTTCGTTTCCTATGCCCGCGAGTTCTACGGCGAGAAGATGGCCTTCGCTGTCGGCTGGATGTACTGGATGAACTGGGCGATGACCTCGGTTGCCGATGTGACGGCGGTTGCCCTCTACATGAATTTCTTCAAGCAATATGTGCCCTGGATGCAGGGCATCGACCAGTGGGTGTTCGCGCTCGGCGCGCTCATCATCGTGCTCGGCATGAACATGCTGTCGGTGAAGGTGTTCGGCGAACTGGAATTCTGGTTCAGCCTGATCAAGGTCCTCGCGCTCTTCACCTTCCTGATCGTGGGCGTTTACTTCGTCATTTTTGGAACGCCAATCGAAGGTCACGTCACCGGCTTCAGCCTGATTGCCGATAATGGCGGCTTCTTCCCCAATGGCATTCTGCCGGCCTTCATCATCATTCAAGGTGTGCTCTTCGCCTATGCCTCGATCGAGTTGATCGGAACCACCGCAGGTGAAACGGAGGACCCGCGCAAGGTGATGCCAAAGGCGATCCGCACCGTCGTCTTCCGCCTTCTCGTCTTCTATGTCGGCTCGGTCCTGCTGCTTACGCTTCTTTTGCCCTACACAGCCTACAAGGCAGGCGAGAGCCCGTTCGTGACCTTCTTCGGCTCCATCGGGGTCGAAGGCGCCGATATCGTCATGAACCTTGTCGTTCTGACCGCGGTTCTGTCGTCGCTGAATGCCGGCCTCTATTCGACCGGGCGCATCCTGCATTCGATGGCGGTGTCCGGCTCTGCACCGGCGGCGCTGGCGAAGATGAACAAGGCTGGCGTGCCCTATGGCGGCATCGCGGTCACGGCTGTCGTCACTGTGCTCGGCGTCATTCTCAATGCCATCGTTCCTTCGGAAGCATTTGAAATTGCGCTCAATCTTGCCGCGCTCGGCATTATTTGCGCCTGGGGCGTCATCGTGTTATGCCAACTCAAGCTGTGGCATCTGTCCCGGCAGGGGAAGATGCAGCGTCCGGATTTCAGCATGATTGGCGCGCCTTATACGGGCATCCTGACGCTTGTCTTCCTGTTTGGCGTTCTGGTGCTGATGGCATTCGATTACCCTGCGGGCACATATACCGTCGGCTCTCTTATCGTCATCGCACCGACCTTGGTGGGGGGATGGTATTTGATGCGTGGCCGTATTCAGGAATTGTCGAAAGCACAGCAGTTGCGTGACGCTGGCGCGCGGGGCCAGCAGTGACCGTCGTAATTCCGACCGATCATGACAAAGGGCTGGTGGCGGTTATTGCCACCGGCGGCACGATTGCGAGCCAGCGTGACGAAACCGGAGCTGCGAAACCCTCGCTCTCCGGTGAAAACCTGCTCTCCGGCCTCGGCGGCGATAGCGCCTTCGTCAAACCCGTCGAGCTGATGGCGAAGGATTCCTCCAGCCTGACGATCTCCGACATGCAGGCGATCAGCGATGCGGTTGGTGTCGAGCTTGCCGACCCTGCGGTATGTGGCGTCGTCGTGCTTCACGGCACGGATGCGATGGAAGAAACCTCACTGCTCGTTCATCTACAGCATAGGCTCGGCAAACCGGTGATCTTCACCGGTGCGCAATTTACGGCCGATAACCCGCTCTCGGATGGCCCGGCCAATCTTCAGGCGGCGATCGCCGCTGCCGCAACGCCATCCAATAGCGAAAAGGGCGTCCTTCTGTCGTTCGGTGGCAAGTTGCTGCCGGTCTGGGGGCTTTACAAGCGTTCCGCCGACGATCCGGATGCGTTCGATCTTTCAGGACCTTCCGACTGTCCCCAAAGCGCTGAATTTTCTGCACCGGTCGATGCCATCCGCGTCGATATCGTCGCAATCTATCCGGGCTGTGAAGCGACCCATATCGATGCCAGTCTTGATGCGGGGGCCAAAGGCATCGTTCTTTGCGCTCTCGGCTCGGGTAACGCCAATGCTGGCGTCGTGGATGCTCTGCGGCGTTGTCGCGAGAGACATGTTCCGGTCGTCGTTTCCAGCCGCGTTCCCGAGGGGCACCTGGTGGCCGGCTATGGTGGTGGAGGTGGCGGTCACGATATGGGTGCCGTTGGCGCCATCCATTCCCGAACACTGCGGCCTGGTCAGGCAAGAATTCTGCTGGCATCGCTTATAGCCGCGTCTGCTGGACACCGCGACATGGCGCGTGCTTTCAACGACTTTCGCGATTGAAACGATCCGCGGATAACACGGAAGTGGCAGAAATGTGATTTCTGCGGAACTTATCGTCTTCGACCCTGTTAAGCCCGAAGGGAAATTAACAGGGGCTCTTCATGGCGGTCACCATTACTGCTGTCGCTCTAGCGCTTGTCGGCCTTGCGCTTTTCGGCTTCGGTTCTCAACTTATCATGCTCGGGGGAAGCTTTTATTATGCTCTCGCCGGGCTTGCCTTCGTCATCACGGCAATTCTTCTTTTCAAGCGAAACAAGGCGGCGCTGCATTTCTACGCGCTCTTCGTGATCGCGACCCTTGGCTGGGCCTTGTGGGAAGTTGGTCTCGACTGGTGGCAGCTTGGACCGCGTGGCGGCCTGATCATCGTGATCGGCATCTGGCTGCTGATGCCCTGGATCCGTAAGCCACTCGGTTTCGTCAGCCCGACCGGCATTCGCTATGGAGCAAATGCCGTCCCGCTTCTGGTCGCTGTCGTCATTTCCATGGGTGTGGCCGCCGTATCGATGACGCAGGACCCGCACGACCAGGAGGGCAATCTTCCGACGGAGGTCGTCAACAACGCGCCGTCTTATGGAAACGCTGTTCCGGATGGCGAGTGGCATCAATACGGACGGACGTCCTATGGCCAGCGCTATTCGCCGCTGACACAGATCACCACTGCCAATGTTGGCGATCTGAAGGAGGTCTGGCGTTATCAAACCGGCGACGTCAAGCTTCCCGACGATGTTGGTGAAACGACGTATCAGGTCACGCCGCTGAAGGTTGGCAAGACACTCTTCCTCTGCACCCCGCACAATTGGGCGATCGCCATCGATGCGGCGACCGGCAAGGAAAAGTGGAAATATGATCCGAATGTCGGCCTGAATCCCAATCGCCAGCACCAGACATGCCGCGGCGTGACTTACTATGCCGATCCAGCCGCTCAGGCCGGTTCGCAATGCGCCGCCCGCGTTTATCTCCCAACATCCGATGCTCGTCTGATCGCGCTCGACGCCGAAAGTGGCAAGGTTTGCACGTCTTTCGCCGATCAGGGTGTTCTCCACCTCGAAGTCGGTATGAAGTACAATCCGGCTGGCTACTACTATTCCACATCGCCGCCCGCCATTGCCGGCAACAAGATCATCGTCGGCGGCGCGGTCAATGACAACTACTCCACCCAGGAACAGTCGGGCGTTATTCGCGCCTTCGATGTGAACAGCGGAGAGCTGCTGTGGAACTGGGATTCCGGAAACCCTACCCAGACCCAACCGCTTCCGCCGGGTCAGACCTATACGACCAACTCTCCCAACAGCTGGTCCGTATTCAGCGTCGATGAAGCGCTTGGGCTCGTCTACATCCCTTTGGGAAATCAAGTTCCTGACCAGCTCGGAATGGGTCGGAGCGAGAATGTAGAGAAGTACTCCTCGTCGATCGTGGCACTCGACGTAAACACCGGGCAGGACCGCTGGGTACGGCAGACAGTGCATCACGATCTCTGGGATATGGATGTGCCGGCCCAGCCGGTGCTGCTCGATATCACCAAGCCGGATGGCCAATCTGTTCCCGCTCTTGTCGGCCCGACCAAGCAGGGTGATATCTATGTGCTGGACCGTCGGACGGGTGAGCCCATCCTGCCGGTGACCGAAGAGCCGGCACCCGGTGGGGCAATCCCCGAGGATTTCTCCGCGCCGACGCAGCCCACATCTGCCTTGACCTTCAAGCCGGAACCGCTGCAGGAAAAGAACATGTGGGGTGTCTCGCTGTTCGATCAGCTCGCCTGCCGCATCAAGTTCCATCAGCTGAACTACGAAGGTCGTTACACGCCGCCGTCGCTGAATGGATCGATCATCTACCCTGGCAATTTTGGCACCTTCAACTGGGGCAGTGTCGCAGTCGATCCCGAACGCCAGGTCATGTTCGGCATGCCGACCTATCTCGCCTTCACCTCACAGCTCGTTCCGCGCGACCAGATTCCACCGCGAGGTCAGGATGAGAAGGGCAGCGAGCAGGGTCTGAACCGCAATGATGGTGCACCCTATGGCGTGCTGATGGGCCCGTTCCTGAGCCCGATCGGCATTCCCTGCCAGGCGCCGCCATGGGGTTATGTCGCCGGTGCCGATCTCAGAACCGGCAAGGTTGCCTATAAGCACAAGAACGGCACCGTTTACGACATGACGCCGCTGCCACTTCCCTTCAAGGTCGGTGTGCCGGGTATCGGCGGTCCGATGATCACCAAAGGTGGCGTCGCTTTCCTTGGCGCAGCGGTGGACGATTATCTGCGCGCTTACGATCTGACGAGCGGCAAGCAGCTTTGGGAAGCACGCCTTCCCGCAGGTGGGCAGGCCACGCCCATGACCTACGCTCTCGACGACGGCAAGCAATATGTCGTGATGGTTGCAGGCGGCCACGGTTCGGTGGGGACGAAGCCGGGTGATTATGTCATCGCCTACACGCTCCCATAACCAGATCATTTCGCTAAAACCCTTGATGGCCGGGACTTCGTTCCGGCCATTTTGTTTATTCTCAGCACAATGATCCACTTGTTTTTGATATGTAATAACATTACAGAGACTTGCTTGACGGACGAGATCAAATAGGTCTATCTGGCTGGCGACGGTTCCAAGCGAGTGATCGTGAGGAATAATAGGGAACACGGTGAGGGGATATCTCCAATGCCGTGGCTGCCCCCGCAACTGTAAGCGGATTGTCGAGCACTCGTGGCGCATTCACCTGCGTCAGGCCACTGCGAATTATCGTGGGAAGGCGGGCAAGACGATCATCCGTGAGCCAGGAGACCTGCCGTCATAAGTTCATTCCAATGTCACGGGCGGGGATGCCCTGAACAGGAGACGTCATGATTGTTATTTGCGCCCTTCAGCGCTCACATCCATCTGTCTTTTTCCCTCGTTCTCGATCGTCTCACTCCCGTGGCTGTCGAATGAGTGTTTCATTCGCGCTCACATGACGGCGTCTTGCTTGTCGGCAACGTCGACGATTTCGGGGATTATCGGACCATGACATTTCATTTCACCGGCGCGTTTCTGGCCGCTGCACTCACTGCGCTCTCGATCGTGCCGAAAACGGCAGAGGCTGCGGAAACGACCTACCCCTCGACGCTGAAAAATTGCGGCAGGGACGTCACCTTCACGCATGCTCCACAGCGCACCGTTTCTCTTGGTCAGAGCACCACGGAAATTCTCTATCTGCTCGGACTGGCCGACAAGGTTGTCGGTACGGCCGTCTGGATCGGCCCGGTTATCAAGGGATACGAAGAGGCCAACGCCACGGTCGAGCGCCTCGCGGACAATGATCCGAGTTTCGAGAGTGTGGTTGCCAAAAAGCCGGACCTCGTAACCGCTCAGTTTCAATGGCATGTCGGTCCGGAAGGCATTGTGGCAAAGCCTGAGCAATTTGAAGAGCTTGGTATCCCGGTTTACACGTCGCCTGCCGATTGCACGGGTAAGGACAATTCGGGCGGCGGCGATGGTGTCAGACATTCGGTCTTCACCATGGACCAGATCTACCAGGAAATTGCTGAACTCGCGCAAATCTTCAACGTGCAGGATCGAGGTGAGAAGCTCATCGCCGACCTGAAGGCCCGCGAGGGTGCTGCGCGTCAGAAGATCGCATCCGTGAATGGTAAGCTCTCGGCTGTCTTCTGGTTCTCCAGCGCCGAACTGGATATCGATCCTTACGTGGCGGGCAAGAATGGTGCTCCCGGCTACATCATGTCGGCGCTCGGCATCAAGAATGTCATCGACAGTGATGAGGAATGGCCGACCGTCGGTTGGGAAACCATCGCCAAGTCCAACCCCACGATCATAGTCGCAGGCAAGATGGACCGCCGCCGGTTTCCAGCCGACGATATCGCCGTGAAACTGAAATTCCTGAAAGATGATCCCGTCACAAGCCTGATGCCAGCGGTGAAGGACAACCATATCGTCGTCATGGATGCGCAGGCGATGAACCCGACGATCCGCACCATCGACGGCATCGAGGTGCTGGCCGACCAGATCGTCCAACTTGGTCTGGCGAAGTAAGAGGATGCCCGTTCCCTTTCTTTACACCCGCGCTGCCGTCATTGCAGCCGGGTGTCTTCTGGTGGCGCTTTGGCTGGGCGCCTCGATTGGCGAAACCTCCATTCCGATGGAGGTTGTCGCCAAGACCGTCGCCAATCGCCTCTGGCATGCCGGATATCCACTGGATGCCATCGATGAGGGGATCATCTGGAACTATCGTTTGAGCCGAGCCGTGGTTGCCGCCTGTTGCGGGGCAGCGCTTGCCGTCTCCGGTGTCGTGCTGCAATCGCTGCTGCGCAATCCTCTGGCCGACCCCTATATTCTCGGCATCTCCGCTGGAGCATCGACCGGCGCGGTCAGCGTCGCCCTCCTTGGCTTCGGCGCGGGCATGCTGACACTGCCGCTCGGTGCATTTCTTGGTGCGCTCGTAGCTTTTGCGCTTGTCAGCCTGCTGGCGCTCAGGGCAGGGCGGGGTAACAGCGCAATCATCCTCGCCGGCGTCGCCGGTTCGCAATTGTTCAACGCGCTTACCTCATTCATTGTCACCAAGGCCGCCAATGCGGAGCAGGCGCGCGGCATCATGTTCTGGCTGCTCGGCAACCTCTCCGGCGTTCGCTGGACGGATGTCTCGCTTGCCCTTCCCATAGCCATGTTCGGTCTTATCGTCTGCCTCTGGCATGCCCGCGCCCTGGACGCCTTTACCTTCGGAGCGGAGTCGGCCGCCTCTCTTGGCATTCCCGTGCGCCGCGTCTATGTCGTGCTGACGGGCACGTCTGCCTTGATGACGGCCGTTATGGTCAGCATTGTCGGATCGATCGGCTTTATCGGTCTCGTCATTCCCCATGCAGCCCGTCTTGTTGTCGGTGTTCGTCACGGACGCCTGTTGCCGGCCGCCGCGCTGATCGGCGCCATCTTCATGATCGCAGCCGATATTCTCTCCCGGACCATCATCGCCGGCCAGGTTCTACCGATTGGTGTGATTACCGCGCTCTTTGGTGCGCCAGCCTTCGCGCTCATCCTCTCACAGCGAAGGAGGGCGGCATGATGCTGTCAGCGCGCAACCTAAGCTGGGCAACGGGCGGGATCGATATCGTCAAGAACATCAGCCTCGATCTTTCTGCCGGCGAGTTTCTCGGCATCGTCGGACCCAACGGGTCGGGCAAGACGAGCCTCATGGCCATGCTCGCTGGCCTGAGAAAACCGCGCTCCGGTGAAGTCTTGCTGGATGGTAAGTCGTTGAACCAGCTTCAGCGCCGTGATGTGGCGCGTCAGGTCGCGCTTGTCGAGCAGCAGGCGGAGACGCAGGAGCGCATCAACGCTCGCCAGGCGGTGGAGCTTGGCCGCATTCCGCATAAGGGCGCCCTGTCTCCATGGACTCCTCAAGATGATGAGATTGTTGATCAGGCGTTGCATGACGTCGATATGGAGGGCTTCGGGAGACGGATGTGGCATACGCTGTCCGGCGGAGAGCGGCAGCGTCTGCATATTGCGCGCGCTTTGGCGCAGCAGCCGAAGATCCTGCTCCTGGACGAGCCGACCAACCATCTCGATATCGGACACCAGATCGCACTTCTGCATCTGGTTCAGCAGCAGAAACTGACAGTGGCCGCCGCCTTGCATGATCTCAATCACGCGGCGATGTTTTGTGACAGGGTTGCCGTGTTGAAGGCGGGAGCGCTCGTCGCGATGGGTAAACCTTGCAACGTGCTGACCCCGGATCTCATCCTCGATGTGTTCGGCGTTCATGTCGATGTGGAACGAGAAGGCGAGGATGCCTGTCATATCCGCTATCGCGCCCCGACTTTGATTTACCCAGTAAGGACGACATGATGAAATTGTTGCTATCCATTGCTACGGCCGCCGTCGCTTTGTCGCTGAGTGCGGGTCTCGCCTTTGCGGAGGACTTCGAGGTCAGGATGCTCAATCAGGGTAAAAAGGGTTCGATGGTTTTCGAACCCGATTATCTTCACCTCCAGCCTGGCGACACGGTGAAGTTCATCGCCACGCATAAGAGCCACAATGCCGCGACCATCGACGGCATGGTTCCAGACGGGGCGAAGGGTTTCAAGGGCAAGATCAACGAGGAGATTGAAGTCACTTTCGATCAGCAGGGCTTCTACGGCATCAAATGCTCACCGCATTTTGGTATGGGCATGGTCATGTTGATCAAGGTGGGTAAGGGTAGCCTGCCGGAACACTACAGAAGCGTGGCACTGCCCGCCCGCGCCAAGCCACGTCTCGACGCTCTATTTGCCGAGGCGGAGGCAGATCAAGGCAAACCCTGAGCAATTGATAGTAGGTCAGGCGCTCTTTCCGCAACATCTCTATCGGAAAGTCTGACCGATGGTCTTGAAGCGATAGGCGCTCTTCCTACATCTGCCTCAACCCGCTGGTCCGGGCCCCTCTGGTGAAAGTCTCGGCGCTTTCACGATGTCGGACCTTTTCCGACATCACGCCGAGGCTGCAGAGGCCCCTCATGCTTTCCGATATCGCCGCATGGTTCATCACGCTGTTCGTCGTCGATCCGCTTCAGGCGGAAATGCGCGAACAGCTCGATCGTGCAAATGCATCTACTGAGATCATCCAGCAATCGCAGCGTTGCGTTGCCAGCCAGGCGCCGCAGCTTCTCAACCGCGCCGGCGAAGACCCGGCCTGGGCGATCGCCACCGTTGTCGGTTTCACCTTCGGCTGGACGTCACCGGCGCAGCTGCTGGATAAGGGCGATCCGAACTGCGCAGCCGTTCTGGGCTTGTTGCAAGGCCGTGATGGTGAAGGGACCGAGGTGTAATATCTAAGACCGCAGGGTCTTAGACAGTTCCGTTGCGCCAGCCCCGATACCATTCGACGAAACGCTGGACGCCTGTTTCGACGGGCGTTTCCGGCGCGTAGTTCGTGAGTGCACGCAACAGATCCGGTGAGGCATAGGTGCGCGGCACGTCGCCCTGTTGCATTGGTAGCATGTTGCGGATGGCCTTCTGGCCAAGGACCGTCTCCACCGTTTCGACGAAGCGCATCAATTCGACCGGTTGGCCACCGCCAATATTGACCACACGGAACGGTGCGTGCTTCGACAGCGTATCGGTCACACCCTCTTCAGTGACGCGATTGTCTTCGGAAGGCGCAATGTGGCTGAGGCGGATGATGCCTTCCACCAGATCGTCGATATAGGTGAAGTCACGACTCATCATGCCTTCGCCGTAGATGTCGATCGGCTGACCCTTGAGGATGGCATCGACGAACTTGAACAGCGCCATGTCGGGACGGCCAAAGGGACCATAGACCGTGAAGAAGCGGAAAGCGGTCGTCGGCACTTTGTGGAGATGCGCGTAGCTATGCGCCATCAGCTCCATCGACTTCTTGGTGGCCGCATAGATCGTCATCGGCTCGTCGGCGCGGTCACTCTCGGCAAAGGGTACTTTCTCATTCGAGCCGTAGATCGAGGAGGTCGAGGCGAGCAGAAGATGCTTTGGCTGGAGATTTTTTGCCAGCTCCAGAATATTCCAGGAGCCGATGAGGTTCGAATTCACGTAGTCTTTGGGGCACTCGATGCTGTAGCGAACTCCCGCCTGCGCCGCGAGATGGATGATCACCTCCGGCTCGGCGAGATCGGCCGCGCGGTTCAGCGCATCGGCATCTTCCAGCATGCCGATCTGCGCTTTGAAGCCGTTCGAGCGGGAGAGGATCGCGTGCCGCTTTTCCTTCAGCGCCACATCGTAATATTGCGTCATCCCGTCGAAGCCGACGACGAAGTGACCATCGTCCAGCAATCGCTTGGCGAGATGAAAGCCGATGAAACCCGCCGTGCCGGTAATCAGATAACGCATGGGTGTGCAGACCTTCCGTTACTGTTCCGAGCGGCCGATGCTCGAATAGGCGAAGCCATGGGCCGTGACTTCGTCGGCGCGGTAGATGTTGCGCAGATCAACGAGGACAGGGCTCTTCATGGTGCTTTTGAGACGGGCGAGATCGAGCGCGCGGAACTGGTTCCATTCGGTCACGATCACCAGCGCTTCGGCATCCTGCGCGGCCTCATAAGGCCCCTGCGCATAATCGATGCCCTCAATCAAAGGCTTGGCATTCGCCATGCCTTCCGGGTCATAGGCTGTAACTTTCGCTCCGGCATCCTGCAATGTCTGGATGACGGTAATCGCCGGGCTGTCGCGCATGTCGTCGGTGTTCGGCTTGAAGGTCAATCCGAGAACGGCCACCTTCTTGCCGCGGATATCCCCGCCAGCGGCTGCGATGACTTTGCGGCCCATGGCGCGCTTGCGGTTGTCGTTCACAGAAATCGTTGCCTCGATCAGACGAACCGGGCTGTCATAGTCCTGCGCGGTCTTGGCAAGTGCCAGCGTATCCTTGGGGAAGCAGGAGCCGCCGTAACCCGGCCCCGCGTGAAGGAATTTCGAGCCGATGCGGCCATCGAGGCCAATGCCGCGCGACACGTCCTGCACATCGCCCCCCACCTTTTCGCAGAGGTCGGCGATCTCGTTGATGAAGGTAATCTTCATCGCCAGGAATGCATTGGCGGCATACTTGATCAGTTCGGAGGTGCGCCGGGTGGTGAAGAGAAGTGGCGACTGGTTGAGGTAGAGCGGACGGTACACTTCCGTCATCACCGGACGTGCGCGCTCGTCGGAGAGGCCAACGACGATACGGTCGGGACGCTTGAAGTCGTCAATGGCCGCACCTTCGCGCAGAAACTCGGGGTTGGAAACGACGGCAAAATCCGCAATCGGGTTTTCCTCACGGATGATGCGCTCCACCTCGTCACCTGTGCCTACAGGCACGGTGGACTTGGTGACGATGACGGTAAAGCCGGTGATGGCTGCTGCGATTTCTTTCGCTGCCGCGTAGACATAGCCGAGATCAGCATGGCCGTCACCGCGGCGCGATGGCGTGCCGACGGCGATGAAAACAACATCCGCGTCTGCAACAGCCGTTTTCAGATCGGTGGTGAAGCTCAGCCGACCGGCCTTGGCATTGGTGGAAACGATGACATCGAGACCAGGCTCAAAAATCGGGATCTGCCCGTTCTTCAACGCGTCGATCTTTTCCGGCATCTTGTCGACGCAGATCACGTCATGGCCGAAATCAGCAAAGCAGGCGCCAGAAACCAAGCCGACGTAACCTGATCCAATCATCACAATACGCATTAAACAACCTTTTTCCAGGCTGGGCGGTAAAGCCACTCAGCGACTTAATATTGTCTCTAAAATTGCTATTTATCTGCCTTCCTCTGCATTCACAAGCACACAAACGGATTTCAACGAGAATAGTAAAATTTTTTTGTACCGAATAAAACCAAACGGCTCTTCAAGCTATTCTCCCTTTACTATCAGTAACGCCTTCTTGCCGCAGGAACTTCATGACCCAACCCAACACTCTCCAGGAAATTGCATTCTGGCTCTCTCGACAGGGCTATGAGGGCACGCCGGAAGAGGAGCTTCTGGCGGGCTTTTGCGAACGCTGCAACGCGGCTGGCATCTCCATTTCCTCGGCTTTGGTCCTGATGGACACGCTCCACCCGGATTTCGAAGGGCATGCTTTCCAGTGGGACAGCCGCGATACGGTCGATTCATCCAGCGTCTATGATTTCACCGACGAGGGTACGGCGCGTGAGGCTTGGGAGAGCTCCGTCTTCTTCCATCTTCTGAAAGAGAATGCGGAGGAGATCCGGCAGCGGTTGTTCCTCAATGAACCGGCGAGCTTCTACAAGCTGGATGAGCTGCGCAATGCGGGTCATACCGACTACATCGCATCCATCCATCGTTTCACGGAGCGTGGTAGCATCGGCGAAATGAGTGCCTTTTATTCCCGCTGGCTCACCCGGCAGCCGGAGGGCTTTCATGACGATGAGTTGGCCGCATTGCGCATGCTGCTGCCGACGCTTGCGCTAGCAGTGAAGACGGCCTGCTGCATGCGCATCATCGAAACGATTACGGATGTCTATCTTGGCCGTGATGCCGGTCGTAAGGTGATGAGTGGCACGATCACAAGAGGCGAAGTCGAACGGATCGAAGCGGTTCTGTGGTTTTCCGATCTTCGGGATTTCACCGGCATTTCCGATCGCGCCAAGCCGGATCAGATCATCCCATTTCTTAATGATTACGCCGGTCTCGTCATCGATGCGATCCATGCGCATGGCGGCAGCGTGCTTAAACTGATCGGTGATGGCGTTCTTGCAATCTTCCGAAGTGGCAACCGCCAGGATGATTGTGCCGCAGCACTTGCCGCGGAAATGACGATGCGGACGCGTCTTTCGGTCCTAAACCATGAGCGTCACGCGAAAGACCTTCCGACGACAGATGTCTATCTCGGTCTCCATGTCGGTGAAGTCTTCTATGGCAATATCGGCAGCCGAGGGCGCCTCGATTTCACCGTAGTTGGACCCGCGGTCAACATGGTGAGCCGCATCGGAGGTCTCTGCGGTTCGGTCGATCGCGACACGGTGATGTCACGGGATTTCGTCGCCACGTGTCCTGAAGAGATGCAGGCGCTGATGGTGTCGCTCGGGCGATACGCCCTGCGCGGCTTTGCGAGAGCACATGAACTCTTCACCATCGACCCCGAACTGGCTTGATCTCCCACCAAAATCCCAACCGTTGCTGAAATGTCAGTGTTACCGCTTTTGTGTATTTTCGCCTTGTGAGTGTGGAGCATGAGGCGTAGCCCTTGTATCGAGGAGCCACCAATCATCATGATCTGACGCGCATCAGCCGCGATCGCAGACCGGCTCTGCCGTATCTTTGCACGTTACCGTCTGGATTGTTCGTCATGCAAAAAGGTTTTCTTCTCGGACTGCTCGCTTACGCCAGCTTTTCCTGGGGAGACGCCACGATCAAGTCGCTTGGTCACCAGGTTTCGGTGTTCGAGATCGGCTTCTTCAGTATCCTGTCCTCTGCCGCCATCATCTTCTTCACCAAGCCACGGGAAGAACGGTGGCGCGAATTCTGGCGCATGAGCCGGCCTTTTGCGGTGCATGGGCGCGCAATCTCAGGCCTGCTCGCCGGCATCCTCGGCATCTATGCCTTCACGACGCTGCCTTTGGCGGAAGCCTATGCGCTGATCTTTCTGTCCCCGCTGTTCGTTACCATCCTCTCCGCAGTCGTGCTAAAGGAAGACATCGGGCTCTGGCGCTGGTCCGCGGTTTTTGCCGGGATCGTCGGCGTGTTCCTTGTCGTGCGACCGGGCTTCAAGGCCTTGGAACTCGGTCACCTGGCGGCAGTCGGTGTCGCTCTTCTGGCAGCAATGACGATCGTCATTTTGCGCTCGCTAGCCGGCCGTGAAAAGCGCACCTCGATCATGGGCGTGCTGCTGGTTTACGGCCTCACCTTCAACGGTATCTTGGCTATTCCGCATTTTCATGTCCCGACATTGCATCAGGTCGGCGCCTTTATCATCATCGGCATTTGCACGGCGGTCGGCCAGATCACGTTGCTGACGGCAACGAAGATCGCGCCTGCCAGCCAGATTGCGCCGTCGCACTATTCGCAGATCCTCTGGGCCGTGGGGATCGGCGCTTTTTTCTTCGCCGAGTATCCGGACACGCTTGCGGTGTTTGGCCTGATCGTGATCGCCAGCGCCGGGCTGCTCACGATGATGCGTGAAAAAATCCGGCTTGGGACCGTGCGCTGGAATCCGTTTTTCCGCAACCGCCTGTAACGATGTCGGCTTGGAGGATGTCCACGCGTTACAGCGGCCTGCCAACCTGCTCCAAGAGCCAGGTCTGGAACGCTTGCGCCAGTACATTGTCCTGCCGCCCCTCCGGAAGAGCGATGTGGTAACTCTTGTCCGTCGCGAGCGGCACATCGAACACGACGGCCAATTGGCCTGATACCAGCTCGGCCTCGATCAGATATTTCGGCAGAAGCGCGAAGCCAAGTCCACTGATGGTCGCTTCAATCAACATCGAAAACTGGTCGAAGCGGCTACCGCGATATGCGCCCTCCGACGCGATGCCGTTCATCTCGAACCAATCGGTCCAGAGTTTTGGGCGGGTGGTGACGTGCAACAGAGGCTTGGACAAGAGGTCTGAATGGGTCTTGGGCGTGTGTTTCGCGAATAGCGACGGGCTTGCGACCGGGACGATGACCTCGTTGCAGAGGAAGGTGCAGGTGCCGCGCGCCCAGACCGGCTGTCCGTAATGGATTGCGATATCGAAACTCTCTTCGTCGAAATCGAAAGGCTGGGATCGCGATCCGACGGTCAGAACCGTTTCCGGGTAGAGCGCCATGAATTTGTGCAGGCGAGGGGTCAGCCAGCGGCTGCCGAAGGTGGGCAATGTGGCGATGGAGAGCGATGCGCTGGAGGTTCCCGCCGTGACTGCGCGCACCATCAACTGCTCGGACTGGTGCAAAAGCTTCTGCACGCCGGGCAGGAACTTGCGGCCCGCATCGGAGAGTATAACCCGCCGCCTGATGCGCTCGAAGAGCAGCATGCCGGTCTGTGCCTCGAGGTCGCTGATCTGCCGGCTGACCGCACTTTGCGTCAGGTTCAATTCTTCCGCTGCCCGGGTAAAGTTTCCATGCCGTGCAGCGCATTCAAACGCCTGCAGCGTGACGATATCGGGAACCAGTCGTCTGCGCGTATCCATTCCTGCCTCGCATCAACCCACCCGCTTTCCTCATTTGAAATGGGTGGTTCCAGACGTATATGATCTGGAAAGAGAATGAAATGGGTGGTTCGCACCCGACCAACTGCCTCGAGCCATCTCCCGCGTGCCGGAACAACAGGTGGCGAAAATCGTCAGGAGCCAGAATATGTCCGCAGCCAAAGTCGATGTCGTGAAGGAAGCAGCCGCGCTTCTGTCCAAGATGGGCGTCTCGTCCGATCTCTATCAGGGTGGCGACATGGCCTCCTTCAGCCCCGTGACGGGCGAGCAGGTCGCGAGCCTCAAGACGGTTTCCCCTGCAGAGGTCACAGGTATCGTCGAGAAGGCGGATACCGCGTTCCGCGCCTGGCGCCTGGTTCCCGCGCCGCGGCGTGGCGAGTTGATCCGGCTTCTCGGTGAAGAGCTGCGCGCCTTCAAGACCGATCTCGGTCGCCTCGTCTCGCTCGAAGCCGGCAAGATCTCGTCCGAAGGCCTAGGCGAAGTGCAGGAGATGATCGACATCTGCGATTTCGCCGTCGGCCTGTCCCGCCAGCTTTACGGCCTGACGATTGCGACGGAACGCCCCGGCCATCGCATGATGGAAACCTGGCATCCGCTCGGCGTCGTGGGCGTCATTTCCGCCTTCAACTTCCCCGTTGCCGTCTGGTCCTGGAATGCGGCGCTTGCCATCGTTTGCGGCAACTCCGTCGTCTGGAAGCCGTCGGAGAAGACGCCGCTGACGGCGCTTGCCGTGCAGGGTATTTTCGAACGCGCGGTCGCCCGCTTTGGCGATGCGCCTGAAGGTCTCAGCCAGCTTTTGATCGGCGATCGCGCTGTGGGGGAAGCTTTGGTCGATCATCCGAAGGTCCCGCTGGTCTCGGCCACAGGCTCGACGCGCATGGGTCGCGATGTCGGTCCGCGTCTTGCCAAACGTTTTGCCCGTGCCATCCTCGAGCTTGGCGGCAACAATGCCGGTATCGTCTGCCCATCGGCTGACCTCGACATGGCGCTGCGCGCCATCGCCTTCGGTGCCATGGGAACGGCGGGCCAGCGCTGCACGACGCTGCGCCGCCTCTTCGTGCATGACAGCGTCTATGATCAACTGGTGCCGCGTCTGAAGAAAGCCTATTCTTCCGTCTCCGTCGGCAATCCGCTTGAAACGTCTGCCCTCGTTGGCCCGCTGGTCGATAAGGCCGCATTCGACGGCATGCAGAAGGCGCTCGAGGAGGCTAAGGCGCATGGCGGTGTGGTCGCCGGCGGCGAGCGCGTCGATACCGGTGCTGCCAATGGCTATTACGTAAAGCCCGCAATCGTAGAAATGCCCAAGCAGGTTGGCCCCGTTCTGGAAGAAACCTTCGCGCCAATCCTCTATGTGATGAAGTATTCCGATCTCGATTCTGCCATTAATGAGCATAACGCCGTCGCGGCCGGTCTCTCCTCGTCCATTTTCACGAAAGACCTTCAGGAAGCCGAACGTTTCCTCGCGGCCGATGGCTCGGACTGCGGCATCGCCAACGTCAATATCGGCACCTCCGGTGCTGAAATCGGCGGTGCATTCGGCGGTGAAAAGGAAACTGGCGGCGGCCGTGAATCCGGTTCCGACTCATGGAAGGCCTATATGCGCCGGGCCACCAATACGGTGAACTACTCCAAGGCGCTACCTCTGGCGCAGGGTGTGTCGTTCGACATCGAGTAAAGTCGCGCGACTAACGCGAAGAGTCGAAAGGCTGGCAGAGAATTTTCCTGCCAGCCTTTTTCGTTCAGCCAATCGACATCAGGCTGGCATTGCCGCCGGCAGCCGTCGTGTTGACGCTGACGGATACTTCCTCAAGCAGCCAGTTGAGATTGTAGGGCTGGGTTACGCCCTGAACCTCTTCCATCGATGCGGCCTGAACCAGCACGAGCGGGCCTTCCAGCGTGGCGATCCGGCTGTTGACGGCGCGAACGCGATCCGCGTCCCCTTCCACCAGCGCGCCAGCGAAGGGTCCAGCGGCCTGCCAGTCGGCGCTCCAGGACAGGCGTGTCTTGACCGACGCCGGGGCCGTTGCCAGAGCATCTTCCAGACCGCTGTCCTTGTCGACGACGACGGTGTTGCCGCTCGCAAGTGCCGCCGCAAGCTGGCGATAAAGACCGTGCGTGGATACCGGCGCGAGCAAGACTGTGCCGCGCGGATGAAGCGCGTAAATATTGCGCTCGCCAACCGGACCGGCAAGCTCCGTCTCGAAGGCGAGCGCCGATGACTGCGCGGAGGTTCTCGCCACTTCCGCCGCCTGCGTTTCGTTCTTGCCGTCCAGCCATTGTGCCAGATCGATAACCGCTTGATCCTTATGCTGAGCAGCGCGCTCTACCAGCGGAGCAACACGTGTCAGCCTGCCAAGATAGAGCGGGCCGCCGGCCTTGGGGCCTGTACCCGATAGGCCGCGGCCGCCGAAGGGCTGAACCCCAACGACTGCGCCGATGATGTTGCGGTTGACATAGAGATTGCCCGCCTTCACCCGCGACAGAACATGTGCGATCGTCGCATCAAGGCGCGTATGCAGACCAAAGGTCAGGCCGTAACCGGTTGCGTTGATATCGTCGATCAACTGATCAAGCTTTTCGCGCTTGAAGCGGATGACATGCAGGACAGGGCCGAAGACCTCGCGCTTCAAATCGGCAAGCGACTTCAACTCGATGATGGTTGGAGGCACGAAGGTGCCGTTCTGACTGTCACCGGCGAGCGAAATCTGCTCGATCGTGTTGCCAAGGCCGCGCATGGCTTCGATATGCTTTTCGATATTGTCCTTGGCTTCCGCGCTGATCACCGGGCCGACATCGACCGAAAGCTGATCGGTGCGGCCGATGCGCAATTCATGGAGCGCGCCCTTCAGCATCGTCAGCGTCCGCTCAGCCACATCGTCCTGAAGGCAGAGAACGCGAAGCGCCGAGCAGCGCTGGCCGGCGCTGTCGAAAGCAGAAGCGATCACGTCCGCCACCACCTGTTCGGCAAGCGCCGAGGAGTCGACGATCATGGCGTTCTGACCGCCGGTCTCGGCAATCAGCGGAATGGTGCGTCCGTCACTCGAAACACGCTCGGCAAGCTGCTTCTGGATCAATCGCGCCACTTCGGTGGAGCCGGTAAACATCACGCCAGCTGTCTGCGGAGCCGCCACGAGCTGCGCGCCAGTCTGGCCTGCACCAGGCAGAAGCTGAACAGCATCGGCAGGAACCCCGGCTTCGTGCAGAAGTCGCACGCCTTCGGCTGCGATCAGCGGCGTTTCTTCCGCAGGCTTCGCCAATACGGGGTTGCCGGCAACGAGAGCCGCCGCAACCTGGCCGATGAAGATCGCCAGCGGGAAGTTCCATGGGCTGATGCAGACGATCGGTCCGAGTGGCTGTTGCAGCAGGCCGAATGTGCTGCGTGCTTCCGCCGCGTAGTAGCGCAGGAAGTCAATGGCTTCCCGCACCTCCGCGACAGCATTGGGAGCCGATTTCCCGGCTTCGCGCATGATGAGGCCAAGCAGGGTTGGCATCCGCGCCTGCATGAGGTCCGCTGCCTTTTCCAGGCAGTATGCGCGCGTCTCGGTGCTGGACTGCGGCCATGATGAGGATGCTGCGACCGTTAGCGCCGTAGCGACATCCTCCTGCGTCGGTTCTGTCACATAGCCAACGATGTCGTCGTGGTCGCCGGGGTTCTTCACCGGACGCGTCTCTCCAGAGGCGTTGGGGGCAGCAGCCTTCCACTCCATGGTAACGCTTGCGGAAAGTGCCGTGCTCAGTTCGGCGAGCGCATCCTCATTGGCAAGGTCCAGGCCGCTGGAGTTCACCCTTGCGCCATAAAGCGCTTCAGGCTTGGCGATCTTGTCATGCTGCGCGCCGGGGACCGGCATCGCTTTTACCACGGCGACCGGGTCTTCCAGCAGAGAATCGACGGGCACATTCGGATCGGCAATGCGGTTGACGAAGGAAGAGTTGGCGCCATTTTCCAGCAACCGACGAACGAGGTAGGCCAGGAGCGTTTCGTGCGTCCCGACAGGCGCATAGAAACGGCATGGGCGGTCAAGGTTCTGCTTGCCGACGACTTCGCTGTAAAGCGGTTCGCCCATGCCATGCAGGCACTGAAACTCATAGTCGCCGATTTTGAAGTCTGGGCCAGCAAGATGATAGATCGTCGCCATCGACTGCGCATTATGGGTGGCAAACTGCGGGAAGATGACGTCCCGCGCGGCCAACAGCTTTCGGGCGCAGGCGATATAGGACACATCGGTGTGAACCTTGCGGGTGAAGACTGGAAAGTCTTCCAAACCGTCTAGCTGAGCGCGCTTGATTTCGGCGTCCCAATAAGCACCCTTCACCAGCCGCACCATGATGCGGCGGTTGGAACGGCGCGCGAGATCGATAATGTAGTCGAGCACGAAGGGGCAGCGGCGGCCATAGGCCTGAACGACGAAGCCAAGGCCGGACCAGTTGCCAAGATCGCTATCGAGCGCCAGTGATTCCAGCAGATCGAGCGAAATCTCCAGCCGATCGGCTTCTTCCGCGTCGATGTTGAGTCCGATGTCATAGCTCTTCGCCAAAACCATCAGCGCCTTCACGCGCGGCAGAAGTTCCGCCATCACACGCTCGGCTTGCGACCGAGAGTATCGCGGATGGAGTGCAGAAAGCTTGATGGAAATGCCAGGTCCATCATAGACGCCACGCCCGGCGGACGCCTTGCCGATGGCGTGGATCGCCTGTTCGTAGTCGCGGTAATAGCGTTCGGCGTCCTTGGCAGTGGTCGCCGCTTCACCCAGCATGTCATAGGAATACTGGAAGCCCTTGGCTTCGAGCGGTCTTGAGCGGCTGATTGCTTCCTCAATGGTCTGGCCGGTGACGAACTGCTCGCCCATCATGCGCATTGCCATATCGACGCCACGACGTATGACCGGCTCTCCGGCACGGGAGATCAGCTTCGTCAGCGCGGCAGACAGGCCCCTGTCGTTGACAGTCGAGGTCAGCTTACCCGTGATGACGAGGCCCCAGGTCGCGGCATTGACGAAAAGCGAACGACCGCCGCCGAGATGCGATTTCCAATCGCCCGTGGCGATCTTGTCGCGGATCAGCGCATCGCGTGTCGCCGTGTCGGGAATGCGCAGCAGCGCTTCGGCAAGGCACATCAGCGCCACGCCTTCCTGGCTGGAGAGGGAATATTCCTGCACCAATCCCTCGACGCCTGTACCCTTGGCTTTCGCGCGCAGCGCCTCGATCAGTCGGCGAGCCGTTGCTTTGATCGTCTGGGCTTCGCTGTCGCTGACGCTCGCCGCGTCGAGAAGGGGTGTAAGGCATTCTGGTTCAGAGCGGCGATAGGCTGCAGTGATCGCCTGGCGGAGCGCGCTCTGTTCTCGGACCTGCGGTGCGAAACGGTCAAAAATGCCAACTGGCGTTGTCGCTTCATTCAGTGCAACGGTGGATGCAGTTCCCGCCATCGGATCGGCCCTCGATTGGATTCGTGAAAAGATGAGGTGGCCTTTTGCCTTCCCCATATTGGTTCACAGAATAACACCACCGGCGAGATTGCTATGGCCTTATTTTAAGGGTAAAAAAGGAAAAACGAACTTTTATTTTCGAGTTTTGCAGGAAAAGTGGATGATTAAGGCGCAAGAAACAGGCGATCTGGATCACTTCGATATGAGGATCATGGAAGCGCTCAGCGAGGACGGGCGAATGTCCATGCTGGAATTGTCGCGGCGCGTGGGGCTTTCGAAGACGCCCTGCCAGACCCGCCTGAAGCGGCTTGTCGATGAGGGCTATATTCTGGGTTTCCGGGCGTCGCTCAATGCAGCGAAGCTTGGGCTCGAGCACATCGCTTTCACCGAGGTCAAGCTTTCCGATACGAGAGAGAAGGCGTTGGATGAGTTCAATGCAGCGGTGCGCAAGATCAAGGAGGTGGAGGAGTGCCACATGATTGCAGGCGCCTTCGATTACCTGCTGAAAGTAAGAACGACAGACATCCGCAAATATCGACGGGTGCTTGGCGAGAAAATCTCGAGCCTGCCTTCGGTCGCAAACACATCGACCTTTGTCGTCATGGAATCCGTCAAGGATACAGGGATGTGACGGGCAGCGTCAGTGGGCCACCCGTCATGTTATTGAACGCGATCAGCGAAGACCCATTGCAGCAGTCACTGCCGTGGTCTGGGCGTCAGGACCGAACTCGTTTTCGTTTTCGATGCCGAGAAGTTCTTGCAGACGCATTCGCGCACGGCTGACACGGCTCTTGATCGTGCCGACAGGGCAACCGCAGATCTCTGCAGCTTCTTCATAGGCAAAGCCGGAAGCACCGATCAGCAAAATGGCTTCACGCTGATCGTCTGGCAATTTTTCAAGCGCCTGGCGGAAATCGTGGAGGTCGACCGAGCCATGCTGTTCGGGCGGGACGGACAGGCGCGAGGTATATGCGCCGTCTGTGTCCTGAACCTCACGGCCGGATTTGCGGATCTGGCTGTAGAACTCGTTTCGCAGGATGGTCACCAGCCATGCACGCATATTCGTGCCAGGCTGGTAGCTTTCCTGCTTAGCCCAGGCCTTCATGATCGTGTCCTGGACAAGATCGTCAGCGCGGTCGCGAGAGCGAATAAGGGATATAGCGAATGCGCGCAGATTTGGCAGAGCCGCCAGCATTTCGCGTTTGAAGTTGTGGCCGTCTTTTTCCACGTCTTGTGTCATCATTCACCCGAAGCTTTCGATCTGCGCTCAGCCTCGTCAAGCTTTTCGAGAAGGTCGAGGAACTTGTCCGGGATACCTTCATCCTGGACAGCGTCGTAAAGTTCTCTCAATTTCCGGGTGATGACCGCTCGTCCGGAATCGGGCACACTTGGCCCCGCTCCGTTATCAGACGAATCCTGATCCGATTGAAACATGCTCATGAGTGCGGGTATTCCTTTTGTGACGCTTTATAAATGCGCTCACAAAAAAAACGTTCCAGGCCTGCGGAACTTTTTTTTCCTTCAGGCATTAATCCCGCAGGTTTGCGCTGCAGACCGCATGAACAGGGGAGAATTACATGTCCGTTTCTACACGCATTGCACCGCACCTACCTTATCTCCGTAGGTTCGCGCGTGCCGTTTGCGGGTCTCAATCCACTGGCGATGCCTACGTCGCTGCTAGCCTCGAAGCTCTGATCGCCGATGTCAGCATCTTTCCGCAGACGAGCAGCGATCGTGTTTCGCTTTATCAATTGTTTGTCTCTATTTTTAGTTCCGTCACGATCAACATCAAGACGGATGAGAACCTGACAGGCTGGGAAAAGCGCGCTTCTGCCAATCTTTCGGCCGTTCCGGCTGTGCCGCGGCAGGCGTTTCTGCTGACCACCGTCGAAGAGTTTTCTCCCTCGGAAGCCGCTGAAGTTCTTCAGGTTCCGGAAAGCGATATCGGCAAGTTGATCGATGAGGCGGCGTCCGAAATCGCCCGCCAGGTTGCGACTGACATCATGATCATCGAAGACGAACCGCTGATCGCGATGGACATCGAGCAGATGGTGACCGATCTTGGCCATAACGTCACCGGCATCGCCCGCACCCACAAGGAAGCGCTGGAACTGTTCCATCGCACCCAGCCAAAGATGATCCTTGCGGATATCCAGCTCGCTGACGGCAGTTCCGGCCTTGACGCGATGAAGGACATCCTTCAGATGACGACCCTTCCGGTCATCTTCATCACCGCCTTCCCTGAGCGTCTGCTCACCGGTGAGCGGCCTGAGCCGACCTTCCTTGTGACCAAGCCTTTCAATCCAGATATGGTTAAGGCGCTGATCAGTCAGGCTCTGTTCTTTAATGAAAGTTCACGTGTTGCCGCGTAATTCATGCTGAGTGTCGTTATGTCCCGCAACTCTTGCGGCTGCTGGACGTTTGACGCAAGGATAGTCGGCGCGGGCGCTTCGCGGCTCGACGTCGTTTTCCGCTAGGAGATGAAATTGCATCGGCTCGCGTGGCACAACAGAGACCGAAACGAAGGTGAATTGCATGATTCGCTGGTGTTGGCTTTGCTCGACTCCGGCGAAACTGTCATGCTGCAGGATCGTGACCGGGATTACATATTCATTGCCAATCTGCCGGACGTTTGGAACCTCCCGACGGAGCGGGAAGACGAGCCTACGGACATCAACATCTTCGGCAAGGACCTTGCTCAGCGTCTGTCGGAGTTGAAGAAGGACCTTAGCGCTGCGGGCAGCCGCGGTACGCTTGAGGTGATGGCGGGCAAGGACAGGATATTTCAGTTCCATGTCTATTCCACGGTCAACATGTCTGGCCAGGGAGTGTTGAAGACGACGATCCGCGAGGTCACCGTCGAGCGTCGCCGTGAACAGTTGCTTCGCTCGCTATTGCGCGAGGTCAGTCATCGTTCGAAAAATCTTCTGGCAATCATCCAGAGCCTTTCGGCACAGACGGCACGGTTCAGTTTCACCAAGGAAGATTTCCTGCGGAAATTCCGCGGGCGGCTGCATGCGCTGGCACAATCTCAAGATCTGATCACGGATTCCGACTGGCGCGGCGCGGAGATTTTCGAATTGTTGAAACAGCAATCGGATCTCTACCTTCCAGAATATCCTCACCTTGTTCAAATGAAGGGTGAGAACCTCCTGCTCAATCCGAATGGCGCTCTCTATGTGGGGCTGGCCTTTCACGAACTGGTGGTGAATACCGTCAGCCACAGCCCCAACCTGGCGCTTCACTTGCCCATCACGCTGGAATGCCGGCGCGACGGGGATTTCTTCGAAGTGAGCTGGAGCGAACCGCTCTCTCCGGATGATATGCCCGCATCGCAAGAGAGCGACCGCCGAAGCAACTTTGGTAGCGTTGTCCTCGAAAAGGTGGTGCCAGCAGCCCTTGCAGGGGAGGCGCGGTACGACATCTCGGCCAGTGACATCGGATATACGCTGCGCTTCCCTGCTCCGGTCGCGTCCTGACGTGAAAGACGTCCTTTGCGTGGAAACCTTCACGCAAAGCGCTATGGGATGGGCTCGAGATCGGGATCGATTTTTTTCAGCCCATATGCATGTCGAAAGAACTGGTGCGCCGCTCAGCACGTCCTAAAGCATGATCCACGTAAAAGTGTGCGGCGGTTTGTGACAGCGACATGCGCTACGCGACCTAGGGCGTGGAGCGAATCTGAACATCGAGCCATGCTTTACAGGACACGCGCGGTCATCTCAGCGCGTCTTCGACCAGCAGGCTATCTCAGGTGATGAGCTGAAGCGTACATTATCGACGGAGGACATTCCCCGCGTCTCCGCGTGAGTTGGCGAGTGAGGACTGTCGATCAATGACCCAAAAACAGAAAAACACGGCTCGGGGGAGAGCCGTGCTATTCAGGGGCAGGTTTTCAGGGGCAAAACCTGCTGCGCCGGGCCTCTAGGCGGGGACGGGGAATTGGCCTGGCGTGCTGAAGAAACGTACGCACCTATTCTTGGTTCCAGAGGCCCAACGATATTTTACGCAGTCTCTGGGCTAGAATTTTTTTTGAGCAGCCGCTCCACGGGCGCGGTCATAGACCAAGTAAACCCGGTTTGCGCATAATCCGTTGAAACGACAGCAGAAAATGCGCTTTCCGCATGGCGCTTTATGATCGTAGAGCCAAATCCCCGACGAGAAGGCTGGCTGGCCGGCGGGCCACCCGTCTCGGTCCACTCCATCGTCACGCTATCGTGATCGGTTGAATTAAGAGCCCAATGAAGCCGCACGCGTCCTTCCCTGACCGAAAGCGCGCCGTACTTGATCGAGTTGGTGCTCAGTTCGTGAAGGATGAGGCCGAGATTTTGCGCAGCTTCGGGCGATAGGAGGAAATCCTCGCCTGAGATATCGACCTGATGGGCTGTCGAGCCAAACACCTCAAGATGGCCTTTCACCAGGCGGTGGATCGGCAGGCCTTCCCACTGGACCTCGGCCAGTGCCGAGATCGACATGGCGAGACCTCGGAGTCTGTGATCGACTTCCTTCTGCAGTTCGGGAACGGTCGTGTTCTCCCGCGCCAATTGGCGCATCATCGCCTGCACCAGGGTCAACATGTTCTTGGACCGATGAACCAGTTCATGCAAAATCAGCTGGTTACGGTCTTCTGCCTGACTACGATCGAAAGACGCGTTGGAGAGTGCCACACCGACCTGGTTGAGTTCCTTGACGTTGGTTTCGACGCGCGAGACGATTTCGCCTTCGCCGATGCGTTCAGCCACGGCGACGAGTTGTTTGACGGACTGCCGCAATTGCCGGCCGACAAGGTAGGTGCCAAGGACTGCAGCCAGGACGATGAAAAGGCTGCCGATCAACATCTGCCGCCAGGTGCTGCGCAAGGCCGAGTCGCTACGGTCTATCGCGCCCGCCACGACCGCTTTCCAGGGCCAGCCGGGAAGTTGGGCGTAGGCATAGATGTTGTTATGAGCGTCGGTGAAGCTCCCGCTGAAAGCCGACATGCCGGCCGCAAGTTTTGCCGGCTCATAGGCGATACCGGGCGCTGCCTGTTGCATATTGCTTGAAATCACCACGCGCCCGCCGCTGTCGATCACCGATGCCGACCATCCAGCGGGGATTGCGTCCGTGGAGATCAGGCTTGAGAGATCCTTCGCGGCTTGCGTAACGATCAACACGTCGCCAGCGGCTGCGAGCTGACGGGGCAGGGGAAGGGTGACGGTGAACACCCATTCCTTCCGATTCGTGGCATAGAAGATGTTCGAAAGCATGATCCGCTTGGCATCGATCGCCTCCTGAATATGGGCATCCGCAGGAACCTGGCCTAGAGGCTGCCCGTAGGGAATGCGCGTATTGACCTTCTGAACGCCGTCGCGCGTAGCGACCACCACATAGATGTTTCGCTGGCGCAGGCTTTCACTGACGCGCTGATGGAAACTGGCGAGATCGCCATCTTCCAGTTCCGGAAACTGCACGAGGAGATTAAGCGTGGTGCTCAATTCCTGAAGACGTCGCTCGATGTTGCGGCTGATGGCGCGGGCATCGTCGACGGCTTCACGCTGCAAATCTTCCCGTTCATCCGCTTCAAGCCGCAACATCAGATAACCGGCAAAAATAATCAGCGGCAGGGTCACCAGCGTCGTCATGATGACGATGTAGGTGCCAATCGATGCTGTGGGAGACAGTCTGGCGAAGAATGCTCTAAACCTGGAAATTGTCGTGCCCTTATACGTCCATAAGTGTCATCTTTTATGCTGAATGACGCACAGATAATAGCTGTCTATTTTGGCGGCACAATGCTGTTCCTTGCGGCAGGGAGCGATATCTATAGGCTTTTTTCTCCTTTCACCCTTTGTTGATGAGGGTGAAAAACCCGGAACCAATTTTGCCGTCGTTTCGTTTGCCCGGCGAACAGGTTGACGAAAAGGACAGATGAACTGTCACCAGCCAGTTTGGTTTAACGACGATGAAAGGAAGGTACGAGATGAAAAAGACATTGACCCTTATCGCGACGGCCGCCCTCATGGGTTCAACAGCGTTCGCACCGCTCGCCATCGCCCAAGACGCAACTCAGGCTGCGCCAGGCACGACGGCGCCCGCAAGCCCGAACGCCGCACCGGCAACCCCAGTCATGCCGACAACTCCTGGCGCGACTGACACCTCCGCGAATGCTGGTGCAGCATCCGGCTCCTATCTGACGGAGCAGGCAGCCAACCAGATCAGCGCCAATGATTTCATCGGCAACTCGGTTTACACCTCTGCCGACGAGAGCATCGGTAACGTGACGAACCTCATCCTCGAAGAAAACGGCGGCATCGTCGCTGCTGTGGTCGGCGTCGGCGGATTCCTCGGAATCGGCACCAAGGATGTTGCCGTCCCGATGGACAAGCTCACGATGACACGTGACACCAACAATGGCACGGTCCGCCTGACGACGACCGAAACCGCTGAATCGCTGAAGGCAGCGCCCGAGTTCATGACCCTCAAGGACAAGAACGCGAACGCAAGCACCACGGCACCAGCGGCAACGGACACCACGCAGACAGGTGCCACCAAGCCCTAATCCCGTTACGGGAGAGGAGCGAGAGTGAGCATGATGCTCTTTCTCAGAACACCGGCCTCATTGGGGCCGGTGTTTTTTTGTGCTGAATGGACCTCTCAACGCTCCGCATTGTGGGTCGAATGCCAACGCCATGCGGAGGAGATGATATCCTCCAGTGTATAGCGCGGCTGCCAACCCAGGACCTCCCGGGCCTTGTCGTTATTGGCCACAAGCGTAGTGGAGTCGCCTTCGCGCCGTTCGGCGAATTCCACGGGGAACGGGCGGCCTGAGACTTTTGAAATCGCGTCGAGCAACTCCTTCACCGTCGTTCCAGTCCCGGTGCCGAGGTTAAGTTCTACGGTCTCCCCGCCAGACAAGAGATAGTCCACCGCGCGGACATGCGCATCGGCAAGATCGAGGATGTGGATATAGTCGCGCACGCAGGTACCGTCGCGGGTGTCGTAGTCGGTGCCAAACACCTTGAAGCCCTGACGGCGGCCTAGGGCCGCCTCGATCGCGAGCGGAATGGCATGCGTTTCGGGCTTATGCCACTCTCCGATGCGGCCTTCGAAATCAGCACCCGCCGCGTTGAAGTAGCGCAGCATCACAGACTTCAGATCCTTGTAGGTGCTGAAATCCTTGAGCGCCTGCTCCACGATCCATTTGGTTCTGCCGTAGGGATTGATCGGAGCCTGGGGATGGCCTTCATCCAGCGGTACACGTTCCGGCAGACCATAGGTCGCGCATGTGGATGAGAAGACGAAGGCTTTTACGCCGGCGTCCATCGTCGCGGACAAGAGGGTCAGGGCGCCAATGACGTTGTTATCGTAGAAGGCGACCGGGTTCTTGACCGATTCACCCACCTCGATGAGGGCTGCGAAGTGAAGAACCGCCTCGGGCTGATGCTTGGCGAAGACCTCGTCCAGTCGCGCCTTGTCGCGAATATCCCCTTGCTCGAACGGTCCCCAGCGAACAAACTCTTCATGACCATTGGAGAGATTGTCGAAAACGACAGGTTCGTAGCCGCGTTCTGCAAGCAACAGGCAGGTGTGCGAGCCAATATATCCGGCCCCGCCGACAACGAGAACTTTCTTCCGCATCCAACATCCTTTCAAAAAGAGACTGTTGGAGACTGCGTATCATTTTGTCGGAAGAAGGGTAGGGGGAATTTTTTGGAAAAGACCGCAAGGTAAATGCGCGCCCCTTGGAAACCGAGGGACGCGCAGAAGAGTTCTACTTCTTGCGAATTGTCGTGCGTGTTGTGATGAAGCCAAGCGCCATCGCAATCAACAGCGTCGTGAACGGACGTTTTCCAAGAGCACCCGCCGCCATGGCCTCAACAGCCAATGGCGCTGTTGCAAGCGGAGACGCAATTGGTGCACGGCGGTACGCCGTCGGGCGACGAAGAATTGCCAGCCAGACCAGCATGATCACGCCAAGCAGGAATGCGACGCCGGCGATGACCAACGCGGCTGGGCCAGCACCGATCTCCTTCGCAAGATAGATCGAGCCGCCGATGCCGCCAGCGATCACCGCAACCAGGAAGAAGAAGCCGGCGAGCACCCTCAGCACGATACCGGTCTTTATCCTGCGCGTGACGAAGGTGCCTTCCCGCTGTGTATCGCCCAAATAGAGCAAAAATGCTTGAAGCATGTTTGCGCCTTATCGACGCGTGACAAGGGCAAGAAGGAAGCCGGTTGCGACAGCGATGCCGAGAGACTGAAGTGGATTGCGCTGAACCTGGTAGACCAGATTGTCGTTCAGGGTCTGGATTTCGTCGCGAACCGCATGAACGGTCTGCTCAGACTTCGCCATGGCATCATCGGCAACGCGCGACGCCTGTGCCTTGACCTCGTGGGAAACGCCAACGCCGAGTGCCTTGACGCTCTTTGCGAGGTTGGAAAGATCGTCACGAAGCTGGGCCAGCTGTGCGGAGACATCTTCGGCCTCTGCGCTGTCGAGGGTTTCGCGTACCTTGTCTTCCACGTTGCGAACGCTTGCCATGTTCAATCCTTTTCTAGGGTGTCAAAATGCGCCTGACCTCCAAACGTAGCGCCAAAGCTTTTGTTCCCGCCTTTTGCGAAAACCCGTCGGGGAATCGTTGCAATTGTTTTCGACAGGTTTGTTTTCCTGTCACAAGCATCATATAAGGCCGGGAAAATGATCTCATGATCTCTATCAATTGGACGATGTGACTGGCCGATGCTGCAAACACCTTACTACCTGATCGACAAGACCAAGCTTCTCCGCAACATGGAGAAGATTGCCTATGTGCGCGAAAAATCCGGCGCCAAGGCTCTTCTCGCGCTCAAGTGCTTTGCGACGTGGTCGGTCTTCGACTTTATGGCTGAGTTCATGGACGGCACCACCTCGTCCTCGCTCTATGAGGTGCGGCTCGGGCATGAGAAATTCGGTGGCGAAACGCACGCCTATTCCGTCGCTTATGCCGATTACGAGATCGACGAAGTCGTCTCCCATGCCGACAAGATCATCTTCAACTCCATCGGGCAGCTGGAACGCTTCGCCGACAAGGCGTCCGGCATCGTTCGTGGCCTTCGCCTCAATCCGCAGGTGAGTTCTTCCACCTTCGATCTGGCAGACCCCGCGCGCCCGTTCAGCCGTCTCGGCGAATGGGATGTGTCCAAGGTGGAGAAGGTCATGGACCGCATCTCCGGTTTCATGATCCACAACAATTGCGAGAACAATGATTTCGGCCTCTTCGACCAGATGCTTGGCCAGATCGAGGAAAAATTCGGTTCGCTTCTGTCGCGTGCGGAGTGGGTCAGCCTTGGTGGTGGCATTCACTTTACCGGCGAGAATTATCCTCTCGACCAGTTCTGCGACCGCCTTAAGCAGTTTTCCGAGAAGTACGGCGTGCAGGTCTATCTTGAGCCGGGCGAAGCATCGATCACCAAGAGCACGACGCTGGAAGTGTCGGTTCTCGACACGCTGTTCAATGGCAAGAATCTTGCCATTGTCGATAGCTCGATTGAAGCCCATATGCTGGATCTCTTGATCTATCGCGAGAACGCGAAGGTTGCGCCCAACGAGGGCGAGCACTCCTATATGGTATGCGGCAAATCCTGCCTCGCAGGCGATGTCTTCGGCGAATTCAAGTTCGAAAACGCACTCAAGGTCGGCGATCGCGTCTCTTTCCAGGATGCGGCCGGCTATACAATGGTCAAGAAGAACTGGTTCAACGGCGTCAAAATGCCGGCGATCGCCATCAAGGAACTGGACGGCAGCATTCGAACCGTCCGTGAATTCGACTTTGTCGATTATCAGCAGAGTCTGTCGTAACAGCGCGTTTTTGAAAAACGCTTGTAGCACTCTTTCTCAAAAAGCCATCCCTGCGGGGAAAAGGAGGCATCACCTGAAATGAAGAAGAACGTTCTCATCATCGGCGCCGGTGGCGTAGCACAGGTCGTGGCGCATAAGTGCGCCCAGAATAGCGATGTATTGGGAGACATTCATATTGCGTCACGCACTGTCGATAAGTGCCGCAAGATTGTCGAATCCGTACGTGAAAAGAAGAGCCTCAAGACAGAGGTGAAACTTGAGGCCCACGCGCTGGACGCTTTGGATATCGAGGCCACGAAGGCCTTGATAGAAAAGACTGGCGTCCAGATCGTCATCAACGTCGGTTCGGCCTTCGTCAACATGTCCGTTCTTCAGGCCTGCATGGACGCAGGTGTTGCCTATATGGATACCGCGATCCACGAGGATCCAACAAAGATCTGCGAAACGCCGCCGTGGTACGGAAACTACGAATGGAAGCGTGCCGCCGAATGCAAGGAAAAGGGCGTTACCGCCATTTTGGGCGTCGGCTTCGATCCGGGTGTGGTCAATGCCTATGCGCGTCTGGCCAAGGATGAGTATTTCGACAAGGTCACGTCCGTCGATATCGTCGATATCAATGCCGGTAGTCATGGCCGCTGGTTCTCGACCAACTTCGATCCGGAAATCAATTTCCGCGAATTCACCGGCGTGGTCTATTCCTGGCAGAACGGCCAGTGGCAGACGAACCAGATGTTCGAAGTCGGACAGGAATTCGACCTGCCGGTCGTTGGCAAGCAGAAAGCCTATATGACGGGCCACGATGAAGTGCACTCGCTCTCCAAGAACATGGATGGCGCGGATGTGCGTTTCTGGATGGGCTTTGGCGACCATTACATCAACGTCTTCACCGTCTTGAAGAACCTTGGCCTCCTGTCCGAAAAGCCGGTCAAGACCGCTGAAGGTCTGGAAGTGGTTCCGCTCAAGGTGGTCAAGGCCGTGCTGCCCGATCCGTCTTCGCTGGCGCCCGACTATGTCGGCAAGACCTGCATTGGCGATATCGTCAAGGGTACGAAGGACGGCAAGGATCGCGAAGTCTTCATCTACAATGTGGCTGACCACAAGGAAGCCTACGAAGAAGTCGGCTCGCAGGGCATCTCCTATACGGCCGGCGTTCCGCCGGTTGCCGCCGCGATGCTGATTGCCACTGGCGAGTGGGATGTGAAGCAGATGGCGAATGTCGAAGAACTTCCGCCGCAGCCGTTCCTCAATCTCTTGAACAAGATCGGCTTGCCGACCCGCATCAAGGACGAAAACGGCGATCGCGCCTTGACGTTCTGAAGCGACACACGCGAGCAAACGCTGCGCAGTTTTGCGCAGCATCTTCTCAGTCGATACAAAAGAGCCCCGTTCTGTGTGAACGGGGCTTTTTCATGCAGGTTGGAATTTCTGAAGCGCTTAGCTGTTCTGAAGTGCTTACTGGGCTGCAGACTTCTTGGCGCGTGTCCTGGGTTTGGTTGTCTCGGGAGCGATGGAAGCGGCTTTGACTTCCCCCTTCTTGCGGTGCGCAGGCTTGGTCGCCTTCGTGCTTTGCAGCAGAGTGAATTCTTTTTTCGCCTGCTCCCAGTGCTCGGCATCACGGCCGTGCGGGCGGCCTTCGCTCTCCCAAAGTGTGTAAGCCCGCTTGCTGATCCACTCTTGTTCTGAAACCTGCATGTCTATCTCCTGGAGTAACGCCTTAACCCGTAACGGGCTGTCTGCATGGTCCGGCGGCAACGCTGGACAGGAATGAGCCGCGGTCTTCTATTTCGCTAGAGCGCCGTGCGTCTTTCAGACGCACTAAGGACGCTCTATATCTTTAAATCTACGCATCATGCGTGTCCGAAAAGCGATTCCGATTTTCGGATTGATGCTGTAGTAGATGCCACGATTCTGCAGACGGTCAAGTCAATTTGCTGCGTCGCAATAGGCAGCTTTTTTGTTTTTCTCATATACTCAATACGCTTTCAGGCGCCCTGTCTTCCCTCCGTTTGATAAATGTTGCGTGATGGAGCCACCACATCCAAACTCCGCAAAAACGGGTTTGGAAGCACGACATGCGAAAAAATTTTGGCGATGCAATAAAGCGGGGCTCAAAGGCCGACATGAACCACGGATTTGCAACTGGATCGGCGCTACATCGGGTCTTTACGAGGCGTTATGGGAATCCACGTCGCGAGGTGAGATCCGCAACGCTATCGGCTGCTCCAAGAACCCGCCAGCTCGTATTTTGACCATGTATCGGCTCGGAGGTCTGCCGGAAAATTACTGCAAAAAGATCAGTCTGGGGAGTTGAACATTCTCAAGATGGGTCAGCCTGAGGTTCAGGGTTCCTCGCCGAGGCTATCTTCCTTCTCTATTCTCCGCCTCCAATGAGATCCATGGGGGCTGACATGAAACGGATTGCGCTGATTGGCGCCGCACTTGCTGCTTTGATTTCCACCGCCGTCTCCGCTGAGGAGCCGAAGACGCTTCTCAACGCATCCTATGATGTGGCGCGTGAGCTCTTCGCGGCTGAAAATGCAGACTTCGTCAAATCCCATCCGGGCGTGACGATCGACCAATCGCATGCAGGCACCTCGAAGCAGGCCCGTGCGATCGTTGAGGGGCTGTCGGCAGACGTCGTTACCTTCAACCAGGTCACGGATATCGATTTCCTCGTGAAGCAGGGTTTTGTTTCCGCCGACTGGCAGAAAGATTTCCCAAACGACGCGTCGCCCTTCTACTCCTTCCCGTCGTTTCTTGTTCGCAAGGGCAATCCCAAGAATATCAAGGACTGGGATGATCTCGTTCGCGATGACGTGAAGATCGTCTTCCCGAACCCGAAGACGTCCGGCAATGCGCGCTACACCTATTTGGCCGCTGTCTCTTTCGCCAATGAAAAGTTCAATGGCGACCAAGCCAAAGTCGACGAGTTCATCAAGAAGATCTTCGCCAACGTTCCTGTCTTCGATACCGGAGGCCGCGCCGCGACGACCACCTTCGTCGAGCGTGAGATCGGCGACGTTTTGATCACCTTCGAAGCCGAGACCCGTGGCATTGCCAAGCAGTACGGCACGGACAAGTTCGAAGGCGTTGTGCCGTCCGTCAGCCTGCTTTCTGAATTCCCGGTCGCGGTCGTCGACAAGGTCGTGGACAAGCGCGGCTCGCGCGAATTGGCGAAGTCTTACCTCGACTTCCTTTATACCGAAGAAGGCCAGCGCATTGCCGCTGAGTTCGGTCACCGCGTTCACAATGAAAAGGTTGCGGCCGAGTTCAAGGACCAGTTCCCCAGCATTCGCCTCGTCAACGTCAATGATGTTTTCGGCGGCTGGGACAAAATCCAGAAAGACCATTTCGCCTCTGGCGGAAAACTGGATGCGCTTTACGGCAATCGCTAATCGTTCTATGGCACAAATCCACATCGACCCGGCGGGATACTCGCCGGGTCGATTTTTGATCTTGTGTCTCTCCATCTTGTGCCGAGAAACAGGACCTTCGCCGATGCAAAGGGGGAAGATTTGAAACGCAATGTCCTGCCGGGGCTCAAATTGTCTCTCGGCGTCACGCTGCTTTACGTTGGCATCATCGTCGTTCTTCCCCTGGCAGCACTCGTCTTCAAGGCGGCAAGCCTTGGACCGGCGGAATATTGGAGCATCATATCCTCTCCGCGAGCCTTCGCCAGCTACCGCGTCACCGTCCTTTGCGCGCTGGCCGCAACAGTCTTCAACGTCATCTTCGGCCTCGCACTGGCATGGTTGCTGACGCGCTATCGCTTTCCGGGCTGGCGTCTGGTCGATGCCATTGTTGATTTGCCTTTCGCGCTACCGACGGCAGTGGCCGGTATAGCGCTGACAGCGCTTTTTGCTGGAAACGGCTGGTTTGGCTCTGTTCTGGCAGAGGTCGGAATAAAGGTCGCCTATACGCCGCTCGGCATCATCGTAGCGATGGCCTTCACCAGTCTGCCCTTCATCGTTCGCACCGTTCAGCCCGTGCTGGAAGATCTGGACACTGCATTGGAAGAGGCCGCCCAGTCGCTTGGTGGATCGGATCTCGAGATTTTTCGCAAGGTCATCCTGCCACTTTTGACGCCAGCGCTTCTTGCCGGGCTGTCGCTCTCCTTTGCCCGCAGCCTTGGCGAATTCGGCGCCATCATCTTCATTGCCGGCAATCAGCCCTTCTCGACCGAGATTACCTCACTACTGATCTTCATCCGGCTGGAAGAATATGATTATCAGGCGGCTGCAGCGATCGCATCCGTTCTGTTGATTACGGCTTTCGTGATGCTGGCGCTCACGAATTATCTGCAGGCGCGCGCTTTGCGCTATACGGTGAGGAGCTAGAGAATGAGCACTATTTCCTCCCGCCGTAAGCCGCCGCGCGTCGGCGATGCACCATGGGTGCGCCGAATCCTGATCGGCTTCGTTCTCATCATCGGGGCCTTCCTGGTGGTGGCGCCTCTGGCGGTCATCGCTGTCGAGGCCTTTTCTCAAGGTGTGAAGGCCTACGCCGCGACGATCAACCATCCCGATACCCGTCATGCCATCATGCTGACGGTGATCACCGCACTGATCGCGGTGCCGATCAACACGCTCTTCGGTGTCGCTGCTGCCTGGGCGATCACCAAGTTCGACTTCTGGGGCAAGCGTTTCCTGCTGGTCATCGTGGAAATTCCCTTCTCCATATCTCCCATCGTTGCCGGCGTCGCCTATCTCTTCGTCTATGGCCTGCAGGGTCTGTTCGGGCCCTTGCTGGATGCCTATGAAATCAAGATTCTCTTCGCTCTACCGGGCATCGTCATCGCCTCGATGTTCGTCACGGCTCCATTTGTTGCGCGCGAGCTCATCCCGCTGATGCAGGCGCAGGGACGCGATTTGGAGGAAGCGGCAACCTCGCTTGGGGCCTCCGGCTGGCGCACTTTCTTTTCCGTCACGCTGCCCAACATCAAATGGGCGCTCCTCTATGGCGTCGTGCTGTGCAACGCCCGTGTCATGGGCGAATTTGGCGCGGTGTCTATCGTTTCGGGCAATATTCGCGGGCAGACCAACACGCTGCCGCTGCATATTGAGCTTCTTTATCACGACTATCAGGCTGCTGGCGCTTTCGCCTCCGCCTCTATTCTCGCGGCGCTTGCCGTTATCACCATCATCGCCAAAGTCGCATTGGAGCGGCGCGGTGCAGGTCGCGGACGTAAAAAGCTGAGCGCCGCAAACGCCGTCGCCACGGAGACGATTTCATGAAAATCCGCCTGCAGAATGTCGTTAAAACCTTCGACACGTTTCGTGCCGTGCGCGGTGTCTCGCTCGATATCGAAAGTGGCGAATTGCTAGCGCTTCTCGGTCCTTCCGGCTCGGGCAAGACGACGATCCTGCGTATGGTTGCAGGGCTCGAATATACCGATGGCGGCCATATCTACTTCGGCGAGACGGATGCGACCAACATTCCCGTCCGCGATCGTGGCGTCGGCTTCGTCTTCCAGCACTATGCACTTTTCCCGCATATGACGTTGAACGAGAATATCGCTTTCGGGCTGAAAGTATCGCGCGTGAAGCGGAACCGCGCCGAAATCGAGGCCCGCGTTCAGGAGTTGCTGCGGCTGGTAAGGCTCGAGGGGTTGGGCGACAGGTTTCCCGCGCAGATTTCCGGTGGGCAAAGGCAACGCGTCGCCCTGGCACGCGCACTTTCCGTCGATCCGAAGGTTCTGTTGCTCGATGAGCCCTTCGGCGCGCTCGACGCAAATGTTCGTCGCGACCTGCGCCGCTGGCTTCGCGAAATCCACGACGAATTAGGCATCACCACGATCTTTGTCACTCACGACCAGGAAGAGGCGCTCGATCTTGCGGATCGCGTCGTCATTCTCAACCAGGGTGAGATCGTCCAACAAGGCACGCCGAAAGAGGTCTGCCGCCAGCCGAACAGCGCCTTCGTCATGACCTTTCTGGGAGACACAAACAAGGTTTCCGGGATTGCCAAGAACGGCAAGGTCTATGTTGGAGACACTGAGGTCCAGTTTGCCTACGGTCAGGCAGACGGTCCTGTCGAGATCTATGCCCGCCCTGCCGATCTGGAATGGGAGGATTTGCATGATGGGATTCCCGCGCAAGTCACCCGCGTTCTAGACAGGGCAGGGGAGCGCCGCGTGATCGCCACGACGAGAGAGGGGGAGCTTCTCGAATTCGATGTACCGCCGGAATCGTCGGTGGAAGCCGGAGATCACGGCCATGTGGTCATTCGCCGCGCCAAGATTTTCCCTGCAGCCGAGCGCGCTTAAGGTCGCTCCGCCTTGAGCGTATCGCGATCTTTCAGATTCGCTCGTTACGCTTTAGGCGCGACGGTGTCTAACAGAAGTTGATTAGCGGCTGGCGACCTGTTCGCCCTTGCCGTCGATGTTCAGCAGCGTGTCGATACGACGACGCTCATCCGAGAAGCGTGCGAGTGCTTGGCCGGAAAGGGACTTGCCGCCCGGAAGGCGAACCTTCATCGCATCCACTTTGGTGCCATTGACGATCAGCTCATAATGCAGGTGCGCGCCCGTCGAAAGACCGGTAGAGCCGACATAGCCGATCACCTGGCCCTGCGTGACGCGCGCTCCTTCGACCACGCCCTTCGCAATGGCGCTCTGGTGGTTATAGGAGGAGACATACCCATTGGCATGGCGGATCAAAGTCTGGTTGCCGTAGCCGGATGCCCATCCCGCCTTCTCAACGACGCCGTTACCCGTGGCGATAATCGGCGTGCCGCGGGGCGCTGCCCAGTCGGTGCCGGTATGCATACGGCTGAATCGTAGAACCGGGTGACGCCGCATGCCGAAACCGGATGTCATGCGACCGTTCGGAACCGGATTGCGGATCAGAAACTGGCGAATACTTTTGCCTTCGCCGTCGAAGTAATCGATGCTGCCATCATCCGGGTTTTGGAAGCGGTAGAAACGCGTCTGGTTGTCGCCGAATTTGGCATTGACGTAGAGCAATTCGGATTGTTCGGTCGCCTTGCCATCCGGTCCTTCGACCGAAAAGAAGGCCTCAAGTGAATCCGAAGGTTTCAGCTGTGCCTGGAAGTCGACGCTGCTCGCCAGAAGCTTGATAAGCTGCGAGACCATGCTCTGGTTCATGCCGTAGGCAAGAGCGGCACGATAAACGCCGTCATAAACACGCGGCAGATCGCGGTTCGCCGTCATCGGCGCGTTGCCGCCGTCAAAGGCAGTCGCGACCGCATCGAGTTTTGGCGGTTCGCTCGCTGCGACGAAGGTCTTCTGGTCGTTTGCCGCCACCGTCACGACGTGGCGGTTCTTGCGGTAAAGGCTGGCGCGAACGATATCGCTCTTTTCGTCGTCCTGCAAAATGCCGATGCGGAGAACGTCACCCGCCTGGAGATCCCCCGTTCCATTGACCGACGCAAGGGCTGTCGCGGTCTGCTTGGCCTGTTCCTTGGAATAGCCAGCGCCGAAAAGGGCAGCCTCCATCGTCTGGCTCTGCCGCACAGGAATGACGTCATCGGCAAATTCAGGCAGTTTGACCGTCGGGGCCTGCGGCGTCGACACCGACATGTTCTGTTCGACGACGCGGGCCGCCAGTCCCGCGGTGATGTCCACATCCTCATCGGCCTCGAACCGACGCGGATCGATATAGTAGAGCGCGGCAAGCTGTTCGTTGCCGTCCGTCAGGATAGAACCGTTGGAACGGACCGCTTCTTCCACCTCATCGAAGCTCATCGCGCCGGCATAGGCAAAGGGGCTGTGCTTCGTCGGGAAAGGAACCGATTTGAGGCTGACTTCCGATTCCACCTCGGACCCATAGATCGTCCCGGTTTTGCTCGCCCCGGCAGCTTCCGGCTCGTCGTCTGTGGCGAAGATGTTGAGCGGATCGAATGCCGGATAATCATCCTGCGTATTGTAATTGGCCGCGAGCGAGATCTTCACATGGGCGAAGGGGACTTTGCGAACCACTTCCTTGTCGCCATCATGAATAACTGTCGAGACTTCCATAACGGAGCGGTCCGAAGGACGCGCTGCGATATTGGGCGCCACTAACCGAGTGCCACGGCGAACAGTCTCGGAAAGGGAGTGTTCCATGTCTCCGCGCGCGAAGGCTTCTGCGGGAATGGCAAGCTGCTGACGGCCGTCGAGAGCTGCAAAGAGTGCGACGCCCATCAATATGGAAGAGGTGATCCCTGTAAGAAATGTCCCGCTCAGCCAGCGGATCGAGATCTCGCGCCGGTCGGGTGCTCGCCGGCCTTCCGCCAGAATAGGCGGCTCGGTCCCGAGCGTACGGATCATATCCCGATCCGCCGTCATGCCTGTCGCGACCGTTTCTGCATTTGATCTCCAGAAGTCATGTGACGAAGATGTGCAACTTTCAGACCGAGGAGTCAAACTTCTGCGCGGCGATCCCGACGCAGTCCCCAGCTTGCTGTAACTCTTCGTTAAGAAGTGCAGATAGGATTAAGTCGCGGCGAAAACGTGGCGTGTATGTGTGCGGCGCGGACTTCTCCCTGCTTTCTCGCAAAAACCCGCGGTGAAAGTCATGGAACTGATATGTTTCTGACACCTGTTTGACAGATTTGTGAAAATTATCTAATTGAAACAGCGACTTACAAGAAATATGGATTTTGTTGAAAAACGTCTGTTGACTTGTTTGGGGTGTGTCTCTT
>NZ_JBQEPX010000005.1:0-379639 GCF_052046015.1 Agrobacterium sp. 22094 | reverse complement strand
TCAGTGAGCGGACTTATAAGAGACACACCCCAAACAAGTCAACAGACGTTTTTCATAAATCTGTCGTTTTCTCGTAAGTAACAGTAATCGTTGCGTTTTTTCGAGGGCACGCTTCTGGCAGCATCTCAGACCCTGACATCAAGCGTGTTTTACAGCTCTGCAAATCGCCCATCTCTTCAATGATGCGCTCACCATGCTAAGCTCGACGCATAAGAGAAGAAGGGAAAAGTCGATGCTGGTTCTGAATGAAGACGAAACGCGCAACGCACTGGCGTGGCCACAGCTTATCGAAGCGATCGAAACGATGTTTCGCACCGGTTGCGAGATGCCCGTTCGGCATCATCATGATGTCGCCGTGCCGGGCGAGAGGGATGCGACGCTTCTGATGATGCCCGCCTGGGTGCCTGGCTCCTATATGGGTGTGAAGATCCTTTCGGTCTTCCCGGATAACAACACCCGTGCCCTGCCCGCAATCTTCGGAACGTATCTTCTCTCTTCCGGCAAGACTGGGGAAATGCTGGCGGCAGTCGAAGGCGGCGAGTTAACGGCGCGGCGGACTGCGGCGACCTCCGCTCTCGCAGCAAAATACCTCGCGCGGCCTGATGCATCGTCCATGCTGATGGTCGGTACCGGGCGCCTGTCGCTCAACCTGATGCAGGCCCATTCCACGGTGCGAAACATTTCCACCTTCCATATATGGGGACGGAATATGGCCTCCGCGGAGAAGGCAGCCGCTGAAGCCCGGCAAATGGGGCTCAATGCTTTTGCCTGCGCCGATCTGGAAGTCGGCGCACGGGACGCCGATATCATTTCCTGCGCCACGCTCTCCAACGAGCCATTGATCCGAGGCGCTTGGCTGAAGCCGGGCGCGCATCTCGATCTCGTTGGAGCCTTCAAGCCGTCCATGCGCGAGAGCGACGATGCGGCCGTGCAGCTGGCAAGCGTTTATGTCGATACCTTCGATGGCGCTCTTAAAGAAGGGGGCGATATCGTCCAGCCGCTCCAGGCCGGTCTGCTTCAGCGAGAGGATATCAAGGCAGAGCTTGCCGATCTCGTTTCAGGGCGTCAAAAGGGTCGAGACAACGATAACGAGATCACGCTGTTCAAATCGGTCGGTGCGGCGCTGGAAGATCTGGCTGGCGCGATCCTTGCCTATGAAAGCGTGACGCGACGGACCAACTGACGTCATGACGAGTACGATCAAAACGGCAATCCAGGATTCGAGCAATCTCCCGGTCACGGATGTGCTGGCTGCGTTGGGGCAGGAACTCGCCCGCGCGAAGAAAGCCGTTCTGTGCGCCCCGCCAGGGGCCGGCAAGACGACCCTGGTGCCGCTCTATCTGCTCGACCAGGAGTGGCTTGGCGACGGCAAGATCATTCTTCTGGAGCCTCGACGGCTGGCGGCACGTGCGGCGGCAAGCCGCATGGCGTCACTCCTGAAGGAGGATGTCGGGAACACGGTGGGTTATCGCATGCGTCTCGACAATCGCGTTTCTGCCAGAACGCGAATCGAAGTGGTGACCGAAGGCGTGTTCGCGCGGATGGTTCTGGATGATCCGGAGCTTCGCGGCGTGTCCGTCGTCATCTTCGATGAATTTCACGAGCGCTCGCTTGATGGCGACTTTGGCCTCGCGCTAGCGCTGGATGTGCAGGCAGGCCTTCGCGATGATCTGCATTTGCTGGTGATGTCCGCCACGCTGGATTCGGAGCGGATCAGTGCGCTGCTCGATGACGCGCCTGTCATCACCAGTCTCGGCCGGAGCTTTCCGGTCGATATACGCTACGAAGACAGGGCTGGACAGGAGCGGGTCGAAGACAAGGTGGCGCGGGCCATCATCGAGGCGCATGCCGCAGAGGCCGGATCGATCCTTGCCTTTCTTCCGGGTCAAGCGGAGATCAAGCGGACCGCTGAGAGACTGGAGGGCCGATTCGATCCGAATACGCAGGTGATCCCGCTATATGGAAACCTCTCGCAGAAAGAACAGGACGCAGCGATCAAGCCAGCGGAAAGCGGTCGGCGCAAGATCGTGCTGGCAACCTCGATTGCGGAGACCTCGATCACCATCGACGGTGTGCGGATTGCCATTGATAGCGGGCTGCAACGCCTTCCCGTCTTCGAGCCCTCCACCGGCATCAGCCGGCTTGAGACAGTAAAGGTCTCTCGCGCGTCTGCCGATCAGCGTGCTGGCCGCGCGGGGCGAACGGGGCCGGGTATTGCCATCCGTCTGTGGCACGCGGGACAGACAGCGGCGCTGCCTGCCTTTACGCCGCCGCAGATTCTCGCCAGCGACCTTTCCGGTTTCGCGCTCGATCTTGCCCATTGGGGTGTCAGTGATCCGGCGTCCCTCAAATTTCTCGATCAGCCGCCAGCGTCTACGTTGAAAGAGGCGAATGCGCTGCTGCAAGGGCTTGGCGCTCTCGACCGGTCTGGCGCGATGACCGCACGCGGCAAGCTGATGCGCGAGATGGCCCTGCCGCCGCGCCTCGCAGCCATGGTTCTCGCGGCAGAAGAGCTTGGATGTGGCCATGAGGCTTCGCTGCTTGCTGTGCTGCTCACTGAACAAGGGCTCGGCGGTAATGAGATCGATCTGGAAGAGCGGCTTCGCCGGTTCAAGGGCGAGAAGACGGAGCGCGCAGCCGCTGCCAAAGGACTGGCAAAACGGCTCCTTTCCTCCCTTCCAGGCAAAAGGGACGGATCGGAAGCAGCTCTGACGGCCGGGCAGCTTCTGTTGCATGCCTTTCCGGATCGCATCGCATTCCAGCGTGGTGGGCGCGGTCGGTATGTGATGGCGAATGGACGTGGTGGAGAGGTGGAAGAGACGCAGCGACTGGCGGCCGAAAAGATGCTGGTGGTCGCCGACATCGTCGGCCGCGCCGCACGCCCGAGGATTCTGGCGGCCGCTTCGATCTCACTGCGGGATGTGGACGCATTTCTGCCAGAGGCGATCGTCAAGGAGGACCAGCTTTTCTTCGATAAGCAAAGCGGTCAGGTCCGGGCAAGACGCGTCTCGCGCATCGGCGCCATTATTCTAGATGAAACACCACTTGCGCGCCCGACCGGAGAGAAGGCGGCGCAAGCGCTTGCGAGCGGCATCCGCGAATATGGGCTCGGCATTGTGCCCTTTTCTAAAGAGGCCCAGCAGTTGCGCCATCGTCTCGGCTTTCTTCACCGCAGTGTCGGCGCGCCATGGCCGGATATGAGTGACGCGGCGCTGATCGACCGGCTGGACGAGTGGTTCGTGCCCTTTCAGCATGACGCCAAGACGATCCATGAGATCAATGGCGGCAACATCATCGATGGGCTGCGCTCGCTGGTTCCGCACGAGGAACTGCGCCAGCTTGGCAAATTGCTTCCTACCCATTTCGAAGCGCCGACCGGACAAAAGCACTCGATCCACTATGAGGGCGAGGAGCCGACGCTGACCATCCGCGTGCAGGAGCTCTTCGGGTTGAAGGATCACCCGAGTGTGGCAGGCGGCAAATTGCCACTCTTACTGGAATTGACCTCGCCTGCCCACAGGCCGATACAGACCACGCGGGATTTGCCAGGGTTCTGGGCCGGCTCCTGGAAGGACGTGCGCGCGGATATGCGCGGGCGTTATCCGCGCCATCCCTGGCCGGAAGATCCGGCATCCGCGCAAGCCACACATCGCGCCAAGCCGCGCGGCACATGAGATGATAACGAGGCACCAATGGCAAAGCAGCCTGTAGAAACGACACGGTTCGGCCGCGCCAGCCGCCAGATCAGGCTGCAGACCATTGTCTGGCTGCGCTGGCTTGCCGTGGCCGGGCAGAGCGCCACGCTTCTGATCGTTGCGTTTGGTCTTGGCTTTCCCCTGCCATTGCTGACCTGCGCGCTTCTTATTGCCGCCCTTGCGACTGCAAACCTCTTTCTATCGGCTCGGTTTCCGGCGACCTATCGTCTGGAGCCCTGGGAGGCGACGCTGCTGCTTGCCTTCGACCTGCTGCAGTTGACGGCGCTGATCTATATTACCGGCGGATTGTCCAACCCATTCGCGCCGCTGATCTGCGTTCAGGTCATCATCGCCTTTGCCTCGCAGCCGCTGAAACATTCTCTCGTTTTGCTGTTCTTCGCGCTGGTTTGCGCAACAGCGATTGCATTTTCGCCGTTTCCGGTTCCCTGGTATCCGGGGGAAGAATTGCCGATCCAGCTCATCATCCATATCGGCATCTGGTGCTCGATCGTGGCAATGATGCTGTTTGCAGCCTTCTATGCCTACCGCGTCTCGCATGAGGCCAATCAGCTTGCCGATGCGCTTGCTGCGACCGAACTGGTGCTGGAGCGGGAAAAGCACCTGTCGCAACTGGATGGTCTCGCCGCAGCCGCAGCCCATGAATTGGGTACGCCGCTCGCAACCATCAGCGTGGTCGCCAAGGAGATGCAGCGCGAGCTTGGAAAGGACGAGCGCTTCAGCGAGGATGTCGCGCTTCTACGCAGCCAAAGCGAGCGATGCCGCGATATTCTGCGCCGGCTGACATCGCTTTCTGCCGAAGGCGAAGAACATATTCGCCGGCTTCCACTCTCCTCTTTGATCGAGGAAGTGATGGCACCGCACCGGGAATTCGGCGTGAAACTCAAGTTGGTGGAAAAGTCCGGACGGGCAGACGAACCGGTCGGGGCGCGCAATGCCGGTATTCTCTACGGACTTGGAAATCTGCTGGAAAACGCTGTCGATTACGCCAAGGATATGGTGACCGTCACCGTGGCGCATGATCAGCAGCAGGTGATGGTGACGATCGAGGATGATGGCGACGGCTATTCGCCGGATATCCTCGCACGCATCGGCGATCCTTATGTGACCAAAAGGCACAATGATGCGACGGCTGGAGGGCTCGGACTTGGTCTCTTCATTGCCAAGACGTTGCTGGAACGATCCGGGGCTTCACTGACATTCGAAAATCGTGGACCAAATGCCGCAGGTGCGAGGGTGACCGTCATCTGGCCGCGATCGGTCATGGAAGATAATAAGAACCGGTGATCTGAAGTCTCTTAGGAAACCCTCACGCTTGTGGCGCTTGTGGCGCATGAGGGATATGATCGCCGAAAGATAACAGAATGACCGAAGGAAACGACCCATGGCTGATGACGGACAGAAGCACGAAGAAGAGGCGATAACGGCTTCGGATGCGATCGGTCCGGATAAGTCGCTGCTGGTCGTCGATGATGACGGTCCCTTCCTGCGCCGTCTGGCGCGCGCCATGGAAGCGCGTGGCTTTGTGGTGGACACCGCCGAATCGGTGAGCGAAGGCATTGAGAAATCGAAGAGCGCGCCGCCGAAATATGCGGTGGTGGACCTGCGGCTCGGCGACGGCAATGGATTGGAAGTGATCGAGGCCATTCGCCAGCATCGCGATGACACGCAAATCGTCGTGCTGACCGGCTATGGAAATATTGCGACCGCCGTCACTGCCGTGAAGCTCGGTGCGCTTGACTATCTGGCAAAACCAGCGGATGCCGACGATGTCTTCAACGCGCTGACACAGCGCGAAGGCGACCGGATGGAAGTGCCGGAAAACCCGATGTCTGCCGACCGGGTGCGGTGGGAGCACATTCAGCGCGTCTATGAAATGTGCGAGCGAAACGTCTCGGAGACGGCGCGACGGCTAAACATGCACCGCCGCACGCTGCAGCGCATTCTGGCCAAGCGCGCGCCCAAGTAAGCAACGGGATAGGGATCAGTCCGAGTAGCTGGTGCCGGTGGACCATTCCGCCATCATCAGGCGGCGGGCGGCCGTCCTGGAGAAATCAAGCATCAGAGATTTGCGAGTGGCCGGCGCCAGCTTATGTTCTGGCGCCTCGCGCACCATATGGGCGCCATATCCATCCGAGAGAAAAAGGCCGCACTCTTCGGGAAAGATATCGAGCGGGACGCCAGCGTGGGTGGCGAAGAACAGCCGGTCGCAATGTAGCCGATAATCCGGCCACTTGCGGTCCACCCTGAAATCCTCGATCGAGGATTTGATCTCGATGATCCAGATTTCCCCTTTGACCGACAGGCTGATGAGATCCGCACGCCGGCCGCTGGATAGCGCCAGTTCCGGCAGAACGGAGTGCCGCATCTCGTTCAGCAATATCTGCACACCCCGGCGCACAAGCATGGCTTTCTCAGATTGGCGACCGTCGATTAACGGGTTGTTATTGGTAAAGGAAAGAATAGTCATGGACGGATTCTGGAAAAGGCCCCCGAAATTGTTGCAAAAAGACCATGAAGCAGCATATTCGCACAAGCGGTAATCTTGCTGCGGTGCGATGGCTTGCAAAGCATGGATTAATCGAAAATAACCCGATGATCCAATATCGCTTCATGCACCGCTTATATAAGCGAATTTTCCGCGAGAACACCATGCGCATTCGCACTTCATTGACTGCACTCGGCCTGTCGTCCATCCTTGCGCTGACCGGCTGCGCGTCCACAACGACTGAAACCTCTTCCGCCCGCCCGCTCGCTGCTCCGGTTGTCGTCGAGACCGCCCAGATCTTCGGCGATGAAGTTTACGGCGCGACAACGGATGCTGGTTATGCCCTGCCCGCCATTCCGATCAACCGCGTTGACAAGAAGTTTCATCGCCAGATCGTGAACTATGAAACCGCTGAAAAGCCGGGCACGGTGATCGTCAACACCCGCGAGCGCTTCCTTTATTACATCCTGCCCGGCGGCAAGGCCGTGCGTTACGGCATCGGCGTCGGCAAGCAGGGTTTTGCCTGGGCTGGTGAAGCCTATGTGGCCTGGAAGCAGGAATGGCCAACCTGGCATCCGCCGAAGGAAATGGCCGCCCGCAAGCCTGAAGTTGCCAGATATGTCGAAAACGGCATGGGTCCCGGCATCAGCAATCCGCTCGGTGCGCGCGCCATGTATCTCTTCAACGAACAGGGCCAGGATACGTTGTTCCGTATCCACGGTTCGCCTGAATGGGCCTCGATCGGCACCGCCGCCTCTTCCGGCTGCATTCGCATGATCAACCAGGACGTGATCGATCTCTACAGCCGCATCCGTCCAGGCCGCAGCTCCAAGGTTATCGTGATCCAGTAATTTCCGGATCCTGAGTATTGAAGAAGCCGCCGTGGATCTCCCGGCGGCTTTTTTTGTTTCCGGTCTGAGATGCCTGCCGATCAGCGTGCATCCCGGACGGTGAGAGGATGCTCTCAGGCGCGTTGTTTCGCCTTCAGTTCAAGACGGCGACGGTGAAGGACCGGCTCGGTATAGCCGTTCGGCTGCGCCCTGCCCTTCAATACCAGTTCCACTGCCGCCTGGAACGCAACCGAATCGTCGAAGTTGCCTGCCATGGGCGTATAGGCCGCATCGCCGGCATTCTGCTGATCGACCACGGCTGCCATGCGCTTCATGGTCTCGACGATCTGCTCCTCCGAGACCACACCATGGCGCAGCCAGTTTGCCATGTGCTGGGCCGAGATGCGCAGCGTCGCACGGTCTTCCATCAGGCCGATGTTGTTGATGTCCGGCACCTTGGAACAACCGACACCTTGGTCGACCCAGCGAACGACGTAGCCCAGAATACCCTGGGCGTTGTTATCCAGTTCGCGCTGGATTTCCTCAGGCGTCCAGTTGGGGCGAACCGCGACGGGAACAGAGAGAATATCGGCGAGCTTGGCACGATCGCGGCTTTTCAACCCTTCCTGCACCTGGGCGACGTCGACCTTGTGATAATGCGTCGCATGCAGCGTTGCGGCCGTTGGCGAGGGCACCCAGGCCGTGTTGGCACCTGCCTTGGGATGGGCGATCTTCTGCTCCAGCATGGCGGCCATCAGGTCGGGCATGGCCCACATGCCCTTGCCGATCTGCGCATGACCCGACAGGCCGCATTCGAGACCGATATCGACATTCCAGTTTTCATACGCCGCAATCCAGGCGGCCTGCTTCATGTCGCCCTTGCGGATCATCGGACCCGCTTCCATCGAGGTATGGATTTCGTCGCCGGTGCGATCGAGGAAGCCGGTATTGATGAAGACGACGCGGTCCTTGGCGGCGCGAATGCATTCCTTGAGGTTGACGGTCGTGCGGCGTTCCTCATCCATGATGCCCATTTTCATGGTGTTGGGGCGCATGCCGACAAGCTGTTCGACGCGGGTGAAAATCTCAGCTGCGAAGGCGACTTCTTCCGGGCCGTGCATCTTGGGCTTCACGACATACATCGATCCGGCGCGCGAGTTCTGGTGGCGACCAATCGGGCCGACATCGTAAAGCGCAATGAGACCGGTAATGACCGCATCCATGATGCCTTCCGGAACTTCCTGGCCATTACGGTCTAGGATAGCGGGGTTCGTCATCAGGTGGCCGACATTGCGCACCAGCATCAGCGAGCGGCCGGGAAGCGTCAGAGCCGTTCCGTTGCGCGCGGTATAATTTCGGTCGGGGTTCAAACGACGGGTAAAGGTTTCCCCGCCCTTGGAGACCTCCTCGGTCAAATCACCGCGCATCAGGCCGAGCCAGTTGCGATAGACGACCAACTTGTCCTCCGCATCCACGGCCGCGACGGAATCCTCGCAATCCATGATGGTGGTCAGCGCCGATTCGAGGATCACGTCGGAGATGCCAGCGCGATCAGCCTTGCCGATGGCAGTGGTGGGATCGACGACGATTTCGATATGGATGCCGTTGGTTTTCAGCAAAACAGCAGATGGCTTCGACGCATCGCCATCGAAGCCGGCGAAATGTGCCTGATCGGCAGGGGTTGTCGAACTGCCGTCCAGGTCGATGACCAGGGCACCGTCAACCACGCGCAAGCCGCTGACATCGGCCCATTTGCCGCTCGCAAGCGGTACGGAGCCGTCGAGGAATGATCTTGCCCAGGCGATGACCTTTTCGCCCCGACGGGGATTGTAGCCCCGGCCCTTTTCGGCGCCGTCGTCTTCGGCAATCGCATCCGTGCCGTAAAGCGCATCGTAAAGCGAACCCCAGCGGGCATTGGCGGCGTTCAGCGCGTAGCGCGCATTCATCACCGGTACGACGAGCTGCGGCCCGGCAAGTTCGGCGATTTCCGGATCGACGTTCTGGGTGTTGACCTTGAAGGCCGCGCCTTCCGGAACGATGTAGCCGATCTCGCGAAGATAGGCCTCGTAGGATGCGAGGTCGGATGGCGCACCGTTCTGGCGATACCAATCATCGAGCTTTTCCTGGAAGGCGTCGCGCTTGGCGAGGAGCTCTTTGTTCTTCGGCGCAAGATCGTGAACGATCGCAGAGAAACCGTCGAAGAAGGTGTCGGCGTTCAGCCCCGTCTCGGGCAGAACCTCATCCTTCAAAAACTGGTAGAGCGTCTCGTCGAATGACAGTCCGTTATGCTCGATGCGGCTCACAACATATCTCCCTATGATCATTGTCCATAGAGTGGAGGCTGTACCCAGCCTCCGTCAACCGTCGCTATGCATCAAAGATTTTTTCCGTTGAGGAAATAATCTCAAAAACCTGTTCCAGTTAGAGAAGCTTCTGCAACTCTGGCAGCTTCTCATTGATCAGCCAGCCATAGTAATTCTCTTCCGGCCAGACCGTACCGCCGCTTTGGCGGTTCTTCTGCGCCAATGCGGCGGCGCGCTGCTGTGAGCCACCGAGATTGTAAAGCGTCGATGTCAGGCCAGGATTTTTGGAAATATCCATGTCGGCGATCGACTTGTAGTCATCGATGGATTTGCGGATCGCAGCGGCCATATAGGCAAGCGAATGATCGGGATCCATGATGGCCGTATAGACGGCAGAGGCATCGTTCTCGTCTAGCTTCTCATAGCCAGAGGTGCGCGCCACCGTATCCGACAGCATGAGTGCCGTCAGCGGATTGATCTGTCCCAGCCCGAATGTCTGGCCGGCATAGAAGGGCTGAAAGAACACGGCACTGAAGCGGTTATCGGGATAGCTGACGCCCTCGACCGTCTTGCCGCGGAAGCTCGCCTCCCAGACATCTTCGCGACAATTCCACAGGCTGTAGGAATCGCTTTTCGACTGGCATTTGGCAAATTGCGAATGCGTCAGAAACTGCGCAATCGTTTCATCCTTGTAACCGAAGCGGAAACTGTTCCCTGCGTAGGATGCCGCCTTCACATAGTAGGACTGCAGGCGATCATAGGCATCGACATTGTAGGTGTGTTCGCCAACGATCGCGCCGATCATGTGGATCGGATCGATGCCATAGCGGCTTGCCGTCGATTTGATCTTGGAGATCAGCTGCTTGTCGCTGGACAGAAGCTCGTAGACTTTCTGGTATTTCCGCTCGTAGGTGGAGTTCGAACCCTTGGTACGGCGCGCCGATGCACCTGGAACATTCGGCTGTTCCGCATTGCGGTTACCAGGCGGCACGAGCGTCGCGGCCTCAGCATAGGACGGGAGAACAGTGCCAATGGCCAGAAGCGTGGCCAATGCCAGGAGAGTTTTGCGCACGAGCGGATGCCTTTTCTCTTGCCGGCTCTCTTGCCGGAGTAATCCAGAGGATCGACTTTGGACATTCATTAACGAAAAGCGATGCCACATGTCGAGAGAAGGCCGGTAAAATAAGAGTGCGGCAAGATTTGCCGCACTCACTCTAATTTTTGAAACTTCTTCTCGGGTCTGCCTTAAAGAATGTAGCGCGACAGATCCGTGTCGGCGGCGATATCGCCCACATGTTCCTTGACGTAGGCGTCATCGATCTTGACTGACGAGCCGCCGCGATCGGGCGCGTTGAAGGAGATTTCGTCGAGAACACGCTCCATGACCGTTTGCAGACGGCGCGCACCGATGTTTTCGACCGATGAATTGAGGTGGACCGCCACGTCGGCCAATGCATCGATGGCATCGTCGGTGAAATCCAGATCGAGTTCTTCGGTTGCCATCAGCGCCTTATACTGGCGGATCAGGCTCGCTTCGGTTTCGGTCAGAATGCGGCGGAAGTCTTCCTTTGTCAGCGGCTTCAGCTCCACGCGGATAGGCAGGCGGCCCTGAAGTTCAGGCAGAAGATCGGAGGGCTTTGCCACATGGAAGGCGCCGGAGGCGATGAAGAGGATGTGATCCGTCTTTACCGGTCCATATTTCGTCGAGACCGTGGTGCCTTCGACCAGCGGCAGGAGATCGCGCTGCACGCCTTCACGAGAGACGCCGGCACCCATGCCACCATCGCGGGCGGCGATCTTGTCGATTTCGTCGAGGAAGACGATGCCATCATTTTCGACCGATTTGACCGCTTCGCGCTGGATTTGCTCGTTGTCCAGAAGCTTGTCGGACTCGTCGCGAATCAGTTCGGCATAGGATTTCTCCACCGAGGTGCGGACCTTCTTGGTGCGCCCGCCCATGGCCTTGCCGAACATTTCAGACAGGTTGAGCACGCCGATATTGGCGCCCGGCATGCCGGGGATCTCGAAGCCGGGCATGCCGGAGCCGGTATCGGCGACCTCGATATCGATTTCCTTCTTGTCGAGTTCGCCATCGCGCAGCTTCTTGCGGAAGCTGTCACGGGTGGCGGGCGACGCGGTCTGCCCGACGAGAGCGTCAAGAACGCGCTCCTCGGCGCTGGCATGGGCCTTGGCCTGGACCTCAGCACGCATCTTTTCGCGCACAAGGCCGATACCGATCTCGACCAGATCGCGGATGATCTGTTCGACATCCCGGCCGACATAGCCGACTTCGGTAAATTTCGTCGCTTCCACCTTGATGAAAGGGGCACCGGCGAGCTTTGCCAGGCGTCTTGAAATTTCGGTCTTGCCGACACCGGTCGGTCCAATCATCAGAATGTTCTTCGGCATAACCTCGTCGCGCAGGCTCTCATCGAGCTGCTGGCGGCGCCAGCGGTTACGAAGCGCAATGGCGACCGCGCGCTTGGCATCGTGCTGACCGATGATGTAGCGGTCCAGTTCCGAGACGATCTCCCGGGGAGAAAAAGTGGTCATTTCGATCCTTTCGGCTTCCTGTTGCGGCCAGCCAAGACGGCCCGGCCCGCAGGAACCATGGTTTGGTGATCCGTGCGCTTATTCAGCGTCCAACGTTTCAATGACGAGATTGTGGTTGGTGTAGACGCAGATATCCGCGGCGATATCGAGCGCCTGACGGGCAACCTCTTCGGCTGACTTATCCGAATCCATCAAGGCACGTGCCGCGGCAAAGGCGTAGTTGCCGCCAGAGCCGATAGCGATTGCGCCATGTTCGGGTTCCAGAACATCGCCATTGCCAGTGATGGCAAGGGTGATCGACTTGTCGGCGACGAGCATCATGGCTTCGAGATTGCGCAGATATTTGTCTGTTCGCCAATCCTTGGCGAGTTCGACCGCGGCGCGCATCAGCTGGCCTTGATATTGCTCCAGCTTCTTTTCCAGCCGGTCGAGAAGGGTGAAGGCGTCTGCCGTGGCACCGGCAAAACCGGCGATCACTTCGCCCTTGCCGATGCGACGTACCTTGCGGGCGTTGCCCTTCATCACGGTCTGGCCAAGGCTGACCTGTCCGTCGCCGGCCATGACGACCTTGCCGCCCTTTCTCACTGTAATGATTGTTGTCATAAAGCACCTGTCTGCCCATCCGGGCCTTGCATCTAAAGCTATCGAACCGCTGATCGGCTGCGGTCCTTTTCGCAAATTATGTAAGTCCCGTTTTGCCGATTGCAATCTTGCTTAACCGTAGCAGCCAGGCGGCACTCACAAGACGATGGAATGACTGGATATTTGAGGTGCAGGCTGGTAAGGAACGGCCAGATTGTCCAAGGAGCAGCCGCAATGGCAGAGCGCACAGCCGAGATTTCCCGCAAGACCAACGAGACCTCCGTCTCGGTCCGCGTGAATATCGATGGAACGGGTACGGCGAAAATTTCGACAGGCGTCGGCTTTTTCGATCATATGCTGGACCAGCTGAGCCGCCATTCGCTGATCGACATGGAGATCGACGTGAAGGGCGACCTTCATATCGACGATCACCACACGGTCGAAGATACCGGCATTGCCATCGGCCAGGCGATCGCCAAGGCCTTGGGCGACCGCAAGGGCATCACCCGTTATGCCTCGCTCGACCTTGCCATGGACGAGACGATGACGAAGGCTGCCGTCGATATCTCCGGCCGCCCCTTCCTGGTCTGGAACGTGCAGTTCTCCGCACCGAAGATCGGTACATTCGATACGGAACTGGTGCGCGAATTCTTCCAGGCGCTGGCGCAGAATGCCGGGATCACGCTGCATATTCTCAACCACTACGGCGCCAACAACCATCATATCGCCGAGACGTGCTTCAAGGCGGTTGCGCGCGTATTGCGCAGCGCCACCGAAATCGATCCCAGGCAGGCAGGTCGCATTCCTTCAACGAAGGGTATGCTGGCCTGATCCGGTGAAACATGAAGAGCAACCGAGACCGGTGCGGCTCTGAACGTCGTCAGGAACGCCAATGACATCTTATCTTGTTCTGGAAGCGCCGGGCGGGCCCGACAGGGATCACCGCACCACTCGCTTCATCGCGGACAGATTTTCGTGGCTTGCTCTTTTGTTTCCGTGGCTCTGGTTTGCCATCCATCGCATGTGGTGGATTGCTGCCTCCTTCGTCATTCTGCAGCTCGCGGCAGGTCAGGTGTCGAGGCTCGATGGCCTCGGCATAGTGGGCCTCCTATTCACCATCACGGCAGGGTTGATAGCCGGATTCGAAGGTCGCAACCTGCTTCAGCGCCATTTGATCGCCAAGGGCTGGACGCTGAAGGACGTCATCGTGGCACGCGATCTTTCGACGGCGGAAGAGATGTATTTTTCGAACCTGCCCGAACAGGACGATGCGCATATGACGGTGTCGCAGCCTGAGTGGAAGACCCGTGATCGGGTGGGCGGCTTCATGACGAACGATCCCGCGGGCTCGTTTCAATTCGATTTGAATGGAAGGCGCTGATATGCGTGTGGCAATTATCGATTATGGCTCCGGCAACCTTCGATCTGCGACAAAGGCGTTCGAGCGCGCGGCGCGGGAAGCCGGCATCGACGCGACAATCGACCTGACCGACAAGCCTGAAAGCGTGGCGTCTGCAGACCGTATCGTGCTGCCAGGTGTCGGCGCCTATGCCGATTGCCGCGCCGGATTGGGTGCGGTGACGGGCATGCATGAAGCGCTGATCAATGTGGTGGAGAAGAAGGGTCATCCCTTCCTCGGCGTCTGCGTCGGTATGCAGCTCATGTCCTCCCGCGGCCTTGAGAAGACAGTGACCGAGGGGCTCGGCTGGATCGAAGGCGATGTGGTGGAGATGACGCCATCGGATCCGGCTCTCAAAATTCCGCAGATCGGCTGGAATACGCTGGAGCTGCACCGCCCTCACCCGCTCTTCGACGGCATCAAGACCGGACCCGACGGCTTGCACGCCTATTTCGTCCATTCCTACCATCTGGCAGCGAAGCACCGGAATGACGTGATCGCCACCACCAATTACGGTGGCGCGATGACCGCCTTCGTTGGGCGCGACAACATGGCTGGCGCTCAGTTCCATCCGGAAAAGAGCCAGACACTTGGTCTTGCCCTCATTTCGAATTTCCTCCGCTGGAAGCCCTGACATGATCCTTTTTCCCGCAATCGACCTCAAGGACGGCCAGTGCGTTCGCCTGAAACTCGGCGATATGGACCAGGCCACCGTCTACAACACCGATCCCGGCGCGCAGGCCAAGGCCTTTGAGGACCAGGGCTTCGAGTGGCTGCATGTGGTGGATCTGAACGGCGCCTTTGCCGGCCAGACCGTCAATGGCGAGGCGGTCGACACCATTTTGAAATCCACCAGGAACCCGGTGCAACTGGGCGGCGGTATTCGCACGCTGGAGCATATCGAGGCCTGGCTGAGCCGCGGTCTCGCGCGCGTCATCCTCGGCACCGTTGCGGTGCGCGATCCGGTGCTGGTTCTGGAAGCTTGCAAGCGCTTCCCCGGCCAGGTTGCCGTGGGAATCGATGCCAAGGGCGGCAAGGTTGCGGTCGAAGGCTGGGCGGAAGCCTCCGAACTTGGCGTGATCGAGCTTGCCAAGCGCTTCGAAGGGGCAGGCGTTGCCGCGATCATCTACACCGATATCGACCGTGACGGCATTCTGGCCGGGATCAACTGGGCCTCGACACTCGAGCTTGCCAATGCGGTGTCCATCCCGGTGATCGCATCCGGCGGGCTTGCCTCCATCGACGATATCAAGCGCATGCTGGAGCCGGATGCGGCGAAGCTGGAAGGCGCCATTTCCGGGCGCGCGCTCTATGACGGTCGCATCGATCCGGCAGAGGCACTGGCGCTGATCAAGGAGGCACGGGCATGACACTGAAAGCACGCATTATCCCCTGCCTTGACGTCAAAGACGGTCGCGTCGTCAAGGGCGTGAACTTCGTCGATCTGATCGATGCCGGCGATCCGGTCGAGGCGGCGAAAGCCTATGATGCGGCCGGTGCCGATGAGCTTTGCTTTCTCGACATCACCGCCTCTTCCGACAATCGCGAAACGATTTTCGATGTGGTGTCACGCACCGCCGATCACTGCTTCATGCCGGTGACGGTGGGGGGCGGCGTTCGTGCCGTGTCGGATATTCGCAAGCTTCTGCTCTGCGGTGCCGACAAAGTGTCGATCAATTCGGCAGCGGTCAAAGACCCGGATTTTGTCGCCCAGGCGGCGGATAAGTTCGGCAATCAGTGCATCGTTGTCTCCATCGATGCCAAGAAGGTGTCGGCCAGCGACGAAGCCGATCGCTGGGAAATCTTTACCCATGGCGGACGCCAGCCGACAGGCATTGATGCGGTGGAATTTGCCGTCAAGATGGTGGAGCGTGGTGCCGGCGAATTGCTGATTACCTCCATGGATCGCGACGGCACGAAGAGCGGCTATGACATTGCGCTGACCTGCACCATTGCCGATCAGGTCCGTGTTCCGGTTATCGCTTCCGGCGGTGTCGGAAATCTGGACGATCTGGTGGCGGGCGTGAAGGAAGGCCATGCGACAGCGGTTCTGGCGGCGTCGATCTTCCACTTCGGCACCTATACGATCGGGCAAGCCAAGGCCTATATGGCCGATCATGGCATTGCCATGCGTCTCGACTGATTTTTGAAAGGACAAGCGGCATGAGCGGGTTTTCCCTTTCCGATCTCGAGCGCATCGTTGCCGAACGCGCCAGCGCATCGCCTGATCAATCCTGGACGGCCAAACTTTTTGCCGCCGGCCAAGCCAAGGCGGCCAAGAAGCTCGGCGAAGAGGCGGTCGAAACGGTGATCGCGGCGGTCTCGCAGGATCGCAAGAACCTGACGGACGAGGCAGCCGATCTGCTTTATCATCTTCTCGTGGTCCTCAAGATCGCCGATATCCCTCTCTCCGATGTCTTTGCGGAGTTGGAGAGACGGACGGGTCAGTCCGGATTGCAGGAAAAGGCATCAAGGCCGCAATCATGACGACGATGGCACGCAGGGGGGAGCAAGGCATGCCAACGACGCTCGATCATTTCAGGCCGGATGAATACTCGCCCTATCACTTCTTCAGTTCGGAAGAGTGGTCGAAGTTTCGCGCCGATACGCCCCTGACGCTGTCCGCCGACGAGGTGAAACGCCTCCGATCGCTTGATGACCCGATCGATCTCGACGAGGTTCGGCGGATCTACCTGTCGCTCTCGCGACTGCTCTCGTCCCATGTGGAAGCGTCGCAACTGCTCTTCGAACAGCGCAACCGCTTCCTCAACATGGAACACGTCAACAAGACGCCTTTCGTCATCGGCATTGCGGGCTCTGTGGCGGTCGGAAAATCCACCACGGCGCGTATTCTGAAAGAGCTTCTGGCGCGCTGGCCTTCCAGCCCAAAGGTCGATCTCATCACCACGGACGGGTTTCTCTACCCGAACGAGGTGCTGCGACGTGAGAACCTCATGGAGCGCAAGGGCTTTCCGGAAAGCTACGATATCGGCGCGCTTTTACGCTTCCTTTCCGCCATCAAGGCGGGCCAGCCGAACGTCCAGGCGCCCCGCTACTCGCACCTGGTCTACGACGTCCTGCCCAGCGAGTTCACCAATGTCGATCGGCCCGACATCCTGATTTTCGAAGGCATCAACGTGCTGCAGGCGCGCAACCTGCCGGCCGGCGGGCGCATCGTGCCGATGGTGTCCGACTTCTTCGATTTTTCGATCTATATCGATGCGGACGAGACGATCATCCATAACTGGTACGTCAACCGCTTCATGAACCTGCGCAAGACGGCCTTCCGCGACCCGACATCCTACTTCAATCGGTATGCGTCGATTTCGGAAACTGCGGCGCTCGCGATCGCAGAAGGGCTTTGGGAGAATATCAACCTCAAGAACCTGCGCGAAAACATCGTACCGACGAGACCGCGTGCCGATCTCATCCTAAGAAAGGGCCAGAACCATCTGATCGACATGGTGGCGCTGAGGAAGCTCTAAGCCTGGAGACGGCACCGAGAGCGTTTCCCGGCCAAAGCTGTTAATCCTGTCCCGGCTTGCCACGCATCTTCTTGATATCCGAGCGGCCTGATTTTGCTTTCAGTCGCCGCTCAACAGAGCCTTTTGTCGGCTTTGTGGCCTTGCGCGGCGGCGGCGGCGGCTCGGCTGCCTTGAGGATCAGTTCTTTCAGCCGCTCCCGCGCGTCTTCCCGGTTCCGCTCCTGAGTGCGGAACTGACTTGCCTCGATCATCAGCACGCCTTCTTTCGAGACTCGCCGCCCACCAAACTTGACGAGATTGGTCTTGATCCGATCCGAGAGCGCCGGAGAAGCCGTGATGTTGAAGAAGAGCTGAACCGCGGTGGAGACCTTGTTGACATTCTGTCCGCCCGGCCCGCCAGCCAGCACGAATTGCTCCGTCAGTTCCCATCCGGCAATCGTTATTCTGCTGCTGATGTAAAGGGGCGCGCTTGCCATGTCATTCTCCGGCAGGCGTGATGCCACAGATGCGGTGGAATGAAAACAGTTGAGAAGGCTTCCAGCGCCGGAAAGAACTGATAGAGCGCCGTGAGTCCGTTTAGACGCACAAAGGACGCTCTATCTTCTTTAAATCTGCGCATCGTGCTTTTTCGAACGAAAAACCCGGCACGAGGCCGGGTTTCGTATTTTGAAGAGATCGACCGCTTATTCGGCGGCAGCCAGGAGGCCAGGAGCCGCGTCGCGGACGGTGCTGTCGACGTGGTCTTCGAACTTGGTGAAGTTCGTGACGAACATGTTGACCAGCTTCTTGGCTTGCGCGTCGTAGGCAGCGCCATCGGCCCAGGTCGAGCGTGGGTCGAGGATGCTGTTGTCGATGCCTTCGAGCGAAGTCGGTACGGCAAAGCCGAAATTGGCGTCGGTGCGGAACTGGGCGTTCTTCAGCTCGCCGGTCAGTGCAGCGGTCAGAAGCGCGCGGGTGGCCTTGATCGGCATGCGCTTGCCAATGCCATAGGCACCGCCGGTCCAGCCGGTGTTGACCAGCCAGCAATCCACACCATGCTGTGCAATCAGATCACGCAGCAGGTTGCCGTATTCCGTCGGATGACGCGGCATGAAGGGAGCGCCGAAGCAGGTCGAGAATGTTGCTTCCGGCTCGGTCACGCCCTTTTCCGTGCCGGCGACCTTGGCGGTGTAGCCGGAGAGGAAGTGGTACATGGCCTGTTCCGGCGTCAGACGCGCGATCGGCGGCAGCACGCCGAAGGCATCGGCGGTCAGCATGATGATCGTCTTCGGATGACCTGCAAGGCCGGTCTTCGAGGCGTTGGGAATGAAGTGCAGCGGGTAAGCGCTACGCGTATTTTCCGTCAGCGAATTGTCGTTGAAATCCGGAACGCGGTTTTCGTCGAGAACGACATTTTCCAGAACCGTGCCGAAGCGACGGGTTGCCGCGTAGATTTCAGGCTCAGCTTCCGCCGACAACTTGATCGCCTTGGCGTAGCAGCCGCCTTCGAAATTGAAGATGCCGTCTTCGCCCCAGCCATGCTCATCGTCGCCGATCAGCGTGCGGGCGGGATCGGCAGACAGCGTGGTCTTGCCGGTGCCGGACAGGCCGAAGAAGACAGCGGCATCACCATCCGGGCCGACATTGGCCGAGCAGTGCATCGGCATGACGCCCTTGGCAGGCAGCAGGTAGTTGAGAACGGTGAAGACCGACTTCTTGTTCTCGCCGGCATAGGATGTGCCGCCAATGAGGACGATACCCTTGGTCAGATCGCAGGCGATGACCGTTTCGGTGCGCACGCCGTGACGGGCAGGATCAGCCTTGAAGCTTGGCAGGTTGATGATGGTGAGCTTCTGCTTAAAGGAGCCAAGCTTCTCGCGCGCCGGGCGGATCAGCAGGTTGCGAATGAAGAGGCCGTGCCAGGCAAGCTCGGTAACGACGCGGGTCGGCAGCGCATTTTCTTCATCGGCACCGCCGACGAGATCCTGAACGTAGAGTTTCTTGCCGGCGGCATGCGCGAGCATATCCTTGTGCAGGATTTCGAAATGCTCAGGCGACAGCGGCTTGTTGTTGTCCCACCAGATCGCATTTTCCGTGTGGGCATCGCGCACCACGAATTTGTCCTTCGGAGAACGGCCGGTATGCTGACCGGTGACGGCGCGCAGAGCGCCGTCGACGGTGATGTCCGCCTCGCCGTTGCGGATCGATTCTTCGTACAACTCACTCTCGATGAGGTTGTAATGTACGACAGCGGCTCCGCCCAGACCGAGTGCAGCCACTCCGTTTTCTGGATTGTGTACTCCGAGTTCTTTCATGGCGCGTTCCCTTTTTCTGAATGCGAGCCGTTCAAATTTTCAGTGAAGCTAACGGCAACAAACAGGATTGGCAAGATACCGCACGAAAAATATTCAACAATTTCAATATATTAATCGATTTAAAAGATTTTATTCCTTTTTAAATCGGTTTAGCCACGCTGCAAATCCGGACTCTTAGTCTCTGCTGGAATATCCTGCTGCAAAGCTCTCCAATCGCAGGGCTTGGCCTTTGCCACAATTTGTTCCACCTTTATACTCATGAGACGTGTTCGCGGCGCACAACCTAGGCTGGGGTGAATGTCGGGAGCATAGATTGCAAATGACGACGGAGACCAATTTAATGCAGACGATTGCGCTTGTAGACGACGACCGTAATATCCTGACATCGGTGTCGATCGCGCTCGAAGCGGAAGGCTATAAGGTCGAAACGTATACCGACGGCGCCTCCGCCCTTGACGGGCTGATTGCGCGCCCGCCGCAACTGGCGATCTTCGATATCAAGATGCCACGCATGGACGGCATGGAACTGTTGCGTCGCCTTCGGCAGAAGTCGGACCTTCCCGTCATCTTCCTCACCTCCAAGGATGAGGAAATCGACGAGCTGTTCGGCTTGAAGATGGGCGCCGACGATTTCATCACCAAGCCGTTTTCGCAGCGCCTTCTGGTGGAGCGCGTCAAGGCGATCCTGCGCCGCGCCAGCAGCCGTGAAGCAGCGGCGACCGGCGCAAGCCCCATGAAGATCGCAGCCGATCAGGCCGCCAGAACGCTGGAACGCGGACAGCTTGCCATGGACCAGGAGCGCCACACCTGCACCTGGAAGGGCGAGCCGGTGACACTGACCGTCACCGAATTCCTGATCCTGCACTCGCTGGCACAGCGCCCAGGCGTCGTCAAAAGCCGCGATGCGCTGATGGACGCCGCCTATGACGAGCAGGTCTATGTCGACGACCGCACCATCGACAGCCACATCAAGCGCCTGCGCAAGAAGTTCAAGCTGGTCGACAACGACTTCGACATGATTGAAACGCTTTACGGTGTGGGTTATCGCTTCCGCGAAGCGGCGTGAGGCCGCATAATGACGCCGCATAAGCGGGGCTGAGGAACGCACGTGCTGAACAAAACGCAGGATAGCGCATCGGACACATCCGATGCCGACGACCGTGAGAGCGGTCGGCGGCACCGGATTCATCCGCTGACGATCGTCCGGCGTATTTTCGGCAATGCCGTCTTTTCCAGCCTGACGCGCCGCATTCTCTTCTTCAACGTCGCGGCGACGGTGGTTCTGGTCGGTGGTATTCTCTACCTCAACCAGTTTCGCGAAGGGCTCATCGATGCGCGCGTCGAAAGCCTGCTGACGCAGGGCGAAATCATCGCCGGTGCGATCTCCGCCTCGGCTTCGGTCGATACCAATTCGATCACCATCAATCCGGAAAAGTTGCTGGAGTTGCAGGCGGGCCAGAGCATCACGCCGGTGCCGAACGATGAGGACCTGAGCTTCCCGATCAATCCGGAGCGTGTCGCCCCGGTCCTTCGCCGCCTGATTTCCCCGACCCGCACCCGCGCCCGTCTCTTTGACGCAGATGCAAACCTGCTTCTCGATTCCCGGCATCTTTATTCACGCGGGCAAGTTCTGCGCTACGACCTGCCGCCGGTGACCCCTGAAACCCAGACCTGGGGTGAATGGTTTGCCAGCCTGTTCAACCGCATGCTGCAGCCAAGCAGCCTGCCGCTTTATAAGGAAACGCCGGGCGGCGACGGATCGATCTATCCGGAAGTGATGAATGCGCTGACGGGTGTTCGCGGCGCTGTCGTGCGCGTCACGGAAAAGGGTGAGCTGATCGTCTCGGTGGCCGTTCCGGTGCAACGCTTCCGAGCGGTGCTTGGCGTTCTGCTGCTATCGACACAGGCCGGCGATATCGACAAGATCGTCCATGCGGAACGTCTGGCGATCATGCGCGTCTTCGGCATTGCGACGCTGGTCAACATCGTTCTGTCGCTGCTTCTTTCCTCCACCATTGCCACACCGCTCCGCCGTCTTTCGGCCGCCGCGATCCGCGTGCGCCGTGGCGCCAAGGCGCGTGAGGAAATTCCGGACTTCTCCGCGCGTCAGGACGAAATCGGCAACCTCTCCATTGCCCTTCGCGAAATGACCAATGCGCTTTACGACCGGATCGACGCCATCGAGAGTTTTGCGGCCGATGTCAGCCACGAGTTGAAGAACCCGTTGACCTCGCTGCGCAGCGCGGTGGAAACGCTGCCGCGTGCGAAGACGGAAGAATCCAAGCAGCGCCTCACCGAAATCATCTTCCACGATGTTCGCCGTCTCGACCGCCTGATCAGCGACATTTCCGACGCATCCCGCCTCGACGCGGAACTGGCGCGCGCCGATTCCTCGCCCGTCGATCTCGAGGTCTTGCTGAATGGCCTTGTCGAAATCTCGCGACAGATTTCCAGCAAGAAGAAAACGGTTACGATCGATTATGTGGCCGACCACAAGCCGGGCGTGAAGACCAGCTATGTGGTCAACGGTCATGACCTCCGTCTCGGCCAGATCGTCACCAACCTGATCGAAAACGCCCGCTCCTTTGTTTCGCAGGACGGCGGGCGCATCTTCGTGCACCTGCTGCGGCACAAGGATCGCTGCCTGGTCCGCGTCGAGGACAATGGTCCCGGCATCCAGGCTGAAGATATCGACCGTATTTTTGAGCGCTTCTATACCGACCGCCCGGCGAGCGAAGGTTTCGGCCAGAACTCCGGTCTTGGCCTCTCGATCAGCCGCCAGATTGCCGAGGCGCATGGCGGTACGCTGAAGGCGGAAAACATCATCGACAAATATGGTGTGATCTCCGGCGCCCGCTTCACCCTGTCGCTTCCTGCCGCCCCGACGCATGAGCGCTGACCGCATCAACTACCATGCAACTGCGATCGTCATTGACGAAACGGGGATGCTGTTCGTCGGTCCCTCCGGCAGCGGCAAGAGCGAGCTTGCCTTCAGCTTCCTGACAGAGGCACAGCGTTGCGGCCTGCCGGCGGCGCTGGTGGCAGACGATCAGGTTCTGATGTCGTCTCAAGATGGACGCGTTCTTGTCGAACGACCGGGGAGCATTGCCGGGCTCCTAGAATTGCGCGGCAGCGGCATCGTCGAACTTCAGAGCATCAAATCGGCGACGATCGACTATGCGATAACGCCTGTTGCACACCCGCAATCCCCTCGCCTCCCGCCGAAGGATGAATGGCTGGATTTGCCGACCGGCAACAGGCTACCGCTCATCCGGATTCCGCTTTCCAGCATCACGCCCTATGGAAAATTTGCTGCACTTGCTCAAAATCTGTTCAAAGCCAAGGGAAAGTGAACAAAAATCCCCTGTTTGGGGGCTTGCGCTTCCCATTTTCCTCATCAAGATGTCGTCCCACCGATGGACAGGTTTGCGGCATTGCGATAGGGCGGCACACCAGACGCAAGTCCAGGTGGCAAAGTGCGTGTGTAAGGGAGCATTTCATGATCGGACTAGTGCTTGTCACTCATGGCAAGCTGGCTGAGGAATTTCGTCACGCGGTAGAGCATGTGGTCGGTCCTCAGAAGTTGATCGAGACCGTATCGATTGGTCCCGAGGACGACATGGATCAGCGTCGGCAGGATATCATCGATGCCGTGACACGCGCCAATGACGGCAATGGCGTCATCATCCTCACAGACATGTTTGGCGGAACGCCGTCCAACCTCGCCATCTCGGTGATGAGCAGCGGCACCGTTGAAGTGATTGCCGGCGTCAATCTTCCCATGTTGATCAAGCTTGCCGGTATTCGCAGCGAGGACAACATGGACAAGGCTCTGCAGGAGTCTTCCGATGCCGGTCGCAAATATATCAACGTCGCCAGCCGCGTTCTCAGCGGCAAATAAGAAGAACACGCTTCATGTCCTCACTGTCGAAGGAACTGCTGATCGTCAACAAGCGCGGCCTGCACGCGCGCGCCTCTGCAAAATTCGTGCAGATGGTGGAAAAGTTCGACGCAGCCATCAGCGTTTCGAAGGATGGTATGACAGTCGGCGGCACCTCGATCATGGGTCTGATGATGCTGGCGGCAAGCCCCGGATGCACGGTTTTTGTCGAAGCAAGCGGCAATCAGGCGGAAGAAGCGCTTGCAGCACTCGAGGCGCTGGTTGCGGACCGGTTCGGCGAAGAACTTTGATAACCATCATATAAAGACATAAAGACTTCTTTATATGATTATTGCCAGATCGGCGATTGCCTGTTAGAACCGCAGCCTGAATTGCAAGGCAGCGGCACGGGTCCCTGCCATTTTTGAGCAGGAGATCTTTATGAGCGCTGACAAAGACTACATCGTCGCGGATATCAACCTTGCCGATTACGGCCGCAAGGAACTGGACATTGCCGAAACCGAAATGCCGGGCCTGATGTCCTGCCGCAGCGAATTCGGTCAGAGCAAGCCGCTGAAGGGCGCGCGCATCTCCGGTTCGCTCCACATGACGATCCAGACGGCCGTTCTGATCGAAACCCTGAAGGAACTCGGCGCCGATATCCGCTGGGCTTCCTGCAACATCTTCTCGACGCAGGATCACGCTGCTGCAGCCATCGCGGCCGCCGGCATTCCGGTCTTCGCGGTTAAGGGTGAGAGCCTGACCGAATATTGGGAATACACCGACAAGATCTTCCAGTGGACCGATGGTGGTCTCTCCAACATGATCCTGGATGACGGTGGCGACGCCACCATGTACATCCTGCTCGGTGCACGCGCCGAAGCTGGCGAAGACGTTCTGTCGAACCCAGGCTCGGAAGAAGAAGAAATTCTTGTCGCACAGATCAAGAAGCGCCTTCAGGCTTCGCCAGGCTGGTTCACCAAGCAGCGCGACGCGATCAAGGGCGTGACCGAAGAAACCACGACAGGTGTTCATCGTCTCTATGACCTCAGCAAGAAGGGTCTTCTCCCCTTCCCAGCAATCAACGTCAATGACAGCGTCACCAAGTCGAAGTTCGACAACAAGTACGGCTGCAAGGAATCGCTGGTTGACGGTATCCGTCGCGCCACCGACGTGATGATGGCCGGCAAGGTTGCCGTCGTCTGCGGTTACGGCGATGTCGGCAAGGGTTCCGCTGCTTCGCTTCAGGGCGCTGGCGCCCGCGTCAAGGTCACCGAAATCGATCCGATCTGCGCGCTTCAGGCCGCCATGGACGGTTTCGAAGTCGTTCGCCTGGAAGACGTCGTGTCTTCGGCAGACATCTTCATCACCACCACCGGCAACAAGGACGTCATCCGCATCGAGCATATGCGCGAGATGAAGGACATGGCGATTGTCGGCAATATCGGTCACTTCGACAACGAAATTCAGGTCGCTTCGCTGAAGAACCTGAAGTGGACCAATATCAAGCCGCAGGTCGACATGATCGAGTTCGCCAAGGGCAACCGCATGATCCTTCTGTCGGAAGGCCGCCTGCTGAACCTCGGCAATGCGACCGGTCACCCTTCCTTCGTCATGTCGGCCTCGTTCACCAACCAGGTGCTCGGCCAGATTGAACTCTTCACCAAGCAGGGCGAGTACAAGAACGACGTTTACGTGCTGCCGAAGCACCTTGATGAAAAGGTCGCGCGCCTTCACCTTGAGAAGCTCGGCGTGAAGCTGACCGAACTTTCCGACACGCAGGCAGATTATATCGGCGTCTCGAAAACGGGTCCGTTCAAGGCAGAACACTACAGATATTGATTTCATAGTTAATATCCACATCAATTACACCACATCTAGGCATCGCGGACTTGACAAAGTCCGCGATTTCTTTTTGGGCGCCGCCCTTCCCGGAAATTTGCTGAGACGGTATTGTCTGAAGACTTGATTCGTGTGGGCGGATGCCCGTGCGAAAATGGGATGTCTTGTCGAAGATGCGGCACATAGGACGGAGACAGACCGGGGATGTCGGTAAAAAAAGCGAACTCGCGGCAGCGGGCGAAAAAGAACGTGGAGACGGGCAGCGACGAGGCGCCCGTTCTTGAACGATTGCGCGGCTCTCTGACCACCATGGCAGGCGCCCTGCGCCAAAAGATTTGCGCGGTCTCCGCGCTGATGGCTGGAACGGCACTCAGCGGCTTTGCGACTGTTGCCGAGGCTCAGGATGGCGCGCTCCTCCAAAGAAGTGCACGCCTGTTCTCATCCAGCGAGACCATCGCCTATTCGATCTTCATCGGCGTCGTCTCCGCAACCCTGTTTTCCATCGTCTGGCTGGTGCGCCAGCGCGGGAACATCGAAGCCGAGGTCAATGAATACCGCACGGCCCTCTCCGAAGCGCAGAACAAGATTTCCAAATACGAGGCGCTGATTTCCGACAAGTCACGCCGGATCGTCATCTGGGAAGATACCGGCGAACGTCCTGAATTCGTCGGCCAGTTGCCGCCCGAAACCGGCGTGCCGGCTGCCGATTCCGACTTTCTGGCCTTTGGCCGCTGGCTGCGCCCCACGTCCGCAGCACCGCTGGAAAAGGCTATCGAGCTGCTGCGCAGCCAGGCGCAGAGTTTCGATCTGACGATCGAAACGCAGCGCGGAGAAGTCATCGAGGTTCAGGGACGCGTGTCCGGCGGCAAGGCATTCGCCCGTTTCATTGCGCTGAATAATATGCGCGCCGAATTGGCGGAGTTGAGAGTGGAGCGCGAGCGCCTGCTTTCTTCCATGTCCACCTTCCAGGAGCTTCTCGATTCCATCGAGCAGCCTGCGTGGCGCCGAAACAACGAAGGCGCGCTCATCTGGGTGAACCACGCCTATGCGATTGCCGTCGATGCGACGACGCCGCAGCAGGCCGTCAACGAACAGCGCGAATTGCTGAACACCGTGACCCGGCAGAAGATTAGGGCCACGGCCACGCCGGAATCGCCCTATCATGACCGGATCTCCACGGTGGTTTCCGGCAACCGCACATTCTTCGATGTGGTCGATATCAAGACGCCGAGCGGCTCTGCTGGTATCGCAATCGATGCTTCCGATGCGGAAACCATCCGCGAAGAGTTGAAACGCACGCTGAAAAGCCACGCGGAAACGCTCGATCATCTGGGAACGCCCGTCGCCATCTTCGACGGCGAGCAGCGCCTGCAGTTCTACAATCAGGCTTTCGCACGCCTATGGGGCCTCGATCTGGTATTCCTAGAATCGAAGCCCGGCAATTCCGAGCTTCTCGATCGTTTGCGCAGTGCCGGAAAGCTGCCGGAGCAACTCAGCTGGAAGAGCTGGAAAGAAACCGCTCTCTCCGTCTATCGCGCGCTCGATACCAAGACCGATCTCTGGCACCTGCCGAACGGGCAGACGCTGCGTGTGATTGCCACCGCGCATCCGCAAGGTGGCGCGACCTGGGTGTTCGAGAACCTGACCGAACAGGTCGATCTCCAGATGCGTTACAACACGCTGGTCAAGGTTCAGGGCGAGACCATCGATCACCTGGCAGAAGGCGTGGCGGTGTTTGGTGCCGACGGGCGTATTCGCCTGTCTAACCCCGCATTCCGCGCACTCTGGGCGATCACGGCAGAAGAGGCCGAAGCCGGCAAGCACATTCGCTCCATCGAAGCGGTCTGCGCCCAATCCTACGAGAAGCCGGATGGCTGGCGTGCTTTTGCGCAATTCATCACCAGTTTCGACGACGAGCGTCCTTCGAAGCAGGGAACGCTAGAACTTCTTTCTGGTCTTGTGCTCGATTATGCCGTGATCCCGCTGCCCGACGCGCAGACCATGCTGACCTTCGTCAACATGACCGACAGTGTTCGCGCCGAGCGGGCCTTGAAGGAAAAGAACGAGGCGTTGCGCAAGGCAGACGAGCTGAAGAACGACTTCGTCCAGCACGTGTCTTATGAACTGCGTTCGCCGCTGACCAATATCATCGGCTTTACCGATCTTCTGAAGACACCCGGCATGGGCGAACTGAACGATCGTCAGGCCGAGTATCTCGACCATATTTCGACCTCGTCGTCGGTGCTGCTAACCATCGTCAATGACATTCTCGATCTGGCAACCGTCGATGCTGGCATCATGCATCTGAATTACGCCGAGAACGATCTGAATGAGCTTCTCGACGATGTGGCGGTGCAGATCACCGATCGTCTGCAGGAAAGCGGCGTTTCGCTCGAGATCGTTGCGCCTGCGCATCTTGGTTCTATCGTTGCCGATCACCAGCGGCTGAAGCAGATCCTGCTGAAGCTTCTCACCAATGCGGTCAACTTCTCGCCCGAAGGGGCGGCGATCCGCCTGACCTGCCAGAGAAGCGAAGGCGATTTCGTCTTTTCGGTTGCAGATCAAGGCCCGGGCATTCCAGAAGACATGCTGAAGACGGTCTTCGATCGCTTCTCGACACGTGGCCAAGGCGGCCGACGCACAGGCGCTGGCCTCGGTCTCTCGATCGTCGAGAGCTTCGTCAGCCTGCATCAGGGCACGGTCACACTCGACAGCCGCCCCGGTGAAGGCACGGTCGTGACCTGCCGCATTCCTTCGCACGACCAGCCGCAGTCCATTGCTGCCGAATGAGTGACGAGACGCTTTCCCTCTCGCTTTTCCTTGCAAATGAGGCCGAGACGATCCGGCTTGGCGAGGAGCTGGCGCTTGCCGTCAAGCCGGGCGATGCCGTTGCGCTGGTGGGCGATCTTGGGGCTGGAAAATCGACCTTGGCGCGGGCTTTGATCCGGGCAATCGCCGACGATGCGGAACTCGAAGTACCGAGCCCGACATTTACCATCGTCCAATCCTACGCGCTTCGCTTTCCAGTCGCGCATCTCGATCTCTATCGCCTCTCCGACGTGTCGGAGCTGGATGAACTCGGCATCGACGAGATGCTGTCGGACGGCGTGTGCCTGATCGAGTGGCCGGAGATGGCAAGCGATGTGCTGCCGAAGGCATCGACCATCCTGCTGCGCCTGACACATGAGGGAGACGGTCGGCGTGCTGTGATCGAAGCATCCCGGCGTCATATCGAGCGTCTTGAACGGGTCTTCGCCATTCGCCGCTTTCTGGAGCGGAACGGCAAGGCGAGTGCAACGCGGCGCTATTTCAGTGGTGACGCCGCCTATCGCACCTATGAACTGGTGCGCGATGACGACAGCCAATATCTGTTGATGGACTGGCAGCCCCAGCCCCCCGGCCCCGCTCTTCACGATGGCAAATCCTATTCGGAGATCGTGCATCTTGCCCGCACGGTCGAGCCCTTCGTTGCTCTTGATCTCCATCTCCGAAGCGAAGGCTTCGCGCTGCCGGAAATCCTGGCGCGTGACATGGATGAAGGCATCCTGCTTTTGAGCGATATGGGACGCGCAGGCGTTCTGGATGCCAATGGTGCGCCCATTGAGGAGCGCTACATCGAAAGCGCTGCCTGTCTGGCGGCGCTGCATGAAAAGTCGATGCCTGCAACGATCGACCTGCCGGATGGTGGTCGCTACGAGATTCCGCGCTTCGATGCCGATGCAATGAAGATCGAGACCTCGTTGCTGCTGGACTGGTATCTGCCCCACATGCATGACGGCAAGCCGACCGACGATGACAAGCGGCAGGATTTTTTCGCCGTCTGGGATCAGTTGATCGGAAAGCTTGCCGATGTGGAAACCGGTCTCGTCTTGCGCGACTTCCACTCGCCGAACATCATCTGGCAGCAGGACAAACCAGCGCCGCAGCAAGTGGGCATCATCGACTTCCAAGATGCGATGATCGGCCCAACGGCCTATGATCTGGCATCTCTGGTGCAGGATGCGCGAGTAACCATCCCGCCTGAACTGCAGGCGCGAATGATGGAGCGGTACTTCGATACCCGCCGAAAGAACCCTGCCTTCGATGAAGAGGTATTTCTCAAAGCCTTCGCCATCATGGCGGCGCAACGCAATTGCAAGCTGGTCGGCGCGTGGGTTCGGCTTTTGAAACGCGATGGCAAGCCGGGCTATATGAAGCATATGCCGCGTACCTTCACCTATATGCGCGCCGCGCTCGAGCATCCCGACCTTGCGCCGCTGCGGGACTGGTTTGCGCGGGCGGGCATAGACCTCAACTCTCAGTAAAGCGTTTCCCATGACGATCAGACAAGCGATGGTTCTGGCAGCAGGTCTCGGCACTCGAATGCGCCCGATCACCGACACGATCCCCAAGCCGCTGGTCAAAATCGCTGGCAAGCCGATGATCGATTATGTGCTCGAACTTCTGGTGGCGGCGGGCGTCGAAACCGTATCCATCAACGTCCATCATCATGCCGAGCAGATGGTCGCGCATCTTGAAGACCGCAAGGATCTTGAGATTCTGATTTCCGATGAGCGGGCCGAGCTGTTGAATTCCGGTGGCGGTCTCGCCAAGGGTTTGAAGCTGCTGACGCCCGGGCCTGTGCTGGTGATGAATGCCGATCTGTTCTGGGTCGGGGAAACATCCGGCCGTCCCACCAACCTGCAGAAACTCGCGGAGGGTTTCGATCCTGCGCGCATGGATATGGCGATGCTTTGCGTCGATATGGACCGCACCACCGGACATAACGGCAAAAAGGATTTCAATTTTGCAGAGGATGGGCGCCTGACCCGGTATCAGGAGGGCGAGCCACGTCCGGTGGTTTACGCTGGCGCGATCGCCATGGATTCGCGCCTGCTTGAGGATGCACCGGCTGATGCCTTCAATCTCAACATCTATTTCGACCGCGCCATTGCGAAAAACCGGCTTTATGGCGGGATGCTTGACGGTCAATGGATTACCGTCGGCACACCGGATGCTATAGAGGATGCGGAGCGAACCATCGCTTCCGTTTAGAGCGCCGTGCGTTTCTCAGGACGCACAAAGGAAGTTCTAACGCTTTGAAGCGAAGTATCGTGCTTTCCGAAAAACGATTCCGGTTTTCGGGCGGATGCTGTCATCCTTGAGAAGGTCGAACCATTGGCGCATGCCAAACGCATCCTGACCATTGCGCCGGGAACACCCTTTCTAAAGACACTGGCGCAGAGCCTCTGTGCCGGGACGCTCGCGAGCGGCTTCTCGTACGACCCTGCCGATCCGCTTTCGCTTGCCCGCGTGACGATCTATGTGCCGACGCGCCGTTCGGCTCGCGTCCTTCGCTCTGAATTCGTCGATATCCTGGGCGGGCGTTCTGCCATCCTCCCGGTTATCCGTCCGCTCGGCGAAACGGATGACGATAGCGGCTATTTCGATATCGAGACGCCAGCTACCATCGATCTTGCTCCACCGATTTCCAGCACCGCCCGACTGGTGGAACTGGCGCGGCTGATCCTTGCCTGGCGAAACAGCTTGCCGGACGCGATCCGCGCCATCCATTCCGATTCACCGCTCGTGGCACCCGCCAGCCCGGCGGATGCGATCTGGCTTGCGCGTGCACTCTCCGAAGTCATCGATGCGATGGATACGGAAGACAAGGATTGGGAGGCGCTCTCCGAACTGGATACAGCCGATCATGCGCAGTGGTGGCAGCTGACCGCGAAGTTTCTGGAGATTGCCAGTATTTATTGGCCCGCCCGCCTTGCCGAACTCAACCGGTCTTCCGCCGGCCGCCACCGCAACGCTATCCTTCGCGCAGAGGCCGACCGGCTGACGAAGATCGCGAGCACGGATCCGATCATCGTTGCAGGCTCCACCGGCTCTATTCCGGCTGCCGCCGATCTGATTGCTGCCGTCGCATCTTTGCCGCACGGCACCGTCGTGCTTCCCGGTCTTGACCTCGACATGCCGGAAGATCAGTGGCAGGCGATCAATGAGGCACCGGCTGACGCGGCAAGCCGCACCCATTCGCAACACGGGCTTTTCACCCTGTTGCAGAAGCTCGGCGTCTTGCGTCACGATGTAGAGCGGATCGGTGAACTTGATCGCGATCTGCAGGACCGGGCCGCGGTTTTTTCCACCGCACTTGCGCCTGTTCAGGCGACCGCGGAATGGAATGAGTGGCGCTCGGACAAGTCCCCGGCCTTCTTCGAAAGCGCCTTTTCCGCCGCCTCGATGATAGAGGCGGCCAATGAGCGCGAGGAGGCAACCGCAATCGCCATCGCGCTCAGGCTGGCGCTTGACAAGCCCGGTCAGAATGGCCCATCGCAGGCAGCCCTCATCACGCCGGATCGCGGACTTGGCCGAAGGGTGGCAACCGAGCTTGCCCGCTTCGGCATCGAGGCGGACGATTCCGCAGGTACGCCGCTGTCTGCGACGCCGCAGGCAGGTCTTTTGCAGCTGGCGCTGGAAGCGATCCTGCGCCCAGGTGATCCGGTCGCGGTCATTTCGCTGTTGAAGCATCCGCTTTGCCGCTTTGGCCTGAGCGAGTTGCAGATGAGTAAGGCTGTCGCAGCGCTGGAGCTTCTGGCGTTGCGCGGCGGGCGCGAGGAAACGACACTTGGCAACCTCGATGCGCTTCTGGCACATCAGATGACACTTCACGCAGGCGACCGCCATCCGCCACATTGGCGCACGGCGCTTTCCGATGATGCCCCGCTCGCTGCTGAAGATCTGGCGAGACGGATCAAAGCGGCGATCGAACCGCTGGAGCAGGCCTTCGTCCACCGCGATCCACTCCGCGGTCGCCTCACCTCCCGCCTGACGCTGGCGGAATGGGCGGAGCGTTCCGGCCGCGTCATTGAAGCGATGTGTCTGGATGATGCGGGCGATCTGGCGAGCCTCTGGTCCGGCGAGGCGGGTGAAAAGCTGTCCAATCTTTTTGCCGAGCTGATGGAATGCGGCAGCGCGCTGGAGGCGGATGGTCCGCAATGGATCGATATCGTCGCGGCCTTTATTGCGGGCGAATCGATCAAGCCACGGGCCATGCGCCACCCACGCGTCTTCATTTTCGGCGCTTTGGAAGCGCGCTTGCAGAGCGTCGATACCGTCATCATCGGTGGCTTGAACGAAGGGGTGTGGCCGGGGCAAACAGCCAACAATCCCTTCCTGTCACGCAGCATGAAGACATCGATCGGCCTTGAGCCGCCGGAACGCCGCATCGGGCAGTTGGCGCATGATTTCGAGATGGCGAACGGGACGCGTCACATCATCTACAGCCGCGCCCTACGCCAGGGTTCGACGCCTGCCGTGGCTTCGCGCTGGCTGCAAAGACTGCTGGCACTGGGCGGGGAAGATTTTGCCGAGGCGCTGAAGCGCCGTGGCGAATCCTACCGCCATTGGGCAATGATGCTGGATGACAGCGAGACGCAGGATCCAGCGCGACGCCCTGCCCCGACCCCGCCTGCCGATCTGCAGCCGAAGAGCTATTCGTTCAGCGAAGTCGGACGGCTGCGCCGTGACCCCTATGCCATCTATGCGCGGCGCATCCTGAAGCTCGATCCGCTGGACGAGTTCAACCGCGATCCGGGCGCTGCCGACCGCGGGACGCTCTATCACCGAATTATTGAACTCTACTCTCGTGAGGAGCATGTTCCCGGCACGCCAGCGTCCGAAGACGCGATGATGCGCGTGCTGAATGCATGTTTCGACGAAGAAAATCTGCCGGCACATATCGATATCGTCTGGCGACCGCGCTTCGTTGCGGTGGCGCGCGAGTTTCTTGCCTGGGAGAAAGATCGCCGTCCGATGGTGCGCCGCTCCTATGTGGAGGCCCGCGCCGGACAGGACATTCCAGAGGCCGGGATCCGGCTGACCGGCGTGGCCGACAGGATCGACATCAAGACCAACGGCAAAGCGGATATCGTCGATTACAAGACCGGTCTCTCCCCGACTGTGAAACAGGCCCGGTCCTTGCTCGATCCGCAACTGGCGCTGGAAGCGGCCGCCTTGATGCGCGGTGCTTTCCGCGATGCCGGCACGCCGACACCGGAGGATCTGATCTATGTGCGCCTGCGGCCGGGAGAACGTTTCGGCACCGATGTCGTGAACAACGAAAACGCCAAGGCCACCGCCAAGGCCGTGCCCAAGAGTGCGGCGGAACTGGCGACGGATTCGATCGACCAGCTGGCCAAGTTCATCAAGGCGCTGCGCGAGGGCAAGAACGGCTTCGTGTCGCGGCTGATCCCGGAAGAACAGCAATCCTATGGCGGCGAGTACGACCATCTGGCGCGCGTTTCCGAATGGTCCACCGCAGAACCGGGAGATGGCGATGGCGAATGATCTCTTCGAATACGCCGCCGAGCAGGCTCAAGATCACGGCCCGGAGCGCGACGAGCCAGGCGCCTGGATCGACTGGACGACACGCCAGCAGACCCGCGCCTCCGATCCGACTAGCTCGGCATGGGTGTCGGCCAATGCGGGTTCGGGCAAGACGCATGTCTTGACGCAGCGGGTGATCCGTCTGCTGCTGGCCGGTTGCCGTCCTTCCGCCATTCTGTGCCTGACCTACACAAAGGCGGCGGCCTCGGAAATGTCGAGCCGCGTCTTCGATCGCCTCGCGGATTGGGCCACGCTCTCCGACACCGACCTGAAGGCGCGCATCGCAGCGATCGAAGGACGTATGCCGGATGCGATCAAGCTGAAGGAGGCGCGCCGTCTGTTCGCCAAGGCGCTGGAAACGCCGGGCGGGCTGAAAATGCAGACGATCCACGCCTTCTGCGAAGCGCTGCTGCACCAGTTTCCGCTGGAAGCGAATGTCGCTGGCCACTTCTCGGTTCTCGATGATCGTGCCGCCAGCAGTCTCCTGGCGGAAGCACGCCGCAGCCTGCTGACCGCCGTTTCGCTCGAGCAGGACACGCCGCTGGCGCAGGCGCTTGCCTATGTGCTTGATCTGGCGGACGAGACCGGACTGGAAGCGCTTTTGAGCGCCATCGTTGCCAACCGCAATCCTCTGCGCGGATTTCTCGAAGACGCCTCCCGCAGCGGTGGAATCGACGCGGCGCTTCGGCGCCATGCTCGGATCAGCGCCACTGAAACACTTGAGACGGTAGCGGCCGCCTATTGGCCACTCCCGGGTCTCTCCGGCCTGTCGCTCGACACCTATCTGACGCTGTCCGATGAGGTGGGCGGGGCGCGGACGCACGAAGTGTCCTACGCGTTGCGGGAAGCGGCGCGAGAAGGCGATCCGTTCAAGCGCATCGCCTTTCTCGAAAGCGCGTTGCTGACCCAGAAGGGTGAGCGGAAGTCCGATGCCTACGTCATCAACAAGGCGATGCAGACGGCAGCACCCAATCTTCTGGACGACCTGACACTGGCGCGCGCCCATGTGGTTGCCTGCCGCGACCGGTACCGGACGCTGCGCATGCTGGAGGCCACCAGACATGCCTTGACGCTGGCAGACCGGCTGATCGGCGACTTCGAGGATTTGAAGAAGCAGCGCAGCCAGCTCGATTTCGAGGACCTGATCGAGCGCGCGGCCACGCTTCTCAACCGAGATACGGCGGGCGCATGGGTACACTACAAGCTGGACCAGGGTATCGACCACATTCTCGTCGATGAGGCTCAAGATACCAGCCCGGTGCAGTGGTCGATCATACAGTCGCTGGCGGCAGATTTCTTCCATGGCGAAACCGCGCGCGCCGGTCAACGCACGTTGTTTGCCGTGGGCGACGAGAAGCAGTCGATCTATTCCTTTCAAGGAGCACGGCCGGAACGGTTTTCGCAGGAGCGTGAGGAAACGGCGCGGCGCGTGACTGCCGTCCAGCAGATATTCCATCCCGTACGACTGCCGCTTTCCTTCCGCTCCACGGCGGATGTGCTGGCTGCGGTGGATCAGGTCTTCTCTTTGCCCGAGAATGCCGCAGGCCTCAGCGCCGACAATGAACCCGTCGAGCATCGCTCCAACCGCCTTAGTCAAGCCGGGACGGTGGAGGTGTGGGACATGATCGCCGCCGAGCCGGTCGAAGACGAAGAAGACTGGACGGCACCCTTCGATGCATTGCGCGAAAGCGCCCCACCCGCCATCGTCGCACGACGGATCGCGGCGCGCATCGCAGCGATGATCGGCACGGAAACGGTGATCGAGAAAGGCGTCGAACGTTTTATCGAGGCTGGCGACATTCTGGTATTGGTGCGCAAGCGCCACGCCTTCGTCAACGCGTTGACGCGCGAGTTGAAGCAGCGAAAAAACATCCCCGTTGCCGGTGCCGACCGCTTGCGGCTGACCGACCACATCGCCATTCAGGATCTGCTGGCACTTGGCCGCTTCGTGCTTCTGCCGCAGGACGATCTGTCGCTTTCGGCATTGCTCAAAAGCCCGCTCTTCAATCATGATGAAGACGATATTTTTGACCTGGCGGCCAAGCGTCCGGAGAAGACGAGCGTCTGGGACTATCTCCAGCAGCGCGCTGGAGAGGATGACGGCCGCTTCGCCGCGACGCTTGAAATCCTCTCCTCCCTCATTGCGCTCTCCCGTAGCGCGACGATTCACGATTTCTACGCGGCGGTGATGACCATCTATCAAGGTCGCAAGCGCTTTCTTGCACGCCTTGGCAACGAAGCGAGCGACGTTCTGGATGAGTTTTTGTCCTTCGCGCTCGATCACGAAAAGACCGGCCTCCCCGGCCTGCAATCCTTCATCTCCGTGCTGGAAACGGACGCCCCGGAGATCAAGCGCGAGCAGGACAAGGAGCGCGGCGAAGTCCGCATCATGACGGTTCACGCCTCCAAAGGTCTTGAGGCACCTGTGGTGTTTCTCGTCGATGGCGGCTCCAAGGCCTTCATTCCAAGCCATGTGCCCCGGCTTCGCTTCGTCGAAACCAGGGATGCCGCATTCCCCGTGTGGCTGCCAGGAAAGAACTTCGATAACGCGTTGATCGACCAGGACGATGGCCGCTTGAAGGACGCCGCAGAGCAGGAATATCGCCGTCTCCTCTATGTCGCCATGACGCGGGCTGCCGACCATCTGATTGTCTGTGGCTATCGCGGGCCGAAGGAAAATCCGGATTGCTGGCACCAGATGATCAAGCGGGCGCTTGTCGCGGATGAAGCGCGATGCATCTCTCATCAGTTCCAGGCAGGCGGCGAAGCCTGGGACGGTCTGTTGTGGCGCATGAATGCCCATGAGCCAAAAGCGATACCCCAGAGCGAGACCCCGTCGAGTGCTGCGCCAGAAGCATTTCCCGCCTCGCTGATGCAACCACTGCCACCGGCACCTGCCCTTCCCCGGCCGCTCAGCCCGTCCGGCGCGGGAACGATCATCGATGACGGTGCCGATGACCTTGTCGTGTCCTCCCCGCTCTTTACCAAACCGGAGATAGCTTCCGGCCTTGCACTGCAACGTGGGCGCCTTGTGCACCGGATGCTGCAGACGCTGCCGGACTATCCCGAGGATCAGCGGGAAGATGCCGCCCGTCGCTATGCGGAGCGTGCCGCGCGCTACTGGCCGGAATTTGAACGCGAGAGATTGATCCGCACCACGCTCGCCGTTCTTTCCGAACCAGCCATCCAGTCTGCCTTCTCTGCCAATAGCCGAGCGGAGGTTTCGATCATGGGAACGTTGCGCCTGGGAAGGCAGGATTTTGCCGTTTCCGGCCGAATCGACCGCTTGGCGGTGGACGGGGAACGCGTCATTCTGGTGGATTACAAGACCAACCGGATACCGCCGGCCAATGAGAACACCATTCCCTTCGCCCATATCGCACAGCTTGCGATCTATCGCGAGATTCTGAAGCCGCTCTACCCGGACAAGGCTTTCACCTGCGCGCTCGTCTATACGGAGAACGCGTCCTTCGTGACGCTCACGGACGAAGCGCTGTCACAAGCCCTTGCCGCAATCTCGACAAAGTGAGATACCGGACATTGAAAATGCCCATCCCCCGCATCACATGAATGCCGAACAGATTCACTGAAAGGAGAGCCAATTATGGCTACCGTGAAAGTCGATACCTCCAACTTCCAGTCTGAAGTTCTCGAATCCGCTGAGCCAGTCGTCGTAGACTTCTGGGCCGAGTGGTGCGGCCCGTGCAAGATGATTGCCCCGAGCCTCGAAGAGATCGCTACGGAACTTTCTGGCAAGGTGAAGGTCGCAAAGCTGAACATCGACGAAAACCCTGAGCTCGCTGCTCAGTTCGGCGTTCGCTCCATCCCGACGCTCGCCATGTTCAAGGGCGGCGAAGTGGCGGATATCAAGGTCGGTGCCGCTCCCAAGACCGCACTCTCCGCCTGGATTTCCAGCGCCGCCTGATTGTTTGCCAATGCAAGATTAAAAAGAAAGCCCGGTTCTGCCGGGCTTTTTTTGATCGTCGGTTGCGTGATGCTTCGATTATTGCGGCGGTGTGCCATTCAGCGCCAGCGCGTTACCCGCGAGATAGAGCGATCCGCCGATCAGGATGCGCGGTGCGGGCTTCGCCGGGTCGAGGCGCTTTGCCAATTCCTCCAAAGCCTCTTCGATGGAGGCTGTCGGCGCTGCCGTCAGGCCAGCGTCGAAGACAGCATGGGCCAGAACGACAGGGTCGATCGCTGCATCCGACCCGTGGATCGGTACGGTGAAGACATATTCGGCGATACCGGCGAAGGCCTTGAAGTAGCCGACCTGATCCTTGGTGTTGATCATGCCCGCAATCAGCACCAGCGGCCGAGCGCTCTTCTCCTCGAAACCGGCCATGGCTTCAGCAATAACCTCGCCAGCGCCTGGATTATGACCGCCATCGATCCAGATTTCGCTGCCCTTCGGCGCGAGATCGAAGATGCGACCGCGGGTGACGCGTTGGAGGCGGCCCGGCCACTCGACCGATGTCATGGCCTTTTCGATCATGCGATCGGTGACGCTGAAACCGGCAGCCTTGACGGCGCGAATGGCAGCGGCGGCATTGCCCAGCTGATGGCGGCCAGGAAGGCGCGGCAGCGGCGCGTCGACCAGGCTGAACTCGTCCTGATAGACCATGCGGCCATGTTCTTCATGCGCAGAGAAATCCTGACCATAGATGGCTGTCGGGCATTTCAAACGCTCAGCGGTGGCGATCAGCACATCGAGTGCTGCGTCGTATTCCTGGTAGCCGATGACGACCGGCGAGCCGGTCTTGATGATGCCTGCCTTTTCCGCCGCGATCAGTTCGACGCGATCGCCGAGATAAGCCTGATGGTCGAGCGAGATCGGCATGATGACCGAGACGGCCGGATTGGAGATGACGTTGGTGGCATCGAAGCGACCGCCAAGACCCACTTCCAGAACGACCACATCGGCAGGCTGTTCGGCAAAGAGCACGAAGGTGACGGCGGTCAGGATTTCGAAGACGGTGATATACTGGCCTTCATTGGCGGCTTCCACTCGGGCTAGAGCATCGGCAAACATGGCATCGTCCACCAGTCGACCGGGAGCGCCGGCAACGCCGATACGGTAGCGCTCATTCCAGTTTACCAGATGGGGCGAGGTGTGGACGTGAACGGCCAGGCCTGCGGCTTCCAGAAGCGCACGGCTGAAGGCCGTGACCGAGCCTTTGCCGTTGGTGCCCGCCACATGGATGACGGGCGGCAGGCGCTTATGCGGATTGCCTAGCTTTTCGAGGAGGCGGGTGATCCTGTCCAACGACAGATCGAAGCCCTTGGGATGAAGCTGCATCAATCTTTCGATGATGCGTTCCGCCTCGCTCATGTCAGGCTTCGTCATATCCGTCATCCACCCCTCCGGAGCGTGTTTGAATGCGTCAGGCCGTGGCAGCGATAGGCAGAATATCCTTGGAGGTGCTGGCCGGTGCCTTCGTCATGATCTTCAGGAGGTTGGCAAGCGTATCCGGGATCGCGTGGCGATCGACGACCATGTCCACCATGCCGTGATCCAGGAGATATTCCGATGTCTGGAAGCCTTCTGGAAGCTTTTCGCGGATCGTCTGTTCGATGACGCGCTTGCCGGCAAAGCAGATTTCAGCGCCGGGCTCGGCAATATGGACATCGCCCAACATGGCGTAGGACGCCGTGACACCGCCCGTCGTTGGGTTGGTGAGAACCACGATGTAGGGCATGCCTGCTTCTTTCAGCATGTTGACGGCAACCGTGGTACGCGGAAGCTGCATCAGCGACAGGATACCTTCCTGCATGCGCGCGCCGCCAGAGGCCGGGAACATGACGAGCGGGCAGCGCTCGGAGATGGCGCGCTCGAAAGCCTTGACGATCGCCTCGCCTGCGGCAATGCCGAGCGAGCCGCCCATGAACTGGAACTCATGCACGACGGCGACGATCTTCAGGCCCTGAAGCTTGCCGACGCCCGCCAGGATCGTGTCTTCCTGTTCGGTCTTGGTGCGGCTGTCGCGCAGACGATCGGAGTACTTTTTAGAATCGCGGAACTTCAGCGGATCCTGCGCCACTTTCGGCTGCGGTAATGCCTCATAGGCGCCGTCGTCAAACAGGTCGGCAAGGCGCGCCTTTGCGGGCATCTTCATATGGAAGCCGGACGCGGGAATGACCCACTTGTTTTCTTCCAGATCCTTGTGGAAGACCATTTCGCCGGTTTCCGGGCACTTGATCCAGAGATTTTCCGGGGTATCCCGGCGGCCCAGCATGGAATTGATCCGCGGGCGTACGTAATTGGTAATCCAGTTCACGTTCTTTACTCCTGACTGTCCGCGCTGAACCGATGATCCTTCGGCAGCAGTTGAGCGGAATGGCGACGCATGGCTGCCGTTTCAACCAAATTCCGCTCGTCTTCTCTTACATTCAAAATCAGCATGGCGATTTCAAGTCGGTCACGATCTGAGATCGCCTCGATGTCATGCGCGCGACGCGCGCACGCCTGTCGAGAGGCCCTTTACCAGCGTTGTTACCGCCGGCACAGTGTCATTCGTCGCCTTGCCATCCTTGGTGAGGCTGAGAGCGATCTGGTTGACGATGGCCGAACCGACCACGACACCATCGGCAACCGCACCGATTGCCTTTGCGTGATCGGCCGTCTTGACGCCGAAGCCAACGCAGACGGGCAGATCGGTATGCGCCTTGATCCGTTCGACAGCACCGGAAATCGTCGACGGATCGGGCAAGGCCGAACCGGTGATCCCGTTCATCGAGACGTAATAGACGAAGCCGGACGTGTTGCGTAGAACGGTCGGGAGACGCTTTTCATCGGTTGTGGGCGTCGCCAGACGGATGAAGTTGACGTCCTTCTGAACAGCCGGGATGCACAATTCGTCATCCATTTCCGGCGGCAGATCGACCACGATCAGTCCGTCGATGCCGGCGGAGAGCGCGTCGTCCAGAAACTTGTCGACACCGTAGATGTAGATCGGATTGTAGTAACCCATCAGCACGATCGGCGTTTCATCATCCTGCTTGCGAAATTCGCGCGCGAGATCGAGCGTGGTTGCCAGCGTCTGACCACCTTTCAGTGCCCGCTGGCCGGCCATCTGGATTGCCGGGCCGTCGGCCATCGGATCGGAAAATGGCATGCCAAGCTCGATGACATCGGCACCGGCGTCCGGCAGCGCTTTCATGATGCCGAGCGAGGTTTCGAAATCAGGATCGCCACCCATGAAATAGGTGACGAGAGCCGGACGATTTTGCGCACGCAGATCGGCAAAGCGCTTGTCCATACGTGCAGTCATATCAGAGTCCCATTCCCAGAATTTTACCGACCGTGAAAATATCCTTGTCGCCGCGACCGCAGAGATTCATCAAAATGATTTCGTCCTTGCTCATCTTCGGCGCGCGCTTGATGACTTCGGCCAGCGCATGGCTCGGCTCAAGCGCTGGAATGATGCCTTCGGTGCGCGTCAGCATCTGGAAGGCGTCGAGCGCTTCATTGTCCATGATCGGCACATATTCGACGCGACCGGCATCCTTGAGCCAGGAATGCTCAGGGCCGATGCCCGGATAATCGAGACCGGCGGAGATGGAATGACCTTCCTTGATCTGGCCGTCACTATCTTGAAGCAGGTAGGTGCGGTTGCCGTGCAGGACGCCCGGCGAACCGGCTGTCAGCGAGGCGCAGTGCTCTTCACCATCCAGGCCCTTGCCGCCCGCTTCGACGCCGACGATTTTCACGCTCGCATCATCCAGAAACGGATGGAACAGGCCGATGGCGTTGGAGCCACCGCCTACCGCTGCGACCAGCATATCCGGCAAACGGCCTTCGAGTGCCAACAGTTGCTCGCGCGCTTCCTTGCCGATAACCGACTGGAACTCACGCACCATTTCCGGATAGGGGTGCGGGCCAGCCGCCGTGCCGATCATGTAATAGGTGTCGTCGACATTGGTGACCCAGTCACGCAGTGCCTCGTTCATGGCATCCTTCAGCGTGCCGTGGCCTGCCGTCACCGGTTTTACTTCGGCACCAAGGAGCTTCATGCGGAACACGTTGGGGGCCTGGCGCTCCACATCGGTCGCGCCCATGTAAACCACGCAAGGAATGCCAAAGCGTGCTGCTACCGTTGCAGATGCGACGCCATGCTGACCGGCACCGGTTTCGGCAATGATGCGGGTCTTGCCCATGCGCTTGGCGAGAAGGATCTGGCCAAGGCAGTTGTTGATCTTGTGCGAACCGGTGTGGTTCAACTCATCACGCTTGAAATAGATCTTCGCGCCGCCGAGTTCAGCCGTCAGGCGCTCGGCGAAATAGATCGGGCTTGGACGGCCGGTATAGTGAGTGTTGAGATGTTCAAGCTCCGCCTTGAACTCCGGATCGTCCTTGGCCTTTTCCCACTCGGCCTGCAGGTCGAGGATCAAAGGCATCAGCGTCTCGGCAACGAAGCGGCCTCCGTAGATACCGAAGCGTCCGTCCTCATCGGGACCGGCGCGAAACGAGTTGGGTTTCAGCGTTTCGTTCACTTTTAAACTCCCTAAAGCCTTGCCGATCGAACCGCATCGAAAAACGCGTCGATCTTGGCCAAATCCTTTACACCCGGCGCGCTTTCCACACCCGAGGATACATCCAGTCCACCTGCCCCGGTTTTTGCCAGAGCCTCAGCGACGTTATCGGCGTTCAGCCCCCCGGAAAGCATGTAATTTACGCCTTCGTCAAGAGAATGCAGAACGCTCCAGTCAAAGGAGACACCATTGCCTCCCGGCAGTTCAGATCCCGCCGGTGCCTTGGCATCGAAAAGAAAACTGTCCGCGATTCCGATATAGGGAGCGATCTTGGCGAGATCATCGGCGTCACGAATAGAAAAAGCCTTCATCACCGGCAGGCCGTAGAGTGCCTTGACGCTCAGCACGCGCTCCGGGCTCTCGCTACCATGAAGCTGGAGGATATCGGGTTTCAGCAGATCGATGATCTCGTCCAGCTCGTCATTATCGGCATTGACGGTAACGGCAACGATCTTGACGCTGCCGCGAACCGCGTCTGCCAGCTTGCCGGCAATATCCGGCTCGATGTTGCGCGGGCTCTTCTCGAAGAAGATGAAACCGATATGCGTTGCCCCGCGCCGAACCGCGCGTTCGACGGCTTCCGGCGTTTTCAGCCCGCAAATCTTGATGTCCGGAGTCCTGGCACTTTTCATGACTGGGACGTGACATGAAATGGCGTGTGAGTCGAGCCAAAATGCGGGCAAAGAGGGTCGGCTAAAACATGTTTCACGTGAATCCAAACCTGCAATCGTGGCTTATTCGAAGTCGATGGCATGCAGTTGAGAGCCATTCTGCTTCAGCCAGGCCTTGGCCTTGTCCATCTCCGGGCAAAGCTTCTTGCAGAGCGCCCAGAATTTCGGTCCGTGGTTCATTTCTTTCAGATGCGCCACTTCGTGCGCGGCAAGATAATCGATGACGCTTTCCGGCGCCATGACAATGCGCCAGGAGAAACTCAAGTTGCCCTCATGTGAACAGGATCCCCAGCGGCTGCGCGTATCCTTCATCGAGATCGAGCGCACCGGCCTTCCGACTGTCTTGGCGTGGATTGCAACCAGTCGCTCGAGATCGGCGCGGGCTTCCTTTTTCAGAAAGGTCGCGACGCGACGGCCTGTGTGTTCAGGCAATCCGCTGACCTTCAGCACAGGCTGACCGTCCTCGTCCTGGGCGATCTGGGTTACGCCGCGCATCGAGCCTGAGTGCCGGATCGTATGGAGCGTGCCACGGATGGAAATGGACGCACCGTCGCTCATTCCCGTCGGCGCAGAAAACTTGGCAAACTTGGTTTCAAGCCATCCTTGATGACGATCGAGAAACATATCGACCTGCGCATGATGGAGGCCGTAGGGGATCGTCAGCTTCAACGCCTTGCCACCCGGTTCGATACGCAGCGTGATGCGCGTCGCCCGCTGGTTCTCCTTGATGGAGATCGGCACATGCCGACCGCCGACCTCTACCGTGCGCTGGGTCAGCGTCGGTTTGCGGGACGAGGTCGATTTCGGGGACTTTCGAAGCAGCGAAAACATGACGCCGTCATAGCGCTTTCCGCCTTCAAAAGCCATCCGCTCGTTTATTGCTGGCGTTGATGCTCCTGGAAGAACGCCACCATTTGTGGAACGATCTCGTTGCGGAAGCGTGAGCCGTTGAAGACGCCATAGTGGCCGACATCCGGCTGCATGTAATGGCGCCGTTTTTCATGTGGCAGGTTCAGGCAAAGATCATGCGCCGCCTTGGTTTGGCCGACCCCGGAAATGTCGTCATTCTCCCCTTCCACGGTGAAGAGCGCGACATTGCGGATGGCAGACGGATCGACCGCCCTGCCCCTGTGCATCATCGTGCCCTTCGGAAGAGCATGCTCGATGAAGACGGTCTCGACCGTCTGGAGGTAGAATTCGGCGGTGAGGTCCATGACGGCGAGATATTCGTCGTAGAACTCCCGATGCTTTTCAGCCGAATCGCCGTCGTTCTTCACAAGGTTGAGATAGAAATCCTTATGCGCAGTCATGTGCCGGTCGAGGTTCATGGACATGAAGCCAGAGAGTTGCAGGAAGCCCGGATAGACGGAACGCCCGAAGCCGGGCTGCGGCCACGGAACCGGCATGACGACACTGTCGCGGAACCAGTCGATCGGCTTGGCTTTTGCCAACTCGTTGACGCCCGTTGGGTTGATACGCGTATCGATTGGTCCACCCATCAGCGTCATGGAAGCAGGCGCGAAGCGGTCTTGATCCGCCTCCATCAACGCCACGGCCGCCAGAACCGGAACCGATGGCTGGCAGACGGCGACCACGTGGGTCCCCTCTCCCAGATGATGCAGCATCTCGATGACGTAGGAGATGTAGTCATCCAGATCGAAGCGGCCTTCCGTCAGCGGAACGGTGCGGGCATCGATCCAGTCGGTGATATAGATATCCGCGTGGGGCAGAAGCGCATCCACCGTACCGCGCAGAAGCGTGGCATAGTGACCGGACATGGGTGCCACCAGCACGATCTTCGGATAAGCTGGTCGTTCTTGCGGAAGTAATCGGTTGAAGTGGATCAGGCGGCAAAACGGTTTCGTCCAGACAACCTCTTCCACGACATCGACAGCCTTGCCATCGATGTGTGTGCTCGAGATGCCAAACTCCGGCTTGCCGTAGCGACGCGTCAAACGCTCGAAGACCTCGAAACCCGCATCGAGGCTGCGGCCGAATGCCGTGTTGGATAAGGGATTGAGAGGATTGTTGCACGCCTGGCGCATCAGGTCGGCACTGGCCCGCAAGGGCGCCATGGCCGCATGGTTCATTTCGTAAAGATGGTAGAACACGAATAAACGCCTCCCGTCGTCATCGTCGTCTTTTGTGACAGTCTAGCATCTTTTCGCAGTTGCACAAAATAACGCGCGAATGGCGATCGTGGCCGAGGTTTTTAGCTCAGCTGTGTGGTTGATCCCTGCCCTCACCCATGAGGACAGGGATAAACGTATTCGGATTTAAATGTCAGCGACGAAGGTCTGCTTCTGGGAGCCAAGGCCTTCAATGCCGAGCTCGACCACATCGCCGGCTTTCAGGAAGCGCTGCGGCTTCATGCCGAGACCGACACCCGGAGGCGTGCCGGTGGAGATCACATCGCCCGGATGCAGAGACATGAACTGGCTGAGATAGGACACGACATTGGCAACGCCATAGACCATGGTCTTGCTGGAGCCGTTCTGCATGGTCTCACCATTGACCTTCAACCACATGCCGAGGTTCTGCGGATCGGCGATCTCATCCTTCGTGACGAGCCATGGGCCGATCGGACCGAAGGTGTCGCAGGATTTGCCCTTGGTCCATTGGCCCTGGCGCTCCGTCTGGAAGGCGCGCTCTGACACGTCATGCGATACGCAGTAGCCCGCGACATAGTCCAGCGCGTCGGCTTCCGAAACATATTTTGCGGTCTTACCGATGACGACGCCGAGTTCGACTTCCCAGTCGGTCTTTTCGGAACCACGTGGAATGACGACATTGTCGTTCGGTCCGACGATGGCCGACGTTGCCTTCATGAAGATGACAGGCTCGGACGGTACGGCGGCACCCGTTTCCGCGGCGTGGTCCGAGAAGTTGAGACCGATGCAGATGAACTTGCCGGTTCCGGCAACGCAAGCGCCAATACGGTCTTCGGTCAGAACCGGAAGCGTGGAAAGATCCAGCGCCGCGATCTTCTTGAGGCCTTCCGGCGAAATCGCGTCGCCGCCAATGTCATTCACATGTGCGGAGAGATCGCGGATTTTACCTTCCGCGTCGAGAATGGCGGGCTTTTCGTGGCCGGGTTGACCGACGCGCATCAGTTTCATGGATCTCTCCCAGTTGTCAGACAAGATGATGCATATATGAACGAACTATTTATCCTTGTCACCCCTTGACCATGAAGAGGCCAAAAAAATACGATCATGTCAGCCTTTCTCCTCTGTTGATAAGGACAGATCATGACGACCAGCAATTCTCGTGACACAGATCATCCCGTCGATCCTCTTTTTTTGGACCGCTGGTCGCCACGTGCCTATGATGGCAACCCAATGCCGAAGGACGACGTGTTGACGATCCTTGATGCCGCGCGTTGGGCACCATCGGCTTCCAACCAGCAGCCCTGGCGCTTCGTCTATGGGCTGAATGGATCTCCGGAGTGGGACGGATTTGTCGGCCTGCTGATGGAGGGAAATCAGCGCTGGGCCAAGAATGCGTCTGCCCTGATCGTCATCCTGTCGCGCACATACAATCTCCGCGACGGTGAAAAGAAACCAGCGACGACACATTCGTTCGACGCAGGCGCCGCTTGGTTTGCTCTCGCCATGCAGGCACATAAACTCGGCTACCATGCCCATGGTATGGCCGGCATCTTCAAGGACAAGATCGTCGAGCAACTGGATGTCCCGGAAGGCTATGTCGTGGAAGCCGTGGTCGCGATCGGCAAGATTGCGCATAAGAGCACGCTTCCCGACGACCTCGCAGAACGCGAAGTACCGAGCAAGAGGCTTCCGCTGTCGAATATCGCGTTCGAAGGCAAGTTCACGGGCAAGGCGGACTGACGCCTTGTGAACACATGCGGGAGTTAGCCGGATTCTCCCGCGCTCCCCTTGCGTCATTCTCAAACCTGAAGCGCCATACGTTCAACAGGGCGCATGACGCTTCACACTTTTGAATCGACGCATCTTGCTTTCCGAAAATCCAGACCGAGTTTCCGGGCCGATGCTGTAGCGAGGGCGGTCAATTGGCTTCCCATCGCAACAAAAAACCCGGCATCGACGCCGGGTTTCTTAACAAACTGTTTCACGTGAATCGTGCAGCAACACCATCCACAGCAAAATCAGATATCGAGGTTCGCGACGCTCAGCGCGTTTTCCTGAATGAAATCGCGTCGTGGCTCCACTTCGTCCCCCATCAATCGTGAGAACAGTCCGTCTGCATCTGTCGCATCAGGGACCTTGACCTGGAGCAGCGAGCGGACATTGGCGTCCAGCGTCGTTTCCCACAACTGTTCGGCGTTCATTTCACCGAGACCCTTGTAGCGCTGCATGGACAGGCCCTTGCGTCCTGCGGCAAAGATGGCCTCGAGAAGCGCGCGCGGGCCGGAGATTTGCAGACTTCCTTCCTTGCGTTGCAGAACGGGGACGGTCGCATAAACGTCGCGGCTGCGGGCCGCCAACTGGTCGATATGGCGGGCATCTGCAGAACCGAGAAGGCCCATGTCGATTGTGGAGAGTTCCTTGACGCCTCGGACCATGCGCTGGAAACGCAGGCCACCGTCGGTTAGGACCTCGCCGGACCAGCCACGCTCGGTTTCTTCTGCAATCATGTCCAGACGGCGGGAGACTTCCGCGACCGTGGCTTCCGCCTGGCTCGCGTCTGCTGACAATTCCGGATTGAGCGCACCGGCAATCGCCGCCTGTTCCACGACCGAACGATTGTAACGCGAGTGTAGACCGTCGATCAACGAGCGCATGCGAACGGCGTCTGCAATGACTTCCCGTAAATCTTCGCCGACGCGCACTTCGCCGGAGCCGAGGGTCAGCGACGCTTCCTCGATACCCATGGAAATGAGGTAATCTTCCAGCGCCTTTTCGTCCTTCAGGTACTGGACCGATTTGCCGCGCGTCACCTTATAGAGCGGCGGCTGGGCGATATAGAGATGACCACGTTCGATCAGTTCCGGCATCTGGCGGAAGAAGAAGGTCAGAAGCAGGGTGCGAATATGGGCGCCGTCCACGTCAGCATCGGTCATGATGATGATTTTGTGGTAGCGCAGCTTGTCCGCGTTGAATTCGTCCTTGCCGATCGAGGTGCCCAGCGCCGTGATCAGCGTGCCGATTTCCTGGCTGGAGAGCATCTTGTCGAAGCGGGCACGTTCCACGTTGAGGATCTTACCACGCAGCGGCAGGATGGCCTGCGTTTCACGCGAGCGTCCCTGTTTGGCAGAACCACCAGCGGAGTCACCCTCGACGAGGAAAAGCTCGGATTTGGCCGGATCGCGTTCGGAGCAATCCGCAAGCTTGCCGGGCAGCGAGGCGATATCGAGTGCACCCTTACGGCGTGTCAGTTCACGTGCCTTACGGGCGGCTTCACGGGCAACGGCGGCTTCCACCACCTTGCCGACAAGGATCTTCGCCTCCGTCGGATGCTCTTCGAACCAGGTGCTGAGCGCTTCGTTGACGAGGTTTTCGACGACCGGGCGGACTTCGGACGAAACAAGCTTGTCCTTGGTCTGCGAGGAGAACTTCGGGTCCGGCACCTTGACCGACAGAACGGCGGTCAGGCCCTCGCGGCAGTCTTCGCCCTGCAGCGAGACCTTTTCCCTCTTGGTGATGCCGGAGCTGTCGGCATAGGAAGTGACCTGACGCGTCAACGCGCCACGGAAGCCCGCCATATGCGTGCCGCCATCGCGCTGGGGAATGTTGTTGGTAAAGCAGAGCACGTTTTCGTGGTAGCTGTCGTTCCACCACATGGCGACTTCCACCGTGATGCCGTCCTTCTCGCCGCGAATGGCGACAGGCTTATCCACCAGCGGCTTCTTGGCGCGGTCGAGATAGCGCACGAAGGCCTCGAGACCGCCATCATAGACCATCTCTTCCTGCTTGATGTCGGAGTGGCGCTTGTCGGTGAGCAGAATGCGCACGCCGGAATTGAGGAAGGCGAGTTCGCGCAGGCGATGTTCGAGCGTGGCGTAATTATACTCGGTCATGGTGAAGGTGTCGGTGCTTGCCAGGAAGGTGACTTCCGTGCCGGAGCGGCCTTCATACTCACCGATCACTTCCAGCGGCTTATCCGCAACGCCATGGGTGAAGGTGATTTCATGCACCCTGCCGTTGCGGCGGATGCGAAGCTTCAGCCAGACGGACAGAGCGTTGACGACCGAGACACCCACACCATGCAGACCGCCGGACACCTTATAGGAATTCTGGTCGAACTTGCCGCCGGCATGGAGCTGCGTCATGATCACTTCGGCAGCGGAGACGCCCTCGCCGGTATGAATGTCGGTCGGGATGCCGCGGCCATTATCCGTGACAGTGACGGAGCCATCGGCGTTCAACGTGACGGTGACGAGATCGGCATGACCCGCCAACGCTTCGTCGATGGCGTTGTCGACCACTTCGTAGACCATGTGGTGAAGGCCGGATCCGTCGTCAGTATCCCCGATATACATGCCGGGGCGTTTGCGCACAGCATCAAGGCCCTTGAGAACCTTGATCGAATCGGCTCCATATTCCGTATTCACGCTGGTTTCGCTCGACGGTGTTTCAGTCATAAGCATTCTTTCCAATGGGCGCTGCCAAAGCGTACCTCTTTTCGGGCGCGCAATCGCAGCGAATCACTTTCAATCCGGTTGACCGACTATAGGAATTCCGCCCCGATATCCAAAGTCTGCGCCCCTCAAACCCTCGATAAAGCAGGGGATAGCGCGACTTTCAGTCACAAGAACGGCCTTTTTGCAGCACGGCTGACAATTCGTCTATCACAGTCGGAGCCAGCTTGCGAATATCGCGCGCAAGAGTGTTGGCAAAAGCCGTATATTCCGGGGGAAGACCAACAGTATCGATGATGACGCGCGGTGCGGACGTACCGGCCAGGCGAAACAATTCATCGGCATCATCCCAGATGATATTGAAGTAGCCGGAAATCCGCTGCAACAGATCGAAGCTGGGCGTGCCCCTCTTCCCGTGTTCCAGGGCAGAGAGATAGGCAGGCGAAACGCCGATTGCGCGCGCCATCTCCTTCTGGGTCACACCCTTCTGCTCTCGCAGCCGCCGGACCGCCTCGGCAAAAGGTGTCACGTTTTGTCTCCGCGTCTGCGCGACAGCCGCACGTAGAGCGCGCCGTCCCCGCCATGGTTCATGGACGCATCTTCATAGGAGGAGATGAGGTGGCGGTATTCAGGCTTCGAGAACCACATCGGCACCGCACGCTTTAGCGCACCGTCACTCCCCATCGACCGACCCTTGCCGGTGATCACCAGGACATGGCGCAGGCCTCGCTCATGGGCCCGGACGAGAAAGTCCAGCAAGACGGCATGCGCTTCGCTCTGGAACATGCCGTGAAGATCGATGCGTGCCTCCAGTGCCAGGCGACCGCGGGTCAGCTTACGCTTGACCGGTTTTTCCAACGGGTGATGAACCCTGTCTTTTTTCGCAGTGGGCGCGGAAAGATCGGGCACCGGCTCGACGATCATTTGCGGAAATGGTGGTATGGGCTTGGCGGCGGGAACGGGAGGCAGCGCAACCGGCTCCCCTTCGACATCCTCGAAGGTCAGCAATTCTTCCATACGGCCGGAAATGGGTCGCGCCGTCCGGGCGACCTTCCCCCAGAGAACACGCTCCTCCTTGCCGAGTTTGCGCCCACCCTTCATCACGAATACCTTTCCGCAGCCTCTTTCGGAATGAGTATAGTGAAATCCGCCGGGTTGCGCACGGTGCCTGCAAGTTCGCCTGCCTCGTCGCCTGAGCCGGTGAAGATGTCGCCGCGCGCCGGTCCGACGATCGCAGAGCCCGTATCCAGCGCCAACATCAAGCGTGCAAAGGGTTTTCCGTCATCGAGATGGGTGAGGCTCTGCGACTGAATGAAAAAGGGAAAGCCGAAGGTATGGATCAGCCGATCGACGGCCAGAGATCGTCCTGCCACCAATGGCACCTTGGCCGCGGCGATCGGGCCAAGATCCAGACCCTCCACCGCTGCCTCGCGGAAGAAAATGTAGGAGCGGTTGTGCCAGAGCACCTCGTCCACTTGGTCGGGATGATCCCTAAGCCACTGACGAATGGTCTGCATCGAGATGGTAGCCGGATCGAGCTCCCCGCGATCCAGCAACAGGCGTCCAATCGGGGAGAAGCGATGTCCCGCCTTGGCAGAATAGGTGATGCGCTTTAACGACCCATCGGTAAAGCGCAGCCTTGCGGCACCTTGGACATGAACGAAGAACAGATCGACCTTGGATTTTGCGTAAGCAATTTCGAGACCTCGTCCCTCGAGATAGCCCTGATCGATAGCGCGGCGATCCGGATATTCGGAGATCTGGCCGTCCTTTTCCAACGCAAACGCGTAGTAAGGATCGATGTGTGATGGGCGATTGTCGTCGTCGAGATCGATCAGATCGTCCGGCCGATTGTAGATCGGGTATTTCCAGACGTCGTCGGGAGTAGCGGAGACCTCAAGTTCAGGCTCGTAAAAAGCCGTGACGAAGCCGCGCTTGTCATCCGGCAACGTAATTCTGAAGGGGACGCAATTTTTCTCGAAAAAGCGCCTCGCTTGCTCCGGCTCGCTGACCGTTACGCCCTTCGCCTTTTCCAGCAGCGCTGCCAGATCCTCCGCGGTGAGGCCGAGGCTTGCGGTGCGATAGGGCTTGCCCTTGTTGAGATGGGCCGCAATATCGCCCATTGCTGCAAAAAGGGCTGAAGGGTCATCCTGCCCCCAGCCCTCCAGCTCGTTATACGCCACCTGTTTCAGGTGGAAATCAGCGCCCGTGGTCATGCTTCAGATTCAGTGGCGATCAGCTTCCAGTTCGGATCGCGCGAGCGGATATCGCGGGAGAAGGTCCAGATGTCATCGACCTCCGAGACGTTTTCGGCGTCGCCGTCCACCAGTTTGCCGTCCTTGTCATAGGTCGCGGAAATCAACTGGCTGATGATGCGAAGCGTAATCTGCTCTTCCGAGTCACGAACCGCCGCTTGGGTCATTTCGATTCTCTCGATGCCGACAAAGGTGGATTTCACCACTTCGCCGCGCTTTTCACGCTCGGTAATCGCAGCGTCAAAACCGTCATAGACGTCCTTAGAGAGAAGGTTCTTCAAGGTATCCCTATCGCCATCGGCAAACGCCATGACGATCATTTCGTAAGCCATCCGGGCGCCGTTGAGGAATTCCTTCGGCTGGAAGGATGGGTCGGTTTCGACGAGCTGGCGCAGCGAGTCATTGAGCGCCGTGCCCGGTGCTGCAACCGCGTCCACAGCAGCAAAGCGATTTTCTTCCGTCTCGCCGCGCTTCGGCAAGGTAACGACCTTGTTATCGTCAATGGGCGCTTTTGCGGCCTCGCGGGCGCTAAACGGATCGAAAGGTGGCTTTTCGTTGCCGGTGCGGCGGCCGAGGACACTGCGCAGTTGGAGAAAGATCAGCACCGCTGCCACAAGGAAAAACAATGTTATGAAGTCACTTGAGCCCATCTTTTACCGAAACCACCATTTAAATCCAATGTTGAACCATCATATAGTCTGCATCCGATCAATCTTCAAATAAGCAGATTCAATCGGCGGTTCCCTAAGATTGTTTTTCTGCCAACGATATAACACGCAAGGCTTGATAAAATGCGTTTCTCACTGCTGCCGGTCATCGTCCTTCTGATGCCGATTTTGGAAATTGCTGGCTTCATCGTGGTCGGAAAGGCAATCGGCCTGTGGCCAACCCTTGCGCTGATCATCCTGACCTCGATGCTGGGCCTCATCATTCTGCGCAATGGCGGTCTTGGCATGGTGCGCAATCTGCAAAATGCCGGCCGCACGGGTGAGCAGCCAGCCGAGGCCCTTGTCAATGGCGGCATGCGCGTCATTGCCGGCATCCTGCTTTTCGTTCCAGGCTTCATCACCGATATCATCGGGCTCCTGCTGCTCGTGCCGGCGGTGCGCAGTTTCTTCTGGAAGGTCTTCAGACCAAATATCATCGTTGCGGATTTTGCCAGCACCCGCTTTCGCAGCAATCCGCGGGGTCCGGCATCATCCAAGGTCGTCGATCTCGACGAAGAGGATTTTCACCGCGACGGGCCGAACAACTCCCCCTGGTCGCCGGATCGTAACGACCGCGACCTACCAAGACCCTAAGCCGGCAAGCCGGGTCCTGAGGGTTGTAAGCCTCCGGTCCAGATGATAGACGGCTTTCACGGCATTCACTTTGCGAGGCATATCATGACCACTGAAAATGGTGCACAGAACGGCGCAGCGCCGTCTCTCAATATTCTGACCCAGTACACAAAGGATCTTTCATTCGAAAATCCGGGTGCACCGCGTTCGCTTCAGGCTCGTGATGGCGCGCCTGCTATCAACATCAATGTCAACGTCAATGCGAACCCGATTTCCGGTTCCGATTTCGACGTGGTGCTGACGCTGAATGCAGAAGCCAAGGACGGTGACAAGGTTCTTTTCGTGGCCGAACTAACCTATGGCGGCGTTTTCCGCATTACCGGCTTCCCGCAGGAACACATGCTGCCGGTTCTCTTCATCGAGTGCCCACGCCTTCTCTTCCCCTTCGCGCGCCAGATCATTGCCGACGTAACACGCAATGGCGGCTTCCCGCCGCTGATGATCGACCCGATCGATTTCGCGCAGATGTTCACGCAGCGCGTTGCCGAAGAACAGGCCCGCTCTCAGGTTCAAGCCGTTCCGAACTGATCGGATCGTAGCCAGCCAATAAAAAAAACCCGGGTTCAGCAGACCCGGGTTTTTTATTGTCTTGAGAAACGGCGCGCGACGATGTCACTGCGACTGCCGATACTTGTTCCAGATCGCCTTGTCGCCCATCGACTGGACAAGCTTTTCATGCGCGGCCAAGGCCTGGACATCCAGCCGCGGCGGCAAGGATCGCTCGCGCTGCATCGGCGCCATGGGCTGATCGTCCAACTGCATCGAGGCCTGCGTCTTCGACGCGGAGCCGAAACCGAGCGCTGTCTGACGGCCGCCGATCATCTCGATATAGACTTCCGCCAGAAGTTCGGAGTCGAGGAGCGCGCCGTGCTTATCACGACGGGAATTGTCGACACCGTAGCGGCGGCAAAGCGCGTCGAGAGAATTGGGGCCCATCGGATGCTTCCGTCGCGCCAGCGCCAGCGTATCCGTCACCCATTCCGGCGATACCGACTCGATCCCGAGGCGCGCAAATTCCGCATTGATGAAGCCCATGTCGAAGGTCGCGTTGTGCGCCACCCAGCGGGCGCCTTCGAAGAATGCGCGGATGTCGTCGACCACCTCTGCAAATTTCGGCTTGTCCTGAAGAAATTCATCGGTAATGCCATGCACCGCAAGAGCGTCCGGATGCACCTTACGATCTTCCGGATTGATGTAGATGTGGATGCTTCTTCCCGTCGGGAAGTGATTCATCAGTTCGATGCCACCAATTTCGATGATGCGGTCGAACTTGGATTCCAGACCTGTGGTTTCCGTATCGAAAATGATTTCGCGCATCGAAATGATACCCCTCTGATTTGAATGTGAAAGCGTCCAAGCACGGAGGTGTCTTCGGCTTTATCAGCTTTTTCGTTTTTGCAACGCGTCAACCACAGCGCGAACCTGGGTCCGTGCGTCTTCGATACCACGTCCGGTATCGATGAGGAAATCGGCTTTCTTGCGCTTCTCCCCGTCCGTCATCTGCCGTCCAAGGATCATCTGGAATTTCTCTTCCGTCATACCCGGGCGAGATAAAACCCGTTGCCGTTGGATCTCGGCCGCGCAACTGACGACCACGACCGCATCGACGCGGGCCTCAGCCTTCGTCTCGAAAAGCAGAGGAATATCGAGAAGCGCAAAGCTCTCGCCGTTGCGCCTTTGTGCTTCGACAAAAGCGTCTTGCTTTGCGCGCACCAGCGGATGGACGATGTTCTCCAGCGCCGGAAACTGAGCCGGATTCTCGCGCAGGATTTTACTAAGGCGATCGCGGTCAACAGCGCCGTCCTTGACCGCGTCCGGAAAAATATTTGCGATCGGACCGACCGCTTCGTTTTGATAAAGGTCGTGCACCACCGCATCGGAATCGCAGACCGGCACGCCCTCCTCTGCGAAGAGTTTTGCAGTGGTGGTCTTTCCCATTCCGATAGATCCAGTGAGACCTATGACGATCATGCCTGGTGCTCCATATCGGCGATAATCAATGAGCGGAGGTCTTCGGTCACGTCTGGCTTCCTGCCAAACCACTTGTCAAACCCCGGACGTGCCTGGTGAAGCAACATGCCCAGACCATCGACCGTTGCAAAACCCTGCTGTTCTGCCATCTTCAGGATTGGTGTCTTGAGCGGCACATAGACGATGTCCGTAACAACGGCGTTGGCGTCGAGAGGTGAAAAGTCGATGAAGGGCGCCTCTGTGCCATCCATGCCAAGCGACGTGGTGTTGACGAAAAGTCCGCAGCCAACTGAGACTTCAAAAAGCGCGTTCATGGAATGCGCGTGGACAGTTTGCCCAAATCGGTCGGCAAGTTCTTGCGCTCGTTCAACCGTGCGATTGACGACATGGATTTCGGCGATGCCTCGATTGCGAAGGGCCTGGATTACGGCGCGGCTCGCGCCGCCTGCCCCGAGAACCACGGCCTTGTCCGTGTTGTCCCAGCCCCCATGCCGATCATCGAGGTTGGACACAAAACCGAAGCCATCGGTGTTGGTCGCATGGATCAGTCCATCCTCCACCCAAATTGTGTTGGCAGCGCCCAACTCATCGGCCAGTTCATCCGGCCTGTCGGCCAATCGGTAGGCGGATTCCTTGTGAGGAATGGTGACGTTGCCCCCCACATAGGCCCTGTCCGACCGCTTCAACGATTTCATAAAGGACGGAAAATTCTGGGGCGATTGCTCTACCGCCTCATATAGCCCATCGATCTGAAATTGCTTGATCCAGAAACTATGGATCAGGGGTGAGCGCGAGTGCTTGACCGGGAAACCGGTCACGAACGCTTTTTTGGTTAATGTTTCACGTGAATCAGCCATCGATCAGTTTCAGCTCCCTCAATTGCGCCAGCAGCGGAAGAAGCGGCAGTCCCAACACCGTGAAGTAGTCGCCTTCTATGGAATTAAATAGCTGGATTCCCTCCCCCTCCAACTGGTAGGCGCCGACGCTGGAAAGCACCTGCGATCCTACCTTCTCCAAATAGCGCGACACGAAATCATCCGAGAGGTCTCGTACCGTCATCTTCGCGATGCTGATGGCAGACCACAAAATCTCACCATTCTTCGCAATCGCGATTCCGCAGTTTAGTCTGTGCGTCTTTCCCGAAAGCGAGAGAAGATTGGAATGCGCTTCGGCCATGTCTTTGGCCTTATGGTAGATCCTGGTACCAAGCGACATCGTCTGATCAGAGCCGATCACGAAAGCGTCCGGGTGTAAGCGGCTCACAGCGATCGCTTTGGCTTTTGCCAATTCCAGCGCGATGGTCTCAGGCGTCGCACCCTCTGCTTCCAGTCTAGCATCGATGGCGCGCTCATCGATCTCTGCAGGAATGCTGGAAAAAATTAGACCGGCATTGCGCATCAGCATCTGGCGCGAGGCGCTGGCCGAGGCAAGGATCAGTTCGGATGTCATGGCTGTCTCCGATGAATATCGAGAATCGGATTACAGCATCGGCTCGGAAATCGGAATCGATTTTCGGAAAAGCACGATGCGTTGATTCAAAACGTGAGACGGGTCCTCATAGCGTCCTAGTCGACGCACGGCGGACTATCGTGTCTTTTGGCGCAGAGCAAGGATCGCTGCCGCCGTCTCTTCAATCGAGCGCCGCGTCACATCGATGAGGGGCCAATTGTTGCGGGCACACAGCGCGCGCGCATATTTCAGCTCCTCCATGATCGTCGCCCGGTCGATATATTGTCCCCTGTCGAAACCACCGGTCGCGCCAAGCTCTCGGTTTTTACGGATCTGCGATATGCGATCGGACGTCGCCACCAGCCCGACGATCAAAGGCTTGGTGGCCTTATAGATGCTATCGGGCAAGGGCACGTTTGGAACGACTGGAATATTGGCGGTCTTGATGCCGCGGTTCGCCAGATAGATGCTCGTCGGTGTCTTGGACGTTCGGCTGATGCCGATAATGACGATATCCGCTTCGTCATAATGTTCCGGCATCTGACCATCATCATGGTCCATGGCGAAGTTCAAAGCCTCGATGCGCGCAAAATAATCGGCATTCAAGGCGTGCTGTGCCCCGACCCTCCGCCGCGAGGTCGCGCCGAGATAGGTCTGAAAGATGCCAATGATCGGCTCAAGCACATTGACGCACGGCACGCCAAGCGCGTGGCACTGGATTTCGAGAAACGAGGAAAGCTGCTGATCGACGATGGTGTAGAGCACGATTCCCGGCTGGCGATCGATCTCCTCGACGACGGCCTGCAACTGCTTTTGATTGCGGATCATCGGATAAACATGCTCGATCGGCATGGAGGCGTGAAACTGCGCCGAGACAGCCCGACCGGCCGACATCAGAGTCTCTCCGGTTGAGTCCGATATCAGGTGCAGATGGAAGAAGTTTTTTTTATTCTCCACGCTGTTTTCTTCTCCCTGTTGATAAAGCTGGACAGATCCGGGACGGCGTTGGCGGCGAGCCCGGCCTGGCGGAAAACTGCCGACTTATCCACACTTGCCGGTTTTGTGTAGCAAGCTGAAGGGCCTCTGTGAATTGCTGGGAGAAGGGAAAATTGCTCTTTCGTCATTCCGGCCTTATCCACAGGATCGACAAGACAATGGCGACATTCAAGCCCTTGAAACTATATCGATAAATCGACTTTTCCAGAATTAGTGCGAAAGAGCGTTCTTTCTGATCCACATCGGATGGGGTGATGGGCGAGCTGCGGCATATCAGCTTAAGAGTTTTTAATCCTTGCTACTCACCGACTCTAAGAAATAGAAAATCTTTTAAATCTCTTTGTTTTTATTTTTAGAAAGTTGGGCGAGATGATCGACCGCAGTGTCATGAGGGTTTTGAACGGCGAGACGTTGAACCCTCCTCCGATTTGGCTTATGAGACAGGCTGGTCGATACCTCCCGGAGTACAGAGAAACGCGCAAGGTCGCAGGAAGTTTCTTGGATCTCTGTTACAATCCGGATCTTGCAACCGAAGTCACGCTTCAGCCAATCCGTCGTTTTGGTCTGGATGCCGCGATCCTCTTTTCCGATATCCTGGTGATCCCGGATGCTTTGAAACGGAATGTCTTCTTCTCCGAAGGCAAGGGACCGCAGATGGACCCGATCAATGCTTCCGAGATTGATGCGCTTGATCCGTCGAATGTCATCGCTCACCTCGATCCTGTGTTCCAAACGGTGAGCAAGCTTCGCGCCGAATTGCCGCAACAGACGACACTGCTCGGTTTTTGTGGAGCGCCGTGGACGGTTGCGACCTACATGATTGCTGGCCACGGCACACCGGATCAGGCCCCTGCGCGCCTCTTCGGCTACCAGCATCCGCAGGCGATGGAAAAGCTCTTGTCGTTCCTGGCGGAGGTCTCTGCGGATTATCTCGTCGCGCAGCTGGATGCCGGCGCGAACGCCGTGCAGATTTTCGATTCCTGGGCTGGGGTACTGGGCGAGAAAGAGTTCGAAGAATACGCGGTGAAGCCCGTGGCTCGCATCATCCAGTCCGTGCGTGCACGCCGTCCCGATGCCCGCATCATCGCGTTTGCCAAGGGTGCCGGCATTTTGCTGAAGGATTACCGCCAGAAGACCGGCGCCGATGCGATCGGTCTTGACTGGAGCGTGCCGCTCTCCTTTGCCCGCGATTTGCAGAAGGAAGGCCCGGTCCAGGGTAATCTCGACCCTATGCTGATGGTTGCTGGCGGCAAACCCCTGGAAGACGGCATCGATGCGATCCTGCAGGCTCTCGGGAACGGCCCGTTGATTTTCAATCTCGGCCACGGCATCACGCCGCAGGCCGATCCTGAGAATGTCACGCGGCTGGTGGCGCATGTGCGCTCTCATGGAGTTGCAAGATGAGCGAAGAGAGGCAGACGTCAAACACAGCCGGCCGCAAGACCTATCTTCGTGCAGGCGTGGCGCTCGCCGTCTTCATCGGCTTCATCGCGCTGGTCCTGCATGTCGATCCTGCGGATGCCTATCTCTGGATCAAGGCGTTGCACATCATCGCGGTCATTTCCTGGATGGCGGGTCTGCTCTATCTGCCGCGGCTGTTCATCTACCACACGGATGCGCCCGTCGGCTCCGTACAGTCGGAAACCTTCAAGGTCATGGAGCAGCGGCTCATACGCTTGATCATGAACCCGGCAATGATGATCACCTGGGTGCTTGGGCTTTACCTTGCCTGGTCCGTTTACGGTTTCAGTGGCGGCTGGCTGCATGCCAAGATCGCGTTGGTTATTGCGCTGACTGTGACCCATGTCTATTTCAGCCGCAGCGCAAAAGCCTTCGGTCGCGACGAGAACAGGCGCCCTGCCCGTCACTGGCGGTTGATGAACGAGGTGCCCACGGTATTGATGATCGTAATAGTCATACTTGTGGTTGTGAAACCGTTCGGATAACTTATGATCACGATAAATTTCCCGGAATTGGTGCTTTGCTCTTGCGGCGGCGGGCATGAAACGCTATTTTCAGCCCACTCATCTCTCGGCATGTGAATTATTCAGATGGCTGCGGTTGCACCTCAGAAGCTGATTCGCGAACACGCCACTCCCCCACATATTTTTAAAGACGGTCTTTCTCTTCATGGCTGAAATGAAGCTACAGGAACTCAAAAGCAAATCTCCGACCGATTTGCTGACGTTTGCCGAATCCCTGGAAGTTGAAAATGCGAGCACCATGCGTAAGCAGGAGCTCATGTTCGCTATTCTCAAGATGCTGGCAAGCCAGGATGTCGAGATCATCGGGGAAGGCGTTGTCGAAGTTCTTCAGGATGGCTTCGGTTTCCTGCGCTCTGCAAACGCAAACTACCTGCCAGGCCCGGATGATATCTACATCTCGCCCTCTCAGATCCGCCGGTTTTCGCTGAAGACTGGCGACACGGTTGAAGGGCCCATTCGTGGACCGAAGGAAGGCGAGCGCTATTTCGCTCTACTTAAGGTCAACACGATCAATTTCGACGATCCTGAAAAGATCCGCCATAAGGTTCACTTCGATAACCTGACGCCGCTCTATCCGAATGAGCGCTTCAAGATGGAACTCGATGTCCCAACATCGAAGGACCTCTCCGCGCGCGTCATCGATCTTGTCGCTCCGCTCGGCAAGGGCCAGCGCGGATTGATCGTTGCGCCGCCGAGAACCGGTAAGACGGTCCTTCTGCAGAATATCGCCCATTCGATCACGGCCAACCATCCGGAATGCTATCTCATCGTTCTTCTGATCGATGAGCGTCCGGAAGAAGTGACCGACATGCAGCGCTCGGTGAAGGGCGAAGTCGTATCCTCGACCTTCGACGAGCCGGCAGTTCGCCACGTTCAGGTGGCCGAAATGGTCATCGAAAAGGCCAAGCGCCTTGTCGAGCATGGTCGTGACGTCGTCATTCTGCTCGACTCGATTACGCGCCTTGGCCGCGCGTACAACACGGTCGTCCCCTCTTCCGGTAAGGTTTTGACCGGTGGTGTCGACGCCAACGCTCTTCAGCGCCCCAAGCGCTTCTTTGGTGCCGCCCGTAACATCGAAGAAGGCGGTTCGCTGACGATCATCGCAACGGCTCTGATCGATACCGGCAGCCGCATGGATGAAGTCATCTTCGAGGAGTTCAAGGGCACGGGTAACTCGGAAATTGTGCTGGACCGCAAGGTCGCCGATAAGCGCATCTTCCCTGCCATGGATATCCTCAAGTCTGGTACGCGTAAGGAAGACTTGCTGGTTCCGCGTCAGGATCTCCAGAAGATTTTCGTGCTGCGACGCATCCTGGCACCGATGGGAACCACCGATGCCATCGAGTTCCTCATCGACAAGCTCAAGCAGACGAAGACCAATGGCGACTTCTTCGAGTCGATGAATACATAATCCGTTTAGCCGGATTCCGACTTGACGCGTTTTGCAAGGCAATCCGCTCATACGCTTCAGGTTCTTGCGTTATCGGAAAACCGCTGCACAGTTTTGTGCGGACCATGCTTTCGACCTTCGGCTGCGCTCCTTAAACAGAGCGCGGCCATTTTCATTAGAGCGGGTTCGATCACCTCGATTGCCGCCTCGCTTCAGCCCTTCGTTTGTAGCGTGCGTCCTTAAAACCGCTAAACAGGTCGCATGACGAGCTTTGGAAAAGTTTCATGCCGCAGTCCAGCGATACGATCTATGCCCTCTCCAGTGGCTCTCTACCGGCCGGCGTCGCCGTTATCCGGATCAGCGGACCCAACGCGATTGAGGCGCTTCGAAGTCTCATAGGCGATCACGTTCCAGCACCCCGTAACGCAGCTCTCAAAACGATTCGTGACCGAAACAGCGACATCATTGATCAGGCCCTCGTGCTCCAATTTCCAGCGCCGAACTCTTTCACGGGCGAAGATTGCGTCGAACTCCAGGTCCATGGAAGTCGAGCGGTGGTGTCGGCGATCTTCAATCTCCTTGACCAACGGCAGGGTGTGCGTCAGGCAGAAGCAGGAGAATTTTCCCGCCGGGCATTCGACAATGGCAAGATGGATCTCGTGGAAGTTGAAGGCCTTGCGGACCTTTTGCAGGCTGAGACAGAAATGCAGCGGCGCTTGGCCGTGGAGCAGAGCAGCGGTCATCTCTCCGGCCTCTATGACGGCTGGGCGTCGCAGCTCACCCGCTGCCGGGCATTGATCGAAGCGGAACTCGATTTCGCCGATGAGGACGATGTGCCGGATTCGGTAGCCGTTCAGGTGTGGGCTAAGGTTGGGGAGCTCGAGAAAGACCTCGCAAGCCACTTGGCGCATGGATCAGGCTCTGAAATCATCCGAGATGGTTTTAAAGTTGCCTTGGTGGGTGCGCCGAATGTCGGCAAGTCCAGTCTGATGAATGCGCTGAGCGGGCGTGATGTGGCGATTGTCACCGATGTCGCGGGTACCACACGAGACGTTCTCAGCGTCGATCTCGATATCAATGGGTATCTGGTGACGCTCTTTGACACGGCAGGGCTGCGTGATGCGACGGATGTGGTCGAGAGGGAAGGTATTCGACGAGCACAGATGACGGCGCAGTCCGCTGATTTGGTTGTTCACCTCCGCGATATCGATTCGTCCCCGCAACAATTGGATATTCAGAATAATTTCGAGGCGATTTCGCTTATCACCAAGGCCGACCTTCTTCCGCAATCGGCCAACATAGAAGACGGTATTCTCATCTCTGCGAAGACGGGCTACGGGCTGGAGTTGCTAAAGGCAGCCATCTGCGACCGGATCAAGCAGCGAGTTGGAGCCGCTACCACCCTCATGCCCGCACGCTCGCGACACAAAAAACGACTTGAAGAGACGCTGGAGTATGTTAGGGAAGCGCTGAAATCAGAAGGTATGGAATTGGCGATCCGTTCCGAATATCTTCGTCTTGCCGCTACGTCGCTAGGACGGATCACCGGTAGGGTTGACGTTGAAGATTTGCTCGGCGTCATATTTTCCGAATTTTGCATCGGTAAATGATTCACGTGAAACAATGGGTGTGACACACCCGGTTCAAGGCTGGAGGTTCGATGGTTTATGATGTCGTCGTCATCGGTGGTGGCCATGCAGGCAGCGAGGCAGCTGCGTCAGCTGCGCGTTACGGCGCACGCACCGCGCTCCTTACCCATAAGCGTGAGACGATCGGCGTCATGTCCTGTAATCCTGCAATCGGCGGATTGGGCAAAGGCCATCTCGTGCGAGAGATCGACGCGCTTGATGGTTTGATGGGCCGCGTGGCCGACGCTGGCAGCATCCAGTTCCGCATGCTGAACCGCAAGAAAGGGCCTGCTGTCCGCGGGCCAAGAACGCAAGCCGATCGCCGTCTTTACCGCGAGGCGATGCAGAGAGAGATTTCCAGCATCGTAAACCTCGACATTATCGAGGGAGACGCTTTCGATATCAATATCACAAATGGTGAGATCACAGCGGTTGTTATGGCAGACGGTCGTCATGTCGCTTGCCGTGCCGTCGTCCTTACAACCGGTACATTCCTCCGCGGTCTCATTCATATCGGTGCCGAAAAGATTCCAGCGGGCCGTGTTGGTGAAAACCCCTCGATTGGACTTTCTGAAACCCTCCTACGCGCGGGTCTTACGCTCGGACGGCTGAAGACGGGCACCCCTGCCCGGCTCGACGGTCGAACTATTGATTGGGCTGGTTTGGACAAGCAAGGTCCGGACGAAGATCCGGTCCCCTTTTCGTTCATGACGGATCGCATCATCAATCCTCAGATTGATTGTGGCGTAACGCGCACGACGCCTGAGAGCCATAAGATCATTCAGGATAATATTCACCTCTCAGCCATGTACTCTGGTCAGATTGAGGGCGTGGGTCCCCGTTATTGTCCGTCCATTGAAGATAAGATCATTCGCTTCGGAGAGCGCGATGGACATCAAATCTTCTTGGAGCCGGAAGGTCTTGACGATCACACCGTCTACCCGAATGGCATATCCACCTCGCTGCCAGCGCACGTGCAGCAGGCTTTCATTCATTCTATTCCGGGGCTTGAGACCGTAAATATTCTCCAGCCGGGCTACGCAATCGAATATGATTATGTCGACCCAAGAGAACTCAAGCCCTCTCTCGAGTGCCGGAAGATCCCTGGCCTCTTTCTAGCCGGTCAGATCAATGGAACGACAGGCTATGAGGAAGCTGGCGCTCAGGGGCTCGTTGCCGGTCTCAACGCGGCGCGGCTTGCTGGTGAGGTCGATGCGCATATTTTTAGTCGGACCGATTCCTATATCGGGGTCATGATCGATGACCTGACGTCCAAGGGCGTGACCGAGCCCTACCGCATGTTTACGTCGCGCGCTGAGTATCGACTCTCTCTGCGTGTCGATAATGCCGATCTGAGATTGACGCCTCTCGGTCTGAAGACGGGGATTGTAGGATCGGAGCGTGGGAAAAAGTTCTCGGAGTATCTCGATGCGCTCGATCAGGGCAGGTCGTTGCTTAAGGAGTTGGCTATCACCCCGACTCAAGCTGCTAAGCAGGGCCTCAAGCTCAATCAGGATGGCCAGCGCCGCAGTGCTTACGAGTTGCTTGCCTATCCCGACATGTCGCTTGAGGCGTTGAAACCAATCTGGCCAGTTCTGGGAGAACTTGCTCCGCGCGTTGCCGAAGTTCTGGAAATTGAGGCAAGTTACGCAGTCTATATGCAGCGCCAAAGCGCCGATATTATCGACATCAAGCGCGACGAAGACCGACAAATACCAGAAGATTTCGATTTCGGCAGCTTGTCCGGCCTTTCCAACGAACTGAAGCAGAAGCTGCTTGCAGCGAAGCCGATCAACATCGCCCAGGCCGGGCGAGTCGATGGAATGACGCCTGCGGCGATCTCACTGATCCTTGCTTTGGTGAAAAAAGGGACTTATACGCGAACAGAGAAAACCCGCATACATCCCTGACGAGTCCCATTATGACGTTAAACGGCCAAAGTGTTTCACGTGAAACACAGGAGCGGCTCGAACATTTCGTTGAGCTTTTCAAGAAATGGAACGCAACGACGAATCTCGTTGCTCCTTCAACGTTGAAAGACCTCTGGTCTCGGCACGTCGCTGACAGTGCCCAGATCTTCCAACTGGCGCCCAAGCCTCAAACCTGGGTCGATCTTGGCAGCGGCGGTGGATTTCCAGGTGTGATCACGGCTATTTTCCTTGCGGAGCTCCAGGATGGCTGGGTCCATCTCGTTGAAAGCAATCACAAGAAGGCTGCCTTCCTGCGTGTGGCTTTGTCGGAAACCGGGGCTCGCGGGACAGTTCACCCCCTTCGGATTGAATCAGCACCGGATGCTATTGGTTCATGTGATGCGGTGTCGGCACGCGCTCTGGCAGACTTGGACCTTCTCCTATCCTATATCCATCCGTGGGCTCAGAAAAACGATCTTCTCAAAGCCTATCTCAATAAAGGCCGGGATTATGAGGCGGAGGTGACGAAAGCCCGTGGTCGATGGTCGTTTGATCTGCTAAAACATCGAAGTGCAGTCGATGAAGACTCGGTCGTTCTCGAGATTCACAACTTGTCGACAAAGCGCTGATTTTTGAAAGCCAGGTGCTTCACCATGTCTGATAAGAACCGGATCATTACGATAGCAAACCAGAAGGGTGGTGTGGGTAAGACCACGACCGCGATCAACCTAGCAACCGCCCTGGCCGCCATTGGCGAGCGTGTTCTGGTGGTGGATCTCGATCCGCAGGGTAATGCCAGCACTGGCCTTGGTATTGACCGCAGAGAGAGAAAGCTATCGTCCTACGACCTGTTGGTCGGCGCAAACAGCGTCGCTGAAGTGGCGGTGCCGACAGCCGTTCCAAACCTCGATATTATTCCGTCGACAATGGATCTTCTTGGCTTCGAAATGGAAGTCGCGAATGCGGCGAACCGCGTTTTCCTGCTTCGTAATGCGTTGCGTAGCCCGGAAGCGATGGCTTATTCCTACATTCTGCTGGACTGCCCACCCTCTTTCAATCTGCTGACCATGAACGCCATGGCGACCGCCCATTCGGTGCTCGTGCCGCTGCAATGCGAGTTTTTTGCACTCGAAGGCCTTAGCCAGCTGCTCGACACGGTCAACCAGATTCGCGGTACCGTGAATCCTGGTCTCGATATCCAAGGTATCGTGCTGACGATGTTCGATGCGCGCAACAATCTTGCGCAGCAGGTCGTCAACGACGTTCGCACCCATCTGGGTGACAAGGTTTACCATACGCTCATTCCGCGAAATGTTCGTGTGTCGGAAGCGCCATCCTATGGTAAGCCAGCCATCCTGTATGATTTGAAGTGCGCCGGCAGCCAGGCCTATTTGCAGCTCGCCTCAGAGGTTATTCAGAGAGAACGGCTGCGCAGGGCTGCCTGAGGCGCTGCTGAACTGCAAGATTGATATGGAGTATAGTATGAGTGATGATCTCTCCAAGCGCCGCCTTGGTCGCGGTCTTGCAGCCTTGATCGGCGAGATGGATCAGCCCTTGCCTGTGGGCGAGCCTCAGCGTGCAATCAGTGCCGACCGAACGGTGCCGATCGAGTTTATCGCTCGCAGCCCACGCAATCCGCGTCGTCATTTTGATGAAAGCGAACTACAGGATCTCGCAGCCTCCATTCGGCAGCACGGGATCGTGCAGCCTGTCGTGGTGCGCACCGTCGAGCAGAACCGCTTTGAAATCATTGCCGGCGAACGTCGCTGGCGCGCAGCGCAGCTCGCTGGCTTTACCGAAGTTCCGGTTATCGTCCGCGACGTCGATGATCGTACGGCGCTTGAACTCGCGATTGTCGAGAACGTACAGCGTTCCGATCTTAATCCACTCGAAGAAGCGCTGGGCTACGAGCAGCTGATTGCCGAGCATGGCTATACGCAAAACGATCTTGGCGAGATTATCGGCAAAAGCCGTAGCCATGTGGCCAACAGCCTGCGCCTGTTAAAGCTGCCTGATCCCGTGCGCGACATGCTGTCGGAAGGCTCTCTTTCGGCGGGTCACGCAAGGGCTCTCGTCTCCACGTCTGATCCGACCACGCTGGCAAAGACGATCGTGTCAAAAGGCCTTTCGGTGCGCGATGCCGAGCGCATTGCGCAGAATGATATCCGATCCCAGCTCGATCCTGTACATGCGCGCAAGCCGGAGAAAGATTCTGACACGGTCGCGCTGGAGCGGACGCTGTCGGATGCCCTTGGCCTCGACGTGGCGATCAGCCACAAGGGCAATGGCGGACAGGTGCGGATCAACTACAAGACGCTTGAGCAGCTTGAAGCCGTTTGCCGTCTTCTGGAGCAGCGCGGATAACAACGTCGCGCGACTCTCTAAGCTATTGATATTTATTATTTTTCCATAGGTCGCCTTTATTGGGCGACTTGCTTATACGCCAATGAGGGATCGGCTGAGTGTGTCAGCACACCAGATCCTACCTCCAGGCCAGCGATCAGCGTCAATGCCAATCGTCCCCGCTCCCATTGAGCCGATGCGAGGTGGCTTAAATGCCCTGGCAGAAGACACCGCCTCCCAAGCAATATGCGTCGGACTCCTCTTTCGCGTTTCAAAGGAGGGAATCCAGTGGGCCAGATGCTGCTGAGAAGGAGTGACGCTTCAATCTGGAATAGGCGCTCAGCGCTACATATTGAGATTGCACAGTCGCATCAATCAACGATTGCTAAGCCGCAGCTGCCGTTACGGCGGTATCTGACGAGAGGCGGCTCTTTCGAAAACAACGTCTCAGAAATCGATCGCGCGGCCATTGATCTCGTAATCGCCAAAGCGGACCGGTTCGGCGCCGCCGCGGCCACCGGTCTCAGGTGGAAGCTTGAGCTGCTCTGCGTTGCGGCGCCGTTCTTCCGCTTCCTTCAATGCGCGTTGGGCTGCAGGCGAGAGGACTTTGCTGTTCGTGTTCGCATTATCGTTATCGGCGTTCTGCATGGGCTGCACCCTCGTCACGGCATATTGAAAAGCAATTCCTCATAACCAGATTATAGAAAACTGTCCGCTTTGATAAGTCTTTGCGGGTCTTTTCATCGCTTTTGACGGAGATGCTGGATGAATCTGATGCGTACGGCCATGCTATTGGCCTTCATGACGGCCCTGTTCATGGGCGTCGGATTTTTGATCGGCGGCAAGGGCGGCATGATGATCGCCCTGGTGATTGCGGCGGGTATGAACCTGTTCTCCTACTGGAACTCCGACAAGATGGTGCTCTCCGCCTATCGCGCTCAGGAAGTGGATGAGCGCAACGCGCCGGAACTTTTTCACATGATCCGGGATCTGTCCCAAAATGCCGGACTTCCAATGCCGAGGGTCTATGTCTATGACAACCCCCAGCCGAATGCATTTGCGACGGGTCGCAACCCGGAGAATGCAGCGGTGGCAGCGTCCACCGGACTTATGGAAATGCTGACGCCGCAGGAAGTCGCAGGCGTCATGGCACATGAGCTGGCGCATATCCAGAACCGCGACACCTTGACGATGACGATCACCGCAACGCTTGCCGGCGCCATTTCCATGCTGGGCAACTTTGCCTTCTTCTTCGGCGGCAATCGGGAGAACAACCATCCGCTCGGCTTCATCGGCGTTCTGCTTGCGATGATTGTTGCGCCTCTCGCCGCCATGCTGGTGCAAATGGCCATCAGCCGCACGCGAGAATACTCTGCCGACCGTCGTGGCGCGGAGATTTGCGGCAACCCGCTGTGGCTTGCCTCCGCCCTGCAGAAGATCGCCGGGGCTGCTCAGCACATCCATAACAATGATGCGGAGCGCAATCCGGCGACGGCGCACATGTTCATCATCAACCCCTTGTCTGGGGAGCGGATGGACAACTTGTTTTCCACGCACCCCAATACGGAAAACCGTATCGCGGCGCTTCATGAGATGTCGCAAGGCTTCGGCCAACCATCGACGTATCAGCTAACAAGTGCTAAGGCCGTGCGCAAATCACGCTCTGTCCCGACGACTGGTCCCGGGCGTGGCACTGACACGTCTCACAAAGGTCCCTGGTCTTGACATCACCCAACGCCCCTGCCCGGCCAAAATTAAAAAAGACAAAGCCAGCGTCTTCGGATGCTGGCGGGCCAGACGGGGACTGGAAACCGGGCCTTTCCGCCCGCATGGCGGCGGCCAAGATCATCTCCGCCGTTATCGACAAGAAGACGTCTCTCGATGGAATGATGGATGCCGAGCACGGGAACCCGGCCTATCGTTCTCTCAATCTTGCCGATCGGGCGCTGGTGCGGGCCATCGTCAACAGTGCGCTCCGCCACCTGCCAAGGATTGAGACCGCCATCTCGATGATGTTGGACGGACCGCTGCCACAAGGCGCGCGATCCCTGCATCATGTTCTGGTCGTTGCGGTCGCGCAGATGCTCTATCTTGACGTCCCTGATCACTCCGCCGTCGATCTGGCCGTGGAACAGGCGCACCGCGATCCGCGCAACAAGCGCTTCGTCAAGCTGGTGAATGCTGTCTTGCGCCGGCTCGGCCGCGAGAAGGATGCGGTTATGGCGGCTATCGACGCCGTGCCGGTTCTTCCAGACTGGTTCTACAACAGGCTGGTGAAATCCTATGGTGAGGAGGCAGCGTCACGCATTGCCGCTTCGCAGCTTCTTCCCTCTTCGATCGATGTGACGGTGAAGTCTGATCCGGACCATTGGGCCAAGGAACTGAATGGAACCGTGCTGCCCAATGGCAGTGTACGTCTGGGTTCTTTCGAAGGACAGGTTTCAGCGCTTCCCGGTTTTGCCGAAGGGGAATGGTGGGTGCAGGACTTTTCGGCCAGCATGCCCGTGCGCCTTATGGGAGATTTGAAGGGTAAGCGCGTTGCCGATCTCTGCGCGGCACCCGGCGGCAAGACCGCCCAGCTTGTCTTGGCTGGCGCCAAGGTGACGGCACTCGATCAATCCGGCAACCGCCTGAAGCGGCTGCGATCAAACCTCGAGCGACTTGGATTCGAAGCCGAAACGATCGAAGCCAACATGCTCAAGTATCAGCCGGGGGAGCTGTTTGATACCGTCCTTCTCGATGCGCCCTGTTCCTCCACCGGCACCATGCGCAAGCATCCCGATGTCAGCTGGACGAAGGACGAGAAGGACATCGCCAAACTGGCCACTCTCCAGGAGCAGATGCTCCGTCAGGCGCTGACCCTCGTCAAAGACGGCGGGATGATCGTCTTCTCCAACTGCTCCCTCGATCCCTCAGAAGGCGAGGAGATGGTGGCGCGTGTCCTGGCATCCGACAGCAACCTCGAACGTGTTCCCGTCGACGCGAAAGATCTGCCGGGTATGGAAATTGCCATCAACGCCAGCGGCGATCTGCGCACCACGCCGGACATGTTCGGTGGTGTCGATGGCTTCTACGCGACGGTTCTGCGTAAAGGTTCGCCCGCCTGAGGCATTAACGCCTGTCGCGCAAAAGTGCTTAGCGGTCTTTGCGGTAACGACAGTCGAGAGAAGAAGGCCTATAGCCCAACGAGCGAATGGGAAAGATCGCGACGGGCTTTCGAAGCGTCTCATCAGCCCCCTCTGATGTTTTTTCAGCCTCCTGATGAAGGAATGGGCGCGCGATCTGCGCTTCGGGCTCCATTCGTTTACAAAATATGAAGTTTTTTGTGAAACTTTATCGCTCTTCTTCAATAACGCTTTATATGCGTCGTCCCTAAAGCTAACTCCGCGAGGCAGGATTACAGACGTTTGGCGAGCTCCCTGAACAATCGCGTCAGCCTTGCGGGTTATTTCTTCCGCACGGTCAAGCGCCACGTCATGATTGCGGTCGCACCCTTGCGACTACACTTGTGGCGGCTCTCCAGCAGAGCACCAAGCGCGCTTGTGGCAGCGCCAACGGATCTGCGCGCAGTCGATCCTTATGTCGCGCAGGAGCTTGTGCAGGGGCGGCTGTTCCTGGCGGGAAAGATCTTGGAAACCGGGGGCGTTTCCCCCTTTTTGCTGGACCCACCCTCCTCTGCATTTGAAGAGCGGCTGCATGCATTCGGCTGGCTGCGCCATGTCCGCGCCAGCAGATCGGAAGAGGCTGGAAACCGCGCCCGCCTGCATGTTGCCGAATGGATGAGCCTGCATGGGCGAACGATCCGTGGCACAGCATGGTCACCTGAACTTTCAGCACAGAGATTGACCTCCTGGCTATCCCACTCGCCAGTGATCCTGCAGAAGGCGGATGCCAATTTCTACCGGCGTTTTCTAAGATGTATCGGCCTGCATGTCGGCTATCTGGGTCTCATTGCCAAATATGTGCCGGACGGTGAAGTTCGTCTGAAAGTCCGCATCGCGCTTGCCATGGCGTCCATCTCCATGCCGAACAGCGCGTCAAAGATCGCCCGGCAGGGAAGAAAGCTCGACCAGGAGATGGAGCGGCAAATCCTGCCCGATGGCGGGCATGTCTCGCGCAATCCGCGCGTCATGCTGGAGCTGTTGCTGGATCTCCTGCCGCTTCGCCAAAGCTACATCAATCTCGGTCATGACGTGCCGGCGGGGCTTGTGCCTGCCATCGACCGCATGTTCCCTGCGATCCGCTTCTTCCGTCACCAGGATGGCGATCTGGCCTTGTTCAATGGCACCACGGCAACGCTTGCCAACGAGCTTGCATCCGTCCTGCGCTATGATGAGACGTCCGGACGTCCGTCGCGCTCGCTTCCCGATATTTCCTATCACCGGCTTTCGGTCGGCGATACGATCGTCATCGTCGATACGGGCAAGCCTGCCTCCATCGAATTGTCGCGCAGCGCCCATTGTGGCTGCCTGTCCTTTGAGCTCTCTTCGGGCCGTTACCGATTCATCGTCAATTCCGGCTTCCCGCAATATGCATCAGCCGCCTTCAAGCGGGTGAGCCGCACTACTGCCGCCCATTCCACGGTCACCATTGCCGATCGCTCATCGGCCCGGATTTCGCACTCCCGTTTCCTCGGCCCCGTCATCGTCTCTGGCATCAGCGAGACGGAGGTGGACCGCCGGATTGATGAGAAGCGCGCGGATATCCTGACCGCGTCTCATGATGGTTATGGAAGCCTCGGTTACGTGCACCAGCGCGAGTTGGAGTTGAACGAAGCGGGAACCAAGATCAGGGGACGAGACTGGATCAGGATAGATGAGAAGCGTCAACCAGAGCCAGCCGAGGCCGTTTGCCGTTTTCATGTTCATCCCTTGATCGAGCTGTCGCAGGAAGACGAGGAAACGGTGCTGATGCAGGCACCGGATGGCACCGCCTGGGCCTTTTCAGCGCCCGCGCGCCAGGTCACGATCGCCGAGGACGTGTTCATGGCAGATGTATCCGGCATCCGGCCGTCGCTGCAGATCGAAGTCGCGTTTGAGCTTCCGGCAACCACGGAAATCCGCTGGCTTCTCGAACAGAGAAGCTGATCGCTCTTTGAAGGTTGTGCTGCCGATAAAGCGGCACGCTCTGTTTATTAATCTGCCAAGCTGTGCTAACGCGGCGGCAACCGCCGGGGTGCGCTTTCTCCGGCTCATCCTCCACCGTTTACGGAGTTGCCACGATGGCCGTCGTTTCCAAGAAAATCCCCGCACCCGACAAAGTTCGTATCCGCACCGCGCTTCTGTCTGTCTCCGACAAGACCGACATTATCGAGCTCGCGGGCGCGCTGGTGAAGCTCGGGGTGAAGCTTCTGTCGACCGGCGGCACATCGAAGGCGATTGCCGACGCGGGACTTCCGGTGACAGACGTCTCCGACATCACCAAGTTTCCGGAGATCATGGATGGCCGGGTAAAAACCCTGCACCCCAATGTCCATGGCGGGCTTCTTGGCATTCGTGACGATGCCGAACACCAAGAGGCGATGCGTGCTCACGGCATCGAAGCCATCGATCTCTCGGTCATCAATCTTTACCCGTTCGAAGAGGTTCGCGCCAAGGGCGGTGACTATCCGACGACGGTTGAGAACATCGATATTGGCGGTCCGGCGATGATCCGCGCTTCAGCCAAGAACCATGCCTACGTGACCGTGGTCACCGATCCGACCGACTATCCGGAACTGCTGGAAGCCTTGCAGGCCGATGACGGACAGACATCCTACGCTCTGCGCCAGCGCTTTGCCGCCAAGGCCTATGCACGTACCGCCGCTTACGATGCCGTTATCTCCAATTGGTTCGCAGAAGCTCTCGCAATCGAGACGCCGCATTACCGCGCCATCGGCGGCACGCTGAAGGAAAAGATGCGTTATGGCGAAAACCCGCATCAGAGCGCCGGCTTCTATCTGACAGGCGAGAAGCGCCCCGGCGTTGCGACGGCAACGCTGCTGCAGGGCAAGCAGCTTTCCTACAACAACATTAACGACACCGATGCGGCCTATGAACTGGTCGCCGAGTTCCTGCCTGAGAATGCGCCAGCCGTTGCCATCGTCAAGCATGCCAACCCATGCGGCGTCGCAACGGGTTCCACATTGCTGGAGGCTTACAAGCGCGCCCTTGCCTGCGATCCCGTCTCTGCCTTTGGCGGCGTCATCGCCCTGAACCAGACGCTGGACGCGGAAACGGCAGAAGAGATCATCCAGCTTTTCACCGAAGTCATCATCGCGCCGGACGTAACGGAAGAGGCAAAGGCGATCGTTGCGCGCAAGCCCAATCTCCGTCTTCTCTCCGCCGGTGGTCTGCCTGACCCACGCGCGGCTGGCATCACTGCCAAGACGGTGTCGGGTGGCCTTCTGGTCCAGAGCCGTGACAACGGCATGGTGGAAGACCTCGATCTGAAAGTCGTGACCAAGCGTGCACCGACGGCGCAGGAACTGGAAGACATGAAGTTTGCCTTCAAGATCGCCAAGCACGTCAAGTCGAATGCCGTGATCTATGCCAAGGACGGACAGACAGCCGGTATCGGCGCCGGTCAGATGAGCCGTGTGGACTCGGCACGCATCGCCGCGCAGAAGGCGGAAGATGCTGCCAAGGCCATGGGCCTCGTCGAGCCGTTGACGAAGGGTTCGGCGGTTGCCTCGGAAGCCTTCTATCCCTTTGCGGACGGCCTTCTGGCCGCGATTGCCGCTGGTGCAACGGCTGTCATCCAGCCCGGTGGCTCCATGCGCGACCAGGAAGTGATCGACGCAGCCGATGCCCATAATGTGACGATGGTCTTCACCGGCATGCGCCACTTCCGCCACTAACGTGGGATCTTAGCAAAGCAGAAGGCCCGGAGAGCGATTCCCGGGCCTATTTTTATGTCCGATGTTTCATGTGAAACGTCAGGTCACGGCACCGACCTGCCATGGCACGAATTCGTTGTCGCCGTAGTCGTAGATTTCACTGACGGTCTGCTCGCCGGAGGCGACGGCAATGATGTGATCGAAGATGCGCTGTCCCGCCTCCTCGATGGTTTCCTTGCCGGTGACGATGTCGCCGCAGTTGATATCCATGTCCTCCTTCATGTGTTCGTACATTTCGGAGTTGGTGGCGATCTTGATGCAGGGTGATGGCTTGAAGCCGGACACCGAGCCGCGTCCGGTGGTAAAACAGATGACGTTGCAGCCGCCTGCCACCTGGCCCGTGACCGCGACCGGGTCATAGCCGGGTGTGTCCATGAAGACGAAGCCGGGTTCGGTTACTGTTTCAGCAAACTCGTAGACAGCTTTCAGCGGCATGGATCCGCCCTTGGCGACGGCGCCGAGTGATTTCTCCAGAATGGTCGTCAGGCCACCCAGCTTGTTGCCGTGAGACGGGTTGTTGTTCAGCTCGTCGCCATTTCGGGCGGTGTAGTCGCGCCACCAGTCGATGCGCTGCAGCAGCTTCTCTGCTACGGCCGGCGTGACGGCACGGCGGGTCAGGAGGTGTTCTGCACCATAGATTTCCGGTGTTTCAGCCAGAACCGTGGTGCCGCCATTGCGAACGATGAGGTCCGAAGCGTAGCCAAGTGCCGGATTCGCCGAAATCCCCGAATAGCCATCCGAACCACCGCATTCGAGCGCCAGCTTCAGCTTCGAAAGGGGCTGTTCGGTACGCTTTGCCGCGTTGACGATGGGCAGCATCTCCCTGATGTTGGCGATTGCCGCTTCGATTGTCTTGCGCGTGCCGCCATGCTGCTGGATAGTCATGGTCCGCAGCCGGTCGCCCTCTTCCATCTTGTAGTGTTCGAGGATCGGCGCGATCTGGTTCGTCTCACAGCCAAGGCCGATCAGCAGGATGCCACCAAAATTCGGATGTCGGGCATAGCCCTGGATTGTGCGGATCAGCAGGCGGTAGCCTTCGGACTTGGTGTTGAGCGCGCAGCCCGTACCATGGGTCAGCGCCACGACGCCATCGACATTGTCGAAACCGGCAAGGCCGCCTTCCTTGTTGAAATAGTCGGCTATGTAACGCGACACGGTCGCCGAACAGTTCACCGAGGCAATGACGCCGATGTAGTTGCGCGTGCCGGCACCGCCCGTGCCACGATCGTACCCCATGAAGGTCCGGCGTTCGGCTTCCGGCAGCATGCCCTTTTCTTCGATGTCGACGCTGAACTGGTGGGCGTGCTCGGATGGTACCATGTCAAGGTTGTGCAGGTGGACGTGGCGCCCGGCCTCGATGTCCTGCGTGGCGACTCCAATCACCTGACCATATTTGATCACTTCTTCGCCGGACTTGATCGGCTTCAGGGCCACCTTGTGACCGCGCCCGATCAGATCGAGTGCCCTCAGGTCTCCACGCCCGATATCGGTGTCTTTCGGAATGGGCCGACGGGCAACTGCAACATTGTCTTTGGTGTTCAGCAGAATGGTAGCTTCGGTATTCTCAGTCACTCTTTTCCTCCTCCCGACAGATTGTCTGCCGAGGCATGTCTTGAATTACGTATCGATCCAGCGCCGTCGTGAGCTTTCCAAGTGAATGCGCATGGCAGCCTGTGCCAGCAGCGGATCGCGGCTTTCCAGTGCAGCCAGAATGGCCTCGTGTTCCTGCAGCGCAAAGGTCCACGTGCCGCGGTCCTCGAACCTCACCCGCAACTGGGTCGAGATCGGGCTGTGCCTATCATCGAAAAGATCTCCGACCAAGCGCGCGAGGACCGTGTTTCCTGATTGTTCGGCGATGGTCGCGTGAAACTTTCTGTCCTGATCGAGAGGTTTGCGACCTGCTTCGATCTCCTTCCTCATTTCATCGAGCGTTCCTCGCAGCGTCACGAGAGCGGCTTCGTCGATGCGGCTCGCCGCCAGAACGATGGTCGCACCCTCCAGTGTCGAGCGCGCCTGCATGAGTTCAGAAGGGCTATCGCCAAGAGACCGAGTGCTTGCCTGTCGGGCCGCTGTCTCCGTAGACACATAAACGCCGGAGCCCATGCGGATTTCGACGCTTCCGTCGATTTCGAGCGCAATCAGCGCTTCACGCAGAGACGGGCGGGAGACACCGAGCTTCTGGGCCAGATCCCGCTCGGAAGGCAGTCGTGTTCCAGGCTGAAACTCTCCACCGTCGATCAGGTCGCGGATCTGATCGGCAACCTGCTGGTAAAGTCGTCTCGGCTCCAGGATTTTGGCCTGACCATTCATCTGCGGTCCACGGGTGTTCTAAGAAAGGTTGAGATTTGGCCTTACCGTATCCCTTACGGGAGGTATTGGCAAAGATATATTTTATCTCTTTGAAAATATTGAATATTATTGGAATCCGGGAGTTTCCATTTCTCCGATATTGCTATACCTGCGAACAAAAAATCACAAATTGGCTTGACCACCAAAAAAATGCGGCCTAACCATTGCCGCCATTGAAGCGCTCTGCGGGAGAACGGAGCGGCTATTGGGAGGTAGCGGATGTCGCAGGGCGCATCGTCCATTTCGAGCCATGATGACACACGGCATGACGCACTTCAGGCGTCCGGTGCGCTTTTGCGCCTCGATGACATCTGCAAGGAGTTCCCCGGCGTCAAGGCTCTGAGCGATGTGCGTTTCGACTTGCGCTCCGGCGAAGTTCACGCCGTCTGCGGCGAGAACGGCGCTGGCAAGTCCACGCTGATGAAGATCATAAGCGGCGTTTATCAGCCGACCAGCGGCACGATCCTGCATAAGGGCCAGAAGGTCCAGTACGCCTCGCCGCTCGAATCGGAAGCCGCCGGCATCGCCATCATCCACCAGGAACTCAATCTCGTTCCGCATTTGAGCGTTGCCGAAAACATCTATCTTGCGCGCGAACCGAGAAAAGGCTTCCTGGTCGACCGCAAGAAACTGCGTGCCGATGCCAAACGCTGCCTCGATCGCCTCGGCGTCGATATCCATCCGGATACGCTGGTGCGCGGACTTTCCGTTGCGCAGTGCCAGATGGTGGAAATTGCCAAGGCGCTTTCGCTCGATGCAGAAGTGCTGATCATGGATGAGCCGACCTCATCACTGACCGAGCAGGAAACGCGCCTGCTGTTCAAGGTCATCCGCGACCTGAAGGCATCCGGTGTCGGCATCGTTTACATTTCCCACCGTCTGGACGAGATGGCCGAGATCGTTGACCGCGTCACCGTGCTTCGCGATGGACGCTATATCTCGACCGACGATTTCAAGTCGATCACGGTCGATGACATCGTGACCCGCATGGTGGGCCGCTCGCTGGAGGAAAAGTTCCCCGAGCGCACGTCGAAGCCGACGGATGAGGTCATCTTCGCCGTCAAGGGCCTGACGCGCGCCGGCGTTTTCAACGATGTCAATTTCGAATTGCGCCGTGGCGAAATCCTCGGATTTGCCGGTCTGATGGGCGCCGGCCGGACCGAAGTGGCCCGCGCGATTTTCGGCGCGGATGCCTTCGATGCGGGTAGCATCACCTTCGAAGGCCGCGAGCTGACGATCAAGTCGCCGCAGGATGCCATCGAGCAGGGGCTTGCCTACCTCTCCGAAGACCGCAAGAGCGACGGCCTGGCGATCAAGATGTCGGTTGCTGCCAATACCTCGCTTGCCAATATGGACGAGGTCTCCAACCGCTTCGGTCTGATCGACTTCAAGAAGCACGACGAGGTCGCAAAGCATTATGTCGATCTCCTGAATGTTCGCACGCCGTCGATCAAGCAGACGGTTCGCCTTCTGTCCGGCGGCAACCAGCAGAAGATCATCATCGGCAAGTGGCTGTTCCGCCAGTCGCGCATCCTGTTCTTCGATGAGCCCACGCGTGGCATCGATGTCGGTGCGAAGTTCGCCATCTACAAGATCATGGATGAACTTGCCGCGCGCGGCATTGGCGTCATCCTCATCAGCTCGGAACTGCCCGAAGTATTGGGGCTGACGGATCGTATCGCGGTGTTCCACGAGGGAACCATTACCGGCGTGCTGGAAACGGCCAAGACCAATCAAGAAGAAATCATGCGCTATGCCTCCGGCTATAGCCGCAAGGCGCAATGAGGTAAGACATGTCGAAATCACCAGAACCCGTTAAGACCCCCTCGCTCAGCGACAGACAGAAGGACATCATCCAGAAGTTTGCCGCACTCGGCAGCCTCGTGGTGCTGGCCATTGTGTTTTCGGCCACCAGCAGCGCCTTCTTCAGCGTCAACAACGCCATGACGATCGCTCTGCAGGTCACGTCGATCGCGCTTTTGGGTATTGGTGCAACCTGCGTCATCATCACCGGCGGCATCGACTTGTCCGTTGGTTCGGTTCTGGCGCTTGCCGGCGTGGTCGCAGCACTGGCGGTCAAGGAACTCGGCATGCCGGTTCCGGTCGGCATGTTCCTTGGCATTTTGACGGGTTCGCTCTGCGGTCTGATCAACGGGTTCCTCGTCACGCGCTTCAAGCTGCCGCCTTTCATCGCAACGCTTGGCATGATGTTGATTGCCCGTGGCGTGGCGCTGCAGATCACCGGTGCTCGTGCCGTCTCTGGTCTCGGCGAATCCTTCGGCGAACTTGGCAACGGCGCCCTCTTCCGCATCGTCAATATCGGTGACGATGGGTTCCCGAATGTGGTCTTCCCGGGCATTCCCTACCCCGTCATCCTGATGGTGGTCATTGCTCTTGCCGTGGCCTTCATGCTGAACCGCTCGGTTCTCGGACGCCACATCTATGCGGTCGGCTCCAATGCCGAAGCGGCTCGCCTCTCCGGCGTCAATGTCGCCCGCGTCACCAATTTCACCTACGTTCTTTCCGGCACGCTTGCCGGTCTGACGGGCTGCGTATTGATGTCGCGCCTTGTCACCGCACAGCCGAACGAAGGTGTCATGTACGAGCTTGATGCCATCGCCAGCGCCGTCATCGGCGGTACCTCGCTGATCGGCGGCGTCGGAACGATTTCAGGGACAGCAATCGGTGCGTTCGTCATCGGTATCCTGCGCAACGGTCTCAATATGAACGGGGTCTCTGCCTTTACGCAGCAGATCATCATCGGCCTCGTCATCTTGATGACAGTCTGGATCGACCAGTTGCGCAATCGCCGCTGATTGCACTGCTAAGCGTCTGAAAAGGGTGCGGACCCTATCCGCGGGACAGCCGGTGTCGAGAAGAGGAGCTCTCCCTTCGCCGGTACAATGGAGGAAGACATGAAGAAACTGACGACTGTTCTTTTGACATCCGTGATCGCGCTTTGGAGCGTCTCCGCGGTTCAGGCCGGCGAAATCGCCGTCATCGTCAAGACCGTCAACTCGACATTCTGGCAGAACGTCCAGAAGGGCGCCGACGCTGCGATGAAGAACACCAAGGGCGAAACGATGACCTTCCAGGGTCCGGCGTCCGAATCCGCCATTGCCGACCAGGTGAACATGGTGGAAAACGCCGTCAACCGTAAGGTGGACGGCATCGTGCTCGCACCGTCCGATCCGGACGCTCTTCTGCCAGCCGTCAAGAAGGCATGGGAAGCGCGCATTCCTGTCGTTCTGATCGACTCGCAGCTGGCCAAGGGTGGCGAGCAGTACTACCAGTCGTTCCTGGCGACCGACAACAAGAAGGCCGGTGAGCTTGCCGCCGAAGAAATGATCAAGAAGGTCGGCAAGGAAGGCAAGATTGCCGTCATGTCGTACGTTGCCGGTGCCGGTTCTGAAATCGGTCGCGTCGGTGGCTTCGTCGACTACATCAAGGCCAATTCCAAGCTCCAGATTGTTGGCCCTTACTACTCTCAGTCCCAGATGGCGACCGCTCTGAACCAGACCACCGACGTTCTGGCCGCCAACCCTGATCTGAAGGGCATCTTCGGCGCCAACGAGCCGACCGCTATCGGTGTTGGCCGCGCGCTTGCTCAGTCCGGCAAGGCCGGCAAGGTCGTTGCCATCGGCTTCGACGGTAACGAAGATCTCCAGAACTTCGTCAAGGACGGCACGCTGTCTGCAATCGTCGTGCAGGGTTCCTACCAGATGGGCGAAAAGGGCGTTGAAACAGTCGAAAAGCTCATCAAGAAGGAAAAGGTCGAGAAGTTCGTCGATACTGGCGTCGTCGTCGTTACCAAGGAAAACATCGACAAGCCGGAAGCCAAGAACGTTCTGTACTAACAACGTCTTCTGCCGCGCTTGAGCTGGTCTTAGGCGTGACAGGAACTCCCTTTGAGAAGACCAAAGCAGATGGTCGCATCGTGTGCGGCCATCTCCACAAAACGATAAATGTGAAAGTGCCCGCCATGAAGGTCTCCGATAAACGCAAACTGCCCCATAGAGATGTCGAAGTGACCATCATGGGCCTCGGCTGTGCGCAGATGGGCAACCTCTATCGCCTCACGCCTTATGAGGAATCCAAGGGCGCTTTCGACAAGGCCTGGGACAGCGGCATGCGTTATTTCGATACCGCGCCCTTCTACGGCTATACCCGCTCCGAGCGTCGTCTCGGCACGATGGTGACGGAGCATGACCGCAGCGAATATACGCTGAGCACCAAGGTCGGCCGTGTCATGGTGCCGGATGAAACCGTCGGACCGGAAGAAGATACCTATGTCGCACCGCTCCCCTTCCGGCCGCTCTACGACTATTCCTACGACGCCATCATGCGCTCCTTCGAGGCAAGCCAGCAGCGTCTCGGCGTCCTCAAGCCCGACATTCTCTATATCCACGACATCGGCCCTTACACCCACGGCGACAAGCACCAGCACTATTGGGATCAGCTGACAACGGGTGGTGGCTTCAAGGCGCTCGGCAAGCTGCGCGACGAAGGCTCGACGAAAGCCGTCGGTCTTGGCGTCAACGAGTGGGAAGTGGTTCGTGATGCCATGGAGGTGTTCGACATCGACGCCGCCATGCTCGCCGGTCGCTACACACTGCTCGAGCAGCAGAGCCTGAGCTTCATGGATGCCTGCGCCGAAAAGGGTGTCGGTATCGTGGTTGCCGGTGCCTTCAACTCCGGCATTTTGGCCGGTAATCGCAAGTTCAATTACAAGGACGCACCGGCTGAGCTTCTGGCGCGGGTGGATGCATTGCATGATGTCTGCGAGGAGATGGGTGTCTCGCTTCAGGCGGCCGCACTGCAGTTCCCGCTGGCCCATCCTGCCTCGGTGACTGTCGTCTCCGGCGCGCGCAATGCGGAGCAGCTGACCTCCAACATCGCCTGGTTCGAGCAGGACATTCCGGACGCGTTCTGGGCCGAGTTGCACCGCCGCGGTTTGATCGCCGAAGGTTCACCGGTTCCAGGGGCAAAGGGCTGACGCCATGCTCATCGATGCACATCAGCATTTCTGGCTGCTGAAAGACCGGCAGGGCCAGTGGCCGCCAGCGTCGCTTGAGGCGATCTATCGGGACTTCCTGCCCACTGATCTCCAGCCCTTGCTGGAAAAGGCGGGTGTGTCCGGCACGGTGCTGGTGCAGACGATGGAAAGCGCTGCCGACACGGATTTCATGCTGGCGCTTGCTGACGACAACAGCTTCATCAAGGGTGTTGTCGGTTGGGTGGATATGAAGGCGGCGGATGCGCCGCAGGACATCGCCCGACTTGCCTTTCATCCTGCGCTGAAGGGCGTGCGGCCGATGTTGCAGGATATTGCCGACGTTCAGTGGATCGACGATGCGGCACTTGACCCCGCTGTCGAAGCGCTGATCGAGAATGGCCTCGTTTTCGATGCTCTGGTCCTGCCGCCGCATCTGCCCTGTCTGTTGCGTTTTGCCAGCCGTCACCCGGCATTGAAAATCGTCATCGATCACGGCGCGAAGCCCAAGATCGCGACAGGTCATTATGTGGATTGGCGGAGAGACATGGCCGCTCTCGCCGCGCTGCCCAACGTTCACTGCAAGCTTTCCGGTCTTCTGGTGGAGCGCGGGGATCAGAAGCCAGAAGCGGTTCGGCCCTATGCTGAAACGATCCTGGAGCTGTTTGGCCCTGAGCGGGTGATTTTCGGCAGCGACTGGCCGGTGATCCGGCTGGCTGGCGATTATCAGGACTGGCTGGATTTTTGCCGTGATGTGGTTCCGCAAGAGCACCACGCCAAGGTTTTCGGCGGAAACGCCATCGATTTTTATTCTCTTTCGGACAGGTGATTCATGCTGGCGATCTTTTGCGACAAACCCGGTCTCCTCGTTTCCAAGGAACTGCCGAAGCCGCCGCGTGCGGAGAATGAAGTTCTTGTCCGGATTCGTCGTATCGGCGTGTGCGGCACGGATTTGCACATCTTCACCGGCAACCAGCCTTACCTTTCCTATCCGCGTATCATGGGCCATGAACTCTCCGGTACGGTCGAGGAAGCGCCTGAGGGCAGCAGCCTTTCCGCCGGCGATATCGTCACCATCATACCCTATATGTCCTGCGGCCATTGCAGTGCCTGCCTGAAGGGCAAGAGCAATTGCTGCCGTAAAATCGGCGTCCTTGGCGTGCATCGCGATGGCGGCATGGTGGAGTATCTGAGCGTCCCGCAGCAATTCGTGCTGAAGGCGGAAGGTCTCTCCCTCGATCAAGCCGCCATGACGGAGTTCCTGGCAATCGGCGCGCATGCGGTGCGTCGCGGTGCGGTCGAAAAGGACCAGCATGTACTCATCGTCGGTGCGGGTCCGATCGGTATGGCCGTTGCCGTCTTTGCCGTGCTGAATGGCGCGACGGTGACGATGATCGACAGCCGCGAAGACCGGCTGTCCTTCTGCCGTGATCATCTCGGCGTCGCCAATATCGTGCAGCTTGGCGAAGGCGACAAGGATCGTCTGAGCGAGATTACCGAAGGCAACTTCTTCGATGTCGTCTTCGACGCCACGGGCAATCCGAAGGCCATGGAGCGCGGCTTTTCCTTTGTCGGCCATGGCGGGGCTTATGTCCTCGTCTCCATCGTTGCCAGCGATATCAGCTTCAATGACCCGGAATTCCACAAGCGCGAGACGACATTGCTTGGTAGCCGCAACGCAACGCCGGAAGATTTCGAGCGGGTGCTGCAAGCCCTGCGTGCCGGCCGTGTGCCGGACGCTCTCATCACCCACCGCATGACGCTCGCCGAAGTGCCAGCCAACTTCGCCGGCTTGACCGACCCGCGAGCCGGCGTCATCAAAGGCATGGTGGAAGTGGCCTGAACGACCGACGAGCCTCTCATATTCAATGACCCCTGACCGCGAGTAAACGGCCATGACCAAGATTACCGACCTGCGCGTTTTCGATCTGCGCTTCCCCACCTCACAGAGCCTCGACGGCTCGGATGCGATGAATCCGGATCCGGATTACTCCGCGGCCTACGTCATTCTTGATACGGACGAGCCTTCGCTGAAGGGGCACGGACTGACTTTCACCATCGGCCGGGGTAACGACATCTGCTGCATGGCGATCAAGGCGATGCGTCATCTCGTTGTTGGCACAGATCTCGCCACCGTCATCGAGAACCCCGGCAAATATTGGCGCCACCTGACGAGCGACAGCCAGCTGCGCTGGATCGGTCCGGATAAGGGTGCGATGCACCTGGCCACCGGCGCCGTGGTCAACGCCGTCTGGGATCTGCTTGCGAAGCAGGCTGGCAAGCCGGTGTGGCAGTTCGTTGCCGATATGAGCGCCGAAGAGATCGCCGATATCGTCGACTATCGCTATCTGACCGATGTTCTGACGCGCGATGACGCGCTCGCCATCCTGAAGAAGGCGGAAGCGGGCAAGAAGGATCGTATCGATATCCTGAAAGCCGAGGGTTACGCCTGCTACACGACTTCGGCCGGTTGGCTCGGTTATAGCGACGAGAAGCTGCGTCGGCTTTGCCACGAAGCGATCGATGCCGGCTTCAACCATGTGAAGATGAAGGTCGGCCGTGATCTGGAGGACGATATTCGTCGCCTCACCATTGCACGTGAGGTCATCGGTCCCGATCGTTATCTGATGATCGATGCCAACCAGGTCTGGGAAGTCGATCAGGCCATCGAGTGGGTCAACAAGCTTGCCTTCTGCAAGCCCTTCTTCATCGAAGAGCCGACGAGCCCGGACGATGTTGCCGGTCACCGCAAGATCCGCCAGGCCATTGGTTCGGTGAAGGTCGCGACCGGTGAAATGTGCCAGAACCGCATCATGTTCAAGCAGTTCATCGCCGAAGGTGCGATCGACGTCGTACAGATCGACAGCTGCCGCATGGGTGGTCTGAACGAAGTTCTGGCTGTTCTGCTGATCGCCGCGAAGTATAACCTGCCCGTCTGGCCCCACGCTGGAGGTGTGGGTCTGTGCGAATATGTGCAGCAGCTGTCGATGATCGACTATCTGGTCGTGTCGGGCACCAAGGAAGGCCGCGTGATCGAGTATGTTGATCACCTGCACGAGCACTTCTTTGAGCCATGCGATATCCAGAACGCTGCTTACATGCCGCCAAAGATGGCTGGCTTCTCTATCGAGATGAAGCCGGAGTCGATCGAGGCTTATACCTTCAAAGGCTGAGGTTCCGATTTCTCCTCCCGGACCCTTTTATGCTCGGGCTTGTCCCGAGCATTTTTTGTAAGCGGAGATAGGAACGATCTAAAGCTCTGAAAGAGCAGCTTCAAGCCTGACCCATTCCGCCTCCGTACCGGGAAGACCGAAGCGCATATCGTTCGAACGCTCGTCGAAGATGCGTACGAGAATGCCGCGATTGGCAAGCTGGGCGAATAGTGCGGCTGCCCGTGCATCACGCACGAGACGAAAAAGGCTGGTGCCGCCCACAACGGTCAGACCTGCGCTCGTCAACATTGCGTCGAGACGCGCGACCTCTGTCCTTAGCTGGAGTCGCATGGCGTCACGCCAGCCATTGTCCGCCAGCGCTTCCGCCGCCACATGCAGCGCTGGGCCTGAGACGGCCCAGGGCCCCAGGCGCTGCTCCAGCCTTGCGGCAACCTCCGGATGTGCAACGGCAAAGCCGAGGCGCAGCCCCGCCATTCCATAGAACTTTCCAAAGGATCGCAGGACGATCAGCCCATCGATGTCAGTGGCGTCTGCCAGGCTCTCACCATAGCCGGTTTCGATAAAGGCCTCGTCGATCACCAACAGGCTGCCTTTGCGGCTCATCTCCGATGCGAGAGCGAGAAGGTCAGCCCGCCCCATGACCCGACCATCCGGGTTGTTCGGATTGATGACGACGGCATAGTCGAAATCGGAGAGGTCTGAGAACGTCGACACCTCCGCAGCGTCGAGGCCAGCCATTCGCGCCGTTCTGGCATGTTCCGCGTAAGCGGGTGTAAGAACCGCGGCTCGTTTTGCACCTCGTTGCAGGGCGAGTTCTGCCAGCAACGGCATCAACATCTGCGTTCCGGGTGCAGCGACAATATGCGCCGCAGTGGGCGCGCCGAAGGCTGCGGCGGCGACTTCCTTCAAGCGGTTCAAGGCAGAAGGCTCGGGCAGGCGGGCAAAGGCGCTGGCAGGAATGGGAGAATGCGGATAGGAATGCGGATTGATCCCCGTGGAAAGGTCGATCCAAGGTTCCGGTGCCAGCGGAAAAGACGCCCGCGCCCGCCCCAGATCGCCACCATGACGGATCGCAGCCTGCATAGTCACCGGTCCCGTATCGCCCATGTTCTTTGCTCTCGCTTTCCTGTCGCTTCTGATCGAACGCCTTGTCGGCTATCCCGACTGGCTGTTTCGCCGCATCGGTCATCCGGTCACATGGATTGGTTCGCTTATCGCGCTGCTCGACAGAAAATGGAACCGGGAACAGGGATCATTTTCCAATCGTGAAGCCAAAGGCGTGTTGGCGCTTGTGGTGTTTCTTGGCGTCACCGTCTCCATCGCGCTCGCCTTGCAGAATGTCCTTCTGGTTCTTCCGCTGGGATTGTTGCTGGTCGCCCTCGTCGGTGCTTCGCTTCCGGCACAAAAAAGCCTGGAGCAACATGTCGAGGCGGTAGCCACTGCACTGGAAAGCGAAGGCCTCGAAGGCGGTAGAAAAGCCGTGTCGATGATCGTTGGCCGCGATCCTGATCGGCTGGATGAGGCGGCGGTGTGCCGGGCGGCCATCGAAAGCCTGGCTGAGAATTTTTCCGATGGCATTGTGGCACCATCCTTCTGGCTCGGTCTGCTCGGGCTACCGGGCGGTGCTGGCTACAAGGCGATTAATACGGCTGACAGCATGATCGGTCACCGAACGCCGCGCCACGAGGCTTTTGGTTGGGCATCGGCGCGGCTGGACGATCTGGTGAACCTTCCCGCCTCGCGCCTGACAGCCTGTTTGTTCATCGTCGCTGCCGTCTTCGTTAAGGGGGCTTCGCCGCAAGGTGCCCTGCGTGCGGTCACGCGCGATGCGAAGCACCATCGTTCGCCCAATGCCGGCTGGCCGGAATCGGCGCTGGCGGGTGCGCTTGGTTTTGCACTTGCCGGGCCGCGTTCCTATGGCGGGCAGATGATCCAGGCGCGCTTCATGGGCGAAGGGGGACGACGTAATTTGACCGCTGCCGATATTCGCCAGGCGCTGAAACTTGCGCGGGTTGCCGATGCTCTGTTGATCGGGCTCTTCGGCTTTTTGGCGCTGGTTACCGTGCTATAGACAGCAGCGCGTCGAGATCGAGGTGGCGCTCCATATGGTCCGCCAACCGATCCAGAACGGCATCCACCTGCGCTTCGTAATTCAAGTCAGACGATTGCCCGCCAAGCCTTTGCAGCCAGGCGCTGCGCTGTCCGTCATCAGCAAACAGCCCATGGACATAGGTGCCGAAAACGCGACCGTCCGCTGAGATCGCACCATCGACGTGATTGCCGATCGTGGCAAAAGGACGATTGCAGTCGTCGCCTTTCGTCACGCCCACATGCATTTCGTAGCCGGAAAAGGCCTGACCATCGAAGCTGCGCCCTTCGACCGAGACCAGCCTCTTGTCTCCCGTCAGCACCGTTTCGACATTCAGCAACCCAAGCCCATCAACGGTGGAAGGCGGACCTTCCATGCCGTCCGGGTCCGATAAGAGACGTCCAAGCATCTGATAGCCGCCGCAGAGACCAAGCACAAAGCCGCCACGGCGAAGGTGCGCCTTGATGTCGATATCGAAACCGGCCTGCTTCAAGACGGCCAGATCAGCGATCGTCGATTTCGATCCGCAGAGCAGGATGAGGGCGCAATCGCCGGGAATAGCAGTCCCGGGACGCACGCGGACCAGTTCGACATCCGGCTCGATATCGAGCGGATCGAGATCGTCGAAGTTGGAGATATGTGGGAGGATCAGCACGGCGATGCGGATTTTCGCACCGGGCTTCGATTGGCCGTTGCCGGTTAAACCCAGTGCATCTTCGGCAGGCAGACGGGCCGCCTCGGCAAAATGCGGCAGGAGGCCGATGGACGTCCAGCCAGTATGCTCGGCGATAATGCGCATGCCTTCATCGAACAGCGAAGGATCGCCGCGAAAACGGTTGACGATGAAGCCTCCGATCATCGAGGCGTCGTCCGGATCCACCACTGTCTTCGTGCCGACGAGGCTGGCAATGACCCCTCCCCGGTCGATATCGCCGATCAGGATCACGGGAACATCGGCTGCCCGGGCAAAGCCCATATTGGCAATGTCGTTGGCGCGAAGATTGACTTCCGATGCGCTGCCGGCGCCTTCCACCAGCACCAGATCAGCGTGGGTCTTCAGGTGATCGAAGCTTTCCAGCACCCGGGGCATCAGCCCGGCCTTCATCTGTTGATAGTCGGCTGCTTTCGCATTGCCGAGAATTTTTCCCTGAACCACGAGCTGCGCACCCGTTTCGCTCTGGGGCTTCAACAGAACGGGGTTCATGTGCACTGACAGCGGCACACCAGCGGCGCGTGCTTGCAACGCTTGCGCCCTGCCGATCTCGCCGCCATCGGCTGTGACCGCCGCGTTATTGGACATGTTCTGCGGCTTGAAGGGCAACACCGAAAGTCCGCGCCGGGTAAAAGCGCGCGCCAGACCCGCCACCATCAGCGACTTGCCGACATCCGAGCCGGTTCCCTGAAACATGATGGATCTGGCGGCCATGGATCAGTACTCGATGCCGGATTGGGCTTTGACGCCCGCCTTGAAGTGATGCTTGACCAGCGTCATCTCCGTCACCATGTCGGCTGCCTCGATCAAGGGTGGCTTGGCGTTGCGGCCGGTGACGATGATGTGGAGATCAGGACGGCGGCTCTGCAAGGTGGCGACGACCTCCGTCAGATCGAGATAGTCATAGCGCAGCGCAATGTTCAGCTCGTCCAGCACCAGAAGACCAATCGTTTGGTCGGCCATCAGCATCTTGGCTTCTTCCCAGGCTTTCGTGGCTGCCGCGACGTCGCGCTTTAGATCCTGCGTGTCCCACGTGAAACCTTCACCCATGGTGCGCCATTCCACCCGGTCGCCGAAAATCGTCAGCGCCTGCTGCTCGCCGGTCGACCACGCACCCTTGATGAACTGAACGATGCCGACGCGTCTGCCCGTGCCGAGCATCCGAAGCGCAAGGCCGAACGCGGCCGTCGACTTGCCCTTGCCGGGACCCGTATTGACCATCAACAGACCCTTCTCGATGGTCTTTTCGGCCACTTCCGCATCCTGCACGCTCTTGCGGTTCACCATCTTTTTGCGGTGGCGGGCGGCCTCGCTGTCGCTGATCTCGCGTGTCATGATGTCCCATGTCCTTCCGAGCCGTTTTCAGAAGCGGCGACTATAGTCAAAACGCCCTCCTCCGCAATGGAGCCTATGAGAGGCGTAACGATGCCTGCATTGACCAAGGCGCGGCTTGCCCGTAAAGGTAGGGCACTGACGGTCTTTTTCCGGCAACGGGAAAAGCTAAGAGGGAACACGGTTCCGCCCACTCTTCGGGTCAATCCGTGGCTGCCCCCGCAACTGTAAGCGGCGAGCCCACACCGTAAAGCCACTGGATTTCGATCCGGGAAGGCGGTGCAAGGGCGCTCATTCAAGCCGCAAGCCAGGAGACCTGCCGTTTCAGAACAAAACGTCTGCCGGGCGGGGTGCTCCGGTCAGTCGGTCTCGCCGAGTTTCGGTTTGCGCTGTCTCGCATTCCGTCTTCGGCATCCGCACCCCTTGCATGTTTGAATGGCGGAAGCGGATACGGTTTGGATATTACCTCAACATCGTCACGGACCGAAGGATCAACCGACACGCGCGAAGCGTCCGGCCTGGTCGTCTATGTCTGTCGCAGCTGCCGCGACGAGGCGGAGCCGAATGCGGAACCCCGGCCCGGTGCGCTTCTCGCGCAAGCGGCGATCGCGCTTGGCACTGATGCAAATGTCGAGGTGCGCAGCGTCAATTGTCTTGCCAATTGCAAGCGTGGCGCCAGCGCTGCAATGCGCACAGCCGACGGCTGGTCCTATGTGTTTGGCGGTCTGACGCCTGAAAACGCCGAGGATCTGATCACCGGTGCGCGCCTGCTTTCCACCTCCGCCGATGGCCTGATGCCCTGGCGCGGCCGTCCCGATAGTTTGAAGCGCGGCATGGTCGCGCGCATCCCCCCTTTGAATTTCGTCGAGGAGACATCATGACCACGCTAGAGCGCGTTCCCTGCACCATCGTCACCGGCTTTCTGGGCGCCGGCAAAACCACGCTGCTGCGCGGCCTTCTGGAAAAGCTCGATGGCAAGCGACTGGCAATCATCGTCAACGAGTTCGGCGATGTCGGCATCGATGGCGAAATCCTCAAAGGCTGCGGCATCGAAAGCTGCCCGGAAGAAAATATCGTCGAGCTTGCCAATGGCTGCATCTGCTGCACGGTTGCCGATGATTTTCAGCCGGCCATCGAACAGATCCTCAGCCGCCAGCCCAAGGTCGAACATATCCTGATCGAAACCTCCGGCCTCGCACTGCCTAAACCCCTCGTCCAGGCCTTCCAATGGCCGGCGATCAAGAGCCGCGTTACCGTCGATGCCGTCATTGCGGTGGCCGATGGCGCAGCGCTTGCCGAAGGCATGGTGTCGCACGACATGGATGCACTCGCCGCCCAGCGCGCGAATGACGAAGCGCTCGATCATGATGATCCTGTCGAGGAAGTTTTCGAAGACCAGATCGCCTGCGCCGACCTGATCGTGCTGACCAAGGGCGATCTTCTCGATGCGGATGGCCTGGAGCGCGCCAAGGCACACATCACGGAGCATCTGCCAAAGGCTGCGAAGATCGTTGTCGCATCGCATGGCCAGATCGATCCTGCGGTTCTGATCGGGCTCGGGCTTGCCGTCGAGAACGATATTGAAAACCGCCGTACCCACCATGATGATGAAGAAGACCACGATCACGACGAGTTCGACAGCTTCGTCGTCGAGCTTGGCGCAGTGTCAGATCCTGAGGCGCTTGCTCAGCGTATCGCCCAGACGGCGGCATCCGAGAATGTCCTGCGCATCAAAGGCTTCGTTGAAGTCTCCTCCAAGCCGATGCGCTTACAGGTTCAGGCCGTCGGCTCGCGCGTCAACCACTATTTCGATCGCCCCTGGGCTGCGGGCGAAGTGCGCCGTTCGGCGCTTGTGGTGATTGGCGAAAAGGGCCTCAACCGCGAGAAGATCGAACAGATGCTGGCTGCCTGACGCATCATGCATATTCTCGCCACCACATCCTCGTCGCTGGACGACCTGATCGAGCCGGTTGATCTCAACCAGCCCCAGGCGGATGTGGTGGTGCTGTCTTTCTCGTCCAGCGACCTTGCAGGTCTGCAGCGCGCCTGGCCAGACGACTCAGGCGTTTCGCTCAGCGTCGCCAATCTTTCCGAAATGCGCCATCCCATGTCCGTCGACCTCTGGATCGAAAAGACGGCGGAGCATGCCAAGCTGATCCTTATCCGGATTCTGGGTGGGGCGGATCGCTGGCGCTACGGCGTCGATCAGCTGGCGAGGATGGCGCGCAGGCGCGGCATCAAGCTCCTTCTTCTGCCCGGTGAGTGCAGCGAGCGCGACGAAAAGCTCGAGGCGCAATCCACTATCGACCAGACATGGCTCGCCTCGATCCTCTCCTTCTTCCGCGAAGGCGGTCCGGAGAATATGCGCCGCCTTTCGGAAGGCCTTGCCGCCTTTGCTAAAACCGATGTCTGGCCTGGCGTCACGCCGGAACCGCTGCCGAAATCCGGCTTCTATCTCCCGGGTCTTGGCGCCGTGCATGTCGATGACGCCCTCGCGGCTTTTGTCCCAGAAGCTCCAAGACTTCCCATCCTATTCTACCGCTCCATGCTTCTGGCTGCCGATGTTGCGCCGATCGATGCGCTCTTCGAGGCGCTGAAATCCCGCGGTTTCGCACCCCTGCCGATCTTCGTCAGTGGTCTGAAGGATGGCGACGCGATCCGATTTCTGGAAGAAGCGCTCGTACCGCTGAAACCCGCTGCCGTCATCGCAGCCACTGCCTTTGCCAGCCAGACGGATCAGGACGGCAAGAGCCTGTTCGACCGGCTGGGCGTGCCAGTGTTTCAGGTCATCATGGCGACGACCCGGCGCGATGGCTGGGCCGAAAACATGCGGGGCCTCAATCCATCCGACCTCGCCATGCATGTGGTGCTGCCGGAACTCGATGGACGTATTCTGGCAGGTGCGATCTCCTTCAAACAGGCCGATCCTGCCGGTCGCCAAGGGATGATCAATGCTCCCGAGCCAGACCGGGTCGAGCAGGTCGCTCGTCGTATCGCCGCCTTCCTTCGGTTGAAGCAGACTGCGACCGAGGAAAGACGTCTTGTCATCCTCATGCCGGATTATCCCGGTGCCGCACCCGGTCGGACGGGCTATGCCGTGGGTCTCGACGTACCGCAAAGTGTGCTGGAAATGCTGCGCGATCTGCAGGAAGCAGGTTATGCGGTCGGCGATATTCCGGCCACCGCACGGGAGCTTCTGGATCGGATCGAGACGGAGTGCGCCGCCCTTCCTCTCACCCGATACCGAACCTATTTCGACATGCTTCCAGAACAGGCACGCGCTGGAATGGCTTCGGCCTGGGGCGATGCCGCTGACGACGAAGCTGTCGCCGATCAGGCCTTCCGCTTCCGCGCCGCCCGCTTCGGTTCCGTCGTCGTCGCGCTTGCGCCAGACCGCGGGCGCCAAGCCGACAGGCGGGTGGATTATCACGATCCGGCCTTGCCGCCGCGCCACGCGCTTGCGGCTTTCGGTGCGTGGATGCAGCAGGATTTCGATGCGCATGCGATCATCCATGTCGGCGCTCACGGCACGCTGGAATGGCTTCCGGGCAAGACGGTCGCTCTGTCGCAGACCTGCTTTCCCGAAATCGTGACCGGGTCGCTGCCGGTCATCTACCCCTTCATCGTGTCCAATCCAGGTGAGGCTGCTGTCGCCAAACGACGGATCGCTGCCGTGACGATCGGGCACATTCCGCCTGTACTGGTGGCCGCCGGTCTATCGACGGAGCAGGCGGCGCTGGAACAACTGGTCGACGAATATGCTCAGGCCGATGGGCTCGATCGCCGTCGCCGCGACCGTCTGGCAAAGCTGATTGTCGAAAAGGCCTTCGAGACAGGACTCGCCGCCGATGCCGGTATCGGCGCGGAAGAGGACGCGGATTCGGCGCTGACACGGATCGATGCCTTTCTGTGCGACCTGAAGGATTTCGCCATCAAGGACGGCCAGCACGTCTTCGGGCGCTGCTCAGATGATGAGCCGGATTCCTTGAGGCGTGAAAGTGCTGCTCAAGAAAAGGCGGCACTGCTGGCTGCGCTGGATGGTCATCATATTGTGCCGGGCCCCTCGGGTGCGCCCGCACGCGGGCGACTGGATGTGCTGCCGACCGGGCGCAATCTTTATGCCGCCGATCCGCGCACCATGCCGACACCGACCGCCTTCGAGCTTGGGAAGGCAGCGGGCGAAGAGGTGCTGCGTCATCATCTGCAAAGTCACGGCGACTGGCCGCGGCATCTGGTTTTCGATCTCTGGGGTTCCGCATCACTGCGCAATGGCGGCGAAGATGTCGGCCAGGCACTGCATCTGATGGGTGCGCGTCCGATCTACGATCAGGCGACCGGCCGGGTGAACGGCATCGAAGTTTTGCCGCCGGCCAAGCTCGGACGCCCGCGGGTGGACGTGGCCTTCCGCATTTCGGGCCTGTTCCGCGACATGTTCCCGCCTCTGATTGCCCTTCTCGATGCGGCGGCAAGGACGATTGCTTCACGCGAAGAGTCGCCCGGCGATAATCCTCTGGCTGAGGAAACGGCCTCTCTCGGTCATATCCCAGCACGCATTTTCGGCTCGGCTCCCGGTACCTATGGCGCTGGCATCGAAGAGGCCTTGGCAAGCGGCGATTGGGACGAGCGGGACGAACTGGGCCAAGCCTATCTGGATGCGGCCAGCCACGCCTTTGGCGGGGCAGATGGCCTGTCGATCCTTTCCGATTCTGGCTTTGCTGCCCAAGTCGAACGTGCCGAACTTCTGGTTCATACCGGCGACGATCCGGGTCGCGATCTTCTGGATGGTTCGTCCGACGTCGCCTTCATCGGTGGCTTTGCCGCCGCCAAGGCAAAGCTCGGACAGGCCGCGGACGTGGTGGCGCTGGATACGACCGATCCTGCCCGGCCGCGTGCCCGCTCCATCGCCCAGGCAATCACCCGCGTGGTGCGAGCCCGTGCCGTCAATCCGCGCTTCATCGCCGGACAGATGCGCCATGGTCCGCGCGGTGCGGCTGAATTTGCAGAAACTGTCGATCGGCTGATCGGCTTTGCCGAAACCACACAAGCTGTTTCCTCGTCGCTGATCGAAGCGCTCTACGATGCCTATTTCGGCAATGAAGAGGTGCGCGATTTCATTTTCCGGGAAAACCCCAAGGCTGCGGAGCTGATGGCACAACGCTTCCTGTCTGCACGCCGCCGCAACCTTTGGCACAGCCGTCGCAACGCCGTGGATGCGGAACTGGAAATGCTGATCGCTCCGCGGTCCTCCGAGGACTCGTCCAAGAGGATCTCGGCATGAACCCGCTCGCCCCGGTCCAGCCCTTTTCTCGCAGAGGCGTCTGCCCTGCCCTCTCCGCCCCGATGCAGACGGGCGATGGACTGTTGTCGCGCGTGGCCTTTACCGCTTCGCTGTCGCCAAGCGATCTCGACCGTCTCAGCGATCTCGCCCGCCGCCACGGCAACGGGCTTCTTGATGTGACCGCTCGCGGCAGCCTTCAATTTCGCGGATTGACGGCCGAAAGCGCTGTTGAACTGGAGCATGATGTGCTGGCGCTGCAGCTGCCATTGCGTCAGGGGCTTGCTGTGGAAGCCTCACCGCTTGTCGGGATGGACGATAGCGAAGTCGCCAATCCTGCCCCGATCCTTGAACTGATCAGCCAAAAGGCCACGGCCGTCGGTCTCGATACGAAGCTGGCCGCGAAGATGTCGGTCATCGTCGACGGCGGCGGTCTGGCTCCGATGGGTGGGCTGCTCGCCGATATCAGGCTCAAAGCGGTCCAATGGGACGGCGACGTTCTCTGGCTGTTGATGCTGGGCGGCACGGAAGAGAAGGCCCTGCTCGCAGGAGCCCTGCGAACGCAAGATGCCGCGGATTGCGTGATTGACCTCCTCATTCACTTGGCGCGGCGAGGACCGGATGCGCGTGGGCGCGATCTGGATATTGCGGCTGCGCGTGGTGTATGCGGCGATCGTCTCATGTATGTTGCATCAGACGTGCGCGCGCCAACGCGTGACGTCGGGGTACCGAAGAAACCCGATCAGCGCAGACTGTGGGCGCTCAACGATCGCCTCTGCGTCGCCGTTATCGCTCCCGCTTTCGGGCAGATAAGTTCGGAAGCGCTGTCTACGCTGTGCAAGATTGCGGTCGATCTCGGCGTTCAGTCCATCCGGCCGGGTCCGTCGCACGGGCTCTATGCGCTTGGGCGTCACCACGTGTGCACTGCTCTTATGGAATACGCCGAGACGGCAGGTCTCATCGTCAGCAACAATGACCCTCGGACCGCCATCGCGGTTTGCGCCGGCGCGCCATCCTGCGCATCGGCTTATGCCCCGGTTCGAGCGCTCGCAGAGTTCGCAGCCAAAGAGTGCGGCACGATGCTCGACGGCTCCTTTACCTTACATCTTTCCGGTTGCGGCAAGGGCTGCGCGCATCCGGCATCCGCGCTCCTTGCCTTTTCAGGCACGTCGGAAGGTTTTTCCTTTGGCTATCAGGCCAAGGCTTCAGCGTCGCCTGATGCACGCTTGACCATCGATCAGCAGAGGGCCGGGCTTTCCAGGCTTGCCCGCCTTTACGAAAAAGAACATAAGCCCGGAGAAAATGCCCGCAGCTTGCTTGTCCGATTGGGCAAGGACAGGATTGTCGCGGCGCTCCGACAGGACGAGATATGACGACTTACGACTATATCCGCAATGGCGATGCGATCTACGAGCGCTCCTTTGCCATCATCCGTGAGGAAGCGGATCTTACCGCCTTCACGCCCGAACAGGCGGATATTGCCATTCGCATGATCCATGCCTGCGGCCAGGTGGAGGCAGCGCGGCACTTTCGCTTTTCCGACGATTTCGTTTCGGCTGCGCGTGGCGCGCTCGCCGCGGGAAAGCCGATTTTGTGTGATGCGGAAATGGTGGCGCATGGCGTCACACGGGCGCGTCTGGCGTCTGGCAATGCCGTGATCTGCACGCTGCGCGATCCGCGTACGCCGGACCTGGCGAAATCCCTCGGCAACACCCGGTCCGCGGCGGCCCTCGATCTCTGGGCCGATCACCTTGACGGCGCTTTGGTTGCCATCGGCAATGCGCCGACGGCGCTGTTCTATCTCTTGGAAATGCTGGAAAGAGGCGCCCCTCGTCCGGCAGCCATCATCGGCATGCCGGTCGGTTTCGTCGGGGCGATGGAATCGAAGGACGCGCTGGAAGAAAGCACGCTCGGCATTCCCTACGCCATCGTCAAAGGCCGGATGGGCGGCTCTGCGATGACGGCTGCTACCGTCAACGCCGTTGCGAGGGCGGGCCTATGAGCGCTGCCCTTTACGATCCGGCGCCTGAAAAGGCACTGAAGGGCAAGGTGATCGGCGTCGGCACCGGCCCCGGCGACCCCGATCTTCTGACGATAAAAGCCGTGCGTACCATCGAAACGGCAGACGTGCTCGCCTTCTTCTGCAAGCGCGGCAGCAAGGGCAATGGCCGCGGCATCGTCGAAAGCTTCATCCGGCCCGGCACGCTGGAAATGCCGCTCGTCTATCCGGTGACGGTCGAAAGCGACAAGAACGGTGACGACTATCGCGGCGCGATCGCCGCCTTCTTCGATCAGTCGGCACGCGACATCGCCGTCCATCTGGATGCGGGTCGCACCGTTGCGGTTCTGTCGGAAGGCGATCCGCTATTCTACGGTTCCTATATGCATCTGCATCTGCGGCTTGCGCCCAACTATCCGGCGGAAGTCGTTGCGGGCATCACCGCCATGTCCGGTTGCTGGTCGATGACCGGACTGCCGCTCGTGCAGGGCGACGACATCTTGAGCGTCCTTCCCGGTACGCTTGGCGAGGATGCGCTTTTCGAGCGGCTTTCCGGCACGGATGGCGCTGTCATCATGAAGGTCGGTCGCAATCTGCCGAAGATTCGCCGGGCGCTCGAAAAGGCCGGCAAGCTCGAAGGCGCGCTCTATGTCGAACGTGGCACCATGGCAAATGGTCACGCGATACGGCTCATCGAGCGCGATGAATCGCCTGCACCCTATTTCTCTCTGGTTCTGGTGCCTGGCTGGAAGGATCGCCCGGCGGGAGAGATTGCGTGAGCCCGTCCTCCACCGGACGCCTGACGGTCGTCGGCCTTGGGCCCGGGAATCTGGCGCAGATCACGCCGGAGGCACTGGCGGCAGTAGACGAGGCAGAGGATTTCTTCGGCTATATTCCCTATCTCGACAGACTGTCTCTGCGTCCAGACCAACGGCGTCACGCATCGGATAATCGCGAGGAAATTTCACGCGCGGAGGCAGCGCTGACATTGGCCGCTTCTGGTGGAAAGGTCTGCGTTGTCTCAGGCGGAGATCCGGGCGTCTTCGCCATGGCGGCTGCGGTCTGCGAGGCGATCGAGAACGGCCCTCCCGAATGGCGCAACATCGACTTTTCAGTGGTGCCCGGCGTCACCGCCATGCTGGCTGTCGCAGCAAGGGCAGGCGCGCCCCTCGGTCACGATTTCTGTGCCATTTCGCTCTCCGACAATCTGAAACCATGGTCGCTGATCGAAAAGCGGCTGGCGGCCGCGGCTGAAGCCGGGTTCGTCATGGCCTTCTACAATCCCGTCAGCAAGGCAAGACCGCATCAATTGGCGACGGCCTTCGATGTGCTGCGGGCACACCTGCCTGGCTCCGTGCCTGTCATATTCGGTCGCGCGGCCGGTCGTGCGGATGAGCGCATGCGGGTCGTGCCTTTGGCCGAAGCGTCGAGCGACATGGCCGACATGTCAACCTGCATCATTGTCGGGTCTATCGAGACCCGCATCATCCAGCGCGAAGGCCAGCCGTCGCTGGTTTATTCGCCGCGCTTTTCCAAGAGGGAAAGCTGATGGCGGATTGCGGAGAGCGCAGTCTCGATATCCGGCACCACGACGCTCACCGCATCGGGCTCTTGGCGAGCGGGGCGGTCGATCATGATCACAGGAATGCCAAGCGTGCGGGCAGCTTCGATCTTCGCATAGGCGGCCGTACCGCCGGAGTTTTTCGAGACGATCACCTCGATGCCGTCGCCCTTCAACATGTCGATCTCATCGGCAAGCGCAAAGGGTCCACGCGCCGTGATGTAGCGCGCATTCGGAACTTCAAGCGGCGGGTCTACCGGATCGACGCTGCGGATCAGATAGCGATGCTGGGGCGCGGTTTCAAAGGGCAGGAGCTCCTGTCGGCCAAGCGCCAGAAAAGCGTTTGTGCTGGTGGGACCCAGTGCGGTGACCGCTTCCTCGACGCTTCCCACGTTCAGCCAACGGTCGCCCTCCCGCGCCACCCAAGCCGGGCGCGACAGTCTGACAAGAGCGACGCCTGCCATGTCAGCAGCCCTTACAGCATTGGCGGAAATGCGCGCCGCATAAGGGTGCGTCGCATCCACCAGCAGATCGAAACCTTCCTCGGCACTATAGCGCGCCAGGCCCTCTGCGCCGCCAAAGCCGCCGACGCGCATCGGGACGGGCTGCTTGACCGGGTCCTTCGTGCGGCCCGCCATGGACAACAGAATTCGGTAGCCGGATTCGTCGGCAAGCTTTCCAGCCAGGATGCGGGCATCCGCCGTGCCGCCGAGAATGAGGATGGAGCGTGTCATGGTTCGTGAATATGCCGGAACACCTGCCACTGCCAGCAAAAAACCTGCGCCATGGCTCTCCATCGTTGGTATCGGGGAGGATGGTCTTGCCGGGCTGGCTGAAAACGCTCGTCGCGCGATCGAGGCTGCCGAGGTCGTCTTCGGCGGCAAGCGCCATCTTGAGCTTGCCACCGATGCCATTACCGGCGAAGCGCGGCCCTGGCCCGCGCCCTTCGATGTCGGCATGACGGAGGTCGTCGCCCTCTCTGGCCGCAACGTCTGCGTTCTCGCGTCCGGTGATCCTTTCTTCCACGGTGTCGGCGTCACCCTGTTGCGGCTAGTCGATCCGGTAGAGGTGATTACCTACCCTGCTCCCTCCTCCATCTCGCTTGCCGCATCGCGTCTGGGCTGGGCCTTGCAGGATACCGCCTGCATTTCCCTGCATGGACGTTCCATTGACCTCATCCGACCGCATCTTCATGCTGGCGCGAAGATCATCGCGCTGACATCCGATGCCAGCGCCCCGGCGCTGATTGCCACCCTTCTCAAGGAGGCGGGTTTTGGCAGGTCGATCTTCCATCTGCTCGAAGCACTTGGCGGCACCCGCGAAAACGCCCGCACGACGACGGCCCAGGACTTTGCCTTTGCGGATGTCGATCCGCTCAATGTGGTCGCAATCGATGTGGTTGCGGATGAAGCGGCACGAATCGTTTCCTTCGCCAGCGGGCTGGACGACTCGCTGTTCGAACATGATGGGCAAATGACCAAGCGCGAGATCCGCGCCGTCACGCTATCGTCGCTTGCGCCTCGCCATGGTGAGCTGCTGTGGGATATCGGTGCTGGTTCTGGTTCGATCGGGATCGAATGGATGCTCTCGCACCCGTCGCTGCGGGCCATCGGAATCGAGCAGAATACGGAGCGGGCAGAGCGCGCCATGCGCAATGCCGACGCCTTCGGCGTGCCTGGTCTTGATGTGGTGATCGGCACGGCACCGGACGCTTTCGAAGGCCTGCCAACCCCCGATGCCATCTTCATTGGCGGCGGCGGCAGCGAGGCAGGAGTTTTAGAGGGCGCAATCAGCGCCTTGAAGCCGGGCGGTCGCCTTGTCGCAAATGCTGTGACACTGGAAATGGAGGCCATGCTGCTCTCCGCTCAATCACGACTCGGCGGCTCTCTGATCCGGCTTGAGGTGGCGCGTGCATCGCCTGTCGGGCAGATGCAGGGCTGGCGTGCGGCGATGCCCGTCACACAATGGGCTTGGGTCAAACCGAAGGATGTGCCGTGATCGTCGCTGGCGTCGGGTGCCGCAAGGGTGTGAGCCCCGAGGCGGTAATGGCTGCGCTTGGGCAGGCATCTGCCGAGCACAAGGTCTCATTCGCCTTCATGGCCACGGCGCCCTTCAAGGCTGATGAGCCAGCCTTGCTGGAAGCTGCGACCCGGCTTGGAATGGCTTTCGTCGTGGTGGCGCAGGCCGATTTCGACGCTGCCGCCGCTCGGACGCTGACCCGATCCGCATTGAGTTCGAAACATGCCGGCTCGCCGAGCGTCAGCGAGGCATCGGCGCTCGCCGCGCTTGGTGAAGCGTCGAGACTGATCGCCCCGCGTATGGTGATAGGCGATATTACCGTGGCCTTTGCCACGTCAGGAGACAAGATATGACGGTTCACTTCATTGGCGCTGGCCCCGGTGCCGCAGATCTCATCACGCTGCGCGGACGCGATCTGATCGCTGCTTCGCCCGTCTGCCTCTATGCCGGTTCGCTGGTGCCAAAAGCGCTGCTCGACTATTGCCCGGAAGGTGCGCGCATCGTCGATACGGCAGCCTTGTCGCTGGACGAAATCGAGGCGGAGTTCGTTGCCGCCGCGCGAGACGGCAAAGACGTGGCGCGGTTGCATTCCGGCGACCTTTCCGTCTGGAGCGCCATGGGCGAACAGATCCGCCGTCTGGAACGGCTGGGGCTCGACTACACCGTCACACCCGGCGTGCCATCCTTTGCCGCCGCGGCCGCCACGTTGAAGAGAGAACTGACAGTGCCGGAGGTGGCGCAGAGCCTGGTGCTCACACGCATTTCCGGTCGGGCGTCGAAAATGCCGGAGAGCGAAAACCTCAAGGCATTCGGCGCGACCGGTGCGACGCTTGCCATTCATCTTGCGATCCACGCCATCGGTCAGGTGGTGGAGGAATTGACGCCGCTTTACGGTGCCGATTGCCCGGTCGCCATCGTCGTGCGCGCCTCCTGGCCGGAAGAGCGCGTCATCTCCGGTACGCTGTCCGACATCGTCTCCCGCCTCGCGGAAGAGCCGGTCGAGCGCACTGCGATGATCTTTGTCGGCAAGGGTCTTGCCTCGTCCGATTTTCGCGAAAGCGCGCTCTACAGCACCGACTATGTTCGGCGGTTCCGAACACCCACGGCCGAGTAGTCTCAGCGCGCCTTCAGAAAATCTTCTGCAAGCTCCACCCAGAAGGCGGTGCCGATCGGGATGATGTCGTCATTGAAGTCGAATTTTGGGTGGTGCAGCGGCGGGTCGTTGTCGGTGCGCTTGGTGCCGAGGAAGAAATAAGAGCCAGGACGCTTTTCCAGCATATAGGCGAAGTCTTCCGCTCCCATGGTCGGGCGCTCCATTTCCAGAACCTTGTCGGCACCGGCAAAGCGCGTTGCGAGCGCTCGAATGTAATCGGTTTCCGTCTTGTGGTTGACTGTCGGGCTGTAGCCGCGCTCATACTCCAGTGTCACGCTCATGCCGTAGCTGGCCGCCTGCCCTTCGGCGATCATACGAATGCGCTTTTCCAATTCGTCGCGGGCTTCCGGATCGAAGGAACGGATGGTGAGCAGCATTTCCGCCGTCTCGGGGATGACATTGCTCGCCTTGCCGCCGTGAAAGGCACCGACGGTGACCACCGCCGGCATCAGCGGATGCACGTTGCGCGACACAACCGTTTGCAACGCCATGATGATGCTGGCGCCGGCAACGATCGGGTCCGAGGCGCTTTGCGGCTCCGCCCCATGGCCGCCATAACCGTTGACGGTGATCTTGCACTCATCCACTGCCGCCATGACCGGGCCGTCGCGCAGAACGAAATGGCCGAAGGGCTGGCTCGGGTCGTTGTGCAGGGCAAAGACCGCATCACAGGGGAAGCGGTCGAACAGGCCATCCTCGATCATGATACGCGCCCCACCGAAATTCTCTTCCGCCGGCTGGAAGATCAGATGGATCGTGCCGTCGAAATTGCGGCGCTCGGCAATGATCTTTGCGGCACCCAGCAGCATCGCCGTGTGGCCGTCATGGCCGCAGGCATGCATCATGCCGGGCGTTTCGCTTGCATAATCCGCGCCGGTTTCCTCGTCGATCGGCAGGGCATCGATGTCGGCGCGAATGCCGACGCTGCGGTTGCTCGTGCCGTTGCGCAAGGTCGCGACGACACCAGTGCCTGCCAAGCCCCTTGTTACCTCATAACCCATCTCCGCCAGGCGTCCTGCAACGAAGTCGGAGGTCTTGAATTCGGACAGGCCGATCTCCGGATTGCGATGCAGATAGCGGCGGATTTCAACCACCTCTTCCATGACGTTCGACGAAGAGGACAAGGTGACGGGGTGTAGGGTCATGCTGTGCTGTTCCGTAGCTTTGTCGCAGCAGACGAGCTGCCGGAGACGTTCTTCAAGCAGCATGGATAGCAATATCGCGCGCTCTTGATAAGGCCACGTCGTCGTCCGTCAGGATTTGTCTTCTTGCGCAGCGATGAAACAGATGGCATGGAACTGAAAATGCCTTGAAACATTCAAAACCTTCTGGTCACATCAGTTCAGGAAGACGAATGCCAAGCAGGTATGGGGAGATTTCAGGGAAGGCAGGGACAATTTCGCGCGGAGGAGTTTGCGAAATGTCCGGCACCGGCGCGAGGCGCACTCGCGTGACGATCCATTCTCGAGAAACTATTGATATTATATACTGAAATACGCACGCCCCGATTTCACCATGTCGGGCGGTAAGATTTGTCCTCGCTACCGTGTGCTGGTTCGCGGTGGTTCAGCAAAGGTTCAGGATCAGCGCGAAATAAAGCTTGCCACATTGTTTCACTCTCGATGAGAACTCTGAAACAGTTAAGGGTTAAAGACTAGCCTAAAGCACTTCACTCAGGGTCCAGAATACGAGCCGATGTCATTTCATATAACGCCGCCCGCCGCCGCCCGTGATTCCGAAACCAAGCAGATCGATCACAACGACTCGATCCGGTCCGTCTATTTCAATATAGACGAGCTGAAGGCTTGCGGATCGGACCTGTCTCAATCGGGCTCCCCTGCCCTCCCAGGCTTTATGGAATTCGACTTCTTCGCGCGCCACCGCGAAAACGAGAAGGAGATTCTGCGCGTCTATCGCACCACAGCGGTGGATTCGGAAAATGGCCTGACGATTACGCCGGCTGCGGAATGGCTGCTCGACAACCATTATGTGATTGAAGAGGCGATCCAGGAAGTCCGCCGCGACTTTCCGAAGAAATTCTATCGCCAGCTACCGACGATGCGGGTCGGCAATGCCGAGGTCCCGCGCGCGCTGGCGCTGGCCTGGCTCTACGTCGCCCATACGCACAGCACGGTGTCGCGCGAAAGCCTGACTGCGCTTGTCGAAGGTTTCCAGACCCACAAGACATTGCAGATCGGTGAAATCTGGGCGCTGCCGTCCTTCCTGCGCTTCGTGCTGATCGAGAACCTGCGCCGCATCTCCATTCGTGTAGAGCGCTCGCGTCGCATGCGTCACAAGGCCAATGAGGTGGTGGACGAGATTATCCGCCTCAACGATGCCGAGCCATCGGCGGAATTCCTCAAGCAGATCGACCCTCTGGTGGACGATCCGACATTCGCGACCCAATTCCTCTATCGCCTGAAGAACGGTTCGCAGACCTCGAACTTCGCCCTGAACTGGCTCGAGGAACGCCTCCACAGCGTCGGCACCGACGCCGAAAACGTGATGATGGCGGAGCATAACCGCTTGGCATCCGGCAATGTGACGATGGGTAACATCGTCAGGAGCCTGCGCGAGATCGACGATACCGAATGGTCCGTCTGGTTCGAAGATGTCAGCCATATCGACAAGGTTCTGCGTGAGCAGACCGACTACGAAACGCTCGATTTCGGCTCGCGCAATACCTACCGCAACAATGTCGAACTCCTGGCGCGCCGCTCTCCGAAAACCGAAGTCGAGGTGGCCCAGCTTGCCGTCGACATGGTGGCGGAAGCTGCCAATTCCAAGGATGCCTATCCGCATCAGCCGAATGTCGGCGCCTTCCTCGTCGGTCAGCGCCGCAAGGAGCTGGAGCAGCGCATCGGCTATAACCCGTTGTTTGCCCAGCGTGTGGTGCGCACCATGCGCCGTTTCAACTGGCTTGCTGTCGCCGTCCCGGTTCTGGTCCTGACGGCGATTGCCATGCTGGCGGTCGGCTGGTTCCTGGCTGAGGCTGGCATGCCCTGGTATGTGGTCAGCGCATTCCTGCTGATGTTCGCGCTTCCGGCGTCCGAAGGTGCCACGGGCCTCTTCAATACGCTTGTGACCTTCTTCGTCAAACCGTTCCGCCTTGTCGGTTACGAGTTCAAGAACGGCATTCCCGAAGATGCCCGCACGCTGGTTGCCGTGCCCTGCATGATCACCAGCCGCGATGCGGTTGACGAAATGATCCGCAATCTCGAAGTCCACTATCTCGCCAACCCGCACGGCGAAATTTACTTCTCGCTGATCAGCGACTGGCGCGACGCGCAGCAGGAGCAGACCACCGAGGATGTCGAGCTTCTGGAATACGCCAAGCGCGAAGTGGCGACGCTGTCTGCGCGCTACGCCTTCGACGGCAAGACCCGCTTCTTCCTGCTTCACCGCCGCCGCATCTACAATCCGTCCGAAGGTTGCTGGATGGGCTGGGAGCGCAAGCGCGGCAAGCTGCACGAGCTGAACCTGCTGCTTCGCGGCGACAAGGACACGACCTTCCTCAATGGCGCCAATACGGTGCCGAAGGACGTCAAATACGTCATGACGCTCGATGCCGATACGCGCCTGATGCGCGACGCGGTCACCAAGCTCGTCGGCAAGATGCATCACCCGATCAACCGTCCGGTCCACGATCCGGAAACCGGTCGCGTGATCCACGGATATGGCCTGTTGCAGCCGCGCGTAACCCCGTCGCTGACGACCGGCAAGGACGCGTCGGTGTTCCAGCGCGTCTTTTCGATCAGCCGTGGTATCGATCCTTACGTCTTCACCGTGTCGGATGTCTATCAGGACCTGACCGCAGAAGGTTCGTTCACCGGTAAGGGCCTTTACGACGTCGACGCTTTCGAAAAGGCTCTCAAGGGGCGGATCGATGAAAATGCCGTTCTGTCGCACGACCTTCTCGAAGGTTCGTTCGCGCGTTGCGCCCTGGTGACCGACGTCGAACTCGTCGAAGACTTCCCGACCCGTTACGAGGTGGAAGTCTCGCGTCAGCATCGCTGGGCGCGTGGCGACTGGCAGCTGCTTCCCTACATTCTCGATCCGGCGCGCGGCGTTACCGCGCTTGGTCGCTGGAAGATGATCGACAACCTGCGTCGCTCGTTGACGCCGATTGCATGGTTCGTTGCCTCCGTTCTCGGCTGGTACTTCATGGACCCGTTCGGCGCGTTGATCTGGCAGATCCTGCTGATCTTCTCGCTCTTCGTTGCGCCAACGATCTCGCTGCTCTCCGGCCTCGTTCCGCGTTCGACCGATATCGTGCCACAGGCGCATTTCCATACGATCTGGTCGGAAATCCGCGCCACCAATGCGCAGGTCGCGCTTCGCATCGTCTTCATTGCCGATGGCGCCTGCATGATGGCGGATGCCATCGCACGTTCGCTCTACCGCCTCTTCGTCAGCCGCAAGCTGATGCTGGAATGGCGCACGGCTGCCAGCATTCAGTCCAGCGCGCAGGGCAGCGTCTTCGATTATTACAAGCAGATGTGGCATGCTCCTGTCGTAGCCCTGCTTGGCCTGCTCTTTGCAGCGCTTCCCGGCGATAACGCCTTCCTCGTCGGCATTCCGTTCGCGCTTCTGTGGGTCTTCTCGCCTGTGGTTGCCTGGTATGTCAGCCAGTCGGCGGAAACCGAAGACCGGATGTTCGTCTCCGAGCATGTGTCGAGCGAGTTCAGAAAGATCGCGCGTCGCACGTGGCGTTACTACGAGATGTTCGTCAACAAGGACGAAAACTATCTGCCGCCGGACAATTTCCAGGAAACACCGACGCCGGTCGTTGCCAGCCGTACGTCGCCGACCAATATCGGCGTCTATCTGCTGTCGACGATTTCCGCCCGACAGTTCGGCTGGATCAGCTTCTCCGACACGATCGAGCGTCTGGAAAAGACCATCGAGACGGTCGAAAAGATGGAGAAGTATCGCGGTCACCTCTACAACTGGTATCACACCGATACGCTTCAGACGCTTGGTCCTCGTTACGTCTCTGCGGTGGATAGCGGTAACCTTGCCGGGCATCTGATCGCGATTTCGTCTGCCTGCCGCCAGTGGGCGGAGGCACCGTCTGCACATCTTCAGGGCAATCTCGACGGTATCGGCGATGTCGCCGGCATTGTCCGCGAAAGCCTGAAGGAGCTGCCGGACGATCGCAAGAACCTGCGTCCGCTGCATCGTCGTCTGGAAGAGCGCATCATCGGCTTCTCCAACGCGCTCGCCTCCGTCAAGCGCGAGCACGAGTTTGCCTCCATTCGCGTCATCAACCTCGCTGTCCTGGCGCGCGATATCCAGAAGCTCGCCGCCAATCTCGATCTGGAGGTGAAGTCCGAGCAGAGCGCGGAAATGACGCGCTGGGCTCAGATGCTGGTGGATTGCTGCGAGGCGCATATTTCCGATAGCGCCTTCGATCACTCGACCATCGATTCGCTTCGCGAACGGCTGGCTTCGCTTCGTGATCGCAGCCGCGATCTCGCCTTCTCCATGGATTTCGGCTTCCTCTACCGCAAGGACCGCCGCCTGCTTTCCATCGGCTACCGCGTGGAAAGCCAGGAGCTGGACGAAGCCTGCTACGACTTGCTGGCTTCCGAATGCCGACTGACCTCGCTCTTTGCCATTGCCAAGGGCGATCTGCCGACGGAGCACTGGTATCGTCTCGGCCGTCAGGTCGTTCCGATCGGCGCCCAGGGTGCGCTGGTCTCCTGGTCCGGCTCGATGTTCGAATATCTGATGCCGCCGCTCGTCATGCAGGAGCGTCAGGGCGGGATTCTCAACCAGACCAACAATCTGATCGTTCGCGAACAGATCAATCACGGTCGTCGCCTTGGCACACCGTGGGGTATCTCGGAAGCGGCCTTCAATGCCCGCGACCATAATATGAACTACCAGTACACCAACTTCGGTGTGCCGACGCTTGGCCTCAAGCGTGGTCTTGGTCAGAACGCGGTCATTGCGCCTTACGCCTCGATTTTGGCGGCGCAGTACGACCCGGATGCAGCCCTCGAAAACCTAGAAAAGCTGCGCAAACTCGGCGCGCTTGGTCGCTACGGCTTCCATGATGCTGTCGACTTCACGCCAACCCGCGTGCCGGATGGCAAGGTCTGCGCTGTCGTCTATAACTACTATGCTCACCACCATGGCATGTCGATTGCGGCTGTCGCCAACGTCGCCTTCGACGGTTTCCTGCGTGAACTCTTCCACGCAGATCCGGTGATCGAAGCGGCCGAACTTCTGCTGCAGGAAAAGGCACCGCGCGAAGTGCCGGTGATGAGCGCCAAGTACGAGCCGGAAACACCCGGCAAGGAACAGGCCGATCTGCTGCGGGCTGAAATCCGCACCGTCACCGATCCCGCCATCCGCGACCGCGACGTGGTGTTCCTGTCGAATGGTCACTACTCGACGATGCTGACGGCAACCGGTGCCGGTTATTCCAAGTGGAACGGCCAGGCGGTGTCCCGCTGGAAGGCCGATCCGACGGAAGACCGTTGGGGCACGTTCCTGTTCCTGCGCGATACCACGACCGGACAATGGTGGAGTGCGACAGCCGAACCCCGTGTCGCCGAAGGCGAGACGACCAAGACTGTCTTCATGGACGACCGCGCGGAATTCCACAAAACCGTGGGCGATCTGCAGAGCGTCGTTGAGTGCATTGTCGCCACCGAGCATGATGCCGAAGGCCGTCGCATCACGCTTCTGAACGTTGGTACGGAAGATCGCTTCATCGAAGTGACCTCCTATCTCGAGCCGGTCATCGGCAAGGAAGATGACGACAACGCCCATCCGCTCTTCTCGCGCATGTTCGTGCAGACGGAGATCGGCAAGCGTGGTGACGTCATCCGCGCATGGCGCAACAAGCGCTCGCCAAGCGAACCCGGCACCATCATCGCCCATCTGGCGGCAGACAATGCCGGCTCGTCGCGTGCGACCGAATACGAGACCGATCGTGCCAAGTTCATCGGTCGCGGCCGCACCCTTGCGGAAGCGGCAGCCTTCGATCAGGGTGCCTCGCTCTCCAATTCGGATGGCTTTACGCTTGATCCAATTCTGTCGCTGCGCCGGGTCGTTCGCGTGCCGGCCGGCAAGAAGGTCAGCGTGATCTTCTGGACGATCGCGGCCCCTGGCCGTGAGGATGTCGACAAGGCGATCGATCGTTACCGCCATCCGGATGCCTTTGCCCATGAACTCGTTCATGCGTGGACGCGCACCCAGGTGCAGATGCGCCATGTGGGCGTCACCTCGCAGCAGGCAGCAGCCTTCCAGCATCTCGGCCGTTATCTCGTCTACCCGGACATGCATCTGCGTGCCGATGCCGAGACGCTCAAGACCGGGCTTGCCTCGCAGCGTTCGCTCTGGTCTCTGGCCATCTCCGGTGACTTCCCGATCTTTGCGCTGCGCATCAACGACGACATGGACATGGATATCGTCCGTGAGGCGTTGAGCGCACACGAATACCTGCGCTCGCGTGGCGTGATCTTCGATCTTGTCATCGTCAATGAACGCGCAGCATCCTATGCGCAGGACATGCAGCATGCGCTGGATCACATTTCCGAAGCGCAGCGCCGCATCAACCCGGCAGATGGCGGTCGCCCGCACGTCTTCTCGGTGCGCCGCGACTTGATGGATGAGGAAACCTGGGCAGCCCTTCTTGCTGCCTCGCGCGTCGTGCTTCACGTCCGCAACGGTAAGATCGTCGACCAGGTCAATCGCGCCGTGTCGCTGTTTGCCGCCAATCGTGGACCGGATAGCGCAAATACGGCTCTTGCTCGCGTGCCTGCGCCGGCCTATCCGGTTGCCGATCCCGTCGAGGACACCAACGATCTCGATTTCTGGAATGGTTTTGGTGGCTTCACCAAGGATGGCCGCGAATATGTCGTCCGGCTCAATCGTGGCCAGGCGACCCCGCATCCGTGGATCAATGTCATCTCCAACGAGAAGTTCGGCTTCCATATCTCGGCAGAAGGCGCCGGCTTTACCTGGAGCCGCAATTCGCGCGACTACCAGTTGACGCCATGGACGAATGACCCGGTCACCAACCGACCGGGTGAGGCGATCTATGTCGCCGATGCCGAAAGCGGAAAGATCCATTCGCCATTCGCTGCTATCGGTCGCAATTCGGAAGCCGTCTTCGAAGCCCGTCACGGCCTCGGCTACTCCACCTTCCGCAGCGTGGATGATGGTCTCGACATCGAGGTGACGCAGACGGTCGATCGCGAGAAGCCGGTGAAGCTCTCGCGCCTGACCATCCGGAACGTCGGTACGCAGAACCGCCGCCTGAAGACCTATGGCTATGTCGAATGGGTGCTGGGCAACAATGCCCAGAAGTCTGCGCCGTTCATTCTCAGCAGTCTTGATGAGGACACCGGGGCGCTCTTTGCCTCCAATCCATATAGCATCGACTATAATGAGAGAACGTCGTTCCTGTCGCTCGATGGGTCATCGACCAGCTTCACCACCAGCAAACGGGAATTCATCGGCCGCTTCGGCACGATCCATGCCCCGCAAGCGGTGGTCACGGGTGCTGCTCTTTCCGGCGGCACGGAACTCGATGGCGCGCCCTGTGCGGCATTGATGCAGGAAGTTCATCTGAAGCCCGGTGAAGAGCGCCATGTGCTCTTCTATCTCGGCGATGCCGATACGGTAGATGAAGCGCGCGCGCTTGTGAAGGATATCCGCAGCGCGGATTTCGACACGGTGCTTCAGGCCAACAAGGATTTCTGGAAGGGCTTTACCGGCCAGTTGCAGGTATCGACGCCGGATGCCGGCTTCAACCACCTCGTCAACACCTGGCTGCCTTACCAAGCATTCTCCTGCCGCATCCTGGCGCGTACGGCTTTCTACCAGTCGAGCGGTGCCTTCGGTTTCCGCGACCAGTTGCAGGATACGCTTGCCTTCCTGCTCTACCAGCCGGATCTTGCCCGTGCGCAGATCATCCGCGCTGCTGGTCGTCAGTTCGTCGAAGGTGACGTCCAGCATTGGTGGCTGCCGCTGACCGGTGCCGGTGTTCGCACCACGATCTCCGACGACGTGGTGTGGCTTGCCTATGCCACCTACCAGTACCTCGCCACCACCGGCGACAAGGCGATCCTCGAGGAGGATATTCCATTCCTCAAGGGTGCGGCTCTGATGCCGGGCCAGCATGATGCCTTCTTCCAGCCGGAAACGAGCGAGAAGAACGGAAGCCTCTACGAGCATGTGGCGCTCGCACTTGATCTTGCCATCCATCGCACCGGCGAAAACGGTCTTCCGTTGATGCTTGGTGGTGACTGGAACGACGGCATGAACCTCATCGGCATTGGTGGCAAGGGCACCAGCGTCTGGTTGGGCTGGTTCCTGGCCGGTACGCTGCGCGACTTCATTGCCATCGCCGAAGAACGCCGTGATCTCGACCGCGTCGAACGGTGGAAGACGCATCGCGACAAGTTGCGTGCGGCACTCGAAACAGCTGGCTGGGACGGTGACTATTACCGTCGCGGTTATTTCGATGACGGCACGCCGCTCGGTTCTTCCTCCAGCGAGGAGTGCCAGATCGATTCGCTCGGACAGAGCTGGAGCGTGCTTTCCGGCGAAGGCGAGGCGGATCGTTCGCAGCAGGCCATGAATGCGGTGATGAGCAAGTTGGTGGACGAGGATCTCGGCATCATCCGCCTCTTCACCCCGGCTTTCAGCCGCACGCCGCACAATCCCGGCTACATCAAGGGATATCCGCCGGGCGTTCGTGAAAATGGCGGTCAGTACACCCATGCCGCAACGTGGGTGGTGCTCGCGCTTGCCAAGCTTGGACGCAGCGAGGATGCATGGAAGTGCTTCTCGATGCTGAGCCCCGTCAACCATGCGCTCAATCGCGAGGCGTCCGAGACCTACCGTGTCGAGCCCTATGTTGTGACGGCGGATGTCTATGGCGAGAACGCCTATGCCGGTCGCGGCGGCTGGAGCTGGTACACGGGCTCTGCCGGCCTGCTCTACCGTGCGGCGGTCGAAGGCATCCTCGGCATCACCCGGCACGGCGGCAAGCTGCATATCGCGCCTTCGCTGCCGGAAGCCTGGGATGGTTTCTCCGTCCAGGTGACGATCGACGGCACTGCCCGTGACGTCTCGGTCAAACGCACCGCAGGCTCTTCGGACATCGCTGTCACGATCGACGGCAAACCGGTGAAAAGTACAGATCGCGCCATCCCGTTCGACTGAACCGGGCTCCGGACGCCACGAAACGATAGAAGCCACGGCGCGTAACAGTGCCGTGGCTTTTCATTGCGTAGGGCGCGGCTTAAAGCGTCCGGCGGTTTTTCAAAGTTGATTTGCAGGTTTTCCAGTGACGCACAGCCGCATCAGCGTTTCACGCGAAAAAGGTGGTGAGCGAGGAAACCGCTCGCATTTGGGGTGCTCTCCGCCGCCCATTCCTGCCGCCGACTGATCCTGGCTCATCCCTGTCGATCACGTCGTCAACCGACATGGCTCGCCTTGAGCGAAACGCAGGTCGCCTGCCCTCGACCGTAGGTCACGCTGACCACAAAAGCGGCACGCAATCAACGTCTTGTCGCAGCGATAACCCACGCGTTACAAATCATCCTGCCCGTTTAAAAGAGCATCTAGATCCTGCGGCTTAGTGGTGCGTATTGATCGTTCGATCTCGCGATCGTAACGCCGGTCGTTCGGCTCTTGCCGCTTTTGCGCAGGCCTTGCGACCTGTTGGAGATACAGGTCTATCTGCGCAGCTATGTGATCGCGCTTGCTCGGCTTCACGGGCGCCACCTCTGGGTACCCAGAAGGAGGTCAAATCGCAGGAAACGAAGGCCTTATCAGCGTGCGCCAAAAAGAGCCGAGCCGACGCGCACGCTGGTGGCGCCGAATTCGATTGCCGTCTCGAAATCGCCGGACATGCCCATGGAGAGCTTCTCCACGCCGCATTCCCTGGCGAGCTTTGCCAGCAGCGCAAAATGCGGACCGGGATTTTCGTCGGCTGGCGGAATGCACATCAGGCCTTCAACGGTCAGCTTCAGCTCGTCGCGGCAGAGCTTGACGAAGGCTGCGGTCTCACGCGGATCGAGCCCTGCCTTTTGCGGCTCCAGCCCGGTATTGACCTGCACATAAAGGCGAAGCGCCTTGCCCTGCTTGCCGCATTCGTCTGCAAGCGCGCGAGCGATCTTCTCGCGATCGACGCTTTCGATCACGTCGAACAGTGCCACGGCGTCGGCTGCCTTATTGGATTGCAGCGGGCCGATCAGATGAAGCTCGATATCTGGTGTCTTCTCCTTCAGTGCCGGCCATTTGCCCTGCGCTTCCTGGACGCGGTTTTCGCCAAAGACGCGCTGGCCGCAATCGATGACCGGCTGAATGGCGTCACCATCGAAGGTTTTCGACACGGCTACCAGAGTGACATCGGCGGCCTTTCTTCCTGCCTTTTCGGCGGTGGTGGCAATCCGCTCTTTGATGTCGGCAAGACGGGATTCGATGTCCATGGGAGGCCTCTGTTCTATCTCAAACGATGATCTGCTCGTCCTACAGCATCGGCCCGAAAATCGAAATCGATTTTCGGAAAGCACGATGCGTAGATCAAAGAAGATAGAGCGTCCTTTGTGCGTCCAATAGGACGCACGGCGCTCTAAAGCGGGTGGCGCTTGATGCCAAGCATGATTGTCACCATTTAAGCGCTGTATTCCAAGTTTGCGCCCCCTAACGCCCTGCAAAACTTGACGCATCGGTCGTTTCATGGTGAAGGTCACCGCGCATTACCCCCTCGATACCCGGATTTTAGAAGTATGGCCATCGAACGTTATAATCCTCGCGACGCCGAGCCGCGCTGGCAGCAGCAATGGAACGAAGACAAGGTCTTCGTCACAGACAATAGCGACAGCCGTGAGAAATATTACGTCCTTGAGATGTTCCCGTACCCATCCGGTCGCATTCATATGGGCCATGTTCGCAACTATGCGATGGGCGATGTGGTTGCCCGCTACAAGCGCGCGCGCGGCTATAACGTGCTGCATCCCATGGGATGGGATGCCTTCGGCATGCCGGCGGAGAACGCCGCCATGCAGAACAAGGTTCACCCGAAGGACTGGACCTACCAGAACATCGCCACCATGCGTGGCCAGTTGAAGTCCATGGGACTGTCGCTGGACTGGAGCCGCGAATTTGCGACCTGCGACGTGGATTACTACCACCGTCAGCAGTCGCTGTTCATCGACTTCATGCAGAAGGGCTTGGTCTACCGCAAGCAGTCCAAGGTCAACTGGGACCCGGTCGATCATACGGTTCTGGCCAATGAGCAGGTGATCGACGGTCGCGGCTGGCGCTCCGGCGCGCTGGTCGAGCAGCGCGAGCTGACGCAATGGTTCTTCCGCATCACTGATTTCAGCCAGGATCTGCTGGACTCGCTGGACGAGTTGGATCAGTGGCCGGAGAAGGTCCGGCTGATGCAGAAGAACTGGATCGGCAAGTCGGAAGGCCTGTCACTGCGCTGGCAGACAGTGGCCGCAACGGCGCCTGAAGGTATCGACGACATCACGATTTACACGACGCGTCCGGACACGCTGTTTGGCGCTTCCTTCCTGGCGATTGCCGCCGATCATCCACTGGCGAGAGCTTTGGCTGAAAAGAATGCCGAGATTGCCGAGTTCTGCGACGAGTGCCGTCGTCAGGGCACGTCTCTGGCTGCGCTGGAAACGGCTGAAAAGCGCGGCATGGATACCGGCGTCAAGGTCGTCCATCCGCTGGATCCGTCCTGGGAACTGCCGGTCTACATCGCAAACTTCGTGCTGATGGATTACGGCACCGGCGCGATCTTCGGTTGCCCTTCGGGCGACCAGCGCGACCTGGACTTTGCCCGCAAATATGGCCTGCCGGTCGTTCCGGTCGTCATGCCGGAAGATGGCGATGCGGCGAGCTTCACGGTTGGCGATACCGCCTATGTCGATGACGGGGTGATGATCAATTCCCGCTTCCTGGACGGCATGAAGACCACGGACGCTTTCGAGGCCGTCGTAACGAAGCTGTCGCAGCAGGTTCTGGGCAATGCCCCGCAGGCCGAGCGCAAGGTTAATTTCCGCCTGCGTGACTGGGGCATTTCCCGTCAGCGCTATTGGGGCTGCCCGATCCCGGTCATCCATTGCGAAGTCTGCGGCGTCGTTCCCGTTCCCAAGAAGGACCTGCCGGTCAAGCTGCCCGATGACGTCACTTTCGATGTGCCTGGCAACCCGCTCGATCGTCATCCGACCTGGCGTCATGTCGCCTGTCCGCAATGCGGTCACGATGCGCGGCGCGAAACCGACACGATGGATACCTTCGTCGATTCCAGCTGGTACTTCACCCGCTTTACCGCACCCTGGGAAGATCAACCGACCGATCCAAAGGTCGCCAATCGCTGGCTGCCGGTCGATCAGTATATTGGCGGCATCGAGCATGCGATCCTGCATCTTCTCTATTCGCGCTTCTTCACCCGCGCGATGAAGGAAACCGGCCATGTGGACGTGAAGGAGCCCTTCAAGGGATTGTTCACCCAGGGCATGGTGGTGCATGAGACCTATCGCCTGGGCGAAGGCCAGAATGGCCAGTGGATCGTGCCCTCCGATATCCGCATAGAGGAAGTGGACGGCAAACGCCGCGCCTACATGCTGGAAAGCGGCGAAGAGGTTGCCATCGGCTCCATCGAGAAGATGTCGAAGTCGAAAAAGAACGTGGTGGATCCCGACGATATCATCGCCTCTTACGGCGCCGATACCGCGCGCTTCTTCGTGCTGTCTGATAGTCCACCGGATCGCGACGTGATCTGGTCGGAAGCTGGTGTCGAAGGCGCGCATCGTTTTGTTCAGCGCGTCTGGCGCATCATCGGCGAAGCCGCTGACGAACTGAAGGCTGTCAATGCGGCACCGGCGACGGCGGGCGAGGGCCTGGCGATGTCCAAGGCTGCTCACAAGACGCTGAAGGCCGTTCAGGACGATCTGGACAAGCTTGCCTTCAACAAGGCGATCGCCCGTATCTACGAACTGGTCAACACGCTGGCCGGCCCGCTGTCTGAGGTTGCCAACGGCAACAAGGACAATGAGGTAAAGGCTGCGGCGCGCGATGCGGTTGAAATCCTCATCCGGATGATTGCTCCGATGACGCCGCATCTGGCGGAGGAATGCTGGAAGGTGCTTGGCAATTCCGGTCTGGTTGCGCAGGCGGCATGGCCGATTTTTGTGCCTGCGCTCGTTGAAGAGAACGAGGTTGTTCTGCCGATCCAGATCAACGGCAAGAAGCGTGGCGAATTGACAATCGCCCGCGATGCGGATCAAGATACCGTCCGCGCCGCCGTGCTGGAACTGGATGCCGTCAAGGCGGCACTCGCCGGTTCAGAGCCGAAGAAGATCATCGTGGTTCCACAAAGGATCGTGAACATTGTTGTTTGATGCCTATTCCAGATGGGGCCGCATAGCAGCCGCAGTGTCTGTCGTCGTTTTGTCCGGTGCGCTTGCAGGCTGCCAGGTTCGCCCGCTCTACAGCGTGGAATCCGGGACGCGTGAGAAGCTCGCTTCCGTAAGCTTTTCGTCCGCTGGCGACCGTATCACGCAAGAGGTCCGCAACCACCTTATCTTCCTCGCCTATGGTGGCGAGGGTGCGCCTACCAAAACGGATTACCAGGTCAAGCTGGTCGTCACGTCCAGTGCAAGCTCCACCGAGGTGACGAACGACACCAGCCTGTCGGTCGGCAAGAGCAACTATGACGGTCCTTATCCGGGCCGCGTGACGATGACCGGCCAATATGTGCTGACGCGCATGTCCGATGGACAGGTGTTGCGGTCGGCCAAGCGTACTGTCACCGCCATGCTCGACCTGCCGCAGCAGGAATTTGCCAAGATCCGTGCGGTCCGTGATGGTGAAAACCGCGCGGCGCGTGAGCTGGCAGAGATCATCCGCACGGACATCGCCGCCACGCTCAGCCGATAAGCTGCGATCATGACGGAAATCAAGTCCCATGAATTCGAGCGCTTCGCCGACAATCCGGCGGAGCGTTTTCGCATTTTCGTTCTCTATGGGCCGGATCGCGGGCTGGTCTCGGAACGTGCATCGGTGATTGCTGCAAAGACCGGTATCGACCCCAATGATGCCTTCGCTTCGCTGAAACTTGCCGTTACCGACCTTCAGGGCGACCCTGGACGGCTTCTGGACGAGGTGAATGCCATCGGCCTCTTCGGTGGCGAAAAGCTCGTCTGGGTCAAGGGTGCGGCCAATGAGAAGCCGCTGGTCGATGCGCTTCAGGTGCTGGCTGATAGTCCGCCGGAAACCAGCTTTCTCATCATCGAGGCGGGCGATCTGAAAAAGGGCACCGGCCTGCGCAAGATCGCCGAGCCGTCCAGGTCCATTGCTGCCATCCCCTGTTATGCGGATGATGCGAGATCGCTGAACACGCTGATCGACCATGAGCTTGCTGATGAGAACTTGAGAATCACGCCGGCTGCGCGCCAGCGACTGATCGAATCGCTCGGTGGCGATCGTATTGCCTCGCGCAACGAGGTGAAGAAGCTGGCTCTCTACTGCCGCGGCCGGGATGTGATCGAGGAAGACGATGTCGCCGCGATTATCGGTGATGCCAGCGCCGTTTCTGCCGACGACGCCGTCGATGCGATCCTGAAGGGCGACCGCAATGGCTTCTTCCATGCCACGCAGAAGATCATTTCGTCAAAGACGCCGATCTTCCTGGTGCTGCAAGGGTGCCTCCGCCAGTTTCAGCTGCTCGACCAGATGCGGGCCGAAATGGATGAGAAGAAGCTGCAGGCCGGCCAAGTGATGCAGACATTGGGCCGTGGCATTCATTTTCGTCGCAAGCCGGTGATTGAGCGCGCGCTGCGGACATGGCAGCCAGCGGCGATCGCGAGAGAGATGAACCGCTTGCAGGCGGCCATCCTGCAGAGCCGCCAGCGCCAAAGCCTGGAGGAAAGCGTGGCACTTCTGACGCTGCTTGCCACCACACTGCAGGCGGGCAGGGGCAGCTGAGTCATTCCATCGATGGATAGGCATGAAAAAGCCTCCACGGCGAATGCCGGGAGGCTTTTTAAAATCTCGAAGCGGCGAGCTGTTCAGTCGCCCTTGCCGGGCTCGGCGGAGAAATAGAGGTCGAGCTTGCCTTCGACGCCGTCCATCTCCTTGGCTTCCGGAAGCGGATCGCGCTTGACGGTAATATTCGGCCAGATGGCAGCGTATTCGGCATTGATCTTCAGCCACTTGTCGAGGCCCGGCTCGGTATCCGGCTTGATCGCCTCGGCGGGACATTCCGGCTCGCACACGCCGCAATCGATGCATTCGTCGGGATTGATGGCGAGGAAGTTTTCGCCTTCGTAGAAGCAATCCACGGGGCAGACTTCGACACAGTCGGTGTATTTGCAGCGAATGCAATTGTCGGTCACGACATACGTCATGAAGAACTCCAGAATATGCAGGCCGGGTTGGTGGCTTTCAAACACAAGCCTTCGCCCGGAATTCAGACAGGGCATTTTCGCAAGTGAGGTAATGCCTTTATGACAAGATGGCAAGGACAAAGGATGCTGAAAAAAGGCGACGACGTAGTCGTTTATTCTAATCCTCTGGGTTCTCGGCATCGGAGATGAACCTGTCCAGCGCCCGGCGTTCCTTCTTGGTCGGGCGGCCGCTGCCTGGCAGGCGCACCGCCTGCTCAAGCAGGGTCATGCGATCCTTGGGTTCGCGGAGCGGGGTCTGATCGTCATAGAGAAGTTTTGCCTCTTCGTAAGGCCCGCGGCGCTCGCCGGGTGCCTTGACGATGAGAATACGGTCCATTCGCTCGATTGCGATCTCCAGCCTGTCACCGGTTTTCACCATGTGGCTGGATTGGCGCACGGGCGCGCCGTTGACCTTGATATTGCCCGACTGGATGTAGCTCTGGGCTATCGAGCGGGATTTTGCCATACGGGCGAAGAACAGCCACTTGTCGAGGCGCTGACGCCCGGCTTCCAGTGGCTGTTCCTTAGCACCCATAGGCTTACTTCTTCAGCTGCTCCTTGAGAGCAGCGAGCTTGGCGAAAGGCGAATCCGGATCCATCGGCTTTTCCTTGCGCGGCGGCTTGGCCTCGAAACGCTGCTGACCCTGCGGCTTGCCGCCGCGATCATTGCGCTCCGGACGGTCCTTGCGCTCGCCACGATCGGGACGATCGCCACGGTTGTTGTTGCCGCGTGCCTTGTTGTCAGGACGTCCGCCTTCGCGCTTGCGATCACCCTCACGGTTGCCGTCGCGATTGGCGTTCTGGCGGTTGCCGGGACGACCTTCGCCGCCTTCGCGACGCTCGCCTTCACCACGGTTGCCGGCATTGCGATTGCCCGGACGGCGGTTGTCGCTGCGCTGGTTGTCGTTGCGGCCACCGGGGCGCCACAGGAGAACCGGCTTCGGCTCCGCGTTTTCCGCCACTGCCTCTTCAGACTTTGCTTGCTCAGCCGTGGCTTCCTCGGACTTCGGCTCTTCAGCCCTCACCTCTGCTGGCGTTTCGGTCGCAGCTTCGGCAGAAGCTTCCTGTTCGGATGCATCGGAAGCGTCGGCATCGTCACTTGCAGCCTCTTCAGCGGGTGCCGCTTCCGTAGCGTCTGCCTTCGCAGCACCACCGCTCTGGGCGGCGAGGAAGGTTGCGGCTTCTTCTGCAGAGACCTGGTCGGCGCGGTAGCCGAGACCCTTGAGGATTTCTTCCATGTCGTCCAGCGTCGCACCCAGGATCGACAGCATCGCCGTCGTGGTGGTGAAGCGGCGACCGTCATAGGCACCCTCAGGGCGCGGCTGCTGGCCTGGCTTCCACTGCAGCAGCGGACGGATGAGGTCGGCCAGACGCTCGAGAATATCGATGCGCACAGCGCGCTTGCCAAGGAAACGGAAGCCGGCAAGCTTGTAGAACATGCGCTCAAAACCGGGATCGGTGACGACCGAGGTACGGCCGGCAGCCAGAACCGGGATGAGATCGCCATAGCCCGGCTTGCCAAGGCCGTCATTCTTCAGGGCCCAGAGCAGCGTCACAAGCTCGGCAGGCGCCGGCTTGAGAAGTGCTGGCAGGAAGACGTGGTAGGCGCCAAAACGGATGCCGTAACGACGCATTGAGGCGCGAGCGTCCTGATCCAGCGTCTTGACCTCATCGGCGACATCGCGGCGGAACAGGATGCCGAGATTTTCAACCAGCTGGAAAGCCAGACCCTTGGCGAGACCCTGCAGATCTTCGGCGCGCGAAATATCGTCGAGCGGCTTCAGAACCGTTGCGATCTGGTGATTGACGAAGCGCTCGATGCGGGCGAGCGCGTGGTCACGCGCATTGCCGCTCAGCTGCTCGTCGGCCAGAAGGATGACGCGCGGCTTCATGATGTTGTCGCCGGCTGCCAGACGCGCCACGGGCTCACCGAGCCAGCGGACGAGACCGTCCGAGCTCATCGCCAGATCGCCATTACCACTGGCATGGAGACGGGCGGCGCGCGCCTCATACTCCAATGCGAGCGCCTTTTGCGCTGCCGCCTGGACGGCCTTGGCATCTGGACCTTCGGTTCCCGAAACCGGGGTGAACCGGAATCCCGCCAATTGACCGACATGATGTCCTTCTACGAAGACATCACCATTCACACTGATTTCAGCTTCAAGCATCGCATTCTCTCTTAGGCGCCTCATGAGCACAGATGTCCTGCGATCAACAAAGCGTTTCGTCAACCTTTCATGTAGAGCATCGGACAATCGATCTTCGATTTCCCGTGTCTTTTCTTGCCAGTGTGTCGGATCGGCAAGCCATCCTGGGCGGTTGGATACATACGTCCATGTTCTGATCTGCGCAATCCTGGCGGAGAGCGTGTCGATTTCACCATCCGTCCGGTCGGCGCGGCGTACCTGTTCGGCCATGAAATTCTCGTTGACCGTACCGCGTTTGACGAGATCGAAATAGAGAGTCGAGATCAGATCGGCATGTTGTGCAGGCGCGATGCGGCGATAATCCGGCAAAGCGCAGGCTTCCCACAATCTTTCGACGCGCTCCGCAGTGGTCGTGACGTCGATGATCTCCGGGTAGCGCCCGAGATATTCGAGTGCCTGCTGATCGATGGCAGGCAAGGCGCGCGACAGACCCTGCACCGTGGGTGCCGCATCGAGGCTCGCCTGGAGATTTCTGATGGACGAGAAATCGAAGTTCTTCGTGCGCCATTGCAGCACTTTGACCGGATCGAACTCGTGTGATTCGATTCGTTCCACCAACTCATCGTCCAGGGGATCGACGCGACCCGTCACGCCAAAGGTGCCGTCGCGCAGATGCCGTCCGGCACGACCGGCGATCTGGCCCATTTCAGCCGGGTTGAGATTGCGGAACTGATAGCCGTCGAACTTGCGATCCTGGGCAAATGCGACGTGGTCGACATCGAGGTTCAGACCCATGCCGATGGCATCGGTCGCCACCAGATATTCCACGTCGCCGTTCTGGTAGAGCCCAACCTGCGCGTTGCGAGTGCGGGGCGATAGCGCACCGAGAACGACCGCAGCGCCACCGCGCTGGCGGCGCACCAGTTCGGCGATTGCGTAGACTTCATCGGCCGAGAACGCAACGATCGCCGTGCGCTGGGGCAGGCGGGTTATCTTCTTCGATCCCGCATAGAAGAGTTGCGAGAGGCGAGGGCGCTCGACCATAACGATGCCGGGCAGCAGCTTTTCGAGAATCGGCCGCATGGTTCCGGCACCCAGAAGCAGCGTTTCTTCCTTGCCGCGCAGATTCAGAATGCGGTCGGTGAAGATATGGCCGCGTTCCAGGTCGCCCGCGAGCTGGACTTCGTCGATGGCGACAAAGGCGGCATTGGTTTCGCGTGGCATCGCCTCCACGGTGCAGACGGAATATTTGGCGCGTGGTGGGGAAATCTTCTCTTCGCCGGTGATCAGCGCAACGTTGTTGGCGCCGACCTTTTCCACCAGTCGGGTATAGACCTCGCGTGCCAGAAGGCGCAGCGGAAGGCCGATGACACCACTTCCATGCGCCACCATTCTCTCGATGGCATAATGGGTTTTGCCGGTATTTGTCGGTCCAAGAACGGCCGTTACACCGCGGCCGCTCAAGATCATGGGGCGAAAATTCAACGTACTATCCGCGAAAACGACGATGCTGCTACTCTTCGGACACGGCGTGAGGGCGCCCGCATTTCAGTCTTCCCACACATGGCAATCAGCAAGGCCAAACGCAAGGACGAAAGCGGTTATCATCGGCGTCGCCCTTGAATTGACAGCTAATTTGACACGCCAAAACCGCTTTTTTGCTGAGAAACGCCAAAGGCGCAAGATTCGGAACAGGTTGAGAACGAATCAGAGACGAATCGCTGACTCCGCCAGATTCAGCCTTTGTTCACGGCAAGATGTGGCTTCCGCTTCACCGAAAGCCACCAGATGCTGAATCAGATGATGCTAAAGGACGATGCCGGCTACAGAGGTTGTCCCGCCAGCAATCTTGGTCCATTGCGGTCCGCCGTTCCGGCGGCCTGGCCGATGAAGTAGGATTTCAATGCGGGGATACGATCAACCAGGCCCAGTCCAAAATCGCGGGCAACGCGGATTGGTCCGACATCATTGGAGAACAGACGGTTCAAAACATCGGTGGTCACACCCATGCGCACCGTATCGAAGCGGCGCCAGGACTGGTAGCGCTCCAGCACGTTGAGTGAGCCGATATCGAGCCCGATGCGATCGGCCTCGACGACGGTCTCGGCCAGTGCCGCCACATCCTTGAAGCCGAGATTGAGGCCCTGTCCAGAGATGGGGTGAATGCCGTGCGCGGCGTCACCGGCAAGCGCGATGCGTGGCGCGACGAAAGCGCGGGCAAGCGTGAGGCCAAGCGGGAAGGCGCGGCGCGGACCGACGGGGCGAATGGGCCCAAGCTTGTGACCGAAGCGACGCTCGAGCTCTTCTTCGAAGATGAGATCGTCGGACGCGACGAGGCTATCGGCATCTGCCGTGCGCTCCGTCCACACCAGCGACGAGCGGTTGCCCTTGAGTGGCAAGATGGCAAAGGGACCGGAGGGCAAAAAGTGTTCTTCCGCGCAGCCATTATGCGGGCGCTCATGCTCCACAGTCGTGACGATGCCCGACTGATCGTAAGCCCAATGAACAGTCTTGATGCCGGCCATGTCGCGCAGCGCCGATTTCACACCGTCGCAGGCGACCAGCAGACGCGTTTCCAGCGAGGAGCCGTCGGAGAGCGAAATCTGGTTGCTTTGCGGACCGGCGGAAAAACCGGTGACGCTGAGCCCATGGCGGATTTCGATACCGAGCCGCTCGCACACTCCCCGCAAAGCGCCGACCATCGCGACATTCGGGACCATATGCGCAAAGGGCTGGCCTTCCGCCACGTCGCCGTCGAAGGTGAGGAAGACCGGGCGAACAGGATCGGCCGTGCGCGAATCCGTCACGATCATCCTGTTGATCGGCTGGGCTTCCGGCTCCAACTCCTGCCAGATGCCGAAGACATCCAGCATGCGGCTAGCGGCGGCGATGATCGCGGAGGCGCGGACGTCCTTCTTCCAGACGTCTTCCGGTGCGGCTTCGATGACCTGCACACCAAGATGCGGCGCTGCCTGCTTGATGGCGACGGCAACGCTTAAGCCCACATATCCGCCCCCGGCAATCACGACATCAAGCATTGCGTCTTCTCCTGCGCCTTGCGTTCTTGTGCATATTCTTCTGCCATTATAGACCATCCCATCACGTCTTCATACAGCCGGAGCATGCCGAAATGTCGCATCCTTCTCAGTCATCAAGTCCGATGGAAAATCTTCTCGCCACGCTTGATCTTGAAAAGCTTGAAGAAAATCTCTTCCGCGGCACCAGCCCACAGGTTGGATGGCAGCGCGTCTTCGGTGGTCAGGTCATTGCGCAGGCACTGATGGCGGCACAGCGAACGGTGGATGCGGACCGTTTTATCCATTCGCTCCACGCCTATTTCATGCGGCCGGGCGATCCCCTCGTGCCGATCATCTACCAGGTCGATCGCATTCGTGACGGTGCAAGCTTCGCCACACGGCGCATCGTTGCCATCCAGCACGGTCATGCGATCTTTGCCATGTCGGCATCGTTCCAGATCGAGGAGGGCGGCTTCGATCACCAGAGCCCGATCCCGAACGTGCCGCAGCCTGAAAGCCTGATGAGCGAGGCGCAGTTGCAGGAGGCATTTCTTGCCAATGCGCCACCCGCGATCCGCAAGTACTGGGAGAACAAGCGGCCAATCGAAATCCGCCCTGTCTCGCTCACGCATTATATCTCGCGTGAAAAGCTGGAGCCGAAGCAGGATATCTGGGTGCGCGCCGTCGGTGCCGTGCCGGATGACAGGCACTATCAGGCAGCGGTTCTCGCCTATCTTTCCGACATGACGCTGCTCGATACATCACTCTATGCCCACGGAACGACCATCTTCGATCCGACCATCCAGGTGGCGAGTCTCGATCACGCCATGTGGTTTCATCGCCCGTGCAAGTTGGAAGACTGGCTGCTCTACACGCAGGACAGCCCCAGTGCATCCGGTGCCCGCGGATTGACCAGAGGCAACCTGTTTACCCGCGATGGCGTGCTTATCGCCTCGATGGCGCAAGAGGGCCTGATTCGCAAACGGGCAAATGACTAAAAAACGATCATTTTTTAAAAATCGCCCATAAATTGTTCGCCTAAAGCGCGAACAATTGCCCGTTTTGCCGCCTTATCTTTTATAGTCGTTACTTTTCAATAACTTATTCCCTGCCTGCCAAAACTGGCACGCCCTTTGAATATAGAGTGTCAGTCGCTGTTACTGATCTGCCAGCGGCAAGGAGAGTCGGCTCCATGCCGAGCACAAACAAAGGATGGGAAACCAGATGAAAATTGTGATGGCCATTATCAAGCCGTTCAAGCTGGATGAGGTGCGCGAGGCTCTCACCGCGCTCGGCATTCAGGGCCTGACCGTAACCGAAGTGAAGGGTTACGGACGTCAGAAGGGACATACCGAGATTTATCGCGGTACCGAATATGCGGTCAGCTTTCTTCCGAAGCTGAAGATCGAGATCGCGGTGGCGTCCGACGTGGTGGAAAAGGCAGTCGATGCAATCGCATCCGCTGCCAAGACGGGGCAGATCGGCGACGGCAAGATTTTCGTCTACTCGATTGAACAGGCAGTGCGCATCCGCACCGGCGAAACGAACACAGAAGCGCTTTAAGCTCGGCTGACAGGGGAGTCCTCAGATTATGAACTTCAAGAAAATTTCCACACTCAGCGCCTTGGGCGCCGGTGCGGCAGCCCTTCTGGCGCCGGTCATATCCTTTGCTCAGGACGCTGCTGCCCCCGCAGCAGCAGCCGCCGTTGCCGCCGTTCCGGACAAGGGCGACACTGCCTTCATGTTCCTGTCTACCATCCTGGTCCTCTTCATGGCCGTTCCGGGTCTTGGCCTGTTCTACGGCGGTCTCGTTCGCGCCAAGAACATGCTGTCGGTTCTGATGCAGTGCACGGTCATTGCCGCCACCGTCATGATTGCCTGGGTTGTCTACGGTTACTCCTTCGCCTTCGGTGGTTCTGAAAGCCCGTTCTTCGGCGGTTTCGCCAAGCTCTTCCTCGCGGGTGTGACCAAGGACACGACCGCTGCGACCTTCTCGCAGGGCGTCGTCATTCCGGAATACATCTTCGTGATGTTCCAGATGACCTTCGCGGCCATCACGCCGGCACTGATCATCGGCGCCTTCGCGGAACGCATCAAGTTCTCGGCTTCGGTTCTCTTCTGCCTGCTTTGGGTTACCTTCGTCTACTTCCCGATTGCCCACATGGTCTGGGATGCCAAGGGTTACCTCTTCGGTCTCGGCGCCCTTGACTTCGCTGGCGGCACGGTCGTTCATATCAATGCCGGTGTTGCCGGTCTCATTGGTGCGATCATGGTCGGCAAGCGTACGGGCTACGGCAAGGACATGATGGCTCCGCACTCCATGACGCTGACCTATGTTGGCGCTGCCATGCTGTGGGTCGGCTGGTTCGGCTTCAACGCCGGTTCCAACCTGGAAGCCTCCGGTGGTGCAATGCTTGCAACCGTCAACACCTTCATCGCCACCGCTGCCGCTATCCTCTCCTGGTGCGTGGTTGAAAGCTTCACACGCGGCAAGGCTTCCATGCTGGGTGCAGCTTCCGGCATGATCGCTGGTCTCGTTGCCATCACGCCTGCTGCTGGTATCGTCGGCCCGATGGGCGCGATCGTCATGGGCGTGATCGTTTCGCCGCTCTGCTACTTCTTCGTCTCCGTGGTGAAGAACAAGTTCGGTTACGACGACACCGCGGACGTCTTCGGCGTTCACGGCATTGGCGGCATGTTCGGCGCTCTGGCGACCGGCATCTTCGCAAGCGCCTCGCTTGGCGGCGTCGGCTATGCCGGCGAGCAGACGATGGGTGGTCAGTTGATGGTTCAGATTCAGGCCGTCGTCATCACCATCCTGTGGACGGGTATCGGCTCTGCGATCCTCTACAAGATCGTCGACATCATCGTCGGTCTGCGTGTGCCGGTCGAAGCCGAACGCGAAGGTCTCGACCTCGCATCTCACGGCGAAGCCGCCTACCACAACTAAAGATCGGTCGGTGCCGTTTACGCACCCGCACCTCATCATCGAAGCCCGGCGATCGTCTCGCCGGGCTTCTTTGTTTCCGGTGGGTCAGGCTTGGTAAACGAGTTTTTCCGTGGTTAATGCCACATTAACCACCATGTCGCTATTTTGCCCTGTCATCCCTGCTTCGGTCACGAAGCTCCGGAAAAACTAAGGACGACAGGTTCAACATATGGGCAGAGTGAATTCTCCGACATTCGAGGGCCGCGACAATCGCTTCGTGCTGACGGCATTCGTCGTGCGACAGATCATGGCGCTGTGTGGTTTTGCCGTTCTGGCAGCCTTGGCGCTGGGCGTGACCGCACTTGCGACCTGGAACGTGGCCGATCCAAGTCTCTCCTACGCGACCTCCAACGAGCCCACCAATCTGCTCGGACATAGCGGCGCGATCTTCGCCGATATCATGATGCAGTTTCTCGGGCTGTCGTCGCTGATTGCCATGTTGCCCATCCTGTCCTGGGCCTTCGTCTTGATTTCCGGCCGCAAACTCACCCGCATGCCGACCCGCCTGATGGCCTGGATTGGTGGCGCCTTCATTGCCTCTGCCTCGCTTGGATGTTTCCCGGCACCGCAGACCTGGCCGCTGCCCAACGGCATTGGCGGCGTGATCGGCGACATGATCCTGCGCTTTCCCGCGCTCTTCCTCGGCGCCTATCCGACTGGAACTGCTGCGACCGTTCTGGGCGCAATCCTGGCTGTGCCTGCGGCTTGGCTGATGCTGGTCGCTTCAGGTCTTCTCGGCGCATTCGACCAGGATGCGGAGGAGCCCTTCGCGCCACAGGTTGCCGTCAACAGCAAGGCCCGCAAGGTTCAGGAAATCGAAGAGGATGATGAGGATGACGGCGAGGGTTTCTTCGCCAACTTCCTCGCTTTCGGTGCGCTCACCCATTACTGGTACACGACCCAGGCCCGGCTTCGGCGCATCTTCGGTTTGAAGCCCAAGTCGCTCGCCAATGAGTTCGAGCAGCCCTACGACTTCAACGATTACGAATTCGGCACGTTGAACGAGCCGTCACGACTAAAGACTGCGATCAACCGTCTGGAAAGGGCAGAGCCTTCCTTCGAGGAACGGGCAGAAGCGCGTGCACGCAGGCAGGCACCTTCCGTCAACGACGATCTCAACGAGCCGCCATTCGATGACGAAGAGAGCCTGCCCGATGGTGTTCTCTCCGGTGATGCGCCCTTTGCTCCGCGCCCGGCACCGGGAAGCCCGACGCGTATTACCGCACCACCGTCGCGGCCGAAGCCGAGCGAGCGGGTTGCACGCGAAGCGCAAACCTCGTTCATTTCGCCAGATGGTTTCCAGGTTCCATCGATCCATCTGCTGGCCGAGCCCAAGAATGTCGTCAAGGACAATACTCTGAACGCGGACGTTCTGGAGCAGAATGCCCGGCGGCTTGAAGGCGTGCTGGAAGACTTCGGCGTCAAGGGCGAGATCATCCATGTGCGTCCTGGCCCTGTCGTCACGCTCTATGAGCTTGAACCGGCGCCCGGCATCAAGTCGTCGCGCGTTATCGGTCTGGCGGACGATATCGCCCGCTCGATGAGCGCGATTGCCGCGCGCGTCGCCGTCGTTCCTGGCCGCAATGCCATCGGTATCGAGCTTCCCAACCGCACGCGCGAAACGGTGTTCCTGCGCGAACTTGTCGGATCTCGCGATTTTGAAAGCAGCAAGGCTAAGCTGCCGATGGCACTCGGCAAGACGATCGGTGGTGAAGCCGTGATCGCCGATCTTGCCAAGATGCCGCATCTTCTCGTGGCCGGTACCACCGGCTCGGGTAAGTCGGTCGCGATCAACACCATGATCCTGTCGCTCGTCTATCGCATGACGCCAGAACAGTGCCGCCTGATCATGATCGACCCGAAGATGCTCGAACTGTCGATCTATGACGGCATTCCGCATCTGCTCTCGCCTGTCGTCACCGATCCCAAGAAGGCTGTCGTCGCGCTGAAATGGACCGTGCGGGAGATGGAAGAGCGCTACAAGAAGATGTCGAAGATCGGTGTTCGTAACATCGATGGCTTCAACACCCGCGTTCAGCAGGCGCTGGACAAGGGCGAAGTCCTGACGAGAACCGTACAGACCGGCTTTGACCGCCAGACCGGCGAAGCCATGTATGAGACGGAAGAATTCGATCTGAAGCCGCTGCCCTATATCGTCGTCATCATCGACGAAATGGCCGACCTGATGATGGTCGCCGGCAAGGATATCGAAGGCGCGGTGCAGCGTCTGGCGCAGATGGCACGTGCCGCCGGCATTCATGTCATCATGGCCACCCAGCGCCCGTCCGTCGACGTCATCACCGGCACGATCAAGGCGAACTTCCCGACGCGCATTTCCTTCCAGGTTACCTCCAAGATCGACAGCCGTACCATCCTTGGTGAACAGGGTGCGGAGCAGCTGCTCGGCATGGGCGACATGCTCTATATGGCAGGTGGCGGGCGCATCCAGCGCGTCCACGGTCCCTTCGTTTCGGATAATGAAGTGGAAGAGATCGTCTCCTACCTCAAGACCCAAGGCTCGCCCGATTATCTCGAAGCGGTCACCGAAGAGGATGAGGACGAGGATGGTGGCGGCCCTGCCGGCACCGGCAACATGGCAGAGTCCGACGACCCTTATGACCAGGCCGTCGCCGTCGTTCTGCGCGATGGCAAGGCCTCGACCTCCTACGTCCAGCGCAGGCTCGGCATCGGTTATAACCGCGCTGCATCGCTGATCGAACGAATGGAACAAGAGGGCATTATCGGCCCTGCAAACCACGCCGGAAAGCGCGAAATTCTCGTGCCGACGGAGAATGATTAAGCCACAATCGTCTAACGCTCGACCGCCAGTTGGTCTTTGATACCAGTTGCTTGCGTGCAGGTTCGATAGCCGCAACCAGGCGTGTGCTTTCAGCGTTATAGCCGTCGCTCCATGTCATGAAGCCGCCGTGTTTTTTCGGCACATGGGATGCGATGAAGGAGAACAGAATGAAGAATACCCGCTCGGTCGTTTCCGCTCAGCATCCCGGCCTTGAGAGCAGCATGACGCGGCGAGGCGTGATGACGCTGTTTTCGGCAGCGGCCGCATCTGTAGCGCTCTCGCCCATTGCAGCTTTAGCACAGGGCGCAGGAGACGGCGTGACGGCGCAGAAGATCGCCAACCACTTCTCGTCGGTCAAGACGATGATGGGCGAGTTCGTTCAGTTCGGTCCGCGCGGTGAACAGACAGGCGGCAAGTTCTATATTTCGCGTCCTGGCAAGCTTCGCTTCAACTACGAAGACCCATCCCCCATGCGCGTGATCGCGGATGGCCGCAACGTCGTCATCGGCAACATGAAGCTGAAGACCTGGGACATCTATCCGCTGTCCAAGACACCGCTCAGCCTGCTTCTTGCCGATAAGATCGACCTCAGCAATCAGAAGGTTCGCAGCGTCAAGGAAGAGTCCGATCTGATCACCATCGTTCTCGGTGACAAGAGCATCTTCGGCGACTCGACGATCACCCTCATGTTCGATCCAAAAACCTTCGATCTTCGCCAGTGGACGACGACGGATGCGCAGAACAAGGACACGACCGTGATGATCTTCAACGTCCAGACGGGTGTGAACCTCGACGACAAGGTCTTCAACATCAACTACGAAGAGGTCCGCAAGCGCGGTTAACCTCCAGACAGCAGAAAGCGTTTCCAGTTTTCTGCCCTCTTGTTATAAGCCTGCCTCTACCGCATCGGCCCGATGCATAGTTCAGGGTAAAGCGTCGTTTGTGCGTCCAATAGGACGCACGGCGCTTTAGCTGCATAAGACGGAGCGTGAGGCATGACTTTCTCGATAACCACCTGGAACATCAACTCGGTGCGGCTGCGCATGCCGATCGTCGAGCAGTTTCTGGTGCGTTACAAGCCAGACGTTCTGTGCCTGCAGGAGACCAAGTGCCCGAATGGCGAGTTTCCTCTGAAGCCCCTGCGGGCGCTCGGCTATGAGCACATCATCATTCATGGACAGAAGGGCTATCACGGCGTTGCCATCGCCTCGAAGCTGCCGCTGACGGAAGATCACCGTCAGGATTACTGCAAGGTCGGGGACGCCCGCCATATCTCCGCTCTGGTGCAGGTTGGCAGTCGCCGCATCCGCCTTCATAACTTCTATGTTCCGGCAGGTGGCGACGAGCCGGACCGGTCGATCAATCCGAAATTCGGCCACAAGCTCGATTTCGTCGAGGAGATGAAGGTGCTCAGCGCCGACGCCACACCTGGAACATCGTCGATCCTCGTTGGCGACCTCAACATAGCGCCGCTCGAAAACGACGTCTGGTCGCACAAGCAACTGCTGAAGATCGTCAGCCATACGCCTGTCGAGACAGAAGGTCTGCTGGAGGTGATGAAGCGCGGCAACTGGCTCGACCTGATGCGGCTCAACGTGCCGGAAACGGAAAAGATCTACACTTGGTGGAGCTACCGCGCCAAGGATTGGGAAGCTGCCAATCGCGGCCGCCGTCTGGACCATATCTGGTCATCGCAGGATCTCGGTCCCTCGCTCGATCGGATCGAAATCCTTAAGGAAGCGCGCGGTTGGAACAGGCCGTCCGACCACGTTCCGGTGACGGCCCACTTCAAGTTCTAAGCATGTCGCGCAAAAGTGTGGAGCGGTTTTGCGATAACGACATGCGACAAAACAAGGACTTAAAGCGTAGGGAGCGAATCTGAAAGATCGCGACACGCTTTGATAGCAAAGCGGTTACAGAAACCGGTTCTGCATCGCAGCCGCACTTGTGGCAAGTGCGGCGATGTTGCCACGGATGCGCTCGGACACGACCGCGGCAACATCCGGGAATTCCTCGATCATGCGATGGAAGAGGATGCGCGTGATGCGGATGACTTCGGAATCCTCGCGCGCGACCGCGGTGAACTTGCGTTCGCAGAGCGTGAAGAGCGCCAGTTCCGAGAGAAGACAGCCGCCACCGACGGTGGCCTTGACCTCTCTTTTGCTGTCACGCTCTTCGGTCCAGAGATCGAAGCGTCCATTGCAGATGACGAAGGCGCACTCGGCGGGAGAGTACTGGCGAAACAGCATGTGCCCTGCGGCAATGCGGCGCCGCTCGGCACCGAAGGCGATCAGGCGCAGCTGGTCTTCGCTGAAGCCCTGGAACAGCGGCACCTGCGCGAAAAGCTTGATATCGTCGTTCAACGCCATGGGCTGATCCACCTGGGAAATGCAAGTCGGATACCGCGCCGCTCATATTTGAGGAAGCGCGGTTCAAGCCGTTTTCGACCAATGCGGACTCCAAGACAAGAGCGGATCAAGAAAATTGCCCTTTAAGCGCCTCGCGTCCAATAGGACGCAGCAAACAGCGCCCTTATGGGACGATCTTGTAGCCGCCGTTTTCGGTCACGAGAATTTCGGCGTTGGAGGGATCGCGCTCGATCTTCTGGCGAAGGCGATAGACGTGGGTTTCCAGCGTATGGGTGGTGACGCCGGAATTGTAGCCCCAGACCTCCTCCAGCAGAACGTCACGTGTGACGACGGCGCTGCCGGCGCGGTAAAGGTAGCGAATGATGGCCGCTTCCTTTTCCGTCAGACGGATCTTCTTTCCGTCTTCTGTCGTCAACAGCTTCTGGCTCGGCTTGAACTGGTAGGGACCGACGGTGAAGACCGCGTCTTCGCTCTGCTCATATTGGCGCAACTGCGCGCGGACGCGGGCAAGCAGCACTGCGAAGCGAAAGGGTTTCGTCACATAGTCGTTCGCGCCGGCCTCAAGACCAAGGATCGTGTCGGAATCCGTGTCGTGACCGGTCAGCATGATGATGGGAGACTTGAAGCCGTTCTTGCGCATCAGCTTCACCGCTTCGCGCCCGTCCATGTCCGGCAAACCCACATCCATGATCAAGAGATCGACCTGAGTGGATTTGACCGTCTGGATAGCAGCATTGGCGTTCGCACCCGTCAGAAGCGAGAACTCTTCATAGGGAGAAAGTTGTTCGGCAAGGGTGTCGCGCAGATCGTCGTCGTCATCAACTAGAAGCAATGTACGGGCCGTCATAGAGTACCTTCGCCTTTCTCTTTTAATTTTCAAACCAATTCAGCGGTTTGCGCGCTTCGCGTCAACCCTTGTGCAGCAATAACGGCGTGCTATGACGTTCGGGCGAAGCATCTTCAAAGCAAAATCTCGTGAAAAAGAGTGATGACCAGAAAGATTGAATTCCGAACGTTACCACCCAAGCTTCTCGTCCGCCCGTCACCATTGAACCCAAGTCGAGCGATCGTTCAGCTTGGTCATTTAACGTTTCAGGCTGCGATTGGTCGCAATGGACGCTCTGTTTTCAAGAGAGAAGGTGACGGCAAAACGCCGATCGCTCAGATGCCGCTGCTGTATGGCTTCATCCGTGGTGAACGCATACGCGCCGTCCAGACGCCTCTGACGTTGCGCCGCGCAGTGAAGTCGATGTTGTGGTGCGATGCGCCAAGCGACCCGAACTACAATCGGCTGGTCAGAGCACCATTCAAGCCAAGTCACGAAGACATCTGCCGGGAAGACGGGCTGTATAATGTCTGTCTGGTGCTCGACTGGAATGTCAGATCCAGGCAGCGCAATCGCGGCTCGGCCATCTTCATGCACATGATCCGCCCGGGCTACGAGCCGACCGCCGGCTGCGTTGCGCTGCACCCCAGAGACATGCGCCGTCTTCTGCCCCATCTTCGTCCGGGACAGATTATCCAGGTTGTATAAGGACTTGCGTGAAGAATGATGTGTCGAGAGGCCCTCAACACAGAATGGCCATCTTTGCGAAAGAAACAAAAAACCCGCCACGAGGCGGGCGGGTTTTTTGACATTCTGTAGGTGAAAAGCCTTATGCGGCTTCTTCTTCCGGTGCATCGTCTTCTTCGACGGCCTTGCCGCGCTTGGGGCCCTTGTTGAGGTTGACTTCAACGAGGCGAACAGCTTCGGTTTCGGACATCTTGTTCACGGCTGCAATTTCGCGAGCCATGCGATCGAGAGCTGCTTCGTAAAGCTGACGCTCGGAGTAAGACTGCTCAGGCTGGTTCTCGGCGCGATAGAGATCGCGAACCACTTCTGCGATGGCGATCAGATCGCCGGAATTGATCTTCGCGTCATATTCCTGCGCGCGACGCGACCACATGGTCCGCTTGACGCGCGCCTTGCCCTGAACAACCTTCAGCGCACGCTCGACGAAATCCCCTTCGGACAGCTTGCGCATGCCGATGCTGACAGCCTTGGCGACAGGCACCTTGAGGCGCATCTTGTCTTTCTCGAAATCGATGACGAAAAGTTCGAGCTTCATGCCCGCGACTTCCTGTTCTTCGATTGCCGAAATGGTACCGACACCGTGAGCGGGATAAACGATCGCTTCTCCGGTTTTAAAACCGTGGCGCGCTGGAGATTTCTTCTGCTGGGTCGTCATTCGTTTTTTAAACTCCCTGTTACATACACCCGGGGGTTTCCGGGGTCGGGTCGGTCAGGCCCGGATGAGACGGGGGCAAGCCGTCAGGTGACTCCGCACTGGTCCAGCCGAGCACGCAAAAAGAAACCATCTTGCAATCCGGGGATCGACAACACAAAAGTAGGATATGTCACGGAAACCGCGTGCAATTGATGACTTGCTTTCGAGGTGTTTTAGGGCACGATAGTGCCGCGCTGTGGATCAGTTTTTCCTGTCTACCACAAAAATAGGTGGAAATCAATAATTTGCTTGCACCGTGGCGACGGAGTCACAACCTGCTTCACTGAGGCGTTAACAGAATCACCCGGGTAAACGCCTGATGACCAGCGCTGATCCATCCCGAATCGATTAAATTCTTTGCGCCCTGCCAATTTGTCGATTGCCACTTAAACTATTCATAATTCCGCGCCAATATCCGATTCGAATTTGGGAAAAATCACGATTTTTCTCCCTTTTATCGCCGAAACGCGGATATTTTTGGAAGAAAGAAGGCAAAATGGGCTACCGGAACAACCCAAAACGCGACAAACAGCTCGAAAAAGCCAAAAAGCTGGCAGAGGCCACCGGCAAGCCATTCCTCGATCCCAATACACTTTTTAGTCGTGCCAGCACGGACGACGTGGAGCACTATTCGCCTGAAATGTTGGCGCTGGCTGCAAGCCATGCTTTGAGCGAACTTTCCCATTGGAAAGCTGATCGCCCCTATATCGGCATCGCCCAGGTTGATGGGGTCGCGCCGCGTAACGTGCCGGTCTCCGTCCTGACGATCGTCGGGCGCAACATGCCCTTCCTTTATGACTCCGTCATGGGTGAGGTGACCAGCAGCTATCGCAGCCTTTATCTTGCTGTTCACCCCATCATGGTAGCGGATGCCAAGGCGACCGGCGGCTACAGGCTGGCCGATCCGGAAACAGACGCGCCGCAAGACAATATCAGCCTTATCCAGTTGCACATCGCCCCTGTCGCGCCGCAAGCGGCCGAGGCGCTGAAGGAGCGGCTTCGCTTCGTTCTCGCCCAGGTGCAATCCGCCTATAGCGACTGGAAGCCGATGCTTGCCAAGCTCGATGAGGCGCTGAACGAGTTGAAAGAGCGCGGATCGTCGCGCCGCAAGGCGGATCGCACCGAGGCCGCCGAGTTTCTCGAATGGCTGCGCAAGGACAATTTCACCTTCCTCGGCATGCGTGACTATAGCTATTCCGGCAAGGGAAGCTCCGCCAAGATCGAGCGTGGCGATGGTGTCGGTCTGGGCATCTTGAGCGACCCGGATGTGCGGGTGCTCAGGCTTGGCAAGGATGCAGTGATGACGACGCCGGAAATTCTGGCGTTTCTGGATGGTCCGGACTTTCTCATCGTCACCAAGGCCAACGTCAAGTCGCTTGTCCATCGCCGCGCCTATATGGATTATATCGGCATCAAGCGCTTCGATGCCGATGGCAATGTCGTCGGCGAGTTGCGCATCGTCGGTCTCTTCACCGCCACGGCCTATACCCGCTCGGTCCATGAAATCCCGCTTCTGCGCGCCAAGGCCTTGGAGGTCGAAGAGCATTTCGGCTTTGACCCCAACAGCCACTCGGGACGCATTCTGCACAATACCCTCGAAGCCTATCCGCGCGACGACCTCTTCCAGATCGAGACCGATCTCCTGGTGCGCTACACCGAGCAGATCATGGAGCTTGCCGACCGCCCTCGGGTGAGGGTGCTTGCCCGTATCGATCGTTTCGACCGATTCGTCTCCGTCATCATCTATGTACCGCGCGAGGAGTATAATTCCTATGTGCGCGAGAAGATCGGCGACTATCTCGCCCGCGTCTATGATGGCCACATCTCGGCCTATTACCCCGCCTTCCCGGAAGGCGCTCTTGCACGCGTCCACTTCATCGTCGGGCGCAGCAACGGCAAGACGCCGCGCATCGCGCAGGACCGGCTGGAAGATGCCGTCAGCGATATCGCTGCGCGCTGGATCGATCATCTCACCGCGCTTTCAGAGCCTGGCGCTCCGCTTCTCGATGTCGATCAGGCTTATCAGGAAGCCTTCACGCCGGAAGAGGCGATCGGCGACATGCCCGATATCGTCGCAACCGCCAAGGGCGAGGCAGTCCGCATTGAATTCTACCGGACAGCTGAGCAGGCGGAGAATATTCTCTCGCTGAAAATCTTCCACCGCGACGGCCATCTGCCGCTGTCGCGCCGCGTGCCGCTTCTGGAAAATCTCGGCTTCAGCGTCATCAGCGAACGGACGTTCGACATTGGTGTCGTCTCCGGTGAAAACACCGATTTCATCGTCCTTCACGACATGGAGCTTCGGGTCCAGCCAGGCGTCACGCTCGATCTTGCCGTCATTGGGCCAAGGCTTGAAGAGGCGTTTCTTGCCGCTTTCAATGGCACCGTCGACAATGACAATTTCAACCGACTGATCGTTGCCGCCGGACTGACGGTGCGCGAGGTGTCCGTGCTTCGCGCCTATGCGCGCTATCTGCGCCAGACGGGCATTGTCTACTCGCAGGAGCATATTTCCGAAACACTGTTCAAATACCCGGTGATCGCACGCAGAATTTTCGATCTTTTCGCCCATGGCTTCGATCCGAAGCTTGGCGAGAAACCGCGCCTGCGCAAGCTTTCAGATCTGCACAAGGCGATCGAGGCCGATCTTTCCGGCGTACCCAATCTGGACGAGGACCGCACACTTCGCCGTTACGTCAACGCCGTCGATTCCACGCTGCGCACCAACTATTTCCAGCGCAACGAGGACGGTTCGCCGAAGGCGATGCTGGCCTTCAAATTCGATCCGAAGCTTCTCGATGGCCTTCCCGATCCGCGTCCCTTCCGCGAAATCTTCGTTTACGGCACGGAAGTGGAAGGCGTCCATCTGCGCTTCGGTAAGGTGGCGCGCGGCGGGCTTCGCTGGTCGGATCGCGGCCAGGATTATCGCACCGAAGTGCTTGGCCTCGTCAAAGCTCAGCAGGTGAAGAATGCCGTCATCGTGCCGGTCGGCGCCAAGGGCGGCTTCTATCCGAAGATGCTGCCCGTCGGTGGCAACCGCGACGAGATCTTCAATGCCGGTAAGGAGGCTTACAAGACCTATATCCGCACGCTGCTCTCCATCACCGACAATATCGTTGGCGATGATATTGTCGCGCCTGCCGATACGGTGCGACTTGATGGCGACGACCCTTACTTCGTCGTGGCGGCCGACAAGGGAACGGCAACCTTCTCCGATACCGCCAACGGACTTGCGCGCGAAGCGGGCTTCTGGCTCGACGACGCTTTTGCCTCTGGTGGCTCTGCCGGTTACGACCACAAGAAGATGGGCATCACCGCCCGAGGCGCCTGGGAAACGGTCAAGCGCCACTTCCGGGAAATGGATACCGATATCCAGACGACGCCCTTCAAGGTCGTCGGTGTGGGCGATATGTCAGGCGACGTCTTCGGCAATGGCATGCTGCTGTCGGAAAAGATCGAACTGATCGCAGCCTTCGATCACCGCGATATCTTCATCGATCCGACGCCGGACACCGCCGTGTCTTTCGCTGAGAGAAAGCGTCTCTTCGAACTGCCGCGTTCCAGCTGGCAGGATTACGACCGCTCGACACTCGCCAAGGGCGCGATGATCATCTCGCGTGCGGAGAAATCCGTGACCCTGACGGCGGAAGCCGCTGCCGCAATCGGCATCGACAAGACGGTGGCAACGCCCTTCGAGATCATGACGGCGATCCTCAAAGCCCCCGCCGATCTCCTGTGGTTTGGCGGTATCGGTACCTATGTGAAGGCTGCGGTGGAAACCAATGCCGAGGTGGGGGATCGCGCCAACGATCCGATCCGCATCAACGCCACGGAAGTGCGCGCCAAAGTGATCGGCGAGGGGGCCAATCTCGGCATCACCCAGAAGGGCCGTATCGCCTATGCGCTGTCCGGCGGGCGCTGCAACTCGGATGCCATCGACAATTCCGCCGGCGTCAATTCCTCGGACGTCGAGGTCAATATCAAGATTGCACTCGCATCCGCCGTCAATGACGGTCGCCTGACATTGCCGAAGCGCAACCAGTTGCTGGCCTCCATGACATCGGAAGTGGCGCAACTGGTGCTGCGCAACAACTACCTCCAGTCTTTGGCCATTTCGCTTGTCGAGCGCAAGGGGACCGGCAACCGCGAAGAGTTGGGCCGTCTGATGGCAGCACTGGAATCCTCCGGTCAGTTGAACCGCAAGGTGGAGACGCTGCCGAACGATGCGGAATTCAACGAACGCTATGCCGCCGGCAAGGCGTTGACCCGGCCTGAAATCGGCGTTCTGCTGTCCTATGCGAAGCTGACGCTGTTCGACACGCTGGTGGCCAGTACCCTGCCCGACGAGCCCTATCTGCAGCATCTGCTGACGGACTACTTCCCGAGCAAGATGCAGAAGATCTATGCGGGGGATATTGCAAGCCATCGCCTGCATCGCGAAATCGTCGCCACGGCGCTGGCCAATCAGGTGGTCAATCGTGGCGGTCCGGGCTTCGTGCAGAAACTCGTCGACGCGAGCGGCCTGCTTGCTCCAGCCGTCGTCAAGGCAGCGATGATTGTCGAGGATGGTTTCGGCCTGAAGCGGCTTTGGAGCGAGATCGACGCGCTCGACGGGCAGATTTCCGGCGAGGTGCAGAACGATCTTTATGCCAGGGTCATGCAGATCTTCGGCGATGCGACGCGGCTTTATCTCCAGACGGCAGGTACCATCACCGGCGCCATGCAGGATGAGATCGAGCGCTTGAAGAGCGCGATCAAGACGCTTTCTCCCGCAGCGGCCAAGTATCAGGAGGAGATCGGTCTTCCCGAGATCGACAGCGTTTCTCACGCGCTGATCAAGGAACTGGAGACGTTGCGCCTGCTGGTCTATGTGCCGGAAATCATGCTCATTGCCGATCAGGCCGGCACGACACTAGCGCGTGCGGCGGAAAGCTATGCGGCCGTCTCCACCACCTTCCGCGTCGCAAGGCTTCTGGATGCCAGCCAGCGGGTCAGCCCGGCTGATCACTATGAGAGCCTCGCGCTGCTGCGCAGCCAGGACCAGATCGCCTCTTCCCGCCGCCGCATCGTGGTTTCGGCGCTGACGGATTACGCGAAAGAGAAGAACCCGGTGCAGGCCTGGTATGCAGCCGATCGTGTGCGCGTCAATCGCATCGTCTCCGAACTTGCTGCACTCAGCGATAGTGGCGAGACGAATCTGGCGCGCCTCACCGTTGCCGCCGGTCTGCTTTCGGATATAGTCCAGACCAGAAGCGTATAAGGCCCAACAGTAAAAAGACCCGGCTGCAAAAGCCGGGTCGCCTGCATGCGGAAAGGCAATCCATTGAGTTCTTCTTTCCGTGTGACAGAATCGGTCGAGCCCAAGGCCGATGCGCCAAAAACGGACGCCAAGGGGATCTGGGGTTGGATGCTGTTCGATTGGGCAGCGCAACCCTTCTTCACCGTCGTCACTACCTTCATCTTCGGGCCTTACTTCGTCGCCCGACTGACGGATGATCCGGTCTCGGCGCAGACGCTCTGGAGCAATGTCGCGACCATCTCGTCCGTTGTCATTGCGATCTTCTCGCCGATCCTTGGATCGATTGCCGATCAGTCCGGGTCGCGAAAGCCCTGGATCGCGTTTTTTGCCGTCATCAAGATCGCCTGTCTTGCGATGTTGTGGTTTGCCGCGCCCGGATCACCGGTGCTGTGGCCGGCCCTCTTCATGATCTTCGCCTCGATTGCGGCCGAGTTCTCCATCGTCTTCAACGATTCCATGATGCCGCGTCTGACGACACCTGAAAATGTCGGGCGGATTTCCAATACCGCCTGGGGGCTTGGCTATCTTGGCGGAATGATCGTGCTGATCTTCATCGTGCTGTTCATGGCGGCCAGCCCACAGACGGGCCTTACCATCATCGGCCTGCCACCGCTTTTCGGTCTGGACCCGGCAACGGGAGAGGATGCCCGCATCACCGGACCGATCGCTGCGATCTGGTATTTCATCTTTATCCTGCCGATGTTTTTCTTCACGCCGGACGTCAAGAAGGGGCTGCCACTAGGGCTTGCGGTACGCTCGGGCCTTTCGGAATTGACATCGACGCTGAGGGAGTTGCGCCACCGCCCGCTGATCACGCGTTTTCTGATCGCGCGGATGCTCTACCAGGATGGCGTCAACGGGCTGCTGATCCTCGGTGGTGCTTTCGCGGCTGGCATGTTCGGCTGGGCGACGATGGAAATCGGCATTTACGGCATCATTCTCAACATCGTCGCCATTGGCGGCTGCTTTGCCGCTGGCCGGCTCGATCAGCGGCTCGGCTCACGCACGATGATTATCGTCAGCCTGCTGCTGCTGTTGCTGGCAACGTTTGGCATCGTCTCGACCGAGAGGACATCGACGCTGTTTGGCCTGCTGCAGTTCTCGACGGAGGAAACCCAAGGCCTCTTCAGCAGCGGGGCGGAAAAGGCTTATCTGGTCTATGGTGTTCTGATCGGCCTTGCCTTCGGCCCGGTGCAGGCCTCGTCACGCTCCTATCTGGCTCGCAACATTACCGTTTCGGAAGCGGGTCGCTACTTCGGTATCTATGCGCTTTCCGGGCGCGCCACCAGCTTCATGGCAACGCTGATGTTTTCCGCAACCACTTATGCAACTGGCTCCGCCCATATCGGCATGGCAACGCTGATCCTGTTCCTGGGCGCAGGATTTATGCTGCTACTCAGAGTGCCAAAGACGATCTAAAGCGTGTCGCGATCTTTCAGCTTCGCCCCACGCTTTGGTTTTTATCGAATGTCGTTATCGCAAACCGCTCAACATTTTAGCGCTGACTGAGTTTAAAGCTGATCGAGCTTGGTCTGAAGGTTGCGCAGTTGTGCCTTCAACTCGTCGATCTCGGAGGCGTCAGGCTTGCGCTGCTCCTTCGGCGTTGATGCAGGGGCGGCAAAGGGCGTGAACATCTGCATTGTCTGCTTGAAGAGTTCGGTATTGCGCTTGATCTGCTCTTCCATCAGCTGGAAAGGTGCGGAGAAGTTCTTTGTCAACGATGGGTCGCCGAAAGCCTTGCTCATATGCTCCTGCATATGGCTCTGCTGCTCGGAGAAGGTCTTCATCGAGTGCTCGAGAAAGGTCGGCACGACCATTTGCATCTGATCGCCGTAATAGGAGATCAACTGTCGAAGAAAGGCGGTTGGCAGAAGTGTGTTGCCGGTCTTGGCCTCCTGCTCGACGATGATCTGCGTCAGAACGGCATGGGTAATGTCTTCCGATGTCTTTGCGTCCTGAACCTTGAATTCTTCGCCGCGCTTGACCATCTTCGCCAGGTCTTCCAGCGTCACATAGGTGCTGGTCCCGGTGTTATAAAGCCGCCTGTTGGCGTATTTCTTGATAATGGTCTCGCCGCCATGTCTTCCCATCCTCGCCTCCTCGCGATGCCGGTCTTTCTTGTTTTCTTGGTGTTTTTGCTCTTCCCATTCAAAAGAGTATGCTGAAACAAAGGCATCTGACAAATGGTTTGTGCGATGCAGCAGTCACTTTCTTGCGCAGCAATCTTGCAGCATGCGGCTGCTGCGGTGCAGGGTTCTTTCAAATCCTTTTGGCCAAATTGACTTGCGCCCCAAGCTTTGACAGTCTCGCGCCAAAATTCGGGAGAAACATCCATGCCTTCATCCTCCATTGTGATCGCGAGCGCCGCACGCACGCCGGTCGGCTCGTTCAACGGCAGCTTTGCCAATACGCCGGCGCACGAACTTGGCGCATCCGTCCTCACTGCGGTTCTGGAACGGGCAGGCGTTGCTGCTGCCGACGTCGATGAGGCGATCCTGGGACAAGTGCTGACTGCCGGCGAGGGGCAGAACCCGGCGCGCCAGGCCGCAATGAAGGCCGGCATTCCGCAGGAAGCAACCGCCTTCGGCATCAACCAGCTTTGCGGTTCCGGCCTGCGCGCCGTTGCACTCGGTGCCCAACAGATCGCCCTTGGCGATGCCTCCATCATCGTCGCGGGCGGGCAGGAATCCATGTCGATGGCTCCCCACGCGGCGCATTTGCGCGGCGGCGTGAAGATGGGCGATTTCAAGATGGTCGATACCATGTTGAAGGACGGCTTGATCGATGCCTTCCACGGCTATCACATGGGCATCACCGCAGAGAATATCGCCCGCCAGTGGCAGTTGTCCCGTGAGGAGCAGGACGAATATGCGGTGCGTTCGCAAAACCGCGCCGAGGCGGCACAGGCGGCCGGGCGCTTTGAGGATGAGATCGCGCCCTTCGTCATCAAGGGCCGCAAGGGCGATGTGACGATCGCCGCCGACGAATATATCCGGGCAGGCGCCTCGCTGGAGGCGCTGACGAAGCTTCGCCCCGCCTTCGACAAGGAGGGCAGCGTCACGGCTGGCAACGCATCCGGCCTTAACGACGGTGCCGCCGCCGTGTTGCTGATGACGGAAGAAGAGGCCGCAAGGCGCAATATCAAGCCTCTGGCGCGCATCGCCTCCTGGGCAACGGCCGGTGTCGATCCGCAGATCATGGGAACCGGCCCGATCCCCGCCTCGCGCAAGGCGCTGGCAAAGGCCGGCTGGTCGGTCGGCGATCTCGATCTGGTCGAGGCCAATGAGGCCTTTGCCGCGCAATCCTGCGCCGTGGTTCGCGATCTCGGTCTTGACCCAGAGATCGTCAACGTTAATGGCGGCGCGATTGCGATCGGCCACCCGATCGGCGCATCCGGTGCACGTGTGCTGAACACGCTTGTCTTCGAGATGAGACGGCGTCAGGCCCGCAAGGGTTTGGTGACGCTTTGCATCGGTGGCGGCATGGGCATTGCCATGTGCCTCGAAGGTCTGTGATCGGTCCAAATCATTGAAATGCCACGTTGGCCCCTCTAAAGGGCTAAGCTTTGAAAGTGAGGGCCTTGAAGATGAGCCGGGTGGCATTGGTAACGGGTGGGACAAGCGGCATCGGCGCTGCGATCGCAAAAGCGTTTCATGCAGCCGGTTATAAGGTCGCGGTCAACTACGCCTTCACAGAGGACCGCGCCGAGGCTTTTCGGCGAACGACTGGAATACCTGCCTATCAATGGGATGTGCGCGATTACGATGCCTGCGTGGCCGGTGTCGCCGAGGTGGAGCGAACGCTCGGACCGATCGACATTCTCGTCAACAATGCCGGCATTACCCGTGATGCCATGTTCCACAAGATGACGCCGCAGCAGTGGCGTGAGGTGGTCGATACCAATCTCAACGGCGTCTTCAATATGACGCATCCGGTCTGGCCCGGCATGCGTGAGCGGGGCTTTGGTCGCATCATCACCATCTCGTCGATCAACGGCCAGAAAGGCCAGGCGGGTCAGGCGAATTACTCTGCGTCCAAGGCCGGCGATATCGGCCTGACAAAGGCGCTGGCGCAGGAAGGTGCCTCGCGCAACATCACTGTCAACGCCATATGCCCAGGCTATATCGGCACGGAGATGGTCCGTGCCATCCCCGAAACCGTTTTGAACGAGCGCATCCTGCCGCATATTCCAGTCGGTCGATTGGGTGAGCCGGAAGAGATCGCCCGATGCGCATTGTTTCTGGCGTCGGACGACGCTGGCTTCATCACCGGCTCGACGCTGACGGCCAATGGCGGGCAATATTTCGCCTGATCGCATCACCTTTCCCATCACGAATCCGTGATCGACGGCGTGGTGACGCACTCGGTCTAAAGACGCTAACCTGCGATGCTCTGTTAAAGATTCCGCTAAAGCAATGAAAATACGAAGCTTTTCGTCCAGTTTAGAAGCTATCTAAACATATCACATGTCGAAAGTGCGTGGTTGTTTTTCTTGACATCGAATGTCCTGTTTTGGTTTAACAGAAAAAACAACGTGTTGCGTCACGCAGGCAATGGATCATGCTGGTTTGTAGCTGCAATTACATCACCGACAACGACATTCGCGATGTCATCAACGAGCTTCTTGATGAAGACTGTTGGCAGCTCATCGTCCCAGCGAAAGTCTATCATGCCATGCAGAAGCGTGGCCGTTGCTGTGGCTGTTTCCCGACTGTCGTCGACCTGATCATCAAAACGACGGAAGAATATCATGCACGTCGGCACTCGACTGAGGCCGAAGTTTTTGATTTTATGTCCCGCCTAAAACAATTACATGAAGACCACAGGAGAGCGGACATTGAAAGGCGACAAAAGAGTCATCGAGCAGCTTAACGAGGCACTGTTCCTCGAACTCGGTGCAGTGAACCAGTACTGGCTTCACTACCGGCTGTTGAACGACTGGGGCTACACAAAGCTCGCCAAGAAAGAGCGCGCCGAATCGATCGAAGAGATGCAGCACGCTGACAAGATCATCGATCGCATCATTTTCCTCGAAGGCCATCCGAACCTCCAGACCGTTGCACCTTTGCGCATCGGCCAGAACGTCAAGGAAGTGCTGGAAGCCGATCTCGCCGGCGAATACGACGCCCGCACGGCCTACAAGAAGTCCCGCGATATCTGTCACGATGCTGGCGATTACGTTTCGATGAAGCTGTTCGAACAGCTCCTCATCGACGAAGAAGGCCATATCGACTTCCTCGAAACGCAGCTCGATCTTCTCAACAAGATCGGCGAAGCCAAGTATGGCCAACTCAATGCCGACTCGGCCGATTCTGCAGAATCCGAGTGATCCTTTTGGCAATGAATTGAAAAAGGCGGCAGAGATGCCGCCTTTTTTATTGTTCTTACGCTTTCATTGCTCTTATGGGGCCAGATGGCGGAATTGCTCGACCACCTGTTCGTAGACCGACCGCTTGAAGGGTACGATCAGCTCGGGCAGGCTTTCCATCGGCTTCCAGTCCCAGGCGTCGAACTCCGCCTCGTTGCTGCCGGGCGGCGGGTTGATCTGGATTTCGCTCTCATCGCCATCAAAGCGGAAGGCAAACCATTTCTGTGCCTGACCGCGATATTTGCCGCGTAGTCCGATGCCGATCAGATGCGGCGGCAGATCGTAATGGATCCAGTCGCGTGCTTCGGCCAGCAGCGTGACCGTCTTCATGCCCGTTTCTTCATAGAGTTCGCGGATGGCGGCAGCCAGCGGCGCCTCGCCGTCATCGATACCACCTTGCGGCATCTGCCAGAGCTGTGGTGAGCCATCGAACTCCGAATTGCCTTGAGAGATACGGCGCCCGGCCCAGACGAGGCCCTTATCGTTCAGAACCATGATACCGGCGCAGGGGCGGTAGGGCAGATCGTCTGCTTTGATCGACATTCTTGAACCTGGATGTTGATTGTTGGTGGAGCAGACTTACTGTTTGCCGTCTTGCGAGACAAGCGCGGAAACGCCGACGATCTCGATGCCGCGCGCTGCCGCTTCGACCGACCATTTGGAGATGGCGGCAACGCTCTCATCGAAGGCAGAAGCGACACCGATGGCGGAACCGTTGCGCCGCGCAATCCGCTCCAGATCGTCCAGCTTGCGCAGGATGGCGGCGTCATTCACCTGATCGTCCAGTTGCAGATCGGCAAAGCCTACGGGCGTGGACACGGCCTTCGCGATGATGCCGGTGCGCGATTGCGCGGACGATCCGTCATCCAGAAACAGCAGGCCACGCTGGCCGACATCGCGCAGCACCGGCTCAAGCGCCTTGTCATCGGCCATGAAGCGCGCGCCGAGATAGTTCATCACGCCGGTATAGTTGGTGATCTTGGCCATGGACCGGTGAAGCCGTTCCAGATTGATCTTGGCCGGATCGGAGACCAGCAGCGTGTCGGGACCCGGATCGGTGCCGGGATAGCCGAAGGGCTCGAAGGGGATCTGCAGCAGGACCTCATGGCCCTCACGACGGCCCTCCTGCATCCAGCGCTGCAGGCTGTTGCCAGTCGCGGCAAAGCCAAGGGTGACTTCCGGGGGAAGCTCTTTGATGGCCTTCTGCGTGCCCGTCTGGCTAAGCCCCAGCCCGCCGACCACGATGGCGATGCGGGTGCCGCGTGCCCCGGACCAGGGCCTTGCATATTGATCCATCGGCTTCAGCCCGTCGGCGCTGATAATGGGAAGCCTGCCGAAAGGGCTCTCCTCCAGCAGTTCGTCATTCGGTCGCATCGCCACACGCGGGTCCTGGCCAACCGTCTGGCCGGTCATCAGCACAGGCGCGTTGTCAGTGCGGTCTTTTGGTGAAAAGACGGAGACGACATTGCCGTCCGACATGGTGTTGCGCTGGACATTGGCGCCGGAACGTCCGCTTTGGAGGTCGACGGCACTATCCCCGTTTGGCGATGCTGCCTGATCCGGCGTCGCTCCTGCCGGTCCCAGCGCCACATCCGGTGCGGTGGAGCTTTTCGCCAGATTGCCGGGAGAAAGCGCCGTATAGAGGGATAGCCCGGCCACACCGCCGCCTGCGAGAACCGCAAGCAGCGTCAACACAGAAAAGCGCCGGACGAACCCGACGCTCTGTTTACGCTTCCGACCCATGAGCGGTTTACGCAGGTCTGATGACAATGGTGTTTCCGTGGCTGATGCGTGATTGACGTCTGACCGGACAGGAAAAGGCACCGGCCTTGGACCGATGCCTTTGATGTCTTACTGCTTGTTGACGACTGCCTTTTCCGGGTTTGGCGGGAAGGAGGCGTCGGTCTTGGTGCCATGCAGCAGGTCCAGCGCATAGTTCAGCTGGATGTCGTCCTTGGCTTCCGGCGGAACGTAAGCTGCAGAGCCCGAACCTTCTTCGGTTTCGCTCTGGCCCTGGATGTGACCGCGCAGGCTGGATTCGCCTTCGGCGCGAACACGACCCTGAAGCTCCGGCGGCAGAGGCTGCTCCACCTTGATGTCCGGAGTAATGCCGGTGCCCTGGATGGATTTGCCGGACGGCGTGTAATAGAGCGCCGTCGTCAGGCGCAGAGCGCCGGTTTCGCCAAGCGGTATGATTGTCTGAACCGAACCCTTGCCGAAGGAACGCGTGCCGACAACCGTCGCACGACGCAGATCCTGCAAGGCACCTGCGACAATCTCGGACGCCGAGGCGGAGCCGCCGTTGATCAGAACGATGACGGGCTTGCCGTCGGTCAGGTCGCCAGCCGTGGCGTTGAATCTCCGGGTTTCATCCGGATTACGGCCACGGGTGGAGACCACTTCGCCGCGCTCGAGGAAGGCGTCGGACACGTTGATCGCCTGGTCGAGCAGACCGCCCGGGTTCAAGCGCAGATCGAGCACATAGCCCTTGAGCTTGTCGGCTGGAACGTCCTGCTTGATCTTCTTGATCGCCTTTTCGAGATCGTCATAGGTCTTCTCGGTAAAGGAGATGACGCGCAGGTAACCAACATCGCCACCTTCGACGCGCGACTTGACGGCGCGGACCGCGATGATGTCACGCATGACGGTGATGTCGAGCGGTTTGTCGGCGCCCTGGCGGATGATGGTGAGCTTGATCGGCGTCTTGACGGCGCCGCGCATCTTCTCGACCGCGTCTTCCAGCTTCAGGCCGCGCACCGGCTGTCCGTCGATTTCGGAAATGAAGTCGCCGGCAAGAATGCCAGCCTTGGCAGCGGGCGTATCGTCCATCGGCGAGATGACCTTGACCAGCTCGTTTTCCATGGTCACTTCGATGCCGAGGCCGCCAAACTCACCCTTGGTCTGGGTGCGCATGTCGTTGGCATCTTCGGCATTCATGAAGCTCGAATGCGGATCGAGCGAGCTCAGCATGCCGTTGATGGCGTTTTCAACCAGCTTCTTGTCATCCGGCGGCGTTACATATTGCGCACGCACCCGCTCGAAGACATCGCCGAAAATCGAGAGCTCCTTGTAGGTGGAAGGGCCTGCTGCCTGCGCCGGCAGGCTGGCAGAATAGATGACGCTCATCGCTGTGGCGCCCATGAGCCCACCGATGAGAAGAAGCGAAGCCTTACGAATCATTACGCGCCCTTCCGGTATTTTTTGCGGACCACCAGGGTTGAGAATCAACCGGCACTCCGTCTTTTCTGAATTCAATGTAAAGCGTTGGCTTGTCAGTTTCCAGCGCCAAAGCCGCCGCACTCGCCACTCTTTTTACGCCCATGGAGGCAATCGGCTCACCGGAGAAAACGAACATGCCCTGCCGCGTTCTCACATTGTCCATGCCCGTCAGTACCAAATGATAACCGTCGCCAGCATTGAGAATGATCATGCGGCCGTAGCTGCGAAATTCTCCAGCAAAAACCACAAAGCCATCGGCTGGCGCTGTTACCAGTGCTTCCGGGCCGGTCGCCACGACGATTCCCTTGGAGAAATGGCCTGTTCCGTCGGCATCGCCGAAGCGTCTCAGCACCTCTCCGGAAACCGGCATTGCCAGCTTACCCTTCAAGCTCGAAAACGGATATGCTGGCGCAATGCGGTTTTTATCGGGCACCCCGGCCTCGGTTTGCGCCTCCAATTTGTCCCGCTCGGCAGGCGGAAGACGGGCGATTCGCTCCTCTTCCAGACGCGCCTTTTCCTTGGCGTCGCGCACAGAGGAAATCTCGTTTTCAAGCGATGAGACGAGGCCCTCCAGGCTGGTCGCCTTGCTTGCAAGTTCTTCTGATCGCTTGCGTTCTGCCTCAAGATCGGCGGTCGTCTGGCTGCTCTTCTTGTCGTTTTCGGCACGCAGCAGATCGAGCCGCTTTTCCTCTTCCAGACTTGCCGTCATCATGCCGGTCAACTGTTCACGCTCTCCAGCAATCGCCTGGCGCAGGTCAGTCAATTCTTTGAGAGCGGAGACAAGCTTGTCGGTCTCGGCGCGAATGCCGGGAACGACGGCGCCGAGCAGGATCGCGCTTCTAACGGAGGCGAGTGCATCTTCGGGAGAGACCAGAAGGGCAGGTGGCGGATTGCGGCCCATGCGCTGCAGCGCGGCCAGCACCTCCGCCAGAACACCGCGGCGCTCGCGAAGCGAGGCTTTCACATCGTCCTCGCGCACACTCAGCTTCGCGAGACGGTCCTCGCCGTCGCTGATCTTGGCTTCCAGATCCTTGCGGCGCTGTGCCGAGGCGATCAGTTCTTCCTTGATCCGGGCCGTGTCCTGATTGAGCGCTACAATGCTCTCTTCAAGCTGCCTCGCCTTGTCCTCCGACAGTCCAATGCTGTCCACCAGTTCCTGCAGATCCTGGCGGTTCTGGTCACGGCGTGTTTCCAGTTCCTGCAATTCGCTCGGTGATTCTGCCGGTGGAGTGGTCGTGGCAATGGCCGGTGCGGCATCCTGAGCTGAGGCGCGCGACATGGTCAAACACGCCAGTCCGATGAAAAGCGCGACACTTGCCTTCAGCGCAAGCCGACCCGCTGGGGACACAAGCCGGAATGTGTCGCGTGCTGGACCCATGATATTGTCTTTTACCTGCTCGATAAGATTGGCGACCATACGCTGCTTCGCCGCTTTGCGCCAAGAGGTCTTGATGAAAGTGCGAGATAGACCTGCATTTGCGACGAAAGCGTGTCGGGTTCAGACCCGGTGGTAGGGGTGGCCGGACAGGATGGTGACGGCGCGGTAAAGCTGTTCGGAAATCAGGAAGCGGACGATCTGGTGCGGCCAGGTCAGCTTGCCAAGGCAGAGCGTGGCGGTTGCCTTCTCGCTCAGCGAAGGGTCGAGCCCGTCCGCGCCGCCGATCGCAATCACCACATCGCGCTTGCCATTGTCGCGCATGGTGGCGAAAAGCTCGGCGAAAGCGGGACTGTCCAGCGCCTTGCCGCGCTCGTCCAGAAGGATCAGTGCAGCACCGTCGGCCAGATGCTTTTCCAGCATCGCCGCTTCTTCGCGTTTACGCGTCTCGGGGTTGGAGGCACGGCTTTCCTGCACCTCGATCATTTTGGCAAATTCCAGCCCAATCGCCGGGCCAGCCTTGGCGAAGCGATCCAGATAGCGAGACGCAAGCTCTTTCTCAGGGCCGGATTTTAGCCGTCCCACTGCAAAAATTGAAATCCGCATTCACATATCAGCCTGTTCGCAACCCTGTCGGGTTGCGGCTTGTAGCAGGATTGGCTGCGGATTTCCATGCGACCGGAAAAGCCTTCGGCCTAAAGCGTGTCGCGATCTCTCAGATTCGCGCTGACGCCTTATTCCCTTGCTTTATCGCATGACGTTATCGCAAAACCGCTGCACACGTTTGCGCGGCATGCTCTAACCCGCGATCAATGCAGTGTTTCTTCCTCGATGTCCGGGGTCGCCCACATCTTTTCGATGTTGTAGAACGCCCGCACTTCAGGACGGAACACGTGGATGATGACATCGCCTGCGTCGATCAGCACCCAGTCGCCGGCCTCAAGGCCTTCGACACGCGCGCCGCCGAAACCCTCATCCTTCATATCGGTGATGAGATGTTCGCAGATCGCCGTCACATGCCTGTTCGACCGCCCGGACACGACCACCATGTAGTCTGCCAGCGCCGATTTTCCGGCAATGTTCAGGGAAACGATATCTTCTGCTTTGGAGTCCTCGACACTCGCAAGGACGGTTTCCAGGGCACGACGGGCGGCATCGACGCCACTCTCCTGGCCCTTTGGGATAGCGCTGTAAGCTCTTCCCTTAGCGTGTACTGTTGTCAGAGGTTTTCCTTTCCGAAATGACAAAACAGATACTGCGCGCCGCGATTCTCGACGACGCATCATAAAAGTGGCACCATTGGATTCACTTTTCAAGATGTGGGGAGTGACGCGAGCGCTCACACTTCATTTATGGTACGGGCTGTTGCCGTTGCGCAAAGCCGTCGAGCTCAGCGTCGAGCGCGGTCCATGGATGAAGACCCAGGCAGGTGCCTGCTTCTTCCACAAGACACCGGCATCATCCTCATCAATGCGGGCATGGCTGAAGGCCTGCGCCATGGTGGAGGAAAGATAGGCAAGCGTTGCACCCGGGCGATCAATGACGGCAATCGGAAAGGTCTCGGCGATCAGCCGCCATTTTTGCCAGTGATGAAAGGTTCTGAGATTATCCGCCCCCATGACCCAGATGAAATGGGCATGTGGGTTGCGCACCTTTACCTTTGCCAGCGTATTGGCCGTATAGCTGACACCGAGTGTCTGCTCGAAGGCGGTGATCTTGATGCGCGGGTCGGTGACGAGATTTTCGCAGGCGGCGATACGGTCGGCAAGCGGTGCCAGTTCTGTTCGGTTCTTCAACGGATTGCCAGGCGTCACCATCCACCAGAGTTGATCGAGCCCGAGACGCCGCATGGCAATTTCCGCCACCAGCGCATGGCCGTCATGGGGCGGATTGAAGGACCCGCCGAACAGACCGATCACCATGCCGCGCTCGGTGTGCGGCATGGTCAGGTAACGTTGGTCAAGTGCCCGATCAGCCGCCAATATCAGATCCGCGTCTGGCCGGTGCCATGCACGCGGTATTTGAAGGACGTCAGTTGTTCGACGCCGACGGGCCCACGCGCATGCATCTTGCCGGTGGCAATGCCGATCTCCGCGCCCATGCCGAACTCGCCACCATCGGCAAATTGTGTGGAGGCATTGTGCAGCAGAATGGCGCTGTCGATCTCGTTGAAGAAGCGGGCAACGACCTCCGGATCTTCGGCGATCACCGCTTCGGTGTGGTTTGAGGAATAGGTGCCGATATGCTGTATCGCACCGTCGATACCATCCACCAGGGCCACAGAGATGATGGCGTCGAGATATTCCGTGCGCCAGTCCTCCTCGTTCGCCAGCTTCACGCCTCCAACGGCGTTTTGCACCTCATCCGAACCGCGTACTTCGCAGCCCGCATCCAGCAGGATTTTTACCAGGGGCTCAAGGTGGGTTGCTGCCACGGCGCGATCGACCAGCAAGGTTTCGGCAGAGCCGCAAATACCGGTGCGGCGCATTTTGGCGTTCAGAACGATCTTCTTTGCCATCTCAAGGTCGGCGGATTTGTCGACATAAACGTGGCAGATGCCTTCCAGGTGCGCAAAGACGGGCACGCGGGCTTCCGTCTGCACACGCCCTACCAGGCTTTTTCCCCCACGCGGCACGATGACATCCACCGTGCCACCGAGGCCGCCAAGCAGCAGGCCGACGGCGGCGCGATCGGTGACCGGCACGAGTTGGATCGCATGCTCTGGAAGCCCCGCGATCTTCAGACCTTCCACTAGGCAGGCATGGATAGCGCGCGATGAATGTTGCGAATCCGATCCGCCGCGCAGGATCACGGCATTGCCGGCCTTGAGGCACAGCGCACCGGCATCTGCCGTCACATTCGGGCGGCTTTCATAGATGACGCCAATGACGCCGAGAGGTGTACGAACACGCTCGATCTTCAAGCCGTTGGGACGATCCCAGGCGGCGATCACCTCACCGACGGGATCGGCAAGATTGGCAATCGCCCGGATACCTTCGGAAATGCCGGCGATGCGGGACGGATCGAGTTTCAGGCGATCGATGAAGGAGCCGGCCACGCCCGCCTGTTCCGCTGCCGCGACATCCTGTCTATTGGCATCGAGAATGCGGTCCACAGATGCATCGATGGCCGATGCCATGGCGAGAAGCGCGCGGTTCTTCTTTGCGGTCGAAGCGATGGACAACGGTCGTGAAGCAGCTTTCGCCTGAGCGCCGATATTCATCATCAGCGCATCGACAGACTGGCTTTGCTTCACGGCCTGGTCAGGCATCGACTTCATCCTTCTTTGCTTTTTTGATTTTCACGGCAGCGCCGGTCATCACCAGATCGTCACGGTGGATCATCGCCGAGCGCCCGACATAACCGAGGATCGCTTCGATCTCGTTAGACTTGTGACCATTGATGCGGCGTGCCTCGTCGGCATCGTAGCCGGCAAGTCCGCGCGCGATCTCGCGGCCTTGCGCGCCGATAATCGCAACGGCATCGCCGCGGCCGAAATTGCCCTTCACCAGTTTGACACCGGCAGGCAGCAGGCTCTTGCCCTGATGAAGCGCCTTTTCGGCACCCTCATCCACATGCATTTCGCCGGCCGGCTGAAGCTGACCTGCGATCCAGGTCTTGCGGGCTGTCACGGGCGTGCCGGAAGGCGCAAACCACGAGGAGCGCGCGCCATTCTCGATGGCTTTCAGCGGATGCAGCGTCTTGCCCGATGCGATGATCATGGCGCAACCGGCAGCCGTGGCAATCTTGCCCGCGTCGATCTTGGTGCGCATGCCGCCACGCGACAGTTCCGACGCCGCACCTCCGGCCATGGCCTCGATTTCGGGCGTGATGTCCGCGATGGTTTCGAGAAACCTGGCGTCCGGGTCGAGATGCGGAGGGGCTGTGTAGAGGCCGTCAATGTCGGAGAGCAGAACGAGCAGATCCGCACCGGTCATGGTCGCAACGCGGGCGGCCAGCCGATCATTGTCGCCGTAGCGGATCTCGGTCGTCGCCACCGTGTCGTTTTCATTGATGATCGGTGTCGCGCCGATCTTGAGCAACTGATTGATCGTCGCGCGCGCATTGAGATAGCGGCGGCGTTCTTCCGTGTCGGAAAGCGTCAGCAGGATCTGTCCCGCGACGATGTCATGCTTGGAAAGGCTTTCTGACCACGCGCGTGCCAGTGCGATCTGCCCGACGGCTGCTGCTGCCTGGCTTTCCTCCAGCTTCAGCGCGCCGGTTGGAAGATTGAGAACCGTTCGGCCAAGCGCGATCGCGCCGGAAGAAACGACCTGCACATCGGCGCCGTTCTTCTTCAGCGCCGCGATATCATCGCAGATCGCGTCCAGCCAGTCGGTCTTCAGCCCCGTCTTGCGGTCCACCAGAAGCGCGGAGCCGATCTTGATGACGATGCGATGATGGCTGCCAAGCGGTTTTCTGGCAGATGTCATAGACGGTCGTCTCCGTCCTCAAGCTCTTCGATCGGCATGGAGCGGTCGGGAAGGGCGGTCTCGCCGCCTTCGCTGGCATCGACGATCACATCGCGCAGTGCGCGCAAGGCTTCCGTCATGCCAATATGTGCGGCAGCCGAAAGAAGAAGCGGAGGACGGCCGCAGGCCTTTTCCAGTTCCTTGGCCTTCTTCTTCAGTTCCTTCTCGTCCAGCACGTCGATCTGCGAGAGGGCGACGATCTCGGGTTTGTCAGTCAGGCCGCCGCCATAGGCGTTCAGTTCCGCCTTGACGGTCTTGTAGGCCTGGCCAACCTTTTCTTCCTGCGCGGACACCAGATGAAGCAGCACGCGGGTACGCTCCACATGGCCGAGGAAGCGGTCGCCGATACCCACACCTTCATGCGCGCCTTCGATCAAGCCTGGAATATCGGCGAGAATGAATTCGCGACCGTCAATCGTGGCAACGCCGAGATTGGGGTGGAGCGTTGTGAAGGGATAGTTGGCGATCTTCGGACGAGCACGCGTCACCGTTGCCAGGAAAGTGGACTTGCCGGCATTGGGCAGACCGACGAGACCGGCATCGGCAATCAGCTTCAGGCGAAGCCAGATGGTCTTTTCTTCACCTGCAAGGCCCGGATTGGCATGCGTCGGCGCCTGATTGGTGGAGGATTTGAAATAGGCGTTGCCGAAGCCGCCATTGCCGCCCGCGGCCAAACGAAAGCGCTGGCCTTCCTTGGTCAGGTCAATGATCAGCGTCTCGTTGTCTTCTTCGAAGATCTGGGTTCCGACCGGTACCTTCAGCACCACATCCGATCCCTTGGCGCCGGTGCGGGTCTTGCCCATGCCGTGCTGGCCGATCGAGGCCTTGAAATGCTGCTGGAAACGGAAGTCGATCAGCGTGTTGAGGCCATTGACGACCTCGACCCACACGTCACCGCCGCGTCCGCCATCGCCACCATCCGGGCCGCCGAACTCGATGAACTTTTCACGCCGGAAGGAGACGGCGCCTGCGCCGCCATCGCCGGACTTGATATAGACTTTTGCTTCATCGAGAAATTTCATCGGACTGCCGTTCTGTCAGCTTGCATGCGGTCATGGCCTTGCCATCCGCGTCAAAAAGGTTCTGTCGCCTGGAATATAGCCGCTTGCCCTGAAGGTCAAAGATTATCATGGGCAAGCGCCGTTGGAACAAGGCCGGTTTGCGATAAAACCGGCCTTGTCCATCGTGTTGTGCGTTACGGTCGGACGAAGCCTTCCGCCGTCAGTTGGGTGTCGATATGCGCCACCATGGTGGCACGCGCGACCGCGTAGACCTCGCTGCATCCGGTAATGCGGAAGCCGAGCTTCTCCTGCACGTTGAGCGAGGCCGGGTTATCGGCAAAGACGCCCGAGTGCAAAATCTCGTTCGGCATGCGCCGGAAGAAGCGCTCGACGACGGCGCCAACGGCCTCCGTCATGTAGCCCTTGCCCCAGTAGAAGCGGTTCAGCCAGTAGCCGAGGTGCCATTGACCGTGACGCCGCTCTACCGACACCACGCCGATCAGGGTGTCATCACCGGTGGTGATGGCGAAATCCCAATCGGGCAGGGTGCCTGACGTCCGCAGGATCAGCCATTCCAGCGCATCCTGCTTGTAGTAGGGCGCGGGAACGCGAGCCAACATGCGGGTGACCTGAAAGTCGGCAAGCGTGTCGGCAATTGAGCCCGCATCGGTGAGCCGCTGGGGCCGGAGCACCAGCCGTTCGGTCTGGATCGTCGGGCAAGGGCCGGGCGGCGGGGTCATTTCGACGCTGCGAGGGCGCATCAGCTGAGCCGTACTCATCGAATGTCTCCCCAGCTTCTCAATGATACCCATGTCTTGCGATCCAGCCTGTACCATTCGACCGGGACCATGGCGCCCAACGCCAGCGATCCGACCATGCCGGAACCCTGCAGCTGAAACCCGCACTTTTGTATGACACGGCGAGAGCCGATATTGGTCACCCGGCACCGCGCATCGATCTGGTCGATCTCGCGGGTACGGAAGGCCATGTCGATCAGCGCGTGAGCCGCTTCGGTGGTGTAACCCCTGTTCCAGTAGGGTTCGCCCAGCCAGTAGCCCATTTCAAGGGTCTTTTCGTCTTCCTGCGGCTCCAGTCCGCAGCACCCCATGAACTCGCCATTGTCCATGCGCGTAATCGCATAGACGCACTTGCCAATCTCGCCATTTGCTGCACGGCGCACAAAATCCGCGGCGTCTTTCGCCGTGTAAGGGTGCGGCATGCGCGACACCATGGTCGCGATGTTGGCGTTGTTGGCAAGATGGGCAAGGGCGTCGATGTCTTCTTCATGGGGTTTGCGCAAGACAAGTCTTTGCGACAACAAGACGGGGCAATCGCTCCTTGACCGTTCAGGTCTTATCCGTTCTTCGGGTGACCGTGATTGGTCGACCCTCAACAATTCAGCTTGCATGGTTCAGTCCTCCGTGGAGTTAAAGAAAAAAGGGGAGTTGGGTGGTGCCCCAACTCCCCTTTTTTGTGACTGAACCTGTTACGTCTCAGCCGGGTCATTGGGACACCGGCTGCATATGACGCTTACCGGCTTATTCTGCGGCTTCCGCTTTCGGCGCTACGGACACGAATACGCGACCATTGGCCTTCGTGCGGAAGTTAACGTTGCCTGCCGTGAGTGCAAAAAGCGTATGATCTTTGCCCATGCCGACATTGGCGTCGGGATGCCACTGCGTGCCACGCTGACGAACGATAATGTTGCCTGGAATGACGGCTTCGCCGCCGAACTTCTTCACGCCAAGGCGCTTGGAGTTGGAATCGCGACCGTTACGCGAAGAACCGCCAGCTTTTTTGTGTGCCATTGGATTGCTCCTTTAAACCTAGTTTCCCGTGTCGCGCCGATTAGGCAGCAACGATGTCCGTGATACGGACGACAGTGTGATGCTGACGATGGCCGCGCGTACGCTTGGAGTTCTGACGACGACGCTTCTTGAAGGCGATGACCTTCTTGCCACGGTTGTGCTCGACAACTTCAGCCTTGACCGTTGCGCCTGCAACGAAAGGTGCACCGAACTTTGCATCAGCGCCAACGCCGACAACGAGAACTTCAGTGAATTCTACAGTTGCGCCTGCGTCTGCTTCCAGCTTTTCGATGGTCAGCACGTCGTTGGCGCTTACGCGGTACTGCTTACCGCCGGTCTTGATGACTGCGAACATTTTTTATCCTTTCATGTTCGTTCCGGCTCTGCGCTTTTGGCGCTGGCCGTCTTTTTATCAGTCGGAGTAGCGGAAATTCGTCGAGGCAAATGCCCTTGGAAACTCTGCCGGTGGACCGCTTTTTTCAAAGCGGAGTAAACGGAAGGCGCAATACGCCATCAATTTGGCTGCGAATTACGCGAGCGAGGCCTCTATGTCAAGGTTCAAAACGGCCTAAAAACGACGGCTGCGCCTAGAAAATCAGGCCTTTTGCGCGGTTGTTGCAAACAGGTCTCGAATTTTATGTCGCAAGGGTTTATATCAGCCCCACAGCAAGGAGCAGAAATGGCCCGCATAGACAGTACCGACGATTGGCGGGATCGCCACGCGCCGACAATATCAGCGTTTGAATCGCTTGCCATCGAGGCATATGGCCACCTGCCGGAAGAATTTCGTGCGCTGACGAAAGATCTGATCATCGAGATCTCGGAGTTCCCGACCGACGATGTGTTCGAGGATATGGCGCTCGAAACGCCGTTCGACCTGCTCGGCCTTTTCGAAGGCCGCGGTATTTCGGAGCGTTTCACCATGGAAACCGGCGAGATGGTCAACCGCATCACGCTCTATCGGCGCCCGATCCTGGACTACTGGGCCGAGAACGAAGAGACGCTTGGCGACATCATCACGCACGTCCTCATCCACGAAATCGGCCATCACTTCGGCCTGTCGGACGACGATATGGAGCGGATCGAGGAAAGCGCGGACGACGCGGCTGCAGATCGCGGGTGAGTGACTTACCTTGGTTGCGCGCGTGCGACAAAGCCGCAACGCCCGCTTTTTGTCATCCTCGCCCTTGAGGCGAGGATCCATAAGCCATTGACACCATTGGTAAAGGTGGATCCTCGGGTCAAGCCCGAGGATGATCGTAGACGAGGCGTCGGCCGTCACAACCGCTGTTACTGCTCACCCAGCTTCATATCAGGATGATAGTCCTTGCCCTCGACGGTCTTCGTCACCGCCTGGCCGCAATGCATGATGCCGGCTGCGGCGTTGAAGGCGTAGCTTGGTGAGCCTGCAAGTTCCCAGCCCTTGTTGAGAGCGTCGGTGACGCGGTGACAGAATTTCGCGTCGTCCGGGCCCGTGATGAAACGATAGACCTTCATGTGTTTCCTGCCTTTCTTGCGGCGATGATCTCGGCGATGGCGACAAGGCGTTCTGCACCGGCGACATGCAGCCGTTCGATCATCCGTCCGTTGATGTTGATGACGTTCAATCCCACAGATTCGGGTTTTGCGAAAGCCGCGATCGTTTCGCGCGCCTCTACAAGAGCCGCCTCATCCGGAGTGAACGCGGTGTTTGCCGACTCGATCTGCGCCGGGTGGATCAGCATCTTGCCATCAAAGCCCATGTCGCGGCCCTGCTCGCATTCCTTGGCGAAGGCATCCAGATCGCGGAAATCGTTGGAAACGCTGTCGATCACATCGAGACCGTAGGCACGGGCCGCAAGCACAACCTGCATCAGCCAAGGGACCAGATAGGTGCGCCCCGGTCTTGCCGGAACGCGGGTATCCTTGCGCAGATCGTTCAGTCCCACCACGAAGGCGCCAAGTCTCGCGGCTTTGGTGTGCGCGGCCTCGGCAATCGCTGCGGCGTTCAGGACGCCGCGTGGTGTCTCGATCATCGCCCAGATCTGCATCTCTTCCGGAGCGTCGGCTTCGTCCAGAAGGTCGGCAAGTTCATGAATGTCGGAGGGCTGCTCAACCTTGGGCAAAAGTATGGCTTGGGGGCCGCAGGTCAGCGCAGCCTCCACATCCTTAAGCCCGGTCTGCGTGGAAAGCGGATTGATGCGGATGATCGCTTCGCGGTTTGCAAGCGGTGTCTCGCGAAAGAAGGACAGGAGATTGCTGCGCGCCTCATCCTTCATGTCGGGAGCAACCGAATCTTCCAGGTCGAAGATCGCGCCATCGCAGTCAAGAGAGCTCAGCTTTTGGAGGGCGCGCAGGTTGATTGCAGGCACAGACAGCAGCGAACGGCGCGGGCGTGCAGTATTATCGACAAAAAATTCGGCCATGCCCCACTTGTGTCAATCTTTTGTTACATCTGCAAGGTCGATGACGGTGTGAAACCTCTTGCAAGCGTCAAGAAGAAGGCCCACATTCGTCTGGACAGAAAGGTTTGGACCATGCAGGGCATTCGTACATTCTTCATCGCAGCCTCCAGCATCGCAGTTCTGGCTCTCGCCGCGCTCTTCACCGCATCTCTGACGATTGCATTCGTCGGAACGCTTGCGGTTCTCAGCATCGCCAAGATGTTCTCCTCCCGCCTCAAGCCTGAGCCCATCCGCGTGAAGACGCAGGATCGCCGCCAGCAGAATATGCGCGTCTGGAATGACGGTCGCGGCACGATTATCGATCTCTGATCGGTTCGACTGACGCTTTGGCATTGTAATCCAATTATTGGCGGCGTACCGCAATGGCGTGCTTTGATCTTCAAAAGCGCGCCTTTTTGCTTTAATGGCCTTGGTTGAACGGCTGAGTGCCGGCCAGAATTTCGGAGTGAGAGATGGACAAGTTCACCAAGCTGACGGGTGTCGCCGCCCCCATGCCGGTCGTCAATGTCGACACGGACATGATCATTCCCAAGGACTACCTGAAGACCATCAAGCGCACCGGTCTTGGCAAGGGCCTGTTTGCCGAATCGCGTTATCTGGAAGATGGTTCGCCAAACCCCGATTTCGTGCTGAACAAGCCTGCCTATCAGAATGCGCAAATCCTGGTGGCTGGCGACAACTTCGGTTGCGGCTCGTCGCGCGAGCATGCACCCTGGGCGCTTCTCGATTTCGGCATTCGCTGCGTCATTTCCACCAGCTTCGCCGACATCTTCTACAGCAACTGTTTCAAGAACGGCATTCTGCCCATCGTCGTCAGCCCTGAAAACCTCGAAAAGCTCCTCGACGATGCTTCGCGCGGCTCCAACGCCGTGTTGACGATCGACCTGGAAAACCAGGAAATCAGCGGTCCCGATGGCGGGCGCATCACCTTCGAAATCGATGCCTTCAAGCGTCATTGCCTGCTGAACGGTCTGGATGATATCGGCCTGACGCTGGAACATGCCGGCGCGATCGATAGCTTCGAAAAGACCAACGCCTCCGTCCGGCCCTGGGCCTAACAGCGATCACATAATTGCAGCCGGCCAACGACAATTCTTGAACAGACTGTGAAACGAAACGACGACGTCTCGAAAGCCGGTTTGGTGCGCTACCCGTACCGAATCGGCTTTTGCTTTGCTTGAAATGCTTCAGGTCGAGCGTTAAGAAGCCCGCATCTTGCAGCCTTTCGGCGTTGCAACCCATGTTTTGACGTGCGCTTCTTTCCAAGCGCCCAAGGAGGATTTCATGACTGTGCGCTCGCTCTTCCTGTTGCCTGGCGACGGTATCGGCCCGGAGGCGATGACCGAGGTCCGCAAGCTGATCGATTATATGAACAGCGAGAAGAATGCCGGCTTCACGGTCGAGGAAGGCCTTGTTGGCGGTTGCGCTTACGATGCGCATGGCGTGGCGATTTCCGACGCTGATATGGAAAAGGCGCTGGGAGCTGACGCCATTCTGTTCGGCGCAGTCGGCGGACCGAAGTGGGATGGCGTGCCTTATGAAGTTCGTCCGGAAGCGGGCCTGCTGCGCCTGCGCAAGGATCTTGAGCTTTTCGCCAATCTCCGCCCTGCCATCTGCTATCCGGCGCTGGCTTCTGCCTCGTCGCTGAAGCCGGAGCTGGTGGAAGGTCTCGACATTCTCATCGTTCGCGAACTGACGGGTGGCGTCTATTTCGGCGAGCCGAAGCAGATCATCGATCTCGGTAATGGCCAGAAGCGCGGGATCGACACGCAGATCTACGACACCTTCGAAATCGAGCGTATCGCCAGCGTCGCCTTTGAACTGGCGCGCACACGCGGCAACCGCGTCTGCTCCATGGAAAAGCGCAACGTCATGAAGTCCGGCGTCCTGTGGAACCAGGTCGTTACCGAAACCCATGCGGCGAAGTACAAGGACGTGCAGCTGGAGCATATGCTGGCCGATGCCGGTGGCATGCAGCTGGTGCGCAAGCCCAAGCAGTTCGACGTCATTGTCACCGACAATCTCTTCGGCGACATGCTCTCCGACGTCGCCGCCATGTTGACGGGCTCGCTTGGCATGCTGCCATCCGCGTCTCTCGGTGCGCCGGATGCCAAGACCGGCAAGCGCAAGGCCATGTACGAACCTGTTCACGGTTCCGCTCCCGATATCGCCGGCCAGGGCATTGCCAACCCGATCGCAATGATCGCCTCCTTCGCCATGTGCCTGCGCTACTCCTTCAACATGGTCGATGACGCCACCAAGCTGGAAACGGCAATCGCCAATGTGCTGGAAAAGGGCATCCGCACCGCCGACATCATGGCTGCCGGCGCACGCCAGGTCAGCACGTCGGAAATGGGCGATGCGGTTCTGGCGGAATTCAAGGCTCTGTAGATACGTCTTTATGGTTCTGTCGCGCCCGAGCTTTGCTTGGGCGCGACTACAGCATCGGCCCGAAAATCAATATCGATTTTCGGACAAGCACGATGCGTCTATTCAAAAAGGTATTGCAAGCACGGGCGAACCTTGCGCTAACCGATCCGGTACGCGCATCGTCTCGCACCCTGTAGCAGGTGCTCGGTCCTTTCCACCGGTGCGCCCAGCACGGCTCTGAAAATATCGATCTCCGAACGGCAAAAGCCACGGCAGGCGGTTGCGGCGGCGCATATCGGACAATGGTTTTCGACGAGGATGAAGTGTCCATCCTCTTCCTGCCACCAGCTTGCCATATAGCCCTCGGCCACCCGCAAGGCTGAGAGCCGCGCGACACGCTCGTCCAGCGTATGGGCGCCGAGAAGTGCCGCGCCGTACACCGCCGCCGTCTTGCGTTCCCGGGCTGTAATGATCGTTTCCAGTGCATCCGCGCCAAGCTCGCTGCCGATCGCTTCGATGAGGGACACTGCGACGTCAGCATGACCATCTGGAAATTCGCGATGGCCGGCGCTGGTCAAGCGCCAACTCTGACGCGGCCGCCCCCGCCCGATTGCGGGCTCCGCAATGCTTTCCACCAACCCTTCATCGGCGAGTTTGGCAAGCTGCTGGCGCGCCGCTTCGCCCGTCAGGCCAAGAACTTCGCTGAGTGCTGACGTGGCTTTCGGGCCTTCGGTCTTCAACAGATAGAGGAGCCTGTCACGGGGAGAGGGGCGCATTTTGTCTGTCCTGCCGCTTGCTTAATTTGTCTGCGGGTGTAATTTCCAAGATATAACTTGGATAATTCCATGCCGCCGACTTTGCAACGGCCTTTTATCGGAAATTCGATCATGTCTTCTCCCGGCGCCCCTTCGTCAACCAGTCTTTGGACCCTGTTTTCCGCCCGGCATCTGGGAGCAAGCCTGATGCTCTCAGGTGGCATCGCGCTCTATGCGATCGAGACCTATGTGACGGCCACGATCATGCCGTCTGTCGTGCGCGATATTGGTGGCCTGCCCCTCTTCGCCTGGGTGACGACGCTCTACGTGACGGCCTCTGTGCTGGGGTCGGTATTTATCGCCATCCGTCCACGTGGCCTTAGCCTCAATCGGACCTATAGTGTCGGTGCAGTCCTCTTTCTCCTTGGTTCGGCGATCTGCGCTGTGGCGCCAACCATGGAGATCGTCCTTGCCGGGCGAGCCGTGCAGGGCTTCGGGGCCGGCACGTTGGCAACGCTGGGCTATGCGTTCATCCGCTATGTCTACCCAGAATCTCTGTGGAACAAGGCGACGACGCTTTATGCTGCGATCTGGGGTATCTCGACCTTCATCGGACCGACGCTCGGTGGCTTCTTCGCCGAGGGCAGCGCATGGCGACATGCTTTCGCGATCATCGTTCCCTTGGCACTCGTCATGGGACTTCTGGCGCCGTGGCTGCTGCCGGCGGGGGTGGATGACCGGACCGAGACCAAGGCGCCGCTAAAGCAGATGATCCTGCTGTCCGCTTCGCTTCTGCTGGTCAGCTTTGCGAGCACCGCCGAAGAGATTGGCGCCCGCACCTGGCTTGTGGTTTGCGCCCTCACCGCCATTGCAGCACTTCTGCTTGTCGAACGACGGGCGACGTTGCGCATTCTGCCGCGTGGCGGCACGCTTCTCTCGATGCCGATCGCGCGTGTTTATGCTGCTATGTTCATGCTCCTGGCGGCCCTGACCTGCGACATTTACATCCCGTATTTCCTCCAGAACCTGCACAACGTGCCGCCATTGATCTCGGGCTATATCGTCGCCCTTGTGGCACTCGGCTGGACGGCAGCCGCCTTCATATGCAGCGATTTCACCGGCAAGGCGATGCGCCGCTCCATCCTTGTCGGCGCCATTCTGGAAGCTGTCTGCATCGGCATGCTGGCTGTAACGCTGGCACGGCTCAATCCCGCTGGGGACTTGCTTCTGGTCAGCGCAGCCGCTTTTCTGATCTTCGGCATGGGCTTCGGCGTTGGGCTCGGTTGGGCGCATCTCGTGACCCATATTCTGCATCTCGCCGAGCCTGATGAGAAAGACAAGGCATCGGCCGGTATCACCACCGTCCAGTCTCTCGGCAGCGCTTTTGGCGCGGCTCTTTCCGGCGTGATCGTCAACAGCACCGGGCTCGTGAGCCCCGGCGGCGTCGAGGGGGCGGCATCTGCCGCGACGTGGCTCTTCATGCTCTTTGCCCTGCCAGCGGTTCTGGCGGCGTTCGCGGCCTTCTCATTGCCAGAGCCACGCTACGGAGCGCAAGCGGGTGACAATGATTGATCGATGCCGGGCCTAAGTCCTCGAAGTGATTGAGGCGACTTAATTTTTTGCGGCCTCTCCGGGCTTCGCGGAGATCGCGTGGACGGTCGGATCTTCCGGGCGTCCGATGTTCTCTCCCTTGGCAAGCAGCGGCTCGTAGCGCTTGTCGGTCAGCGTCTTGAGGAAGGCGACGATGGCATCGATGCGCTTGTCGTCGAGTGCCGGGGCGGACGTCAGTTCTTCCATGGCGATGTTGTCCGGAACCTCCGGCGCATCCCATTTCTCGCCGGTTTCCGGGTTGATCTGGCGGCTTGGCTTCTTGCTCTTGTACTTCACATAGAACAGCACGACGGTGCGCAGGTCCTTGAAGACGCCGTTGTGCATGTAAGGGCCTGTCACCGCGATATTGCGGAGCGACGGCACCTTGAACTTGCCGCGTTGTGCCGGATCGTCGCCGACCGCTGGATTTTGCGCCAGGCCGAGATCGACAGCATCCGGCTTCGAACCGTTGGCTGCGCGGGCTAGTCTGTTGGCCGGGACGCCGATGTTGAAATATTTATGGTTGGTGAAGACGCCGTCCGAGAGGCCGTGCTCACCCTTAATCGTGTGGCAGGTGTTGCAGTTGGTGAACTGCGTGGACGACATCAGCACGCGGCCGAGTTCTTCCTGATCGGTCAGCTTTTCCTCGCCGCGCAGGAAGCGATCATATTTGGAATCGAAGGTGGAAAGCGCATCGGAGCGCTCATAAGCCGCCAGCGCTTTACCCATTGCGGCGAAGGCTTGCTCGTCGTTCTCGAATACGTTTGGTCCGAAGTGGCTTGCAAAGGCGGTGACGTAGTCGGGATTTTCCTTCAGCCGCTTCACGACGCTCGACTTGTCGGCCATCCCCATTTCGATTGGGTTCAGCGGCGGACCGCCGGCCTGATCTTCCAGCGTGGCGGCACGTCCATCCCAGAACTGGCCGCCAACATAGTTTCCTTCGGCGTCCTTGCCGAAGGGCGGGGAGAATTTGGCGTAAGTTGCCGTCGGCGCGTTGCGATCTCCCAGCGACTTGCCATCATCGCCAAGCGAGACCGCATGGCCTGCCTTTTCCGTATCGCGAATGTCGGTGAAGCCATTGGCAGAGGTGTGGCAGGTGGAACAGGACATCGTCCGGTTCATCGACAGATTGGCGTCGTGAAACAGCGCCTCGCCGAGTTTTTCGACGGTTGGGTAGTCGGTGCCGCCATGGGCAGTTCCGCCAAGACCCATCGTCACGGGAAGGAGGATCAATGCCGAAGCGGCAAGAAAATGAGAGAATTGCCTGACCATGTCAGAGCCGCCGAAAATGATGAAACCGGTGGCTCTATACCATCTTCTTGACGCCGCGCACAGAAACTTTCTTCAAGGTCTCCACTTTGACGCAGGCGCCTGTTTCGGCCTCAGACGTCGAAGTAATCCTCGAAGGATTCCGGGAAGCTCTGGCGCGCCAAGCGCTCGTCGATCACGAGCATCGCCTCATAGGAAAGCGGATCGAAATTCTTCTCGGCGGGGAGAACTTCACGCCCGAAGAGCAGGCTGAGGCGGGCGGCATCGAGATTGCCGCGCTCGAAGGGTTCAGCGCCGAAATGGTGCCAAAGCGCATGCAGGAAGGCCGCATCGATACGATGTTCCGGCGTGCCGGGACGTGCCTTGCGCGGCAGTTGCTTGATGGGAGTAACGCCGCGCGGATTGGCGCGGCGTATGGTGAACTGGACGCCTGTGCCCGGCATGCCGGATGGAAAACCACGGTGTTTGGTCATGTCGGGCAGGTTCGCCATTTCGTCTATCCTTCAGCTCTTGCCGATCTTGTCCTGCGTCTTGGTGTCGAAATCGGACGCATCGTGACGCTCATGTAGCTGTTCTGAGGGATCACCGGAAGCCTTGTTGACCATACGACCACGTTTGACGGCGGGACGCTCGGCAATTTCATCGGCCCAGCGCTTCACATTCTTGTAGCTTGCTGCTTCCAGGAACACTTCCGCCTTCGGATAGGATTGTCCGCGCGCCAGGTTGCCATACCAGGGCCAGATGGCGATATCGGCGATCGAATATTCATCGCCGGCCATGTAGCGGTTTTCGGCCAGATGGCGATCGAGCACATCCATCTGGCGCTTGGCCTCCATGGCAAAACGGTCGATGGCGTATTTGATGTGGATTGGCGCATAGGCGTAGAAGTGGCCGAAGCCGCCGCCGAAGAAGGGGGCAGAACCCATCTGCCAGAACAGCCAGTTCAGCGCTTCGGTGCGGGCCTTGTGCTCCTTCGGCAGGAAGGCGCCGAATTTTTCCGCGAGATAGAGAAGGATCGAGCCGCTTTCGAAAACGCGCGTCGGTTCCGGTGTGGAATGATCGACCATGACCGGGATTTTTGAATTCGGATTGGCAGCAACGAAGCCAGAACCGAATTGGTCGCCATCGCCGATCTTGATCAGCCAGGCGTCATATTCCGCACCGGAATGGCCGGCGGCCAGGAGCTCTTCCAGCAGGATGCCGACCTTCTGACCATTCGGTGTCGCCAGCGAATAGAGCTGCAGCGGATGCTTTCCGACCGGCAGTTCCTTCTCATGGGTCGGGCCGGCAATCGGTCGGTTGATATTGGCAAACGCGCCGCCATTACCCTTTTCCCACTGCCAGACCTCTGGCGGCTGATAGCCTGCGGGAAAGTTGTTTTCGGGAGACTTTTCGGTCATGAAGATCCGTCCTTATTCCAGATGTGGTTCCAGGTGGGGGATGCTGTGTTTCAGCAATATAGGAAATGCAAAGCCGTTCCTCCACTCCCGCGACAGACGGAACACCAGCCTCCGGAAAAAGAACCTGCTAAGCCTTTGCGATCGCGTGGAAAAATGTTCCGCTGACAAGACCACGCCTTCCGCCGGATGGCCCAAGCGGCTTGCCGAGACCATCGGCAATTTCGGCGAAGGGCTGATCGATGCCGGCGTCGATGACGCTGGCATAATGGAACTCGTGTCCGCGCAGAACATCGCCGGCCTGGCCAAGCGGGCCGGTCTCGGCGATCTTGGCCTGACGGTAACCGAGGTTCATCTTCCGCTTGGCAAAGCTGGTGGCGTGCGAGAGTAGCCCGGTCATGGCGTGCGTCACGCCGTTCGCGTCCTCCAGCGCTTCTCCCAGCACCATGTAGCCTCCGCATTCCCCGTGCACCGGCTTCGTCTGCGAAAATTGGGCAAGCGACGCCTTGAAGCGCGATGCGGCGGCCAACTGTCCGGCGAAAAGCTCCGGATAACCACCGGGCAGCCAGCAGATATCGCAGGACGCGTCCGGGGCTTCATCGGCAAGTGGCGAGAAGGGCAGGATCTCTGCGCCAGCCTCCCGCCATTGGCGCTTCAGATGCGGATAGAGGAAGGTGAAGGCGGCGTCTTCGGCCAATGCAATGCGCTGTCCGGGCGGGGCAATTCCCGCTTCGACCGACCCTTCCGCCAAATCGATGGGCGTTGCCAGAGCCAGCAGCGCATCGAGATCGATGGCGCGCTCCATCGTATCGGCCAGTCTTTCGATATGGGCGTCGATTTCCGGGTGTTCGCTCGCCTGCACCAGACCGAGATGCCGTTCGGGCAGGGTCAGCGATGGATCGCGCATGACGCAGCCCGCCACGGGAAGGCCGATCTTTTCGATCGCCTCGGTGCAGAGCGTGCGGTGGCGTTCGCTGCCCGCGCGGTTCAGAACCACGGCTGCCATCTTCACCGCCGGATCGTAATGGGCAAAACCATGCGCCATGGCCGCCGCCGTTTGCGACTGGCCCGAGACATCGAGGACCAGGAGGACGGGGATGTGAAAGAGCCGCGCCAGATCAGCGGCCGAGCCGGTGCGGTTGTCGGAGACGGCAATGCCATCGAAGAGGCCCATGGCGCTTTCGATCAGCAGAAGATCCGCACCGTCTGCCTGTTGGGTCAGAAGATGATGCAGCAGATCCGGCTGCATCGCCCAGCTGTCCAGGTTGAGGCCGGGCGTACCGGTTGCGACCGCATGAAAGCCGGGATCGATGTAATCCGGTCCGGTCTTGATGCCGCGCACTTTGATACCGCGGCGGGCAAAGGCGCGCAACAGGCCGATGGTGACGCTGGTCTTGCCGGAGCCGGAGCGGGGCGCGCCGATAATGATGGCTTTTGCGGTCATGGCAGAATTCTAAACTCCGGGCGCGCTTTTGATCGTGCAGTTGGTCTGTTGTTTACCGATGACGGCTCACGCTGCAAGGTCTATAGGACATTCATGGAAACGGATGGCAAAAACCTTCGGCGTGGCTGGACCACCGGCACCTGCGCTGCCGCAGCGACGAAGGCCGCCTGTCAGGCGCTTTTGACCGGGTCCTTCCCTGATCTTGTCGATGTCGAACTTCCAAACGGGTCTCGACCGGTCTTTGTTCTCGCGACGGAGGAAAAGGGCGACGGGTTCGCCCGCGCGGGCATCGTCAAGGATGCCGGCGACGATCCGGATGTGACCCATGGCGCGCTGATCGAAAGCACGCTGCGCAGAACGGAGAAGGGAAGCGGCATCAGCTTCAAGGCGGGCAAGGGCGTGGGGATTGTCACCCGGCCCGGTCTGCCGCTTTCGGTGGGAGAGCCCGCGATCAATCCCGTTCCGCGCCAGATGATCCTTGCTGCGATCCATGAGGTGGCAGGGGCCGAGGCCGATTTCGAGGTGGAAATCTCCGTGCGTGACGGGGAGACGCTGGCGGAAAAGACTTTGAATGGTCGTCTCGGCATTGTTGGTGGCCTCTCCATCCTCGGAACGACCGGTATCGTTATCCCCTTTTCCTGTTCGGCCTGGATTCACTCGATCTGGCGGGGCATCGATGTGGCACGGGCAGAGCAGCTTCCCCACCTGCTGGGCGCTACTGGGAATGCGTCGGAAAAGGCGGGGCAGGCGTTTTACGGGCTGCCCGAGACCGCGCTGATCGACATGGGCGATTTTATTGGCGGCATGCTCAAATATCTGAAGAGCCATCCGGTTCCCAGAGTGACGGTGGCGGGCGGGGTAGCGAAGATGACCAAGCTGGCGCAGGGCATGCTGGACGTCCATTCCAAGCGCGGGCTGGCGGATCTGGAAGCGTTGGCAAAGCTTGCCGAAGAGGCGGGCGCGACAAGCGAACTTTTCACCGCCATCCGCAATGCCAATATGGTGGCGCATGCCTTTCAGCTGGCTGAGGCGGCCGGGATCGATCTGGGGAATATTGTGGCGCAGAAAGCCTGGGCTACGGCTGCAGCCGCACTTGGCCGGGACGATATCGCGCTAGACATCCTTGTCTTCGACCGCGATGGCAATCTCAAAGGGCGCACCGCGCCGACGCCATCAAATCGAGCGGCCCCCAATTCAGAGGCGCCGATCGGCTAAAGTCTCGTTAAGGCACCAGACCGAAGATCACCGCTGCGACGAATGCAAAGCAGATGCCGACGAGCGCTGTATGGATCGATGCCTGCCAGCCGCGATGCGGCGCGGTTGACGGCGTGAAATCTCTTGCTTTTCCTGCTTTGGAATAAGACATCGCACCCTCCTGTTCGTCCAAAAATCGGTACCGCCGATCTGCGGGATAGTGACGCTGAGAATATCGCTATTCTCTAGTGTTCCAGTAGAGATAAATTTCCATAAGATTGGGCTTGTGGGGAAAATACTGGTCGTGACTTGCCTCCCAACAAGGTCCGATCTACCGCATTCACGATTCCTTAACGTCCGAGCGGTGTTTCGGTTCAATGGGTAGAAGGTGGGAAAGACGCGTGGCGGATATCGATGCGATCATCATAGGGGCGGGTGTTATCGGCCTTGCGGTCGGGAGGGCGCTCGCGCTTCAGGGCCAATCCGTTATCGTATTGGAAAAGGAAGCCGAATTCGGCAGCGCGACCTCCTCTCGCAATAGCGAGGTCATTCATGCCGGGCTCTATTATCCGCAAGGCAGCCTGAAGGCGCGGCTCTGCGTGGAGGGGCGACAGCGGCTCTATGACTATTGCGAAAGTCATGGCGTCGCGCATCGCCGGTGCGGCAAGCTGATCGTGGCGACCGCTGAGGCAGAAATTCCTCTCATCGAAGACCTACAGCGGCGAGGTCTCGACAATGGTTGCGAGGCGCTGGATCTGATCAGTGCGTCCGAGGCCCGGCGTCTGGAACCGGCACTCTCCTGCAAGGCGGCATTGTCGTCACCGATGACCGGCATCATCGATAGCCATGGCTACATGCTGGCGCTGCTCGGCGATATGGAAGATGCGGGCGGCAGCCTGGCTTACAGGGCGCCGTTCCTGCGCGCGGTCGTGGAAGAGGAAAGCTTCCGGGTCTTCGTCGGCGGGAGCGAGCCGGTGGAATTGACCTGCCGAACGCTCATCAATGCGGGAGGGCTGGTTGCGCCACAGATTGCCGGCGCAGTCGAAGGACTGCCTTCGGCACATGTTCCTGAAGCCTATTATGCCAAGGGCTCCTATTTCTCGCTGAAAGGCAGAGCGCCATTTTCGCGACTCATCTATCCGGCACCCCATGCCCATGGCCTCGGCGTGCATCTGACGCTCGATATTGCCGGACAGGCGCGTTTCGGTCCGGATATCGAGTGGATCGAGCGTATCGATTACGCCGTCGATCCGAAACGGTCTGCGGGCTTTGACGAGGCGATCCGCCGATACTGGCCAGGTCTGCCGGATGACGCGCTCCAGCCTGCCTATTCCGGCATCAGGCCCAAGATTTCCGGACCTTCAGAGCCCGCGATGGATTTCCGCATCGACGGACCGGAGCGGCATGGCGTTTCCGGCCTCGTCAATCTTTTCGGTATCGAGAGCCCCGGTTTGACGGCATCGCTGGCAATTGCGGGTGAGGTTGTTTCGAGACTGGCCGAATAGCGCGTCTCAAACCGCCACGTTAGATTGCCGTGGGTCCTTCGGCCTACGCTTTAGTCGCCCGTGTACTGAGCGTCGGTCACTTGCTCCATCCAGTCCACGACCTTGCCGTCCTTCACTTCCTGGATGGCGATATGGGTCATGGCGGTTTGTGGCGATGCGCCGTGCCAGTGCTTCTCACCAGGTGAGAACCAGACGACATCGCCAGGAGCGATCTTTTCGATCGGGCCACCTTCGCGCTGCACCAGGCCCGATCCGGATGTGACGATCAGTGTCTGACCAAGCGGATGGGTATGCCAAGCTGTGCGGGCACCGGGTTCGAACGTCACCTGCGCGCCCTGCACGCGCTCTGCATCATGCGGATTGAACAGTGGATCGATGCGGACCGTTCCGGTGAAATAGTCGGCAGGGCCTTTGCCCGATGGTTTCGTGCCAGCGCGGGTGATTTCCATGATCATGTTCCTCGTCTCGTTGAACGCTTGAAGATCAGGCGTATTTCGACAGCGCGTCCGCCATGATGGCACTATCGACATTGCCGCCGGATGCCACGGCGATCACGGTATCGGTGTCAAGCTCATTTCCGTGGAACAGCGCAGCTGCCAGTGCCACGGCACCACCCGGTTCCACTACGATTTTCAGGCGCTGGAAGGCGAGCACCATGGCCCGCAGCGCCTCTTCTTCGGTCACGGCTATACCAGCACCACAAAGGCGCTTGAGGATCGGAAAGGTAATGTTGCCGGGCTGCGGCGTGATGATCGCGTCGCAGATGGAGCCGCTGAGGGCCGCGTTTCTCTCGATCTTTCCCGAGGCGAGCGAACGCGCAACATCATCGAAATGCTCCGGTTCTGCGGTACGAACCTTCAGGCCCGGGGCCCTGGCTTCCAAGGCAAGCGCGACACCCGATGTCAGCCCGCCGCCACCGCAGCAAACCAGCACCTCTGCCTTGTCGATACCGGCCTCCCGCGCCTGTTCGGCAATCTCCAGCCCGACCGTTCCCTGGCCTGCGATCACCAGCGGTTCGTCATAGGGGCGGATCAAGGTCAGGCCGCGTTCTTCGGACAGCGTCGCGCCGATTGCGTCACGATCTTCATTGGCGCGATCATAGAGCACGACCTCGGCGCCATAGGCTCTGGTGTTTTCGATTTTGATCTTCGGTGCATCGCGCGGCATGATGATGACGGCGGGTACACCGTGAAGACTTGCCGCCAGTGCGACGCCCTGGGCGTGATTGCCGGAGGAAAAGGCGATGACGCCGCGCTTTCGCACCTCTGGTTCCAGTGCCGAGACCGCCGACCAGCCGCCACGAAACTTGAAGGAGCCGGTGCGCTGCAGGCATTCCGGCTTGATCAGGACCTTGCGGCCGGCAATCTCGTCAAGAAAGGGAGAAGACATCAAGGGGGTGCGGATTGCCTCGCCGTTCATACGCTGGCGGGCGGCTTCGATCATCGCAATATCGGTCATCATCGTCTCACGTCATTCCAGATGGTGCCTACCATAGGGCCAAATGCAGCGACGTGAAGCCAAAAAAATCCCCGGACGAAGCCGGGGATTTTCGTCTCTGCCTGTTGATTAGGCCAGCGTGTAGGCCGTCTTCACCGTGGTGAAGAACTCGATGGCATATTTGCCCTGCTCACGTGGGCCGAAGGAGGATGCCTTGCGGCCACCAAACGGCACGTGGAAGTCGACGCCAGCGGTCGGCAGGTTGACCATGACCATGCCGGCCTCAGCGTTGCGCTTGAAGTGCGTTGCGTGCTTCAGGCTGGTGGTGGCGATGCCCGAAGACAGGCCGAAAGGCGTGTCATTGGCAACGGCCAGAGCCTCGTCGTAATCCTTGACGCGGATGACGGAGGCGACCGGTCCAAAGATTTCCTCACGTGAGATGCGCATATCGTTGGTGGCTTCGGTGAACAGCGTTGGCTGCAGGAAGAAGCCGGGGGTTTCGCGCTTCAGCACTTCGCCGCCGAAGGCGAGCTTGGCGCCTTCCTTCTTGCCGATTTCGATATAGTCGCAATCCTGCTTCAACTGCTTTTCATCGACGACCGGTCCGACATGGGTGTCCTTCGACATCGCATTGCCGACATTGATCTTGGCCAGACGCTCGGAAAGTGCTGCCACGAACTTGTCGTGGATGCCTTCGGTGACGATGATGCGCGAAGAGGCGGTGCAACGCTGTCCGGTGGAGTAGAAGCCGGAATTTGCGGCCGCTTCGACGGCAACGCCAAGGTCTGCGTCATCGAGAACGACGAAGGGGTTCTTGCCGCCCATTTCCAGCTGGAACTTGCGGTTGAATGGCAGCGAGGACGCGGCAACGCGCTGGCCGGTGCCGGTGGAGCCGGTAAACGTGATGCCAGCGAGATCCGGGCTGTCGAGCATCGCCTGACCGACGACGGAGCCGCGACCCATGACGAGGTTCAGAACGCCCTTCGGCAGGCCTGCGCGGTGCAGGATATCGACGATCGCCCAGGCGCAACCGGGAACGAGGTCAGCAGGCTTGAAGACGATGGTGTTGCCGTAGCAAAGCGCCGGTGCAATCTTCCAGGCCGGAATGGCGATCGGGAAGTTCCAAGGCGTGATGATGCCGATGACGCCAAGCGGTTCGCGGGTGACTTCAACGCCGATGTTCGGGCGAGTCGACGGAATGACTTCGCCTGCCAGGCGCAGTGCTTCGCCGGCAAAGAAATCGAAAATCTGGGCGGCGCGGATGGTCTCGCCGATGCCTTCGGCCAGAACCTTGCCTTCTTCGCGGGCGAGAAGCGCGCCAAGCTCTTCTTTGCGGGCGAGGATTTCATCGGCGGTCTTCTTCAGGATAGCGTGACGCTCGAGAATGCCGGAGCGCGACCAGGCCGGGAAAGCGGCCTTGGCAGCGGCAATCGCCTGCTTGGCGTCTTCAGCGGAAGCCTGTGCGTATAGGCCAACGACTTCGTTGGTGTCAGAAGGATTGATGTTCTTCGACGTTTCGGATCCGATCCATTCGCCGCCGATAAGGTTTTGGTGAATTGTCATTGGTGCACTCCCTGTAATAGCTTTAATTTTCAGTGCTCGGGCAGCGTGGGGGCGAAGCCCTGCTCCTTCGCGTTGTCCGCCGCGGCAGAGCGCCCGACGAGGTCGGCGGTGACCCTATGTCATGTCATGCCATCGCGAAAGGTATTCGGGCGTCTAATTGTATGATTTTTTAAGTCAGTCTTGGTGCTCGCGTTTGTTCAGTCTTTCCAGATGCAGCAACAGGCCGCTATGGTCGATATCGGCACCGCCATTGCCGACGAAGGCATCGAAAGCGCGGGTCACTTCTTCCGTCAGCGGCAGCGCCAGATCGAGATCCTTGGCGGTGGCAAGAACGCCGTTCAGATCCTTCAACTGGAATTTGGAGGGACCGCCGGGCACGAAGTTGCGCTTGACCATGCGCTCGCCATGCAGTTCGAGAATGCGGCTTTCGGCAAAGCCGCCACGGATGGCGTTGCGGAACCCTTCGCGCGATGCGCCACCGGCTTCGACCAGCATCATCGCTTCCGCCACTGCGCCGATGGTGATGGCAACGATCTGCTGATTGGCGAGCTTGCACAGTTGGCCTGCACCGGATGGTCCCACATAGGTCAGGCGACCCATGGCGGAAAAGACATCGCCGAGACTTGTCACCATTGCCTCATCGCCACCGGCCATGATTGCCAGCGTCCCGGCAGTTGCGCCCGGCACGCCGCCGGAAACCGGTGCGTCCACATGGGCAATACCAAGCGCTTTCAGCTTTTGCGAATGGTCACGAGCGATCGGCGGGGCAATGGAGCTGCTATCGATGACGACGGCGCCTTTTTCCAGCGCCTCGGCAACACCCATGTCGAATAGCACATTGCCAACGGCATTGCCATCGCTCAGCATGGTGATGACGATGTCGGCACCTTTCGCCGCGTCAGCAGGGGAGGCGGCAAGAACCGCCCCATGCTCCACCAGCGCCTGCGCTTTCTCCACACTGCGGTTCCAGACGCGCACCGTAAAGCCGGCTTTCAACAGGTTGCGGGCCATGGGCCCGCCCATCAGGCCGGTGCCGATAAAGGCGATGGTGCGCGCTTGTTTGCCCGACTCCGTCATTTCAGCGAACCTCCCAGCTCGTCTTCGATATGAACCTTGATGATCTCTTCAAAATTCGTCTCGGCTGTAAAGCCCAATTCGCGGGCGCGGGTGGCCTCGAAGCCGGGTGCCCAGCCTTCGCACATGCGCATGATCATCTCATTCGGCTCGCGGCGGATGAGGCTGACGGCCTTTTCGCCGGCGATCTTGCGCAGCGCCTCGATCTGCTCGCCCACCGTGGCGCTGAGGCCCGGCATAGAGAGGTTGCGGCGTGGACCGACCTTATTCGTATCGATCGTTGCGCCATGCAGCAGGAAGCCGACAGCCGAACGGGGCGAAGCATGCCAGTGGCGGATGGTCTCCGGCACCGGCAACACGGCTTCCTGGCCGACCAGAGGTTCACGCAAAATGTTGGAGAAGAAGCCGGAGGCGGCGGCATTCGGCTTTCCGGGGCGGATGCAGATCGTCGGCAGGCGAATGCCGATGCCTTCAAAGAAACCGCGTCTCGTATAATCGGACAGAAGCAGCTCCGAGATTGCCTTCTGCGTGCCGTAGCTGGTCAGCGGCGTGGTGTGGAAATCATCGGGGATCGGGTAAGGCAGCGGTGCGCCGAAGACGGCGATGGACGAGGTGAAGACCACCCGCGGCTTGTAGCCATCCTGGCCATTGGCAAGGCGGATCGCATCGAAGAGATAACGCGTGCCATCCAGATTGATGCGGTAGCCCTTGTCGAAATCGAGCTCTGCTTCGCCGGAAACGATGGCCGCGAGATGGAAGATCACATCCGGTCTTGTGGAGACCAGCTTTTCGGCCTCTCCGGGGGCGGAAAGATCGGCGGCGCGTGCATCGACCTTACCTTTGAAGCCAACTGGCGATTCGGGCTGAAACACATCGATCAGGGTGAATGCCTCGATGTCCTTGCCGTTCAGCCTTCCTTCGCGAACCAGCCTTTCGGTCAGCTTGCGTCCTACCATTCCGGCTGCGCCGATAATCGCTACATGCATCTGGTTTCTCCTCCACCGCATCACAAAATTTGACTTGTAAGGTTGTCTGATAACCTTATATGACTGGCTTGAAAACAGTATTTTGAAAAACCGAAAAATTTAAGAGCGGAGACGCCAAAGAAGCGTCACCGCCTGGGTGGAGGCGAGGGGGCATATGCTCAAGGTTCATGCGCAATCACGCGAGGAGTTGCAGGCTTCTTTGAAGGCCGGTCTTGGCGAGGGGCTGGTGCTGACGGACGCGGCAGAAATGGTCCGCTACTGCCGCGACTGGCATGGCGATGTCTCAAGCAGTGCCGTTGCCGTCATTCGCCCACGCACTGTGGAAGACGTTGCCGTGACCGTGCGGCTCTGCGCAGAGCTTGGCCTCGCCATTGTCCCCCAGGGCGGCAATACCGGTCTCGTTCTTGGTGGCGTGCCCGATGCGCCGGATCACCAGATCGTTCTCAGCCTAGAGCGCATGAATGCGATCCGCGCCATCGATACGGATGATTTTTCCGCCGTGGTGGAGGCTGGCTGCATCCTGTCGGAGTTCAAGGATGCGGTGCAGGAAAAGGGCATGTTCTTCCCGTTGTCTCTTGGTGCGCAAGGATCCTGCCGCATCGGCGGCAACGTTTCGACCAATGCCGGCGGCATCAATGTGCTGCGCTATGGCATGACGCGCGAATTGGTGCTCGGTCTCGAAGTTGTTCTTGCGGATGGGACGATTTGGAACGGGCTGTCGACGCTTCGCAAGGACAATCGCGGCATCGATCTCAAGCAGCTTTTCATCGGCGCGGAAGGAACGCTTGGCATCATCACCGCCGTCTCTGTCAAGCTCTATCCCAACCCCGAGCATGTCGAGACCGCGCTTCTCGGATTGAACTCGCTCGATGATGCGATCAAGCTTTATCGTCGCGCGCGGCGTGAGTGCTGCGATCTGATGTCGGCTTTCGAGTTCATGCCGCCGGTCGCCTTCACGCTTGCCATGGAAGCCATTCCGGATCTGAAAATGCCGATCGCTGGCGATTATGCCGCCTATGTGCTGATGGAAATTTCAGGCTCTGGTCTGGTCGATACCAGCGATCTGATGAGCCGCTTTCTCGAAGGCGTGATGGAAGACGGGCTGGTGCTCGATGGCGTCATTGCCTCTTCGCGCGCGCAGGCGCAATCACTCTGGCTTTTCCGCGAGGGCATGAATGAGGGCCAGGCGCTGCGCGGCGCCCATATGCGCACCGATATCTCCGTGCCGCTGTCGCGTCTTGCCGAATTCGTTGCAGAAGCGGAGGCGGCACTGGCCAAGGATCTGCCGGAATGCCTCGCGGTATCCTACGGTCATGTGGGAGACGGCAATGTGCATCTCAACGTGCTTCCGCCCAATGGCAGCACGCGTGAGGAACGGGATCACTACATTTACAAGGCCAAGGTCATCGTCAATGCGGTGCTGGACCGTTACGCCGGCAGCATCAGTGCCGAGCACGGAATCGGCCGCTTGAAGCGGGGGGATTTCGAAAGCCGTCTCGGCCCCGTCCAGCGGGAGATGATCGAGCGGCTGAAAGCCGCCTTCGATCCGAAGCTTCGCATGAATCCCGGTTGCCAGCTTGCCCTACAAGCGGCTAGCTAGAAGAATGAAAGTGCGCCGTCCTTCGGCGTTCATGTCCACCAGGAGCCATCATGACGCTGGAGTTCAGCCAGATTCACCGCACCGATCATCTTCCTGGCCGGATCGCCGCGGAGATCGCGCGTGAGATCAATGATGGAAAGTTGAAAGCCGGCGACAAGCTGCCGACCGAGCATGCGCTGTCCAAGACGTTTGGCGTCAGCCGTTCGGTGGTGCGCGAGGCCATCGCCCAGCTTCGCAACGAGGGTGCGGTCGAAACACGTCAGGGGGTCGGAGCCTTCGTCAGCGATCCGCGCCACCGCGTATCGATCCGTATCGAGCGCTCCAAGCTGACCGATCCCGATAAATTCCGCGATCTCTTCCAATTGCGTCTGCCGTTGGAAATCGAGGCTGCCGGTCTTGCCGCCGTCAACCGCACGCCGGAGCAGTTGAGCCGGCTGGAAGCGGCGCTCAACAATATGCGCAATGCGCCGGATTGGGACAAGGACGGTATTCCTGCCGATCTCGATTTTCATCGCACCTTGGCAGAGGCGACGCAGAACGATTATTTCTCGATGTTTCTCGGCTTTATCGCCGAGCGGATCAGCTCGGCGATAAAGGTTGCCTTTTCACGCGCGGTCTTCGGCGAAATCCTGGAAACCACCATCCAGGAGCATGTGCCGATCTACGAGGCCATTGCTGCGTCCGATGCTGCAGCCGCACGCGCCGCCATGCGCGCCCATCTGGTGGGTGCCGCAAAACGCTTGAATCTCGAGATGGAAATCTACGAATAGGCCTTTCGCGCCGGCGCGATTGGTCCTGCCCACAACGGGCTGTAAATTTCCTCGAAAATTCGGCGTCTGGCAGGCTGGACTAAGGCCTTTTCTCATACTAAGAAGATTGACGTATTCAGGTTGTCAGACATCCAGACAATATAATTGCTGTGGAGGCAGTGGTCGGATGGGCTGAAAGTGGGAGGGATCAAGCTTGGTCGAAATCAGGACTGTCGATGCTGCTGCAATTTTGCCGGAAGATCATCGGGATGCGATCCTGATTGGTCGCGTCTGGTCCAAGAGCGAAGACGGCCCATGCCCCGTCCTGTTGAAGGATGGCGTTCTCTACGATCTCTCCAGGCTTGCGCCGACCGTCTCGGAACTGCTCGAAATGCACGATCTCGTCGATCGTCTGTCAGACACGCTGCAGTTTGCAGCGCTCGGTGCCTTTGAAGCCTTTCTTGATGGCTCCGCCGGACAGTTGCTTTCGCCAAACGATATTCAGGCCGTGAAGGCGGCCGGCGTCACCTTCGCCGACAGCATGCTGGAACGTGTCATCGAAGAACAGGCCAAGGGCGATCCGCAGCGTGCGCAGGACATCCGCGGCCGTCTGGCTCCAGTGCTTGGCGATAGTCTCAAGGGTGTCGAGGCCGGCTCCGAAAAGGCTGCCGAGGTCAAGCGCCTGCTGCAGGAAATGGGCCTCTGGTCGCAATATCTGGAGGTCGGGATCGGCCCGGATGCGGAGATTTTCTCCAAGGCGCAACCCATGTCGTCCGTCGGCTGCGGCTCGCTGATCGGCGTGCATCCGAAGTCGCAGTGGAACAATCCCGAACCGGAAGTGGTGCTCGCCGTCACCTCCGATGGCCGCATCGTCGGCGCAGCCCTTGGCAATGACGTCAACCTGCGCGATTTTGAAGGGCGCTCCGCCCTGCTGCTGAGCAAGGCGAAGGATAACAACGCGTCCTGCTCCATCGGCCCGTTCATCCGTCTGTTCGACGGCAAGTTTACACTGGACGACGTGAAGCAGGCACAGATTTCGCTGCTCGTCGAAGGCGAAGACGGGTTCACCATGACGGGCGTCAGCCCGATGCAGGCAATCAGCCGCACGCCGGAAAATCTGGTGTCGCAGCTTTTGAACCGCGATCACCAGTATCCGGATGGCGCCGTCTTCTTCCTCGGCACGATGTTCGCTCCGGTCAAGGATCGTCATGGTCCAGGTCTCGGCTTCACCCATGCCAAGGGCGACCGCGTGGAAATCTCAAGCCCGAAATTGGGCAAGCTGATCAACTGGGTGGCCAGCACATCCGATTGTCCGGAATGGACCTTCGGCACGACGGCATTGATGCGCAATCTCGCAAAGCGCGGGCTTCTATAACGTCCGTCGCAGGCGAGCGATCTCGCTGACGCGACACGCATATCCACAGGCTTAAAACGTTGCGCGCGCGCCTCTTTGTGTTCGCGCCGCTTCGGATCATTCTCGGGAGGGGAAAGATGCAGAAAGTCATCAATCTTTTTTACCGCATCCTCGAGACCATTCTCGTCGCGCTTCTTGCAGGCATGGCAATCATGGTCTTCGTCAATGTGGTCATGCGCTACACCATGAATTCCGGCATCAACGTCTCGGAAGAACTGGCGCGCTATTTCTTCGTCTGGATCACCTTCATCGGCGCGGTTGTCACCTTCCGCGAAAACAGCCATATGGGCATCGAAACGCTGGTGATGTTCCTGTCGCGGCGCTGGCGCATTTTCTGCATGATCCTGTCCAACATCATCATTCTTCTGTGCTCGGCGATCTTCTTCTGGGGAACGTGGAAGCAGTCCGCCATCAATGCCAGCATGCATGCACCTGTAACTGGGCTGTCGATGATCTGGGTCTATGGCGTGGGCATGTTCACCGGCGGAATCATGTTCATCATCGCGCTCGAACGCCTCTATCGCTTTCTGACCGGCAAGGTCCGCGAAGACGAGATTGCCGCCTTCGCCGGTGAAAATCTCACCATCGAACAGCTTTCGGAGCGCTGACACATGACACTTCTGGTTTTTGTCGGCTCGCTTCTCGGCGCCATGGCAATCGGCGTTCCCGTTGCCTTTTCGCTGATGTTCTGCGGCGTCGTGCTAATGTGGTACATGGGCATGTTCAATACGGCGATCATCGCCCAGAACATGATCTCCGGCGCCGACACCTTCACGCTGCTCGCCATTCCCTTCTTCATCCTGGCCGGTGAATTGATGAATTCCGGCGGTCTGTCGCGCCGCATTATCGACTTTGCGATTGCGCTGGTCGGCCATATTCGCGGCGGTCTCGGCATCGTTGCCATCGTTGCCGCCATCATCATGGCGTCGATCTCCGGTTCGGCGGCGGCGGATACCGCCGCACTCGCGGCGATCCTGATCCCGATGATGGCGAAGGCCGGTTACAATATTCCGCGTTCCGGCGGTTTGATCGCTGCCGGCGGCATCATCGCCCCCGTCATTCCGCCGTCGATGGCCTTCATCGTCTTCGGTGTTGCGGCAAACGTCTCGATCACCCAGCTTTTCCTCGCCGGTATCGTGCCCGGCATTCTGATGGGCGCATCCTTGATCATCGCCTGGCTGATTGTCGTGCGCAAGGATAACGTCCAGCCGCTGCCGAAGACGACGGCAAAGGAACGTCTGGTCGCGACGGGCCGTGCGGGATGGGCCCTCGGCATGCCAGTCATCATTCTTGGCGGCATCAAGGCCGGTATCATGACGCCGACGGAGGCCGCCGTCATTGCTGCGGCCTACGCACTCTTTGTCGGTATGGTCATCTACCGCGAATTGAAGCCTGCCGATCTGTGGCATGTGCTGCTTCGGGCTGCCAAGAGCACATCGATCATCATGTTCCTGGTTGCCGCAGCACTTGTTTCTGCCTGGCTGATCACCGCTGCCAATATTCCGGCTGAGGTTGCAGGCTTCATCGAACCTCTGATCGACCGTCCGATGCTCTTGATGGCCGTGATCATGGTGCTGGTCTTCATCGTCGGCACTGCGCTCGACCTGACACCTACCATCCTGATCCTGACGCCTGTCCTGATGCCGATCGTCAAGCAGGCGGGCATCGATCCGGTCTATTTCGGCGTGCTCTTCATCATCAACAATGCCATCGGCCTCATCACGCCGCCGGTCGGTGTTGTCCTCAATGTGGTTTCGGGTGTCGGGCGCATTCCGCTCGGCAAGGTGACGGTCGGCGTCTGGCCGTTCCTGGTCGCCGAAACCATCGTTCTGGCCCTTCTGGTGATCTTCCCGCAGATCGTCATGGTGCCGCTGCAATATCTGCGGTGAGGTTACCCCTTCACCCAATCACTTTTGCGGTCGTAAAGCCGCATACATCTTGACTGGAAATGCTCAATTCCAAGGGAGGAAACCATGAGAAAGCTACTTCTACTCACGACAGCCATCGCCTTCACCGCCGGTGCTTCCGCACCCGCTTTTGCTGAATACAACAGCCGCATGATCCGCGTATCGAACGGCATCAACCAAGATCACCCGGTCGGCAACGGCATCAAGGCCATGCAGGCCTGCCTCGACGAGAAAACCGGCGGCAAGCTGAAGATGACCGCATTCTGGGGCGGCGCCCTCGGCGGCGACTTGCAGGCAACCCAGGCACTGCGTTCGGGCGTTCAGGAAGCCGTCGTCACCTCGTCCTCACCGCTCGTCGGGCTGATCCCGGCGCTTGGCGTGTTCGATCTGCCCTTCCTGTTCTCCAACACGAAGGAAGTCGATGCCGTTCTGGATGGCGAGTTCGGCGACATGATGAACAAGAAGCTGGAAGAGCAGGGCCTCGTCAATCTGGCCTACTGGGAAAACGGCTTCCGCAATCTCTCCAACTCCAAGCGCGCGGTCGACAAGTGGGAAGACTTCTCGGGCCTCAAGGTCCGGGTGATGCAGAACAACATCTTCCTCGACACCTTCCAGAACCTCGGCGCCAATGCAACGCCGATGGCCTTTGGCGAAGTGTTCTCCGCACTTGAGACCAACGCGATCGATGCACAGGAAAACCCCTATGTGACGATCGACACCTCGAAGTTCTACGAGGTGCAGAAATTCGTCACCGAGACGAACCACGCTTACACGCCGTTCCTCTTCCTCTTCTCCAAGCCGATCTTCGACAGCTACACGCCCGAAGAGCAGACAGCCCTTCGTGAATGCGCAATTGTCGGTCGTGACGAAGAGCGCAAGGTCATCCGCGCGCTGAATCAGAAGTCGCTGGACAAGATCAAGGAAGCCGGTCTCAAGGTGAACGTGCTGTCTGCGGAAGAGCAGGCGCGTATCCGCGAAAAGTCCGCGGTCGTCTACGAAAAGCACAAGGCTGAAATTGGTGCAGATATCGTTGACGGCATTCAGGCCAAGCTCAAGGAAGTTCGCGCTCAGTAGTTTGCGCTAAGATTTCAATACCGAAACGCCCGGTGACAGATCGTCGCCGGGCGTTTTTGTTTCTCAGGACATGTGAGGCGCCCATAAAGGCCTCAAGCCGCTACAGGCTTGTTCTGGCGGTTTTCGATCAGGTCATCGACGACCGCGGGATCGGCGAGCGTCGAGGTGTCGCCGAGCGCGCCGAAATCGTCTTCGGCGATCTTGCGCAGGATTCGGCGCATGATCTTGCCGGAGCGGGTTTTCGGCAGGCCGGGAGCGAACTGGATCTTGTCCGGCGTTGCCACCGGGCCGATCTCATCGCGCACATGCTTGACGAGTTCGGCGCGCAGCGCTTCGTCGCCGGTCTTGCCCGCCATCAACGTCACATAGCAATAGATGCCCTGTCCCTTGATATGGTGCGGATAGCCAACCACGGCCGCCTCCGAAACGGCGCTGTGCGAGACGAGCGCCGATTCCACCTCTGCGGTTCCAAGACGGTGGCCGGAGACGTTCAGCACGTCATCGACGCGGCCGGTGATCCAGTAATAGCCATCCTCGTCGCGCCGGCAGCCATCACCGGTGAAGTACTTTCCCTTATAGGTGGAGAAGTAGGTCTCTATGAAGCGCTGATGGTCGCCATAGACGGTACGCGCCTGGCCTGGCCAACTGTCGGTCATGCAAAGATTGCCGTCGGCCGGACCTTCCAGCACCTTGCCCTCGGCATCGACCAGTTCCGGCTTGACGCCGAAGAAGGGGCGGGTGGCCGAACCGGGCTTCAGGTCGGTGGCACCGGGCAGCGGCGAAATCAGGATGCCGCCGGTTTCCGTCTGCCACCATGTGTCGACGATCGGGCTCTTATCCTCGCCGACCACATGATAATACCACTCCCAGGCTTCCGGGTTGATCGGCTCGCCGACCGTGCCGAGGAGGCGGATGCTGGAGCGCTGCGAGCGCTTGACGAACTCGTCGCCGGCGCCCATCAACGACCGAAGCGCGGTGGGTGCGGTGTAGAAGATATTGACCTTGTGCTTGTCGATGACTTCCCAGAAACGTCCCTGGTCGGGGAAGTTCGGCACACCTTCGAACATCAGCGTCGTGGCGCAGTTGGCAAGCGGTCCATAGACGATATAGGAATGGCCCGTTACCCAGCCGACATCGGCCGTACACCAGTAGATGTCGCCATCCTTGTAGTCGAAGACATATTCATGCGTCATCGACACATAGACGAGATAGCCGCCGGTCGTGTGCAGCACACCCTTCGGCTTGCCGGTGGAGCCTGATGTATAGAGAATGAAGAGCGGGTCTTCCGCCCTCATCTTCACCGGCTCGCAATGGGGTTTTACGTTCGCGGTTTCCTGGTGGTACCAAAGGTCGCGACCGGGCGCCCAGTTGGTCTTGCCGCCCGTGCGGCGCACGACCAGGACCTTGTTGACGATGACGTGCTGGCGCGCGGCGATATGGATCGCCTTGTCGGTGTTTTCCTTGAGCGGAATGGGCTTGCCGCCACGAACGCCTTCATCGCAGGTGATGACGAAGGTGGACTGGCAGTCGACGATTCGGCCGGCCAGCGCTTCGGGAGAGAAGCCGCCGAAGACGACGGAATGGATGGCACCGATGCGGGCGCAGGCAAGCATCGCATAGGCCGCTTCCGGGATCATCGGCATATAGATGGTAACGCGGTCGCCCTTCTTGACGCCGTGCTTTTTCAGCACGTTGGCGAGGCGGCAAACGGCGTCATAGAGCTGGTTGTAGGTGATCTTCTTGTCGATATAGGGATTGTCACCTTCCCAGATGATCGCGGTGCGTTCGCCATGCGTCTTCAGGTGGCGGTCGATACAGTTGTAGGAGACGTTGGTGAGGCCGTCCTCGAACCATTTGATCGGCACCTTGCCCTTGAAGGAGGTGTTCTTGACCTTGGTATATGGCTTGAACCAGTCGATCCGCTTACCGTGCTTGCCCCAGAATTTCTCCGGATCTTCCACGCTGTCCTGATACCATTTCAGATAGCGGTCATTGTCGATCAGAGTGCCGGTTTTGGCCGATTTGAGAACCGGGTAGATCTTCGCAGACATGAACTCCTCCTCATGCAGATTGTCTTTTTAAGTCTGGAGACTCCTGTCCTCCAGTCATGTGTCCAATTCATAACAGGTTGGTGACATCCGGCAATTAGACAAAGGTCATTTGTTTCTCGAACAATTGCAATTCTGATGCAATCCGGTTATAGAGCGCTCATATTTCCGGAAATCAGTGGTTTCATTCCACGCCCGCGACACCGGCGCGGACGCTCAGAAGGATTGTATCTATGGCTCAAACACTGCTCATGCCGAAAGCGACGGCTGTCTGGCTCGTTGACAACACGGCGCTGTCGTTCGATCAGATTGCCACGTTCTGCAAGCTTCACCCGCTTGAGGTCAAGGCAATCGCCGATGGTGAAGCAGCGCAGGGCATCAAAGGTCTCGATCCGATCGCAACAGGTCAGCTTTCCCGCGATGAAATCCAACGCGCCGAAGGCAACCCGAACCACAAGCTGAAGCTTTCCGAGCCGAAGGTTCGCGTTCCAGAATCCAAGCGCCGTGGCCCGCGCTACACGCCGGTGTCCAAGCGTCAGGACCGTCCGAATGCCATTCTCTGGCTGGTGCGCAACCATCCGGAGCTGAAGGACGCGCAGATTTCGCGTCTCGTCGGCACCACCAAGTCGACCATCGAGCAGATCCGTGACCGCACCCACTGGAACGCCGCAAACCTGACACCGATGGACCCGGTCACGCTTGGCCTCTGCAGCCAGATCGATCTCGACCTCGAAGTCGAGCGCGCATCGCGCGGTCGCCCGCTTCCCACCCAGGAAGAACTGGATGCGACCTTGCAGCCTGCAAGCACCACCGAAAAGCTCGGCTTCAACTATGAGCGCGAAGAAGAAAAAGAAATCGACGCCAACGCCGTTTTCGCCAAGCTCTCCTCGCTCAAGTCTACCCGCAAGGATGAAGACGAGGACGACAACTACTAACAGTCTATCCAATAATCGCCGTTGGCCGCCTGCAAATGGCAATTTCTGTGCTTCCGGTGCTCACGTACTTTAAGTACGCTGCGCTCCGGTTCTCGAAACCACCATTTTCGTCAGACCAACAGCAATTCTTGAACAGACTGTAAGGCGTTTGGTCGGTCCTGATACTGCCCGCATCCAGAATGCCCCTATTGAAGCCCCGGTTTGCGCCGGGGCTTTTTGCTTTCTGCCGTTCGAGCAAACTGCAAAAGAAAAACCTCCGCAGCGCAGGGCTGCGGAGGTCAATCTGAAATCATCACGTCTTTTTTGTCTTATGCGTGGTTCATCTGTCGCTGCGGCATGTTGATAGATGGCACACCGGTCTTTTCGTCGTCGTTGACAAGGCCGCTTGCTCTGAGCAGCGAGGTGAAGCGGCCACCGCGCAGGCTGAGTTCATCGAAGGTACCCTTCTCGATGATCCGGCCATTGTCCATGAACAGCACCAGATCGGCGTCGCGGACAGTCGACAGACGGTGCGCGATGATGAAGGTGGTGCGATCCTTGCGCAGCGCATCGACGGCGTCCTTGACGCGTGCTTCGGTTTCCACGTCGAGCGCACTCGTCGCTTCGTCCAGAACCAGGATCGGCGCATTCTTCAAAACCGCACGGGCAATGGCGATACGCTGGCGCTCACCACCGGAGAGACGGTTGCCGCGCTCACCCACCTGCGTCATGTAGCCATTCAGTCTGCTGTCGATGAAGTCGGTCGCAGCCGCCGCAGTTGCGGCCTGGACGATTTCATCGTCGGTTGCCGAATCGCGGCCCAGGCGGATGTTGTCGCGGATCGAGCGGTTCAGAAGGCCGGCGTCCTGGAACACGGTTGCAATCGAGCTTCTGAGCGACTGGCGCGTCACTGTCGAGATGTCGATGCCGTCCACAAGGATCTGGCCGGAGCTCGGGTCATAGACACGCTGCAACAGGTTGATGAGCGTGGTCTTGCCTGCACCCGTCGGACCGACAATGGCGACCGTCTCACCGGCATTGGCGACGAAGGAGACGTCATGGACGCCCTGCTTGGTGTTTGCAAAGCCGAAATTGACGTTGCGGAATTCGACCGTGCCTTCGACGTGACCGAGTTCGCGAGCCGAATTCGGTTCTTCACGCTCCTGGACGGAATCTTCCAGCTTGAAGAAGTCCTCGAGCTTGGCGCGGGCTTCGAAAATCTGGCTGACGAAAGCGCGCATCTGGTCGAGGCGGCCGATCAGCAGGTTGGCAAAGCCGATAAAGGCAATGACGTCACCGACGCGAAGCTCGCCATTCTTCACCAGGATCGTACCGATGACGAGGATGATCATCATCGACAGCGTCGAGGCCGTGCGGTTCAGCGCGCTGGCGAAAGCCCACCAGTCGAGAACCGGGTACTGGGCGCTCAGCAGGCGCTCGGTGAAGGACTTCAGAGCCTTGGTTTCGGCTTCGATGCGGTTGTAGCTGTGCAGCACCGAGACGTTGCTGATCGAGTCGCTCACATGGGCAAAAACGGTGTGATAGTGCTCCTCGACGGAGGCCTGGCCTTCCTTCGTGCGGTTCATCACCCACTTGCCGATGAACCAATAGAAAATACCCAGGCCCACCAGCACGAAGCTCAGGCGAACGTCCATCGAGAAGGCAGTCGGGATCAGCAGCGCGACGGCAACGAAGGTTGCCAGATGGGTGCGCATGAATTCGAGCCAGAGGCCGAACAGCGTCTCGCTGGCGCGCAACAGCGTATGCAGCGCGTTGGAAGTGCCGCGCTGATGATGCCACGATAGCGGCATGGAAATGATGCGGCCGAAGGCTTCGGTCAGAAGCGAGGCGCGGCGCCCATGGGCAAGCCGGTCCGCCTCACGCGCCACGGCAACGTAAGCCACTGTATTGAAGAGGCCGAACGCACCCCAAAGAATGAGGATGTTGGTTGGAACGGACCCTGTCGACAGCGCATCGATGATCTTGCCGAACAAAACCGGCTCAGCGATGGTGATTGCCGCAAGAATAACGTTTGCAACAACAACGATCGTGACCCGCCATTTGTTGGTTGCAAGGTAGCGCAGGGCGCGCGTGTAAACTTGAAACAGTGTCAATTTCCAAATCCCGTCTTCATGTCAGTCCTGCCCTTTGGGGCGAAACCCTTACCGTCAGCGACAAGGGCGATTGCGGGCTATGCAAGCAGTTGTTTTATCGCTCTTTCTACATGAATGGGCGCTTAACGCCGGGGCTTTTGAAGCGAGACTCGAAAAAAATCGCGTTCTGCACCATCTGAATATTTTGGATTGTCAAATCGATCCATTTCGCGGAAAAGTTTCAATGCATGACACGTTTCTTTATTACATATTTGCCGCGTTTGAACTTGGCTGCTAAGGGGTGCGAAAGACCTACCCCCTGCAAGGTTTGTGGTCTTTTTTATTGCCAGGATCTATTTTGAGATGCAGACCCTATTTACGTTCCTGGACACCCATGCAGAGCCAATGGGTCTGGATGAATTTCTTTTTTCTTTCCAGCAGGTTATGAGCCAATACGGGTTTGACTATTATCGTATTTTCCGACGCGCCGTCCGGCGGGCCGCGGTCAAGGATGAGGTGCTGGCGCAGCAGCAGCCCGAGGGGTGGCCCGCGATTTACGACGCTAAGAAGTATAGTGAGGTCGATCCCATCGAGCGATCGCTCTGTCTCTTGCAAAAACCGGTGCGGTGGCGGGATGCGGTGTGCCTTCTTCCGCAGGCGACGCATCGCAAGCGTGCGGCGAAACTTTTTCAGGATGCGGCTCGACATGGACTGCGGGAAGGCTATGCTTTTCCAATTCACGGGCGCAACGGCATGCTGGGTGGCGTTGTCATCAGCGGCCTTGGCTGCCATCTGACAGAACGTGAACTGGCGATCTTCGATGCGGTCATGCGTGTCACGTTCTGGCGTGTTGCGGATTTGACCGGACACTCGGAAGATTTGCTTTCCTCTCCGGATCTTTCGGTGGCGCAGCTGACGCGCCGGGAGCGCGATGTGCTGACGCTACTGGCGCTCGGCAACACATCGCCGGAGATCGGCAAGGCCCTTTCGATCACCAGTCATACGGTGGATTGGTACCTCAGCGGTATCCAGCGCAAGCTCGGTGCGCGAAACCGCCAGCATGTCGTGGCGCTTGCGTTTCGCTGCGGCTTGATTGGTTGACGCATTCAGACGCGCGGACCAGAACCAGGATGATGAAAATCGTCCTTTCCAACATGCGGTTTTGCTGCTTAATTCCGCGGTGCAGCATGTTGGAGTGCTCATAAGGTTCTTGGGAGGCCGTTTTGAAGATATCGAAAATTCTCGTTGCCAATCGTTCGGAGATCGCAATCCGCGTATTTCGCGCCGCCAACGAGCTCGGTATAAAAACGGTCGCCATCTGGGCCGAAGAGGACAAGTTGTCCCTGCACCGCTTCAAGGCGGATGAAAGCTACCAGGTCGGACGCGGTCCGCATCTTGCCAAGGATATGGGTCCGATCGAGAGCTATCTGTCGATTGAGGAAGTGATCCGCGTCGCCAAGCTCTCGGGCGCTGACGCCATCCATCCAGGCTACGGCCTCCTGTCGGAAAGCCCTGAATTTGTCGATGCCTGCGATGCCGCCGGCATTACCTTCATCGGCCCACGCCCGGCAACCATGCGTCAGCTCGGCAACAAGGTGGCCGCGCGCAATCTGGCGATTTCGGTTGGTGTGCCGGTTGTTCCGGCCACCGAGCCTCTGCCGGATGATCTTGCGCAGGTGGAACGCATGGCCGAGGAGATCGGCTACCCGGTGATGCTGAAAGCCTCATGGGGCGGCGGCGGTCGCGGCATGCGCGCCATTCGCAAAAAGGAAGATCTGGCGCGCGAAGTCACCGAAGCCAAGCGCGAAGCCAAGGCGGCCTTCGGCAAGGACGAAGTCTATCTGGAAAAGCTGGTGGAACGCGCCCGCCACGTGGAAAGCCAGATCCTTGGCGATACGCATGGCAATGTCGTCCATCTCTTCGAGCGTGACTGCTCCATCCAGCGGCGTAACCAGAAGGTGGTCGAGCGCGCGCCAGCGCCGTATCTGTCGGAATCGCAGCGCCAGGAGCTTGCCAATTATTCGTTGAAGATCGCAGCCGCGACGAATTACATCGGCGCCGGCACGGTCGAGTATCTGATGGATGCCGATACCGGCAAGTTCTACTTCATCGAGGTCAATCCGCGCATCCAGGTGGAGCACACGGTGACCGAAGTCGTCACCGGCATCGATATCGTCAAGGCGCAAATCCACATTCTCGAGGGTGCTGCCATCGGCACGCCCGAATCCGGCGTGCCTGAGCAGAAGGATATCCGTCTTAACGGTCACGCGCTTCAGTGCCGCATCACCACGGAAGATCCCGAGCACAATTTCATTCCCGATTACGGTCGCATCACCGCCTATCGTTCGGCCTCGGGCTTCGGCATTCGTCTGGATGGCGGCACGTCCTATAGCGGCGCCGTCATCACCCGCTATTACGATCCGCTGCTCGTCAAGGTCACCGCATGGGCGCCAAAACCCGATGAGGCGATCAGCCGTATGGACCGCGCGCTGCGCGAATTCCGTATCCGCGGCGTGGCGACCAATCTCACCTTCCTGGAAGCGATCATCGGTCACGAGAGCTTCCGCAACAACACCTATACGACGCGTTTCATCGACTCGACGCCGGAGCTTTTTGCCCAGGTGAAGCGTCAGGACCGCGCCACCAAGCTTTTGACCTATCTGGCCGACGTCACCGTCAACGGTCACCCGGAAACCAAAGGTCGCGCCACGCCTTCCGACAAGGCCGTCAAGCCCGTCGTGCCCTACATCGAAGCGCCGACGCCGGACGGTACGAAGCAGTTGCTGGACAGTTTGGGGCCGAAAGGCTTCGCCGACTGGATGCGCAACGAAAAGCGCGTCCTCGTCACCGACACGACCATGCGCGACGGTCACCAGTCGCTTCTGGCAACGCGCGTTCGCACCCATGACATCGCCCGCGTGGCAAGCGTCTATGCCAAGGCGTTACCGCAGCTTCTGTCGCTGGAGTGCTGGGGCGGTGCGACCTTCGACGTCTCTATGCGCTTCCTGACCGAAGACCCATGGGAGCGTCTGGCGCTGATCCGCGAAGGCGCGCCAAACCTGCTTCTGCAGATGCTTCTGCGCGGCGCCAATGGCGTCGGCTACAAGAACTACCCGGACAACGTCGTCAAATATTTCGTCCGTCAGGCGGCAAGGGGTGGGGTCGATCTCTTCCGTGTCTTCGATTGCCTGAACTGGGTCGAAAACATGCGCGTCTCGATGGATGCGATTGCCGAAGAGAACAAGCTCTGCGAGGCGACGATCTGCTACACGGGCGACCTGCTGAATTCGGCGCGGCCGAAATACGATCTCAAATATTACACCAATCTTGCCGCTGAGCTTGAAAAGGCCGGCGCGCACATCATCGCCGTCAAGGATATGGCGGGTCTTCTGAAGCCTGCCGCCGCGAAGGTTCTGTTCAAGGCCCTGCGCGAAGCAACCGGCCTGCCGATCCATTTCCACACGCATGATACGTCGGGCATTGCTGCGGCCACCGTGCTAGCCGCAGTCGATGCGGGCGTGGATGCCGTGGATGCGGCGATGGATGCCTTCTCCGGCACCACCTCTCAGCCCTGCCTTGGTTCGATCGTCGAGGCGTTGTCCGGTTCGGAACGCGACACCGGTCTCGATGCGGAGTGGATCCGTCGCATCTCCTTCTACTGGGAAGCGGTGCGCAACCAGTATGTGGCCTTCGAAAGCGACCTCAAGGGACCGGCATCGGAAGTCTATCTGCATGAAATGCCAGGCGGCCAGTTCACCAACCTCAAGGAACAGGCGCGGTCCCTCGGTCTTGAAAGCCGTTGGCATGAGGTGGCGCAGGCCTATGCCGATGCCAACAAGATGTTCGGCGATATCGTCAAGGTCACGCCATCCTCCAAGGTGGTCGGCGACATGGCGCTGATGATGGTCAGCCAGGATCTGACGGTGGCCGATGTCGAAAACCCGGAAAGGGAAGTTTCCTTCCCGGATTCAGTTGTCTCCATGCTCAAGGGCGATCTCGGCCAATCGCCGGGCGGCTGGCCTGAAGCGCTGCAGAAGAAGGCCTTGAAGGGTGAGAAGCCTTACACCGTTCGCCCGGGCTCGCTTCTGGAAGATGCCGACCTCGATGCGGAGCGCAAGGCGATCGAAACCAAGCTGGAGCGTCCGGTCGATGATTTCGAGTTTGCCTCCTATCTGATGTATCCGAAGGTCTTTACCGATTTCGCGCTTGCTTCGGAAACCTACGGTCCTGTCTCGGTACTGCCGACCCATGCTTATTTCTACGGCATGGAGGATGGCGAGGAGCTGTTTGCAGATATCGAACGCGGCAAGACCCTCGTCATCGTCAACCAGGCGTCTTCGGGTGTCGACGACAAGGGCATGGTCACCATCTTCTTCGAGATCAACGGCCAGCCGCGCCGCATCAAGGTGCCGAACCGTGCCCATGGTGCCAGTGGCTCGGCTGCCCGCCGCAAGGCAGAGCCGGGTAATGCCGCCCATGTCGGCGCGCCGATGCCGGGCGTTATCTCCCGCGTCTTCGCCAATGCCGGCCAGGATGTGAAGGCGGGCGACGTTCTGGTCTCCATCGAAGCGATGAAGATGGAAACGGCACTGCATGCCGAGCGGGACGGCAAAATCGCCGAAGTCCTCGTAAGGCCAAGTGATCAGATCGATGCCAAGGATTTGCTGGTCGTCTACGCAGAATAACGAAGCGACATCAAGAGTGACGAGAATGCCCGCCACCGTGCGGGCATTTCCGCTTGTAGATAAGCCTTCCGACATGTATGCATGTTTGTGCACGATTCCACATGTTGGTGCCGAATGTCTAAAATCGACCACTTCGTCAGCGAGCGTCAGACACTGATCTTCGCCGAGCTGCAGAGCAAGGGCCGCGTTCTCGCGCAGGATCTCGCCCAGGCTTTCGATGTTTCGGAAGACACGATCCGGCGCGATCTTCGCGATATGGCAGGGCGTGGACTTTGCGAGCGCGTCTATGGCGGGGCCCTGATATCCGGTGGCAAGACGGTGCCGCTCAGCCACCGCGTGACGGATATGCAGGACCGCAAGGATATGCTCGGCCAAGCGGCGGCGGCGTGCATCACATCGAAAATGACGATCTTTCTCGATGCCGGCTCCACCAATCTTGCCATCGCTCGTCACCTGCCGAAGGGCGCGGGGTTGACCGTCATCACCAATACGCCGGTGATCGCGGCAGAACTTTCCGGCCGCGCCGATCTGGAGCTGATCGTGGTCGGCGGGCGAATTGATCCCGCCGTCGGTGCCGCCATCGATACAGTGGCGATCTCCCAGCTGGAGGATATGCGACCCGACCTCTGCATCCTCGGCGTCTGCGGCATGACGGCTGATGGCGGGCTGTCCGCCGACATCTATCAGGACGCGACCTTCAAGCGGCTGGCCTGCAAGGCGAGTGCCAGAACCTTGGCGGCGATCACCACCGAGAAGCTTGGTATGGGCGCGGCCTTCCACGTGGCGGCGCTCACTCCCGACCTCACCCTTGTTCTGGAGAGCGATGCGGATGAGGCTTTCGTCCGCGATCTCCGGAGACAAAATCTCGACATTCACCTTGCCGGGCGTGACGCCCGTGCCTCATCCCATCCGCATTCGCCGAAGGACCAGCTCGCATGACCGGCTCCCCCATGTCCGTCTCCACCGCCCGCACCCCCTATATGACGAAAAACCGCTTTGGCGTCTCCCTGCTGTTCCTGATGAACGGCTTCATGATGGGCTCCTGGGCGCCGATGATTCCCGAATTTGCCAAGCGCCTTTCGCTGAGTGAGGCTGAGCTTGGGCTTGTCATTCTCGTCTTTGGTCTTGGCTCGCTGTCCTGCATGCCGGTTGCCGGTTCGCAGATCGCCCGCATCGGGTCGCGCTCCGTGACGCTCTTCTGCGCCGCCATCTTCGTGCCGACACTGCTTCTCATCACTCTCTCCAACACCGTCTGGGCGGGCGTCATCACTGTCTTTCTTTTCGGCGGTCTGACGGGCGCCATGGATGTGGCGATGAATGCCAATGCCGTTGCGGTGGAGCGCGGCATGCGGCGCGCCATCATGTCGTCATGCCACGCCTTCTGGAGCCTTGGCGGCCTGATCGGTGCGGGTCTTGGCGGTCTGCTCATCACCAAGATCGGCATCTATGGTCACGCCGTTGCGCTCACCATCATCGCTGCAGCCCTTCTTGCAATTGCCTGGCCGCGCGTCATGGTGGATCGTCCTCACCCTGAAGAAGAACGGCCAAAGGGTGGCTTGCCGCTTACACCGCTGCCCTGGATCATCGGCCTGATGGCACTGTTTTCCATGGTGCCGGAAGGCGCGGTCCTCGATTGGGGTGCGCTCTATCTGCGCAACGAGCTTGGCGCATCGGTTGCCGTTTCCGGCTTTGCCTTCGCCGCCTTCTCGCTGACCATGGCGGTCATGCGCTTTGCGGGCGACCTGGTGCGCGAGCGTCTTGGCGCCGTGCGCACCTTGCAAGTCTGCTCGGCCCTGTCCATCATCGGTCTTCTGATCGCGGGTGCTGCCGGAAACGCCTTCATTGCCATTATCGGCTTTGCCATTGCCGGTATCGGTATCTCCAACATGGTGCCGATCGCTTTTTCCGCTGCCGGCAACATGCCGGGGCTGGCGCCTGGCATCGGTCTGTCTGTCGTCACCACCATGGGCTATTCCGGCATTCTGGTCGCGCCCTCGGCCATTGGCTTCATCGCCGAACATACCGGGCTTGCGAGCGTCTTCCTCTTTATTCCGCTTCTGCACGTGGTCGTGCTGCTGCTCTCCAGGCTTGCTCGTCATGCCGATGGGGCTAGCGGTCACTGAGCCACGCCAATCATTCCGGCCGGCTAGAGCGCTTCCAATCGCTAAGGAAGCGCTCTCGTTTTGAGTCGGGTGTGAGACGGGCTCGAATTTCGCCACGATTGCGGTAAAATAAAGCAGGGCGCGCAAAAGTGTGAAGCGGTTTTGCGATAACGCCATGCGAACAAGAAGACCGTAAAGTGTGAGAGCGAAGCGACACGCTTTGACAGTTGAATGCTTCGATGTTGACAAGGCGCCCGCCTTGATCCACCTGAATGATGACCCTTACCGCAGTTGCAGAGACCATGATGAACGCACACGCCGATTACGATCCGAAGCCCCGCCGCGCCTCCGTTGCCGTCGATGTCGGTGGCGTGATCGTCGGTGGCGGTGCGCCGGTCGTTGTGCAATCCATGACCAATACGGACACGGCCGATATTGATGCGACGGTCCAGCAGGTTGCAGCCCTTCATCGCGCGGGCTCGGAGATCGTCCGCATCACCGTGGACCGGGATGAGAGCGCTGCTGCCGTTCCAAAAATCCGCGATCGCCTGTTGCGGCTTGGCATGGATGTGCCCCTTGTCGGCGACTTTCACTATATCGGCCACAAACTGCTCGCCGATCATCCGGCCTGTGCCGAGGCTCTGGCGAAATACCGCATCAATCCCGGCAATGTCGGCTTCAAGGACAAGAAGGACAAGCAGTTCGGCGACATCATCGAGATGGCGATCCGCTACGACAAGCCGGTGCGCATCGGCGTCAACTGGGGTTCGCTCGATCAGGAACTGCTGACGAGCCTCATGGACAAGAACAAGGATGCCGGTTTTCCGCTGTCCGCCCGTCAGGTCACGCGCGAAGCCATCGTCCAGTCGGCGCTGATTTCCGCCGAGCTTGCCGAAGAGATCGGCCTGCCGCGCAACCGCATCATTCTCTCTGCCAAGGTCAGCCAGGTCCAGGATCTGATTGCGGTCTATTCGATGCTGTCGGAGCGCTCCGACCACGCGCTGCATCTCGGCCTCACCGAAGCCGGCATGGGTTCCAAGGGCATCGTCGCCTCGTCGGCTGCCATGGGTTATGTGCTGCAGCAGGGCATTGGCGATACGATCCGCGTGTCGCTGACACCGGAGCCGAATGGCGATCGCACCCGCGAAGTGCAGGTGGCGCAGGAACTGTTGCAGGTCATGGGTTTTCGCCAGTTCATTCCCGTGGTTGCCGCCTGTCCGGGATGCGGGCGCACGACGTCGACCGTTTTCCAGGAACTGGCGCAGAACATCCAGAACGATATTCGCAAGAACATGCCGGTCTGGCGTGAGAAATATCCAGGCGTCGAAGCGCTGAACGTCGCCGTCATGGGCTGCATCGTCAATGGTCCGGGCGAAAGCAAGCATGCCGATATCGGCATTTCGCTGCCCGGAACCGGCGAGAGCCCTTCCGCACCCGTCTTTATCGATGGTGAAAAGGCGTTGACCTTGCGCGGTCCGAACATCGCCTCGGACTTCGAGGCGCTGGTCATCGACTATATCGAAAAACGTTTTGGCCAAAAGGACGCGGCGGAGTGAGTCTCGACCGTGAAAATGCCCGAATCGCTGTGTCTTACCTCCCGAAACTCACGGAGCAATGATTTCCAATGATCAAGAAGTTTGCTGTTCTTGCGCTTGCCGCAACTTACCTTTCCGCCTGCACCACGACCGACCCCTACACGGGTGAGCAGAAGGTCTCGAACATGGCGGGCGGTGCAGGGCTTGGCGCGCTGGCCGGTGCGGTTGGCGGTCTGGCGATCGGCGGCGGCAACAAGGGCCGCAATGCGCTGATCGGTGCTGGCATCGGCGCGCTCGCCGGCGGCGCAATCGGCGGCTATATGGACAATCAGGAAGCCGAGCTTCGCCAGCAGTTGCAGGGTACCGGCGTCTCCGTCACGCGTCGTGGCGACAGCATCGTGCTCAACATGCCGTCCAACATCACCTTCGCGACGGACCAGGATCAGGTGATCCCGCCATTCTACCCGACGCTGAATTCGGTCGCGATCGTTCTGAACAAGTTCAACAAGACCTATATCGACGTCAACGGTTTCACCGACTCCACCGGCAGCCTGAACCACAACCAGCTCCTGTCGCAGCGCCGCGCTGCCTCGGTTGCCAACTATCTAGCAAGCCAGGGTGTCGATCAGCGCCGCATGTCCACAATGGGCTTCGGCCCATCGCAGCCGGTGGCATCCAACGCAACGCCGGACGGCCGCGCCCAGAACCGCCGCGTGGAAGTGTTGATCTCGCCGCTGACGCAAAACGGCTAAGACGCAATCGCGCCTATTGGATTTTAGAAAAGGGCTGCTTTGGCGGCCCTTTTTGTTGTGGCTGTGGAGATGTTGGACAGGCGTGAGAGATACTTACGCCCTCAGCTCTTTCGCTCAGCAATAAAGCGTGCCGCTTCCACGAGGATCTCTGCCTTCTCGCCATAGGGCGCAAGCAGGTTTGCGGCATCGCGCACCTGCTCCTGCAGCTTGGCGCGCGCCCAGTCTTCGCCACGCAGTGCCACCAGCGTGCCTTTGCCGCGGGCGGCGTCCTTGCCGGTGGCCTTGCCCATCGTGGCGGCATCGGAGGTGAGATCGAGGAGATCGTCGGCAAGCTGGAAGGCGAGGCCGATCTTTTCGCCGAAGCGGCGCAGCGTCTCGCGGTGAGAGGCATCGTTTCCGGCAATGATGGCGCCGGCCTCACAGGCAAAGCGCAGCAGTGCACCGGTCTTCATCGCCTGCAATGTCACGATGCCCTGTTCGTCCGGTGCCTGTTTTTCCGCCGCCAGATCGAGCGCCTGACCGCCGGCCATGCCGCCAATGCCCGCGGCGCGTGCCAGTGCCAGCACAAGGGCCGTCTTCTGATCGCCTGTCAGCGACGTTTCCGGGCTTGCGATGATGTCGAAGGAAAGGGTAAGCAGGCTATCGCCCGCAAGGATCGCAGTCGCCTCGTCGAACTTCCTGTGCACGGTCGGTTGGCCGCGGCGCAGATCGTCGTCGTCCATGGCGGGAAGATCGTCATGCACCAGCGAATAGCAGTGGAGGCATTCCAGTGCAGCGCCCACACGCTGGGCCGCAGCCTCATTGCCGCCGAGCAGCCGTGCCGTCTCAATGACGAGGAAGGGCCGCAGGCGCTTGCCGCCGTTCAGCACGCCGTGGCGCATGGCGTCCAGCAGATTTGCGGGCCGTGCGATCTCGTCTTCACCGACTGCGCCCGTCAGAAGCTCTGCCAGCAGTTTTTCCGTGCTCGCCGCGTTGTCTCGCAGCCGTGTCTCGAATGTCATGGCGCCGCTTCCTTCCATCTCGCGGCTGTTTCGCATGGGGGAAAAGGGCTGGCAAATGTTTTGTTGAAGGGGTGCGGAACTTCACCATCGTGAGTAGCCTTGATGGTGCGAGCGGAATATGAAAGGCTTGATCTGAACGAGCGGGGACGGGATGTGAGCAGTACGCCGGAAAGCGAAAGGGAGTACGAGGCGCTTCCCGACGAGGAGAGCAGGCCGAAGTTGGATATCAAGAACCTCGCCAAACGCGTCGGCATGTTCGTGCTGGCGCTTTTGATCCTGCCCTATCTGCTGATCCCTCTCTATGCGCTTCCCTTCATTCGTCCCGTCTCGACGCTGATGCTTGCCGATCTGGTAACCTTCCAGGGCTACGATCGGCAATGGGTGCCGCTGGAGGATATTTCTCCCCGCCTCATCCAGTCGGTGATGATGTCGGAAGACGGCCAGTTCTGTTTCCACCATGGCGTGGACTGGAACCAGATGCAGGATGTCGTCAACGACGCGCTGGAAGGCGAGGCCACACGTGGCGCCAGCACCATTCCGATGCAGACGGCCAAAAACCTGTTTCTCTGGAACGGGCGATCGCTCATCCGCAAGGGAATGGAGCTTCCGCTTGCGCTCGTTTCCGACTTCGTCTGGTCGAAAAAGCGGATGATGGAGATCTATCTCAATATCGCCGAATGGGGCCCGGGCATCTACGGCATCGAGGCTGCAGCGCAATACCATTTCAAGGTGCCAGCCTCCAAGCTCACCTCTCGCCAGGCTGCACTTCTGGCCGTATCCTTGCCAAACCCGATCGATCGCAATGCCAGCAAGCCCGGCCGCGGCATGCAGCGTCTTGCGGGGTTGATCGAGCGCCGGGCCAGAGGCTCCGGCGCTTATGTGGGCTGCGTGCTGGACTGACCTGCTTCAGCCCTTCGTAAAGATGTAGTCCGTTTCCTGCCGCAGCGTTTCGCCGGGACGAAGGATCGCCTTGGGGAAGCCTTCGTTATTGACGGCGTCCGGCCAGATCTGGGTTTCCAGGCAGAAGCCGGCAAAGGGGCCGTAGTGGCGGCCATCGTGGCCCGGAACGGCGGTGTTCAGCTTGAAGCCGGAATAGAACTGCACGCCGGGTTCCGTGGTGTGGACTTCCAGCGAAATGCCGGAGGCCGGAGCGCGAACATGCGCCACCTTGCGCTTGCCCACACGCTCTGCGGACAGGCAGAAATTGTGGTCGTAGAGCACCTGTTCGCCCTTGTCGTCCTTCAGGCTCATCGGCGTCGGCTGGCGCAGATCGAACACCGTTCCCGAGACAGGGCGAATTTCGCCGGTCGGGATCTGGCGCTCATCGGTCGGCAGATAGTGATCGGCGGCGATTTCGATCTCGTGGTCGAGTGCGGTTTCGGCACCGTCGAGATTGAAATAGGAGTGCTGGCAGACGTTGGCGATGGTCGGCAGATCGGTCGTCGTTTCATAGAGAACCGAAAGAACGCCGCCTTCGCGGATCGTGTAGGTTGCCGTCATCGTGCAGTTGCCGGGATAGCCGGCGCGACCGTTCGGATCGATGATCTGCAGAACGACATGGCTTGGCCCGTGTTCCATGATCAGCCAGTTGCGCTTGCCCGTGCCGTCGCTGCCGCCATGAAGATGGCTGACGCCCTTTTCGTTGAGCTCCAGCTGATAGTCCTTGCCGTCGATCGAGAATGCGCCGCCACCGATGCGGTTGGCGTTTCGGCCAGGTGTGGCGCCAAAGTAGGAGGAGTATTTCGGATAGTCGTCAAAGGCGTCGAAGCCGAGCACCAGCGGCGGCTGATGACCCTCTAGGCGCAGATCCTGAATGACCGCACCCCAGGTCATCACCTTGGCGGTCAGGCCGTCGGCGGAAATCGTCACCCGCTCGACCTTTTCGCCGGTGGCCGTAATGCCGAAATTCTCCCGTGCGCCTGCTTCGCTCATCCCGAATTCTCCCTATCGCTTGCGATTTGCGCCGGACGTTGCGTCATTTTGGCGTCTGGCGCAACGCCGGAATGTCAAATTCTTGAAGGCTCCTGATCAGCGGGTCGTCGTGCCGATCTCGGCCAGTTCGTAAGGCGTGGTCTGGTAGATCTCGTTGATCCAGTTGCCGAAGAACAGATGGGCATGGCTGCGCCAGCGGTTGAGCGGGGTAAGCGCCGGGTCGTTATGCGGGAAGTAGTCATGTGGCAGCTTGATCGGCACGCCGGAATTCACGTCGCGGAAATATTCGTCTCCCAGCGAGGTGGAGTCATATTCCACGTGGTTGAACATATAGAGCCGCTTGCCGCGCTTCTCATGCACCAGGCACACGCCCATCTCCTCGGATTCCATCAGGATTTCGAGGTCGGGATGCTTCTCGATATCGGCGCGGCGGACTTCCGTCCAACGGGACACCGGCACCTGGAAGTCGTCGGAAAAACCATTGAGGTAGATGGAGGCCGGGCAGAGATTGCGGTGGCGATAAACGCCGAAGGCCTTCTCCTTCAATTCGTGCTTCGGCACGCCATGGAAATGATAGATCGCCGCCATCGCACCCCAGCAGACATTCAGCGTCGAATGTACATTGGTCTCCGTCCAGTCGAAGATCTTCTGCATCTCTTCCCAGTAGGTCACGTCTTCATAAGCAAGCGTTTCGACTGGAGCACCGGTGATGATGAAGCCGTCGAACTTGCGGTGACGCACTTCTTCCCAGGTCTCGTAGAAGGAGAGCAGGTGTTCTTCCGGCGTGTTCTTGGCGCGGTGTCCGCCGATGCGCACCAGCGACAGCTCCACCTGCAGCGGCGAGGCGCCGACAAGCCGGGCCATCTGGATTTCGGTCTTGATCTTGTTCGGCATGAGGTTCAACAGCCCGATCTGGAGCGGGCGGATATCCTGACGGATCGCCATGGTCTCGGTCATCACCCGCACGCCCTCATTGACGAGGGTTTCGAAGGCGGGCAGCGTATCGGGAATCTTGATGGGCATCGCGAACTCTCACGTCCAAAAACAAAAAAACCGGCAGCGAAATCGCAACCGGTCCTCGGAAATTGCCTGTTTCCTCGACCCTTTAGCGACTTCTTTAAAGTGGCTGCAAGCCGGTCGGCAAATCACCACTGGGGGCTGTCATAATCCCGTCCGGCCGAAAAATCAATATCGCCGCCCTCTGCAGCGTTTCCGCCTTTCCTTGGGACAAGGTTTCGCGATAAGGCAGGGCATGAGATCGGATCACTTCACCATTCTGCTGGGCGGCGATATCGCGGTAACGGATCGCCTGCAAAAGGCGGTTGCCGGATCGCGCGTGATTGCCGCCGATAGCGGTATGAAACATGCCAGGCCGCTCGCTCTCACCCCTGAGCTTTGGGTGGGCGATTTCGATTCCGCCGATGCGGCGCTTGTCGACGAATGGCCGGATGTGCCGCAACAGCCTTTTCCCGCCGCCAAGGGCGAAACGGATGGCGAGATTGCCGTTTCCGAGGCTTTGGCGCGGGGCGCGAAGCGTCTGACGCTGGTCGGCGCGCTTGCCGGCGAGCGATCCGACCATGCGCAGTTTCATCTGCTCTATGCTGTGGCGCTGGCCGAACGCGGGCTTGAGGTGGTGCTGACGTCTGGTGAGGAAGAAGCTTTTCCGTTGCTTGCCGGCGATTTGGCGTTCGATTTGCCGCGCGGCTCGCTGTTTTCGGTTGCCGGTTTTACGGCCCTTTCGGGCCTCGATATCGAGAATGCCCGTTATCCCCTCAATGATTTTGCGCTTGCCTTCGGCTCGTCGCGCACTATGTCCAACGTGGCTGAGGGCGAAATTCGCCTTCGCCTCAAAAGCGGCAAGGCGATCGTGCTTGCCCGTCCCTACGATCTGACCGGAGCCTGATGCCTTGGCACCCCCCATTCTGAAACTCGACGATATCAAGCTGACCTTTGGCGTGACGCCACTTCTGGATGGCGCCAACCTGCAGGTGGAGCCGGGCGATCGCATCTGCCTCGTCGGTCGAAACGGGTCAGGCAAGTCGACGCTGATGAAGATCGCCGCCGGTCTTGTCGAAGCGCAGTCGGGCGAGGTTTTTCGTCATCCGTCCGCGACGATCCGCTATCTGGAGCAGGCGCCGGATTTTGGCGCCTATGACACCGTGCAGGCCTATGCCGAATCCGGTCTCGGACCGGGCGACGATCCCTACCGTGTCAGCTATCTGCTGGAACATCTGGGTCTGACCGGTCAGGAAAATCCATCGAGCCTTTCCGGTGGCGAAGCGCGCCGCGCGGCACTTGCCCGCGTCATGGCGCCGGAGCCCGACATCCTGATGCTGGACGAGCCGACCAACCATCTCGACCTGCCGACCATCGAATGGCTGGAAAGCGAATTGCAGCAGACGCGAAGCGCGCTCGTCCTCATCTCGCACGACCGTCGCTTCCTGGAGAAGGTTTCGACGGCCACCGTCTGGCTTGATCGCGGCCAGTCGCGTCGTCTCAGCCGTGGCTTCGGCTATTTCGAGGAATGGCGCGACAAGGTGCTGGAAGAGGAAGAGCTGGAGCAGCACAAGCTCGGCAAGGCGATCGAGCGCGAAGAGCACTGGATGCGCTACGGCGTGACGGCACGCCGCAAGCGCAACATGCGCCGCGTGGGAGAATTGCGTGATATGCGTGCGGCCTATCGCGGCCACAAGGGTCCGCAAGGCTCCGTGCAGGCAACGGCGGTAGAAGCGCGCGAATCCGGCAAGCTGGTGATCGAGGCCGAGGCTATCACCAAGTCATATGGCGATCGCACCATCATCGCGCCCTTTTCGCTGCGCGTGCATCGCGGCGATTGCATCGGTCTCGTCGGGCCGAATGGTGCGGGCAAGACCACGCTTCTCAAGATGCTGACCGGCGAGTTGGCGCCCGATAGCGGCACGGTGAAACTTGGCACCAATCTGGAAATTGCCACACTCGATCAGAAGCGCGAGGACCTCAATCCTAACGATACGCTGGCGCATTACCTGACCGATGGTCGCGGCGAGAGCCTGCTGGTCAATGGCGAGCAGAAGCATGTGACCGGCTATATGAAGGACTTCCTGTTCCAGCCGGAACAGGCCCGCACACCGATCCGCAATCTGTCTGGTGGTGAGCGCGCACGTCTCATTCTGGCGCGGATCCTGGCAAGGCCAACCAACCTTCTCATCCTCGATGAGCCGACGAACGATCTCGATATCGAGACCCTGGATCTGCTTCAGGAAATCGTCGCTGGCTTTTCCGGCACCGTCATTCTCGTCAGCCACGACCGTGACTTCCTCGACCGCACGGTGACGTCGACCATCGCGCCTGCCAACCCGGATGCGCCGGATGGCCGCTGGATCGAATATGCGGGCGGCTATTCCGACATGATGGCGCAGCGCAAGGGTGCGGCCGAAGAGAAGAAGCGTTCCGAAAAGCAGGAAAAGGCAAAGGCCTCGGCAAGCACTGCGACCAATGCCGAGCCGTCCAAGGCCAAGGGAAAGCTCTCCTTCAAGCAGAAGTTTGCGCTGGAAAACCTGCCGAAGGAAATGGAAAAGCTGCAGGGCGAGATCGCCAAGCGCGAAGAGCGCATGGCCGATCCGCAGCTCTTTGCCAAGGACCCGGCTGCTTTCAACAAGCTGGCAGACGAGATGGCGAAGCTTCGCGAAAAGCTGGACGCCATGGAGGAAGAATGGCTCGAGCTTGAGATGCTGCGCGAAGAGATGGAAGGCTAGTCCACACCATCTTTGACAGGTCGTGAAATATGCGGTTCTCTATCCAAAACGGAGGAGCCCCACCATGCGCATGATCTTCGTCAATCTCCCGGTGAAGAATATCGAGACATCGAAAGCCTTCTTCACGGCGCTCGGCTTCAGCTTCAATCCGGAATATTCCGATGAGCGAACGCTGTGCATGATCGTCGAGAAGAACATCTTCGTCATGCTGCTGCAGGAAGAACGCTTCCGCGATTTCATCAATGGCGAGATCGCCGATGCCAATCGCGGCACGGAGGTGCTGACCTGCCTTTCGGCGTCCAGTCGCGAGGAAATCGACAGCATGCTGAAAACAGCGCTGTCTTCCGGTGGGCGCGAGTGGAAACCGGTGCAAGACCACGGCTTCATGTATGCCGCAAGCTTTCAGGATCCCGATGGCCATGTCTGGGAGCTGGTTTACATGACGGAGCAGGCATAGGCGCGCGGCGTCACGTCTTGCCAATAACCGATTGTGTCATTACATCTTTTCTCGCTCTAACGGGGTGCTTTGTCGAAAAGACAAGGCTGAGAGGCGTTCGCCAACCCGAAGAACCTGATCCGGTTAACACCGGCGGAGGGATTAGACGGCTTCCATCCAGACGCCTATTCCCGTAACCCATTCGAGAAGGTGTCTGATGTATCGTCGTTTTCTGCTGTCCGGCCTCGTCGCCGCATCCTTCCTCCTGCCGAGCCTTGGCGTCGCGCAGGATAAAAAGGTCCTCACTGTCTACACCTATGAAAGCTTTGTCTCCGAATGGGGTCCCGGTCCCAAGGTGAAGGCGGCGTTCGAGAAGACCTGCGATTGCACCGTCAATTTCGTCGGCGTCGCCGACGGTGTGGCGCTGCTCAATCGCCTGAAGCTGGAAGGTGTCAGCTCCAAGGCGGATGTCGTGGTCGGTCTCGATACCAACCTCATCGCTGAAGCCAAGGACACTGGGCTCTTCGAAGCATCGGGTATCGACGCCTCTACGGCAAAGGTGCCGGGCGGGTTCAAGGACGATGTCTTCGTTCCCTATGATTACGGCCACTTTGCCGTCGTCTACGACACACAGACGCTGAAGAACCCGCCAAAGAGCCTGAAAGAACTGGTCGAGGGCGACCCGTCGCAGAAGATCGCCATTCAGGATCCGCGGACGTCGACGCCGGGTCTTGGCCTGCTGCTCTGGGTCAAGTCGGTCTATGGCGACAAGGCGCCGGAAGCCTGGGCAAAGCTCAAGGATCGCGTGCTGACGGTTACGCCGGGCTGGTCGGAGTCCTACGGCCTCTTCACCAAGGGCGAAGTACCGATGGTGCTCTCCTATACCACATCGCCCGCCTATCATATGGTGGCCGAGCACAGCGAGCGCTATCAGGCAGCAAGCTTCGAGGAAGGCCATTACATTCAGATCGAAGTCGCCGGTCTGTTGAAGAACGCGCCGGAGAAGGAGCTTGGCAAGAGGTTCCTTTCCTTCATCCTGACGCCTGGCTTCCAGGATGCCATTCCGGAAAACAACTGGATGATGCCGGTCACCGCCACGTCGCAGCCGCTGCCGGATGCCTTCAACAAGCTGGTCCAGCCGACCAAGACCTTCCTGATGTCGCCGGAAGAGGTGGCGAAGAACCGCAAGGCCTGGATCGATGAGTGGCTGACCGCGATGAGCGTGAAGTAATCTCACGCGGACCCCGCCCGTGATTGCGCGCAGCGACAGAAGACGGTTCCTGATCAGTGGCATGGCGGCTTTTGTCGCCGTGTTGCTCTTCATCGGACTTGCGGTCGCAGCGCTGCTTTCCTTCGATACACAGGCGGCGTCGAACGCCCTCTTCGATACCTACACGCTGCGCATTCTCCGCTTCACGCTCTGGCAGGCGACGCTCTCCACTGTTCTTTCGGTGGCGCTCGGCCTACCGGTCGCACTGGCGCTGGCACGCCAGCGGGATTTTCCCGGCCGTATCTGGATCATCCGGCTGATGGCGGTGCCCATGGGGCTGCCGGTGATCGTCGGCGCGCTCGGGCTGATTGCCATCTGGGGCAGGCAGGGGCTGCTCAATGCAGCACTTCTCTCTGCGGGCGTGGCGCGACCTTTCAGCATCTACGGCCTATCCGGCATTCTCATTGCCCATGTCTTCTTCAACCTGCCGCTCGCCGTGCGTTTCTTCCTGGCGGGGCTGGAAAGAATGCCCGGCGAATATTGGCGCATGAGTGCCGTGCTCGGCATGAATTCCCTTTCCACCTTCCGCTTCATCGAATGGCCGGTGGTGCGGCGGCTCGTGCCGGGTGTAGCGGGCCTGATCTTCATGCTCTGCGCCACGAGCTTCACGCTTGTCCTGCTGCTCGGCGGCGGTCCGGCTGCGACGACCATCGAGGTGGCGATCTATCAGGCGCTCCGCTTCGATTTCGATCCGCCACGTGCCATCGCCCTGTCGCTGATGCAGATCGCAATGACCGGCCTGCTTCTCGTGCTGCTCTCGTTTCTGCCGGGTGCGGAAGCGGAGGGGCAGACGCAGGGCCAGACGGTTCGTCGTTTCGATGCCGCTCGCCCGTTGGCGCGTCTTTGGGATGGGCTTGTCATTGTTCTTGCGATGCTGCTGGTCGGGTCGCCCCTCGTTGCCGTCGCGGCCTCCGGATTGACTGCCGATCTGTGGCGTCTTTTGAGCGCCGAGATATTTCGGCGCGCAGCCATCACCAGCCTGTCGATCGCACTTTTCTCGGCCTCGCTTTCGGTTCTCGTCTCCGTGGCGCTCATCCGGGCACGCCAGGTGGTTGCGGACAACAATGCACCGTCGTGGGGTGCAAGGCTTATCGCGGCGACTTTGGGTGGCGGCGCTTCGATGGTGCTGCTCGTGCCGCCCGTCGTGCTGGGTAGTGGCTGGTTTCTGCTGCTGCGGCCCTTTGGCGATGTGTCCCTCTTCGCGCCATTCCTCGTGGCGCTCATCAACATGCTGATGGCCTTGCCCTTTGCCATGCGCGTTCTCGAACCCGCCTTCACGACCCATCAGGCAAGAACCGAAAAACTGGTCTCAAGCCTCGGCCTCACAGGCTTTTCCCGTTTTCGCCTTGTCGATCTTCCGGTCCTGTGGCGCGCCTTCGCCATGGCCTTTTCCTTTGCCATGGCACTGTCGCTTGGCGATCTCGGAGCCGTGGCCCTTTTCGGCTCGGAACGCTTCGTGACCTTGCCGTGGCTCGTCTACAGCAATATGGGCAGCTACCGGACCAATGATGCGGCGGGCTATGCCTTCATCCTTGGCGTCATTTGCCTCATCCTCGCAGCAGGTGGCGTATCGCGCCAATCCGAGAAAGCGAAAGCAGCAGCATGAAGAGCGGTCAGGCAAAGGTTAGGCTGGAACAGGTATCGCTACAGCTTGGGCAGCAGCACTTCTTCTTCGACACGTCCTTCGAGGAAGCGAAGGTGACCGCGGTCGTCGGTCCTTCCGGTTCGGGCAAGTCGACGCTTCTCAACCTCGTCGCAGGTTTTGAAAGGCCGACAGGTGGTCGCGTGCTGATCGGGTCTGACCACATGGGTGGACGCGATCCGGCGGAAAGGCCGATCTCGCTGATCTTCCAGGACAACAACCTCTTCGCCCATCTCGATATCGCCACCAATATCGGCCTTGGGATCAGCCCGTCGCTTCGCCTGACACAGGACGACAAGACAAAAATTGCGTCAGCTCTTGAGCGGGTCGGGCTTGCGGGTTTCGAAAAGCGGCTGCCCTCCAGCATGTCCGGTGGCGAACGCCAGCGTGCAGCACTTGCGCGTGCACTGGTTCGTCAGCGCGCGGTCATGCTGCTGGACGAACCTTTTGCAGCGCTTGATCCGGGCTTACGCGCCGGAATGGCGGGGCTGTTGAAAGAGCTGCAATCGGAAAACGGCAACACGGTTCTCCTCGTCACCCATCACCCGGACGATATTCGCCGTCTTGCTGACGCGGTGGTGTTTCTGTCGGATGGCAAGATCCTGTTTCAGGGTGCGACGGAGGCCTTCGTTTCCGCCACAGACATTCCCGAGGTCGGAGCCTTCCTCCAGAAGTAGTGCGGGACCGTGCCACAATTTGGACGCGGCGCAATGTCAATCCTGCAAATAGACAGTGAAGGTGCGTATTTTTTGCACTTGCCAATCAGGCTCAACTATTTGAGACATATATAGAGAACGTCTTTTGTCAGGGTCTTTCCGCAGCATAGATCGTTTTTGGGATCGTTTTGGATGTTCAGGCATTCTGGTGCCTGTGGGGTTTAAGCTGATATTCTGGTCTGCATATAACGGATGATCAGGAACGTTTGGAGCGGACTGGCAGGATGATGACGCGTGTGAAGGCCGTAAATGGCCGCTCCGGTCACGACATGGAAAAGCGGTCGATATCGCGGCGAGGCATCATAAGCCTCGGGGCTGCGGCATTGATGCTGTCTTCATGCCAGTCGCTGTTCAGCCCTGCCTATCAGTCCTCGCTGAAGCCTTCCGACAATCCGCAGACGGTCGAAGAGGTGCAGAAGAACGATCCGCGCGCACAGATGGGTGCGCGTGAGCATCCGCGCATCGTCGCAAGCTATGGCGGCGAATATCACGACGAGAAGACCGAGCGTCTGGTCGCCCGCATCACCGGCGCGTTGACGGCAGTGTCGGAAAATCCTCAGCAGTCCTATCGCATTACCATTTTGAATTCGCCGGCCATCAATGCTTTCGCGCTGCCGGGCGGCTATCTTTACGTGACGCGCGGTCTTCTGGCGCTTGCCAATGACGCGTCTGAAGTGGCCGCCGTGCTGTCGCACGAAATGGGCCACGTCACAGCCAATCACGGCATTGAGCGTCAACGCCGAGAGGAAGCGGAAGTGATTGCCAGCCGCGTGGTGGCGGAGGTTCTGTCCAGCGATCTCGCCGGCAAGCAGGCGCTTGCACGCGGCAAGCTTCGTCTTGCGGCCTTTTCGCGCCAGCAGGAATTGCAGGCGGACGTGATCGGCGTGCGGATGCTGGGTGAGGCCGGCTACGACCCCTATGCCTCGCCACGCTTCCTTGATTCGATGGCGGCCTATGCGCGCTTTACCTCGGCCGATCCCGATAGCGACCAGAGCCTCGACTTCCTGTCCAGCCACCCGAATACGCCGCAGCGTATCGAACTGGCCAAGCGCCATGCGCGTGCCTTCGGCCAGGAAGGCCAGGTCGGCGACAAGGGCCGCGACTGGTTCCTCACCGGCATTGACGGACTTCTGTATGGCGACAGCCCGCAGGAGGGTTATGTCCGTGGTAACACCTTCCTGCATGGCAATCTCGGCATTCGTTTCGATGTGCCGGAAGGGTTTCAGATCGACAATAAGGTCGAGGCGGTTCTGGCAACTGGCCCGGGTGATATGGCAATCCGCTTCGATGGCGTTGCCGATCCGAAGCAGACCAGCCTGCCCAACTACCTGACCAGCGGCTGGGTGGCCGGCCTGTTGCCGGATACGGTGCGGGAAATACAGGTCAACGGCCTGCCGGCTGCAACGGCGCGCGCCAGCGCCGACAAGTGGGATTTCGATGTCACCGTCATTCGTGTCGGCGATCAGATTTTCCGTTTCCTCACCGCCGTGCCGAAGGGCAGCGCGCAATTGGAGACGGTGGCGAACCTTCTGCGCTCCAGCTTCCGCAAGATGACGCCTGCGGAAGTCTCCGCGCTGAAGCCGCTTCGCGTGCGCGTCGTTACCGTCAAGCCGGGCGAAACGGTCGCTTCGCTTGCCGCACGGATGATGGGCACCGATCGCAAGCTGGAACTCTTTCGCGTCTTAAATGCGCTGAGCACCACCGCCGCGATCGAGCCGGGGCAGCGGGTCAAGATCATTTCGGAATGAGCAGGGCGCTGTCCGACAGCGCCCTCATTTACCCACTTCCGTTCAAACCATCGGAACGTCGAACACTTCGCCAGGACGCATCGGGCGGAAGTTTTCACGCGCGACGTTTTGATCCTCCAGGGCCGCTTCAAGCGCGATGATCGGTGCGTCGATCGCCTCATCGGTCAGTTGCACCGTGCCCCAATGGTGGCCGCAGGCATAAGCGGCGTTGCAGATCTTCATGCCTTCCACCGCTTCTGCCGGATTTTGGTGCTGGCCCTTCATGAACCAGCGCGGCTCATAGGCACCGAAGGGCAGGTTGGCGAGACGGAAGCTGCCATGTTTCTTGGCGGCAGCGTGGTAGTTCAGCCCGCTGTGAAAGCCGGTATCGCCGATATGGTAGATCTTGCCGCCGGGCGTCTCGATGACGAAGGCGGCCCAGAGCGCCATGCGCCTGTCGTTCAACCCGCGTGCCGACCAGTGGTGGCAGGGCTCGAAATGGACTTTGACGTCGGGGCTGACGGCAATCGCATCGCCCCAGTCTCCCACCGAAATCTTCGCAGCCTGCACCTTGGTGCGGATGATCGCGTCATTGCCAAGCGGCGTGACGAAAAGCGGCTTGTGCTCGACATGCAGCCGATGCAGCGTTTCGAGATCGAGATGGTCATAGTGATTATGGGTGACGAGCACGAGATCGATCGGCGGCAGGTCCTCGAAGCGGATGCCGGGCGGGTTGACACGCTTTGGCCCGACAAAGCTGAACGGACTTGTGCGCTCCGACCAGACCGGATCGACCAGAATATTCAGTCCCGCCGTCTGAATGAGGAACGAGGCGTGGCCAACGAAGGTGACGCGCAGATCTTTCCCTTCGACGCGGGCGTCTGGTTTCGCGGTCGGATAGGGGCTTGGATAGTTCTCCGGCCACTCGGCTCTCTGGCCGTTGAAGCGCCATTTCATCAGGTCGCTAAAACCATTCGGCTGCTCCCCATTGGGATTGAAGAACCGCGTGCCGTCGAAATGATCGGAGGCAGGGCCCTTGTAATAAGCGCTGGCATAGGAACGGCTGGCAAAAATGCCGCCGCTGGCAAGCAGCAGGCCGCCAATGGCGGAGAGGCGAAAGAAGTTTCGACGGTTCATAATATAAGCTATAGGAAGCGCACCGATAAACAACAAGCGTCTGACCCATAGAAGAAGCGCCTCGACGTCGACAAATTGACGGCGCTTCGGCCAAAACTGCGGACTTGCCTTGACTTTGGCGCGCATTTCCTGTTTATCCCGCCGCATCAGCTGGCAGTTTCAAGACTCCAAGCCACCGACCGGGACCCGTCAAGGTATAAAGAGATCCCGGAGGTCAACACCCGACAGCGCGACGCGCCCTCGGGTGCTTTTTGGCTTTGCCCATTTCAGGGCGTCTTGTTTTTGCCGGCAAAAGCACCGACGTTTCGGGAAACCGAAACGAAGAAGGATGAAACGATGTTTGAAAACCTCCAGGACCGCCTTGGCTCCATTTTGAATGGACTGACCGGCCGTGGCTCGCTTTCGGAAGCCGATGTTTCCGCAGCGCTGCGTGAGGTTCGCCGTGCGCTTCTGGAAGCGGACGTGGCGCTGGAAGTCGTTCGTACCTTCACCGAAAAGGTGCGCGAAAAGGCGGTTGGCGCCTCCGTTCTGAAGTCCATCAAGCCCGGCCAGATGGTCGTCAAGATCGTCCATGACGAGCTTGTCGAAATGCTGGGTTCGGAAGGTGTTTCGGTCGATCTTCATGCGCCGGCACCCGTCGTCATCATGATGGTGGGTCTGCAGGGTTCGGGTAAGACCACCACCACCGGCAAGATTGCCAAGCGTTTGACGGATCGCGAGAAGAAGAAGGTGCTGATGGCATCTCTCGACACGCGCCGCCCCGCCGCCCAGGAACAGCTGCGCCAGCTCGGCGTACAGACCGGCATCGATACGCTGCCGATCGTTGCCGGCCAGTCGCCGACCGATATCGCCTCGCGCGCGGTCCAGGCAGCCAAGCTTGGCGGCCATGATGTCGTGATCCTCGATACCGCCGGCCGTACCCACATCGACGAGCCGTTGATGCTGGAAATGGCTGACATCAAGAAGAAGGCCAATCCGCACGAAATCCTGCTGGTTGCCGACAGCCTGACCGGTCAGGACGCCGTCAATCTGGCGCGCAATTTCGATGAACGTGTCGGTATCACCGGCCTTGTGCTGACCCGTATGGATGGCGATGGCCGCGGCGGTGCAGCGCTTTCCATGCGTGCCGTCACCGGCAAGCCGATCAAGCTCATCGGTACCGGCGAGCGGATGAACGAACTGGATGAGTTTCATCCACGCCGTATCGCAGACCGCATTCTCGGCATGGGCGATATCGTCTCGCTGGTCGAAAAGGCCGCGGAAAATATCGATGCGGAAAAAGCCCGCGCCATGGCCGAGAAGATGGCCAAGGGCAAGTTCGACCTCAACGATCTGGCCGACCAGCTGCGCCAGATGCAGAAGATGGGCGGCATGGGCGGCATCATGGGTCTGATGCCCGGCATGGCCGGCATGAAGGACAAGATGGCGTCCGCCGGTTTGAACGACAAGATGTTCGACCGTCAGCTGGCGATCATCTCCTCGATGACCAAGGCCGAGCGCGCCAATCCGGATATTCTCAAACACAGCCGCAAGAAGCGCATTGCTGCCGGTTCCGGCACGGATGCTGCCGAAATCAACAAGCTCTTGAAGATGCATCGCGGCATGGCCGACATGATGAAAGCCATGGGCGGCAAGGGCAAGGGCGGCATCATGAAGCAGATGATGGGCGGTCTGGCCGGCAAGATGGGTCTCGGCGGCATGGGCGGCATGCCTGATCTCGCCAATATGGACCCCAAGCAGCTTGAAGCGCTGCAGAAGCAGGCTGAAGCCGCAGGTCTTGGCAAGCCGGGCGCTCTGCCTCCGGGTCTTGGCGGTCTTCCAGGCGGATTGCCTGGTCTCGGTGGCAGCAAGCTGCCGGGTCTCGGCGGTCTTCCGGGTCTTCCCGGTTTTGGCAAGAAGAAGTGAGGCCATCGGTGACCACGACAGACGTCAAAGAAAAACTCGCTGAATACCGCCAGTCCATCGACAATGTCGATGCCGCACTGGTGCATATGCTGGCTGAACGCTTCCGCTGTACCAAGGCGGTGGGCGTGTTGAAGGCCACCTACGATTTGCCGCCGGCGGACCCGGCGCGCGAAGAATACCAGATCGAACGCCTGCGCCGCCTGGCCAAGGATGCCAATCTGGATCCGGATTTCGCCGAGAAGTTCTTGAACTTCATCATCAAGGAAGTCATCCGGCATCATGAAGCAATTGCCGCTGAACACAACGGCACAGAAAAGACCGCCTGACCGGCGGGCAAGCCATTATAAGGAGAACTCACATGGCACTGAAAATTCGTCTCGCACGCGGTGGTTCCAAGAAGCGCCCGTACTACCAGATCGTTGTTGCTGACGCCCGCAGCCCGCGCGACGGCCGCTTCCTCGAGAAGGTCGGTTCCTGGAACCCGATGCTTCCGAAGGACAACGCTGACCGCATCCAGATCAATGGCGACCTCGTCAAGGAATGGATCGCAAAGGGTGCACAGCCGACCGACCGCGTTCTGCGCTTCCTCGCTGAAGCCGGCATTGCGACGCGCGACGCGCGCAGCAACCCTGAAAAGGCGAAGCCAGGCAAGAAGGCTCTCGAGCGCGTTGCCGAGAAGAAGCAGAAGGCTGAAGACGCTGCTGCTGCTGCCGCTGAAGCTGCTGCTGCAGAATAAGTTCGGTTTATCCCGATTGACGACGGGTGGTGCGGTTTCCGCGCCGCCCGTTTTCATGTTTAATCCCCATGGGCTTGGCGAGAGATCAGCCAGGCACTAAAAGATACGCGCAAAACGCGATAACGGACGGTTCAATGGCAAAGCTGGAAAACCCCATTCTCATGGCCAAGATTGGCGCAGCTCAAGGCTTGCGCGGCGAGGTGCGGGTCAGCTCCTATACCGACGATCCCATGGCGCTTGGCGATTACGGCAATCTTGTTGCCGCCGATGGGCGCGTGTTTGAAATTCTCGAAGTGCGCCAAGGCAAGAATGTCGTCATCGTGCGCTTCCGTGGCATCAACGACCGCAACGCCGCTGAAGCGTTGAACGGGCTTGAGCTTTTCGTCGATCGCGACAACCTGCCTGACGAGGATCTGGACGAGGACGAGTTCTTCTACACCGATCTCGAAGGTCTCGACGTGGTCGATGCCGAAGGCAAGAGCTATGGTTCGGTCAGTGCCGTCTACGATTTCGGCGCAGGCGACCTGCTTGAGCTGAAGGGTGCGGGACGTCGCCCGGCGCTCATCCCGTTTACCGAGGCTGCTGTTCTCGAAATCGACCTGGAAGGCGGAAAGATCCTGATTGATCCCTTTGCCGCCGGACTGATCGACAATCCGGAAGATGGCAAGGACGATCCCGAGCATCCGATCTTCGGCAAGGGCAAGAAGTAAGGCGATGAGCTTCAAGGCAACCGTGCTGACGCTCTACCCGGAGATGTTTCCGGGGCATCTGTCCTATTCTCTGGCTGGCAAGGCGCTGGAGCGCGGCCAGTGGCAGATGGAGCCGGTGCAGATCCGCGACTTTGCCGCTGATAAGCACCGCAGTGTCGATGACACTCCGGCAGGTGGCGGTGCCGGCATGGTGCTGAAACCCGATGTGCTGGCAGCGGCGATCGATGCGGTGTCGGAGGGTGATTCCCGTCCGCGCCTTTTGATGAGCCCGCGCGGCAAACCGCTGACGCAGAAGCGTGTGCGCGAATTGGCCGCCGGAGAGGGCGTCATCATTGTTTGCGGTCGCTTCGAAGGCGTGGACCAGCGGGTGATCGACGCGCGTGGCCTCGAAGAGGTTTGCATCGGCGACTATATCCTTTCAGGTGGCGAGCCTGCGGCACTGACGCTTCTCGATGCGGTGGTGCGCATTCTCCCCGGCGTGATGGGCAACGATCTGTCCGGCGTGCATGAAAGTTTCGAAGGCGGGCTTTTGGAGCATCCGCATTATACAAGGCCACAGGTCTGGGAGGGGCGCGATATCCCCGCGGTCCTCACCTCCGGCAATCACAAGCTGATCGACACGTGGCGGCATGAGCAGGCGCTTTCCCTGACGAAAGAGCGCCGACCCGACCTCCTTGCCGGTACTCAGGCCGTCAAGAAATAATAGCCCGTCAGCAAGAGCCCGACCGTGATCACCAATGCGCGGATGATCCACTGCGGAACGCGGCGGGCAAGATAGACGCCGCAATAGCCGCCAAGCGCAGACGCCGGGATCATGATCAGCGCCGCATGCCACGCGACGACACCACCGCCGACGAAGACGATAATGGCAACGGCGGCGATGACGACCGCCAGCAGGTTCTTCAGCGCGTTCAGATGGTGATAGGTGCCGCCTGCGGTCAATCCCAGCACCGCGAGCATCATGATGCCCATGCCGGCACCGAAGAATCCGCCATAGATCGAGGTGAGGAACTGGCCGATCAGGCTCGCGACATTGCTTTTCGGATGCTCCTCACTCGAGCGCGGACGAAGCCAGGGACCGGCGGCAAAGAGCGCGGTTGCGGCAAGCAAGAGCCACGGCACCAGCTGGCGGAAGGAGGGGTTGTCGAGCGACAGCAACAGCAGTGCGCCGCCGGTTGAACCGAGGATCGAGAGGACCGCGAGCAGGACCGCACCCTTCCAGTAGGCACGAATTTCCGGCCAGTAGGCGATCACCGAGGTGACGTAGCCCGGAAACTGAACGATAGAGGAGGTGGCATTGGCCGAGATCGGTGCGATACCCGCTACCGTCATGGCGCCGAAGGTAAGGAAGGTGCCGCCGCCAGCAATGGCATTGACGGCGCCGGACAGAAAGCCGCTGGCGAACAAGAGTAGAATGATTGCAATGGACATGGCCCCTCCCGGCGTTCCATCTCCCATATAAGCAGATGTGCTTTCCGACAATCAGGTGGCGGCCGACAAAATATTGTCATGTAAGGGATGACAAACCGGTGATCTTCCTGTATTGGCCCGCGTGGAACTGGGCTTATGCCCATTAACCGCAAGCAAAGAATGGCGAACCCGCTCCTGCCGCAAGGCATAATTCCAAGGACAGGATCCAAGGAATGATCTCGTTGAGCGCTCTGGCTGTTTCAGAAGAACTCAGAGGTTAACATGACCAACATTATCGCACAGCTGGAAGCCGAACAGGCCGCCAAGATCGAAGCAAAGCGCAAGCTTCCTGAATTTTCTCCTGGTGACACCGTTCGCGTCAACGTGCGCGTTACGGAAGGTAACCGTACTCGCGTACAGGCTTATGAAGGCGTCGTTATCGCTCGCTCCGGCGGCGGTCTCAACGAGAACTTCACTGTTCGCAAGATCTCCTACGGCGAAGGCGTAGAGCGCGTATTCCCGGTTTACTCTCCGCTGGTTGAAGGCGTTGAGATCGTTCGCCGTGGTAAGGTTCGCCGCGCGAAGCTCTACTACCTGCGCGACCGTCGCGGCAAGTCCGCTCGTATCGTTGAAGACACCGGCGTTCGCGCTCGCAAGCTCAACGACGCAGAGCGTCAGGCTGCTGCCGAGGAAAAGGCACGTATCGAAGCTGAAAAGGTTGCAGCAGCACAGGCTCTGGCCGCCGAAAAGGCAGCAGCAGAAGCCGCTGAAGCCAAGGCAGCTGAAGAAGCTGCAGCAGCAAAGGCTGCTGAAGGTGCAGCTGAATAAGCTTTCCCTTTTGGGGTTTTCGAAAAGGCGGTCTTCGGGCCGCCTTTTTTCGTTTTCTGGCTCTGCTCCTTGCCGCGCACCGGGCGTTCTATTGCGAAGCTGGGTTGAAAGACGGGTGGCATTCTAACCACCACCGCTTTCTTGAAACGCATATCTCTTGCGTGGCGGGTTTAAAGCGTGTCAATTTCCGCCATTGTTTTCAGGAGACCGCCATTGTTCAGACGCTCGTTTTTCATCGCCATCGCCGCCACACTGCTATCGCCGGTTCTCGCATCGGCCGCTGATCTGCCGGATCTGAAGGGTCGCGAGATCGTCGTGGTGACGGAGAATGCCTATCCGCCGCTGCAATTCGTCGATCCGAAGACGGGCAAGCCGATCGGTTGGGAATATGACGCGATGAACGAGATCGCCAAACGGCTGAATGCCAAGGTCGAGTATCAGAACGCATCCTGGGACGCGATGATCCCGGCTGTCTCCGCCGGGCAGTACGACATCGGTATGACCGGCATCAGCATCAAGGAAGAGCGCAAGGAAAAGGTGGATTTCTCCGATCCCTATATGCGCTCTGAAATGTTCATGCTGGTGCGGGCAGACGAGACGCGCTTTACCGACGCCAAGAGCTTTGCGGCCTTCGATAAGGGCCTGATCGGCGCGCAGGCCGGCACAACGCCCTTCTATACGGCCGTCTACGATATTCTCGATGGCAACGAGCAGAACCCGCGCGTCAAGTTGATGGAGACCTTCGGCGCCACCGTGCAGGCGCTGCGCACCGGTGATGTCGACCTGGTGCTGACCGACGGCGTTGCCGGCAAGGGCTATGTCGATTCGTCGAATGGCACGCTGAAGCTGATCGGTGGACCGCTCGGCGGCGACGATTTCGGCTTCATCTTCAAGAAGGGCTCCGATCTCGTGGCACCGGTCAATGCCGCAATTGCTGCCTTGAAGGCCGATGGCACCTTTGCCGCGCTCGATAAGAAGTGGTTCCTGGACTACAAGCTTGGCGAATAAGCCAATGGGCCTGTCATCGCCTTGGAGCGTTCCGGCGTGAACCGTCCGCATTCGAAACAGGCGGCGGATGACTTTCCCTGTTGGCTGGTGGCGCTTATCGGTATCGGCGCCATTCTTGCCGTGGTGATTGCCGTCAATGGCGTCTATGCCCAGGTCTTCACCACCGTCATCAATGGCATGGGCATGACGGTCTTCGTCACGCTGGTGGCCTTCCTTCTCGCCTGCCTCTGGGGTCTTTTGATCGCCCTTCTCGGTATGGCCGATCATATTGTCCTGCGGCAGATCGCGCGTTTCTACATCGAGACGATGCGCGGCATTCCGATTCTGGTGGTGCTGTTCTACATCGCGTTTGCCGGCGCGCCGCTGCTGGTGGATTTCGTCAACTGGCTGCTGACGCCGCTGATTGCAGCAGGCTGGATCGAGCCCGTCATCGTGCGCGACTTTTCGCTGATGTGGCGCGCGATCCTGGCGCTGACGCTCTGCTACGGAGCGTTCCTCGCCGAGATCTTCCGGGCGGGCATCGAGGCTGTCGATCAAGGACAGATAGAGGCTGCCAAGGCGCTGGGCCTTAGCCGCTACCAGCGCTTTCGGCTGGTCGTCTTTCCGCAGGCGGTGCGGACGATCTTTCCGCCGCTCTCCAATGATTTCGTTTCGATGGTGAAGGATAGCTCGCTGGTCTCGGTGCTGGGTGTCGCGGATATCACGCAGCTCGGCAAGGTCTATGCGGCAGGCTCTTTCCGCTTCTTCGAGACTTATTCCATCGTCGCTTACGTCTATCTGATCCTGACGCTCGGACTGTCGCTGATCCTGCGGCGCATCGAAAAAGGGATGCGCCGCAAGCAGGGGCGTTGAGAGCCTCAGGCCTTCAAATTCGGCTGCGAAGTGATCTGCCTGGCGATCATGCGTCCGGCGATGATCACGAGCACACCGGCAATCGCCAGGCAGGCCGAGAGGAAGAACATCGGTGCGATGGTGCTTCCCGTCTCATCTCTGATCCAGGGAACGACGTTCTGGGCGACGAAGCCGCCGAGATTGCCGACCGAGTTGATGGCTGCCAGACCGGCCGCAGCGCCCGCACCCTTCAGGAAGCGACCAGGAAGGCTCCAGAACACCGGCTGTCCGGCGAAGATGCCCGCTGCGGCGATGCAGAGGAAGGCGAACTGCGCGACCGGCGCCGTCATCAGAGCGGACATCAGCAGGCAGAACGCGCCAACGAAGGCGGGCACCACGATATAGGTGATCTTCTTCTCGGAGCGATCGGCAGCCGACGGCACCAGATAGAGGGCAACGGCAACGATCAGCCAGGGGATGATGTTGATGAAGCCATTCGCGGTGTTCGACACGCCGAAGCTTTTGACAATGGTCGGCAGCCAGTAGCTGAGACCATAGGCGGCGAGCGGGAATCCGACATAGCAGAGCGACATGAAGAGGACGCGCGGATTGATCAGCGCGCGAAAACCGTCCTCTGCATGTTCGTCCATGCCGGAGTTCTCCGAAGCGATGCGCTTGTTCAGCCAGTCCTTCTCGTCCTGAGACAGGAACGCAGCCGTTTCCGGCTTGTCGTCGAGGTAGAAGATGGTGACGATGCCCGCAATCACGGCCGGAATGCCGGTTGCAAGGAAAACCCACTCCCAGCCCGCATAGCCCCAGAGGCCATCCAGATCGAGCAGCATGCCGCCAAGCGGCGCGCCGATTGCATTGGCAAGTGCCGAGAAGATCATGAACAGGCCGACCATGCGGCCGCGATAATCGCGCGGGAACCACAGCGTCAGGAGATAGAGGACACCGGGGAAGAAGCCGGCCTCGCAGACACCGAGAAGGAAGCGCAGGATGTAGAACATCGTCGGGCTGGAAGTGTAGGCGAGCGCAATCGTCACAAGCCCCCAGGAAATGATGATGCGGGCGAACCAGAGCCTTGCGCCGAAGCGATTGAGCAGCAGATTGCTCGGCACTTCGAAGATGAAATAGCCGATGAAGAACAGCGACGCGCCAAGGCCATAGGCATATTCGCTGAGGCCCAGATCGCCGACCATCTGCAGTTTGGCGAAGCTGACATTTTGACGGTCGATATAGGCGATGAGATAGAGAAGCCCGAGAAAGGGCATCAGTCGCCAGGTGATTTTTGAAATAAGTGCTTTTTCAGATACCAAGATGTATCCCTCCCTGTCGGCGGCACGCCGAGGTGCTGCCCGATTTGACGAGACCGGTTCTCACGCGGCTTTCACGGCATCGTGAAAAAGCGGTCCCATTGCCGTGCTAACGCTTAACGCGAGAATTCTATCCCGCACACAACGCCCGGCGTTTCTTTTTGCATTGCACAAAAAGAGAATCCTTAAATACCGGTCGGGTCGTTTTCAATCACAAAGCGCCATGTTGCTGTTGAAAAGCCGATCTGCTATGAGAGAGGCATGGGATCGAAATTCGGATGTCTCGCGCCAAACATTTTCGTGCTGCAGGATCACAAGCGTCTGCCGGCACGATTTTTCGCGCGTATTTCCGGCGCGTTCAATGGTCGACTTACGTCCGCCTGATGGCCTGAAAAGGCTGTCGGCCTTTACTCGACGTCCCCACTTTCCTTTTTGATATTCGAATGGATAAAGCCATGAGCGCTCCGCGTACTCTGTATGATAAAATCTGGGATGATCACGTCGTCAACCGCGATCCCGATGGAACCTGTCTTCTCTATATCGACCGTCACCTGGTCCACGAGGTGACGTCACCGCAGGCTTTCGAGGGTCTGCGTCTGGCCGGTCGCCCGGTTCATTCGCCCACCCGCACGCTGGCCGTCGTCGACCATAACGTTCCGACCACCGCCGACCGTCTGGAAGGCATCAAGAATGAAGAAAGCCGCATCCAGGTGGAAGCGCTGGCGCAGAACGCCAAGGAATTCGGCCTCGAATATTATTCCGAGCGCGACAAGCGCCAGGGCATCGTTCACATTGTTGGACCGGAGCAGGGCTTCACCCTGCCGGGCATGACGATCGTTTGCGGGGATAGCCACACCTCCACCCATGGCGCTTTCGGTGCCTTGGCGCATGGTATCGGCACGTCCGAAGTCGAGCACGTGCTGGCAACCCAGACGCTGATCCAGAAGAAGGCCAAGAACATGCTGGTGCGTGTGGACGGCAAGATCCCGGACGGTGTGACCGCCAAGGACATCATCCTTGCCATCATCGGCGAGATCGGTACCGCCGGCGGCACGGGCCATGTCATCGAGTTTGCCGGCGAGGCGATCCGCTCGCTGTCGATGGAAGGCCGCATGACCGTCTGCAACATGACGATCGAGGGTGGCGCACGCGCTGGCTTGATCGCACCGGACGAGACGACCTTCGACTACATCAAGGACAAGCCGCGCGCGCCGCAGGGCGAGACGCTGGAGCAGGCGATTGCCTATTGGAAGACGCTGAAATCGGATGAGGGTGCCCATTACGACAAGGTCGTCATTCTGGACGCCGCCAGCCTGCCGCCGATCGTCTCTTGGGGCTCGTCTCCGGAAGATGTCGTTTCGGTTCAGGGCATCGTGCCGAACCCTGACGACATTGCCGATGAGAACAAGCGCAATTCCAAGTGGCGTGCGCTCGACTATATGGGCCTGAAGCCCGGCACCAAGATGACCGATATCGCCATCGACCGCGTCTTCATCGGCTCCTGCACCAATGGCCGCATCGAGGATCTGCGCGCTGCCGCCAAGATCGTCGAAGGTCGCAAGGTCGCACCGACCGTTTCGGCGATGATCGTTCCGGGCTCGGGTCTCGTCAAGGAACAGGCGGAGAAGGAAGGGCTGGACAAGATCTTCCTCGAGGCTGGTTTCGAATGGCGCGAGCCTGGCTGCTCCATGTGCCTGGCGATGAATGACGACCGTCTGGCGCCGGGCGAGCGTTGCGCGTCTACCTCCAACCGCAACTTCGAAGGCCGTCAGGGTTACAAGAGCCGCACGCATCTGGTCTCGCCCGCCATGGCGGCAGCCGCCGCGGTTGCCGGCCATTTCGTCGATGTGCGTGAGTGGCAGTAAGTATTGCTTGCTATGAAGAGTTCCGCACCCCTGGATCGCTCCGGGGGTGTTTTGTTTTCAGCTTACAGGCGCAAAGGCTTTTGCCGTAGCCAGACTGGTAATTGCCCTGCAATTCCGCCATATAAGGGCGAATGCGCCCGCACGAGGCGCGCATCTCCAATGGGTGTAGGGACATGACGCAGACGGTCGAATTCGCAAAGATGAACGGGCTTGGCAACAAGATCCTGGTTGTCGACATGCGCGGCCGCAAAGACATGGTCTCGCCGCAAGCGGCCATCGCGCTCAATGCCGATCCGGACACCGCTTTCGACCAGATCATGGCGATTCATGATCCGCGTCTTGCGGGCACCGATGCCTATATCGACATTCTCAACTGCGATGGCACCAAGGCGCAGGCCTGCGGCAACGGCACGCGCTGCGTTGTGCAGGCACTTGCCGCCGAGACCGGGAAGAAGGCCTTCACCTTTCAGACGGTCGCCGGCATCCTGAACGCCAGCGAGCATGAGGATGGGATGATTTCCGTCGATATGGGTCTGCCGCGTTTCCGCTGGAGCGATATTCCGCTGTCGGAAGAGTTTCACGATACCAGCCGCATCGAATTGCAGATCGGACCCATCGACGATCCCGTGCTGCATTCGCCATCGGTCATGTCCATGGGCAACCCGCATGCTGTCTTCTGGGTGGATCGCGATCCGATGGACTTCGATCTGGAGCGGATCGGGCCACTGCTCGAGAACCATCCGATGTTTCCGGAAAAGGCCAATATCACGCTGGCGCAGGTCATCTCCGACAGCCGGCTTCGCACCCGTACTTTCGAACGCGGCGCGGGCCTTACACTTGCCTGCGGATCGGCCGCTTGCGCTGCCGCCGTCTCGGGCGCTCGGACCGGACGCACCGGTCGTCGTGTGGAGATCGACGTGGCATCCAGCCCCGTTCGCATTCCGCTCATCATCGAATGGCGCGAGGACAACCACGTCATCATGACCGGTCCTGCCGAGTGGGAATGGGCCGGGCATGTCGATCCCGTCACCGGCGCATGGACGCGGGACTTGGCGAACCAAGAGGTGGGGACGCGAGAGGCGGGCGAGAAGCAGGGCGTCTTATGAGCGGTGTCGAGGTCATAACCTTCGGCTGCCGCCTCAATACCTATGAATCGGAAGTGATGCGGGCTGAGGCCGAAAAGGCGGGGCTCAACAATGCCGTCCTGGTCAATACCTGCGCGGTTACGGGTGAAGCCGTACGCCAGGCGCGTCAGGCGATCCGCCGAGCGCGGCGCGACAATCCGCATGCGCGCATCATCGTCACCGGTTGCGCTGCCCAGACCGAGAAGCAGACCTTTGCCGACATGCCGGAAGTCGATGCCGTTCTAGGCAATGAGGAGAAGCTGAAAAGCACCTCCTATCGTGCACTGCCGGATTTCGGCGTCTCGGCGGAAGAGAAGCTGCGCGTCAACGACATCATGAGCGTCAAGGCCACCGCGCCGCAGATGGTCAAGCACATCGATGGGCATGTGCGCGCCTTCATTCAGGTGCAGAATGGCTGCGATCACCGCTGCACCTTCTGCATCATCCCCTATGGACGCGGCAATTCCCGCTCCGTGCCGATGGGTGCGGTGGTGGACCAGGCCCGCAAACTGACCGAAGGCGGTTATCGCGAAATCGTCCTGACCGGCGTGGATGCCACGAGCTACGGCGCGGATCTGCCGGGCGAACCATCGCTCGGTTATCTGGCGAAAACGCTATTGAAGCAGGTGCCGGATATTCTGCGGCTCAGGCTTTCCTCCATCGACAGCATCGAGGCGGATCGTCACCTGATGGACCTGATTGCCGACGAGCCACGCTTCATGCCGCATCTGCATCTGTCGCTGCAGCATGGCGACGACATGATCCTGAAGCGGATGAAGCGCCGACATCTGCGTGACGATGCCATCCGCTTCTGTCGCGAAGTGCGCGCGCTACGCCCTGATATCGCTTTCGGTGCGGACATGATCGCCGGCTTTCCGACAGAGACCGATGAGATGGCGGAGAATGCCGCCACCCTTGCGGAAGAGTGCGGCATTTCCAGCCTGCATGTCTTTCCCTATAGCCCGCGCCCCGGCACGCCTGCCGCAAGAATGCCGCAGCTCGACCGCGCTTTGGTGAAGGAACGGGCGGCAAAGCTGCGCGCGCGTGGGGAAACGCTGCGCATCGCCCACCTCGAAAACATGGTGGGCAGCGAACAGACGATCCTCGTCGAAAATAACGGTTTTGCCCATACCGACAACTTTACTCTGGTGGCGGCACCCGATCTTGCGCCCCGCACTCTTGCGCGGGTTGCCATTACCGGTCACAACGGTAAGCACTTGAATATGCAATATCTGGCAGCGCAAGCGGCCTGAAGAATCTAGAGACGGAACAGTCATGGCCCTCGGCTTCATCAAAAAAGTCTTTTCGTTCGGCAAGGACAAGGCCGAGACGGATAAGCTGGAAAGCGAAGAGGCCGTTTCTCGCCAGGAGGATCGCAGCGCCTTCGAAGAGGCGCTGAACGAGGCGGAAGCTCACACGCTGCCCGCCGAAGACCCTGTTCCCGATGTGGAAATGAAAACCGCTGCAGGACCTGCTTCCGACGAGGTCGAGCAGGTGGCTGACGTTGCCGATGCCGATCTCGGCGACGATCAGGATGAGGAGGATGCGCCGCTTCTGCCAGGGCCTGAACTGGTTGGCGATATCGGCATGGTGCCGCTCTCCCTGCTGGAGGCCGAAGCGGCCGCTGAAGACAGCGTCAATGGTGATGCGCGGGACACGTCGCTTGCCGATGCGCCTCTCGACGAGCATGCGCTGGATGATATTCTGGACGAAGCGGAGGCCGCCAGCGGCATTCCGCCTGCTGCACTGTCTCCTGCCGTTCCGGCTAGCCTTCCAAAGGGCTTTGCGTCGGCTGCCGATCGCGTCGAGCCGGTCGAGGCCGCACCTGAACTGAAGCTTACCTGGTTTCAGCGCCTGCGTGCTGGTCTTGCGCGCACATCCTCACAACTGACAAACCAGATTTCGGCACTCTTCACCAAGCGCAAGCTCGATGAAGACACACTGGATGAGCTGGAAGATCTGCTGATCCAGTCCGACCTCGGCGTCGAGACCGCCATGCGCATTACCGGCGCGCTATCATCGGAGCGCTACGGCAAGGATGTCAGCGGCGAGGATGTCGCCAAGATCATGGCAAGCGAGATCACCAAGGTTCTTTTGCCTGTCGCCAAGCCGCTGGAACTCGATCTGTCGCACAAGCCGCATGTCATTCTGGTGGTTGGCGTCAATGGTACCGGCAAGACCACCACCATCGGCAAGCTTGCGGCAAAACTCTCCGGCTCCGGCCTGAAGGTGATGCTGGCGGCTGGCGATACATTCCGCGCGGCTGCCATCGAGCAGTTGAAGATCTGGGCGGATCGCACCGGATCCGACTTCCTCGGCACCAAGCTTGGCGCCGATGCCGCAGGGCTTGCCTATGATGCCTATGAACAGGCGCGGGCGAAAAAGAGCGACGTGCTGATTATCGATACGGCGGGCCGTCTGCAGAACAAGACCGAGCTCATGGCCGAGCTGGAAAAGATCGTACGCGTGCTGGCCAAGCTCGATCCGGAGGCGCCGCATACCGTTCTTCAGACGCTGGATGCGACGACGGGTCAGAACGCCATGAACCAAGTCGAGATTTTCCGCAATGTTGCGGGCGTCTCGGGCCTGATTATGACAAAGTTGGATGGCACGGCGCGCGGCGGTATCCTCGTTGCGATCGCTGCCAAGCATAAGTTGCCGGTCTATTTCATCGGCGTGGGCGAAGGCGTGGATGATCTGGAGCCGTTCGAAGCAGAAGATTTCGCCAAGGCGATTGCGGGAGTTTGAGTATGGATGTGGAGAGCAATCAGCGCGAAAGCGAAAAGATGGTGCGGGAAATCAGCCCGCTCCTGAAGTTCGCTTTAGAACTCGGACCGCTCGTCGTCTTCTTCTTTGCCAACTCCAAGGGCGACTGGCTGGCGGAAAAGCTTCCCGTGTTGCATGAATTCGGCGGTCCGATCTTCATCGCCACCGGCCTCTTCATGATCGCCACCGCACTCGCGCTCACCGTCTCCTGGATTCTTACCAGAACTCTGCCGATGATGCCGCTGATCTCCGGCCTTGTGGTTCTCGTCTTCGGTGCGCTGACGCTCTATTTGCAGAACGATACCTTCATCAAGATGAAGCCGACCATCGTCAACACGCTCTTCGGCGTCATTCTGCTGGGTGGGCTGTTCTTCGGCCAGTCCTTGCTTGGCTACGTGTTCAACTCCGCCTTCAAGCTGACGGATGAGGGCTGGCGCAAGCTGACGCTCCGCTGGGGCATCTTCTTCCTTTTTCTTGCAGTGCTGAACGAAGTCGTCTGGCGCAACTTCTCCACCGATACCTGGGTTGCCTTCAAGGTATGGGGCACCATGCCGATCACCATCATCTTCACCATGGCGCAGATGCCGCTCGTCATGCGCCACTCGGTCGAATCGCTGAACAAGGACGACAAATGACCACGACGGTTGTGCCTGCCGACCGCTTGTCTCCGGTCAAGTGGTATTGGGTGGCTGTGGGGCTGTTGCTAGCGCAGATCGTCATTCTCTACATGATGGGCCGCGTTCCAATCTGCGAATGTGGCTATGTGAAGCTGTTCGAGCCGGGGGTGAACACGCCCGGTAACTCACAGCACATCGCCGACTGGTACACGCCGTCCCATATCATCCACGGCTTCCTGTTCTACGGGTTTGCCTGGCTTCTCTTCCGCAGCAAGCCCTTGTCGTTTCGGCTGTCTCTTGCCGTTCTGGTGGAGGCTGCGTGGGAGCTTCTGGAAAACTCCCCGATCATCATCGATCGCTACCGCACCGCCACCATGGCGCTCGGCTATAGCGGCGACAGCATTCTGAATTCCGCGATGGACACGGTCTTCATGGTCGTGGGCTTCTTCTTTGCCGCACGCGTGCCGGTGTGGCTGACCGTTCTGATCGCGATCTTCTTTGAAATTTTCACCGGCTGGTTGATCCGCGACAACCTCACCTTGAATGTGCTGATGCTGGTCTGGCCGGTGGACGCCATCAAGGAATGGCAAAATGCGCTTCCCGGCGCCTGATCTGACGTCATTCTGTATTGAGGCGGAGGCTTTGTTAAGAAAGGTCCATTAGAACTGCGGACCTCTCTCTTTCCATGCGCGAAGGCCGACGTCTTGCAGGATAATTTTGCCTATCTGCTGCCTTTCATTATGGTTACATTCGGGTCGGTCTTCCTCGGCTTGCAGGTCATGGGCTTTCGCGCCGGTCGCTACTGGGGTCTCGGCTACATTCTGGGTGCTGTCGGCTTTGCCCTGCCTATGGTTCTGCCGGAGAGTTTTGATCTTGTCGGGGCACTACTGGCCAATTTCGTCTTCCTTGCCGCCTTTGTCCTTTATGGTCACGCTCTTCTCATCCAGTTTGGAGCGCCGACCTATGTGACGATGCGGCTCGGTGCTGCCGCCGTGGCCTATCTTGCCGTCTGCTTCTTCATCCTGGTTCAGCCAAACCTGCGAAACGAGCTTGCGACATCGGATCTGACGCTTGCGCTCATTCTTGCCCCGTCCATTTTTCTCGTTCGTCGCAAGACGCGAAACCTGATGGACAAGGTTCTGCTGGCCGCTGCCTCGCTGGTGGTCGCAGAGACGCTGGCAAGGGTCGGCATATTCCTGTGGTTTACGACCGGCGCCTCGCCGGAAAGCGTAGGTGCCTATTTTACCTCGGATTATTCCTATCTGGCGCAGTTCACCGCCAGCATCTGCGGCTTCCTCATGGCGCTTTCGGTGCTTGGTAGTGCGATAGCCGATGTTATCGAACAGCACCGGCTGGAAGCAGACCACGATCCGCTCACCGGGCTTCTTAATCGGAGGGGTTTCGATCTTTCCGCTCCGGACTTCCGGTTGACGCCACTGCCTTCAGGCGCAGTTCTGATTTGCGATATCGACCACTTCAAGTCGGTCAATGACCGCTTCGGTCATGCCACCGGCGATCGGGTGATCATCGCGCTCGCGTCGCTCTTGAAGGAGATGCTTCCCGCCAGTGCCAAGGTTGCGCGTTTTGGCGGAGAGGAATTCGTCGCCTATGTTCCAGACATGTCGGCCTCGCAGCTTGCGATACTGGCCAATATGGCGCGCAGTGCCTTTGCCGCCCGCAACTGGTCCGAAGGGCCGTTTCCGGTTCACATCACCAGCAGCTTCGGTGTATCCGCCATCGCGCTTGGCGACCACTCCATCCATGATGCGATTTCGCGCGCCGATGGCTTCCTTTACAGGGCGAAGGAAGCGGGTCGAAATCAGGTGGTCCAGGAAGGAATTGCGCTTCTGGGTGTCACGCCTGCGGCAAGCCTCAAAGTGGTTGCCAGCTGACGACTATCACCGCTGCCATCAATCTCCGGCAGCAGCACTTTCGATTGCCGGGATCAGTTCACGCTCATAGGTCGTCACGTCGATCGGGCCAACCTTCTTGTAGAGGATCGTGCCATCCGGACCGACGAGATAGGTTTCCGGAATGCCATAGACACCCCAGTCGATCGCCGCCCTGCCATTTGGATCGATGCCGATGGCGGCATAGGGATTGCCGAGTTCGCCAAGAAAGCGCACGGCGTTGTCGGCCTTGTCCTTGTAATTGATGCCGACAATGTTGAGGCGCCTGTCCTTCGACAACTCCTTCAGCATCGGGTGCTCCTGCCTGCAGGGCACGCACCAGGAGGCAAAGACGTTGACCAGCGTCAGCTTGCCGGTAATGGCCGCATCGGTGAGCGCCGGTAGATTGGAGCCCTCCAGTGGCGGCAGCGCCAGCGCAGGCGCCTTCGTGCCGATCAGTGCCGAGGGAATGGCGCTGACATCGAGGCCGTTGACGTCCTGCTCATAGAGCATCTTGGCCGAAATCGCGGCGAAGCCACCAAAGACCAGCAGCGGCAGGAGTGCGAGCACGTAGCGCGAGCGCCCGCGCGATGTGGGAGGAGGAGGCGCTTTCGTGTCGCTCATGTCGAGGATGCCTCGGTTTTGGCCGGACGGGAACGGCGGCGGATGCCGAGCGCTTCCAGCTCCTTCAGCTCGCGCTTGCGGGCGCGTCCGTCGAGCCACACCCAGGCGATCAATCCAAAGACGATCAGCCCGGTCAGCGCGTAGGACATGCCGATGTAAAAGGCGTGAGTCATGGTGTCAGGCTCCTCTTCCGGCAGCACGCGCGGCAAGGCGTCGTTGCGCGGCGATGCGCCGGCGCATGATCTCGTTGCGCATGGCGGCAAGATGAAGCGTGAAGAACAGCAGGGTGAAGCCGACAGCCATGGTCAGCAGCGGCCAGAGGAATTCCGGATCGATGGCCGGGCCATCCATGCGCATCACGCTTGCCGGCTGGTGCAGCGTATTCCACCATTCGACGGAAAACTTGATGATCGGGATGTTGACGAAGCCGACGAGGATCAGAACCGCACTGACGCGCGCCGCCTTTGACGGGTCGTCCATCGCCTTGTTGAAGGCAATCAGGCCGAGATACATCAGAAACAGAATGAAGACGGAGGTCAGGCGCGCATCCCACACCCACCATGTGCCCCACATGGGCTTGCCCCAGAGCGAGCCGGTGATCAGCGCAATCAACGTAAAGGCAGCACCAATCGGCGCTGCAGATTTATGGCTGACATCGGCCAGCGGATGGCGCCAGACCAGCGTGCCGATGGCAGAGAGCGCCATGACGGTGTAGCACATCATCGAAAGCCAGGCGGCGGGCACATGCACATACATGATGCGCACCGTATTGCCCTGCTGGTAATCGCCGTCCGTCGAGAAGGCGAGATAGAGGCCAGCCACCAGACAAAGGGCGGATAGCCCCGCAAGCCACGGCAAGAGGCGTGACGACAGCGCCAGAAACCGTGTGGGATTGGCGAGATCGCTGAATTTGGTGATGGCTAGGCTCGTATTGGTCATGGCATCTTTCTGGCCGCGGGCAAGGCCCTTTTACAATGCAGACGAAGCCGCGGCAATTGATCCTTGTCAATCGGCGGAATTGCGCAATGCCAAAGCTGCGAAGAACGGACCGACCACCGATGAAAAGAGCGTGATGGCAATCAGGATCAGGAAGGGCGGCATGAAGGGGGCCGGATCTTCCACCGCGGCATAAGACGCGCTGACGCCGAAGATCAGTACGGGAATGGCAAGCGGCAGAACGAGGATCGACACCAGCAGACCACCGCGTGGCAGTGCTACGGCAACCGCCGCGCCCACTGCGCCGATGAAGGTGAGGGCCGGCGTCCCGACAAGCAGTGTCAGCATGACGGCGCCGATGGCGACTTCGCCCATATTCATGAACAGGCCGAGAAGTGGCGATGCGACGACCAACGGCAGACCGGTCGCGGTCCAGTGCGCCAGGCATTTGACCAAAACCGTCAGCACCAGCGGATTTTCATGCATCAGGATCAGATCGAGAGAACCGTCGTCTCGCTCTGCCTGAAACAGGCGGTCGAGGCCGAGAAGGGCTGCGAGCAGCGCGCCGATCCAGACGATGGCAGGTCCAATGCGGGAGAGGAGGTTGAGGTCCGGTCCGACACCGAAGGGAATGACGGCGACGACGGTCATGAAGAAGAGAACGCCGATCAGCGCGCCGCCGCCGGCGCGGATGGAGAGTTTGAGATCGCGGAGGAAGAGAGCGGTCATCGTGGCGTGCTCCCGCGTACTGGAGTTCCGCACGGAGGGTTTGGTTGCTCATCCCGCTCTGCCCTGCCGGGCATCTCCCCCTCAAGGGGGGAGATCGGCAAGAGGCGGGCTCTCCACTCCATCTTCAAGAGATGAGATTGGCGAGACCGTGCCATGGTTCGATCTCCCCCCTTGAGGGGGAGATGCCCGGCAGGGCAGAGGGGGGTACTGTCTGCGACGAAGGTGGTAACGAAAGAGCCCATCAATATACCTCCTCCACCCCAGCAAACCCCGTCATCCGCAATTCCTTAGCCTCCTCCAACCCCAGCGGCTGATGGGTTGCGGCAATCACCATTCCGCCCTTGACAAGATGCGCCTTCACCAATCCGGTAAACATCCGATCCGCTTCCGCATCCAGCGCCGCCGTCGGCTCATCCAGAATCCAGATCGGCTTCCACGCCACCAGCAGCTTCGCCATGGCGAATCGCCGCTGCTGCCCCGCGGAGAGATAACCGAAGGGCAGGTGGGTGATGCCGGCAAGCCCGACGATGTCGGCTGCCTCTTCGATCGATACAGACGGCGTGCCGTTGAAATCACCGAGAAAGCGTTTCCAGAAGGACAGGTTCTCGTAGACCGTCAGCTCCTGCTTCATGGCGTTGCGGTGGCCAAGATAGTGGCTGACTTCAGCGGGGCGTGTGCCCTTTTCTATTCCTTCGCCGGCTATCTTTATGGTGCCCGCCTCGGCAGGCAGAAGCCCCGCAAGGACGCGCAGAAGCGTGGATTTGCCCGATCCGTTGGGGCCCGTGAGAAGGAGAGCGTCGCCATCCGTTAACTGGAGAGAAACGTTCATGAATATGAAATCTTCGCCCCGTCTGACGCCAAGATTTTCCGCTGTCAGATGCACTGCTGCGCCTCGTTTAAGAATTTCATCATCTCGATCAAAAAAAATCGAAATTAGCCGTTGGTTGGTCTGGCACGTTTTAGCGAAATTATCTATATGGGTCTCAACCACGCCAGCGGCCGGCGTGAACATCACCTAGCGCCGGACCTGAATGTTGCGGAAGCAATTTTCTCGTGCGGACAGCGGAAATGGTCGTACCCGCATCCTGATGTGCATGATAGTGCATAGGTGTCCGCACGCGCGTGTTGGCTATCAGAATGAACGGGGTTTATAACCGTGGCAAAATCTCTCGACAGTTTCAATTGTCGTTCCGTTCTTACCGTCGACGGTAAGGATTATGTCTATTACAGCCTGCCGAAAGCGGAAGCGAACGGCCTTAAGGGCGTCGCCAATCTCCCCTATTCGATGAAGGTTCTGCTGGAGAACCTGCTGCGCAACGAAGACGGCCGTTCGGTTCGCAAGTCCGATATCGAGGCTGTTGCCGAGTGGCTGAACAACAAGGGTCTGAAGGAAGCGGAAATCGCTTACCGTCCTGCCCGCGTTCTGATGCAGGACTTCACCGGCGTTCCTGCCGTCGTTGACCTTGCAGCCATGCGTGATGGCATCAAGGCGCTCGGTGGCGATCCTGAAAAGATCAACCCGCTCGTGCCCGTCGACCTCGTCATCGACCACTCTGTCATCGTCGACGAATTCGGCAATGCCAACGCCTTTGCCCGCAACGTCGAACTGGAATATGAGCGCAACGGCGAGCGTTACCGCTTCCTCAAGTGGGGCCAGCAGGCGTTTAAGAACTTCCGCGTCGTTCCTCCTGGCACCGGCATCTGTCACCAGGTGAACTTCGAATATCTCGGCCAGACCGTCTGGACGAAGGATGAGGATGGCGAGACGATCGCTTATCCGGATACCTGCGTCGGCACCGACAGCCACACGACCATGATCAACGGTCTTGGCGTTCTGGGCTGGGGCGTTGGCGGTATCGAAGCCGAAGCGGCCATGCTCGGCCAGCCGGTTTCCATGCTTCTGCCGGAAGTCATCGGCTTCAAGCTGACGGGCACGCTGAGAGAAGGCGTCACCGCAACCGACCTCGTTCTGACCGTCGTGCAGATGCTGCGTAAGAAGGGCGTCGTTTCCAAGTTCGTCGAATTCTTCGGACCTGGCCTCGATACGCTGCCGGTTGCAGACCGTGCGACCATCGGCAACATGGGCCCGGAATATGGCGCGACCTGCGGCTTCTTCCCGGTCGATACCGCAACCGTCGGCTATCTCGACATGTCCGGCCGTGCGAAGGATCGTATCGCACTCGTCGAAGCCTACTCCAAGGCGCAGGGCATGTGGCGCGACAATGACGGCTCGCAGCTCGTCTTCACCGACACGCTCGAACTCGAACTCGGCGACGTCGTGCCATCCATGGCCGGCCCCAAGCGTCCTGAAGGCCGCCTGCCGCTCGAAACCATTGCACCCAACTTCGCAACGGCTCTCGAAAACGACTACAAGAAGCCAGGCCAGCTCAACACCCGTTACGCGGTCGAGGGCGAAAGCTACGATCTCGGCCATGGCGATGTAGCCATTGCCGCCATTACGTCTTGCACCAACACCTCCAACCCATCGGTGCTGATCGCTGCCGGCCTTCTGGCCCGCAACGCGGTTGCCAAGGGTCTGAAGTCCAAGCCTTGGGTCAAGACCTCGCTTGCACCTGGAAGCCAGGTCGTGGCGGAATATCTGGAGAAGGCTGGCCTGCAGAAGGAGCTCGACGCGCTCGGCTTCAACCTCGTCGGCTTCGGCTGCACGACCTGCATCGGCAACTCCGGCCCGCTGCCTGCGCCGATCTCCAAGACCATCAACGACAAGGGTCTGATCACCGCTGGCGTTCTCTCCGGTAACCGTAACTTCGAAGGCCGTATCTCGCCCGACGTTCAGGCGAACTACCTAGCTTCCCCGCCGCTCGTCGTCGCCTATGCGCTGGCCGGCACGGTGCAGAAGGACCTTACCACGGAGCCGCTCGGCGAAGACCAGGATGGCAACCCGGTATACCTGAAGGACATCTGGCCGACCTCTGCGGAAGTCCAGGAGTTCATCCAGAAATACGTTACGCGCGAGCTGTTCGAAACCAAGTATGCGGACGTGTTCAAGGGCGACGAAAACTGGCAGGCCGTGCAGGTTCCCGATGGCCAGACCTATGCCTGGGACGACAACTCGACTTACGTCCAGAACCCGCCTTACTTCGTCGGCATGGGCAAGAAGGGCACTGGCCTCAAGGACATCAAGGGCGCTCGCGTTCTCGGTCTCTTCGGCGACAAGATCACCACCGACCATATTTCTCCGGCCGGTTCGATCAAGGCAGCGTCTCCAGCCGGTGCATACCTCACCGAAAACGGTGTGGCGGTTGCCGACTTCAACCAGTACGGCACGCGCCGTGGCAACCACGAAGTGATGATGCGCGGCACCTTCGCCAACATCCGCATTCGCAACCACATGCTCGGGCCGAACGGTAAGGAAGGTGGCTACACCATCCACTATCCGTCCAAGGAAGAGATGTCGATTTACGATGCAGCGATGAAGTACAAGGATGAGGGCGTTCCGCTCGTCATCTTCGCTGGCGTCGAATACGGCAACGGTTCTTCGCGTGACTGGGCGGCAAAGGGCACCAACCTGCTCGGCGTCAAGGCCGTGATCGCGCAGTCCTTCGAGCGTATCCACCGCTCCAACCTGGTCGGCATGGGCGTCGTGCCCTTCACCTTCCAGGAAGGTACGACATGGGCAAGCCTCGGCCTGAAGGGTGACGAGACGGTTACGATCGAAGGCCTCGAAGGCGAGATCAAGCCACGCGAAACCAAGATCGCCAAGATCACCTACTCGGACGGCACAGTGAAGGAAATTCCGCTGCTTTGCCGCATCGATACGCTGGACGAAGTGACCTACATGGACAATGGCGGCATCCTGCAGACCGTTCTTCGCGATCTGGCAGCCTGACCCGACAGTCCAAAGACGTCGAACGCCGGGAGCGATCCCGGCGTTTTTTTGTGGCCTTTGGGACGGCCTCTTCCGAGGGTCTGATCGGTCCGAAGGAACGGGTCTTAACCCCTGCCTTTTCGTCCTCACGCGAAGCCTGCGAAGCTCACCCCATCGTGACTTCCTCTTGAACGGAGTTCGAGGCTATTTTCCGCCTTGCCACCATACCCGAATTGATTGCATCAATGGTTCGGACCGGCCTTCAGACAAGGGTTCACGCTATGCCGAATACAATTGGCCCGCAGCGAAGCGGCATTTTCAGAAACGGGCTTCGCAGCGTCGGCGTTTCCCTATGCCTGTTCGGCGGGCTTTCTGCGGGTGCGGCCTATGCTCAGGATCAGCTGAAAGGCGTGGTCGAGCTCTTCACCTCGCAGGGCTGCGCCTCCTGCCCGCCGGCAGATGCCAACCTGCGCAAGCTTATCCAGAATGGCGATGTGATCGGTCTGTCCTATCATGTCGACTACTGGAATTATCTCGGCTGGACGGATTCGCTGGCGTCGAAGGAAAATACCGAGCGGCAGTACGGCTATGCCCGTGCGCTTGGCCGCAACAACGTCTATACGCCGCAGGCGGTGGTGAATGGGCGTGACCATGTGAAGGGCGCGGATATTCAGACGATCTACCGCCGCCTGGACGATTTCAACAAGGCGGGCGAGGGCTTGAACGTGCCGATCAGCACCGAGCGTGTCGGCGATGAGATCGAGATCGATATCGGTGCCGGTCAGGGCAAGGCGGAGGTCGTGGTTGCCTATTTCAACCGCGAGCAGGTCGTCGACGTGCAGAAGGGTGAGAACCAGGGCAAGACCATCTCCTACTGGCACAGCGTCTATGATGTGCAGACGGTCGGCATGTGGGATGGCAAGGCGATGACCGTGAAGCTGCCAGCAAGCGTCATGAGCAAGGCGAAATCCGGCGGCTGCGCCGTGCTGCTGCAAAAGATGGATGCGGCTGGCAATCCATCGGCCATTGTCGGCGCGAATGTGCTGATGCAGTCAGAGGGATAAGACGAGATTTTTGGGGATCTCCGCTGGGGGAGATCCGGCCCGGGCATTGGGGGCTGGGGGTAAAGGGTCAATGCACCGGACCGGGTCATCTTGGTGCCTAGGCATCAATTGACAATCGCACTATTCCATTGAATTCGGGCCATGATTTGTTCGAAATTGGGCATTTGCGCCCGCTTGTTTTGCCTCATTGGTTACCGGACAAGCCGCTCCTTGCCGCCCTACTTTGCGGGCTTGCAATTTCGCCAAGGCGGGGACAGACTGTCGCAGAGATGTCATAAGCAGTCGAGCGAGGTGCCGGATGGCCGATCAGCCGGATTTGCAATACGCGACTTCCCAGACCCGGGAAGGCTCTACCGTCGTTGATCTTCGGGAATACAAGCGGGCCAAGGACCCCTTGCCCGTGACCTTCCACCGCCGGGAACTGGACGCCATTCTGCGCGTCTACGGCCGCATGGTGGGCGAAGGTGAGTGGCGCGACTACGCCATCGACCACATGAAGGAAAAGGCAGTCTTCTCCGTCTTCAAGCGCTCCGGCGAAATGCCGCTCTTCAGGATCGAGAAGAACCCGAAGCTTGCTGCCAAGCAGGGCGCCTACTGCGTCATCAATACCGATGGCCGCATTCTTAAGCGCGGGCATGAACTGCCGCAGGTGCTGAAGGTGTTCGATAAAGCGCTCAAGCTGATCGACTAAAGCGCTGTGCGTCTGATTGGACGTACAATGGACGCTTTACCTTTCTGAATCCACGCATCGGCCCGGAAATCGAGTCCAATCTTCGGGCCGACGCAGCAAGGCGGCAGGGGAGCGACTTCTTCGGCCTCATAGGCGGACATGAAAAAGGCGGCCAGTGGCCGCCTTTCTGTTTGAGCGCTATTGCGATCCTTAGTTGTTCCGGTTGCCCAGGAACTGAAGCAGGAACATGAACAGGTTCAGGAAGTCGAGGTAGAGCGTCAGCGCACCCATGATCGCCTTGCGACCGGCCACGAGAACGTCGTCACCTTCGAAGTACATTTCCTTGATCTTCTGCGTGTCGTAGGCGGTCAGACCTGCAAAGATCAGAACGCCGATTGCAGAGACTGCAAAGCTAACAGCGCTCGACTCCAACCAAATGTTCACGACCGACGCGATGATCAGGCCGAACAGACCCATGATCAGGAACGAGCCCATGGCGGACAGGTCCTTCTTGGTCGTGTAGCCGTAGAGCGACAGCGCGCCGAAAGAAGCAGCGGTGATGAAGAACGTCTGGACGACGCTAGCTGCGGTGTAGGCCACGAAAATCGACGAAATCGATAGTCCAACCAGGGCAGCGTAGACCCAGAACGTTGCTTGAGCAGCAGAAACGCTCATCTTATGAACGCGGAAGCTCAGGAAGAAGACGAGGGCTAGCGGTGCCAGCATGACGACCCAGCGAAGAGGCGATGCGTAGACCGCAGCGCCGAGCTGGGTCAGCATTGTACCGTTGCTAAGCGTCGCGACGGCCGCCGCAGGATCGGTTGTTACAGCGAGGCTAGCAAAACCGAAGGCAGCAACACCGGTAATCACCAGCGCGAGCGCCATAAGGTTGTAGACCTTCACCATGTAGGAGCGAAGACCTTGGTCGATCATCGCACCAGACTGAGCACGGCCCTGGGCCATACGGTTCTGGTAGTTGTTAAAGTCAGCCATTGTTTCCTCTTTTAGCTCCGAAGTTGCTACGGTGTCGGGATAAGACCGTTATGTGGATACTATCCCAGGCGCCGCTGCGGAGCTACAGCAAGCCTACCGGAGAATATGAGGCGATGGCGCAGCCGTTACAAGTGCCAAAAATAGCGAAAAAACACCGTATGCGCGAAAAGCGATAACGTTTTTGACATCATTACCAAGAATTAATCGTAAAAGTTAAATCGCGCACAACTTTTCCGTTTTTTAGATTTTCACTTGCATCCAGCGGCTTACTCGCCCGCCTGGCGCAGCACGGGTGCAGCCTTCTGGCCGAGGATGCGCCATGTGCCGATCAGCCCGATGCCCACCGTCATCACCAGCGACACGACAAGCGTGCCGATTGCCACATCGGGCAGGAAGCTAGAGGGCAACTTCATGATGCGGGCAATCACGAACCATGCGGAGACGCCGCCTGCCAGAAGGGCGAAGGTGGCGGTTGCCACGCCAAGGATCATGTATTCATAGGAGAAGGCGCGGATCAGCATGGATCGAGTGCCGCCGAGCGTTTTCAGGATCACGGCATCGCGGGTGCGCGCACGGTTCCCCGCCGCCAGGGCGCCTGCCAGCACCAGCACCGAGGCGATCAGCGCAACGGCTGCCGCCGCACGAATCGCGGTTGCGAGCTGACCGACCAGCCGGTCGACGATATCGAGCGCATCCTTGACGCGCACCGTGGTGATCGTCGGATAGGCGTTGGTAACGTTGCGCAGGATCTCGCCTTCCTTGGCGGGTGTCGCCGAAGGGTCAGCCAGCGTTGCCAGCCATGCATGCGGTGCGCCCCGGAAGGTGTTGGGCGAGAACACCATGACGAAATTGATGGACATGGACTGCCACTGCACATCGCGCAGATTGGCGATCTTGGCGGTAATGCTGCGGCCGAGGACGTTGACGGTGACCGTATCGCCGATTTTCAGGCCAAGTTCGCCCGCCTCTTCGGCGGCAAAGGAAACCAGCGGCTCGCCGCTATAATCCTTGCCCCACCATGTGCCTTGCGTGAGCTCGGCATTTTGCGGGACATCTTCCGAATAGGTGATGCCGCGATCACCGCGCAGAACCCAGCGGCCGGATGGCGGTACTTCGATCTTGGTCACGTCCTGACCGTTCAGCGCCAGGATACGGCCGCGCAGCATGGGAACTTCTGTCAGCGTGCCTTCCGGCGCCTCGCGCTTGACGAGGTCGCGGAAGCCATCTCGCTCGCTTCCCTGAATGTCGACGAAGAAGAAGTTGGGGGCTTTCTCCGGCAGCGTCGACGTCAATTCCCGCCGCAGATTGCCGTCGATCAGCGTTAGTGTCACCAGAAGCGTGAGGCCAAGACCAAGCGACAGCACAACGGAAGGCGTCAGCGCGCCGGGGCGGTGGATATTGCCGATGGCGAGCCGAAGGGCTGCGGAGTGAACGCGTGGACTGCGTCTCGCCAGGGCGCGGATGCCCCAGGCGACAAGCCTCAGCACGACGAAGGCGAAGGCGATCGCACCGAGAAAGACCGAGGCGATGAAGCGATCATCCGCCGTGAAAATCGCAAGGCTCGCAAGCGCTGCAAGAAGGATTGCCGTTGCAGCCAGATACGGCCAGGAGGGAAGCTTTCCTTCATCGAAGCCCTGTTCGCGGAAGAGTGCGGTTGCCGGCACTTCGCGTGCCTGACCGAGCGGCACGATGGCGAAGGCAAGTGTGGTCAGCATACCGAAGACGGCGGCAAGCCAGAGTGCCGAAGGGTAGAAGGCAAGTTCCTTCGGCACCGGCAGAACACCGTCCAGAAAGCGCATGGCAATGAGTGGTGCTATGGCGCCGAACAACAACCCGATCAGAATGCCGACGCAGGCAATGAAACCGATCTGGAACAGATAGGTCATCGTCACCACGCTTGCCGGTGCGCCAAGGCATTTCAGCGAGGCAATCGTGGTGCGCTTGGAATCGAGAAAGGCGCGCACGGCATTGGCAACACCGACGCCGCCGACGATCAGCGCGGTCAGACCAACCAACGTCAGGAATTGGGAGAAGCGATTGACGTTTTCGGTGAGCTGCGGTGCGGCCCGATCGCTGGTGCGAATGGACCAGCCGGCGTTCGGAAACTGCTTGTTGGTCGTTTCGATGATCGTCGCGCGTTGCGACGGGTCGGTCAGACGAACCTTGTAGGCATGCTCGACAAGGCTTCCCGTCTGGATCAGGCCGGAGGCGATCAGCGCATCGCGGCTGATGAGCAGGCGGGGCGCGAAGCCGAAACCGTCAGATAGCGTGTCCGGCTCGGTGACGATGGTCCCCGTCAGTTTCAGCCTGGCATTGCCAAGAAGCAGTTCGTCGCCGACCTTGATGCCGAGACGCTCAAGCAGCATGGGGGCCGCGACCGCGCCGAAGCTCTCGCCTTGTTTGGCCAGAAGCGCGGGAAGCGGTTGCGCCGGCTCGGCGACGAAATCGCCGTAGAGCGGATAGGCGCCATCGACGGCCTTGACCTCGGCCAGGCTTTGCTGTGAGCCGTCTTCCAGTCGCGCCATGGAGCGCAGCCCGTCGGAGACGGCGACATCACCGAGGCTATCGATATAGGCGCGCTCTTCAGCACTCGCCTCGCGGTTTCTGAGTTCGAAACGCACGTCGCCAGCCAGGATCGACTGGCCTTCGTCGGCGATGGCGCTGGTGACTGCGCGCGAGACCGAGTTGACGGCAGCGATAGCACCTGTGCCGAGCGCGATACAGGCGAGGAAGATGTAGAAGCCACCGAACCCGCCGCGGATTTCCCGGCGTGCCAATCTCAGCGCATTTCGAATGTTGGTGGCAGACGGGATCATGCGCTTGCCGCCTGTCTGGCGGCTGTGGAGCCGGCACTCTCGCCTTCGATCTGGCCGGAACGAACCTTGATCTGGCGGGTGCAGCGGGCGGCAAGCGACGGATCATGGGTGACGAGGATCATCGTCATGCCACGCTCTGCCTGCTTCGAAAACAGCAGATCCGCGATCTGCTTGCCGGTATCGGTATCGAGATTGCCCGTCGGCTCGTCGGCGATCAGCACTGCAGGCGAGGGGGCAAGCGCTCTGGCAATCGCCACGCGCTGCTGTTCCCCGCCGGACAATTGGCCGGGATAATGGTTGAGGCGCTGGCCGAGGCCGACGGCGGTCAGTTCTCGTGTCGCAATGTCGAAGGCGTTCGGCACATTGGCAAGCTCAAGCGGAACGGCGACATTCTCGAGCGCTGTCATATTGGCGATCAGGTGAAAGGACTGGAAGACGATCCCGATATTCTTGCCGCGAAAATCCGCCAGCGCGTCTTCGCCAAGCGTATGGAGATGCGTTCCCGTAATTGTGATCTCGCCGCTATCGAGCCTTTCAAGGCCTGCCAGAACCATCAGCAGCGTGGACTTGCCGGAGCCGGAAGGCCCTACAATACCGACGGCTTCGCCTTCTTCAATGGTGAGATCGATGCTCTTCAAAACGTGGACGGAGGCGGCGGCGCTGCCAAGGGTGAGATCCGCTTTCTTCAGCTCGATGGTGCTTTTCGCCACGTTTTTGCGTTCCTATATGATCAAGAGTGCAGAAGCCTTGCTGGCTTCACCAATTAGGAAGGCTGGAATGAATTTTAAAGCCGTTGCCGCTCACTTCGTCGTCATCCTCGGAGCGTTTCTTTCCTCTTCAGTCGCTGGGGCTCAAGATAAGCCTTTGCAGATCGTCGGCTTTGGCGACAGTCTGATGGCCGGTTATCAGCTTGCGCCGAACGAAAGCTACGCCGCCCAGCTCGAAGCCGCGCTGAAAGCCAAGGGCGTCAATGCGGTCGTGACCAATGCCGGCGTTTCGGGCGATACGAGTTCTGCCGGCCTTGCACGCGCCGAATGGTCGGTGCCAGATGGGACCGATGGCGTGATCCTGGAGCTCGGTGCCAACGATGCGCTGCGGGGCATTCCGCCGGTGGATACCGAGAAGAACTTGGCGGCCATCATCGAAGGGTTTCAGAAGCGCAATATCCCGGTTCTCATGATGGGCATTATCGTGCCGCCAAACATGGGCGGTGACTACGGCAAGGCGTTCAACCCTATCTATGAGCGGCTGGCGCAGAAGTATCAGATCCCGCTCTACCCGTTCTTCCTAGACGGCGTCGTGCTGGACCAAAGCCTGCAACTGGAAGACAGAATGCATCCCAATGCCAAGGGCGTTGCAGTGATGGTGGAGAAGTCTCTGCCCGCCGTCGAGGCCTTTGTTAAGACTATCCGTGAGCAAAAAAAATAAGCACTTGCGCAGCGAAGCTTTGCATGATTCGCTGTCCTTGTTCTGCCAAGAGATTCGGGGAGCTCGCCATGCCGAGACTGTTTACCGCCCTCGAAATTCCGCGCAATGCGGCGATGAGCCTTTCATTGTTGCGCGGTGGTCTACCGGGAGCCCGGTGGATTGATGTGGAGAATTATCACATCACCTTGCGCTTTATCGGCGATATCGACGGACGCACCGCTGACGAAGTGGTCGACCGGCTGGATCGTATCGATCGCGAGGAGTTTCAGATCAACCTGACGGGGATGGGCTCCTTCGGATCGAAGAAGCCGCATTCCCTCTGGGCCGGTGTTTCTCCCTCTCCGGAAATGGTCGCTCTCCAGGCAGAAATTGAGCGCATCTGCCAGCGTCTCGGGTTGCCGCCGGATCCGCGAAAGTTCACGCCGCATGTGACGCTGGCGCGGCTTCGCAATTCCAGACTCGACGATGTGGTTCATTATCTTTCAGGCCGCGGGGATTTCCGAACCTCGCCCTTCACCGTCGGGCGCTTCGTGCTGATGTCCTCGAAGGAATCTGTCGGTGGCGGGCCTTACATCGTCGAAGAGGCCTTTCCGCTCTATGAAAGCCGTTCAGCTGGCGTCTATGCCGACGGTGGACTGCTTCCGGAGAAGAGTCTGTTCTAACTCCATGATGTCTGAACATGGTATCGGCTGGGCAATCGTCCCGGCCGAGCATCCATTTGCGCGGTTGATCTGACGGTCAAACGTGAACCAAAGCGCATGCCCGTCCGTTCAGTTGCATAGAACAGTGTATCAGGGGAAGGGACCATCATGACCTATGCAAAACTTGAAGCGGACGCAGTGCGCACAGCGCTTGAGACGCTGGACGGCTGGTCTTTGCGCGAAGACGGCCTGGCAATCGTCAAGGCCTACAAGTTTGCCAGTTTCGCCGAAGCCTTCGGTTTCATGGCTGAATGCGCGCTCGCGGCAGAAAAGCTCAATCACCATCCGGAATGGTCCAATGTCTATTCGCGGGTGAAGATCTGTCTCACCACGCATGATTCCCAAGGGATTACCGAGCGCGATATCCTGCTGGCAAAGGCGATGGAGAAGGCGGCTGCCGGGCGCAGCAATTGAACAGCGGTCTTCATCGCCTATATTATTCGTCATGACCAAAGGAACTACGACCATGGATGACGTCAAGATCGGTGAAATCCTGCTTCCCGGCGATCCCGACACGCAGAAGGAACGCGAGGAGACTGTTCGATCCAAATTCTGGCCGAAGATGAAGCGGGTCGTTAGCAAGGTGCCTTTTGCCAGAGACGCGGCTGCGGCCTATTATTGCGCTGTCGATCCCTCCACGCCGCTTCGGGCCAAGGGTATTCTGCTTGCCGCACTCGGGTATTTCATCATGCCGATTGACGTCGTGCCGGACATGCTGGCGGTGATCGGCTTTACCGACGATATTGCGGTTTTGACCGCAGCCCTTGCGATGATCCGTGCGCATATCAAGATGGAGCATTATGACGCTGCCGACATTGCACTGGAGAAGATGCGCGAAGAATAACGGCTCTGTGATGCGCCGTTAGACGCGCTTCCAAATCCCGACAAATTCTTGCCTGAATTGCCGTGTCATACCTTTTGCGTGGCGCTGACTCGCGTCGCTCGAAGCGTGTTTTACATGCGTTGAGGACCTCTGACGCATGCATTTCTGTCAAGGCGTTTTCGGCCTTGGCGCAGCATGTTTCTTGGGGCGCGGGGAGTATCCGAACTGTAACACCGCGATACAATTCTCACCTTTTAATGATGGCGTTGACGGTTTGGTAACCGTTCCTTAGCCAAAATGAAGATGACGGCCTTCACCTCGCACCGGCCCGGCCTAGCCGTTCGGGCAACTGGAAGACAATAAACCCGGCAGGAATTTCAATGTTTGTAAGAAGTGTAGCAACCGCAGCCGCCATTTTGCTGACCAGCGTCAGCATTGCCTCTGCACAGTCGCCCACGCGCATCCAGCAGTTCAACGCTTGGGGTGCCTATTCGTACAAATCGGGTAAAAGCACCGTTTGCTATGTTCTTTCCGTTCCAACCGCCAAGGAGCCGGCAAGTGTCGACCATGGCGATATCTTCTTCATCGTGTCGCAGCGTCCCGGCCAGAACATTTCCTATGAGCCGCAGGCCATGGTGGGCTATCCTCTGAAGGAAGGCTCCAAGGTCAATGTGACGATCGATGCCAAGAACTTCGTGATGTTCACCAAGGACAAGGCGGCCTGGGTCGAAAATGCCGCTGAAGAGCCGGCACTCGTCGCGGCCATGAAGGTTGGCAAGAGCATGACCGTGAAGGCGACCTCCGGTCGCGGCACGGCAACCTCCTATTCCTATTCGCTGTCTGGCATCTCGGCTGCTCTCAAGCAGATCGAAAGCTGCAAGTAAGCAGTTTTAAAAAATTAGAGTCTGATGGCCGGTCCTTGACCGGCCATTTGCGTTTTTGCCGGTTTGATGCTAGATGCGCGCCAACACGAATGCTGGCGTCATCAGGTGATCGCCGCGCTTTTGGATTTTCTCGACATGCAGATGACGTTCCGCCGTTTCGACTGGTCGGTTTCGCTCGTGCATTGGATGATGGGATAGGACGATGTCCACTTTGGAAGCTACACCCGGTCTTGCAGTCAAGGCGCCTCTGGTCGCCAACAGCGACCTCATGTCGGACAAGCCGTCGCTGATCGGCATGACGCGCGACGAGATGGCGGATGCGCTGACGGAGATCGGCGTGCCGCAAAAGCAGGTCAAGATGCGTGTCAGCCAGTTGTGGAACTGGCTTTATGTGCGCGGCGTCTCCGATTTCGACAACATGACCAATGTCGCCAAGGAGCTTCGCGAGACGCTGAAGGCGAAGTTCACCATCGCGCGGCCGGAAATCGTCGAAGAGCAGATTTCCAATGACGGCACGCGCAAGTGGCTGATGCGCTTTCCCCCGCGTGGTGCCGGTCGCCCGGTGGAAATCGAGACCGTTTATATTCCGGAAGAAGGCCGCGGGACGCTTTGCATCTCCAGCCAGGTTGGCTGTTCGCTCACCTGTTCCTTCTGCCACACCGGCACACAGCGGCTGGTGCGCAACCTGACGGCGGAAGAAATTCTCTCGCAGCTTCTGCTCGCCCGCGATCGTCTGGGTGATTTCCCGGACGGCTCGACGCCGGTCGGCGCCTATGTGCCGAGCGAAGGCCGCAAGGTCTCCAACATCGTGATGATGGGCATGGGCGAGCCGCTCTATAATTTCGAGCATGTGAAGACCGCACTCCTGATCGCAACCGATGGCGATGGTCTGTCGCTCTCCAAGCGCCGCGTGACACTCTCCACCTCCGGTGTCGTGCCGGAAATCTTCCGCACCGGCGACGAAATCGGCGTGATGCTGGCGATCTCCCTGCATGCCGTGCGCGACGAGCTGCGCGACATGCTGGTGCCGATCAACAAGAAGTATCCGCTGAAGGAGCTGATCGACGCCTGCCGCAACTATCCGGGTCTCTCGAATGCGCGCCGCATCACCTTCGAATATGTGATGCTGAAGGACGTCAATGACAGCCTGGAAGATGCCAAGATGCTGACTCAGCTTCTCAAGGGCGTTCCGGCCAAGATCAATCTCATCCCCTTCAACCCATGGCCCGGCACCAACTATCAGTGCTCGGATTGGGCGCAGATCGAGAAGTTTGCCGACTTCATCAACCAGGCCGGTTACGCCTCACCGATCCGCACCCCGCGTGGCCGCGATATTCTGGCAGCCTGCGGCCAGCTGAAGTCGGAATCCGAACGCATGCGCAAGACCGAGCGCTTGGCGTTCGAAGCGATGATGATTGCCAATCATGGGGCTGACGACTGATTTTCCGCTGTCGTCGCCCCGAGGACAGCCTCAGTCTTGAGCCTTTCCGGTAAGGGGCTTGTGGCGACACTCTTTCTGACGTCACCTTTGAATCCAGGTCATCTCCCGCTGCCTCCGGCACCTTTTACATTATCCGCTGTGTTCCGCTTGCGACTGCAGCTTGCTCGGCAACGGGTTTGTCCATAACTCATCCAGCTCAGCAAATACTCGCTTGGCAAAACCGTCTTCCAAGAGGGCAAGTGCGGATGTTGCCACTGGTTCTATGGTAAAACGTTCGGCATAGCCCAGCGCTGAAAGACGTTGAGCGCAGGAGGGATGAGAGGACAGCTCGTCGACCTCCATCGACCATGCGTGCTGGGCATAGATGTTCAACAGCTCGATCATATTGAGCATAGACACCGCGTTCAAAAGGCGTTTTGTGGGCGAAATGACAGGTGGCACGGTATCCGTATGTTGTTGTCGCAACGACTTATAAAATATTTGCTCCCGGAATATGGCGGACGCATCGACCAGAAGCAGGGCGCGAGCGGCCTCCTCGCCGTGACCACCATTTGCCGCTTCGAGGTCGGCTTTGATCTCGGCGTCTCGAGACAGACGCATCTTCTCACGCTCAAATGACGGTGAGAGTCTTTTCCATACGGCAAAGAGCAGGCGTCCGGCGATTGATTCTTCCGGTGGAGCGAAGTCGAAGACGATGTTAAGGCTTTCTTCGAGTTCTGCCAGACGGAGCTTTCCATTCACATCCTCGTTCAGCACGTGGCCATTCTCATGCATGAGAATGGCGAACATCGCTTCGTTATCTGTGACTGCCAGCAAAGGAATGCCGACCTTCAGCCAGAACAATCTTTGCCAAATCAAGTCTCACTCAAGGCTGACGCCACCGATCGCGCAGGGCAATTTGCTCGAACATTCCGATGACATGTCCCAGCCACTGTCTCAAGACCCTTGTGCCTGTGACTTTGGTGATCTCTCCAGGATAGCGCATGCCGGCAGAGGCGTAAGCGTCCTGATTGCGTCGGGCTTGAGTACTCATTGCAAGAACACGTCTGTATCTTGATCGCGGAAATTTCGTCTTACGTCAGACGGGTGTTGGCTTTGAGCTTGGCTGCGGGGTATCGGGCTGGCGTGGTATAGACGGCATTCGCGAGAAGAGGATCGGCAGTTTCGATCCATTTTTCGACGGGCTTATGGACCTCAGCGGCTTTCGATTGAACCTTACCCTCCACCCAATCAAATATTTGATCACTCCGATCTGTCCCGCGTGATTGATTTCGGCTTAACCCTTTCTTAAAGAGGGCGGGAAAAGCAAAACAATCGGAGGAATACCCCTATGCGCGCACTTATTCTGGCGCTTGCCGCCGCCACGGCTCTTGTGCTGCCTGCCAAGGCGGAAGACGTCACCGTCGCTGTCACAGCCATTGTCGAGCATCCAGCCCTCGATGCTGCACGTGATGGCGTGAAGGCCGCACTTGCCGAAGCTGGCTATAAGGAAGGCGAAAACCTGAAGTTCGTCTATCAGTCCGCGCAGGGTAACCCAGGGACCGCCGCACAGATCGCCCGTCAGTTCGTTGGCGATGCTCCGAATGTCATCGTGCCGATCTCCACGCCTTCGGCTCAGGCCGTCGTTGCCGCAACGCGCGATATTCCAGTCGTCTTCACCGCGGTTTCCGATCCCGTCGGCGCGCAGCTGATCAAGTCGATGGAAAAGCCCGGCCGCAACGTCACCGGTCTTTCCGACGCGCTTCCGGTCAATGAGCATCTGGCTCTGGTCAAGGAAATCGTGCCGTCTGCCAAGACCATTGGCTACATCTACAACTCGGCTGAGGCCAACTCCGTCTCGACGCTCGCTCTGCTGAAGGAAGCAGCGGCAAAGGCGGGTCTCACGGTTGTCGAATCCGTCGCCACCAAGTCCTCCGAAGTTCAGGGCGCGACCCGCGCATTGGTCGGCAAGGCGGATGTAATCTACGTTCCGACCGACAACACCATCGTCTCCGCCTTCGAGGCGGCTGCCGGTGTTGCGGCTGAAGCGAAGATCCCGCTCTTTGCTGCCGATACGGATTCCGTGGCACGTGGCGCTATCGCAGCGCTCGGCTTCAACTATTTCGATGTGGGCAAGCAGACGGGTGCTGTCGTTGTGCGTATCCTGAAGGGTGAGAAGCCTGGCGATATTGCGGCAACCACAGCTGTCGGCACCGACCTCGTTCTCAACAAGAAAGCCGCTGAAAAGATTGGCGTGACCTTCCCTGAGAGCGTCGTGAAGCGCGCTACGAAGGTGATCGAGTAAGGTCTCCTCGTCCGCCTCGCGCGATTGACATTGTTTATGTCGTTTCGTCCACACAAGGCCGGATCACCGAGATACATCACTTCCAATCGAGAGTGCCGCGCTTCAGCGGCACTCTTGCTCTATCGGCCCGGCGAAACGCCCGGTCGAAAAACCCAAGGACTTCTGTCGTGAGCCAAATCGCCTTCTGGGGTGCCGTCGAACTGGGGCTGGTCTTCGCCTTTGTCGCGATCGGTGTTTATCTCGCCTTTCGCGTGCTCGATTTTCCCGATCTGACCGTTGATGGTTCTTTTCCGCTCGGCGCTGCCGTGGCGGCGGTGCTGATCATTGCCGGTCTCAATCCATGGCTTGCAACAGGCGTTGCGATGATCGCCGGTGCTGGCGCTGGTATGGTCACAGCACTTTTGAATGTCCGCTTCAAGATCCTCAATCTTCTGGCCTCGATCCTGACGATGATTGCGCTGTTCTCAGTCAATCTGCGCGTCATGGGCAAGCCGAATGTCGCGCTTCTCAATCAGGAAACGGTCATCGAGCCCTTCTATGGTCTTGGCATATCCGATTATCTGGTGCGGCCGCTCTTCGTCGGCCTGCTGGTTATCGTTGCTGTCGTCCTCGTGTGGCGCTTTCTGGAAAGCGATGCAGGTCTTGCCATGCGCGCCACTGGCGCGAATGCCCGCATGGCCCGCGCTCAAGGGGTAAAGACTGGCAACCAGATCTATCTCGGCATGGCGCTGTCCAATGCGCTCGTTGCGCTGGGCGGGGCGCTGTTTGCCCAGACCAACGGCTTTGCCGATGTGACATCGGGTGTCGGCACCATCGTTGTCGGGCTTGCCGCCGTCATCATCGGCGAAACGCTGTTCGGCTCTCGCGGCATTCTGATCGCGCTGATCGGCTGCGTCTTCGGCTCGATTGCCTATCGTCTGGCTATCCAGCTTGCGCTGTCGAGCGATGCGCTTGGCCTCAAGGCCTCCGACCTCAATTTCGTTACCGCCGTTCTGGTTGCCGTCGCCCTCATCCTGCCGCGCCTGCGCCGTGGAGGAGCCGCATCATGATTTCGCTGTCCGATATTCAGGTCATCTTCGGCAAGGGAACGCCGCTGCAAAAGCAGGCGCTGGCGAAGATCAATCTCACGATTGAAACCGGCTCCTTCGTCACCGTGATCGGCTCGAACGGTGCTGGCAAGTCGACGCTTCTCGGCGTTCTGGCCGGCGACGTGCTGCCGAGTGCTGGCAAGGTCACGATCAGCGGCGTGGACGTCACACGCAAGCCGACCGCCAGCCGTGCGGGGCAAGTGGCGCGTGTGTTTCAGGATCCGTTGGCAGGAAGCTGCGGTGCGCTCACCATCGAGGAAAATCTGGCGCTGGCAGCCGCACGCGGAAAGGTTCGCGGTCTGCTTCCGGCGCTCGGCGGTGGACGTCGCGCCTTCTTCCAGGATCGTATCGCTTCGCTGGGCCTAGGTCTGGAAAACCGGCTGAAGGACCGCATGGATCTTCTCTCCGGCGGCCAGCGCCAGGCGGTCTCGCTGGTCATGGCAACGCTTGCCGGGTCCGATGTTCTGCTGCTGGATGAACATACTGCTGCGCTCGATCCGGGCATGGCCGAATTCGTCATGGAACTGACCCGCAAGGTGGTGGAGGAGCGCAAGCTTACCACGCTCATGGTGACGCACTCCATGCGCCAGGCGCTGGATTACGGGGACCGCACCATCATGCTGCATGCCGGTGAAATCGTGCTCGATGTCTCCGGCGGAAGCCGCAAGGGTCTCCAGGTGGAAGATCTGATCGAGATGTTCCGCAAGATCCGTGGTCAGACTCTCGATGATGATGAATTGCTCATCGGGTGATGCACAGGACAGGCTATGCTCCTGTCACCGTTAAAGTGCGGGCAACAAGACCACGCTGGAACTTGACGACCGCTGCACCATTTCTACCGCATCCAATCCCTCACGAGGGACTGGATGTCCTGTCATGTTCGTTTCAGGTCGAATGTCACAGTCATGGAGAAATGATGTTTTTCAGAAAAAGTCTTCTCGCCGTACTCGCCGCCGCGTTTGCAATTCTTCTGACCGGTTGCAACGACAAGGATAATGAAAATAAGGGTGTTGGCGCCGCAGCGGCAGACCAGGCGGCGGTTTCCAAATACAACGCTTATGTCAAGGCAGCCAATTCGCTGGCCGTGAGCTTCAACCAAGTTCTGCAAAGCCACGCTCAGACATATGCTCGAGCCTTGGCTGGCGACAAACCGCTTCAGAATTACTCCGTCGCAAGCCCCATAGACGTTACCAAGGTCAAGTCTGCCCTGAATGAGGCGTTCGTCAAGGATGCGACGTTTGCAGATATCGATCCTGCAGCGAAGTCTTATGCCGATGCTCTGGCCGGTTTCGAGCCGATCAACACTGACCTTGCGAATTATGCGCAATCCAAAGGGTATCTCGCAGATGGTGGCAAGACCGCACGTGAGAAGGACCCAGCCTTTGTGGATGCCCTGAAGAAAGTAGCGGCGGCAGAGGAGGCCTTCTTCAATAGTATGCAGAAGCACGATTACGATTTGGCGCGCAAAGCCTATGACGAGGCTGCGCCGGACAGTGTGGAGCGTGATCGAGCAGGGATCATTTTGTTTTCAAAGGACACAGTCTCCAAACTGACTGCCATGTTTGCAACGCCTGGTGACGCCAATCTCCGCGATGATACGAAAGCCAGCCTTAACCGCCTGAGTGATGTGTCGGTGGCATGGGACAAGAAACTTCGGTCCAGCGATGCGAAGGGATGTCCCGCCACGATGAGCGCTATCAACACCTTCATTGCTGGCGCACGCACAGCCGTGCAAAGAGCGGAAAAGGGCGATTACAGTGTTGAAATTGATCCTCGCTACGTCAACACCATCCAAGATCCCGTTTACACGGATGGCCGTCAGTTGAACATGAACTATAGCTGGCTGATCAGTTCATTTAACGGCAACAGGTGCTGATGGGCGCTGACTTGTAAGCTCACCCTCATCCTCGCCCTCGAGGCGGAGATCAATTTACTACGATGACTTATAAACGGTCTTGAGAAGCCAGACCCCACGACGTTGCGGCTCCGCCTGGCAAGGCTGCAGTATGGTCTACGCAAAAATGTGCAACGGTTGCGATAACGACATGCGATAAAACAAGGATCCAGAGCTTGTGAGCAGATCTGGAAGACCGCGAAACGCTTTTGACAGCTATCGCCTTACTTCGCCTGCGTCAGGAAAATCTTGACGGCGAAGAGCGAGAAGACGCCGGCGATGGTGTAATCCAGACCGCGCAAAACCTTGCGATTGCGCTGCAGCCAGTCGGAGAGCGAGTCTGCAGCCACCACGATTCCGATGCCGATGGGCAGCGCGACGATGATCGACCAGAGACCGAGGAAGATCAGCTTTCCGGTAACGTGCGGATCTGTCGCCGTGACGAATTGCGGCAGGAAGGTCATGAAGAAGATGATGACTTTCGGGTTGAGCAGGTTGACCCATAGACCGTTGACCAGAGCCGATGTCATCGATGCGCCCGCCTTCTGTTCCTTCGGGCGCTCCATGACGAAGTTGGAACCGTGGCGGATGGCCTGGATGGCCAGCCAGACGAGATAGGCGGCACCGCCTGTCTTCAGCACCATGAAGGCTGTTGGTGAAGCGACGATGAGGGCTGCCACGCCAAAGGCGACCAGCAGCGTATGGACGGTGATACCGAGATTGGTGCCCACGAGCGTCATGAAGCCTGACTTGCGGCCCTCGCGCAGGGAGCGGCTGATCCAGAGCGTCATGTCCGGACCGGGCGTCACCGCCAGAACCAGGATGGCGACGGTGAAGGCAATCAGGGTTGGCAGGCTCGGAATGAAGTCCACGGTGATACCATCCAAAACGGGGTTGCTGCATACTCATAACGCCGTTTCGTGAGCCTGCCAATTCCTCTTCGTATTGCGTCAGCTATTCAAAAACGTCTTGAAGTGCTCGGCATAATCGCCATGCCAGCGCGACAGCGGTGGTCTGTTCTGGACAATGTCGTTGGCAGCCCAAAGAATGCGCTTCTCGTCGGTCTTTCTATCCACCTCGTTGTCGGGGCAGAGAATGTAGAAATCGCCGCGCCCAATGCTCTCCAGCATGAAGTCCACCGTCTGCTCCGGCGTCCATGCGCCATCCGGCTTTTTCGTACGCTCGCCTGCGGTAAGACCGGTGAAGACGAAGCCGGGAATCAGGAGATGCGCTGAAATCGCGCCGGTGTTTGAAGTGCGCAGCTCATGTTGAAGCGCTTCGGTGAACGCCTTCACGCCCGCTTTCGATACGTTATAGGCCGGATCGCCGGGTGGCGTGGTGATGCCCTGTTTCGAGCCGGTATTTATGATGAGGCCCGGCTCTCCATGGGCGACCATGCCCCCGCCGAATACGCGGGTGCCGTTGATGACGCCCATAAGGTTGACGCCGATCACCCTGTCCCAGTTGACTTGGGGGCCGAAAAGGGCGCTGCCCGGCTGGATGCCGGCATTGTTCATCAGCACATGGACGCGGCCAAAGCGCTGGATCACCGCTCGTTCGAGTGCCTCGAGTTCATCGAGCTTGGAGACATCCGTCGGGATGGCGACGATCTTCGCCGCGCCATCCTCAACCGTGGCGGCAATGTCACGTTCTGCCGCTCGCAATTTCTCACCGTCCAGATCGACCAGCACGACGCTCATGCCGAAACCGGCACATTGTTTTGCCGCTGCAAGACCTATGCCGGAGGCGGCTCCGGTGATGACGGCAACATTATCCTGTTGGAATGCGGGGTGAAATGTCGACATTGGTTTCTCCTTCTCCAGGGCCGTCCTTATCAAACGGCAGTGGCATCCCATGCAACCAGACGCCTTTTGGCGCGCCTTATGAAATCTATCGCTTTTCTCGTCTCAGTCACGTGACAAGTCATCCGGCAAGCAAAGCGTTCCCAGGTCCGATCCGTTTTCATTATCTCTTGCGCCGACCGATAAACTCGCTAAAAGTGCCGCAATCCCAAGGAAAGGCGAGGCTTGAAGCGATCGCCGGTTACGCAAATGGATTTCACGAATGGCACTCCCGAAAGACGTTAAAAAAGTCGTTCTCGCCTATTCCGGCGGTCTCGATACCTCGATCATCCTGAAGTGGCTCCAGACCGAACTCGGCGCGGAAGTCGTCACCTTCACCGCCGATCTCGGTCAGGGCGAAGAGCTCGAGCCGGCCCGCAAGAAGGCCGAAATGCTCGGCATCAAGGAAATCTTTATCGAGGATGTGCGCGAGGAATTCGTTCGCGATTTCGTCTTCCCGATGTTCCGCGCCAACGCCGTCTATGAAGGCGTCTATCTGCTCGGCACCTCGATTGCCCGCCCGCTGATTTCCAAGCACCTGATCGAAATCGCCAAGAAGACCGGCGCTGATGCCATTGCCCATGGCGCCACCGGCAAGGGCAACGACCAGGTTCGCTTCGAGCTTTCCGCTTACGCGCTGAACCCGGATATCAAGATCATCGCCCCTTGGCGCGACTGGACGTTCAAGAGCCGTACGGATCTCTTGAACTTCGCCGAACAGCACCAGATCCCGGTTGCCAAGGACAAGAAGGGTGAGGCACCGTTCTCCGTCGACGCCAACCTGCTGCACTCCTCCTCCGAGGGCAAGGTTCTGGAAGACCCTGCACAGGAAGCCCCGGAATACGTGCATATGCGTACCATTTCTCCGGAAGCGGCCCCCGACAAGGCAACCATCATCAAGGTCGGTTTCCGCAAGGGTGATGCCTGCTCGATCAACGGCGTTGAAATGTCGCCAGCGACAATTCTCAAGACGCTGAACGATTATGGCCGCGACAATGGCATCGGTCGTCTCGATCTCGTAGAAAACCGCTTCGTCGGCATGAAGAGCCGCGGCGTCTACGAAACCCCCGGCGGCACGATCCTGCTGGCAGCCCACCGCGCCATCGAATCCATCACGCTCGACCGTGGTGCAGCCCACCTCAAGGACGAGTTGATGCCACGTTATGCCGAGCTGATCTATTACGGCTTCTGGTTCTCGCCGGAGCGCGAGATGCTGCAGGCCCTGATCGACAAGAGCCAGGAGCATGTGGAAGGCGAAGTGACGCTGAAGCTCTACAAGGGCAACGTCATGGTCACAGGTCGCGAGTCTGCCAAGTCGCTCTATTCCGACAAGCTCGTTACCTTCGAAGACGACCAGGGCGCTTATGACCAGAAGGATGCGGCAGGGTTCATCAAGCTCAACGCGCTGCGTCTTCGTACGCTCGCAAAGCGCAACCTCGGCAAGTAAGAGGTCCGCAAGGGCTGTCCTGAGCCTTCGCTTTTTCCGGGGCTCAGATGTCTAAATTAACTTGGCTGAGAAGGCGTAAAGCCTCTCCGCCGTCATCCTCGGCCTTGAGCCGAGGATACATAAGCCGTTGACGCCACTGGAAAACATGGATCCTCGGGTCAAGCCCGAGGATGACGACGAGATCACCTCACGCATGGAAGCCCTGTTAGCGCGGGGCTTTTTTTGCTCCCGGCTCAGCCTTCTGTCCGGCTCTTATCCATCGCTGCGGTGTGGAGGTTCTTCTGCAAGACGGAGAGCAGCGCATGGAAGCGTTCGATGTCCTCCCTGCCCAAGCCTTCCGTCGCCTGCGCCATCAGGCCATCCACCTCTTCGCGCACCGATTTCAGCATCTGCGTCGAGCTTTCCGTCAAGTAGATGCACTTCGACCGGCGGTCGTCCGGGTTGGGGCGGCGCTCCACGAGGGCGAGCGATTCCAGCTTGTCGAGATAGGTACAGACCGTCATCGGTTCGAGACCGATGCGAGCAGCGATGTCCGCCTGCTTGGCACCGTCGATGGCGGCAACGGTCAGCAGCGCGCGGGCCTCGCCGGGCGTCAGTCCAAGGCCTGCATTGGCAATACGCCGTTCGAACACGCTGTTGAGAAAACGGGCACTGCTATTGAGCAGAAAGGCCAGCGGTTCTCGTTCGGGATTGGATGTCATCAAATGGGTGCTTTTCACTAGAACTATTCTACGTTGTGACAACTTCTGTCTTTCCATGCAATCGGATGGGAGAAGAAAGTGTTCCGCACGCTCCATGTCTTTGATATCCACGCATCGTGCTTTTGCGGAATCGACGCCGATTTTAGGGCCGATGCCGTCGCCCTTCTTGCGGTCTGATATTGAAAGCTTGCCGTCAGCATGCCCATATGGCTGACAATCACATCTGCATGAGGACATCACCATGACATCGACGATCGCGCATTATTCCGCTCTGACCGACTGGAACGGGAAAAACGGGCTGCCGCGTTTCGATGCTGTCAAGGACGAGGATTTTGCCGGCGCGTTCGATGCGGCCCTTGCTGCCCATGATGCAGAGATCGATGCGATTGCCCAAAACAGCGAAGCGCCGAGCTTCGCCAATACGGTGATTGCGCTCGAAGTCGCTGGTGATGAGTTGTCGCGCGTCTCCGCGCTGTTCTGGAACAAGGCGGGCGCCCATACAAACCCGCAAATCCAGGCGCTGGAGCGCGAGATCGCGCCAAAAATGTCGCGCCACTATTCGCGCATCGGCATGAATGAGGCGCTGTTCAAGCGCATCGATACGCTGTGGGACAAGCGCGAGACGCTGGGACTGACCCATGAGGAACTGCGGGTCCTGGAGCGCCACTGGAAGGGCTTCGTGCGCGCCGGCGCGAAACTGCCGAAGCCGGAGCAGGAGCGTCTTGCCGCCATCAACGAGGAGCTGGCGGGACTTGGCGCAAACTTCGGCCAGAACGTGCTTGCGGATGAAAAGAACTGGAAGCTGCTGCTGTCTTCTGATGAGGAACTTGCCGGCATTCCGGGCTTCCTGCGCGATGCCATGGCGGGCGCCGCCAAGGAGCATGGCGAGGAGGACAAGTTTGCAGTGACGCTGTCGCGCTCGATCATCGAGCCCTTCCTCACCTTTTCCGAGCGCCGCGATCTGCGCGAGCAGGCCTTCAAGGCCTGGGTGGCACGGGGTGAAAATGGTGGTGAGAGCGACAATCGCGAGATCGTCAAGAAGACGCTGGCGTTGCGCGAGGAAAAGGCAAAGCTGCTCGGCTATGACAGTTTTGCCGCCTACAAGCTGGATGACACGATGGCGAAGACGCCGGATGCGGTGAACGGTCTTTTGACAGAGGTTTGGGAACAGGCTGTTGCGCGTGCAGGCGAAGAGGAAGCCGAGCTCGCCGCGATCATTGCGCAGGAGGGCAAGAACCATGAGGTCATGCCCTGGGACTGGCGCCATTATGCCGAGAAGCTCCGAGCAAAGCGCTTCAACTTCTCCGAAACCGAGCTGAAGCCCTATCTGCAACTGGAGAAAATCATCGAGGCCTGCTTCGATGTGGCCACACGTCTCTTCGGCATTCGTGCTGTCGAGTTGAAAGACGTGCAGGCCTATCATCCCGATGTGCGCACCTTCGAAATCCGCGATGCCAATGGCAAACTGAAAGCGATGTTCCTTGGCGATTATTTCGCCCGGCCCTCCAAGCGGTCTGGCGCGTGGATGAGTTCCTTCCAGTCGCAGCACAAGCTGCCGCTGAAGAATGGCGCGGTTGGCGAATTGCCTATCATCTACAATGTCTGCAACTTCGCAAAGCCATCAGCCGGCAAGCCAGCGCTCCTCTCGTTGGATGATGCGCGCACACTGTTCCACGAATTCGGCCACGCGTTGCATGGCATGATGTCGAACGTCACCTATCCCTCCGTTTCGGGAACTGGCGTCTCCCGCGACTTCGTCGAACTGCCTTCGCAGCTGTACGAGCACTGGCTGACCGTGCCGGAAATCCTCGAAACCTATGCGCTGCATTACGAGACAGGCGAGCCGATGCCGAAAGCGCTGCTCGACAAGGTGCTGGCGGCCCAGACATTCAATGCCGGCTTCAACACGGTGGAGTTCACGTCTTCCGCGCTGGTCGACATGGCGTTCCATACCCGCGGCGCAGTGGAGGATCCGATGGCGGTGCAGGCAGAGGTTCTGGCCTCGCTCCGTATGCCGAAGTCGATCACCATGCGTCATGCAACGCCACACTTCCAGCATGTGTTTTCCGGCGATGGCTATTCGGCTGGCTACTATTCCTACATGTGGTCGGAAGTGCTGGATGCCGACGCCTTCGAAGCTTTCGAGGAAACCGGCAATCCCTTCGATCCGGAAACGGCGCGCAGGCTTCTCGACAATGTCTATTCCGTCGGTGGTGCGGTCGATCCGGAGGAGACCTATAAGGCCTTCCGCGGCAAGATGCCGAGCCCCGAGGCCATGCTGAAGAAGCGCGGACTGGTGGCAGCCTGACCCCGTTCAGGGCCCAAAAACCTGTCACACATCTCTGATACGGCGTTTTCGCAAGGGGCTTATGTCACAGGCCCCCCTTTCGCATTTGCAAAAAAAAGGTTATGAGCCCGCCAAACTAAATTGGCGCATCCCATACGATCAGCGCCCCAACCTCAGAGATATAATCATATGGCCCTTCGCAACATCGCGATCATCGCGCACGTTGACCATGGAAAAACGACACTTGTTGACGAGCTTCTGAAGCAGTCTGGTTCGTTCCGCGACAACCAGCGCGTTGCCGAGCGTGTTATGGATAGCAACGATCTGGAAAAGGAACGCGGCATCACCATTCTCGCCAAGGCGACCTCGGTTGAGTGGAAGGGTGTTCGTATCAACATCGTCGACACCCCCGGCCACGCCGACTTCGGTGGTGAAGTCGAGCGTATCCTCTCCATGGTGGACGGCGCGATCGTTCTGGTCGACAGCTCCGAAGGCCCGATGCCGCAGACGAAATTCGTCGTCTCCAAGGCGCTGAAGGTCGGTCTTCGCCCGATCGTCGCGATCAACAAGATCGACCGTCCGGATGGCCGCCACGAGGAAGTCATCAACGAAGTCTTCGACCTTTTCGCCAATCTCGACGCGACCGACGAGCAGCTGGACTTCCCGATCCTTTACGGCTCCGGTCGTGATGGCTGGATGAACGTCAACCCGGAAGGTCCGAAGGATCAGGGTCTTGCACCGCTGCTCGATCTGGTTCTCGAGCACGTGCCTGAGCCTACGGTCGAAGAAGGTCCGTTCCGCATGATCGGCACGATCCTCGAGGCCAACAACTTCCTCGGCCGTATCATCACCGGCCGTATCGCTTCCGGTTCGATCAAGCCGAACCAGGCCGTCAAGGTTCTGGGCCAGGATGGCAAGACGATCGAAACCGGCCGTATTTCGAAGATCCTCGCGTTCCGTGGTATCGAGCGCACCGCGATCGAAGAAGCCCATGCAGGCGACATCGTCGCTATCGCTGGCCTTTCCAAGGGCACCGTCGCCGATACGTTCTGCGATCCTTCGGTCACTGAAGCCATGACCGCGCAGCCGATCGACCCGCCGACTGTGACCATGTCCTTCATCGTCAATGACAGCCCGCTGGCTGGCACCGAAGGCGACAAGGTCACGAGCCGCGTCATCCGCGACCGTCTGCTCAAGGAAGCCGAAGGCAACGTTGCGCTGAAGATCGAAGAAGCCGAAGGCAAGGACTCGTTCTTCGTGTCCGGCCGTGGCGAATTGCAGCTTGCAGTTCTGATCGAAACCATGCGTCGCGAAGGCTTCGAGCTTGCCGTGTCGCGTCCGCGCGTCGTGATGCACAAGGATGAGAACGGCACCCTGCTGGAGCCGATCGAAGAAGTCGTCATCGACGTCGATGAAGAGCATTCCGGTGTCGTCGTTCAGAAGATGTCCGAGCGCAAGGCTGAAATGGCCGAGCTTCGTCCTTCCGGTGGCAACCGCGTTCGTCTGAAGTTCTATGCGCCGACCCGTGGCTTGATCGGCTACCAGTCGGAACTCCTGACCGACACGCGCGGTACGGCCATCATGAACCGCCTGTTCCACGATTATCAGCCCTTCAAGGGTCAGATCGCAGGTCGCGTCAACGGCGTTCTGCTGTCGAACGGTTCGGGCGAGGCTGTCGCTTACGCCATGTTCAACCTGGAAGACCGTGGTCCGATGATCATCGAGCCGGGTGAAAAGGTTTATGCTGGTATGATCATCGGCATTCACACCCGCGACAACGATCTCGAAGTCAACGTGCTGAAGGGCAAGCAGCTCACCAACATCCGCGCCGCTGGCAAGGATGAAGCCGTGAAGCTGACGCCGCCGATCCGCATGACGCTCGACCGCGCGCTGTCCTGGATCCAGGACGACGAGCTGATGGAAGTGACGCCGAAGTCGCTTCGTCTGCGCAAGCTCTACCTCGATCCGAACGATCGCAAGCGCTTCGAAAAGGCCAAGATGGCCGGCTGATCGCCCTGCCATTAACCGTGTTTCCAAGAACCCGGCTTGAGCACGCCTCAAGCCGGGTTTTTCTTTGTCCGCGCGAATCAAGCCCGCTTGTCTCAATGGTAAAAAAAGCGTTAATCTTTTCCCCATCGTCCACATGATTAGGCTGTGGGTAAGCTTCCCGCCGTTAACCTTTATGGCTGGTAAGTTTTCATGGCCGGGGCCAGAATCGCGTTATGAAAACGTTATCCATCGATGTGCGCCGGGCTGAACCGGAAGACGCTGCCGCTATTGCAGAGACGCATCGGCTGTCCTGGGAGCAGGCCTATGCAGGACTTATTCCGCACAAGCCGCTCTGGCAGATGCTGGATCGTCGTGACGAGGACTGGTGGCGCCGTGCTGCCCGTGGTTCCGCCACGCTGCTGGTGGTCGAAGTGGCGGGCGTTGTCGCCGGCTATACGACGCTTGGTCTCAACCGCGCCCGCGGTCTTCCCTATGATGGCGAGATCTACGAGCTTTATCTGCGTCCGGAATATCAGGGCATCGGCCTTGGCACCGTTCTTTTCAAGGAAGGACGCCGCCTGTTGAAGTCGCTCGGCTGCAATGGCGTGGTGGCTTGGTGCCTCGAGGACAGCGATGTCGCCAGCCGCTTCTTCCGCTCGCATGGCGGCAAGGATATTGCCGAAGGCATGGAAGACTTCGCCGACAAGCAGCTGCGCAAGATCGGTTTTGCCTGGCGCTGACTGTTCTTCAAGCCGTGTCATGTGCGCGTTGACGCAAGTATGACGATTGGCCCGATCCCGTGAAGCCGCCAGGGTACCTGTTAAGACTTCTCGCCCCTCGTTTCTTGTAACGCTCTCAAACCTTTAAGCTCAGCCCATTCTTGGTTCGACAAAAGCGCAAAGGTTGCGGCAGGCGATGTTGCAAAGCGCTGCCTTTCCCAGTATCGAGGATCAATCTCAACTCACCGAAATAAGGAAAGAGTATGCGTATTGATGCAATCTCCGTCGGCAAGAACCCGCCTGAAGACGTCAATGTGATCGTTGAAGTGCCGGTCGGCGGCCATCCTATCAAGTACGAGATGGACAAGGATGCTGGCGCACTGATCGTCGATCGCTTCCTCTACACGCCGATGACCTATCCGGGCAATTACGGTTTCGTGCCGCACACGCTTTCGGAAGATGGCGACCCGATCGATGTGTTGATCTGCAATACCCGCCCGCTGGTGCCTGGTTGCGTCATCAATGTTCGCCCGATCGGCGTGATGATCATGGAAGACGATGGCGGCAAGGACGAAAAGATCCTCGCAGTTCCGGCTCCCAAACTGACGCAGCGTTACGACAAGGTCAAAAACTACACCGACCTGCCGGACATCACGCTGAAGCAGATCGAGCACTTCTTCGAGCACTACAAGGATCTGGAACCCGGCAAGTGGGTGAAGATGGGCGGCTGGCAGGATGTCGACGTTGCCAAGAAGCTGATCCTCGAAGCCGTCGAACGCTACAAGGCGCAGGGCTGATCTCAGCCAATCAGCTTTTCAAGCTTACCTAAAAGATCCTCCGGTTCGCCATCGAGCCGGAGGATTTTTTTGCGCGATGTTTCCCCGGACACGAAACTGATCGATGACTTTGGGATCTTCAGCGTCTTCGACAGAAGCGCAATCAGCGCCTTGTTTGCCTTGCCGTCTTCCGGCACGGCGGTGACGCGGGCCTTGAGATAGGGCAGCCCTTCGGCATCCTTCTCCACCCCATCGATGGCGTCACGCCCACCAGAGGGCGTGAGCCTCACTCTCAGCTCAATCTGCCGAGCGACGATCTTCCAGGGCTGGAGCGTCAAATGAAGAGCGAGATCAGGAAAGGTCTGATCGGATTTGCGATGATCATCTGAAGGAAGACAATGCCAAGCAGCACCACGAGCGGCGAAAGATCGATGCCACCCATGTTCGGAAGAACCCGGCGGATGGGGCGCAGAACCGGCTCGGTAGCCTGGTACAGGAAGTTGCCGATCGCGTTTACGAACTGATTGGAGGAGTTGATGACATTGAATGCGTAGAGCCATGAGAAAATGGCGCTGGCGATCAAGATCCACCAGTAGATTTGCAACGCCAATAATATGATTGTAATCACCGCGTCGATAATGCCTACCATCAATGTCTCCTATGTTGTTGGCAGACATTTAGACATTACCACATGAGCCGACAAGTACCGTCACACGGAAGTGCGCGTTTAGAAAGTGTGTTGTCTTAGCGGCCTCTTTCCAAGGTGGGTAAAAAGCCGAAGACCAACCTCGGCTTTTGCTGCACAGAAGGCGTGACGGGATATCTCATGCCAGCTTCCTCCGCTTTGCCACTCCAGCCTGCCGCGCGTCTTCGTCGCAAAACTGCTCCACACCGTCGCTCGGCGCGGCTTAGATCGCGTCTGCGTCGGCCTCATCATGACCTTCAATGTGCTTGTGGCTTGCCACCTGCTGGCGCTGCAGTACGCGGTCGCGGACGGAGACGCCAAGAAGCTCGGCGATGCGCCAGATGACGTTGTCTTCCATCTCGTTGCGCTCGCCGTCTGCGTAGACGATGTCCCAGAGAATGCCGATGAGTTCGACGCGCTCCTGTTCGTTCAGGTGGCGGCGGATGTCGGTGGTGAAGCGGTAGTAATCCACCGCCTCCTTGCCGGCTTCCTGCCCCGCATCCATCAGCGCATCCAGCTTGCCGGAACTGAGGTCATAATGCTCCTGCAGCAATTCGCGCAGGCGCTCACGCTCCACCTTGGACACCGTTCCGTCCGCTTCCATCACCTGAAAGCAAAGGGCGGCGATGGCGACGCGCAGGTCGTCGGGCGGAAAATCGCGAGACGTGTCGCCACTCGTCAGGCTTTGGAAGAAGGTCTGGATACGGTCGAGCATGGCTCTCCTTGAGCGTTAAAGGCTCCCTTAAAACAGATTGAGGCGGTTTTTTTCGTCCGCGGGGGCAGAGGGTTTCTTAACCCCCGGGTCATCCGGCAAACCGCCGAAGAAAGGAACGGCTTCGCCGCTTTTTTCGATCACTGTGGTTTTTGGCGCAGCGGCCTTGGGCGTCTGGGTCACCGGTGTCACGGGCTTCGCGGGTTCGGCAAGAGGGGCGCCCTCTGCTTTCTTCACGCCAGGGTCGTCCGGCGCGCCGCCGAAGAAGGGAACGACTTCCTCCGCTTTCGCCGAGGGCGTGACCTTTGTGGGTTCACCCGATTGGACCTTGGGTTTCGGCGTTTCTACCACGGGATGAACCGTGGTCTTCGTCTCGACCTTGGGCTCAACCTTCGTCTCGACGTGTGGCTTCGGCTCGGTTTTCACCGGCTCTGGCTTTACTGGAACCGGGATTTCGATGATGCGCTCACGAATTTCCGGCTGCGCCACGTCGGGAAGAGAGGCGAGTGCGCTATCGACACTCACATCTTCCACCGGGCCCTCCAGTTGGCCGAAGGGCGCCTTCCATTCGAAGGCATCGAGACGGCCGGAGACCGGCGAGACCGGATGCCATTTTTCCGAAACGATGCCGTCTGCCACCCAGGCCGGGTCGCGCGGCGCGCGCAGCGCCTGCGCCATCCAGTGACGCACACGGCCCTGGTCGCCGGTCTCGGCCTCTTCAATATCAGCCAGCAGCAGGAAGACGCTTTCGCGCGGGGCGATACGGGCGGCGGCTTGTGCCTTGGCTCTCGCCTTGTCGAAATCCTGCGCGGCCAATGCCGCCTGTGCCACGGCAAAGAGCGATTCGATATTGTTGGGCTTCAGGCTCTCCAGCCGCTCGGCGCGCTTCAGCCTGTCGATGGCCGTATCGCCGCTGCGGGCGCGAACATAAAGCTCGGCGATCTGTGGATGCGGCTCAGCCTTCCAGACGGGTTCCAGAATGGCGGCCGCCTTGCGCAGATTGTCTTCGCGGAGATAGGACTTGGCGGCAACGAGCGCTGCCGGAACGAGCGCCTTCGACAGTTTCAGCGCAGCTTTTGCGTCGTCGCGCGCACCCTTTGGGTCGATCTCGAACTTCTCTTCCGCCTTCGCGGTCAGAAGCACGGCCTTCAGACGCTCGGCCTCGCCGCGCTCGATGACGTGGGCGGCCTTCTGCTGGTCGAGCAGGCGGATCGCATCGTCCCACTCGCCACTGCGGCATTTGCTTTCCAGCGTCGCTTGCGCAGCCCAGGGCAGATAGGGTGCGTTTTTCGCCGCATCCTCGGCATATTGCAACGCTGCCTCATGCGCACCTTGGCGGCGGGCCTCGATATAGAGGCCGCGAAGACCAAGTTCACGCGTCTCCGGGTCATTTGCCATTGCCTCGAACTTGCGGCGCGCGGCGTCATACTTGCCCTCGATGAGATCGGCCTGGGCTTCCAGCAGATGGATCAGGGGCTCCTGATCGGCGCTGAGCAGACCTTGTGTTCTCGCCGTCATCTTGCGGGCCAGTAGGGCATTGCCGGCGCCGGCAGCGATCAGGCCGGTCGACAGTGCCTGATAGCCGCGGTCCCGCTTGCGGGCGCGGAAGTAGCGGCGTGCGGCGTGTGGGGAGTTCCACAGGGTGCTGATCATCCACCACAAGATCATTATGGCTGCGATGAGGGCGGCAACCATGGAGGCCGCCACCATCATGCTCATCTGTATCAGCTGCCCCTGCCATTCCAGCGACAGAACGCCCGGACGATCCGCCAACCAGGCGAAGCCGACGGCGATGAGAAGGACGATGACGACGAAGCTAACGATTCTGGTCATGTCTTACCCCTGCTGGCCTGTGCTGCTGACGGCGCGGTTCAATGTGCTGTTGACGAGATCCTCGACCTGAATGCGTGCGTCCAGCGACTTCTTGTAATCGGCCGATGCCGTCTTGGCGGCTTCGGGAAGAGCATCCCATTCAAGGGCCGCACCCTTCAGGTCGCCATTCTGCAGCTTGTCTTCCATGCGGGCGATCTTGGCATCGTCGCCTTCGCCCTCTACATTGCCAACAGGGCGCACCTTGACCAGCGACATCGCGCTGTTGGCCAGCCGGTCGATAATCCCCTCATTCGGATCGGTCGGGCGAAGGGCCGCCAGCATCGCGTTGGCAACATCGGGGAAACGACGCACCAGTTCCGCGCGCGTCGGCACGCCGGTATTGGCAAAGGGGCGAAGCGACTGGATCGCCGGATCGTCCGGCGTGACCTTGGAGAGCGTGTCGAGTTCGGTGAGGAGCGGACCGCCACGATCGATCGCCGCCTTGAGTGCTGCCGAGGCAATGGCGCGCGCCACTTCGACATCGTCCCGAGGCTCGTTGATCTTGGTTTCTGCCGCGTCAAGCCGCTGTGTCAGCGACGCAATCTTCTGGTCTTCTGCGGCGCGCTCGGACTGCAAGGTCGAAACCGTGGTCTCAAGCTGCGAGATTTTCGCGCTGGCGTCGCCGCCGGATGCGGTGGAGCTTTCCAGCGCGGCAAGGCGCTGCTCGAGCGCAGACGTGTCGGCGGTCTGTCCTTTTGGTGCTTCGGCGATCTGCTGCTGCAGGCTGGCGACCTGAGACTTCAACGCGGCCAGTTCCGTCGACGAACCGCTATCGGTTGAACTGGACGGCAGGACGCCCGCATATTGCATGCTGCCTGCGGCCAGAAGCGCGATCAGGCCGCCGACAATGCCGGCGGCAATCAGGCCGGAATTGCCTTGCGGCTTTGCATCCCGCGATGTCGATGTGGTGGCTGCCGACGGCTTGCTGGCCGACGATGCGCTGGATGTGGATGACGTGGTCTGCGGCTTGAAGGGGTCGCTCTTTGGGGCGTCCTTCCCAAAGGTGCTCGATGTCGCTTTGGCGCTATCGGCAGCGCTGCTCGATGCAGCGGACGATGTGGTGGTGGAGGCTGCTGCCGCTGTGGCTTTCGGCGGCTCCTGCTTTACCGTCGCGTCCGTCTTCGCTGGGCCTTCGTCTTTGCCGGATGCGTCCCGCGGTTTTCCGACATTCGGCTCAGGCTCGATCGGCGATTTGGTTGGCTGATCCCAGATTGGCTTCGGGTTTTCGGCTTTTGTGCCGTCCGCTACGCTGGTCGATGGCGTGACGGGTTCGGGAGTGCTCGGTTCCGTCACCGGCTTTGCGTCACTTGATGCGCTTGTCGCCGTCGTATCCGCAGACGTGGATGGCTTGGTGGCGCTGACATCCGTCACGTCCTTGGCGTCCAGATCAATCGTGACCGGCTCGGTCTTGGATTTGGAGTGGCGTGGCGGCTTTCCGGATACCATGACAACCTCATTCTAGTCGTGTCTATTCCTCGGTCGCGGTGGCGACGTACCACCTTTCGGGAAGACGGGATCGCATGTCGCCACGCCCCAAACCTAGTCAGTGATGGTGGCAAAGGAAAGAGGCGAAAGGGAATTAGGTTCCAGCGCCCCTGTCCAGAAGCTGCAACATTGCGTGTTCGCTTGGCGTGGTGCTTGCACATGCGCGACTGCGATGCGGTGTCGGAACGACGTCCAGAACCTTTTCGCTGATGCAGATAAAGCGGCTGGTGTGCAGAAGGGGCGCCAGATCATGGGCCTGGACAAGGTCAAAGAAGATCCGCGCGGTCTCGCGGGAATAGAGGAGAACCGCATCCGGCGGAATGTCGAGCACGGCCCGCAAGGCTGCCCCTTCCCACGAGACAGGCTGCATCTCGTAAATCTCGGCGACATCCAGCGTGATCGCGCTTTGTGCGAGTGTGTTTTCGAAGCCGCCCTCGCGGGGCCGTCCGGCGAGATAGAGCACGTGCGCAGCAGGACTTTTCGCCGATGATACTTGCCCGTCCGGCGTCAGTGTCGTCTTCACCAGCTGGGCGAGTGCCTCGCCATCTCCCTCACCGGTAATCACGGTCTCAAAGCCGCACTCGCGTGCGGCCTGAGCGGTTGCCGCACCAACGGCGAAAAGCGGGCGGTCCAAGTGGCCGGATAGATCGATGCCGGATGACATCAGCGCGCGAATGGCTTCGGCGCTGGTGACGGCGAGAGCGTCTGGTTGGCGCGTCAGCGCCTCTCTTGCAGCTTCCGCCTTGTGCACCGCTTCGGTTAGCGGCAGCAGGATGGCTTCGTGGCCGCGCTCGCGCAACAGCGTCGCCGTCTTCTGCCCCGAACGCATCGGACGGGTCACGACGACGCGCATGGCTCAGGTCCAGCTTTCGAAGAAGCCGGGACCGGCGGCGTGCCGCACCTTTTCGCCAGCCTGGCGGCCGAGCGTTTCGGCATCGGCAAGCCTGCCGGACACCTCGACGGCATGTTCGGTCTGTCCATCGGGTGTCAGGATGACGCCGTGGAAGTGCAGGTCCTCCCCATGACAGGTTGCAAGGCCCCCAATCGGGGTTCTGCAGGAGCCATCGAGAGCCGCGAGGAAGGCGCGTTCGCACATCACCGCATCATAGGTCGGCCCATCATTGATGGCCGAGAGCAAATCCTGAATCCGGCTATCGCCGATGCGACATTCGATGCCGATGGCGCCTTGCGCGGGGGCAGGGGGAAATGCCTTCGGGTCCAGCAGTTCGGTTGGAACGTCGTCCTTGTTCAGCCGCTTCAGCCCGGCAAAGGCAAGCAGGGTGGCATCCGCCTGGCCTTCCGCCAGCTTGCGCAGTCTCGTATCGACCAGACCGCGGAAGATGATGACCTCAAGGTCCGGGCGCAGGCGACGGATGAGCGCCTGACGGCGAAGTGAGGCGGAGCCGACGATGGCGCCGTGCGGCAGTTCAAGGAGGCGAGGTGCCGTTCTGCCGATAAAGGCATCGCGCACGTCTTCGCGCGGCAGAAAGGCGCGCAGCTCCAGTCCGTCGGGTAGCCTGGTTGCCATATCCTTGGACGAGTGAACGGCAAAGTCGAGATCGCCGGAGAGCAATTGCGCTTCCAGCTCTTCGGTGAACAGGCCCTTGCCGCCGATTTCGGACAGGGGGCGGTCGGTCATGCGGTCGCCCTTGGTCGCGAGCGGCACGATTTCGAACATCTCCGGGGCCAGGTCATGGGCCGCCGCCAGCCGGTCGCGCGTTTCGAACGCCTGCGCCAGTGCCAGCGGGCTACCGCGTGTGCCTATTCGGAAAGGTTTTGTTTGCATCGGCATCTATCCGTTGTTACCGGAGGTGTTCGTACCTAAGTTTCAAAAGCACCGCAATCAACGAACCGGCTGATGACCCCCTTTCTTCGTATCCTCGGCATAGAGACCAGTTGTGACGAAACCGCTGCATCTGTGGTGGTTCGGCATGCTGATGGCCGTGGTGAGATCGTCTCTGACGTCGTTTTGTCGCAGCTGGAAGAACACAGTGCCTATGGTGGCGTGGTACCGGAAATTGCCGCCCGCGCCCATGTGGAAGCCCTCGATACGCTGATCGAGGAAGCGCTCGCCAAGGCGGGCGTGAGGCTGGAGCAAGTGGACGCGATTGCCGCCACCTCTGGGCCTGGTCTCATCGGCGGCTTGATCGTCGGGTTGATGACCGGCAAGGCAATTGCGAAGGCTGCGGGCAAGCCGCTTTATGCCATCAACCATCTGGAAGGCCATGCATTAACGGCGCGGCTGACGGACGGGCTTTCCTTTCCCTATCTGATGCTGCTCGTGTCCGGCGGTCATACGCAGCTCATCCTGGTTCGCGGTGTCGGCCAATATGAGCGCTGGGGTACGACCATCGACGATGCACTCGGCGAAGCCTTCGACAAGACGGCCAAGCTGCTTGGCCTGCCCTATCCCGGCGGACCGGCGGTCGAGAAAGCGGCGAAGACTGGCAATCCCGATCGCTTCCCCCTGCCGCGCCCGATGGTGGGCGAAGCAAGGCTCGATTTCTCCTTCTCCGGTTTGAAGACGGCCGTGCGGCAGGCAGCCACGGCCATCGCCCCACTGACAGATCAGGACATTGCCGATATCTGCGCCTCCTTCCAGAAGGCGGTATCGCGCACATTGCAGGACCGGATCGGGCGCGGGCTTCAGCGCTTTATTGAAACCTTCCCCTCCGTCGAGGGTGGACCGGCCCTCGTCGTTGCCGGTGGTGTCGCCGCCAATCAGGAGTTGCGCGGCACCTTGCAGGCGCTCTGCCACAAGCACCGCTTCCGCTTCATCGCGCCGCCGCTTGCGCTTTGCACCGATAATGCCGCGATGATCGCCTGGGCAGGGCTTGAGCGCATGGCGCAAGGCATGGAGCCGGATAGTCTCGACACGCAGCCGCGCTCGCGCTGGCCGCTCGATGCGGATGCCAAGACACTGGTCGGCTTTGGCAAGCGCGGAGCCAAGGCATGAGCAAGCGCGAGACTATCGTCGTCATCGGGTCCGGTGCCTTCGGCACAGCGATTGCGGTGGTGATTGCGCTGGAGAATCGCCACGACGTCACGCTGCTTGGCCGCGATCCATCGCTGATGGCCGACCTGCAGGCCGATGGCGTGCATGATGCGGCCCTGCCAGGTATCGCGCTTCCCTATGCGCTGAAATATTCCGCCGAGCCCGAAGTGCTGCGCAATGCCGGTATCGTGCTGTTCGCCATGCCCTCGCAGGCGCAGGCGGATGCGGCGCGCCAATATGGTCCTTACCTGGCTAAGGATGCCGTGGTGATGACCTTGGCGAAGGGGATCGACCGCTCGTCCGGCTTGCTTCTTACACAAGTGCTGGAAGAGGAATTGCCGTCGCATCCTGTGGCCGTGCTTTCAGGGCCGGGCTTTGCTGCCGATATTGCCAAGGGGCTGCCGACAGCCATGGCGGTCGCAGCCAGCGATGCGGCACTTGCCGAGCACTTGGCGCAAACCATCTCCGGCCAGACCTTCCGGCTTTACGCCTCCACCGATCGCATTGGCGTGCAGCTTGGTGGCGCGCTGAAGAATGTGCTGGCGATAGCCGCCGGCATCGTCGAAGGGGCAGGACTGGGTGAATCGGCGCGCGCGGCGCTGATTGCGCGCGGGCTTGCGGAAATGTCGCGGCTTGTCGTTGCAGTCGGCGGGCAGGCGGATACGGTGCGCGGGCTTTCCGGTCTGGGCGATCTTGTCCTGACCGCCACCAGCCACCAGTCGCGCAATCTGCGTTTCGGCATATCGCTGGGGCATGGGGATGCACCCTCGGCCTTTCATGGCGGGCTTGTGGAGGGCGCCTACGCCGCCTCCGTTGCGTCCCGGCTTGCCGCCGACCACAAGATCGACATGCCCGTCACCGATGCCGTTGCGGCGATCATCGACGGGCGGCTGGACATTCGCACCGCCATGCGACAATTGATGACACGGCCCATCACCACTGAATAGGGACTGGGCGAAAGAGGAGAAGACAATGCTGTTTGCCTTTATCTGCAAGGACAAGCCCGGCCATCTGAATGTGCGCATGGACACCCGCCCCGCGCATCTGGAACATCTGAACAAGCTGAATGCCGAAGGCACGCTGAAGATCGCCGGTCCGTTTCTGGATGCGGATGGCAAGCCGAATGGCAGCCTGGTGATCGTCGAAGCGGCCGATATCGATGCCGCACGTGCCCTTGCCGATGCCGATCCCTATGCCAAGGCGGGTCTCTTCGAAAGCGTTGATGTGAAGCCCTACAATTGGGTCTTCAACAATCCGGCGGCGTAAGGGCAGACGACGAGATGGCGAATTACTGGCTTTTCAAATCCGAACCCGACACCTGGTCCTGGGAACAGCAGAAGGCCAAGGGCGAGGCTGGCGAGGAATGGACCGGCGTGCGCAATTATCAGGCGCGCAACAACATGCGGGCCATGAAGCTTGGCGACAAGGGCTTCTTCTATCACTCCAATGAGGGGCTGGAAGTCGTCGGCATCGTCGAGGTCTGCGAGTTGTCGAAGCCGGATTCCTCTGCCGAGGGGGATGCGCGCTGGGACTGCGTACACATCAAGGCGGTCCGCGATGTGCCAAAGCCCGTGACCTTGAAGGCGGTGAAGGCCAATCCCAAGCTTGCCGACATGTCGCTCGTCACCTCCATGCGGCTTTCCGTCCAGCCGGTGACGGAAGACGAATATCTGGAAGTCTGCCATATGGCAGGCGTCGACAAGCCACCGCGCTCGCCGGACTGATCCAGACCTTGAAGACCGCGCCAGACGCCTTCATCCGCGCCAATACGACCATCATGGCACCGCCGCATGTTCCAGAGCTTCGCCTCCATCTGGCAAGCGAAGCGCATGATCTGTGGTTGAAGACGGAAGAAGAGCTGGAAGAGATCGGCCTGCCGCCGCCCTTCTGGGCCTTTGCCTGGGCCGGCGGGCAGGGGCTGGCGCGCTATGTTCTCGATAATCCCGATATCGTGCGCGGCAAGCGGGTCGTCGATTTCGCCAGCGGCTCCGGGATGGTGGCGATTGCCGCGGCCCTTGCCGGTGCGGCACACGTGCTGGCGGTCGATATCGATCCCTGGGCAAAGAGTGCGGTTATGCTGAATGCTGTCGTCAACGGCGTCACGATCGACGTGATCTCAGATGATGTCATCGGCAAGGATCTCGACGCCGACGTGTTGCTTGCTGGTGATGTGTTTTACGACAAGGGATTTGCCGATGCGCTCATCCCATGGTTCTCCACCCTCACGTCCAGGGGCGTTGTCGTGCTGGTCGGTGATCCGGGCCGCGCCTATCTGCCCAAGACGAAGCTGACCGCCTGCGCCACCTATCAGGTGCCGGTGACGCGAGCGCTGGAGGATAGCGAAGTCAAGCAGACGACCGTCTGGCGTCTGTCCTGACTGCCAAAATGCCCTTACGGACGGATGACGCAGACACCTGCTTCATAATGGCAGCTGTCATTGAAGGTGCGCTGGTTCACGTGGATGATGCGCGGCTCTACTGTGCTTCGAAGATAATCATCCGGCAGATAGGCGCCGCCGCTTTGGGCGTAGAAGTAGTTGCCGTTGCCGGGAAACCGCGCCGCCGTCAGTCCGCCCGCATAGGTGCCGATGCCTCTGACATAGGACGGCAGACCATAGCCACCGACCACGGAGGGCTGTGAGTCGCTGTATCTCTGATAGGAGCGGTGGTCGCGATGATAGTCGTTCGCCGTCGCCAAGGAGGGGGAACCAATGGCGATCAGAAGGGTTGGAATGATCCAGGATGCCTGCTTGAACATGATCTTCTCCATCCAGTTTTTAAGCTCTCCGTTCGATCGGAAAGGCTGCTTTTATTTTACGTTTACGTAAATTAAATCGAATGCTGACGTTTGGAAACGCTCGATATTTTATTTTCGATCCCGAGAATCACGCAGAATTTTTTAGACCACAATCGATTAAATTCAAAACGGTTGCCGATTGTACTTGTCGTGATGCTCTCCTGCGATTAAAGGTCGCGCTTGGTGCAATGCACATTCTTTCGTCATGTGCGTTGTTTGGGGGCGCCCGGCTATCATCGGCGCCAGGAAACGCCGTGAGGTTCATATGGCGAACACGACAAACAATCGGCCTTTGTCGCCGCATCTTCAAATCTACAAGCCAATTCCGACAATGGTTGCGTCGATTGTACACCGTATCACCGGTGGCGCACTCTATTTCGGCACGCTTCTCGTTGCCTGGTGGCTGATTGCGACCGCCTCCGGCGTCGACGCTTATGCCTGGGTACAATGGGCCATGAGTTCGCTGATCGGCAAGCTTGTCCTCATCGGCTATACCTGGGCGCTGGTCCACCACATGCTGGGCGGTCTTCGCCACTTCATGTGGGACCTGGGCCATGGCTTCGACAAGCATTTCACCACCAAGCTCGCCAAGGCGTCCTTCGTCGCGTCGATCTGTCTGACCGCGCTGATCTGGGTTGTCGCCCTGATCGTGCGCTGAGGAGATAACATCATGGATATGCGCACCCCTCTCGGCAAGGTTCGCGGTCTCGGTTCGGCCAAGGAAGGCACCGAGCATTTCTGGCGCCAGCGCGTGACGGCCGTTGCCAACGTGCCGCTTTTGATCTTCTTCGTCGGTTTCCTGGTCATGTATGGCGGCGCACCCTATGAGGTCGTCGTTTCGGCTCTGTCGAACCCGCTCGTTGCGGTGACCATGGGCCTCGTCGTCATTTCCGGCCTCATCCACATGAAGCTCGGCATGCAGGTCATCATCGAGGACTATGTGCATGCGGAAGTTCCGAAGCTGGTTCTTCTGATGCTGAACACCTTCTTCGCGGTGGCCGTCGGCGGTCTCTGTCTCTTCGCCGTTCTGAAAATCGCATTCGCAGGATAATCCGTCATGGCACCGAACAGTTCACCCTCCCAGAACGGCAAGGCCTATACTTACGTCGATCACTCCTATGACGTCATCGTCGTGGGTGCCGGCGGCGCTGGTCTGCGCGCCACGCTTGGCATGGCCGAGCAGGGCTTCAAGACCGCCTGCATCACCAAGGTTTTCCCGACCCGTTCGCACACCGTTGCCGCCCAGGGCGGTATTGCCGCCTCGCTCGTCAACATGACGCCCGACTGTTGGCAGTGGCACCTCTACGACACCGTCAAGGGTTCCGACTGGCTCGGCGACGTGGATGCCATGCAGTATCTCGCCATGGAAGCGCCAAAGGCGGTCTATGAGCTCGAGCATTACGGCGTGCCCTTCTCGCGTAACGCCGAAGGCAAGATCTACCAGCGCCCGTTTGGCGGTCACATGCAGAATTACGGCGAAGGCCCGCCGGTACAGCGCACCTGCGCTGCCGCCGACCGTACCGGCCATGCCATTCTGCACACGCTCTACGGCCAGTCGCTGCGCAACAATGCGGAATTCTTCATCGAGTATTTCGCGCTCGACCTGATCATGTCGGATGACGGCCGCTGCACCGGCGTCGTTGCCTGGAACCTCGACGACGGCACCATTCACCGTTTCTCCGCCAAGATGGTCGTTCTGGCGACCGGCGGCTACGGTCGCGCCTATTTCTCCGCAACCTCCGCGCATACCTGCACGGGCGATGGCGGCGGCATGATTGCGCGCGCCGGCCTTCCGCTTCAGGATATGGAATTCGTTCAGTTCCACCCGACCGGCATTTACGGCGCGGGCTGCCTGATCACCGAAGGCGCGCGCGGCGAAGGCGGCTATCTGGTCAACTCTGAGGGCGAGCGCTTCATGGAGCGTTATGCTCCGTCTGCCAAGGACCTGGCATCGCGCGACGTCGTGTCGCGCTGCATGACCATGGAAATCCGCGAAGGCCGTGGCGTTGGCAAGAACAAGGACCACATCTTCCTCCACCTCGATCACCTTGATCCGGCGGTTCTGCATGAGCGTCTTCCGGGCATTTCCGAAAGCGCCAAGATCTTCGCTGGCGTGGACGTGACGCGCGAACCGATCCCGGTTCTGCCGACGGTTCACTACAATATGGGCGGCATTCCGACCAACTATTGGGGCGAAGTGCTGAACGCCGACAGCGAAAACCCCGGTCGCATCGCACCCGGCCTGATGGCTGTGGGCGAAGCGGGCTGCGCCTCGGTTCACGGTGCAAACCGTCTTGGCTCCAACTCGCTGATCGACCTCGTGGTCTTCGGTCGTGCGGCCGCCATTCGCGCCGCTCAGGTCATCAACCGCGAGGAGCCGGTACCGGCGCTCAACATTGCTGCCTGCGACAAGATCATGGATCGCTTCGATCGCCTGCGCAACGCCAGCGGCAGCACGCCGACGGCCGTGCTTCGCGACAAGATGCAGCGCGCCATGCAGGAAGACGCCGCCGTGTTCCGCACCCAGGAATCGCTTGCCAATGGGTGCGAGCGTCTCTCCGCCATCTGGAAGGAACTTCCCGATGTGAAGGTGACCGACCGCTCGATGGTGTGGAACTCCGATCTGGTGGAAACGCTGGAACTGGAAAACCTGATGGCCAACGCCATCACCACGGTCTACGGCGCGGAAGCCCGCAAGGAAAGCCGCGGCTCGCATGCGCGCGAGGACTATACCGATGGTCCGTTCGCCGGCCGCGACGACGTCAACTGGCGCAAGCATACGCTGGCCTGGGTCAGCGAAGCGGGCGACGTGAAGCTCGACTACCGTCCGGTTCACACCGAACTCATCGCCGATGGCATCGATCCCAAAAAGATCGAGCCAAAAGCACGCGTCTATTGATTTGAGAGGTATTGGACATGGTTGAACTTGCTCTCCCCAAAAACTCTCAGATGACCGAAGGCAAGGTCTGGCCGAAGCCGGCAGGCGCGAAGAATATTCGTGAATACCGGATCTATCGCTGGAACCCTGACGACGGCCAGAACCCGCGCATCGATACCTATTACATCGATATCGATGATTGCGGCCCGATGGTTCTCGATGCGCTTTTGTACATCAAGAACAAGATCGATCCGACGCTCACACTTCGCCGTTCCTGTCGTGAAGGCATTTGCGGTTCCTGCGCGATGAACATCGACGGCACGAATACGCTTGCCTGCACCAAGGGCATGGAAGAGATCAACGGCACGGTAAAGGTCTATCCTCTGCCGCATATGCCGGTGGTCAAGGACTTGGTGCCGGATCTGTCGAACTTCTACGCACAGCACCGGTCGATCGAGCCCTGGCTGAAGACGGTGTCTCCACCGCCTGCGAAGGAATGGAAGCAGAGCCACGAAGACCGCCAGAAGCTGGATGGTCTTTACGAGTGCATTCTGTGCGCCTGCTGCTCCACATCCTGTCCCAGCTACTGGTGGAATGGCGACCGTTATCTCGGTCCAGCCGTTTTGCTGCAGGCCTATCGCTGGCTGATCGACAGCCGCGACGAAGCAACCGGCGAGCGTCTCGACAATCTCGAAGACCCTTTCCGTCTGTATCGCTGCCACACGATCATGAACTGCGCGCAAGCCTGCCCCAAGGGTCTGAACCCTGCCAAGGCGATTGCCGAGATCAAGAAGATGATGGTCGAGCGTCGCGTTTGATGATTGTTTGAGCGCTCACAAGATTGACAAGCCGCGGCCACAGGTCGCGGCTTCTTTGTTGCGAAGCGGCGAAGAATTTTCCTAAAATGCCGTCGAAATGGCAATTATCGTTGCCGCGTCTTGCCTTAGCTAAGGCTTTGGTAATAATTCAGCCGCTTTGTGTAACCATGAATTTTCCGAAGCGACGAGAATCGGGAGCTTGAGATGCAAGTTAGATATGTGGTGACGGGCCTTGCGGTCGTTATCGGCCTCGCCGGTTGCCAGCGTACCTCTTACGATTATAGCAGCAATTCGAATGCGGGTCCCGGCTACACGCCGCCGCTTCAGGCGCAGCCTGTTCCATCGGTCCAGTCCGGCGCGCTGCCTCCTCCCGGTGGTTCTTCCCAGTTCCCGACGGCTCCGACGGCAACGCCGCCCGGCAGCGCCACTGTCGCAGCGGGTGCGCCGACGACGGCTCTGGATGTGACCAAGGAATCGATGGTCGGCAACTGGCGTGTGTCCAATGGCGGTGCCAATTGCGATATGTTCCTGACGCTCACCAATCTCGGCAGCGGCTCGCGCGGCGGTACGCGCGGTTGCACCGGCGACCTGACAGCCATGGGCTCCTGGGAAGTCTCGGGCAAGATGGTCCAGTTCAAGAACCGTCAGGGCGATACGATCGGTCGCGTCTACAAGACCTCTGATGCCCGTTACGACGGTACGACCAATAACGGCCAGCCTCTGAGCCTCAGCCGATAACAGATCGACGGGAAGCGCGCGTCTGCTTCAAGCGACGTGCGCTTCGCGCGCGGGGTCTTTCTCCATGCAGCGAGTACCGGACTACAACCATAGTGTCGTTGAGCAACTCAACGCATTGACGGCGTCCGGCGAGTTGAAGGCCGATGCCGCCCAACTCGGCGTTGCGGCCCATCTCGACAGAATCCTCTCCGACCTGAAGCTGCGCAAGCCCGCGAAGAAGAAGAGCGCGCTTGGCTGGATGTTTGCCCGCAAGGCCGCCGCCTCGCCGTCCGTCAAGGGGCTCTATGTCCATGGCAGCGTCGGGCGCGGCAAGACGATGCTGATGGACATGTTCTTTCAGATGGCGCCGGTGGAGAAGAAGCGCCGCTGCCATTTCCATGAATTCATGGCCGATGTGCATAATCGCGTCCACGCCCACCGGCAGAAGCTGAAGAACGGCGAGACCAAGCAGGCCGATCCCATTCCGCCGGTCGCCGCGCAATTGCTTGCCGAAGCCGAACTGCTCTGCTTCGACGAATTCACCGTCACGGATATTGCCGACGCGATGATCCTTGCGCGGCTCTTCACCGAGCTATTCGCCAATGGCTGTACGCTGGTCACCACCTCCAATGTCGTCCCGGACAATCTCTACAAGGACGGCCTCAATCGTGGTCTCTTCCTGCCGTTCATCGATCTCCTCAAGCAGAATGTCGACGTCGTTTCGCTCGATAGCCCGATCGATTACCGCATGGAGAAGGTCAAAAGCCTGCCCGTCTATGTGACGCCGCTCGATGGCGCTGCCGATCAGGCGATGGACATGGCCTGGCATCATCTGACTGCAGGTCAGGTCGTTGCCCCGGTGGAGATCGAGATGAAGGGTCGTTCCGTCCTCGTGCCGCGCGCAGCGGGACGGGTGGCGCGCTTCACCTTCCGCGATCTTTGCGAGAAGCCGCTCGGCGCGTCCGACTTTCTGGCCATTGCCGATCGGTTCGATACCGTCTTTATCGATCATATTCCGCTGCTGAGCGCGGACCGCCGCAATGAGACCAAGCGTTTCATCATCCTGATCGACGCGCTTTACGATCACACCGTTCGGCTTTTCGCCTCCGCCGCCGCCATGCCGGAGGACCTTTTAGGCACCAGAAAGGGCACGGAAGGTTTCGAGTTCGATCGCACGGCATCGCGTCTATTTGAGATGCGCAGCGCCGACTATCTCGCACTGCACAACGAAAAGCGTCATGCAGCGTGACGCTTTAATGACATAATATATTACGTTTACGTAAGAATTTTATCATCTAAACGATTGAAAAACCTTGCTCTGAAAGAATCGGTTGCCATTTTTGGCCAATGCGTCTAAGCCGAGTGCGACAATTTCAGCCGCAGTCCGTCTGCGGAAAATTGAGTTGAAGCTTAAGAGGAAGCATTCGATGTCTCGCAAAAAGATTGCACTTATTGGTTCTGGCATGATCGGCGGCACGCTGGCGCATCTCGCCAGCCTGAAGGAATTGGGCGATATCGTCCTCTTCGATATTGCTGACGGTATTCCGCAGGGCAAAGGTCTGGATATTGCCCAGTCCGGCCCGGTCGAAGGCTTCAACGCAAAGCTCACCGGCGCGTCCGACTACGCTGCCATCGAAGGTGCAGACGTCTGCATCGTCACCGCAGGCGTTGCCCGCAAGCCCGGCATGAGCCGCGACGATCTTCTCGGCATCAACCTCAAGGTCATGGAACAGGTTGGCGCGGGCATCAAGAAGTATGCTCCCAATGCTTTCGTGATCTGCATCACCAACCCGCTCGACGCCATGGTCTGGGCTCTGCAGAAGTTCTCCGGCCTGCCGAAGAACAAGGTCGTCGGCATGGCCGGCGTTCTCGACAGCGCCCGTTTCCGCCTCTTCCTCTCCGAAGAGTTCAACGTTTCGGTTGAAGACGTCACCGCCTTCGTTCTCGGTGGCCACGGCGACACGATGGTGCCGCTTGCCCGTTACTCCACCGTTGCCGGCATTCCGCTGACCGACCTCGTCAAGCTCGGTTGGGTCTCGGCTGAGCGTCTCGAGCAGATCATCCAGCGCACCCGTGACGGCGGCGCGGAAATCGTTGGTCTCCTGAAGACCGGTTCCGCCTACTACGCACCTGCCGCTTCCGCCATCGAGATGGCCGAATCCTACCTCAAGGACAAGAAGCGCGTTCTGCCTGCTGCCGCCTATCTGTCCGGCCAGTACGGCGTCAACGACATGTATGTCGGCGTGCCGACGGTGATTGGTGCGGGCGGTATCGAGCGCATCATCGAGATCGAACTCAACAAGGACGAGGAAGCAGCCTTCCAGAAGTCCGTCGGTGCCGTTGCCGGTCTTTGCGAAGCCTGCGTCAACATCGCTCCGTCGCTGAAGTAATTGCCTTTCAGGCTGTAAACAGGGAATAACCCATGAATATTCATGAATATCAGGCCAAGGCTCTTCTGAAGGGCTATGGTGCGCCGGTTGCCGAAGGGGTTGCCATCCTCAAGGTCGAAGAAGCAGAAGCTGCCGCCAAGCAGCTTCCCGGCCCGCTTTACGTGGTCAAGAGCCAGATCCACGCTGGTGGTCGCGGCAAGGGCAAGTTCAAGGAACTCGGTCCCGATGCCAAGGGCGGCGTTCGCCTGGCAAAGTCCATCGAGGAAGTCGTTTCCCACGCCAAGGACATGCTCGGCAACACGCTGGTCACCGCCCAGACGGGCGACGCTGGCAAGCAGGTCAACCGTCTCTACATCGAAGACGGCGCAGACATCGCTCGCGAACTCTATTGCTCGCTGCTCGTTGATCGCTCCGTCGGCAAGGTTGCCTTCGTCGTTTCGACCGAAGGCGGCATGGACATCGAAGCTGTCGCGCATGACACGCCTGAGAAGATCCACACGATTGCCATCGATCCGGAAGCCGGCGTGACGGCTGAAGACGTTGCCAAGATTTCCAGCGCGCTCGAGCTTGACGGCGTTGCTGCCGAAGACGCCAAGTCGCTCTTCCCGGTTCTCTACAAGGCGTTTGTCGACAAGGACATGGCGCTGCTCGAGATTAATCCGCTGATCGTCATGGAAAATGGCCATCTGCGCGTTCTCGACGCCAAGGTTTCCTTCGACGGCAACGCACTGTTCCGCCATGACGACATCAAGGCGCTGCGCGACGAGACCGAAGAAGACGCCAAGGAAATCGAAGCCTCCAAGTGGGACCTCGCTTACGTGGCGCTCGACGGCAACATCGGCTGCATGGTCAATGGCGCCGGTCTTGCCATGGCGACGATGGACATCATCAAGCTTTACGGCAAAGAGCCTGCAAACTTCTGCGACGTCGGCGGTGGCGCTGGCAAGGAGAAGGTCGCTGCAGCCTTCAAGATCATCACCGCAGACCCGAAGGTCGAGGGCATCCTCGTCAACATCTTCGGCGGCATCATGAAGTGCGACGTCATCGCTGAAGGCGTTATCGCCGCCGTGAAGGAAGTCGGTCTCAAGGTTCCGCTCGTCGTGCGCCTGGAAGGCACGAATGTCGAACTTGGCAAGAAGATCCTGAACGAATCCGGCCTCGCCATCACGGCTGCCGACGATCTGGACGATGCTGCCAAGAAGATCGTCGCCGCGGTCAACGGCTAATTTTTAAGGATCCTGATTAATGTCCATTCTCGTCAATAAAGACACAAAGATCCTCGTGCAGGGCCTGACCGGCAAGACCGGTACGTTCCACACCGAACAGGCTCTTGCCTATTACGGCACGCAGATGGTCGGCGGTATCCACCCCTCCAAGGGCGGCACCAACTGGACCGGCTCCAAGGGCGAAACCCTGCCGATCTTCGCAACCGTTGCCGAAGCCAAGGAAAAGACCGGTGCAGACGCATCCGTGATCTACGTTCCGCCGGCAGGCGCTGCCGACGCGATCATCGAAGCGATCGACGCCGAGATCCCGTTCATCACCTGCATCACCGAAGGTATTCCGGTTGCAGACATGGTTCGCGTCAAGGCTCGCCTCGACCGTTCCAGCTCGCGCCTGCTTGGCCCGAACTGCCCAGGTATCCTGACGCCGGAAGAATGCAAGATCGGCATCATGCCGGGCTCGATCTTCCGCAAGGGTTCGGTCGGTATCGTCTCGCGCTCCGGCACGCTGACCTATGAAGCCGTGTTCCAGACATCCAACGAAGGCCTCGGCCAGACGACGGCTGTCGGTATCGGCGGCGACCCGGTCAAGGGCACCGAGTTCATCGACGTGCTGGAAATGTTCCTCGCAGACGAAGCCACGACCTCGATCATTATGATCGGCGAAATCGGCGGCTCGGCTGAAGAAGATGCAGCCCAGTTCCTGATCGACGAAGCCAAGAAGGGCCGCAAGAAGCCGATGGCTGGCTTCATTGCCGGTCGTACCGCGCCGAAGGGCCGTACCATGGGCCACGCCGGTGCTGTCGTTTCCGGCGGCAAGGGCGACGCAGAATCGAAGATCGCTGCCATGGAAGCAGCGGGCATCAAGGTTTCGCCCTCTCCGGCACGCCTTGGCAAGACGCTGGTCGAAGTCCTCAAGGGCTGAGACTGACACAATCTGGCAGCGGGCAGGGGCTGGAAACGGCGGCCTGCCCGAAGCCGCATGAAGACGGACGCAAGAGCCTGATCACCATGGGTCGACCGGTTTTCGCGTCCGGTATGCAAGACCAAAGACTTTCGAGCATTTCGGCATTTCCTCTGAGACATGCGGCGATGCTCAAGCGGCAAGAATGCAAGCGACCGGTCGCGAATGACCATCAACGGGATTGAGGAGGCGGACCATCACGTCCGCGAGAAAACAATGGCAAGGCAAGAAGCCAACGAGCAGTTTCAGATCACGTCGTTTCTCGACGGCGCGAATGCGGCCTATATCGAGCAGCTCTATGCCCGGTACGAAGAGGACCCTTCCTCGGTATCGCCTGAGTGGCAGAGTTTCTTCAAGGGTCTGTCCGACAATCCCGACGATGTAAAGAAGGCCGCCAAGGGCGCCTCCTGGAAGCGCGCGAACTGGCCGATCCCGGCTGGCGGCGATCTGATTTCCGCACTCGACGGCAACTGGGCGACGGTCGAAAAGGCCATCGAAAAGAAGGTTCAGGCCAAGGCCGAAGCCAAGGGCGCCGAGACCGGCAAGCCCGTCAGCGAAGCCGAAGTGCTGCAGGCGACCCGTGATAGCGTTCGCGCCATCATGATGATCCGCGCCTACCGCATGCGCGGCCACCTGCATGCCAAGCTCGATCCGCTCGGCATTGCCAGCGCTGTCGAGGATTACAACGAGTTGTCGCCGAAGTCCTACGGCTTCGAAGAGAGCGACTACGACCGCAAGATTTTCATCGATAACGTGCTCGGCCTCGAATACGCGACCGTTCGCGAAATGATCGACATTCTGGAGCGCACCTACTGCTCCACCATGGGCGTCGAGTTCATGCACATGTCCAACCCGGATGAGAAGGGCTGGATCCAGGAACGCATCGAAGGTGCCGACAAGGGCGTTGCCTTCACCGCCGAAGGCAAGAAGGCGATCCTGTCGAAGCTCGTCGAAGCCGAAGGCTACGAACAGTTCCTCGACGTGCGCTTCAAGGGCACCAAGCGTTTCGGTCTGGATGGCGGTGAATCGCTGATCCCGGCGCTGGAACAGATCATCAAGCGTGGCGGTCAGGACGGTCTGGAAGAAGTTGTTCTCGGCATGGCGCACCGTGGCCGTCTGAACGTTCTGACCAACGTCATGGGCAAGCCGCATCGCGCCGTGTTCCACGAGTTCAAGGGTGGCTCCTTCAAACCTGACGACGTCGAAGGTTCGGGCGACGTGAAGTACCACCTCGGTGCCTCTTCCGACCGCGAGTTCGACGGCAACAAGGTTCACCTGTCGTTGACGGCAAACCCCTCGCACCTTGAAATCGTCAACCCGGTCGTCATGGGCAAGGCCCGCGCCAAGCAGGACCAGCTTGCCAAGATCTGGGATGGCGACACCATTCCGCTGTCCGAGCGCGCCAAGGTTCTTCCGCTGCTCCTGCATGGCGATGCCGCCTTTGCAGGTCAGGGCGTCGTTGCCGAAATTCTCGGACTGTCCGGTCTTCGCGGTCACCGCGTTGCCGGCACCATGCACTTCATCATCAACAACCAGATCGGCTTTACGACGAACCCGGCCTTCTCGCGCTCGTCGCCCTATCCGTCCGACGTTGCCAAGATGATCGAAGCGCCGATCTTCCACGTCAATGGCGACGATCCGGAAGCGGTGGTCTATGCGGCCAAGATCGCGACCGAATATCGCATGAAGTTCCACAAGCCTGTTGTCATCGACATGTTCTGCTACCGCCGCTTCGGCCATAACGAAGGCGATGAGCCAGCGTTCACGCAGCCGAAGATGTACAAGGTCATTCGTGGCCACAAGACCGTTGCCCGCATCTATGCCGACCGCCTCATCGCCGAAGGGCTGATGAACGAAGGCGAATTCGAAAAGATGAAGGCAGACTGGCGCGGCCATCTGGAGCAGGAATTCGAAGCCGGCCAGAGCTACAAGCCGAACAAGGCCGACTGGCTGGACGGTCAATGGTCGGGTCTGCGCGCTGCCGACAATGCCGATGAGCAGCGTCGTGGCAAGACCGGCGTGCCGATGAAGCAGCTGAAGGAAATCGGCAAGAAGCTGTCGACCATTCCGGAAGGCTTCACCGCGCACCGCACGATCCAGCGTTTCATGGAAAACCGCGCGCAGATGGTCGAGACCGGCGAAGGGATCGATTGGGCGATGGCCGAAGCCTTTGCCTTCGGTTCGCTTGCGGTCGATGGCCACAAGATCCGTCTTTCCGGTCAGGATTGCGAACGCGGTACCTTCTCGCAGCGTCACTCGGTTCTCTACGATCAGGAGACCGAAGAGCGTTACATCCCGCTGGCGAACCTGTCGCCGACCCAGGCCCGTTACGAAGTCATCAACTCGATGCTGTCGGAAGAAGCCGTTCTCGGTTTCGAATATGGTTACTCGCTGGCCCGTCCGAATGCGCTTACCCTCTGGGAAGCCCAGTTCGGCGACTTCGCCAACGGTGCTCAGGTGGTGTTCGACCAGTTCATCTCGTCTGGTGAACGCAAGTGGCTTCGCATGTCCGGCCTCGTCTGCCTTCTGCCGCATGGCTATGAAGGTCAGGGTCCGGAGCACTCCTCTGCGCGCCTGGAGCGTTTCCTCCAGCTTTGCGCCGAAGACAACATGCAGGTTGCCAACTGCACCACGCCTGCCAACTACTTCCACATTCTGCGCCGTCAGGTGAAGCGTGACTTCCGCAAGCCGCTGATCATGATGACGCCGAAGTCCCTGCTGCGCCACAAGCGCGCGACCTCGTCTCTGACGGAAATGGCGGGCGAATCCTCCTTCCACCGCCTGCTGTGGGACGATGCGGAAGTCATCAAGGACGGTCCGATCAAGCTGCAGAAGGATTCCAAGATCCGTCGCGTCGTGCTCTGCACCGGCAAGGTTTACTACGACCTTCTGGAAGAGCGCGAAAAGCGCGGCGTCGACGATGTCTACCTGCTGCGTATCGAACAGCTCTATCCGTTCCCGGCCAAGGCGCTCATCAACGAGTTGTCCCGCTTCCGCAATGCGGAGATGGTCTGGTGCCAGGAAGAGCCGAAGAACATGGGCGCGTGGTCCTTCATCGACCCGTATCTCGAATGGGTTCTGGCGCATATCGACGCCAAGTACCAGAAGGTCCGTTACACGGGCCGTCCGGCTGCCGCCTCTCCGGCGACCGGCCTGATGTCCAAGCATCTGGCGCAGCTTGCTGCGTTCCTCGAAGACGCATTGGGAGAGTAACCACTCTCCCGCTTCGACCCTCGCAACAAAGACACCTGAATAACGGAACGATAACATGGCCACTGAAATCCGCGTACCAACACTGGGTGAGTCCGTCAGCGAAGCAACTGTCGGCACCTGGTTCAAGAAAGTCGGCGATACCGTCAAGGCTGACGAGCCGCTGGTCGAACTGGAAACCGACAAGGTTACCGTCGAAGTCCCAGCCCCTGCTTCCGGCGTCCTGACTGAAATCGTCGCCCAGAATGGCGAAACCGTCGGTCTCGACGCGCTGCTCGGCCAGATCGCCGAAGGCGCTGCTGGCGCTGCCACCTCCGCGCCTGCACCGGCTGCGGCTCCTGCCGCTCCAGCTGCACCTGCGCCTGCCGCAGCACCGGCTGCTGCTGCCCCTGCCCCTGCCGCTTCCGGCTCTGTTCCGCCAGCTCCCGCTGCCGGCAAGCTCCTGTCCGAAAACAATCTGTCTGCCGATCAGGTCGATGGTTCTGGCAAGCGCGGCCAGGTTCTGAAGGGTGACGTTCTGGCAGCTGTCGCCAAGGGCGTCTCGGCTCCGGCCGCTGCTCCGGCACCGGTCGCCGCACCGCGTCCGGTTTCTGCAGAGCAGGATGCCGTTCGCGAAGAGCGCGTGAAGATGACGCGCCTCCGCCAAACGATCGCCCGTCGCCTCAAGGACGCCCAGAACACCGCTGCCATGCTGACCACCTATAACGAGGTGGACATGAAGGCGGTCATGGACCTGCGTAACCGTTACAAGGACGTGTTTGAGAAGAAGCACGGCGTGAAGCTCGGCTTCATGGGCTTCTTTACCAAGGCCGTGACCCACGCGCTGAAGGAACTGCCTGCGGTCAACGCTGAAATCGACGGCAACGACATCATCTACAAGAACTATTGTCACGTCGGCATGGCTGTCGGCACGGACAAGGGTCTTGTCGTTCCGGTCATCCGCGATGCAGACCAGCTCTCCATCGCCGGCGTCGAAAAGGAACTCGGTCGTCTTGCCAAGGCAGCCCGCGATGGCTCGCTCGGCATGGCCGACATGCAGGGCGGTACCTTCACCATCACCAATGGTGGCGTCTATGGTTCGCTGATGTCCTCGCCGATTCTCAACGCACCGCAGTCCGGTATCCTCGGCATGCACAAGATCCAGGAGCGTCCGGTCGCCATCGGCGGTCAGGTCGTCATCCGTCCGATGATGTATCTGGCACTCTCCTACGATCACCGCATTGTTGACGGCAAGGAAGCCGTGACCTTCCTCGTTCGCGTCAAGGAAAGCCTGGAAGATCCGGAACGTCTGGTTCTCGATCTCTAATCGACTTGCTTTTCGTTTCAGCGGGGTTTCAAGTGAAATCCCGCTGAATTCTCGTCAGGAGCGCCCTTCTTGGAACCGACTTTTCTCGCCGCGTCGCCCTTTCTGCCGCTCATTGGCTTGAGCGTTCTGATTCTCGTGGTGCATGTGACGTTGCAGGCGCTGATCGCGACCAAGGAGCTTGGGCGCGAGTGGAATGCCAGTGCTCGCGACGATGATCGCAAGCCCACGGGCAAGCTTGCAGGCCGCGCCGAACGGGCTTCGGCCAATTTCCGCGAGACCTATCCGGCTTTCATCGCTTTGGCCTTCGGCGTGATCATGGCGGGCGATCCGTCCGGCATTGCACTGATCGGTGCCTGGATCTGGCTGGTGTGCCGCGTCATCTACATTCCGCTTTATCTGATGGGCATCCCTTACGTGCGGTCGCTCGTCTGGGTAGGATCGATGATCGGCTTGCTGCTGATGTTCTTCGTGTTGATGTTCTGAGGGGCGGGTAAATCATGCACCAGTATGTCATTGAACTTGCATCCCTGATGGCAATCTTTGCCTTCGCCATCGTCTCTCCCGGTGCAGACCTTGCCATGGTGATGCGCCAAGCCATGGTGCATGGACGTCGCGAAGCCATCATCACCAGCTTCGGCATCGGCACATCCTTGATGTTCCACGTTACCTACACGATCCTCGGTCTTGGCCTGATCATCTCGCAGTCGATCTACCTCTTCAACATCGTCAAGTGGCTCGGCGTCGCCTACCTGATCTACATCGGCATCAAGGCCCTGCGCGCCGGCAAGATGGAGCTTCCGGAGGTTTCGGGCGAGACGACCACCCATAAGCGTCAGTCCGGCCTCAAATCCTTCACGCTCGGCTTTGCCGCCAATGCGCTGAACCCAAAGCCGGTCTTCTTCTTCCTGTCGATCTTCTCGACGGTGGTTCATGCCCACACGCCGGTCATGATCAAATTCGGCTACGGCATTGTCATGGCAAGCTGCCTGATTGCATGGTTCGTCGGCGTCAGCCTGTTCATGACGACGCCGCGCATGCGTGCGGCTTTTGCCCGCGCCAGCCAGTGGATCGACCGTACCAGCGGCGTGGTCTTCATTGCGCTTGGCATCAAGCTCGCAACCGAAAAAGCGGCCTGACATGCAGTTACGACACGGCAGGGCAGGCGCTGATGACTGAAGGTCCGGTTCTTCTCGTGACGGGTGGCAGCCGTGGTATTGGTGCGGCCACGGCGCGTCTTGCCGCCAAACGCGGATGGCGCGTGCTCGTCAATTACGCCACCAACGAGGCGGCGGCACAAAGCGTGGCCGATGATATTGTCCGCGATGGCGGCACTGCCCATATCGTGCAGGGCGACACGGGAACGGAAGCCGGCATCGCCTCGATCTTTGCCGCACTGGATAGTCGTTTCGGTCGCATCGACGGGCTGGTAAACAATGCCGGCGTCGTCGATCAGACGGCTCGCGTCGAGGAATTTTCGCGCGAGCGGCTCGACCGGATGTTTGCGATCAACGTCACCGGCAAGATCCGCTGCGCGTCCGAGGCGGTCAAGCGCATGTCCACCAAGCACGGTGGGCGGGGCGGATCGATCGTCAATATTTCATCGATGGCAGCCGTCCTGGGAAGTGGCGGCCAATATGTGGACTATGCCGCGTCCAAGGGCGCGGTAGATACGTTCACCATCGGCCTTTCTCGGGAAGTCGCAACTGAGGGCATTCGCGTCAACGCGATCCGCCCCGGCATCATCGATACCGACATCCATGCATCGGGTGGGCTGCCGAACCGCGCCACGGATCTGGCGCCCATCGTGCCCATGCAAAGACCCGGTACTGCTCAGGAGATCGCAGATGCGGTCCTCTACCTCCTTTCGCCCGAGGCGTCCTATGTGACGGGCGCTCTATTGAATGTGAGCGGCGGCAGATAGCTGCCCAACAATGAAGGAAATCCAATGGCTTATGATGTAGTTGTTATCGGTACCGGCCCCGGCGGTTATGTTTGCGCCGTCAAGGCTGCACAGCTCGGTCTCAAGGTCGCTGTGGTCGAAAAGCGCGCCACCTATGGCGGCACCTGCTTGAACGTTGGCTGCATTCCCTCCAAGGCTCTGCTGCATGCCTCTGAAATGTTTGCCCATGTTGCCCATGGCATGGATAGCCTCGGCATCGAAGTGGCGGCACCGACGCTGAACCTCGACAAGATGATGGGGCACAAGGACGGCGTGGTGAAGGCCAATGTCGATGGCGTGGCCTTCCTGTTCAAGAAGAACAAGATCGATGCGTTCCAGGGCACCGGCAAGGTCGTGTCCGCCGGTAAGGTCTCCGTCACCGCCGAAGACGGTTCCGTGCAGGAACTGGAAACAAAGAACATCGTGATTGCCACCGGTTCGGATGTCGCCGGCATTCCAGGCGTTCAGGTCGATCTCGACGAGCAGGTCATCGTCTCCTCCACCGGCGCAATCGCTCTTCCCAAGGTTCCGGAGAAGCTCATCGTTGTCGGCGGCGGTGTCATCGGTCTCGAACTCGGTTCCGTCTGGCAGCGCCTCGGCGCCAAGGTCACTGTCGTCGAATATCTCGACAACATTCTCGGCAGCATGGATGGCGAACTGTCCAAGCAGGCGCAGCGCCTGTTTGCCAAGCAGGGCATCGACTTCAAGCTCGGCGCCAAGGTGACGGCGGTCGAAAAGACCGGCGCTGGCGCCAAAGTCACGTTCGAGCCGGTCAAGGGCGGCGCAGCCGAAACGCTGGAAGCCGATGTGGTTCTGATCTCCACTGGCCGCAAGCCCTACACCGACGGTCTCGGTCTTGCTGAGTCTGGCGTCGTGCTCGACAGCCGCGGCCGCGTCGAAATCGACGGTCACTACAAGACCAATGTTGCCGGCATCTATGCCATCGGCGACGTGGTCAAGGGCCCGATGCTGGCGCACAAGGCGGAAGATGAAGGCGTGGCACTTGCCGAAATTCTCGCCGGTCAGCACGGTCACGTCAATTACGACGTCATTCCGGGCGTGGTCTATACCCAGCCGGAAGTCGCTTCCGTCGGCAAGACCGAAGAGGAACTGAAGGCCGCGGGCATCGGCTACAAGGTCGGCAAGTTCCCCTTCACCGCCAATGGCCGCGCGCGCGCCATGCAGGTGACGGACGGCTTCGTCAAGATCCTCGCCGACAAGGAAACCGACCGCGTTCTCGGCGGCCACATTCTCGGCTTCGGCGCTGGCGAACTGATTCAGGAAATCTCCGTGCTGATGGAATTCAGCGGCTCGTCGGAAGATCTGGGTCGCACCTGCCACGCTCACCCGACCATGTCGGAAGCGGTGAAGGAAGCGGCACTCGCAACCTTCTTCAAGCCGATCCACATGTAATCGCCGGACTCGGTCCCTCGGTTTTTTCAGGGGCCGAACATTACATTTTTGTAAGCTCAAAAGCCGCATCTTGTCCTTCTCGATGCGGCTTTTATTGTGAGCTCCATAAACCTCACGATGGAGCAACCTCATGGGTTCAACGACGGTCACCGGCTACAGCATACCGCAGAAGGCGCTTCATTGGACGATGGCGCTGCTGATCCTCTTCAACCTGATTTTTCCCGATGGCATGGAGCATTGGAACCGGCTGATGCGCCGTGGTGAGCCGATCACGCCGGATGATATCGCCTCCGCCAATATCCATGCCTATGTCGGGATCGCCGTTCTGGTTCTCTGTCTTGTGCGTCTCTGTCTTCGGCTGGTGCAGGGCGTGCCGGAGGCACCTGCGGACGAGCCGCCGATCGCCAAGCTTGTGGCCAAGGTCACGCACTGGGCCTTTTACGCTATCTTCATCCTCATGCCGATGAGCGGCATCGGCAAATATTATTTCGGCAATGATATTGCAGGTGAACTACACGGCGGGCCGATCAAGCTCCTGCTCTGGGCGCTCATCGTGCTCCACATTCTTGGCGTTCTGGTCCACCAGTTCTTCTGGCGCACCAATCTGTTGCGGCGCATGGCCTGAGGTGTCTTGAAGGACGAGAGGTCCTCTGCGCAGGGCGTTGCGATAGGGCTGAACTTCTCCTCGCCGTCATCCTCGCCCCTGAGGCGAGGATCCACAACCTCACCTCTCAGCGCCTGAGAACATGGATCCTCGCCTCAAGGGCGAGGATGACGACCGAGAGGTTTCTGGTCTTTTGGAAGTTACGTAACATGTCTTCTCCAATCGAAAAGGGCAGGCCGCTCGGTGAGTGGCCTGCCCTTTCGCGTTACGCCCTGATGGCGTGAAGATACTGGAAGTGCCGTTCATATTGCTCGAGCACATCCTGAATGAGTTCGTCCTTCGAGAACTCCATGACGTCATAATTCTGGCCGCCATCGAGAAGGTAGATCTCCGCGCGGTAGTAATAATCGGCGCGTTTGCGGTTGCTCTGGCTTTCGAAGAAGCTGTAGCCCGGGGTTTCGTAACGGCGCATGCGCACACCATAGACGAATTCTTCCGGCTGGCCTGGCGCGACCGTCAGCTTGAGCTTGCCAGGTTCTTCCGCAAGCGTGGTGACCAGCGAGCGCTTTTCGAGTTCCGTTGCGACGGCGCGCAGCGCATCGGTCGCCGTCTCACGCATGAAGCGTTCTCCCTCGGCCTTCGAGGGATGGTGGAGAATACCCTGCAACTGGCGCTGCCAGGAGATGGCGTTGCGTGGTCTCAGGTTCTGGATAAGCGCATCCTGGCGCACACCCTCGCGCCGCAAGCCTTTCCACAGACCCCAGCACATCAAGAGCATCACGAAGGTGAAGGGAAGCGCACCAGCAATCGAGGCGGTTTGCAGGGCATCGAGGCCGCCTGCGTAAAGAAGGATCGCGCCGATGATGCCCGACGTGATCGCCCAGAAGACGCGACGCGCCACCGGTCCATCTTCGCGTCCACCTGATGTCAGCGTATCGATGACGAGGGCAGAGGAATCTGCGCCGGTGACGAAGAAGAAGACGATCAGCGCCATGGCGAACCAGGATACATAAAGACCAAGTGGGAACTGCTCGAGGAACACGAAGAGCGCCAGTGTCACGTCCTTCGAAACGGCGTCCGACACAGCCGTGGTGGCGCCGGTCAGGTGAAACGCAATGGCAGTATCGCCAAAGACCGTCATCCAGGCGAAACTGAAGCCTGCCGGCACCAGAAGAACGCCGGCGATGAATTCGCGAATGGTACGGCCGCGCGAAATGCGGGCAATGAACATGCCGACGAAGGGCGACCAGGCGATCCACCAGCCCCAGTAAAACAGCGTCCAGCTTCCCAGCCATTTGCTCGGACCTTCGTCCGGCGAATAGGCATACATGTAGAAGGTCCGCATGACGAAATGATCGAGATAGGCGCCGAGGTTCTGGACGAAGGCGCGCATCAGGAAGGTCGTCGGCCCCATGACGAAGACGAAGAGCATCAGCGCCACGGCCATCAGCATGTTGAGGTTCGACAGGAACTTGATGCCCTTGTCGAGACCGGTCGCCACCGAGACGGTCGCCATGGCGGTAATGATGGCAATGAGCGGCAGCTGAACCCAGAAGTTGATCGGCCAGCCGAGAACATGGTTGAAACCGGCATTGACCTGCAACACGCCGAGCCCAAGCGATGTCGCGACACCGAAAAGCGTACCGATGACAGCAAATACGTCGACGGCATTGCCGATCGGGCCATAGATGCGGTCACCGATCAGCGGGTAAAGAGCGGACCGCATGGTGAGCGGCAGGCCATGGCGGAAGGAGAAATATGCCAGCGACAGGCCGATCACCGCATAAACGGCCCAGGCATGCAGACCCCAATGGAAATAGCTGATTTCCATGGCGGTTCTCGCTGCCTCGATCGTTGCGGGATCCCCGGTGGGCGGTGCGGTAAAGTGCTTGATGGGTTCGGCGACACCGAAGAAGACCAGCCCGATGCCCATGCCCGCGGCAAAGAGCATGGAGAACCATGCGCCATAGCTGAAATCCGGCTCCGCATGGTTCGGGCCGAGCTTGATGCGGCCATAGCTGGAGCAGCCGAGATAGAGCATGAAGATCAGGAAGATTGCCACCGACAGCAGATAGATCCAGCCGAGTTCGGTGACGATCCAGGACTGCACACCGCTGAAGACGCTGGCGGACCCTTGCGGCCAGATGACGCCGGCCAGAACGAAGACGGCGGTCAGACCGACCGACCAGAAAAATACGGGTTTGTTGACACCTTCCATCAACCCCACAGGCTTTGTGTCTTCTGAAGCTTGTTCTTCGCCCATGTGTTTTCCCTCTCAATCTACAACTTGAATATGTGCCTGTCAGGCAGGCGGGGATGCCCCACGCGAACCGCGCCCATGCCGCAAATGTATTGCGCGCCAAATAGTTGCGTGTGTCTGTCTGTTTTCGGACACGACTTGCTAATGCACGCAAGAGCCGAGCCAGCCGAAGTCGCAGCAGCGTCGGATTGTCGCGTATCCGCGCCTCGGGAAAAGGACCATAGTCCCTCTTGGGGAAACCGAGGTAGAAGGCAAAGCGTTGGTGACGAAAGATTTGAGCGACATATTGCCGGGTGCGGATTGGCGCGATTGCTTTGAGGGGAAGGTGGACGATCTGAGGCCTCACTCGCTCGATGTCGCTCGGCGTCTTCTCGATCATCCGCCGGCTTGGATCAGCGGGTTGATGGCGCTTCGCAACAGTATCGTCGCAGTCTTCGGTCTGAAAACAGTGTTGCTGGCGGCAGGCGAATCAGCCGGTGGCTTTCCTGTCATCTCGTCTTCACCGGAGCGCACGGTTCTCGGCTTCGACGACCGCCATCTGGATTTCAGGATCGTGGTGGATATCGAAGAAAGGACAGGCGGCACTGTGGTCAGCGTGACCACTCTGGTTCGACGCAAGAACCTGTTCGGGCGAATCTATCTCTTCGCCGTCGGCCCTTTCCATCGGCGCATCGTGCCGGCGACGATGCGGCCCTTTTGCCGGGATGTTCGTCCCGCTCTGGTCTAGGAGCGCGTTTAAAGCGCGTCGCGATCTTTCAGATTCGCTCCATACGCTTTAAGTCCTTGTTTTGTCGCATGTCGTGATCGCAAAACCGCTGCACACTTTTGCGCGACATGCGTTAGTTCACGCGGGTCAGCGTAAAGCCCTTCTTCCGCAGCAGTTCGACCACGCCTTCATTGCCGGGCAGGTGAAGCGCGCCGACGGCCATGAACACACCGCCCTGATCGAGATGGCTTTCGGCCCGGTCTGCCATCACATGGTTGCGGTCGGTGATCAGCCGTTGTTCGAAGGCGGCGTAACCATCGTCGCCCTTGTTGTTCTCGCCCGGATCGATGCTCTTCATCATCGGTGTGATCATGCCGATCTCGCCCTTCAGATAAAGATCGATCATGGTGGCCATGATATCCTGCATCCGGTCGCCCATGCGCAGCATTTCGATCAGCGACTGTACGTGGAAGGTCATCGGCAGATCGGACAGGGCGCTCATCTGCTCCACCAGCGTTTCCAGCCCGACGAGTTGCTTGCCCTCTTTCAGCGCATCATTGGCAAGCTTCATGTCGAGGAACTCCGCACCCTTGGCCTTGCGCGCCAGTTCGCAGGCGGGCAGGGCCACGAAGCTGGAGAGGATCCAGGGCTTCATCTTGATCACCGCATTCAGCGGAATGCCGCGCTCCTTCAGGCCGGTTTCGAGCTTTGCCACATCGTCCGAAGACAGCATGTCGGTGATGGACTTGCCATCGACAAACATGGTGAGGTCAGGCCGGGCAAGAAGCGAGGCGCCGGCCTTCTTTTCGCTGGTGATCTCGTCGGATTCGACGATGACGGTTTTGGCCTTGGCAAAGGCTTCTTTCGCGCCCTTTGGCATATCGACCACGCGCGGATCGGCAAGGTGCATGGTGCCGAGAAGCCAGGAGGGGTCCTTGCCATCCTTCTCGATCTTCCAGAGCGTGCCTTCGCCATTTGGGATTTTCGAAGCCTCGGCGACGATGGCTGCGTAAGCTTGTGGGTCGGTCTTCTGCATCGCCACCAGGATGTCGCTGCCGCCGCAGGCATCCGCCTGTTGTTCGGCGGCATTGGCGTCCGAGAGGGTCAGAAGCGTCATCAGCAGAATGGAGAGTGCAGCCAGATGCAGTGCGGCGAAGAGCCACAAAAGTGCGTTGCCGAACCGGCCCATCAGTAGCGCTGTCAGGCCTTGCGGCCGCAAGAGAACGGTCATCGAATCACCTCCGTCTGCACCTTATGGCTTATAGGAGCGCGCCTTTGCACGGACGGTTAATGCTCATGGTTTACAAAGCGTTAACACGGGTTATGCCCTTGGATGGGCCTTGTCGTAGATGTCGAGGAGCCGTGCCGTATCGACACCGGTATAGATCTGCGTCGTCGACAGGCTGGCATGGCCCAAGAGTTCCTGGATGGTGCGAAGATCGCCGCCGCCCGCCAGAAGATGGGTGGCGAAGGAATGACGCAGCGCATGCGGCGTGGCATTGTCCGGCAGGTTGAAGGCGCCGCGAAGCTTCTGCATTTCGCGCTGGATGATGGCTGGCTGGAGCTTGCCGCCGCGTGCGCCGAGGAAAAGCGGTTCGTCGCTGGAGAGCGCATAGGGGCAGAGCTTGCGATAGGTTTCTACCGCCTCCAGCACGACGGGCAGCAGCGGCACGAGGCGCATCTTCTTGCCTTTACCGATGACGCGCAGACTTCTGGCACCTGCTGGAAAATCGCCGGGCTTCAGATCGAGCGCTTCGGAAATGCGAAGACCACAGCCATAGAGCAGCGCCAGCACCGCGGCGTTGCGCGCTGCGATCCACGGTTCCTCAGCCAGTTGCCCTTCCTGCGTGGTGATCCTCAGCGCCTGTCCGTCGGTTAGCGGTTTGGGCAGGGACTTTGGCTGTTTGGGTGCGCGCATGGCGGTGGCACCTGCGGCATTGACGAGCCCGGTCTTTTCCAGAAAGCGCAGGAGCGAGCGCAGGCCCGCGAGGTTTCGGCCAAGCGATCGCGCGCCGGTTCCCTCCTTGCGGCGGGCGGCCAGAAAGGCGCGCAGATCGGTGGCGCGGAGATTTTCGATATCCTTGATGCGGGCAGGATGGCCGTTATAGCCAGTCATAAAGATCAGGAACTGGCGCGTGTCGCGCTCATAGGCATCCAGCGTATGCTCTGACAGACGCCGCTCGTCTTCCAGAGCAGCCAGCCACTCCCGGCGCTTCTCCAGAAGCTCAGGATCCGCAAAGGTGAGAATTTCGTCCACGTCATGCATCCCTTTGTCTTTGGGCATTCATCATAGGCTCACGCGGTCAGTATTTGGTTAAAGGCGTGATAACGCGGTGGGGAGGTCCAATAATGATATGTGTGAAAACCGTTCCGATTTCCGCAACGATGCTATAGAGGTTCCCTTTTCGTTTCCTAAAGGACAATGTCGCCGCAACCATGGCAGACGATTCGACCGATCTTTTTGGTGCTCTATTCGGCCCCGCATCCGGCAGCGTGAAGCCCGGCAATAGCGGGCCAACCATCGCCGTTCCCGTTCTGGTGCCGATGCCGGCGCCCGGGCCCTATAGCTATGGCGTGCCGGAGGATATGGTGGTGGAGCCTGGCTCCATCGTGCAGGTGCCGCTTGGTCCCAGACAGGTCATCGGCGTGGTGTGGGACAAGAATGACGGGCCGCCCGTCGATCCCAAGAAGCTTCGCCCGATCACAAAAACCTTTGACTGCCCGCCGCTTCGCGAAGAAATGCGCCGCTTCATCGATTGGGTGGCCTCCTATACGCTGTCACCTCCTGGGCTGGTGGCGAAGATGGCATTGCGCGCGCCCGCCGCCTTTGATCCCGAACCGATGGTCGAGGGATTGCGGCTGACCGAAGCCCGGCCGGAACGGCTGACCCCTGCACGCGAACGGGTGATCGAGCTTGCCGGCGAGGGCCATGGCTGGACGCGGAGCGGTCTGGCCCATGCGGCGGGCGTTTCCACCAGCGTGGTCGAGGGTCTTGCCAAGCAGGGTGTGTTCGAGACCGTCTTCCTGCCCGCCCCGCCTGTGGTGGCGGAGCCTGATCCCGAATATTCGCCAGCGCGACTGGAAGGGCCGCAAAGACAGGCGGCCTCCGAAATTCTGGAGGATGTGCGCAAGGGTGGCTTTGCCGTTTCGCTGATCGATGGCGTCACGGGGTCTGGCAAGACCGAGGTCTATTTCGAGGCGGTCGCCGAAACGTTGCGCCAAGGCAAGCAGGTCTTGATCCTGCTGCCGGAAATCGCCCTGACCGCCGCCTTTCTCGACCGATTTCAGGATCGCTTCGGCTCGCGCCCAGCTGAGTGGCATTCGGATGTCTCGCCGCGCATGCGTGAACGCGTCTGGCGCCAAGCGGTGACGGGTGAGGTGAGGGTGGTTGCGGGTGCGCGTTCGGCACTCTTCCTGCCGTTCGACAATCTTGGCCTCATCATCGTCGATGAAGAGCACGATCCGGCTTACAAGCAGGAAGACCGCGTCTTCTATAATGCGCGCGACATGGCGGTGGTGCGGGCTCGGATTGGCGATTTTCCGATCGTGCTGGTTTCGGCAACGCCTTCGGTGGAAAGCCAGGTCAACGGCAATTCCGGTCGTTACAATACCATTCACCTGCATACGCGTTTTGGCGATGCGGCGATGCCGGATCTGCATCTGGTCGATATGCGCCGTCACCCGCCGGAACGTGGCGGCTTCCTCTCTCCTGTCCTGTTGCGCGGCATTGCCAAGACGATCGAGAAGGGCGAGCAGGCTCTGCTCTTCCTCAATCGACGTGGCTATGCACCCCTGACGCTTTGCCGGGTGTGCGGCCATCGCTTCCAGTGCCCGCAGTGCTCAAGCTGGCTGGTGGAGCATCGCTTCCGCAGCCAACTCCAGTGCCATCAATGCGGCTATAGCGAACCGACCCCGGATCATTGCCCGGAATGCGGGACTTTCGATCATCTCGCCGCCTGCGGTCCGGGCGTCGAGCGCATCGCCGAAGAGGTCGAGAAGCACTTTCCTGAAGCCCGCACCATCGTGCTTTCCTCCGACCTGATGGGCGTGAAGCGCCTGCGCCTGGAATTGGAAGCCATCGTCAAGGGTGAGGCGGATATCGTCATCGGCACGCAGCTCGTCGCCAAGGGGCATAACTTCCCGCTGATGACGCTGGTCGGCATTGTCGATGCCGATCTCGGACTGGCGAATGGCGATCCGCGCGCGGCAGAGCGGACCTTCCAACTTCTGTCGCAGGTGACGGGCCGCGCAGGGCGCACCGGGCGCAAGAGCCATGGCCTGCTGCAGACCTACCAGCCGCAGCACCCGGTGATGCAGGCGATCGTGTCCGGCGATGCGGAGGCGTTTTACGACCGCGAGATCATCGAGCGGGAAAAGGCCATGCTGCCGCCCTTCGGGCGTCTTGCCTCCATCATCGTGTCGGCCGATAGCCGGGCGGAAGCGGAAACCCATGCGCGTGCGCTTCGCGCCTCCGCGCCGCAAGCGCCGGGCATCATGCTGCTTGGTCCGGCCGAAGCGCCGCTGGCACTCATCCGCGGGCGCCATCGCTTCCGGCTTCTGGTGCATGGCAAGCGCAATTCCGACATGCAGTCCTTCCTGCGGGCGATGATCACCAATGGCCCGAAGGAGCGCGGCTCCATCCATGTACAAACCGATATCGATCCGCAAAGCTTCCTGTAACGGGGCAGGACGCAACCATCTTTCGGCATCGTTCCTGTCATGGCATAAGGCGGCCAAGGGATTCGCAATTTGGGGGCGCAATGATGGAGTTTTACTTTCCGACAGAACTCGGTGAGCAGCTGGCCTTTTTCGCAGCGGTTGTGTCGTCGCTGATCGGCCTGGTGGTGATGTTTGCGCCGATGATCACCTTTCGTCTCTTCGGCCTGCAGGTGTCGGGCGAACGTCGTGACGGGCTGGTGCTGATCCGCTCCTGCCTTGCCGGTCTCTATCTCGGTCTTGGCGCGTCGGCGCTGCTTCTCGCCCAGCCGATGGTCTACCTGGCCTTTGGTGGCGCATTCGCGCTTGCCTCTTTCGGCGCGCTGCTCTCCATCCTCTCCGATGGAGGCGCAACGATCCGCAATTCTTTACTTCTGGTTGTGCATGCCGCGCTGGCTGCTCTTCCGCTGATGTATGTCTTCGGACTGGTCTAATGTACGGTTTGAGGCATTTCTTTCCGGTATCAGCGTCACAAGCGCGTCATTGGGAAAATTAAACGGCATTCCCCCTTGCCCAAAAGAAGGTTTCCGCTATTACGCGTGTTGCGAGTCCCGGCGTCCTATGCTAGACGGACCGCGAAATCGAGATAAGGCAGGGGGGAATTCCAGCCTTTTTCGGGGAAATTGAAACGAATTCAAGAATTTGACGAAGCCGATCGCTCGGCTGCGTTTTCTTGGATGAATAGCAGGGAAAAATTGCCCGTGGCAGATACCTCCCATGGAACATCCGGTGTAGCGGAAAGGTATGCGTCTTCGCTTTTCGAGCTTGCCTTGGAAGCGGGTGTTGTTGAGGCAGTCGGTGCCGATCTCGACAGGTTTCAGGCCTTGCTCGATGAAAGCGACGACTTGAAGCGTCTGGTTGTGAGCCCGGTCTTCTCTGCGGAAGATCAGTCGAAGGCCATCTCGGCCATCGCTGAAAAGGCTGGCATTTCCGGTCTTGCTGCCAATTTCCTCAAGGTCGTGGCCAATAACCGCCGCCTGTTTGCCGTTCCCGGCATGATTGCCTCCTACCGTACCACTGCTGCTGCCCATCGCGGCGAAATTGTTGCCGAAGTTACTTCGGCGCATGCGCTCGATGAAGCGCAGGAAACTGAACTGAAAGCGGCGCTCAAGAGTGTGACCGGCAAGGACGTTACGATCGATCTCACGGTCGATCCCTCCCTGCTTGGCGGTCTCATCGTTAAGGTCGGTTCACGCCAGATCGATACGTCTCTTCGCACCAAACTTTCCACCCTTAAGCTTGCACTGAAAGAGGTTGGCTGATGGATATCCGCGCCGCGGAAATTTCCGCAATTCTGAAAGATCAAATCAAAAATTTCGGCAACGAGGCGGAAGTCTCCGAAGTCGGCCAGGTTCTGTCCGTTGGTGACGGTATTGCTCGCGTTTACGGCCTCGACAATGTCCAGGCTGGTGAAATGGTCGAGTTCCCCGGCGGCATTCGCGGCATGGCGCTGAACCTTGAAGCCGACAATGTCGGTGTGGTTATTTTCGGTTCCGACCGTGACATCAAGGAAGGCGACATCGTCAAGCGCACCGGCGCGATCGTTGACGTCCCTGTCGGTCCTGAGCTGCTCGGCCGCGTGGTCGACGCTCTCGGCAACCCGATCGACGGCAAGGGCCCGATCAATGCGACGGAACGCCGCCGCGTTGACGTCAAGGCTCCTGGCATCATTCCGCGCAAGTCGGTTCACGAGCCGATGTCGACCGGCCTCAAGGCTATCGACGCTCTGATCCCGGTTGGCCGTGGCCAGCGCGAGCTCGTCATCGGCGACCGCCAGACCGGCAAGACCGCCATCATTCTCGACACGTTCCTCAACCAGAAGCCGATCCACGACAACGGCCCGGATAACGACAAGCTGTACTGCGTCTACGTCGCCGTCGGCCAGAAGCGTTCGACCGTTGCCCAGTTCGTCAAGGTTCTGGAAGAGCGTGGCGCTCTGCAGTACTCGATCATCATCGCGGCAACCGCATCCGACGCTGCTCCGATGCAGTTCCTGGCTCCGTTTGCCGGTTGCGCCATGGGCGAATACTTCCGTGACAACGGCAAGCATGCCCTGATCGCCTATGACGATCTTTCCAAGCAGGCTGTCGCTTACCGTCAGATGTCGCTTCTTCTGCGTCGTCCTCCGGGCCGCGAAGCTTACCCTGGCGACGTTTTCTATCTGCACTCGCGTCTTCTCGAGCGCGCTGCCAAGATGAGCGACGAAATGGGTTCCGGTTCGCTGACGGCTCTGCCGGTCATCGAAACCCAGGGCAACGACGTTTCCGCCTTCATTCCGACCAACGTGATCTCGATCACCGACGGCCAGATCTTCCTCGAAACCGACCTGTTCTATCAGGGTATCCGCCCGGCTGTTAACGTCGGTCTGTCGGTTTCGCGCGTTGGTTCTGCCGCCCAGATCAAGGCCATGAAGCAGGTTGCCGGCTCGATCAAGGGTGAACTTGCCCAGTATCGTGAAATGGCAGCATTCGCCCAGTTCGGTTCGGACCTCGATGCCTCCACCCAGCGCCTGCTGAACCGTGGTGCGCGTCTGACCGAGCTTCTGAAGCAGCCGCAGTTCTCTCCGCTCAAGACGGAAGAGCAGGTTGCGGTGATCTTCGCTGGCGTCAATGGCTACCTCGATAAGGTCGCGGTCAACCAGATCGGCAAGTTCGAACAGGGTCTGCTCTCCTACCTTCATTCCGAAGGTAAGGCGATCCTCGACACCATCCGCACGGAAAAGGCTATCAGCGACGATACCAAGGGCAAGCTCAAGGCTGCTCTCGATAACTTCGCCAAGTCTTTCTCCTGATTAGGCTCTGACTGGGACGGATAACGGATGCCTTCACTAAAGGATCTGAAAAACCGCATTGCCTCCGTAAAGGCGACGCAGAAGATAACCAAGGCGATGAAAATGGTCGCCGCGGCGAAGCTTCGGCGCGCCCAGGAAGCTGCGGAGGCCGCCCGCCCTTACTCGCAGCGCATGAGCGCCGTGCTGGCCAACATCGCTCAGGCGGTGGAAGCCGATGTCGCTCCGGCGCTGATGACCGGAACCGGCAAGGACGATGTGCATCTGCTCGTCGTCTGCACGGCCGAGCGCGGTCTTTGCGGCGGTTTCAACTCACAGATTTCCCGCTTTGCCCGCGATCAAGCCCGCAAGCTGATGGCGCAGGGTAAGACGGTCAAGATCATCACGGTCGGCAAGAAGGGCTACGACAGCCTGCGTCGCGAATTCTCGTCCAACATCATCGAGCGCATTGAACTGCGTGACGTGAAGCGGGTGGGTTTTGCCAATGCCGATCTGATCGCCAAGAACATCATTGCCCGTTTCAACGCTGGCGAGTTCGATGTCTGCACGCTGATCTATTCGGAGTTCAAGTCCGTGATCAGCCAGATCCCGACCGGCCTCCAGCTGATCCCGGCTGCTGTTCCGACGGTTGAACAGGCAGCGACCAGCAACACGGCGATCTACGAATACGAGCCGGATGCGGCCTCCATTCTGGAAGACCTCATTCCGCGCAACATTTCCGTTCAGGTTTTCCGCGCACTGCTGGAAAACGTGGCTGGCGAAATGGGCGCAAAGATGAGCGCGATGGACAACGCAACCCGCAATGCCGGTGAAATGATCCACAAGTTGACGCTCTCCTACAACCGTCAGCGTCAGGCTCAGATCACCAAGGAACTCATCGAAATCATTTCGGGCGCGGAAGCGCTCTGAGGTAAGGAAAGAGGGTAAGGATAATGGCTCAGGCAGCTACCCCCATTAAGACCGCAGCGACCCAGGGCGCTACCGGCAAGGTTACGCAGGTTATCGGCGCTGTCGTGGACGTTGCGTTCGAAGGCGAACTGCCGGCGATCCTGAACGCGCTCGAAACCGACAACAACGGCAACCGCCTTGTTCTCGAAGTTGCGCAGCACCTCGGCGAAAACGTCGTTCGTACGATCGCGATGGACTCGACCGAAGGTCTGGTTCGTGGCCAGCCGGTGGCTAACACCGGTTCGCCGATTTCGGTTCCGGTTGGTCTTGAGACGCTCGGCCGTATCATGAACGTCATCGGCGAGCCGGTTGACGAAGCTGGTCCGCTGAACACGGCAACCAAGCGCTCTATCCACCAGGAAGCCCCGGCCTACGTTGACCAGTCGACGGAATCGGAAATCCTCGTCACCGGCATCAAGGTCGTCGACCTGCTGGCACCTTACGCAAAGGGCGGCAAGATCGGCCTGTTCGGCGGCGCTGGCGTCGGCAAGACGGTTCTGATCATGGAACTCATCAACAACGTCGCCAAGGCGCATGGCGGTTACTCCGTCTTCGCAGGTGTGGGTGAGCGTACCCGTGAAGGTAACGACCTTTACCACGAAATGATCGAGTCGGGCGTTAACAAGCACGGCGGCGGCGAAGGCTCCAAGGCTGCGCTCGTTTACGGCCAGATGAACGAGCCGCCAGGCGCACGTGCCCGCGTTGCTCTGACCGGTCTGACGATCGCTGAAAACTTCCGCGATGAAGGCCAGGACGTTCTGTTCTTCGTGGACAACATCTTCCGCTTCACGCAGGCTGGCTCGGAAGTGTCCGCTCTGCTCGGCCGTATCCCGTCTGCCGTTGGCTATCAGCCGACGCTTGCGACGGACATGGGCCAGATGCAGGAACGCATCACCACCACGACCAAGGGTTCGATCACCTCGGTTCAGGCCATTTACGTTCCCGCCGACGACTTGACCGACCCGGCACCTGCAACCTCGTTCGCCCACTTGGACGCAACGACGGTTCTGTCGCGCTCGATCGCTGAAAAGGGTATCTACCCGGCTGTTGACCCGCTCGACTCCACGTCGCGCATGCTCGACCCGCTGATCGTTGGCGAAGAGCATTACGAAGTGGCTCGTAAGGTTCAGTCGACCCTGCAGCGCTACAAGGCTCTTCAGGACATCATCGCCATCCTCGGCATGGATGAACTGTCGGAAGAAGACAAGCTGTCGGTTGCCCGCGCCCGTAAGATCGAGCGCTTCCTGTCCCAGCCGTTCTTTGTTGCCGAAGTCTTCACCGGTTCTCCGGGCAAGCTCGTGGCTCTCGAAGACACGATCAAGGGCTTCAAGGGTCTCGTCAACGGCGAGTACGACCACCTGCCGGAAGCGGCATTCTACATGGTCGGCTCCATGGACGAAGCCATCGAGAAGGCAAAGAAGCTGGCTGGCGAAGCCGCTTGATGTGATTGAACTGGTGCGCGGTTTTCGCCGCGCGCCGTTGCCCCCCGCGACATCGTCTGTCGCGCAATCAGAAGAAGTGAATAGCCATGGCCGACACTTTCAAATTCGAACTTGTTTCTCCTGAGCGTCTCTTAGTTTCCGAGACGGTCAGCGAGGTCGTGATTCCGGCGACGGAAGGCGAAATGACGGTTCTGGTAAACCATGCGCCGGTCATGACCACGATCAAGCCCGGCATCGTGCGGGTAAAGACGGCGTCCGGCGAAACCCACAAATATGTGGTGTTCGGCGGTTTTGCCGACATCCTGCCAACCGGCTGCACGCTGCTTGCAGAGTCGGCCGTCTCGGCTGACGACATGAGCCCCGATGATCTGCAGAAGCGCATCGCGACGGCCCGTTCGGAGATCGAGGAAGGCAACCACCATCACGATCACCTGACGAAACTGGAAAAGCACCTTTACGAGCTGACGAACCTGCACGAGGTTCTCGTCGCCGCTTGAAAGGACCGGGCGGGGTCGCGCGAGCACCCGTCCACATAGGAAATGAGAAAAAAGCGGTCCTGGTGACCGCTTTTTTTTATGTTGGCGCGCCGCTCTCAACGGTGGAAATATCCAGCGCAGCATAAATAGCTACAGGGCGTCGAATGCGACTGTCGACGTTCCCGACGGCTTTCAGGCCGATGACGTCACCCGGCTTATGTCACATCCTATCTCAGGGACAATCAGAGCGCCGCGCGTGCTATTGGACGCACAAAGGATGCTCTATCTTCGTTGATCGGCGCGTTGAGCTTTCCGCAAATCGGATGCGATTTTCGCCCAGATGCTGTCGGCCTTCAGAACTCCGTCCATTCCGCGGCAACGACGGCCGGTGCCGCTGAACCATGGCGTCGAGCCGGCGCGGGTCTCACAGCTGTGAAGACCTCTCGGGCAGGAGCAGGCGCAGCAGCCGGGGCTCCGGTCGCGAATCCCACATCAAACTGTGTCAGGAGTTGGCGGAGCGTCTCCGCCTCACGTGCAAGCCCATGGCTGGCTGCCGTCGTCTCTTCCACCATGGCGGCGTTCTTCTGCGTGGCCTGGTCCATGAGGTTGACGGCGTTGTTGATTTCGCTGAGGCCTGACGCCTGTTCGCGTGCCGCTTCGACAATGGCCGCCACGTTGGTGTCGATCAACTCGACCTGGGATGCGATATCCTTCAGGGCCTCGCCCGTTTCGCCCACCAGCCCCACACCGCGCGCCACATGCGCGCCTGACGCATTGATCAGTTGCCTGATCTCCTTGGCGGCTGCGGCGGAGCGTTGGGCAAGATCGCGCACCTCCTGCGCCACGACAGCAAAACCCTTGCCGGACTCGCCCGCGCGCGCCGCCTCAACGCCAGCATTCAGCGCCAGAAGGTTTGTCTGAAAGGCGATACTGTCGATGACGGTGATGATGTTGGTGATTTCACCGGCGGAATGGGAGATGGCGTCCATGGCGGCGATGGCACGTTGAACGATCTCACCGGAGCGCTCGGCGTTCGCCTTCGTCGCGCTGACGAGGCGGCCCGCCTCATCGGCCCGCTGGCTGGCGTCCGCGCCCGTGGTGGTGATTTCCTCGAGCGCTGCGGCGCTCTCCTCCAGAGAGGCTGCCTGCTGCTCTGTGCGCTGCGCAAGCTGGTCTGCGGCGACACGGATCTCTGCCGAGCCGGAGGCGATGATCTCGGAGTTCTGTGCCACAGTCTGCATCGTAATGCGCAGCTTCTCGATGACCTCGTTGAAGTCGCTTCTGAGCTTCTCCATGCTTGGCACGAATGGGGTGTCGAGCCTCTGGCGCAGATTGCCTTCAGCGAGTGCGCGCAGTGCCAGGCCAAGCGTCGAGATCGCACTCATGCGTGGTGTCACGTCGGTGGCAAATTTCACCACCTTCACCACCGCGCCGCGGTCGTCAAGGATGGGGTTATAGGCCGCCTGGATCCACACCTCTTTGCCATCCTTGCCAAATCGGACGAACTCGTCGGAGATGAATTCACCGGAGGCCAGCCGTCGCCAGAAATCGCGATAGGCCTCCGAGGTGGCATAGGCTTGCTCGCAGAACATGCGGTGATGACGGCCCTGGATATCGTTTAAGCCATAGCCCAGAGTACGACAGAAATTTTCGTTGGCGGTGATGATGTCGCCTGCTGGTGTGAACTCGATGACCGCCTGGGAGCGGGAGATTGCTTCCAGCTTGCTGTTATCCTCTTTTGCCTTCAGCTTCTTCTGCGTGATGTCGCTGGCGATCTTCACCACCTTGTAGGGCTTGTTGCCGCGAAAGACGGGATTGTAGGACGCCTCGATCCAGATTTCTCGCCCGTCTTTGCGCAGCCGCTTGAACTCGCCGGTCTTGAAGGAACCTGACGCAAGCGCGCTCCAGAAGTCACGGTAGTCTGGGGAGGTGACAAAGTCCTGATCACAAAAGATCCGGTGGTGCTTTCCCACGATGTCGGACAGTTCATAGCCCAGTGCAGCACAGAAATTCGCGTTTGCATCCAGCACATTGCCGTGCAGATCGAATTCGATCACGGCTTGCGATGCGGAGAATGCCTTCAAAACATTGGTCTTGTCTGCGCTCTTTACCAGCCAAAACATTTTCTTCTCCAGGACAGCCGAAATGTTGAGGTCGTGCTCCTGGTTAACTGAGCACAAGAACGCCCGTTACTTGCGCATCGGCCGGATCGATTATGCGCTCGTCTAAGTGTATTAGAGCAAATTAATATTAAAAGTTTCTTTCTTAGCGCGAGCGCAATAATGACGTGTAGAAAATACTCTTGTGTGGTGCGGTGATGGCTTCGGAGGTCAGCGGGATCAATCCGGTGTCTCGCTCCGCAAGGCCTCCAGGGAAAAGCAAAAAGCCGCGCGGAGCTGTCCGCACGGCTTTGATGATTGGTCTTGAAGATGAGGTGCCGATCAGGCGGCCAGTTCATCCATATCGGTTCCCTTGAACATCTTGGCGAGGTTCAGGAAGCAGATCATGCCATGCTCGTTGGCAATGATGCCTTCGGAGAAGGACTTGTCGAAGGAGGCGGAAACTTCCGGAACCGGTTGAACCTGGCTCGCCGGGATGGTCAGAATGTCGGAGACGCGGTCGACCAGCATGCCGATGACCATGTTGTGCACTTCAGCAACGACGATGGCGCTGCGCTCATTGGCAACCGTGCTCGTCATGCCAAGCTTGTAAGCCAGATCGATGATCGGAATGACCGAGCCGCGCAGGTTCATGACGCCGATAACATCCGGCGGAGCATGCGGGATGGGCGTGGACGGTGCCCAGCCGCGGATTTCGCGGATCGTGGTCGTCTTGACGCAGAATTCCTGATCGTGAAGACGAAACGCTATGATTTCGAGGGTTTCGCCGCCGAAGTTTGTCGAGTTGATCATTGCCATCAGAATTCTTCCCAATCCTTTTGTGTCGGAGCCAGAGCAAGAGAACCGGATGTCGCGTAGACCGCGGGTTTCGGCTTCCTCTCCGGAGCGCGCGCAACGGGCGTTCTTCGTTCCAGCTTCACTGGTTGATTCGTAGCAGAAGAATGTTTCTCAAATCTAAATTGCGCGAGAAGTTCGTGCAGGACATGCGCTTCATGCGCGAGGCCGTGGCTTGAGGCGGTCGTCTGCTCCACCATCGCGGCATTTTGCTGGGTGTTGGTGTCCATGGCTTCAACCGCGTGGTTGATTTCCTTGATGCCGTTGGCCTGGTCATGCGCCGTCTCGACGATCGCCGCGACATTGGTGTCGATCTCCGCCACCTGGCCGACGATCTTGCTCAGCGCGTTGCCGGTCTCGCCGACGAGATCGACGCCTTCCTTTACCTGCGACGCAGAGGTGTTGATCAGCGTCTTGATCTCCTTTGCCGCATTGGCCGAGCGCTGCGCCAGTTCACGCACTTCCTGCGCCACGACCGCAAAGCCCTTGCCGGCTTCTCCGGCGCGTGCCGCTTCGACACCGGCGTTCAGTGCAAGCAGGTTGGTCTGGAAGGCAATGTCATCGATGACGCCGATAATGTTGCCGATCTCGTTGGAGGATTGCGAGATGCGGCCCATGGCATCGATTGCCTTGCCGACGATGAGGCCGGACTGTTCCGCATCGGCCTTGGTATTGGCAACGAGGCGGCCTGATTCTTCGGCACGTTCGGCGTTTTGCGCCACGGTGCGGGTGATCTCGTGCAATGCCGCAGAGGTTTGTTCAAGTGCCGCCGCCTGCTGTTCGGTGCGCCGCGCGAGGTTGTCGGTGGCGTCGCTGATTTCACGCGCACCCATGGTGATGCTACTGGTGCTTTTCGCCACATCGCGCATGGCGCCTTGAAGCTTTTCCAGCGAGGCGTTGAGATCGTGGCGGACTTTTTCCAGCGTGGGGGTAAAGGGCACGGAGATCGTGCCTGTCAGGTCACCATTCGACAATGCCGTCAGGCTGGCGGCAAGATCGTCCACAGCCACAACGCGATCGGTCACGTCGGTCGCATATTTGACGATCTTGAACACCTTGCCGTTCTCATCGAAGATCGGATTGTAGGATGCCTGGATCCAGATCGGCTTGCCGCTTTTGCTTAAGCGCTTGTACTCGGCTGCGGTAAATGTGCCGCCAGCCAGAGTCCTCCAGAATTCGTTGTAGGACGGATCGTTGCGGACGCTGTCTTCGCAGAAAATGCGGTGATGCTTTCCCTGAATTTCCTCAAGTTTGTAGCCGACGGCATCGAGGAAATTCTGGTTCGCCGTGATGATGTCGCCGGTCGGGGTGAATTCGATGATGGCCTGCACACGCGAAATCGCCTCCAGCTTCCCGGCATCTTCGGATGCTTTCCGCTTCGTTTCGGTGATGACGGTTGCAAGCTTGACAACGCTCTTGACGCTACCGCCGGCCATGACCGGATTGTACGAGGCCTCGATCCAGACTTCCTGTCCGCCATTGGCGATTCGCTTATACTGACGCTTGTCAAAACGGCCAGCCGCGAGATTTTTCCAGAACTGCCTGTAATCATCGCTGTTTGCGTAGGACGGTTCGCAGAACATGCTGTGGTGCTTGCCGATCACCTGATCGGCTGTATAACCCATCGCGGCGCAGAAATTCTCATTCGCAGACAGGATTTTTCCAGAAGTGTCAAATTCGATAATCGCCAGAGAACGACCAAGAGCGGCTAGAACCGCCTTGGCATGGGTTCCAGGAAGAGAAAGCATTCAGTGAACTCCATCACTCACGGTTCAACCGCAAGGTCACACCACTATTGCGTTGCGTGCAGACAAGAGCCTCAAGCGCAACCGGCGCGGATGGTTCAGGGCAACAACAATTGTTTTAGCCCATCAAATTTAAAAATCTCTGAATTTTGAAGGGTTTGACTATTCTCGCGATGCTACCTGCCGAACTCCTAAGGTTCACGCAAAAGTTGCTCAATATTCCTTCTCATAGAAGACGCCGGCGGCGCCTTCTCCATCTCCGCCGGCGGAGCCGCGCAGCTTCACGCCACGGCCGACATCGAGATTGATGATCGCCTTAGCGCCGGAATCACCGCTCTGCTCAAGCTCGAGATAGGTTCTGTCGTTGATATATTTGCCGGCGGAGACACGCGCGCGCCCCTCGGCGTCGGTGGAGATATCGAGATCGTCAATGCCCAGATTGCTGCGCAGGCTGTCGAAAAGAGAAGTGGAGCGGCCGCCGGCGAGCTGGCTTGCCGCATCTGCCAGCCGTGCAATCTGCAAGGGCGAGAGTTTCGACATGGACTGGCCGAAGATCAGCTGCGCCATGATCTCGTCCTGCGGAAGTGCGGGAGAGGAGCTGAAGGCGAAGGACGGATCGTTTGCATTGCCGCTGACCGTGACCGTCACGGTGTTGGAGCCTACGGTGGAATCGGCAGACATATTGAGAACGGGGATCAGACCGCCGCCGAACGTGATGTCGCCATTGGTGAAATCAAGTCGACGGGTCAGAATTTCCAACCGGCCGCGGCGCATGGTGAAACCGCCGGAAACCTGTGGGCTCGCCGCTGTACCGCGAACCGTCAGATTGCCGTTCAGCTCAGCGTCGACACCACGACCGCGCACGAAAATGCCACTTGGCGCATTGATCTGAAGATCGAGACCAATGGAGGACGAGGTGCCGTCGCCACCCTGGTCGGACCGCAGTTCAGCGTCCTGACGCCGGACCGCAGGCGGAGCGTTCTTGTGCTTGATGTCGATTTCCGTCAGCGAAGCGGGCAGACGCTCAGGAATGGTGATGGCGCTCTTATCCAGCGTGATCGTTCCGGCCAGCATGGGCGAGGTCAGCACCGGCCCCTTCAACGTCACTGTACCGCTGGCCTGGGTGGAGAACAGCGTACCGTCCACGTATGTGGCGCGGTTCAGCGTGAGGCTGAGATCGGCCGGGAAACCCGCGCCGGGATTGATGCCGATGGTGCCGGAGCCCGAGAGCGTTCCGCCGCCTGACATGGCGCCGGTGAGCCGAGAAATGGTGGCGACATCGCGGTTGAAGCTGATCGTCGCGGCTATATTGTTGATGGTCAGATTGCGCCGAACATCAGTCACGCGGGCGCCGTCCGTGGTGATCGTGCCCGTCACCGATGGCGCGGTTGCCGTGCCTTCGATGCGAATATCGACAGCGGCGGAGCCGTTGACGACGAAGCCCTGGGCGGATGTCTGGGCTGCGAGCGCGGCAAAGGGAATATTGCCTTTGAAGCTCATGGCAAGCGGTCGGTCACCAGCAAGGCCGAGCGTACCGCCGCCGGAAAGCGCCAGGCCGCCACCTGCGGATAGCGTCGTATCAAGCCGCAACGTCTGCCCGGCATAACGGCCATTCGCCTTGATGCCCAAGGGGCCAAGGCCTGCGGCGCGTGTCTGGGCCACGGCTGCGTCCGACCAGGTCAGATCGTAATCGACAGCCGGATCGGTCGCTGCCCCTTTTGCCACGACTGTGCCGGAAATGGTGCCTGCGGCATCGAGCCCAGGCGAGAAAGCATTGGCAAGATTGGCGGGCAGCGCGCGGATGGCGACGTTAAGATCGAGCGTGGACCCAGCCGTCCCGTTGACATCGACACGCCCATTGCCCGTCTGGATGGTGAGACCTGCAATACGGGCAGCGCCGTTTTCGATGGCGATCACGCTCGGCGCGGCAAGCCGCACCGGAATCCCGCGCGGCGTTGCCGAGAAGGCGTCCACCGAGACTGTCATCGGCGAGGCACCGGTGTTTGCCCGCCCTTTGAGCACCAGCGGCGCATTGTCATAACGACCGTTCAGATCGAATGTGGTGGCGTTGGCCGCATGATCGATGTCAAGCGTGATGCCGGAGAGGGCCGCCGCACCCGCATCGATCTTGTCCGCCTTTACATTGCCGTTGATGGCGAGCGCCAGAAGATCGTCCACCTTCAGATCGGCCACCAGTCCGGCAATCGTCGTGGTGCCCTGTCGTAATGTGTTGCCGCTGGCGCGAATGGTGGCGGCAATCTTGTCATTGGTATTGCTGATGGCGACATCGCCCTTCAGGTCACCGCTTGCCTGCTGGGCGGCGAGCGCTGCCAGCAGCGAGATATCGGGAAAATCGAAGGAAAGGTCGCCGGATGGCAGGAATTGCGGCGTCAGTTGCAGCTTGCCGGTCAAGACATTCGGGCCGACCTTGACGTTCAGCTCCGGAATGGCCGTGCCTTCACCCGTCTGCACAAGCGCGGCAGAGGCATCGATCGGCTGGTTGTCGAGCGTACCGGTCGCCTGGAACTTGGCTTGCGGAGCTGCGACATCCGCCTTGCCGCTGGCGGAAACCTTGAGCGATTGCAGTGAGCGTCCGGCCAATGTTGCACGGGTGGCCGAGAGATTGGCGGTGAAATCCGCCGCATTGATCGGGCCGTTTGCCTCCAGTGAAAAGTCGAGCGACCCTTGCGCCTGCGGTGACAGTTTCTGCAGCGAGGGCAGGCGGCCGGAGAGTTTTGCGCCGATCGTCCCATTGTCGAGGGTCACATCGCCATTGGCTTCAAGCGTGCTCGATTTCACCACAAGGTTTTCGAGGCTGGTTGCGCCGCCGATGAGGCTGTTGACATAGCCGTCAATCGCAATCGTTCCGTCGAATTTCTCAGACAGACCAGTCGGCAGTACGGAGGGCAGCACGAAGAGGCGCAGGTTGGAGGAGACGCGGCCTTCGGTGAGATCGTAGGAGCCGCTTGCCGTGCCGCCGATGCTGGCGCTTTCCAGCGTCGCGCCTTCGAAGGCGATGGATTGCGGCGAGACGCGCAAGGGCGCGCTGAGCTTCAACGGTGCCTTGACGGCACGCTCCAGATCGGGCGCGGTCAGCGCCGACTGATCGACGGCAAGCAGCGTGCGGATCGTGCCGGTGCGGCTGGCAACATTCAGATCGTCGCTGGTTGCGGTCAGCTTCACACCCTGAAGCGTGCCTTGCGGCGCGGTGAGCGAGCGCAGCGACACGACGGTGTTCAATCTGGCTGCATCGGCATTGCCGCGCAGGCTGAGATCGATGCCATCGACCAGCGCCTGGACCTCGTCCTGACCAAGCGGCAGGCGCACATCGACGGGGCCGTTGGTGCCGATCAGATTGGCGGTCAGATCGTTCTGGCCTTGGGGATCGATGCTGCCGGAGGCCGTCAGGATCAGCGCGCCGGTTTCCAGATTGCCGCTTTCGACGCTGATGCGCCCTTCCGGCGAAATGGATGTGGCAAGGTCGATCTTGGTCTCTCCGGTAAAGAGCTGGCGCATCAGTGGCGGCAGCAGCCGATCCGGCTCCCCGCCGCCCTGCAGCGTGATCCGGCGCGTTCCATCGGATGCGAGGCTATGACGGCCATCAAGCGTCAGGACCTGGTTTCCGCCAACCGAGCCGACGAGCTTGCCTGTCCAGTCCGATAGCGGTCCATCGCCATTGAGGTCGATGGAGACGGCGGGAGCGCCGGGAAGGCGCAGCAGATTGGCGAGCAGACCGCCTTCCGGTTCGTTCAACAGCGCCTTGAGTTTCAGCACGTTCTCGCCCGGAACATAGGCGAAGTCGGCGTCGATCGAAGCGCGCTGCTCGTCCTTGCGGGTGACGGAGAGGGAGGCCGTGACCGTATCGGATGCGGCATAGCCATGGCCAGATGCGCTGAGCGAGAACGGACGGCCGGCAAGCTTTTGGCCGAGTTCGATATTCGGCAGGGAGAGATCGTCGATGGCCACTTCGACAGGCAGGGTGAAGCTGCTGGAACTCTGATCAGCCGGTTCCGTCGATGGGAGAGGAAGACGATCGACGGTGATAGTAGCGGCTGTCAGCCTCTCGGCGTGGAATTTACCGGTCAGGAGATCGAGCGGCGACCAGTCGAGCTCGACGCCGTTGAGCTTGGCATAGGGGCCATCCCGATCGGCAATCGTCACCGCGTCCAGTCGCAGCCTGCCGCTCAACAGACCTTCCGGCGGCGAAATGGTGATCGTCCGATCCTTGCTGGAGGCAAGCCGTGAGACTTCGTCTGCTACGAAACGTGCGCCGAATGGGCTCAAGCCCAGGAAAAGAACCACAACCGCAAGAAGGGCGACAGCCCCGAGTGCGATATAGGCGAACCACTTCAGCAATCGAATCAGCATGGTCATGAAGGATAATCTACACTTCGCTTCGTCGTCGTGACAGGTGTGGACATTGTGCCTTTGAGAGGCCAAGCCCGGCGTGGTTGGCTATACCTTCTTCGATGTCAGAAGGCTTGTCCGATACCGGCGTAGATGCCGAAGCTGCTGCCGTTCGGATATTTCTCCAGCGGCATGGCGACATCAAGACGCAAGGGTCCAAAAGGTGTCTGATAGCGAAGGCCTATGCCGGCGCCAGCACGGATATCGGAAAAATCCGGGGTGATCTCGGAGGAGACGATGCCCGCGTCGACGAAGGGCACGATACCGATGGTCTCGGTCACCTTGATGCGTGCTTCCAGCGAGGTGACGATATAGGAACGCCCGCCGGTCGCTTCGCCATTGGCCGCATAGGGCGAGATTTCCTGGTAACTGTAACCGCGCACCGAGCCGCCACCGCCCGCAAAGAAGCGGCGTGTGGTGGGAATGTCTTCCAGCGAGCCGCCGCCAACCAGCACGCCGCCTGCAAGCTTGCCCGCCAGCACCACCTGATCATCCGAGCCGAGGCCGAGATAGCCGGTGGTCGAGCCTTCGAGTGAGCTGAAGATCGTGCCGTTCAAGGCTTCATAGCTTGGCGTGGCCGCAATTGAAGCGCGGAAGCCCTGCGTCGGGTTGAGCTTGTCATTGCGCTTGTCGCGGACAAATTCCAGGGGGACCGAAGTCGTGAGATACTGGTTTTCACCGAACGCATCCTCGGTGTTTTCCCACTCGACTTCGAGACCGGCAGATGCGGTGTCGTAGTCGTTGAAATCATAGGCAAAGCCGGCATAGGCCGTCACCGTCTGGGCGTCGTAGCTATCCGGATGCTCGGTCTTGGCTTTCAGGCTCGCGGTGAAGGTGGTCTCCGGGGTGAAGATCCCGGGCTTCACGAAGGTGATGCCGGCGGAATAATCCATGTCCTGAACGGTGGACGCTTCACCGAGGCGCGTAACGGCACCTTCGATGCGGAGCGATTCGGCTTTTCCAAAGAGGTTCCGGTGGCCCCAATAGCCCTGCAGTCCAGCGCCTTCGGTGGTCGAATATTGCGCGCCGACACCGAAATAGCGGAACTTGCCCTCCGACACTTCGATGGTCAGCGGCAATGTTCCGTTCGGCGCCAGCGTGTTGGCTTCCTTGATGGAGATGCTGGAAAAGACGCCGAGCTTGCGCAGTCTGTCAGAGGCCTTGCGCAGTCTTTCCGGCGAGTAGGGCTCGCCTCTGTTCAAGCGCGAGTATCGGCGGATGAAGTCGGCATCAACGGCCCGGTCGCCCTTGACCGTCACATCCCCCGTTGCGGCGATAGGGCCGGCTTCTGCCACCATGGTCAGATCGACGGTGTTATTAGCGTGGTTGGCGACGGCCTCGCGCTTGGTCAGCTTGGCAAAGGGCCGGCTTTCGGATTTCAGATCTTCAATCAGCTTGTTGCCGGCGCGAATGATGGCAAGGGAGCCTGCGTCCCCGCCGGTCACGAGACCATATTCAGCGGGTGTGTGCCCGCCCACTTCACCCTCAAATCGTACGGTGCCGAGCGTGAAGACCGGTCCCGGCGTCACATCGATAACGATCGGCACAGGCCCAGAGGTGTTGAAGGTCGGAACGGGCGGAATGGAATCGATATCCTGCCCGGCAATGGTGATCTTGACGATGCCGCCATAGCGCGCGTTCTCATAAAGGGCCGCAACCAGCCTATCGCGATCGTCCTTGGCGCGGATCAAAAGCCCAAGATCGCCCGATGCCGGCTTGTCCGGCTCTGCGACCAGAAGAGAACTCTTTTCCAGACTGTCGCGCAGCTTGCTATCCGCACCCGGCGTGTTGAGGGTCACGGTAAATTTGACGGGATTGAGAACTTCATTCTCTTTGTCGTCGTCGGATCCCCACAGCTGGATGCCGAAGATTTTCAGCGCGAAGGCCTCGCGCACGAAACCCGGAGAACAGGTAACGGCTGCCGCCACCGCCAATGCAGTGCCTGCCCTCCAGTACGCAATACTCATCCGTTGGTCAGTCCGCTTGTTTGGCATACGCTGCTTTATGGTTGAGCATTTATTATTGCTCCCGCCCGTTTATCCTTCGTTAAAGCGCGTGGCGATCCAAGAGAAATCGCGCGCTCCGCCTCCCGTCCGTCGCAGTCCTTCGGCGCAGACAACAGCTTCGCCGTTTTGCGCTGGCTGCTGATACCCTTAAATTTAATCATAAATCGGAGACAGGGGGCACCCCAAAAACGGTCACATGCGTGTGGAAACAAAAAAGCCCCGGTTTTTGCCGGGGCTTCTGATGCAATTGTGCCACGCCTTAGCGGCAACGTGCCGTGTAACGCTGACCGTACTGGTCGCGGTAGTAGCAATAGCCCGGCTCGGACGCGCGACCGATAAGGTAGCCCGTCGCGCCACCAATCAGACCGCCGACTGCCGCGCCGCGCACGTTACCGGTAATAGCGCCACCAGCCAGCGCACCGATCACTGCGCCGCCACCAGTGGTCTTTTCAGTCTGCGTGCAGCTTGCGAGCGCCAGACCCATAACAGCAAAAACAACAGCCTTTTTCATGAACTCTCTCCACGTTACATTTGAGCTCGATGGCTCTCGGTAGGCGTCCCAATACGTCTGCGGCGACTGCTACCTCCGACCGCTGCAGATATCTAACAAGTCGAATGTTACTGTGGAAGCCCCCATTTAAGGCTGCGCTCCCCTGGTCAATCGATTGTGCCCTACTCAACGGCGCGTCGATCAAAAGGTTCCAAATTTTTTAGCAGTTTGACATGAATCAAGTTTGTCATTCCTTTAGAGTCTTATAAGAATATTGGAACGGTTCAAAAGTGGAGGCGAATTGACGCAGCGATGCAATATCGGCGTCAAGGGGGTTGACGGTTCAAGGAGGTGGACCGAAAACGCTTGCACGTATTCTGGAGCATGGAATGGACTTCGAGGCATATTTCAAGACCGAACTGGATGGCTTGCATTCGGAAGGCCGCTACCGCGTTTTTGCCGACCTCGAGCGGCAACAGGGACATTTTCCGAAGGCAACCCGTTACACCGCCGATGGTGAAAAGCGCGACGTCACGGTCTGGTGCTCCAACGACTATCTCGGTATGGGGCAGAACCCCAAGGTGATCGAGGCGATGAAAGCCGCGATCGATCACTGTGGCGCGGGTGCGGGAGGCACCCGGAATATCTCTGGTACCAGCCATTACCACGTCAAACTCGAGCGCGAACTTGCAGATCTGCACGGCAAGGAATCGGCGCTGATCTTCACCTCCGGCTACATCTCCAACTGGGCGACGCTTGGTACGCTCGGTCAGAAGATCCCCGGCCTGATCATCTTCTCGGACGCGCTGAACCATGCCTCGATGATCGAGGGCATTCGTTACGGCCGCTGCGAGAAGGTCATCTGGAAGCACAACGATCTGGAAGATCTGGAAGCCAAGCTGAAGGCCGCCGATCCGGCAGCGCCGAAGCTGATCGCGTTTGAATCGGTCTATTCCATGGATGGCGATATTTCGCCGATCAAGGAGATCTGCGATCTCGCCGACAAGTACGGCGCCATGACCTATCTCGATGAAGTGCATGCGGTCGGCATGTATGGCCCGCGCGGTGGCGGCATTGCCGAACGCGAAGGTCTGATGGACCGTCTGACGATCATCGAAGGAACGCTCGGCAAGGCTTTCGGTGTAATGGGCGGCTATATTGCAGCGTCGGAAGCGCTCTGCGACTTCATCCGTTCCTTTGCCTCCGGCTTCATCTTTACCACAGCACTTCCGCCGTCCCTGGCAGCCGGTGCCGTGGCTTCGATCCAGCACCTGAAGGCCAGCCCCTTCGAGCGCGCCCGTCATCAGGAGCGTGTGCGCACGCTGCGTTCCATGCTGGATGCGAGCGGCATTCCGCATATGGCAAACCCCAGCCACATCGTTCCGGTGATGGTGGGCGATGCCGCCAAGTGCAAGTGGATTTCCGATATCCTGCTCGATGACCATGGCGTCTATGTGCAGCCGATCAATTATCCAACCGTGCCGCGCAAGACGGAGCGTCTACGCATCACGCCGACCCCGCTTCACACCAATGCGGATCTGGAAGGTCTGGTCGGTGCGCTTCATCAGCTGTGGTCGCGTTGCGCGCTGGCACGGGCTGTCGCCTGATCGTCACCTCATTTTTCTGAAAAGGGGCGCAGCTTGCCGGCTGCGCCCCTCAGACTGCTGACAAACCCCTGGCGCGAGCTGGGGGTTTATGATTCATTGGGACATGTTGAAGAAACCTGCTCCTGAACAGACTGCTCTTGAGATGGTGACGCTCGATAGCCTGGTCCCAAAAGATCATCTGCTTCGCAAGATCGACGCGGTGATCGACTTTTCCTTCATCCATGATCGTGTTGCGGGCCTCTACTGCGCCGACAATGGTCGTCCACCGCTCGACCCGACCTTGATGTTCAAGGCTTTGTTCATCGGCTACCTGTTCGGTGTGCGCTCGGAACGGCAGTTGGTGCGCGAGATCGAGGTGAACGTCGCCTATCGCTGGTTTCTGCGCATGAAGCTGACGGACCCTGTCTTCGATGCCTCGACGCTTTCTCAGAACCGCCGCCGTCGCTTTAACGACACATCCGTTGCCCAAGATATCTTCGATGCGATCGTGGAGCAGGCGATCAAGCACGGTCTGGTGGATGGGACTGTCCTCTATACGGATTCCACCCACCTGAAGGCGAATGCCAACAAGGGCAAATACGATCTGGCCCTGCTTCAGAAATCGCGTGCCGATTATTGGGCCGATCTGGATCGGGCAATCGAGGCGGAACGTGCGGCGCATGGCCAGAAGCCGTTGAAGGAGAAAGAGCGCGAGCCAGAGGTGAAGGAAACGAAGGTCAGTCGTACCGATCCCGATAGTGGTTATATGGTGCGCGACGGCAAGCCCAAGGGCTTCTTCTATCTCGATCACCGCACGGTTGATGGGCGCCATGCGATCATCACCGACACGCATGTGACGCCGGCCAATGTGCATGACAGTATCGTCTATCTGGAACGGCTCGATCGACAGCGCCAACGCTTCGACTTCAACGTCGGCGCGGTTGGGCTAGACGCGGGCTATGCCACGGCAGGCATTGCCAAGGGGCTGGAGGACAGAGAGATCCTCGGCGTGACCGGCTATCGCAACCCGACCCCGCCCAAAGACGGCATGATGCGCAAATCGAAGTTCGTCTACGAACCAGAGGCTGATGGCTATCGCTGCCCTGAAGGGCAACTGCTGCCCTATGCCACCACCGATCGAAGCGGTTACAAGCACTATCGCTCAGACCCGTCCATCTGCCGTGACTGCCCGCTTCTGGCGTCATGCACAACAAACGCAAAGGCAGAACGCACCATCACCCGCCATGTCTGGCAAGATGCACGTGAGCGAACCGACGCCCACCGGAAGACGGCACGGGGCAAAGCGATCTACAAGCGGCGCAAGGAAACGGTGGAGCGATCCTTTGCCGATGCCAAACAGCTTCACGGGCACCGCTATGCCCGCTTCCGCGGCCTGATCAAGGTCAGATGGCAGTGCCTCATCGCCGCAGCGGCACAAAACATAAAGAAGATCGCATTGGCGGTGACCAAAACACCTAAACCTGCCTGGGGATGAGGCGATCAGCCTCAACTTGTCTCCCATTCAGCGTCGCAAAAGCAGATCAACAAACAGCATCATCCAAAAACAGAAAAACCCGCCGAAAAAATCGACGGGTTTGTCAGCGGTCTGAGGGGCGCAGCTTGCCGGCTGCGCCCCTTTTTACGTTTTAATGCTCGAGCATTTCCTGGACGATCTCCTTGCCCGACAGGGATGACGGATAGTAGGTCGGCCAATTGGTCAGCTCCTTCAGCACCGTGGCGCGGTCATCACCCCAATAGAGGTGGTAATGGCCTGCTTTTTGCGGCGCGATGGTGTGGTCGCTGAACTGGATGTATTGCGGTGCGGATGCATCGCCGCCGGTCTTCTTGAAGATGTAGCGAACGCCGCGATTGCCCTTCTTGTAAGTCAGGATCTCATAGCCGTCGCTGGCATACTTGCCTTCTGTGGCCTTGCCGTCCCGATAGAAGGTCACGTCGTCGCCCTTGATGGTGATGCGGTTGACGTCGGTCTTGTAGCCGACATCATATTCCTCACGAAACGCCTTGGCGCTCTTCTTGCCGTCCTCGGCCTTGTGCTGCATCACCGGATCGAGCGTGCCATCCACCAGATAGGGATAGACCGACTGCCAATCGCCTTGCCAATCGGAGAGCGGGCGCTCCTTCACGGCGCTGTCCTCGAAGTAGCCCTTATAGACGTCGCTGGAGCCGTGCGAGTGCCCGTGGGAATGGTTATGAGCGTGGTTGTGGCTTTCGGACTTTGACGGCGCTGATTTCTCCTGTGCCATAGCGGCGGTGGACAGAAGTAGCAACGCGCTGACGGAGAGGGCGAGGGCTTGCGTGAGTTTCATCGTGTTTCCTCATTTGTGATGTAATAACGTAACAAGACGCGACATAACGAGAAAGCTGGGGCGTGGCAAGCCGGGATCGACATTTTACGCACAGCTGTGCGCCCGGTGGTGGCCACCGGTTGTCGTCCTGTCCATCACCTGTGAGGAGAGGCCCTACGCGGCCTTCTGCTTCTGCCGGATCACATCCTCGGCATAAGCGCGGGCTTGCGCGTCGGCGGCCAGAATGGCATCGATCGTATCGGCTGGCCTGCCATCATTCATCCGCTCCATGACGGATTCGACCGTATCGGCCATATGCAAGAAGCCGATCTTACCATCGACGAAGGCGTGGAAGGCGGTTTCCTCCGCGGCATTCAATACTGCACCCTGCACGCCGCCGCGTTGCAGCGCCAGACGTGCGAGCCTGATCGAGGGGAAGCGGTCCTCGTCCGGTGCCTCGAAATCGAGACGTGCCAGCTTGGCGAAATCCAGTCGCTCGACATCGAGCGTGCCGCGGCCGGGATAGGTCAGGGCATAGGCGATCGCCGTGCGCATATCCGGGCAGCCGAGCTGGGCGATGACCGAACCGTCGGTATAGGCCACCATGGAATGAATGATGGATTGCGGATGGACGATCACTTCGATCTGTGAGGGCTCAAGATCGAAAAGATATTTCGCCTCGATCATTTCCAGCGCCTTGTTGAACATGGAGGCACTGCCAATCGAGACTTTCAAGCCCATGGACCAGTTGGGATGGGCGCGCGCGATCTCGGCGGTGACGCCGTCCATCTGCTCGCGGCTCCAGGTACGGAACGGGCCGCCGGATGCGGTGAGGACGATGCGCTCGACCTTGTCGCGGTTGTGGGGCTCAAGGCACTGGAAGATGGCGCTGTGTTCGCTATCGACAGGGATCAGCGTGCCGCCGCCCTCGCGCATGGTGGAGATGAAGACATCGCCGCCGGTGACCAGACATTCCTTGTTGGCAAGCGCGATATTGGCACCGCGACGCGCGGCTGTGAGCGTCGGCTCGAGCCCGGGCGTGCCGGCAATCGCCGCCATGACCCAATCGGCCTCCAGGCTTGCGGCTTCCTGCAAGCCACTTTTACCGGAGGCAACGGCAATACCGCTTCCAGCCAGTGCGTCTTTTAGTTCGGCATACTTCTCGTCATCGGCGGTGACGGCGAGCTTCACGCCAAGCTCGCTTGCCTGTTCGGCCAGCAACGCTACATTGCCGGCCCCTGTGAGACCTAAAATCTCGAAGCGATCGCGTCCGCCGAGCTGGCGGATGACATCCAGCGTGTTCGTTCCAATTGAGCCGGTGGCGCCGAGGACGGTCAGTTTTTCAGGCGGGTTGCTGCCCTTTTGGCGTGTCATGTGAAATCCGGCTTTGGTGGAAACTCTTAACTCAAGGCTCTACAAGCGAAACCGGGGCAGAACAAGGTCAAAGCCTGTCAGCGATTTTTCGCCACTATTGCGTCCTCTTCCTCACCGATGACATCTGCGTGCGTCGCTTGCCAATAATGGTGTGAGCATGCAGGTTGTGTGGCTTGATGCGACGCGCCCCGACGCATTGGATACGGCATTGATAAATAGAGGATTTTCATGAAGCGATTTTTGATCTCCAGCGGCTGGATTTTCGTCATTACCCTGTTGCTGGTGCTTGTTTTCATTCCCTTCGATCCGCGCATCTCGGAGCGGGCGCAGGCGCTTCCCGGCTCAATCGTCGGCTTCAACAAGGCGATCACCGATTTTGGCACCTTTCGCTGGATGCTCTACAGCACCGGGCTCTTTGCCATCCTTGCCTATATTGCCGCGCGCTTTTTCCTGGCGAGCCCCTATTCGGGGAGGCTGCGCACCGCATGGCGGCTCTTCGCCTATTTCTTCCTGACGATCGGTAGCGCCAGCATCTTCGTGCATCTTTTGAAATTCCTGATCGGTCGTGGACGTCCCGAACTTTATGCCGAGATCGGCGCCTATAGCCTGACGCCATTTACCGGCGACAATCTCTATGAGAGCTTTCCTTCCGGTCATTCCACAGCGGCGGGTGCCTTCTTCGGCGCCTTTGCCATGCTGATCCCGCGCTTTCGCTATGTGTTCATGGCGCTCGCGCTCGTCATCGGCGTTTCGCGGGTGATCGTCGGGGCGCATTATCCAAGCGATGTGGCGGCGGGCCTGCTGCTCGGCATCTGGACGGCCATGCTCTTCGCCTTTATCTTCGCGCGCAAGGAATGGTTGTTCCGTTTGATCAAGGGCTGGCCCTATCCGAAGAACACGCCGCTTCCGCCTGCCGATCAGGCATGATGACACAGGACCCTGCCATGCCAAGCGACGACCACGACGACGCCCAGGCCATAGAGACCACGGTTGCCATCGTCGGCGGCGGGCCGGCGGGCATGATGCTCGGTCTGCTTCTGGCGCGGGCGGGGATCGATGTCACCGTCATCGAGAAGCATGGCGATTTCCTGCGCGATTTTCGCGGTGATACGATCCATCCCTCGACGATTGCACTCATCGAGCAACTGGGTTTTGCCCAAGAATTTCTGGCGCTGCCGCATACCAGGGCGGAGAAGCTGCATGCGGAGGTGGGCGGTCACAAGCGCACCATCGCGGATTTCTCCTGGCTGCCGGTCAAGCACAAGTTCATCGCCTTCATGCCGCAGTGGGATTTCTTGAACTTTCTCGCCGGCAAGGCCGGGCAGTTCGAGAGCTTCCGCCTGTTGCATAATGCGGCTGTCAGCGATCTCATCGAGACCAAGGGGAAGGTGAGCGGTCTCAAGCTCTCCACGCCCTCCGGCGGCCTTACCGTGAAGGCCGATCTGGTCGTTGGTGCCGATGGCCGCAATTCCACGGTGCGCGACAAGGCCGGGCTGCATGTCGAGCGCTTTGGCGTTCCGACGGAAGTTCTGTGGATGCGGCTTTCGAAACAGCCGGGCGATCCCAACGAGACCATGGGCCATGCCGGTCCGCAGCAGGGCTTCGTGCTGATCGATCGTGGAGACTACTGGCAATGCGGCTATGTGGTGCGCCGCGGCGTCTATTCCGAGATCAGCGAGAAAGGCATCGAAGCTTTCCGCACACGTGTCGCCGAGGTCTGCCCGCTGCCCGCCGAGCGGCTGCAGGAGATCGAGAGCTTCGACGATGTTTATCTTCTCACCGTGCGCATCGACAGGCTGACGCAATGGTGGAAGCCCGGCCTGATCTGCATCGGTGACGCCGCCCACGCTATGTCGCCGATTGGCGGTGTGGGCGTCAATCTCGCCATTCAGGATGCGGTTGCCGCCGCCAATATTCTGGTGCCGGCTCTGCGTGGCAAAGGCCATGTCTCCGATGACGATCTGGCTGCGATCGAACAGCGCCGGACCTTTCCGACCAAGGCAACGCAGAAGCTGCAATTGATGATGCGCAGCAAGAACCGCAAGGACAACGAGGCGGCCCCCAAGGCCAAAGGCCCGCCCGCCTTCGTGCGCGCCATCATGCGCTTTCCGCTTCTCGCCCATCTGGCGGGCCGCCTGATCGGGCTTGGGTTTAGGCGCGAGAGGATCAACTATTAAGCGGGCTGTCGGGCGTGGGGGTGCCTTGGAGACACCACACGTTTCCGGCTGATTCGGCCTTCAACACAGTGCGAAAACCTCTCCGCCGTCATCCTCGGCCTTGAGCCGAGGATCCACGAAATAAGGCCGTAAACGCTTGAAAATATGGATACTCGGGTCAAGCCCGAGGATGACGATGGTGAGAGGCTTAACCTCATAAGAATGTTATGCGGAAGAAGCCTTCTGACCTCATGTGACCGGGTACACGGCCGTTGCTGCAAGGGCTGAAACCCTATTCATCATCCATTTGATGCTCGGCATAAAGTCTGCGCAGAACACGCGCCGTGCCGTTGGCGCCATCGAGATCAAGGCTGATCTCGGCGGGCTCCGGTAGCGCCAGTGCTACGCGGATGGCCTCTGCCATGGTCTGTGGCGATATGGCGTTTTCTTCCAGCACCTGGGCAAGGCCAAGCTTTTCCAGACGCGAGGCGCGGGCGCCCTGTTCGGTTTCTCCGCCCACAGCAAAAGGGATGAGCAGCGAACGGCATTTGGCCTGCAGGATATCGCAGACGGTGTTGTAGCCGGCCTGCGAGATGGAGAGCTTGGCACCCGAGAGAAGGCTGGCGAAATCCTTGCGGAAGCGGAAGACGGAAATAGTCTCGCCGGCTTGAGCCGAAATCGCATCGAAATCCGCCTGCGGCATATTGGGGCCGGTGATCAGGCACCAGCATTTCAGTTCGGGGATGTGGGGCGCGGCGGCAAGCGCTGCTTTCAGAAGCGCGCCGCCCACGGCACCGCCGCCTGCGGAGACGACCACGTCGAAACGCTCCTGCGGCGGCTGTGGTTTTGCTGGGGCAACAAGGCCGGTATAGACGATGCGCTGGCTGATCTGTTCGGCGAGCGGAAAGGTCTCTTCCAGCCGCACGAAGTTTGGATCGCCATGGACGAGCACCGTGTCGAAGTGCTTCTTGACGAGATCGATGGTCTCTTCGTCGCGGCCGGGCTTGGCACGCTCCTGCAGGATATCGCGCAGCGACGTCATCACCAGCGGGCGCTTGATGCTTTTCTCGATGGCGGCGAGTAGCGGCAGCAGTTCGAAACGCACTTGTCTGCGACCAAAGGGGAAGGCTTCGATGATGACGATGTCCGGCATGGCGCCGTGATAGGCTCCCAGCAGCATGCTGGTACGATTATCCTTGAAGGCATCGTCCACCGGCGCGCCATTGGCATCGACGAGGCCTGCAAAATTGCCATCGGCCACCGCCACCGGCGGCAGTTCGACATGGCGAATGCCTTCGCCGGGAAAGCCCGGAACCGGGGTTCCGCCTGTCACCATCGTCACGTCGAAGCCATCGGCGACCAGTGCATGGGCCACGCGGCTGGCGCGGGCAATATGGCCGATGCCGAGCAGATGCTGGACATAGAAGAACACGCGAGGGGCTTGTGTAGCGTCGGTGGTAGTGGTCACGGGGTCTTCTCCCATTCCTGTTCGAAGAAATTTTTGAGGTCTGTGATGCTGGTACGATGATCGAAGGCGGTGTGCACGCGGTGTTCGGCGGCAGCGCCCAGCCTTGATCTTAATGCCGGATCGGAGATGGCGCGCTCCAGCGCTTTGGAGAAGGCAGCTTGGTTTTCCGGTTCTGTCAGCAGACCGTTTTCGCCATCAACGAAGAATTCCGGAATGCCCGAAATATTGGTGGAGACGCAGGTCAGCGCCTGGCTGGAAGCTTCCACGAGAACATTCGGCAGGCCGTCGCGGTCGCCGTCGGCGGTGATACGGCAGGCGAGCGCAAAGAGATCGGCCTTGCGATAGTGCTCCAGCACCTGTTTCTGATCCATCGCGCCCGTCCAGGTGATCCTGTCGGCGATACCCAGTTGCTCGGCGAGCGCTTTCAGCGTCGCCAGTTCGTCGCCGCCACCAATATGGGTGAAGCGCCAGTGCAGAGACTGTGGCAGGGCGGCGAGCGCCTTCAGCAGAATGTCGATGCCCTTCTTCTTCACCGCGCGGCCAACGCTCAGGATCTGCACCGGATCGGTGGGGTCTGAGCCATCGCGTGGCGGGCGGGTACCCTCCATCGGTGGGAAGCGCGTGAGGTCGAGGCCGTGATAACTTAAATGCACCGTGGCTGGAGTGGGCGACAGGCCCTGCAGATGGCGATAGCCACTGGCGGTGCAGGTTACCGCCCAACGGGCGCTGCCGAGCTTGTAGGCGAGATCGGCATCCGTCGAAGTCCAGATATCCTTGGCATGGGCCGAGATCGTCCACGGAATGCCGGTGATCAGATGCGTATAGGCGGCAACGGAAGCGGGTGTGTGGATGAAATGCACATGCAGCCAGCCGGCATCCCGCGGCCATTCATGGGAAAGCACCGCCGCCTGACCGAAGCGTCGGAAGCGGTTGCGGGAAAAGTCGTGGCGGAGATCATGGAGGAATTGCCGCAGCGCCTTGCCGAAGCCGGGCTTCTTGCGGCAAGCCCACAGCGCTTTCAGCACGCGCAGCGGTTCCTCATGCAGATATTCCGGCAGGTAGGTGACGGGCGCGCGAATTTCGTCATGCACCGGATGGCGCTTCTTGTCGGTCGGGCGGCGCATGGAGACGAGGTCGAGGTCGAGACCCGCTCTTTCCAGTCCCAGCAGTTCCTGTGCGATGAATGTTTCGGAGAGGCGCGGATAGCCTTTCAGCAGCACCACGATTTTCTTTTTTGCGGTCACGTCGTCGTGCCTTCTTTTCTCTGGCGCAATCGTCCTTTGCGCAATGCCGGCGAATGTGAGGGGCGCAACATCACCAGACGTTTCGCGGACATGCTTCTGCCCGCCTCAGGCGGTGGCGGAGATGACGTTTGGCGTATCGTCCGGTTGCAGCCATTCGGCGACGCGCCGCGAGATGTTCTCCAAGCCGTCGAGCTTCATGTTGCGGCCATTGGCGGACGGGGGCGGGCGCTTCAACAACGCCTTCAGCGCCTTTGCCATCAGTTCGGGATTTTCCGCTTCTTCAGGCGAGAGCATGTCGAACAAGCCAAGTTCCGAGGCACGGCTGGCACGGATCAACTGTTCTTCACGCGGCACGATACGCGGCACCACCAGCGCCGGCTTGTCGAAGGAGAGGATTTCGCAAACGGTGTTGTAGCCGCCCATCGACACCACGCCCTGCGCCCCGGCAACCAGATCTTCCATGCGGTTGTCGAAGTCGATGATTTCCATCTGCGGAATATCGGCAACGTTTGCTGCAAATTTCTGCCGCTGTTCGGTCGGCATATAAGGGCCGAGCACAACGAGCGCCTTCTGGGTGAGGGTTCGATCGAACTTGTAGGCGCGGATCACGTCGTCGATCAGCTCGCTGCCATCGCCACCGCCACCGGTCGTCACCAGAATATAGTCCTCCTCATGCCGGTTGGGGTTATCGCCCCGCGTCTTGGAGCGTTGCAGGAAGCCGACGAATTCGGTCTTCTCGCGGACCCCGGGCGGCACGTCGAGGCCGGACAGCGGATCGTGAAAATCCGGCGGGCCGTAGACCCAGACATGGTCATAGAAGCGCTCGATCTTGTTCAGCACGTCGTTGCGCTTCCACTCGGCTTCCAGCAGTTGCGGCGCATCCATCACGTCGCGCAGGCCGATGACCAGCTTGGTGCCGCGCGATTTCAGATAGGTGAGGGTTTCCTCCACTTCGCCGCGCAGCCCCATCGGCTCCTTGTCGACGATGAAGATATCCGGCTGAAAGCTCTCGGCAGTGTGGTAGATGATCGAGCGGCGCATCTTCAGGGTTTCCTGAAGATCGATATGCTGGTCGAGCGAGGTGTATTCGCCGTTTCTGAGCTTGATGACGCTCGGGATCTTCACGAAGTCGACGCGCGCGCGATAATCGAAGGCGCCTGCGATGGTGGCGCCAGAGATGATCAGGACATTCAGACCGCGATAATCCTCCACCAGCGCATGGGCAATGGTGCGGCATCGACGCAAATGTCCAAGCCCGAAGGAATCGTGGCTGTACATCAGAATGCGTGCATCGTTTAAACGAACTGTCACGAGCAGAACCTCTTCTTACCGCCTGGGTGCGCGGTGAGTGTCTTTATGCGGAAGGCGCAGAAGCGCCTTGTCTTGTCGCATGCCGTGGTCGCAAAACCGCCAAGCATGCTTGCAGCAAACCCCGTCATTTAAACGGGTCTGCTGCATCACGTAGTCCATCGCCAAGGAAATTAAAGGCGAGCACGACGAGGACGACTGGAAGAATCGGGATTAGGAGCCAGGGATACAAGGCAATCACGCTAACGCTTCGCGCTTCCGTGAGCAGAATGCCCCAACTTGTGATCGGCGGACGAAGGCCGAGTCCCAAGAAGCTCAGTGCCGTTTCGCCGAGGATCATGCCCGGAATGGTGAGCGTTGCGGACGCAATCAGGTGCGACATGAAGCCGGGGATCAGATGGCGGCCGATGATGCGGCTGGTGCTGGCGCCCATCAATTGGGCGGAGAGAACATAATCCTCCTCGCGCAGTGCCAGAAGTTTGGAGCGCACGGCGCGTGCAAGCCCCGTCCAGTCCAGAAGGCCAAGGATCACCGTGATGCCGAGATAGACGAGGATCGGGCTCCAGGTGACCGGCATGATGGCGGCGAGCGCCAACCAGAGCGGAATGCTGGGGATCGATTGCAGCACCTCGATGATGCGCTGGACGATGAGGTCGAAAACGCCGCCGCGATACCCTGCGAGGCCCCCGATCACGATGCCGAGGACGAAGCTCATGGCGACGCCGAAAAGGCCGATGGTCAAAGATATGCGCGCACCATAGATAATGCGCGACAGCACGTCGCGGCCAAGCCGGTCTGTGCCCAACAGGAACATCTGGCCGTCCTTGGCCGGGCAGACGAGGTGGATGTTGGAATCGAACAGCCCCCAGAAGGTGTAGCCGTCGCCACGGCAGAAGAAGCGAAGTTTCTGCACATCCGTCGGCACATCGGAATAGACGCGGCGCAGATTGTCCATGTCGAGGCTCATGGTGCGGCCATAGACGAAGGGGCCAACGAACTCGCCGTCATGGAAGAGATGAATGCTCTGCGGCGGAGCGTAGATGTTCTCCACGTCGCGCGTGTGCAGATTGTAGGGTGCCAGAAACTCGCAGATGAAGATCGAGAGATAGGCCAACAGCAGGAAGACGCCCGAATAAAGCGCCAGCTTATGCTGCCGGAATTGCCACCACATCAGCTTCCATTGCGATGCCCGGCCGACCATGGCGAGTGCTGTGGTGGAGGGCTCCACCAGATAGGGATCGAAGGGAGCGGTGGACACGTAATGCGGCAGCGGCTCGCCGGGCTTTGGAATGGATGAAGTCATTTGACGCTCCCACCTCCCAATCGAATGCGAGGATCGAGAATGGCGAGCGCAATATCGGAGATCAGCACGCCGATGACGGTGAGGAAGGCGAGGAACATCAAGAAGGAGCCGGCGAGATACATGTCCTGGCTCTGCAGCGCGCGGATCAGCATCGGGCCGGTGGTTTCCAGCGAAAGCACCACAGCGGTGATTTCAGCACCCGAAATGATGGCTGGCAGGATGGAGCCGATATCCGAGATGAAGAAGTTCAGCGCCATGCGCAACGGATATTTGGTCAGGACCTTGAAGGGGTGAAGCCCCTTGGCACGCGCCGTCACCACATATTGCTTCTGCAATTCATCAAGCAGGTTGGCGCGAAGGCGCCGGATCATGCCCGCCGTTCCTGCCGTGCTGATGATGAGAACCGGAATCCACAGATGTTCGAGGATCGACTTGAGCTTGTCCCAACTCATCGGCTGGTTCAGATATTCGCGGTCCATCAAATGGCCGATGGAGGTACCGAACCAGATATTAGCGAAATACATCAGGATCAGCGCCAGCATGAAATTGGGAATGGCGATGCCCAGCAGGCCGAGGAAGGTCAGGCCGTAATCGCCCCAGCTATATTTGTGCGTGGCGGAATAGATGCCGATGGGAAAGGCGACGATCCAGGTGACGATGATGGTAACGAAGGACACCAGAACCGTCAGCCACAGGCGCTCGCCCACCACTTCGCTGACTGGCAACTGGTATTCGAAGGAATAGCCGAAATCGCCGACCAGCATGCCCGTCGCCCATCTGAAGTAGCGAATGGGGGCCGGTTGGTCGAAGCCATAGCGGCTGCGCAGCTCCTCGATTTCGGCCATGTTGGCCGTCTCGCCCATGGCGCGCATTTCCGCGACATAGCTTTCGAAGTAATCGCCCGGCGGCAATTCGATGATGGTGAAGACCAGCATCGAGATCAGGATCAGTGTCGGGATCATGAAGAGGATGCGCCCGATAATATATCTGAGCATGTCAGGCGCTCCCGTCGTACCAGAATGTGTCTGGCATGTAGATGCCGAGATAGGCGGTCGGCTCGAAGCCGAAAAGCGCCTTCTCCGGCACGTTCTTCAGCCGGGCTCTGTGAACGATCGGCTGAAGCGCGCCGTTCACCGTGCCGATGGAGAAGACCTGTTGCGTGTAGATCGACAGCATTTCCAGCCAGATCGCCTTGCGCTCCTCGAAAGTGACGCTGCGGCGCCATTTCTTGAAGAGGTCAAGCAGCTGGATGGCCTCCGGCAGATCCGGCGGTTTGCCTTCGCGCCCGCCAGAGAGATAATGGATGCCCCAGACCGGCCATTGCAGCTGGTCGTCGCCAGTGGGTGCAAGCCCGGAGGGCAGCATGTCGGCGTTGGGAATGGCGTTGTCCATGCCGAACCAGACCGACATCAGCACCTCACCCGCCATGGCGCGCTTGCGAAACACGTCGCGCTGCGTCGGGCGGCTGGACAGCGAAATGCCGACCTTGCGCCAGTGATCGGTGATCAGCTCCAGCACATCGGTTTCCAGCGTGCTTTCGCCCGCCGTTTCGACAATCACATGGGCGGGCCTGCCATCGGGCAGAATGCGAATGCCGCGGTCGTTGCGCGTCGTCAGCCCCATTTCGTCCAGAAGCCGGTTGGCGAGCTCGGGGTCGAACTGCGCCCAGGCGGTCGCAAATTCCGGACGGAACAGTGGGCTTTCCGGCAGCACGGTGTCGGCGCTTTCTTTGGCAAGGCCGTAGAAGCAGACCATGTTGATCTCGTGCCGGTCGATCGCCACCGAAAGAGCACGGCGCATGCGCACATCGCGAAACAGCGTGCGCCAGGTGTCGTCCGCACAGTTCAGGTTCGGCAGCAGGCAGACGCGCGATCCCTGGCTGCGCTTCCACAGATTGACCTTCAGCGGATAGCGGGCCTCGGCATCCTTCAGAAAAGTGTAGTCGTTGAAATCGAGGTTCATGAACTGCAGGTCGCTATCGCCCGACGCCGTCTTGGCGGCGATGATTTCCGACGATGTGACGTTCAGCAGGTAGCGATCGATATAGGGAAGCTGGCGGCCATTCTCATCGACGCGATGGTAATAGGGATTGCGCTCGAAGATGAACTGCTCGGCAGGAGGTGCGGTGATGACGCGCCAGGCATCGAGTGTCGGAAGATCGGGATTTTCCGGGCGCAGCTGGCGCGACATCTTGATGTGCAGGCTGCTCCAGTCGTCCGCCTTGTTCTTCTTCATCAGCTTGGCCAGCTTTTCCGGCGTCTGATATTTGACGTGGAACTGCTTCATATAGGCGGCGGGCAGGAAGACGCGGGCGGGTGACGCACCGGCAAGCTTTGCCAGGAAATCCGGGTTCGGACCGTCCCAGGTGTAGCGCACCGTCAGCGGGTCGACGGCCTCGACCAGAGGCGGCTTCTGGTTGACCAGAAGCTCGATGGGGGGGCCGCCCTTGTGGATTTCCAGGTTCAGCGCCACGTCTTCCCAGAAATAGCGGAAATCCTCGGCGGTGAAATCGCTGCCATCCGACCATTTGTGGCCTTCACGCAGCTTCAGCGTGAAGATGCGCTCCTCATCCACCGTGTAGGATTCCAGGATGTCGGGGATGAAGTTCAGCTTCTCATCGTAACCTACGAGCCGTGCGTAAGAGTCGATCGGCATCAGGCGGATGTCGCGCTGGCCACCGATCAGCATGCGGATATTGCCGCCATGCTGGCCGGGCTCGCGGCCCATGGCCTTCAGATCGATGACGCGCGGATTTTTCGGCAGGCGCTGATCGAGTGGCGGCAGTTCGCCCTTGTCGCGCTTTTCCTTGAAGAAATCGGCATCGATGTAGGTGGCGGCGGAGGCCTTCCAGGGTGCGAAGACCGAGGCGAGCAGGGCAAGCGTGGTGCGGCGCGTAATCAAGACCGTAGCTCCCGAACATCCGCATTGGCGTTGGCAAGCACGAGGTGTCCGCCGCCAAGATCGGCTGTTATCATCTGTCCGTTATCGTCATCGCGGAACTGCTTACCCCAGTCGAACTTGCCGGTGGCGCTGATCTTGCCGATGGTCTTGAAATCCAGTGGTCGGTCGAGATCGGGGAAGGGAACGGCGGCCAGCAGCGATTTCGTGTAGGGATGGATCGGATTGCGCATCAGCGTTTCGCGTGGCGCCAGCTCCACGATCTTGCCTTCGCACATCACCGCCACGCGGTCTGCCATGTAATCGACGACGGCGAGATTGTGGGAAATGAAGAGATAGGTGAGCCCCAGATCCTTTTGCAAATCCTTGAGCAGATTGAGGATTTGCGCCTGCACCGACACGTCGAGCGCGGAGACGGGCTCGTCGCAGATCAGCAGTTCGGGTCCCAGCATCAGCGCACGCGCAATGCCGATGCGCTGGCGCTGGCCACCGGAAAAGCTGTGCGGATAGCGGTTCAGCGCATTGTCGCCGAGGCCGATGGCACGCAGCAGGTTCTTGACGCGCTCCTGGCGGTATTTCGAGTCACCGCGACCGTGAATTTCCAGCGGTTCGCTGAGGATATTGCCGACCGTCATGCGTGGTGACAGCGAGGACACGGGGTCCTGAAAGACCATCTGGATGCGGGTGCGCAATTCGCGCAGGTCGTCATCCCTGGCATTCAGCACATCGATATCGCCGTTCTTGCTGTGAAAGATGATCTCGCCGTCTTCCGGCCTGACGGCGCGCATCAGGATTTTGCTGACCGTGGTCTTGCCGCTGCCGCTTTCGCCCACAAGGCCCAGACATTCACCGCGCATGATATCGAAGCTGACGCCATCCACCGCCTTGGTGGCACTCGCCTTGCCGGAGGTGAACCAGGTGGATTTGCGGGTGGTATAGGTCTTGGAGATGTTCTTGACGCTGAGCAGCACGCCCGGCGCCTTGTCGACATTTGCCGTCTTCTTGCCGATCAGGCTTTCCTTGTCGATGGTGACATCACGCAGCGCCTTCAGCCGCTCGCCGGGCTTCATGTCGAAATGCGGCACGGCTGCCATCAGGCCCTTGAGATAAGGGTGCGAGGGCGCGCGGAAGATGTCGTCCACCGTGCCGGCCTCCATGATCTCGCCCTGATAGATGACGGCGACTTCATCGGCAATATTGGCGACGACGCCGAGATCGTGGGTGATGAGTAGCATGCTCATATTGAGCCGGCTCTGTAGGTCGCGCAAAAGCTTGAGGATCTGCGCCTGGATCGTCACATCGAGTGCGGTGGTCGGCTCGTCGGCAATCAGCAGCGCCGGACGACAGATCAGCGCCATGGCGATCATGGCGCGCTGGCGCATGCCGCCGGAAAGCTCGAACGGGTACATCTGGCAGATCTTGGCCGGATTGGAAAAGCCGACGAGATCGAGCGTCTCTTCCATTTTTTCCTGCCGCTCCTTCGGTGTCAGAACCGAATGGATGCGCAGCGCCTCGTCGATCTGGTTGCCGATGGTGTGGAGCGGCGAAAACGACGTCATCGGCTCCTGAAAGATCAACCCGATGCGGTTGCCGCGAATGGCGCGCAGGGGCTTGCCGTCGGGCTCCAGTTGCAGCAGGTCGATGGGGCGTTCATCGGGCTTCAGCGGATCGGAGAAGAGAACGCGGCCGTTGACCCTTGCGGTGCGCGGCTGGATGCCCATGATCGTCTGGCCAATGACGGATTTTCCCGAGCCGGATTCGCCCACAAGGGCTGTGACTTTTCCAGGCAGAATGCGAAGGCTTGCGCCCCGAACCGCCTCGATCTGTCCGCCCATGATGGAAAAAGAGACTTGCAGATTTTCGATGCGAAGCAAGTCTGCGCCTGCACTCATGCCATAGGTTCCCTTGCCGTCTTGTTGGATGCCTGTGGCATTATCACGCGGCGCTTGACATTCACGTTATCGCACACTCCAGGTTCTGTCCATGCTCTTGAAACCATGAAAATTTCCGGCTTTCTGCCTGATCTTGGGGTTGCGAGAAAACCTCTATTCCGAAGATATGTCGGGGATATTAAAGCTGCGGAGCGACCATGCCAGACAAAGCCACTTTCGATGAAACGCTTGCAGACATCCGCCGGTTGCTGGCCCAGAAAGATTTCGTGTCTGCGCAGGATCGCCTGGCGCGTCTTTCGGCAGAGGAGGATCAGCACCTGTTGGGTGAGGTGACCGCACTTGGCCTGCCGCGCCGCCTGCATTCGGCCTATCTGCGGCTTGCCAAGGCCAAGGGCGATGCGGTTGCCAAAGCCGGCTACCAATTTCTCCTGGTGCCGCCGCCCGAGATATTTGCGCCCTATGGTCGTTTCTCCCCTGATGAAAGACGAGCGATTGCGCAGAAGAACCGTGAGGCGGTGCCAAGGCTGATCCACCAGATCTGGATCGGCACTAGGCAAGTGCCGCCCGCAACCGATGCCTGGCGCCAACATGCGGAGGCCAATGGCTATGTCTATCGCCTGTGGCGGGAGGCCGATCTTGAGGCGGAGGGCATCGATGCCGATCCGATCTTCCGGCGGATGCTGGAGGATGGGGATTATCCGGGTGCTGTGGATGTGGCGCGCTATTTCATCCTGTCGCGGGTAGGCGGCATCTATCTCGATTGCGATTTCTATCCAGCGCGGGATGACATCAGTTTCGGCGATATCCTTCCCATGGTTGGCCTTACCGCCTTTGCCGAGGAAACGCCGCGGCTGACGGGGCAGGGAAGCGTTCTGCTCGCCAATTCCTTCATCGCTACACCGCCCGGCCATCCTGTCTTCGAGCGTATCTTGCAGGCTCTGCCGGAGATTGCCGAGCGCCTGCCGCGCGCGCCCGCATGGTGGGGCACGGGCCCGCTGATCTTTAGCGTGGTGGCGCGTGCGGGATCGGTGACGCTGGCGGGGGCCGATTTCGTGGCGGCGTTGCTGGCAGACCGGGCGGACTTCAGTGCGGTGGAAGAGGCGCGTGCCGAAGCCAGGGCCAAGGGCGATGGGCTGCTGATCGCCTGGAAATCATGGTGAGGGCTGGGGTAGTTCAGTCAGTTCAGCATCACGCTCTGCAGCGGCTTTCGCGACCGCAGCCATCTGCTGCTTGCGCTTCTCGTCTTCGGCGCGTTTCAGCTTGCCCTGATCGTAATGCCATTTGACCGAATAATACATGCCGATGCCGACAACGAGCAGTTTCAGCGGCAGCATTACGATCGGGAAATACTCGAACCATTCCATGTGCGTCACACTTTCCAAACAGAGCCTACAGCATCGGCCCGAAAATCGGATTCGATTTTCGGAAAGCACGGCGCGTAGACTCAAAAATTAAAGCGTCCTTTGTGCGCCCATAGGGCGCACGGCGCTTTAGTGGCTTTCTGACCGTGTGCTTACGCCTGCGCGGACCGACTTGATATTCGACATTTTGTCGCGTGGCATCAGGCCGCCGAGCCGGCCTCTTCGACCAGCGCTCCGGCGCAGCGCCAACGGCAGCCGGGGTGGTTGGCCGTCAGCGCAAACAGCCGATCGAGAAAGGCCCATGCCGTCTCGTCATGATCGAGGTGATGGGTGAGGATGCCGGTGGTTCTTGCGCCTTGTTCGGCCGCCACCATGCGTTCGGCAGTCTCGGCAAAGAGCAGATCGTGATCCTTGCCGCCTCTCGTTCCCCGCCAGTCGATGATGTCGACATGGGTGTTCAAGAGAGCAAGAGGTGCGGTCTTTTCCGGCCCATAGACCGACAGCGCCCGGTAGCCGATGGCGGGCAGGCCTTCGACGATCTCCGGATCGATCCGGTTCCATGGCGGCACCAGCATCGGCACGAAGCAGCTCGGAAAGAGGATCTGCAGCTTTTCAAAGCCGGCACGCAATTCGCCAAGCACGGTGTCCTTTGGGCGATGAAGCCCAAGCTCCCGCTTCTTCTCATCCGGCCCAGCATGGTTGCGATGTGCCCAGCCATGCACCACGACATCGATTTTGTCGGCGTTGTCCAGCCGACGCGCCAAGGCGTCACCGGTGGGCTCGGGAATGACAGCCAGCGTCATCGGCACGGCATTGCGGTCGGAGAGCGCCAGCAGGCGGTCTAGCGCTGGCGTCGGCACCGTCGCATCGTCGTCGCGCAGCCAGAGGTCGGCGGCAACGCCGCGGCTCACAAAGCTGTCCAGCGTGTCCAGAAGTTTCTTTTCCGTCATGGTGCGTTTCCTCTGGCGTCTTGCAGAATCCGGTCGAGCGTCGATGCCGCCTTGCGCAGTGAACGCTCCTCGATGACGAATGCCCGCGCATTTTCTGCCATGGCCCGTCTCTTTTCCCGATCGGTCAGCAGGTCTTTTATGGCATCCGCATAGGTTTGCGTCTCTCCCGGTTCGGTGAGAATGCCGGTTTTTCCATCGATCACCACTTCCGGCACGCCTGCGATGCGCTCGGCGATCACCGGCAGACCAGCGGCCTGCGCTTCCAGATAGGCGAGCCCATAGGCCTCGCCATGGCCGGGCCAGAGATAGAGCGAGGCGCAGGACAGGATTTCGGCGATCTGCTGTGGGGTCTTCTCGCCATGCCAGACGAGGCGATGCGGTGCGGTCGCCTGGAAGAGCTGCTGCACAGCCTCCCGTTCTGGTCCGTCGCCGATGATATCCAGCGTCCAGTCGAGCTTGGGCGGCAGGCGTGCCAACGCCGCCGATAGCGCCTCATAGCTGCTGAGCTTGTCGCCGGCGCGCATCATCGCCACCGTCGCCATTCGCCCGGCTTGCGGTGCCGGGGTCTTTGCTTCGAACAAGGAGGTGTCGAGGAAGGGTGGCAGCATCTGCAGGCGCATCGCCGGATTGGCCTTTCGCAGGCCGTCGCGGTCGCGATGGGTGAAGCAGATATTGACCGCAGCAAAGCTCAGATCCTTAAGCAGCGTCGCCTGAACCTCCGCCCAGCCCGACGCATTGCGCTTGGGGGAGTAGGAGGCCTCCGCCGTCACATAGGGGATGGCATAGGAGCGGCTGAGTTGTGGCCCCAGACGATCGAGCGCCTTGTAATAGGGATGGTAGCAGAACCAGAGATCGGGCACGCCATGGCTCTTCCAGAGCGCCGAGATGCGCTGCTGTTCCTGCTCCGCGGCGCGCGCCAGCGCATCCACCTCGTCGCCATCGGGCTGGCGCGCAAAGGATCGCAGTTCCGAGACCACCTCGACCTCGTGACCGGCAAGCCGCATGGCCTGCATCAACAGCCTTGCCATCAACCTGTCGCCAGAGGGGACCGGGTGGTTCGGAGACTTCATCGGGCAGTAGAATGCGATCTTCATGGCTACCAGTCTTGCGTTTTCGGCTGACGCTTCGTCAACTGTAATTTAGACCGTCGCAGCCTTGACACCATGGGTCTTCTTGCCCAACTGAAAGGCCAAGTTTTCCTCGCGCGCAGGACGCAAAACGCTTTGACCTCTTCTCCCAACGCACAGCGACTTCTCGACCTCATTCAATCGAAAGAGGCGCGGGCGGGTGTCATCGGGCTTGGCTATGTGGGCCTGCCGCTTGCCATGACGATCGCCACATCCGGATTCAAGGTGACGGGTTTCGATATCGATCCGGGCAAGATCAAGGCCGTCGAGGCGCGCAAGAGCTATATCGAAGCGGTGCCCGATGACATTCTGGCAAGCACCTGTGATAACGGCACTTTCGAAGCCACCAGCGATTTCTCCAAGCTTGGCGACTGCGACGTGATTGCGATCTGCGTTCCGACTCCGCTCACCAAGTATCGCGATCCCGATCTCTCCTATGTGGAGAACACCTGTCGCGAGATTGCCGAAACGCTTCGCCCCGGCCAGCTCGTGGTGCTGGAATCCACCACCTATCCCGGCACGACCGATGGTATCGTCAAGACCATCCTGGAAAAGACCGGGCTGACATCGACCGAGGATTTCTTCCTTGGATTTTCGCCCGAGCGCGAAGACCCCGGCAACCGCGACTTCCACACCTCCACCATTCCGAAGGTGGTGGCTGGCGACGGGCCGGATGCCGCCGAACTGATGACCGCCTTCTACGGCTCCGTGGTCAAGACCGTCATTCCCGTCTCCACCACGGCCACGGCCGAAGCGGTCAAGATCACCGAGAACGTCTTTCGTGCGGTCAATATCGCGCTCGTCAACGAGTTGAAGGTCGTCTACGAGGCGATGGGCATCGATATCTGGGAAGTGGTGGATGCGGCAAAGACCAAGCCATTCGGCTACATGCCCTTTTATCCCGGCCCCGGTCTTGGCGGACACTGCATTCCGATCGATCCCTTCTACCTGACCTGGAAGTCCAAGGAATACGAACTCCCGACCCGCTTCATCGAGCTTGCCGGCCAGATCAACACCGCCATGCCACGCCATGTCGTCGGGCGATTGGCGGAAGCGCTGGACGTCCACCAGGGCAAGGCGCTCAGCCGCTCCAAGGTGCTGGTGCTGGGGCTCGCCTATAAGAAGAACGTGCCGGATATCCGCGAAAGCCCGTCGCTGAAGCTGATCGAGCTCATTCTCGAGCGTGGCGGCTATGTCGCCTTCCATGATCCTTACGTGGCGGAAATCCCCAAGACGCGCGAATATAGCGAGCTGATGGGCATGAAATCTGTCGCCTGGACCAAAGACAGCATTGGCAGCTTCGACGCGGTGCTGGTTGCGACCGACCACGACAACATCGATTACCAGCAGCTTGCCGACTGGTCGCCGTTGATCATCGATACGCGCAACGCCTTTGCCCGTCGCGGCATCAGCGCAAGCCACATCCTCAAGGCCTGATCGGAAACCCCTTCACATGAGCAGACTGGACAGCTTCATCCGGCGCCTCAGCGCCCAGCGCGATATCTTGAACCATGTGCATGGCGATCTCGATCTGCCAGCCGAAGGTCCGATCATGGAAATCGGCCTTGGCAATGGGCGCACCTTCAACCATCTGCGCGAGCTGTTTCCCGATCGCCGCATCGTCGCCTTCGACCGCGCCATGGGCGCCCATGCCTCCTCTGTACCGGAAGAGGGCAATCTGGTGCTCGGCGAAATCGACCAGACGGCGAAGGAGTGGGTCGGCATCAGTGCAGCCCTCGTCCATGCAGATATCGGCACCGGCTATGACGAGAAGGATGCGGTGACGCTGACTTGGCTGCCGCAGATCGTTTCGGGCATGCTCGCCAAGGGCGGCATTGCCATCAGCGGCCTGCCGCTGACGGAGCCTAGCCTCGATCCGCTGTCGGTGCCGGACACAGTGCCGACGGATCGGTATTTCCTTTACCGCAAGATTTGAGGCGTCAACGCTCTATATGACATGGGCGAGTGCTATCGCCTCGGCCACCTGCGCGTGGCCGGAGGTGAGCTTGCTGGTCGCCACACGGATATGAGCGCTGGGCAGGATGGAGAACTTGTTGCCGGGTACCACGGCAATGTTTCTGGCTGCCAGGGTGACCATGGCGAAAGGTTCGGATTGCACCGGCACCCATAGACAGAGGCCGCTTCCCGGCATGGTTTGGACGCCACGCTCGCGCAGCTCGCGGGCCAATGTGTCGCGTCGTTCCTGATAGGTGGCGCGCGCAGCTGCCACAATCTGAGAGGTTTCCTCGTCCCTGATCAACCAGGCAACGGCGGCCTGCAAAACCCGGCTGGTCCATCCCGCGCTAAACGCACGGTAGGATTGGATCTGTTCAACGATAGAAGCCGAGCCGGAAAGCACCGCCAACCGTAAATCGGGACCTAACGTCTTGGAGAAGGATACGATCCGCACGGTTCGATCCGGGAAGCGCTTGCCGAGAGAGACCGGTCTTTCTGCCGAAATATCTGCCAGACCGTCATCTTCGATGATCAGCGTATCGCTTTCGGCCAGAACACCGGCAAGCGCCTCAATGCGTTGAAGGGTAACGGTCTGGCCGGTGACAGAGTGAAGGCGGGGCTGGAAGAGAAAGGCGGCGGGCCGCTCGGCGAGCGCCTGGCTCAAGGATGCGGGCAGTGGTCCCTCGCCATCCGACAGGACCGGCACGATCTTCACACCGAGATCTTCAAGAATATCCAGAAGCCGCATGGCGGTGGGATGCTCGACGGCAACCACCGATCCCGGGCGTACCAGGGCGCGCAGCGTGGTGTAGACGCCGTTATAGCCACCATTCATGGCAAGAAAGGCTTCCGGCTCATAGGGCCAATCGCCCGCAATCGCGTCTCGAAGTTCGGGAACGATCCGGCTGCGGGCGTAACTGTTCAGGTCGCCGACCGATGTCGCATAGACCATTGCCTTGGCAAGCGGCGGCAGCAATGCCTGATCCGGCACAGCCATCGAAAGATCGAGAACATTGGCGCCATAATGACCGGAGCTTGCCAGACGCTCCGGCTTGGCAATGAAGCGTTCCGCACAGACCCATGTCCCGTTACGACCACGACCGCTGATGATCTTCTGCTGGCGTAGTTCGCTCCAGGCTTCGGAAATCGTCGCGGGGCTGACGCCAAGTTCGTAGGCGAGGTCGCGCATGGCAGGAAGCCGCGTTCCCACGGGCAAGACACCGGCTCGCACAAGGGCGCTTGTTTCCAGTGCAATTCCGCGGATCGTCTTGTTGGTAATTCTCTCGGCGAGCCACCGGGCCTCGCAAATATCGCTCACTTCATTCTCTCACTTTAAATGTTCAATAACGTAATAACATTTGTGCGCTTACGAGTGTACATTTAATCTTTCGGTAATGGAAAATAAATGAGTGCCAAATAATGCCGCTGAAACTCCGTCTTGCCCTTCGCGACTGGGACTATATGACGCCGCTCGTTCTGGGAGACGTCTCGTCTCCGAAGCTTGAGATCGAGGTCGATCGCGTCGGCACGCTCGTCTCCAATGTCGCCGAAGACGATCTGCATGACGCTGCCGAAACCTCTTTCAGCCGCTATGCGCAGATGCGCCATGACGGGGATGAGAGCGTTATCGGCATGCCGAACTTCATCATGCGCGGTTTTCGCCATCGCTGCATCATCACCACCAAGGATAGCCCGATCCGCACACTTGCCGATCTTGCCGGCAAGAAGATCGGCGTGACGGGCTGGCGTGATTCCGGCAATACATGGACCCGCGCGGCCTGCCGTCGCGAAGGCGTGGGCGTCGAGGACGCCACGTGGTACGCTGGCCGTCTGACGGAAGCGCATCCCATCACCGACCGTCTGGATGGTTTCGGTCGTCCGGGCCGGATCGAGGCGGCGCCTGGCGAACGCCCGATGGTGGATCTGCTCATGGATGGCGGGCTGGATGCCATCTTCACCCCCTTCATGCCGAAGGGTTTCTTCGACCAGGACTCTCCGTTGCGTCAGGTCCTGCCGGACTACCGGGCGTCCGAAGTCGCCTATTTCAACGAGGTCGGCTACGTGCCTGGCATGCATCTGATCGGTTTCAAGGCGCAGTTCGTGCGCGAAAATCCATGGGTGATGGACGAGCTTAGCGCGCTCATCGACGCCTCGCAGCGCATGTGGCTGGAGAAGCGAGAGAAATACGCCGACACGACGCCATGGATGATCGATGAACTGCGCCGTTGCGCCGCAGACCTGCCGCCGCACTGGAATGTCAGCGGCTTCAAGGAGAACAAAGTCATGATCGCCGATTTCGCTTATGAGCTTCACGCTCAGGGCATTCTGCCGCGTCGGCTGACGCCTGCGGAGTTGTTTCCGCTGCATGCTGAGGTCAACTGACGACCATAGTCAGGCCTTTGCAATTCAAATCGTTGCATACAAAAAAGGGGAATTCCAAAATGCATCCGAAACTCATTGCTTCCATCGCCCTTTCCGGGCTCATTCTCGCCACACCAGCTCTTGCCGAAACGGCGGCCATTCCCAAACAGAGCGTGAATGAGGAACTCCGCGCCCGCCTGCCGGAAAAGATCCGCTCCGAAGGGAAGATGATTTCCGTCAATAACGGATCCTTCCCTCCTTATGAAATCGTGACCGGCACGAAGATGGAAGGCGCCAGTGCCGACCTGACCGACGCGCTGGGCGAAGTGCTGGGCATCAAGATCGAACACGCGACCGTGGGCGGATTGCCGGCGCTTCTGGCAGGTGTCAATTCCGGGCGCTACCAGTTCGCCTTCGGGCCTGTCGGCGATTTCAAGAGCCGTGAAGAATCGAATGATTTTGTCGATTGGGTGCAGGAATTCGTGGTCTTTGCCGTTCACAAGGGCAACCCCAAAGGCATCGTTTCGCTCGACACATCCTGCGGCCAGCGCATCGCCGTCATGGCGGGCGGCTCGGCAGAGCGCGTGATCCAGGCCCAGGCGGAAAAGTGCAAGGCTGATGGCAAGGCTGCAATCGAGGTACAATCCTACACTGATCAGCCAAGCTCAATTCTTGCGGTTCGCTCCAAGCGCGCCGATGCGTTTTTCTCCTCGCAGGCGCCACTGACCTACTTCGTATCCCAGGCGAATGGCCAGCTGGAATTGACCGGCGTTGGCCAGAAGAACGGCTTCGACGATCTGTATCAGGGCGCCGTCGTTCCCAAGGGTTCGGAACTCGGTCCGGTCCTTCTCGATGCCATCAAGGTCCTCATGGACAACGGAACCTATGAGACGATCATGAAGAAGTGGGGTCTTGAGAATAACATCCTCAAGCAGCCGGGCATCAACCTCGGGGGCCAGTTGCCAAAATGACGAGCCCTGTTGAAACGAAAGTGCCATCCTTGGGTGGCACCGATCTGCGGGATGTGGCGACAGCCCACACCCCGTTTCGCACCGGCCGCCTTGTGCTTTGGCTGGTCATTGCGCTCTTCGTCGTCAACTTCGCTTGGATCGTTGCCAACAACGAAAACTTCGGCTGGCCTGTCGTTGCTCAGTATTTCTTCGATCCTGTGGTCATCAGCGGCCTGTATGTCAGCCTTGGGCTGACCGTCATCGCCATGATCCTCGGCGTCATTCTCGGTCTGATCATCGCCATTGCCAAAATGTCTCAGGATGGGCTCGCAAGCTCCTTTGCCTCGTTGTTTATCTGGTTCTTCCGCGGCACGCCGCTGCTGGTCCAGTTGATCTTCTGGTACAACATGTCCACCTTGTTTCCGCAGCTCTCCATATCGATCCCCTTCGGGCCGACCCTTGCGAGCTGGGATACAAACTCCGTCATCACGCCGATGACCGCAGCCATCGTCGGCCTTGCTCTCAACGAGGCGGCCTATATGGCGGAAATCATTCGCGGCGGCCTTCTCTCGGTCGATCGAGGACAGGCAGAAACGGCAGAAGCCTTCGGCATGACGAAGGCGCGCGCTCTGTGGCGCGTCATCATTCCGCAAGCCATGCGCTCCATCGTTCCGCCAACCGGCAACCAGCTGATCAGCATGATCAAGGCAACCTCGCTGGTTAGCGTGATCGCAATGGCCGACCTGCTCTATTCGGTTCAGTCCATCTACAACAGGACCTTCGAAATCATTCCGATGCTTCTGGTCGCAGTGATCTGGTATCTGCTCATTACCTCCGTTCTGAATATCGGCCAGAGCTACATCGAGGCCTATTACGGTCGCAGTGATCGCCGCAATGCAGGCGTTGCCAGGCCTGCTCTAGACGAGGAGGCAAGCCATTGACCGCAGTTGCAGATACCAAGCCTCTCGTCGTGGCGCGAAACGTCCATAAATCCTTCGATCATCTCGAGGTTTTGAAGGGCATCGATCTGGATGTGATGCCAGGGGAGGTGGTGGTCATTCTGGGGCCCTCAGGCTCGGGAAAATCAACCTTCCTGCGCTGCATCAACCATCTGGAAACCATCCAGCAAGGCGCAATTGCCGTGGACGGTGAGCAGATGGGGTACCGGGTGAAGAACAACCGCCTGGAGAAGCTTTCCTCCAACGGCATTGCACGCCAGCGCCGCAAGATCGGCATGGTGTTCCAGCAGTTCAACCTCTACCCGCATATGACGGTGTTGCAGAACATCATCGAAGCACCCGTCGGCGTTCACGGCGAGAGCCGCAAGAGCGCGACCGAAAACGCCATGCGTCTTTTGGAGCGGGTCGGCCTGTCGGAGAAAGCGTCCGCTTATCCGCGACAGCTTTCCGGTGGGCAGCAACAGCGTGTCGCCATTGCGCGTGCCCTGGCCATCAAGCCGAAACTCATGCTGTTCGATGAGCCGACATCCGCACTCGATCCCGAACTCGTCGGTGAAGTTCTTGCCACGATGAAGGACCTTGCCAGCCAGGGTCTGACGATGATCGTCGTCACGCACGAAATCGGCTTTGCAAAAGAGGCCGCTGATCGCGTGGTCTTCATGGATGGCGGCCACATCGTCGAGATGGGCAAGCCGGAAGACGTCATCGGCAACCCGCAACATCCGCGCACGCAGGCCTTTCTCTCGCGCTTCCTGTAAGCGCGCGATTTTTCCCCAACTTGGCGCCAGCCTCACGGCTGGCGTCCTTTTTCAAGATCTTGGTGGACCCAATGCTGAACGACAATCACTATGCCCGCGTATCCGATTTCGAGCCGATGGAGGCGGAGCTGAAGGCCACGCGCCAGTATCTGCATGCCAATCCGGAGCTTTCACTGGAGGAGGCCGAAACCGCCCGCTATGTGGCGGAGAAGCTGGAAGGATGGGGCTACGAGGTCACCCGGAATGTCGGTGGTCACGGCGTCGTGGCTTGCTTGAAGAACGGTACTGGAACGAAGAGCATCGGCATTCGCGCCGATATGGATGCGCTACCAATCCTGGAGGAAACGGGACTACCCTATGCCAGCAAGACGCCTGGCAAAATGCATGCCTGTGGCCATGATGGGCACACCACCGTTTTGCTTGGTGCAGCGGAATATCTCGCTCGCACTCGCCGTTTCGATGGCACGGTGACCCTGATCTTCCAACCGGCGGAAGAAAATGGGAAGCCATCCGGCGCGCAGAAAATGATTGAGGATGGCCTTTTCGAGCGCTTCCCGATCGACGCGATTTTCGGCCTGCATAACCACCCTGGCGCACCGGAAGGGACGATCTTGACGCGTTCGGGGCCGATGATGGCATCTTCCGATACGGTCAACATCACCATCAAGGGCAAGGGCGGTCATGCCTCGCGTCCTCACCTCACCATCGATCCCATTGTGGTGGCCTGCAACCTCGTCGTCTCGCTTCAGACGGTCGTATCCCGCAACATCGATCCTACCCAGACGGCGGTGGTCACTGTCGGCACCATCCATGCGGGAGAAGCGGTGAACGTCATTCCCGAATATGCAAAGCTGGCGCTGAGCGTGCGCTGCTTCGAGCCCAAGATCCGCGAACTTCTGGAGCGGCGCATCACCAAGCTAGCCCGATCCATGGCAGACGCTTATGATGCTACAATCGAGGTCGATTACGAGCATGGCTACCCGGTGGTTGCCAATTCGGAAGCCGAGACGGCATTTGCGCGGCTCGTGGCGCAAGAGCTGATCGGCTCCGACAAGGTCGCCACCTGCCCGCTCATCCCCGGCAGCGAGGACTTTTCCTATTTTCTCGAGCGAAAACCAGGCAGCTTCCTGCGCTTGGGCAACGGAATGGACTCCGCCATTCTCCACAGTCCCAAATATGATTTTGCCGATGGCAGCCTGACCGTGGGTGCGGCTCTGTGGGCTCGCCTGGCGGAACGATTTCTTGCAGCGTAAGTGATGCAGGGCTTGGCCGAACGTCGTTCGGCCGAGCAAAGCCCCCTTGGTCCGAAGCATGGAATCGAAGGCATTATCTCATGGGATGCGCTCGTCAGATGACGCAGGCCTCGGGTCACGTTCAGGTCAAGACAGCAGCACTCGACTTTCTTCTTCGGAAATCAGGAAGACCTTCATCTCCGAGCTGCGTCCGCGAATGGGAATGGTGCGGCTTCGAAGTCCGTCACGCTTGTGCCCGGACTGGACCATCACCGGTTCCGAGACGACGATGGAGGTGTCGAATTCCTTTGCGGCCGTCTCCAGGCGGCTTGCGACATTGACCGTATCGCCGATCGCCGTCAGCGTCTTTGCCGCGCCATAGCCCATGATGCCGACAATCGACGGGCCAGCGTGAATACCGATGGCGATGCGCAGGCGCACGGCAAACTGCTGTTCCAGTTCTTCATTCAGCTTATCGACATTGCGCAGGATCAGGCAGGCGGCCTTCAGCGCATCGGCCGAGGCGGTTTCCCGGTTGCCGTCCAGACCGAACAGCGCCATGGCGCCATCGCCGATGAATTTGTCGATGCGCCCACCTGCCTGCTCCACCGATTGGCTGACGACGGTGAAATAGCGGTTTAGCAGAAACACCATGTCATAGGGCAGGCGCGATTCCGAAAGGGCGGTGAAGTTTCTGAGATCGCAGAAGAGAACGGCAATCTCCTCCTCGCGACCGGGCCGGATCGGCTCGTTATTGGCAGGTGCGTCATCCTGCTGGCGGGCGGCAAGAAGCAGCGCCACCTTGACGCGACCGGTCGGACGAAGCTGGCAGCCGAGTCTCACATCGGAATCGGCGTGAATACGCTGCAGGGTGGCGCGCTCGATATCGCCTGGCTCCGGCAGGGGAGCCTCCGATTCCAGGATCTTGACGCGGCAGGTGGAACACCGCCCCTTGCCGCCGCAGGCCGAGAAGTGGGAAATGCCTTCGAGCCGGCTTGCCTCCAGAATGCTGAAACCCGCGGGCGCGCGCAGCGCATGGCCGTCTTCATACAGGATTTCGAAGCCGCGCGATCTTTGCCGCCAGCCTCTTATGGCACGCGCGGCAAATGTCAGGATGACGGCCGCGCCAAAGGCAAGACGTATCCCGAAGGTGATATGCGAGATCGTCGCCTGGCGCTCCGGCGACCGTGGCGAAGGGGCGGGCGGCGGGTCTGAGGGCGAGCGCATCCCCGCTTCGGAATGGGGATGATCGGCGGGAAGGTCCATCTCCATCTGCCGCCCGGCATCGCTGAAACCCAGTAACGCCATGATGGGCAGCAGGACCGCGAACATTAGGAGATACGGCGCTACCTGCCGGTACCAGCTTCGGTAGCGCAGCCAGAAATAGACGCCGAGACAGCCATGCGCCCAGATCAGCACCAGCGCAATGCTCTGGCGAAGGCCGAGATAGGGTGAGATAATCCAGAACCGGCGGATGACGACGTCATAGCCCTCATCGATGCCGAAGAGCATGCGTGAGAAGCGGATGCCGGCGGCATGGTCGATGATGAGGAAGGGGATCGCCAAGCCGAGCAGGATTTGCAGCGCTTCGCGCCACGGCATCTGCAGCGATCGCAGCAGGTAGATGGAGCGCAGCACGAGGAAGAGGTGAACGACGACCGAGCCGTAGAAGATGACGCTGCTGATCGGGTTCAGCCAGATGAGACTGAACCAGCCTCTGCCATATTCAGCCGTATCGATGGAAATCAGTGCAAGCGCGTGGTTGAAGAGGTGACAGGCGACGAAGGCCAGCATGACGAGACCTGAGAGCAATCGCGCTCGCCGCAAAGAGGTCTCTGTCACGTATTGCGCCAATCCCGACCTCAAATCTCGTTCAATACAAATGGATATTCAAATAATCGTCGTCTGTCGCGGTCCGCAGGAGCACGCTTTTGTCGTGACCTGCCGATACACCGGCTGTCGTTGCCTGCTCAAGACGAATCCTGAGCCTCACGGAGATAATGTTTTTTAGTCTTATTCGAGGCAGCCGCCGGTCTAAAGCATGGTCCACGCAAAACTGTGAAGCGGTTTTGCGACAAAGACATGCGATACAACAAGGACCTAAAGCTCGATCGTCTGCCCGTCATAGGCTGCAAAGGCGCCGGCAAATTCCTTCTTCGCATCCTCGTCGATCTGGTCGAGTTCATCATCCGTGCGGAAGGGAGCGTGGTGAATGAAGCCGACCGATTTTGCGTTGGCATGTTTGGCAAGCTTGATCCCCTGCTGCCAAGAGGAATGGCCGTAACCCTTGTAAAGCTCCATTTCCGCGTCGGTGAAGCTTGCGTCATAGAGAAAGAGATCGACATCGTCGATGAGCTTCAGCACGGCCTTGTCGAGCTTGCCCGGCTCATGCTCGGTATCGGTGATGATGGCAAGGCTCTTGCCCTGCCAGTCGATGCGGTAGCCGATGGCGTTGCCCGGATGGGTGAGCATACCGGTGCGGATCGACAGGTCCGGATGGACCGAGAGCGTGTCTTCGGCGGTAAAATCGCGGGTATCGATATGGGCGCAGCAAATGTCGAGTGGTGCGGGAAACCAGGGCGGGCTCATGAATTCGCGCAGCATGTCGCGGGTGGTCTTCTGGCCTGCCAGATGGCCGGACCAGATGCGAACGTCGTTCTCGCGCTTGAAGAATGGTTTGAAATAGGGGAAGCCGACAATGTGGTCGTAGTGGCAATGGGAGAAGAACATGTCGACGCTGCCGGCACCTTCGGCCCTCAGCGCCAGACCGGCCGGATGAAGACCAGAGCCTGCGTCAAAGAGCAGGATATGCTCGCCGCATCGAACCTCGATGCAGATCGTGTTGCCGCCATATTTGTGGAATTTTTCTCCCGATACAGGAAGCGTCCCTCTCGCTCCCCAGATCTTGACCCGGAATTCCTGTCTATTGCCCCGACGGTCTCCGTCGGAATTCAACACCATCATATACCCCAACCTGCCACGGCAACCCGTCTCAACGCTTCCTCCGTAGGGTCCCGTTTTCTCTTCGCCAACAACTGGCGCGTGCCTACTCCATGCAGCATTTCAGTTTTATGACTGCAGCACCACTTTTATTTTTTCCTTAAAGCGCCGCAGTCTGGAAGAATATATTATCAAACGCTTGAATGCGCGCGAGCCTTGCTCAGTTCCGTCGTCGTCTGCGTCAGACGCTCGGCGAGAACACGCATGACCTTGATGGTGATCTCGGGGAAGTCCGACATCAGCTTGAAGAACTGCTCCTTGCCGATGCGCAGCGCCTCCACCGGCGTCGAGGCTTTCACGGTCGCGGTTCTGACACTGTCGCAAAGAATGGCGATCTCGCCGACGATGGCGTTGCCGCTCATTTCCGTCAGCTTGATCTGGCCCGACGGAGAATCGATCAGAACATCCACCTTGCCGGTCAGAAGCACATAGGCGCTATCGCCAATATCGCCCTGCCGGAATAGCTCGTCTCCTGCAAGATAGGAAACGCGGTCCGAAGCAAAAGCAAGCAACTTGAGTTTCGACGGTTCCATCTCGCTAAAGAAGGGAACGCGTTTCAGCATCTGAATTTCATCTTTGAAAAGCATAGCCTTGTCCTGGTTCGTGTTCCTGTCGGGCGCCTTCAATGTATCAGGCCGCGATCATTTCCTTGAATGTACCGTTTTCTTGCATAAGAGTCTCGTATGATCCGTCTGCGACAATTGTACCGTGGTTAATAACGATAACCCTATCGAACATCTTGGAAAGCGACGGGTTCGACAAGACCCACAAGACTGCCGGATTTGCGCCATCTCTCCTTAAGAAGGCGATGACGTTGTCGACGATCTCCTGCTGTAGGCGATGATCGAGGCCCGGTAGCGGACGGTTGAGCACATAGTAATCCGAGCGGCGCATCAGGGCGCGCGCGAGATTGAGCTTCTGGCGCTGCAACGGGCCTAGCCGCTTGCCGCCCGCACCGAGATTGAAGTCCAGCCCCACGGCCAGAACACGCTCGTAAACGCCCTGCTTGCGCATGGCATCGGCCACGATCCGGGTGATACGGCGCGAGGCATCGGTGTAACGGTGGCTGACCTTGCCGAAGAGGATGTTGTCGAGCAGGCTGGTCGAGGCGGCATATTGATCCGGATCGTATGGCTCGATCACGTCGCGAAGGTCTTCTGGCAGCTTCTCATGGAACATGTGGCGCACTTCGACGATCCGCTTCATCACCTCCGGCGTCAACAGACCAAAACGCTGTCTTGGCTCAACGTAGAAGAAGCTGAGGCGGATCATGGCGCGGCGGTCAGCCTCGCTCGCGTCGTCATACTGCTTGCCTTGCAGGCGCTGCAGCATCTGCTGATAGTTCGGAATGTCTTCCGCCGTCATGAAGGTCAGTTGCTGATAAAGCGGGTGATCCGGCGGCAGGTCGGAGAAGATTTCGACGATGTTTTCGGCAATCGTGTAGCCCATGTCGAAGAGCGTATGAGAGAGGCCGGTGCCGCGCATCAAGGACAGGAAATACTTGCTTTCGATGATCTTGCTGCTGCCGGTCTGGGCGTCGCGCATGGTTCCGAACAGAATGTTCTCGCCCACTGTCGCCTCGGTGTTGTAGCTGTCCGGCTCGAAGGGGACGATGAGGCCGGAGAGGTTCTCGCGTTCCAGTTCGCTGCGCAGCGCGCGACGCAGTTCAACGATCCGCGCTGCCAGATGCAGATCGGTCAGCGGGTCGATGGAGGAGCGCAGGGCAAATTCCAGCACATCGGACGAAAGCTGAACCGTGTCGAGAACCGCAAGCATGGATTTGAGGAAGTGTTCGGGATCCTCGCTTCCCGCGGGGCTGGACTGGTAATCGATCCAGTCACCGTTGAGATCCATGTCCGGATTTTCGGCAAGCTTGGCTTCGCGGATTTCCCACTTGCGATGCTCGAGCTCGGTCCCCTCATATTGCCGGGGTTTGAGCGGCGCGTGCTTCAGGCCATAGAGAAGATTGTCCTTCAGGCTGGCATGGAAGAAGTAGCTGTCGGCGGAGACATAGGAAATGCGCCGTCCGGTGACGGATTCGGGCAGATCGTGGAAGTCGGTATCGCCGATGGAAATCTTGCCAGAGCTCGGCCAGAGCGTGCGTCCCAGAGCATCGGCCAGCGCCTCGGCACCGGCGCTGCCGACGATCGCGACGGTTTCGCCGGGATTGATGGTGAGCGTTGCCTGATCGAGCAGCCGCGTGCCGCTATCATCATCCAGCGAAAGCGCCGAAATGACGATAGGGCCGGTGATCGCGGCGGCCGCTGCCGGCGCCAGATCCTGGATCTTCGGGTCGATCATGCTTGGCGAATCGAACTGTTCGAAGACCTGTTCGTACTTCACCTGCACGTCCTGACGGGCCTGATCCCAGTCGATCAGCTCTTTCAACGGGCCGGGCAGTTCCTTGTAGGCATTGATGACGGCAACCAGCTGACCGACGTCGAGACTGCCGCGCAGCGTCAGATAACCGCCTACCGCGTAGAAGAAGAACGGCGTCAGCTGCGCCAGGAAGTTGTTGATGAATTTGACCAGAAACTTCCACTGATAAAGGTCGTAGCGGATCTTGAAGATCTGGCCGAGGCGCTGGCCGGCATCGGCACGTTCGAAATTCGATGTGTCATAGGCATGGATCGTGCCGATGCCATCGACCATTTCGCCGATGCGACCGGCAAGCTCGCGCGCGGTCAGCTGTCTTTGACGGCCAAGCTCGATCAGGCGACGGCGCATTTTCGGGATGATGCCGACCTGGATGGCAGCCATGAAGGCGGCAATCATGCCGAGCCAGAAATTCTGCACCAGAATGAAGAAGAGTGCCGACAGCGCCTGGCCGCCAAGCAGCGCCGGCTGCACGAAGGCGTCACCGGTAAAGCCGCCGAGCGGCTCCACCTCGTCCTTGATCATGCTGGAGATTTCCGCGCCCTTGACGCGCTTGAAATGCGTGGGCGGAAAGCGCAGGACCCGGTCGATCAGCTGGAAGCGGATGCGGCGCAGTAGCCGCTCGCCAAGCCGGCCCTTATAGGTGTTGATGTAATATTTGAAGAGGCCGTTGACGATGACAAGCGCCAGGAAGGTGAGGCTGAGCCCCATCAGCGTCGCCATGCGGTTCAGCTCGATGCCCGGAAACAGCGTGACGGTGCCGTAATAGGGTATACTCAGCGTCAGATGCATGAAGAGCTGGGTGGCGTTGGCGCCTTCGAAGCCATCGCCCTGGATCGGGCCGTTGACGATCTGCTTGGGTAGATCGAAGGCCAGGAAGTAGGGGATCATCGACAGCGCCACGATCAGCAGAATGAAAAGCTGCTGATTCCTGGTGTGCGTCCAGATGTAACGCGTCAGACTTTTTTCCATCGAGGACTTCTATGCCGTGCCGGATAAAGTGGAAGGTAATGGATGTTCATGCGCGCGTCAAAGCGGCTCCGGAGGGATAAGGGAGCGCTTAAACGGGTAAGGGATATGGTGGTTCACCTACCAGTGAAACAAGTCGCTCCACTACAACATTGGCCGGAAAACCGAAACATTTTTTATCAATAGCGAAAATGCTGACGTGACCCAAGCGACCGGATCTCGCCATGGGGCTCGGCGAGTGCATTCTCGTCTGCGATCAGCTCGATGGTCCTGGCCTCTGCCGGTGCGAGATGAAACCAGTCATCGGCCGGGCGGAAACCTTCGGCGCTGATACTGATCGACTGCGCGAACCGGTCCGTGGTCACCGTCAGGAACCAGCGGCCGTCCTTCTGCTCCGTCGTCGCTGTCAGCGTCGCAGGATGCATCGCGGCGGCGCGGCCGCGCGGAAAATGGAAGGCTTCAGCAATCAGCTCTCCCGTCACGGCGTCCTTCAGGCTGGCAATCGTCACATCATGGGCGGGCGGGCCAAATCGATAGGCATAGGTGGTATCGAAGAAGGCGCCAAAACAATCGGTGGCGGCAAGGCTTGCCTTGGATCGCGGTGCAAGTTCGAGTTGCTTCTGGCCTCGAACGACAGGCTGCAGGCCATCGCGCAGGCAGGCGAGGTCGACAATGAGGCCGCGCGTTTCCGCCGTCTCGTTGACGAGATGGACGGCAAGTCCGTTGGTGCCTTCGTCTGTCAGGATCAGCTGCACGGGCCGAAAGGCGCGCTTCAGCCCATACCAGGCCGACTTCGGCTCGCCGGTGGAATCGATCACGCCCCAGCCGGCACCCGGCACGAGATCCTGAAGGGTCAGCACCATGGCGCCCTGGCAGGAGGAGCCGTTGCGCCGCCATTCGCCATAGGTCGTTTCCATCACCTCGGCAACCGCGGCACGCGAGAGGTCGAGATAGCGCTCGCCATCCTCGCGCCGCGTCCGCAACGGGTCGAGATCATAGAGGAGGTTCAGATAATGATCCCGAACATCCTCGAAATCCCAGGATGCGCCGCGATCGCGCGGCACGCGGGATTTCCACACCGGGTGATGAACGGCGGGAACAGGCAGGTGCCGATCAAGCGTCTTCTGCTGCGGCACATTGGCAAAGGCAAGACACTCGCCGGCAAAGCGCACATCGGCGCGCCGCGCATCGTCCAGCGGGCGGCAATAGGCGCCCACGCCGTAATAGTGGCCGACCTTCTCGTCGGTGAAGAAGGGCTGTGCGCCGCCAAAGGGTGAGTTCGGGACATAGGCGATGTCGGAGCGACGCGCTTTGATGAGGCGCGGCAACATCTCTTCGGTCAGCGGCCCTTTCCAGAAGGCTTCGCCGAGGCCCATCATCGCGCCCTGCTGGTACATTTCGCTGCCCCCGCAGACCACGGTCAGCGAGGGAGAGAGCGCCGCATTCGCCAGAAGGTCCGCCGTTTCCTTCTCGATATGGGCAACGAAGCCTTCATCTTTCGCCGGGTAATCGAAATTGGCGAGCATCATGTCCTGCCAGACCATCAGGCCGAGTTCATCGCAAAGGCTAAAGAAGTCTCTGGTCTCATAGGCCATGGTTCCGCCAATGCGGATCATGTTCATGCCGGCCTCTGCGGCAAGGTGCAGCCAGGGTGCGTAGTCCTCTTTGGCGCCGGGAAGCCGGACGATATCGGCATTGGACCAGACGGCGCCCCGGCAGAAGATGGCGACGCCGTTGATCGTCAGGCCAAAGCCTTTGCCATCGGTGCCATGATCGATCTCGATGCGGCGGAAGCCGGTTTTGCCGAGCGGATGGGTCTTGCCGTCAACGCGAAGGTGAACCTCGTGCAGCGTCGGCGTGCCATGGGTGGCGGGCCACCAGGGCTCTATGGCCGGAAGGCGCAGCTCGGCTGAGAAAAGACCGTCTGAAACGGACTCAAGCGTCTGCCAGCGATCCCCACAACCGATCTCGACAACGGACGAGGACAGCGCTTCAACGCTGACACGGAGGATGCCAACGCCATCTTCTGTCAATTCGGTGGCGAAAAAGGTGAGGTCGAAATCCGCGTCGCCGTCGCGCACCAGCCGGATCGGCCGCCATGGTCCGCTCGCATGGATCTCCGGGCACCAGCCGGGCATGTAACCCAGCGCCGTCGTGCGGATCAGCCGAAGCCCCTGCGTCGACATCATCTGCGGACGCCAGCGGGCGCGGGGGCCGGTCTTTTCCAGATGGGGTTTCAGGGCGCGAAAGCAGATCGCCAGCTCGTCCGCGCCGGAAAACGTGACGCCAACCTCCAGCGCCTCGAACATGCTGGCGGAGTGCGCGATAGGCTCGTCGTTCAGATAGATGTCGGCGATGGTCGCAAGGCCATCGAAATGCACCGTCGCGCTCTGCGGTTCTGCGGTTTCGAGTGCCAGTCGGTACCAGGCATCGAGGTGGTTGAGCGGCTTCGGATCGAAGCGGTCGAACCTGCTCGCCTTCTCCAGCGCCTCGGCGACGGTGCCGGGAACTGGTGCTGCGAAGCTTTCCGAATCTGCCGGGATGTCGGATGGGCGCTCGCAGGCGCCGGCTTGCGTCAATGTCAGCGTCCAACCCTCCGTCAGCCATTGGCCGGGGAGGGCGTCATGTCGAAGGCTCGCGCTCACGCGGCCTCGCTGCCGGCATCGAGATGGGAATTGAGCTTGGCCATCAGCGCATCCCAGGCGTCAGCCGCGGGATTAAGAGCGGTGGCGAGCGGCTCGAATTTGCGGCGCGCCACGGCGCGTGCCAGCTGGAACTGCACCGTCTTTGCCACTTCGGCGATCTTCAGCGCCTCGGCGGCTGCGTCATCGAAAGCCTGTGGTCCGGCAAGCCATTGCAGGTGGCTGGCCGCGAGTTCGAAATTGGCGCCGAGCTGGCGCAGCGTGTTGAAGGCATATTTGTGGAAGAAGCCGAAGGGCCGGTCGGCAACCTTTTCCACCTGTGCCGGGAAGACCTGCGAGAAGGCCCGGATAGGATTTTCCGCCGGTCGTCTGGAGAAATGCTGCACCAGCAGCCGCTCTGCAACCGCGCGGCGGCGCTCTTCGGGGACTGGCTTTTCCGGGAATTTGGCGAATTCCGCATAGGGCAGGAAGGGCGGTTCGCCCTCTTTCAGATGGTGGTGGAACACGCCGGCATAGTCCTCGCCTTCCAGCGCGAAATAGCCGGCGTTGTGGAAGTATTCGAGCTTGAGATTGTCGCGATCGATGCGGTTGATGGCAATCGTCGTCTTGCCGTGATCGTTTCGGTAGCCGACCCCATGCGTATCCGGCAGATAGAAGCTGTCCACCTCGATCAGGGAAATGCGGCCGCGCTTCAGCTGCGTTTCGATATGGGTTTCGACATCGTCGAAGATCGCAAGCTCGGTCGAGCGGATGCCGTAGAGCGCTTCTAGATCTTCGAGCGGCATCTTGAAGAAGGTGAAGTGGTCGCCCTCGAAATCCTGCGTCAGGGTAAAGCCGAACATAGCTTCCGGCGGCAGGCCGCACGAGGCCACAAGCTCGATCCATAGATCGACAAAGCAATTGGTTTCCGGCCACATCCTGTCGGATGCGTGGAGCAGGTGAGGGACATGGCTCTCAGGGCTCAGGGCCGGAAAAATTGCCGTCATGCGTACCTCTTAGGCCTCAGTTCCACAGCGTGTCGCGAACCGACTGCGGCCATTGATCGACATCCAGTCCGTGCTTGGCAAGGAGGGCGAGCGCCAGTCGCTCCAGGCCGAAACCGACGCAGGCGGTGTGGGCGACAGAGCCGTCCGCCAGGTTCAAGCCCCATTTAGCGCCGAAGGCATCCTGGTGGTAGTTGAAGCTCATGCAGGCGGTGAGGTTGGTCGTCGACGTGACCGGGATCAGCAGTTCGAACTTCAGGTTCTGGTCACGCTGGTTGTTGGCCAGCATCCGGCCTGCGCGTCCGAAGAAGGGATCGTTGGCGATATCGAGCTTCACGTCGAGGCCGATGCCTTCCATCATTGCCACGCCGCGATCCATCCACAGCTGGCGGAAATCGGTGACGTCGCTTTCGGTGCCCATGCGGACATATTCGCGCATGCGGAAAAGCTGCTGACGCGCCGGGTCTTTCGAAGGTTCGTGGCGGAAGCAGTAGGACTGGATGTCGTAGAGACCGCCGCCATCGGGCAGATTGCCGCGCTTGGCAATGGTCGGATAGAGCGGATAGCAGGCGGCCGGTGTGAGCACGATATTGGTGATCTTCTGGTCTTTCGCCCAGTCGTCGCCCTCATCCATTGTCTTCAACAGGTTGACGTGGTCGAGTTCGCAGCCGCAGAAGGAATGGACGGTACCGGCAAGCTGCGGGAAGCTCTTCATGTAGCCGCTTTTTTCGAAATAGGCGCGATTGATGCCGGGCGGAAAGCGGATCGCTTCGGCCTTATCGCCGGCCCCCACCTTGCTGACCAGTCTTTCGAGACCGGTGATCACGTCTTCGAACTGACCGCTTCGGCCATAGAGACCGTCCACGCCGGTATCGATGAGCAAACCCTTGTCGAAGAGCCTGTCGAGGAAAGATGTTTGTGCGTCCATGGTCCTACCTCAGAAGGCTCGTATCCTGCTTTTGAACCAGCAGGAGATTGGCGGAATTGCTCAGGATTCTGTCGTTGGAAATCATCAGCCGGGCAGAATGCGCGTCACGCAGATGACGGCCAAGGCTATAGGGCGTGCCGTTCTTGTAGCCCATGATGCCGCAGATCAGCATGGCATGGTCGATGATTTCCAGAATGGTCTCGGACGAGCAGATCTTGACGTTGTTCATGGCAATGGCAAAGCCCATCGACATCAGCTTGTCCGGGTCGGATCTGGTCTCGTCATAGGCCTTGATGCCGGCAATCACGTTGGATTTGACGATCTGCAGCTTGTTCGACACTTCGGCCAGTCGCAGTGCGCCTGGGGGAGCGGACCCTGGCGATTTGCGGGCGGCGGCGCGCACGAAGCTTTGCGCCCGTGCCACCGCGTCAGAGGCGATGCCGTACCACACGCCGCTCCACAGAAGGTGCGAGGTGGCGAGCATGGATTGGGCTGCAATTTCAGCAAAAGGCTTGGGGAAAATCTGTTCGGCCGGGGCCTCGCCCTTGAACAGGAAACCGTCGGAGCAGGTGCCGCGCATGCCGAGCGTATCCCAGACATGGGTGCGCTCAAGGCTATACTGGTCTTTCAGAAATACCGTCATCACCTGATCGGAGGGAGCGGCATCCTTGTTGCTGCGCGAGGTGATGAGAATGGCATCGGCTTCGCTGCCATAGGAAATGACGGTCGCGTCCTTTTCCAGGCGGCAGATGTCACCATCCACCTCGATGGCGCAGATGGAATTGCGGAGATTGCCGCCAATGCCGCCTTCGGTGGTGGCGGAGGCCAGCAGCAATTGTTCGTTTGCCAGGCGGCGCATGAAGGCGCTGTGCCATTGGCTTTCTTCGCCGTGCTCCACAAGGCTCGAGGCCTTGATGTGGTGCATGGCGTAGATCATTGCGGTGGCCGAACAGGCCTGGCCCAGAATGGAGCAGATATCGGCAAGCTCCAGCATGGTGGCGCCTTCGCCGCCCATGTGAACCGGGACCTGGATGCCGAGCAGCTTTTCCTCGCGAAGCGCGTCGACGGCCTCTTTCGGGAAGCGGCCTTCGGTATCCACCGCATCGGCATGTTTTGCGGCAATCGCCGCCACCCGCGCCGCCCGGGCGCTCAGTGCTTCACGGTGAGGCGCGAGCGCGAGGTTCATCAGGCAGCCTCTTTCCCGTCGAGAATGGCTTTGACCGTGGTTTCGATGGCGGCGATGCTGGCAAAGGATTTGCGGTTCAGCATGCTGTCGGGAAACTCGATGTCGAAGGCCTCTTCCAGGCCCAGCATCAGCTGCACGGAGGCGAAGGAGGACAGGCCCGCGGCATAAAGATCGGCATCGTCGGCAAGCGTGTCGACGGAAACGGGAAGCTGACCGAATTTTGCCAGCACGTCACGGATAGTAGAATTCATCCCAAGTATCTCCCTTTAACTGGAGCCATTATCGCGTAACTTCTGAGTTACATTTAAAAACATAACATTGTCATAAGTGGTGCGGTTAATTTCCGGTGATATTGCTTGGCGCCCAACGCAATTGTGGTTTCCGCACCGCCCTCTTTTGGCGCAACCAGCTGCCAGCTTGACAATCGGCGCCATGAGGTTTTTGATTGCGGCATTCACCAGGGGGGTCCCGGCAAGGGGCTGAGATACTGCTAGAGCGCGCAGTGACCCGTTGAACCTGATCCAGTTCATACTGGCGTAGGGACGGTGCAAACGCGGGCATTCTGGCAGAACCGGCTCAACGCCGGGGAACCGTCATCATTCCTATCCCGCGCTTTTCGTCTTCATGCTCGAACTGGGTCTCCACTGTTTTGCTTTGGAGCCTCACGATGAACATTGCCGCTAAAAATCTCACCCCAACCGTTACCACCGGTCCGTTGCCGGCCTCCACCAAGGTGCACAAGCCGGGCGTTCTTCACCCGCATATCCGCGTGCCGATGCGCGAAATTGCGGTCCATCCCACCGCCGGCGAACCGCCGGTGACCGTCTATGATGCCTCCGGTCCCTATACCGATCCGACGCATCTTGTGAACATCGATGCCGGTCTGCCGCGTCATCGCCAGGAATGGGTTCTGGCGCGTGGCGATGTCGAAGCCTATGAGGGCCGGCATGTGAAGCCGGAAGACAATGGCTTTGCCACCGGCGAGCGACTGACGCCGGAATTTCCGGTGCGCAACCAACCGCTGCGGGCCAAGGATGGAAAGGCCGTCACCCAGCTGGCCTATGCGCGGGCGGGCATCATCACACCGGAGATGGAATATATCGCCATCCGCGAAAACCTCGGACGCGAGGCGGCGCAGGACAAGCTTGTGCGCGATGGTGAAAGCTTCGGCGCGCATATTCCAGATCATGTGACGCCGGAATTCGTCCGCCAGGAAGTGGCTTCCGGTCGCGCCATCATCCCCTCCAACATCAACCACCCGGAAGCCGAGCCGATGATCATCGGGCGGAATTTTCTGGTCAAGATCAACGCCAATATCGGCAATTCCGCCGTCACCTCCTCCATGGCGGAAGAGGTGGAGAAGATGGTCTGGGCCACGCGCTGGGGTGCCGATACGGTGATGGATCTCTCCACCGGGCGCAACATTCACAATATCCGCGAATGGATCATCCGCAATTCGCCGGTGCCGATCGGCACGGTGCCGCTCTATCAGGCTCTGGAGAAGGTCAATGGCATTGCCGAGGATCTAACCTGGGAGGTGTTTCGCGATACGCTGATCGAGCAGGCGGAACAGGGCGTGGATTACTTCACCATCCACGCCGGCGTGCGCCTGCATTACATTCCGCTGACCGTCAATCGCGTGACCGGCATTGTCTCGCGCGGCGGGTCGATCATGGCCAAGTGGTGTCTGCATCACCACAAGGAAAGCTTCCTCTACGAGCATTTCGACGAGATCTGCGACATTTGTCGGGCTTATGACGTGTCGTTTTCACTCGGGGATGGCCTGCGTCCGGGCTCGATTGCAGACGCCAATGATGCCGCGCAGTTTGCCGAGCTGGAGACGCTGGGCGAGTTGACCCAGATCGCCTGGGCCAAGGATTGCCAGGTGATGATCGAGGGCCCCGGCCATGTGCCGATGCACAAGATCAAGGAAAACATGGACAAGCAGCTGAAGACCTGCGGCGAGGCGCCCTTCTACACGCTTGGACCGCTGACGACCGACATCGCACCCGGTTACGACCACATCACGTCCGGCATCGGTGCGGCGATGATCGGCTGGTTCGGTACGGCGATGCTCTGCTATGTCACGCCGAAGGAGCATCTGGGTCTACCGGATCGCAACGACGTGAAGGTCGGTGTCATCACCTACAAGATCGCGGCGCATGCCGCCGATCTTGCCAAGGGCCATCCGGCAGCGCAGTTGCGGGACGATGCTTTGTCGCGCGCCCGCTTCGAATTCCGCTGGGAGGATCAGTTCAACCTGTCGCTCGATCCGGAAACGGCGCGCTCCTATCACGATGAGACGCTGCCGAAGGAAGCGCACAAGGTCGCGCATTTCTGCTCCATGTGCGGGCCGAAATTCTGCTCCATGCGCATTTCCCACGATATCCGCGCGGAAGCCCAGAAGGAGGGGCTAGAGGCGATGGCGGAGAAATTCCGTCAGGGTGGCGATCTCTACATGCCGCTGGAAAAGCCGGTTCCCGGTGAATGAGATGCGCATTCTCATCAAAGGGGCAGGCGTTGCCGGTCTGACGGCTGCCCTTGAGCTGACGCGGCGCGGTCTTGCGGTGACGGTGTTCGATACCGCGCTTGAGATCGGCCGCGGCGCATCCTGGTTTGCCGGCGGCATGCTGGCGCCCTGGTGCGAAAGGGAGAGCGCCGAACAGGCGGTGCTCGACCTCGGCCAGGCGGCGCTCGACTGGTGGGAGGAGGCCACACCCGGCCTCATCTCGCGCCATGGCACGCTGGTGGTGGCGCCAGCACGGGACAGGGCGGAACTCTTGCGCTTTGCCTCGCGCACCAGCGGCTACCGCCTGGTGGATGAGGATGAGATTGCAGCACTCGAGCCGGACCTTGCCGGACGCTTCCGCCATGGGCTGTTCTTCGAGGGCGAAGGTCATCTCGATCCGCGGCTGGCGATGACGGCGCTGCATCTGCGTCTGGTGGAAAATGGCGTGGTCTTTCATCTGGGCGGCGAGGCCATCAACGAAGGCGGCTTCGATCGCATCGTCGATTGCACCGGCCATACGAGAGTTGGCTCGCTCTCAGGGCTTCGGGGCGTGCGCGGCGAAATGCTCTATCTCGTCACGCACGAGGTTTCGCTGTTGCGCCCGGTGCGGCTCCTGCATCCGCGCATCCCGCTCTACATCGTCCCGCGTGAACCGGGGCGCTTCATGCTGGGCGCGACGATGATCGAAACAGAGGAGGCGGGGCCGATTTCCGCCCGCTCGATGATGGAGTTCTTGAATGCCGCTTACGCGCTGCACCCCTCTTTCGGCGAAGCGCAGATCATCGAAAGCGGTACCGGCATCCGGCCTGCCTTTCCCGACAATCTTCCGCGCATCGTTCAGGAGGGCAAGACGCTCTTCATCAATGGTGCGCACCGGCACGGCTTCCTGCTCTCGCCTGCCATGGCGCGCCAGGCTGCCGATTTCATCGAACACAAGGAGGTGTACCATGCGGATCCACGTCAACGGCGAAGTGCATGATCTTTCCGCCGCCACGCTGTCAGAACTTCTGTTCGCCCTTGACTACGAGGGCGACTGGCTGGCGACGGCCGTCAATGGCGATCTCGTCCATGCTGAGGATCGCCCGCAATTTCGCTTAAAGGATTCCGACCGGATCGAAATCCTTTCCCCGATGCAGGGAGGATGAACCATGTTTCGATTGTATGATCGCGATGTCAGCTCGCGGTTGCTGCTGGGTACTGCGCGTTATCCGTCGCCCGCCGTTCTGGCGGATGCGGTTCGCGCCAGCAGGACCGACATCCTGACCATTTCGCTGCGGCGTGAAACGGCAGGCGGCAAAAAGGGCGGGCAGTTCTTCGAGCTGATCCGCGAACTCGACCGGCTCATCCTGCCCAATACGGCGGGCTGCCATACCGCCAAGGAAGCGGTGCTGACGGCGAAGATGGCGCGCGAAGTCTTCAAGACCAACTGGATCAAGCTGGAGGTGATCGGCCATCACGACACACTCCAGCCGGATGTCTTCGCGCTGGTGGAAGCGGCGCGCATTCTCTCAGACGAGGGGTTCGAAGTGTTCCCCTACACAACCGACGATCTGGTGGTGGCGGAACGGCTGATCGATGCGGGCTGCAAGGTGCTGATGCCCTGGTGCGCACCGATCGGCAGCGCCATGGGACCGCTGAACCTCGTGGCACTCAAATCCATGCGGGCGCATTTTCCCGATGTTCCGATGATCGTCGACGCCGGCCTTGGCCGCCCATCGCATGCGGCAACGGTGATGGAGCTTGGCTATGACGCCGTGCTGCTAAACACGGCCGTCGCCGGTGCCGGCAACCCGGTGATCATGGCGGGCGCCTTTGCGAAAGCCGTCACGGCAGGGCGTGAGGCCTATCTTTCCGGCATGCTGGAGCCGCGTGATATGGCGGTGCCGTCCACGCCGGTGATTGGGACGGCGGTGTTTTCGTGAGGCTATTTTGGGGTGAACGCGTCCATCCACACTTGGTCCTCCTGAACTTGATCCACGGCTGTCCGGTTTAAAGTTCTGGTTTGGATCTGCCGCATACCCCCCTCTGCCCTGCCGGGCATCTCCCCCTCAAGGGGGGAGATCGGCAAGCGGCGCCCTCCGCATGTCCTATCCCACCGGAGTTTTGGGCGAGACGGTGCGACAGTTCGATCTCCCCCCTTGAGGGGGAGATGCCCGGCAGGGCAGAGGGGGGTGCGGTCCGTCTCGGCGGACACTGAAAGAGCCGAAGAGTGGTGACGGAGAGACCATCCTCCCAAAGGCGAACCGGAGTTCACGTCGTCCCACGACCCCCTAAGCCCACATTGACAACACATCCCCACAGCGGGATACCGGCATGACAACAGAAGGAATGCCGCCTTTGCATAATCTGCTGACCGATATTGACGGTGTTGCGGTGGGCCATGCCACCGATCTCACCCTTGGCTCCGGCGTGACGGCCATTGTTTTCGATGAACCGGCGATTGCCTCCGGCTCGGTTCTGGGCGGCGCGCCGGGTGGGCGCGATACGGCCCTTCTCGATCCATCCATGACGGTGGAGGCGGTGGATGCCTTCGTGCTGTCCGGTGGATCGGCCTTTGGGCTGGATGCGGCAGGTGGGGTGCAGGCGGGGTTGCGCCAAGCCGGGCGCGGTTTTCCGGTGGGCAATACCCGCGTGCCGATCGTGCCGCAGGCGATCCTGATGGATCTTTTGAATGGCGGCAACAAGGATTGGGGGCTGCATTCGCCCTATCGCGACATGGGGTATGAGGCTTTCAAGGCTGCCTCGCACGCGCCCTTTGCGCTCGGCACCGTGGGGGCCGGAACGGGTGCCACGACCGCGACGGTGAAGGGCGGGCTGGGCTCTGCCAGTGCCAAGACCTCCACCGGCATTACGATTGCAGCGATCGTCGCGGTCAATGCCTTGGGCTCGGCAACGGTTGGCACCACGCAGAACTTCTGGTCCGCCCCCTACGAGCGCGATGGCGAATTTGGCGGGCATGGCTTACCAGCACAGTTCACGCAAGCCGATACGGCGCTGCGCATCAAGGGCGTAACGCTGACGGCCACAACTATTGGCGCCGTGGTCACGGATGCGGTGCTGACCAAGGCGCAGGCGCATCGTCTTTCGATTATGGCGCATGACGGGCTTGCGCGCGCCGTGCTGCCTTCGCATCTTTCCAGCGATGGCGACACGGTGTTTGCCGCAGCGACGGGTAAAAAAGCGCTCACCCAACCAACGGATTTTGCCGAACTCTGCCATCTCGCCACGCTTGTCATGGCGCGTGCCATTGCCCGCGGCGTGTTCGAGGCGAGCGCGCTTCCGCATGAGGGCGCGCAGCCGTCCTGGCGGGATCGCTTCGGAGCCGCGCAGCCATGAGCGACACGCCATCGCGCCCGCCTCTCAAACCCGTGCTGCGGGTGGATTTTCCGCCGGGCGAGCGGCTTGGTCGCGGCAAGATCGAGCTGATGGAGCATATCGCCGCCACCGGCTCCATCTCCGCGGCCGGACGCGCCATGGACATGTCCTATCGCCGTGCCTGGCTGCTGGTGGATGCGCTGAACCACATGTTCAAAGAGCCGGTGATCGAATCGCAGCGCGGCGGCAAGCAGGGTGGCGGTGCGGGGCTGACGCCTTTTGGCGAAGAGTTGCTGGCGCGCTTTCGCGGCATGGAAGCGCGTCTGCGCGAGACGCTGCAGGCCGATCTCGACTGGCTGGAGGCCAACCGGGGAGCCGACGATCGCAAGACGCAGGATGCGCCCTCTCAATAGGGCCCATTCAATAAGGGTCGAGTGCCGCCGATTTGACGATGGCGAAGACCGGGCTTCCGGCTTTGAGCGACAGCCGCTCGATGGAAAGGCTTGTGACCCGCGACTGGATGAGCGTGCCGTGGCAGGCCACCTGCACCAGCGCCATGCCATCGGCCAGCGCAATGCTTGTCACGTGGCCTTCGAGAATGTTGAGCGCGCTCAAACCCTCCGGTCGCACCGTTGCCAGCATCACGTCTCGTGCCGGAATATGCACGCGCACCGCCCTGCCGGGCTCAGCGCTTTGCGCGGGCACCTGAAGTGCGGTTTGACCCAGCCGAACGGTGGCGAGCCGATGGGCGGCATCGAAGGCCTCCACCGTGCCGGAGAGAATGCTGCCTGCTTCGCGCCGCTCCAGATAGGTGCTGAAGGCGGGCTGGGAGAGGATATCCGAGGCCGGGCCAGCGGCATCGATCCGGCCATCCTTGATCACCACCACCTGGTCTGCCAGGCGCGAGACTTCGCTGACCGAATGGCTGACATAGAGGATCGGGATGGTCGTCTCGTCGCGCAGCCGCTCCAGATAGGGAATGATCTCGGCCTTGCGCGCCTCGTCGAGGGCGGCCAGCGGCTCGTCCATCAACAGCAGGCGAGGGGAGGAGAGCAGCGCCCGGCCAATCGCCACCCGCTGCTTTTCGCCACCGGAGAGCTTTTCCGGCCGCCGCTGCAACAGCGCGCCGATGCCGAGCATCTCGATCACATGGGACGTGGCGGCCGAATCGCTACCCGCACCAGAAAACCAGCGGCCATAATGCAGGTTCTGCTCCACGCTCAAATGCGGAAAAAGCCGCGCTTCCTGAAACACATAACCAAAGCGCCTTTTATGCGCGGGCGTGAAGATGCGTTTTTGCCGATCGGCCAGCACTGTGCCATCCAGTTCGATCCGCCCTTCATCCGGCTTTGTCAGCCCGGCAATGATGCGCATTACCGAGGTCTTGCCGGAGCCGGAGCGGCCGAAAAGTGCGGTCACGCCCTTGTCGGCGTTAAAGGCTGCATCCAGCGTGAAGCTGCCCAGCCTGTGGCGGGCGGAGAAGGACAGCGTCATTGCCCGGCCACCCTTCTGCTGATCATGCGCGCCAGAAACTCCGATGCCAGCAGCGCCACCATGGAAATGACGATCGCCACCAGCGTCAGGCGCATCGCGCCCGCATCTCCGCCCGGCACCTGGGTGAGGCTATAGATCGCGGCAGAGAGCGTTTGTGTTTCGCCGGGAATGTTGGAGACGAAGGTGATGGTCGCGCCAAACTCGCCCATCGCCTTGGCAAAGGCCAGAATCATGCCGGCAATGATGCCGGGAAGGGTGAGCGGCAGTGTCACCGTCAGGAACACCCAGAGCGGGCTTGCCCCCAGCGTTCCCGCCGCTTCCTCCAGCTTGCGATCCACCGCCTCGATCGACAGGCGGATGGAGCGCACCATCAGCGGAAAGGCCATGATGGCGCAGGCAAGGGCTGCACCCGTCCAGCGGAAGGAAAAGACGATGCCGAAATACTGATCGAGAAACGCGCCGATCACCCCCTTGCGGCCAAAAAGGATCAAAAGCAGAAAGCCGGTGACGACCGGCGGCAGGATCAGCGGCAGATGCACGATGCCGTTCAGCAGCGACTTGCCGAAGAACCGCCCGCGCGCCAGCGCCAGCGCAATCACAATGCCGAAGGGAAGGCTTGCCAGCATGGCAACGGTCGAGACCCACAGGCTCAACCGTATCGCCGTCCATTCCTCCGCACTCAGCGATAACCAGTCCAAACTGCCATTCCTGTTCTTAAGCGCTGGGGTGCGCAACGCCGCTTCCCCACTTTTGCGACACCGGCGCTTCCGATCCGACCGCCTGTCGTTCTCGCAAACCGCTGCGCAACCTTGCGCGATTTGCTTTAAGGATTTGTTCCGGTGTCCGGTCTGAAGCATGGTTCACGCAAAACTGTGCAGCGGTTTTGCGATCACGACATGCGACAAAACAAGGACCTGGAGCATAGGGCGCGAATCTGAAAGATCGCGACACGCTTCCAGCCAAAGCCGGGCAGCGTTTCGGCGCACACGCGATCAGAGACTGCGCGATGATGCGGCTGCGAAAGCCTGTCGCGCTGTTTCAGCCCTTGCGTTTTTACCTCACTTCAGAACCGTAAAACCCTGGGCTTCGAAGAAGGGCGCTGCCTTGGCCGATCTCAGAAATTCCAGATAGGCCGCCGCTGCCGGGCTTTTGGCATCCTTCAGCGTCGCGACGGGATAGATGATCGGCGGATGCGAATCTTGCGGAAAGGTGCCGACGATCTTCACGCCGGGATCAGCCGCCGCATCCGTCTGGTAGACGATGCCATAGGGCGCTTCCCCGCGCGAGACCAGCAGCAACGCTGCGCGCACGCTTTCCGCCCCCGCCACCTTGCCGGAAACGGCGGACCAGACCCCAAGCTTCTCCAGCGCCGCCTTGCCATATTTGCCCGCTGGCACAGAATCCACCGCCCCCATGGCAAGCTTGCCATTGCCGACGAGAGCCGAAAGATCAAACCCCGGCTTGATCTCCACCGGCTTCGCATTTGCCGCAGGCGCAACCAGAACGAGGCGGTTGCCCAGAAGATTGCTCCGCGTCTCCGCCTTGATCAGTCCCTTGCCCGCCAGATAATCCATCCAGGCCAGATCCGCCGAGATGAAAACATCCGCCGGCGCACCCGCCTCCACCTGCTTCGCCAGCGCCGAACTCGCCGCGTAGGACACCACCACCTCATCGCCATTCTCCTTGGCGAACTGGGCATTCGCCGCATCCAGCGCATTCTTCATGCTGGCCGCAGCAAAGACAGTGACCTTCTCAGCGGCCAGCGCCGGGGAGGAAAGGACGGATACCGCAAGGCACGCGGCGGCGATGGCCCATGCTGCGGTTTTCAGAATGATGCGGCGGTGGAATGTCATGATTGCTGCCCCTCAAGCGAGATATCTGATTGGATATATCGGTCGTAATGGATGAGGGTTATGTTTGCAAGGATATAGCGATAGCTCTTTACAGTCACCGATCACGGGCGCTAATGCAGCTAGGGTGTTGCACACGTTCAATGTTCATTATTATCCAACTGTACTCATGTGACCCTACTCTCGAAAAGGGTTGTTTGTTGTGCTCTAGCTTTGTAATAGCGGCCCATGGATCCGACGGGGAACACCGATGCCACTTCACAAAGATGAAATTCTTAATTCGCTGGCTGCAACCGCGAATGTGGCACAGTTCGTCAGTTTTCGCCCGACCGAGGACGGCTCTCTTGTCCAGAGCTATTGCAGGATAGCGGGATACGAAGAGAACTACCGTTTTCCAGATATTCGCGAAGCTGTGGTGGCCCTTCTAGCGAAAAGCTCGGACCAAATGGTGAATATTAGAAGCTACGAGCCCGAAAGTCCTCGAAGCAGAGAGTTCATCTACGGCTTGAGTTCGGTAGACAAGGTCATAACCGAACTAGAAAGATTGTCAGTTGAGCGGTTGCACTTAATTGTCAACGAAACAATTGATGTCAAAGATGGTGGTGTCTCTGGTGTCGCACAGGGACAACTAATCGAGTTTTCCCCGGATGATACGCCTAGGTGCGTAGAAAAGCCCGGTGTTGCCGCGTTGCCTCTCTCCTTAGGGATGAAGCTGCTCGAGATTGTTTACGGTTTTGCTCCTGAGCTGAGTTTTGCCGCAAACGCCAGGGTTGAGTTCAGTATTCATCCCAAGCCCCGTGGCTATCATCAACGGCATACGATCGTTTGGGAGTATGAGCGGGACAACCCGAGCTTTCTGGCGCCAGCGATAAGTTGGCCAAATAGGTTTAGTCGTCATCTTGGAGACAAGGCTTTTGGTCTTCTCGTAGCAGATTGCCTTGGATTACCTGTTCCGAAGACGACTGTTATGGGTAGACGCGTGGCTCCGTTCAGTTTTGGTAGGGAGACAGGCTCGTTCGAAGTATGGACCCGAACTTCACCACTTGAGCCTCAACCCGGTCTCTATACGACGGTGAAAGGCTGGCTAGATCCGTTTGCGCTTCTGTTGAAAGAAGATCCAGATGGAAGCCAGCTGCAGTCAGTAATATGTCAGTCTGCGGTCAAAGCTAGATACTCCGGCGCGGCAGTTGCGGGAGCGAGGGATGCTATAATAGTTGAAGGGAGACGCGGAGAAGGCGATCGCTTTATGCTGGGTCTGGATTCTCCTGAAGATCTCCCTGCCTATGTGGTCGAAAATGTACGAGCGACATACGCGGTTCTCGCTAGTCGACTTGGACCTGTGCGGTTTGAGTGGGTCCATGATGGCGACGTCGTATGGATAGTCCAGCTTCATTGCGGTGCCACCGTTACCGAGGCAGATATTATCGTTCCGGGTGAAGCCGCATCTTGGGTAAAGTTCAAAACGGCAGAAGGCCTAGAAGCCTTACGTGATATGCTCACTAAGATGTCAGACGGTCAAGGCGTCTTGATCGTCGGCAGTGTAGGCCTAACCAGTCATGTTGCCGACCTTCTCAGGAAGGCGAAGTTTCCAGCGAGGCGAGAGCCTTAGCGTAACGCCGTTTTAGGGGTGGTCGGTCGCAAGTGCACGTTCGGAGCGCCATATCTCTCCGATGACTTGGTCATCCTTTACGCGGTGGACAGCTAGTACATGTACTGCCAGATCCGGTACTGAGTGATCAACAACTAGCTCCACTACGTTGTCTTCCTTTCGACGTTTTGATCTCTCCCGAAATGGGAAGTCCGCCACTCTTAGAAACGTTTGATTTCCTCTAGGTTGAGGATTGAACAGCGTCGCACCACTGTTTATCGGGCTAAGCCATATCCGTTCGCGATGAGAGGCCACTAAACCTGCCGTATCTATTGTGAGGACCGTTTGTGGCTGTTTCCGGTACGCACGGGCTCTTAGCAACCGCCAAATCCGTTCCGAAGATAACCAAAAGAAACTGCGCGAGTTTAGTCTCTCATACCACTCTCTTGGGGTAAGGCCGTCTTGTAGGCACCGTGCCAGTAGATGATCGTGCATCGGCTTTTGGTCTCTAATAACCGCGCCCCTCAAGCCTCGGCGTTGTAGTTCGACAGATTCGGGACGTCTCTGCGATTCAAGGGAAAAGCGTAGCTGACCGTCTACTTCGTACAAGTCAAGCAGAGCGCTAGCGCTAAGCAAACCATGTTCTTGGATTGCGGGCCACGCACCATCGTGCGCCATGTGATAAAGCCGCGGGTACGTCTCGATTAGCTCTTCTTCAGTCATTCCAGTTTCTCCGGTCAATTAGACCCTTGCGCCCGAAGTCCTTTGAGATCAAAGAAACTGGCACACCACATACACGTTCAACATCGGCGATGAATTTCCGAGCGTCACCGCTGAGACCATTAAAATCTACCGCATGACGATTGCTCTCTCCTAGATAGTCTACAAAAGTCAGCGCGATGTCAGTCGCACCGTTCCAGTAAACAGAGCGTCTCATCCGCTCCCAGTCAAACTCTGCCACACGACGACGTCTTCCAGATACGCTTCCGATTTCTGCTTTTTCAAGTTGATCAGCGGGTAGGCCCGAGCGTTGTGCGATGTCGCTAAAAGTGATTTCAGTACCCATTGGGCCGGACTCGCCACCGACGCGGATCGGATATGTGCGGGCCACAACTGTCACGCGCCGCAACCTTGTATAAGGAATACCAGAGTCTGACAGGCAACCTGCCGCCGATGTCTCTCGGGAAGTAACGTGCGGATAAGAACCGTGATGGATACTCAGTTCAGTTCCTTGAGTGCCTTCCAACATCACTTTCTTGCCGCAAGCTAATGCTTCCTCCACCCGTTTACCAACATTGCCAATGTAAGGTTTTAGCGCTTCCATGTCCCGGGCCAACCTTACCTCCGGTCCCCACCCCGGCGCGCCGTTTCTTCCGAGTATCTTACGGGCGGCCGCTGACCCCACCCCCTGTTTCGTTGAAGAGATTCCCTCAAGAAGGCGTCCCTCAATCTCCTTGTCCTCATCCTCTATGATCATTGCTTGACCATCGATTACGAGGCGGCCTCGAGTCTTCAGCCAGGGATGATCATCCAGTTCCTTAAGAAGTGTCTCAAGGGATATTGTTGAACCAGCGGCAATATAGATTTCTGCGTCTTCATTTGAGCCTGTGCCTGATGGAAGTTGCCGATACGTGTATTCGGGATCCTCGACTTTATGCCCAGCGTTTGGACCGCCAACTCGCACTAGGATGTCGTACTCTTTTGCCAAAAGTGCGCAAATGTTGCCTTTTCCTTCGCTTCCCCATTGTCCTCCGACAAATATATCGACGTGAGCGGCAGGAGCGTTAACTTGCAGACGTCCCGCAGTTGCGTAGGTCACGCATGACTGAGGACTAGATCTCTCAGTATGGATAACGACATCGGCTATTTCTGCGAGGTTGTCGATGTCCGCTTCGACCAAGTTTGCCTTAGCCTGTTCGTATGTAACCGCTGTGTCCCCAGGGTTAGTCCGCTCGTTGTACCGCTGCTCAAGCACATTAGCAGGAGCGGTCAGATGGAAATGATGTATGTTGGTTGGTCCAAATCGATCCCGCAGTGCGGTCACTTGGGCGGCTGTACGAGCGCTGTCGACCAGCAAAAATGGTTTTTCTGTTGAGGAGTATACCTCGCCCACTGCCTCCGCGACCCAAGCTCCGTTTGTTGCTTCATCAAGTTCAACGCCAGCGCGCTGCAAAGCTGCGCGCTCGTTCGCGGTCGATTTAGCGGCTAAGATGTAATTTCTCGTGGAAACCTTCTCACAGGGATAGCGATCTATAATTTCTTTTGAAAATGTCGTCTTACCGACAGCTATCGGACCTGAAATAACAATTATCTGCTTCACTACTTGCTCTCCTCCGAAGTGCCGATCAATATCGACTATAGGTAGCAGCTTGAAAGTGATTCGCTCAATAGGAGATGTTCATGAACGCTCAAATAGCTGTAAAGATCAAATCCGGTCCGAGCATCATGTTAGCTAGTGGAAACTGGTTCGATCTCCTCGATCCTTGGAACAGTGAGTTCACGATAGAAGATATTGCTCAAGGTCTATCGAATATCTGTCGCTATTCCGGTCAGTGCAAGTACTTCTACTCTGTTGCAGAACACTCAATACACGTTTGCGACACTGTCGATGAATTTAAGCTAGAAGCACTGATGCATGATGCTGCGGAAGCATTTGTTGGTGACATCACGCGGCCCTTAAAGCAACTATTGCCTCAGTATAAAGAAATAGAAGCTAATGTCGAAGATGCTATATGTCGTCGCTTTAACCTAGATAAACGCTCTAAAGGCATTGTGAAGGCGGCAGACCTATGTGTTCTCGCCGCGGAGCAGTCACATCTCATGCCGCCCGGCGCTGATTTCTGGGCGATTCCGGCAAAGGTCCAGCCTGCTTCGTTTGAGATTGGGTTTCTTCGTCCCGAGGAAGCGCGTCGGTTATTCCTCGATAAATTCCAATCTCTTCACAGGTAAGTGGTCGGTGTCGGAAGTGTCCCTTTATTTGAGATGCGCACCAATGTTTTGTGGAGTCATGCCATTACTGCGTTTGGGAAAGCCTCGGTCATTAACTCACAAAACCTAAAACCTCTCCCCCGCAAAATGCGCCACCTGCGCACCGGCCTCATAATAGGCCTCCTTGAGCGCCCTAAAACTCTGCGCCTTGGGCTCTGAGACCGGAAGCGGCAGGTCGCTTTCGCTGATCTCGCCGGCCACATGGGCGGCCAGTGTTTTGCCGAAGGTGGTGCCCGGTGCGATGCCGCGGCCGTTATAGCCGCAAAAGCCCACGACGTTTTTGGCGAAGCGGTGGAAGCGCGGGACGGCGTTGTCGGTCATGCCGATCTGGCCGTACCATTCGCATTCGAACTCCACATCGCCGAGCTGCGGGAAGAGGCGTTTGAGCGAGCGTTTTGCCCAGGCGCGGTGGACGCTAGTACCTGTGTTGCGCAGTGCGCCCACACTGCCAAAGACGAGGCGGCCGGCCTTGTCCATGCGGAAGGAGGAAAGGATTTCCTTGGTGTCCCAGCAGCCTTCGCGGCCGGGCAGAACGGACTTGGCGAGATTATCGCCGAGCGGCCGGGTGGCGAAGTTGAAATAGGGGAGGTAGACCTGTTCCTCGCGGATGATCTTCCACGGCCCCTGGCTATAGGCCTCCGTTGCCACGATGATCCAGCCTGCCGAGACGGCGCCGCGATCGGTGCGCACCGTCCAGCCCTCGCCATTCGCTTCCGTCGCATGCACCGGGCTTGCCGTGTGGATGATGGCGCCTGCCTTCAGTGCGGCGTTGGCCAGTCCGCGCACATAGGCAAGCGGCTGGAGCGTTCCGGCGCGTTCATCGAGAAGCGCGCCTGTGTATCCGGTCGTGCCGACCCGCCGTGCGGTTTCCTCGGCGCTCAGGATCCTGACCGGCGCGCCGCGGGCGGCCCACTGGTCGCAGCGCTCGCGAATTTCTGTCAGTCCCGCTTCGCCGACGGCGCAATGCAGCGTGCCGTTCTTTTCCAGCTCGCAGGCAATCTCGTGTTTTTCGATGATCTCGCGCACCAGGAAGGGTGCGTTGCCCAGAAGGTCCAGCAGGCGGTCGCCATAGACCGGGCCCAGCACATTGGGCAGTTCCTTCGGCATCACCCACATGCCGCCATTGATGAGGCCGACATTGCGGCCCGCACCACCAAAGCCGATCTCCTTGCCCTCCAGCACGACGCACTTGATGCCGCGCTCTGCCAGATGAAGGGCCGCCGAAAGGCCGGTGAAGCCACCGCCCACGATCACCACGTCAGTCGTCACATCGCCTTCCAGCGCGCGCGTTTGCGGCGGTGGCGGAGCGGTCTTTTCCCAAAGGCCATGCGAGCGGGGATCGTTATACATCGGGGCATCCACAATCATGAGGCAGCGTTGCCGGGCAGGCGATCGGGCGCCGTGAAGCGCCCTTTGGCAAAACTTTAACGCGGCGCATCAGCGCTGACCATCGACATATCGTCATCAATTCATGCAGGGCGGGAATAGCAAAAGCATGTCGCGCAAAAGTGTGCAGCGGTTTTGCGATAACGACATGCGACGAAACAAGGAATTAAAGCGTGGTGAGCGAATCTGAAAGATCGCGACACGCTTTAGGTGACCAAGCGCGAGTGGATGATGCGGTGTGAAAGGCTTGAAAGAGCCTGCCGCCTCGGCCAATAGTGGCGCATCCATGCGCCGGCGGCTATTTGCCGCTCGCGGCGCTCACATCAGCCTTTCGACGAGGAAGACCAGTCATGAAGCCCATCTTCGTTCAGCTCCAATGCGCACCCGGCAAGACCTATGAGGTTGCGGACGCCATCTACAAGACCGAACTGGTTTCGGAGCTTTACTCCACCAGCGGCGAATATGATCTGCTGTTGAAGATCTATCTGGAGCCGGAGCACGATGTGGGCAAATTCATCAACGACAATATCGTCAATATTCCGGGCATCGTGCGCTCGCTGACGACGCTGACCTTTACGGCGTTTTGAGGCACCATCGGTTTTCGGAGGCTTGGGGATATACCCGTGAAGCTTGGTGTACGAGAAGGCGAAAACCTCTCGGTCGTCATCCTCGGGCTTGACCCGAGGATCCACCACCCCACCCGTAAACGCTTGAAAACGTGGATCCTCGGGTCAGGCCCGAGGATGACGGGGAGGGGGAGATTGCACCTCATCGCAACGTCGTGCGGAGGTGAACGTCTCGCGGTTTATGACGGAGAAAATGGCCGAAAAGCTTATTCGGCGTCGTGTGCCGTGACTGAAAATGACTGGCTGAAAATCAAAAGGCGATGCCGGTTCAAATGGGCATCGCCTTTATCGTTTTTGCATGGTGGTTGGGTCGCAGGCGCAGGAACCGCTCAAACCAGTGCCGCGACGTTACGATTGCGGACAAGGTTGCGGATGGCGGTGCGCACGTCTTCGGCGCTGTCGAAGCGCTGCTCGTCCAGATCATGGACGTGGAACTTGACCGCGATGAACTTCAGCCGGTTGTTGTCCGGTACGACGATACCCACGGGTTCGCCAGCGAATTCAATGACTTGCTTTTGCATACTATATACTCCCGCTGTGGCTTGGCTACACAGCATTTTGTCGAATTGAATGAATTGAAAATTTGGGGGGACTTAAAAAGTCACCACATTCGACAGCAGCGGGAACACGTGGATTTGTGCCCGGCATTCGAGATCCGATGACCTAGGAGCGCGGCAATACGCGTATATTTCGACATGACACTCTCCTCTGCTCGTGTTGATCCGGAATACCGAAGAATCACTCTCCAGTTGAATCACTGATATCCCGGAATTGCCTCGGAATCAATGATTATCAATATAGGTAGAATATTTTTCTTTATGATGACAGGACGGGGGCGGAAATGTGAAATTTTTGTTTATCCGGCTTGGTTGTGCCAAAGCGCCGGAAACACCGCAGATTTCGTCCCGAACTTAATCTGCCGAGGGCGGGTAGAGGTGATCGTTCCCGTTGAAATCGGAGACGGCGTAACAACCCTCGGCCTGTTTCGTTGCCGCATTCTGACCGATGACGGCTTTTCCGTGGCCGCCTGGAATATCCAGCACATAAGTGGGCTGGCAAAGACCCGACACGTGGCCGCGCAGGGCCGACACGATCCGCTGGCCTTCTTCGATGCTCAGCCGGAAGTGGCTGGTGCCGGGGGCGAGATCGGGGTGATGCAGGTAATAGGGCTTGATGCGGTTTTCCACGAAGCTGCGCATCAGTTCCGCCAGCACGGACGGATCGTCATTGATGCCCTTCAGCAGCACCGTCTGGCTGACCATGGCAATGCCGGCATCCACCAGTCTCGCGCAGGCGGCGCGCGCTTCGTCCGTCATCTCGCGCGGATGGTTGGCGTGCAGCGCCACATAGGTCGTCTTGCCGCTGGCCTTGAGTGCTTCAATCAGATCGGCATCGATCTTCTGCGGATCGACCACCGGCACGCGGGTGTGGAAGCGCACGATCTTCACATGCGGAATGGCGCTCAAGCCTTCCATGATCGTCAGCAGCCGCCGGGGCGAGAGCACCAGCGGATCGCCACCGGTGAGGATGACTTCCCAGATTTCCGGGCGGGAACGGATATAGTCGAAGGCGATCGCGAGCTCATCCGGGCTCATCATGCCATTGCCCTGCGGGCCGACCATTTCGCGGCGGAAGCAGAAGCGGCAATAGACCGGGCAGACATGCACGGCCTTCAACAGCACCCGGTCGGGATAGCGATGGACGACGCCCGGCACGGGGCTATGCGCCTCGTCGCCGATCGGATCGGCGCGTTCCTCGTTCGTCTGATAAAGCTCGGCCTCATCCGGAATAAACTGCAGGCCGATTGGGTCTTGTGGATCGGCCGGATCGATCAGCCTGGCCACGCTTGCCGTCAGCGCCACGGCATAGCGCTCCGCCACCGGGCGCACTCGCTCCAGCGCCGCCTGGTCTATGAGGCCTGCATCGTGAAGATCGTCAGCCGATTTCAGCGCGCGTGTCATCATGATCCATAGGCCGCGACAGGGGCCCACATGACAAGGTCAATTCTCGGCGCGCCGGTTGCCAACATCACCAGCCGGTCGAAGCCAAGCGCAATACCGCTGGCTGGCGGCATGATGGTCAGCGCTGCCAGAAGCTCTTCATCGATCGGGTAGGTCTCGCCATAGATGCGGCTCTTTTCCTGCATCTCGATCTCAAAGCGGCGGCGCTGCTCGTCGGCATCGGTCAACTCGCCAAAGGCATTGGCAAGCTCCACGCCGCAGGCATAAAGCTCGAAGCGCTCGGCCACGCAGCCATCGCGCGGCGAGCGCCGGGCAAGGGCGGCTTCGCTGACGGGGTATTCATCGAGGATCGTTGCGCGGCCGAAGCCAAGTTCCGGCTCCACCTTCTCGACGATGATGCGGCTGAAGATATCGGCCCAGCTATCATCCTCTGCCGTGCGGATGCCGGCGGCCTTCGCCAGCCGGTCCAGATGATCGCGGTCGTTCTCGCCATTGGCCGACACCGTCGCCAGAAGGTCGATGGCCGCATAGCGTTGAAAGGCCTCGGCGACGCTCAGGCGTTCCGGCGCGAGAAACGGATCCATTTCGCCGCCGCGATAGGAAAAGCGTCTGGTCTTCGCCGTCTCGGCGGCCAGCGCCAGAAGATCGGCGCTATCGGCCATCAGGCTCTCATAGGTCTCGCTGGCGCGGTACCATTCCAGCATGGTGAATTCGGGGTGGTGCAGCGGCCCGCGCTCGCGGTTGCGATAGACATGGGCAAAGCAGGCGATGCGCGTTTCACCGGCGGCCAGCAGCTTCTTGCAGGCAAACTCCGGCGATGTGTGCAGGTAAAGGGGCGCGTTCTCGCCGCTCGTGGTAATGCCGGTAGTCGCGAAAGCATGCAGATGCGCCTCGTTTCCGGGCGAAATCTGCAAGGTGGCGGTATCGACCTCGATGAAGTCGCGATCGGCAAAGAAGGTGCGGAAAGCGCGCTGGATGGCGTTGCGACCCATCAGGAAGGGGCGCCGGTCCATATGAACGTCCGGCTGCCACCAGGATGAGGTTGTGTCTGCGCGCGTGCTCATCTGCCCGTCTGTCCGCTGTCTCTGTTGACCAAGGTGCGTGGCAACGCTGCCTAATCCACCGGTTGAATGTCTGTTTCAGCGCCACCCGTTTGAAAACCATATGACAGTTTTCGCTTCGCGTGTCTGAAAGGCTGGCAATTCTCCCGGAATTAAGGTAGTTGCGCCCCAGAAAACAGACAAAACGTCCATCGGGTCAGTGCAGCCGCGCCGTCCTTACGACGCATTTCATTGAGTTACAAGGAAATCATATGGTCAAGGTCATCGCCTCATCCGTCCGCAAGGGCAATGTTCTCGAAGTCGAGGGCAAGCTCTACGTCGTGCTCACGGCCAATAACTTCCACCCCGGCAAGGGCACGCCCGTGACCCAGGTGGACATGCGCCGCATCGTCGACGGCGTGAAGGTATCCGAGCGCTGGCGCACGACCGAGCAGGTCGAGCGCGCTTTCGTCGAAGACCTGAACTTCCAGTTCCTCTATGAGGATGGCGAAGGCTTCCACTTCATGAACCCGGAAAACTACGACCAGGTGGTCGTCGATGCCGAGACCATGGGCGACCAGAAGGCCTACCTCCAGGAAGGCATGACCTGCGTTCTCTCCATCCACGAAGGCCTGCCGCTCGCCATCGAGCTGCCGCGCCACGTGACGCTCGAAATCGTCGAGACCGAGCCGGTCGTCAAGGGCCAGACGGCATCGTCTTCCTACAAGCCGGCGATCCTCTCCAACGGCATCCGCGTCATGGTCCCGCCGCATATCGACGCCGGTGTGCGCGTCGTCGTTGCCACGGAAGACAATTCCTACGTCGAGCGCGCCAAGAACTAAGCGCGACCGGACGTTTTTGATTGAGAAGCCTCGGAGCGATCCGGGGCTTTTTTTGTTGGTGGGAGGGCGGTGCGCCGCCATATTTGAAAAGATGGATCCGTGGCTCAAGGCCAATGCGGTCCGGTTTAAATTGAGAGATCTGTCTTGGGCGAGAGGGTTGCTCTTTCCGTGACCCCAATTCGGCTCATTCGGTCGCCCGCCGAAACGTACCGCACCCCCCTCTGTCCTGCCGGACATCTCCCCCTCAAGGGGGGAGATTGAACTGGTGAACCGTCTTGCCCCAAACTGCTGTGAGCGGTGAGATGTGAAATGCAAAGAGTGCCTGTTGCCGATCTCCCCCCTTGAGGGGGAGATGCCCGGCAGGGCAGAGGGGGGTGAGCTGCAAAGGCTTCGCCAGCCAGCGCTGCTGAAGCACACACTACCTCGTGACCTGAGCCCCCGCACAAACAAAAATCCCGCAGCCAGGGCCGCGGGATTTCAAAAAGCACCGGAACGGTAAAACCCTTACATGCCCTTCGGCACGTTGGACGCCACCTTGACGGCTGCGACCGAGTTTGGCGATCCCACGGCATAGCCGCCACCGAGTGCGACGCTGAGCGCCACGTAATCCTGTGCGGCCTGCTGAACAGCGGTTGCCAGGTTTGCCTGGGCGTCGGAAACGTTGCGCTGTGCGTCGAGAACGTCCAGCAGCGAGGAGGCGCCGTCGCGGTAGCTGGCGGTCGCAAGCGAGAGGGCTTCCTTGTAGGAATCGACCGTCTTGCGGTAGGCATTGACCGTCTGCTGGTCGCGGTTGAGCGCCGTCAGGGCGTTTTCAACTTCTTCCACGGCGTTCAGGACGGTCGACTTCCAGGCCAGGTACTGTTCGCGGGCAACCGACTTCTGGATGTCGACGCCTGCGCGCAGAGCGCCGCCATCAAGGATCGGCAGCGTGATGGTCGGACCGAAGCCCCAGCCATTGGACGTGCCGCGTGCGCCACCGCTGATGCGGGTGTAGCTCGGCGTGATCGAGCCGCTCAACGTAATGCTTGGGAAGAGTTCCGCTTCGGCAACACCGATATTGGCAACGGCTGCGGCCAGCTGACGCTCGGCTGCGCGGATGTCCGGACGGTTGCGGATCAGATCCGCAGGAATGCCGGTGCGCGGAACGGCGCGGGCGACAGGCTGGCGTGCGCCGCGCTGCAGTTCGACGACCAGCGAATCAGCCGGCATGCCAAGCAGGGTGGCGATGCGGTGTGCTGCACGGCGATAGTTGGTCTCAAGGGTCGGCATCTGCGCCAGCGTCGAGTTGACCAGACCTTCGGACTGGACGACATCGAGACGCGAGGCAGCACCCGCTTCCAGCTGCAGCTTGGTCAGATCCAGCGTCTCGCGGCGCGACCCAAGGTTCTGGCGGGCAATCGCCAGACGTTCCTGGTAGTAGCGCACGTCGATATAGGCAGAGGCTACCGAGGAGATCAGCGTCAGGCGCTGAACGTCAGCCGTTGCATAAGCGGCATCAAGCGAGGCGGCAGCGCTTTCCTTTTCGCGGCGGTAACGACCGAAGAGGTCAAGCAGCCATGACACGTTGAAGGCGTTGCTGGTGGTGTTGCTGACCCGTTCATTGGTGCTCGGGAAGCTGCCTTTGCTGCCGGAGGTTTCATGACGGAAGGTCGAGCCGAGCTGTGGGAGCGAACCAGCGCCCGCTACTGTGATGTTCGATTCGGCCTGGTTGATGCGCTCGATCGCCTGCAGAACGGTCAGGTTCTGCGACAGGCCGGTCGAAACATAGCCGTTCAGGCGGCTGTCATTGAATGCGGTCCACCATGCGACCGTGGCAATGTCGCCATTGCTGGTCTTGCTGCCTTCAGAGAACTTGGCTGGCAATTGGGTTTCCGGCGCCTTGTGGTCAGGGCCGACGACGCAGCCTGAAAGCAGGAGCAGCGTCAGAGGAATGGTCGCACGAAGTGACAGCATATGGTTATCCCGGTTTGTGTAGCGCACTGGGCGCTCCTCAGTCGAAGCGAGCGTCGCGTTGCTGTTTGCTGAAGGAGGTGCAGCTTTCGAATCTGCCATACTTCTATCAGCCTCAGTTTGCATTGCTAGCATATTTCAACGGTTGTTAACGTTTAGAAAGCCGCCTGATAATGACGAAGAAGGACGGTACGAAGAAAATTCCGAGCAGTGTTGCAGAAAGCATACCACCCAATACCCCAATACCGATCGCATTCTGCGCCGCGGAGCCTGCACCGCTTGCAATGGCGAGCGGCACGACGCCCAGAATGAAGGCGAGCGATGTCATGATAATGGGGCGAAGGCGAAGCTTTGCCGCTTCCAAGGTTGCCTCGAGCAAGCTCAATCCATGTTCCTGCCTCTCCTTTGCAAACTCGACGATCAGGATGGCGTTCTTGGCTGCAAGACCGATCGTGGTCAGCAGTCCCACCTTGAAATAGACGTCGTTGGACTGGCCGAAGAAATGCGCGGCGGTGACCGCACCCAGAACACCCACCGGCACGGCCAGAATGACCGAGAAGGGGATCGACCAGCTTTCGTAAAGGGCTGCCAGGCAGAGGAAGACGATCAGGACCGACAGCGCATAGAGCAGCGGGGCCTGCGAACCTGACAGTCGTTCCTGGTAGGAAATGCCCTGCCAGGCCACGGTGTAGCCACCGGGCAAGCTCGCCGTCAGCCGTTCCATCTCGTTCATCGCGTCACCGGAGGCAACGCCTGGGCCTGCGGCACCATCGAGCGAAATGGCGCTGGTGCCGTTAAAGCGCGCAAGGGTCGGTGCGGCATTCTGCCAGCTGATCGTGCTGAAGGAGGAGAAGGGCACCATCTCGCCGCTGGCATTGCGGGCATACCAGTGCTTCAGATCGTCCGGCTGCATGCGGTAGGGCGCATCACCCTGCACATAGACCGGCTTCAATTCGCCATTCAGCGTGAAGTCGTTGACATCGCGACCGGCAAAGATGGTCGAGAGCATCAGGTTGACCGAGGCGAGATCGACGCCCATCGCGCCCATCTTCTCCTTGTCGAGATCGATCTTCATCTGCGATTCGGCATCGCGGCTGTTTGAGCGCAGCGAGCTGATATTCGGATTGCCGTTGGCAAGCTGGATCAGTTCCTTCGAAGCGTTGGTCAGTGCGGTCGTGCCGTTGCGGCCGCTATCCACCAGATACATGGAGAAGCCGCTGGAGGTGCCGAGACCCTGGATCGCGGGAGGAAGAAGCGGGAAGACCTGCGCATCGCGGAAGGACAGGAACGTGCCCATGGCGCGCTGCACGATGGCTGCGGCATGTGCTTCCGGTGCGCTGCGCTCCGTGAAGTCCTTCAGCTTGGTGAAGACCATGGCGTTGTTCTGGCCGGAACCGCCGAAGCTGAAGCCCAGCACGCCGAAGACGGATTCGACATTGGCGGCTTCCTTCTCGCGGAAATAGCTTTCCACCTGCTTCACCACCTCGTTGGTGCGCTCCGTCGTGGCGCCTGTCGGCAACTGTACGATGGTCAGCAGCACGCCCTGGTCTTCCTGCGGCAGGAAGGAGCTTGGAAGGCGGGTAAAGAACCAGGCGCAACCGCCAACCACGATGAGGAAGAGAATGGTGACGCGAACCGGGCGCTTCAGCAGATGGCCGATGCTGCCGACATAGCCATCGGTGGTGCGGCCGAAGTTGCGGTTGAACCAGGCCGCCGGGCCGCGCTCCTTCTTGGCATGAACCGGCTTCAACATCGTGGCGCAGAGCGCCGGCGTCAGCACGATGGCGACGACGGCAGAGAGCAGCATTGCCGAAACGATGGTGATGGAGAACTGACGGTAGATGATACCCGTCGAACCGCCGAAGAAGGCCATGGGAATGAAGACGGCGGTCAACACAAGCGCGATGCCGATGATCGCACCGGTGATTTCGCCCATCGACTTTTCCGTCGCCTCGACCGGAGAAAGACCTTCCTCCGACATGATGCGCTCGACGTTTTCGACGACGACGATCGCGTCATCCACCAGAAGACCGATGGCAAGCACCATGGCGAACATGGTGAGCGTATTGATCGAGTAACCGGTCAAAGCCAGCACGCCGAAGGTGCCGAGCAGAACCACGGGCACGGCGATCATCGGAATGAAGGTGGCGCGCAGGTTCTGCAGGAAGACGAGCAGAACGACGAAGACCAGCACGATGGCTTCGATCAGCGTGTGGACAACCTTCTCGATCGAGAGCTTGACGAAGGGCGTCGTGTCATAGGGATATTCGATCACCACGCCTTCCGGCAGCGAGCCTGCGACGCTGGTCAGCGCGTCCTTGACGCGGGCTGCCGTATCGAGCGCGTTTGCGCCAGTCGCAAGGTTCACCGCGAAGCCTGCGGACGGGCGACCGTTGGAGCGGGAATCGCCGCCATAGCTTTCCTGGCCGATTTCCACGCGCGCCACATCGCTGAGGCGAACCGTGGCACCGTCCTTTTCGACCTTCAGAATGATGGATTCGAAATCGGAAACCGTGGTCAGCTGGCTTTGCGCCGTGACAGTGACGTTCAACTGCTGGCCCTTGACCGCGGGCTGTGCGCCGAGCGAACCGACCGAGACCTGGGTGTTCTGGCTTTCGATCGCGCTCGTCACGTCGGCGGTCGTCAACTGATACTTGTTCAGCTGGTAGGGATCGAGCCAGACGCGCATGGCGTATTCGGAGCCGAAGACGTTGATGCTGCCGACACCTTCCAGGCGCTTGATCTGGTCTTCGACGCGGGTGGAGAAGACGTCGCCCAGATTGGCGGAGGTCCGCTTGCCATCGGTGGAGATCAGCGCACCGACCATCAGGATCGACGAGGTAGAGCGGCTGACTTCGATGCCCTGCTGCTGCACCACATCGGGAAGCTGCGACTGGACGAGCTGAAGCTTGTTCTGCACCTGGACCTGGGCAATATCCGGCATGATGCTGGTGCCGAAGGTGAGCGTGACGGTCGCGCTGCCGGTCGAAGAGGTCGACGTCATATAGGTGAGATCGTCGAGGCCGGTCATCCCGTCTTCGATGATCGTCGTCACCGATTTTTCCACGGTCTCCGCACTCGCACCATTATAGGAGGCGCTGATGCGCACCGTCGTCGGCGCGATATCGGGATATTGCGAAATCGACAGGGTGAAGATCGCCAAGACGCCGCCAAGCATGATGACGATGGCAATGACCCAGGCAAAGACAGGGCGCTTGATAAAGAAATGAGCCATCTGGACTGCGCCTTATGTGAATTGAACAGTTGAGCCGGACATGGGGGTCATGCCGGCTTACTTGGCAGGCGCAGCAGGTTGAGCCTGCTTTTGCGGAACCACGATACCGCGATCGTCGATGGTGGCTTCGACAGGCGCAATCGTCGCGCCATCGGTGATCCACTGGAAGCCGTCGACGATCAGCTTATCGCCATCCTTGACGTTTTCCGTCACCAGCCACGCATTGCCGGACTGACGGCTGGTGGGGAAGGTGCGGGTTTCCACCTTGTTCTCCGCGCCGACGAACTTTGCGGTCAACTCGCCATTGGCATTTCGCGTTGCCGCTCTCTGGGGAATGAGGAAACCCTTTTCCTTGCCGATGGCGAGCGTGGCGCGCACATACATGCCTGGCAGAATGAGATCGTTCGGATTGTCGAAAAGCGCGCGGATGGAAAAGGTGCCGGTGGTTTCGCTGACTGCCTTGTCGGACATGTCGATCTTGCCGTCCTGCTTGTATTCCGTGCCGTCTTCCAGCGTCAGGTGAATGCCGGCCTTTTTCTCGCCGCTGCCGATGGTGCCGGCTGCGATCGCATCGCGCAGGCGCAGCAGATTGGCGCTCGATTCGATCAGATCGATATAGATGGGGTCGATGCGGCGAAGCGTCGTCAGCGCCGTCGTCTGGTTGGCGGTCACCACATTGCCGACGGTGACATTGGTGAAGGAGACGATGCCGTCGAATGGCGCGCGCACCTTGGTCAGGTCGAGATTGATCTGCGCCGTCTCAAGCGCTGCGCGTGCCTGCGCCACATCGGCCTGCGCCTGGGCAAGCGTCGTTCGGGCATTTTCCAATTCGATCTGCGTCGCACCGCTGTTGACGAGGCGCTCGTAGCGGACGAAGTTCGCCTGTGCTGCGGGAATGCTCGCTTCCGCCTTGGCAAGGGTCGCTTTGGCCTGCGCGACTTCTGCCCCATAGGTATCGTCTTCGATCTGATAGAGAACGGTGCCCTGCTTGACCTCGCTGCCTTCCTTATAGGGAATTTCGCGAATGATACCGGACACGCGCGGGCGGATATCGGCGCTCTGATAGGCGCTGGCACGACCGGGCAGTACGGTGGTCAGCGGGCTTTCGCTCTCCTTCAGCGTGATGACGCTGACGGGCGAGGGTGGCCGCTTTGCCTGCTCGGCACCGGCATCCTTGCCATCGCCGCTGTCGCTGCAGCCCGAAAGGACGCCTGCCATGAGAACCGTTGCTAGAAAGGCTTGAAGGCGTCGGGTCATCAATTTTCTCATATTGGAGTATGAAGGAATAGGGCTGCGGTCGATCGATCTTTTAAAAAAAACGTCAGCCGCTCGGGTCGTGCAAAGCGGCATTTTACTTCATCTCGTTCAAAGGCCTGGACGACGCGCACATACCGTCAAATCAGGGCAAGACTGAAAATGCTGGAAGTGACGTAAATTTAAAACCGTCACTTTTCAAGAGCGTATTTCAGCGAACGGTCAATCAGCATAACCACATCCTCGCACCGTGTTGCCAAAATGCCAACATCTTCGCGGGAAATCAGCAAAGGATGCAGCACGCAGGACAGAACGGTCAATGCGAGTCCGGCTTCCTTGATTGGGTCTGCCGCGCGGTAGACACCCTGTTTGATGCCATCGCCGATAATGGTGGCGAATTGCTGCGTCAGCACCTGATGGTAATGGGCGCCGCAGGAGAGTTCGCGCTTCGAGGTCTGCAGGAAGACGTCGATCATATAGGGATTGTCGGTCAGGTCGTTGCGATGGTTTTGCATCAGCGTGCGAACCAGCGTCAGCATCCGATCGTGCGGCGTGTGGGTATCATCGAGAAGATGCATCTTCTCTTTGAACACGCCGATGCGTTGGAGCATGATGGCATCGACTAGGGCGATCTTGGAATGAAAGTGCTTGAACACGTTGGCCGGTGACATGCCAAGTGCCGCAGCGATATCGGCGATGGCGACGGCAGAAAAGCCCCGCTCACGGAACAGCCGGTCGGTCATTGCCAGAATATCGCGGCGGGTTTCCTCGCCGGAACGCCGCGGGCGGGTGGCTTTCTTCACCACCGCCTCGCTGATCTTTTTCGAATTGCTATCGGCAACCTTGGTCACAGTCAGGCTCCGGGGAAATAGGGCTCCAGGTTCCGTCTCACCCTGTCGAGCGGTGATGCCTCTTCGTTATTGGGCTTGAAGGTCTGCCCGGTAATGCGCTCATAGGCTTCCATATAGACACGAGACGTTTGCAGAACCAGTTCCTCCGGGATTTGCGGGATCTCATCCTTATAGGGATCGCAGCGCTCGGCAACCCAGGCGCGGACGAAATCCTTGTCGAAGCTGACCGGGCGCGCGCCCGTCTCGAAGGCGTGCTGATAGCTGTCTGCCATCCAGTAGCGGCTGCTATCGGGCGTGTGGATCTCGTCGGCCAGAATGATCGTGCCGTTTTCGTCCGTGCCGAACTCATACTTTGTGTCGACCAGAATGAGGCCGCGTTTGGCCGCAACTTCCTGGCCGCGCTTGAAGAGCGCCAGCGCATAGGTGGAGAGCGTCTGCCACTGCTCTTCGGTCAGAAGCTTCTTCTCCACGATCTCGGCTGGCGTCAGCGGCTCGTCATGCCCGCCATCGAATTCCTTGCTGGTGGGGGTGATGATCGGCTCGGGCAGTTCCTGGTTGTCCTTCATGCCTTCCGGGAAGGTCACGCCATACATGCTGCGCTCACCCTTCTTATAGAGCGTGAGGATGGAGGTGCCGGTCGTGCCTGCCAGATAACCGCGAACGACGATCTCGACGGGCAGGATGTCCAGCCGCTTGCCGATGACGACATTGGGGTCGGGATAGGAGACGACGTGGTTGGGGCAGATGTCCTTGGTCTCTTCGAACCAGTAATGCGCGGTTTCGGTCAGCACCTGTCCCTTATAGGGAATACAGGTGAGGATACGGTCGAAAGCGCTCAGCCTGTCGGTGGAGATGATGATCCGGTTGCCGTCCGGAAGATCGTAATTCTCGCGGACCTTGCCACGATAATAGTTGGGGAGTTCAGGGATGACGGCTTCTTTCAGGATACGCACGGGCTTTCCTATCTCTGCAAATATCGCTGGACCGGCCATAGTCGATGGCGCGACGGTAAAACAACCCTATCCGATGTTGGGAAATCGGAAAATAGCGAGGTCGAAGTTTGGGGATTTGAGAGCTCCCGTTGCGTGAGTTCGAAATTATCTTTTTAAAACAGTAACTTACGAGAAATATGGATTTTGTTGAAAAACGTCTGTTGACTTGTTTGGGGTGTGTCTCTTATAAGTCCGCTCACTGA
>NZ_JBQEPX010000004.1:0-440689 GCF_052046015.1 Agrobacterium sp. 22094 | reverse complement strand
CCGTCGCCTTTGCCACGCATCGCACGGCGGACGGATTGCAGCAGTATGCGGAGCGCAACAGCATTCGCTTTGCCAATGATCGAGAGCAGGCCTGTGCCGATCTGATCCGCGATTATGTTGCCGATCGGGCGCAGAACCCGGAGGGCTCACGCATCGCATTGGCGCATCGGCGGATTGATGTTCGGGCCATCAATGACGGTATCCGGGAGCGACTTCAGGCGGAAGGATTGCTGGCAAAAAGTGATGGTCAAGCTCGCAGTGAACAAGGATACGGTGAAGGCCGAACCAACCGCGAGCGCGTCTATCAGACCGTCAACGGCGAGCGCGCTTTTGCCCCTGGCGATCGCATAGTCCTTCTGGAAAACAACCGTGATCTCGATGTGAAGAACGGCATGTTGGGGACGGTGGAAGCCGTCGAGCCGAACGCACTACATTTGCGGCTCGACGGATCTTCGGGCGGATCAAACAACGTCCGCCATCTCGCTCTACCGGTCAAAGATTACCAATCCTTTGATCATGGCTACGCCACCACCATCCACAAGGCCCAGGGCGCAACCGTCGACCGCGCGTTCGTCATGGCATCCTCCACCATGGACCGGCATCTGACCTATGTCGCCATGACCCGTCATCGGGATGCAGTGACGCTCTATGCCGGTCGTGATGAGCTGAAGGACATGAAGGAGATGGTCGCCAGCATGGGCCGCTCCGGCGTCAAGGAAACCACGCTCGATTATGAGCAGGTGTTTGCCGAGCGACGCGGATTGCAAACGAAAGCGAGCCAGACAGACGACCTGGAGGTCGCCACACTCGGAACAAAAATGCATCAGCAGGAACGTGGCATCAATCTTCCGAAACCGCTCGAACAGACGCGCTCGCAAGTCGAAGACATCACTGCCCCGCTCGTGCCCGCGATCACGCATTATGACCGCACCATCGACGAGGTGGCGCGGCACAATGCGATGCCACATCTGGAACGTGAGATCGAGCATCTGCAGTCGATGGCAGGCCCGGTTTATCAGGATTCCTTTACCGTTGCTCTCACCTTCAAGGGCCTCATCCTGGATGACAAAATAGACAAAGCCGAACTGGTCAAAGCGGTCCGTGAACGACCGGAGCAGTTTGGGGCCTTGCGGGGCAAGACCGGCCTCTTCGGCGACAATGCAGAGCGCAAGCAGGCACTCAGCAGAGCGAAAGGTTTCTCCAGCCATGTCGGACATGCGGCAGAAACCTGGGAGCGGCGATTGGACGAAGCGCGCCGGTCGGAAGAGTGGCAACGCGAGAAGCGTGACATCGTCGAAGTGCCCGGTTTGACACCCAAGAGCGAGGCGATCCTCAAAGCGTTCGATCAGCTCGACAGCGAGCAGAAGCCGCGGTTCCTCGAGCGGATGACGAAGACACCAGATGGTCAGCAGGCACTGGCCGAAGCAGCAGCGATTGCAAGTGCTCTGGAGAAACGCTTCGGAACGCGCAACAGGCTGGAGCTGGAGAAGATGGATCTCCGGCTAGGCAAGGATCAGCTTCAACAGGTCGATCGTATCAGGAACGTCGCGTGGCTGGTTGAGCGGGCACATACGGCCGAACAGAGAAGGACGTATGAGCTCGAGCACTCGTTGAAGAAGGGATTGGGCCTCAGGCTTTAAGCAATCGGGGTAGTTCGAAGCGCGCGACACCATCCTTGGCGAATTAGCACCTTCTCAACATGGAGGGCTTGGCCACTGGTTGCCAACCAAAACGACAGCGTTCAGGTGCAAATGCGGTTCAGTTGTAGGCTTCAATCATCGATCTCGTCACATCGTCGGCAAAGCAGATCGGCGAATACCCTCCCGGTTTGGCATAAGCGCTCCTGCTGCCGCATTTTCGGCCGCGCCTGTCCGTGCTGTACGGGCACGCGCACGTCCCAGGATAGCCCGCAATAGACTCCGCAATAATCCTCTGGATGATAATCGACGGCGAAATCTTCGGCTTGACCTCGACGGTCTCCTTGACCTCCGGTGCTTCGCGTTTCGCAACGGGTTCATCGTCGCTGAGAAACCTGCTCGCAACCCAGCCTTCTCGCTTTGTAAGGTGGTCTCTCACGCGCGACCATTGGCCTTCATGTGCCAACACCATCACTCGCTTGCCCATATTCAGGCGGTCTAGGATATTGGCTTTTGCGTTCGGCGATTGTCTCAAGGCAACGCTGTTTGCCCGCACGAACTTAGGGTCAGCCCGCTCAGTGTCTTGCACAGGAGGCACGGGTGTCGAGCGCTCAGCGGGTGTCGGCAGTTGCAGAGGATTTGACGGTTGATCCGGCTCGAGTTTGGCGGGAGCAGATGGCACAGTGGCTGTTAGTGATGGAGGTGCCACACCTCGGCCACCCTCTGGCGTCTCGCCGAGTTTTACGATCCCCAGCAAGATGACGCCGCATAGCAGCCAGTACCGTTTTTGCATAAGCGCCCCCTAAAGCACTATTGCAGAGGCCACGCGCTTTGATCAAGTAGTACGACAACATGGTTCAACTATACCGAGCGCATCCTGCGGGTGGAGTGAGCGAGAGGCTCTCGACGACTTAAGGCCCCCTGCTGAAAATCGAACCGCACTAGCTTGACCCGAGAACGTCGAATGCAAAGCTAATCATCTCGTCTGCGGCAAACGCCTAGTGTGTCGATTGAATTCTCGGCCGCGGATTTCAAAGCCCTACCTCCCCACCGACTTTGCGTGTATCAAGTCTTCGATCTCTTTACCTATTGTGACTCCCGCCCCGGCAGCTTCAACGGACCCAGATGACAGTCGTCGCATCCTATCTCTACCGCAACGGCAAGCGCGCCGACGCGGTCGCACTCTCTTCACAACCTTTCGAAACCACCGCAGGCGACTTCGTCTGGATCGGACTGAGCGATCCAACGGTCGAAGAAATGGCGTACCTCAAGACGATGTTCGGGCTTCATTCCCTCGCGGTCGAAGATGCGCTCAACGGAAGGCAGGTCCCCAAAGTCGACATCTATGGCGATCAGCTCTTCGTCGTCGCCAAGACCGCCCATCTGGAAAACGACAAGATAATCTACGGTGAGACCTGTATCTTTGTCGGCCAACAGCACGTCATCACAGTCCGGCACGGATCGGCACGATCACACCAGAAACTGCGCGAACAACTTGAGCAAGCGCCGCAGCTCCTCTCGCACGGTCCCGACTATGTTCTTCATGGAATCCTTGACTTCATCGTCGATGGCTATCTGCCACTCGTCGAAACGATCGAAGACCGGGTGCTGGATATCGAGAAGCACGTCCTCATCTCCTTCCTCGAACCAGAACAGATCCGCAGGATCTTCCGGATGCGCAGGCAGGTCATCAAGTTTCAGAGGGTGATCGGTCCAATGGCGGAAGTTGCCAGCAAACTCGCCCACCTCGAACTTCCCTGCGTCGACGACAATGCGAGACCGTTCTTCAGCGACGTTCATGATCATGTTCGTCGCGTGGAAAACATGGTGATCGGCCTGCGCGATATCGTGACATCCGTCTTCGAAGCCGCAAATCTTCTCGAGCAACAGCGGCAAGGCGCGATCACTCGACAGCTTGCTGCATGGGCGGCGATCCTGGCCGTGCCTACCGCAATCGCTGGCATATACGGTATGAACTTCGAGAATATGCCTGAGCTGAAGACCGAGTACGGATATTACGTTGTAATAGGGACCATTCTGGTGCTTTGCGCCATTCTTTATTACCGTTTCAAAAAAGCAGGCTGGGTGTAGTCGCCACGCTGGCGCGGTCCATCGCAAGATTTGGCCAGAATAATTCAAACACGCATTGGACTAGCTGCACCGCTCGCGTGCTAAGCCGAGCGCCGCCTCTTCGGCTTGCGAAGGCGAATCGGTGCTGACTTCACATGGTTTAGGCAATTACTCTGAACCGGTTGCCAACCATAGATAAGCCAATGTTTAAATGCATTCCTCTTAGCCGAGATAAGTAGATGCAACGTTACCCGGTCTACGAATCCGAGGGTCAGGAGTTCGAATCTCTTCGGGCGCGCCATTTCAGTACAGAACTGCGAACCGCAAACGCCGCCGTTTTGATTGCGCTCCTTAGGTTTGTCGCTATTTCACTTGGTCGGGTCAAAATGCTCCGATAGGTCTGCCCTCAGTCGGAAAAGGGCACAATTCCCCCGAATGCCTCTCAAGTTACGTTAGACTTGGCCAAGAATTGCCGATGCCAATGTAAATGGTGAATTCGAGTGGTCTTCCATGTACTGTCTGCAGACGATTCTTCTGAGTACCGCCATGGAAACCTCCCTTTATAAACCTGTGAAAGCCTTTCTAGAGAAGGCAGGATATCTGGTGAAGGGGGAAATCGGGGGGTGCGACCTAATGGGTATACGTGACGATGATCCATCCGTAATCGTGGTCTGCGAACTGAAGCTGGCGTTTAACCTCGAATTGATCCTTCAGGCTGTTGATCGAGCATCGATATCGGACGAGGTGTGGATCGCAGCGAAATTGTCTGTCCGCGGCAAAGGGCGGGAAACAGACAAGCGTTATCGCGATCTTTGTCGACGGCTGGGGATAGGAATGCTCGCCATCTCGGAAGGCGGCCATGTCGATGTCATCGTCAGTTCGATATCCCCGATGCCGCGGACAAATCCCAAGCGACGCTCGCGGCTTGTGCGCGAGCACCAGAGACGCCTGGGTGATCCTGTCGTTGGCGGTAGCACACGTACACCTCTCATGACTGCGTATCGGCAGCAAGCGCTCGGATGTGCGAAAGCCTTGGCACAAGGGCCGTTACGAGTTCGCGATCTGAGACAGAGCGCTCCCGACGCTGGTAAAATACTACTCTCGAATGTGTATGGGTGGTTCGAGCGGATTGACCGAGGCATCTATGGCCTGACCGATGCCGGCCGCGAAGCGTTGATGCGTTGGGCGATATGAATCGGCGAACTAATCCCTGTCTGCGGGATCACAGCACTAGGCCGCTGAAAGTCTTATAATCGGGTAACGCCGCTGGTTCGTTGCTGTTTCGAGTAGCGAAGCTCACCCACCGCGTTTGACAGCTTCGGCGAGCAGAGCAAATGCGTCTCACCACCATGCCTGATTACTTCTAGTGGAACCGCTACAGCGTGCCTACATCATTTGCAAAGCGGCCTGTCAGCCTGACACGTTAGGGGATCGGTTTTTGGCCGGGCTGCCGTGGCAGTCTGGTCAACCGCGTGAAGCTTTCCGGTCGAAAGTAGGCCTCTACGTATTTTAGCCGCTACGCTAAGGCAAAACAAACTCTAGGGGTAGCGGGCCCCATCTCTCAACGTCATCGCGCGTGAGAACCATGACCGCGCGTCGACCGCCAAGGCGGTCCGGCGGCTCGCCGCTTCTAAGAAACTCGTCCCAGACGGGTTTTGTGGGAAACACGATGTGGTATCCCGTAGGGGGTCTGCACCACTCCGGGGTCAACTGCAGAAAGCGGTCGACGATGCCTTTTGCAAAGGCGTCGAAGGTCAGAGAGTCCAGTGAGGAACGCACTCACTCGGCAACCGGATATAACGTCCCGATTGACCTGCATAATCCCGGTGGCGCCACCAGCACGCCATCGTGATCAGAGCCGGAAAACTCTAGTTCCCGGCGGTCCAAAGTTTGGCCCCAGAGCAAAAAACCCCAGACTCTCTTGAAAACCGGAGGGAAGATGGGTCTAAGGTCATTACGCGCTCACTGAACAAGGCGCTTGCTGTCCAGTTTCATCGAAATCCCCAAAGTGTCTCTCTGCAAAAATGTCAGGCCTCAACCGCTTTCAAGAAGCGACCGTCATCGCGGAGCAAAACGCTCAAAATAAAATTTGGCTACTTTATCGAACGGTGATTGCGAACCGCTTCATATAATGAAGTTCTCTTCTGTGATGGAAGTAACTGATACATTGTATAAGATGATCTTTCCTCCGTTAGCCACGTCAATCAATACGTCTCTTCCATCCTGTACGACACTAAACATCTCATACCAAGAAGGGATCTCGTAACTCGAGAGGTCAATGATGTCTCGGTATTGTCCCCCAGAACGGAAATTGACGATAGCGTCATTTCCAATCAATCCCCTGAAGCGGAAAACATCTGCTCCAAAACCAGCAACGTATATCTGATCCGCTTCATTGCCTTCCAAAATCGATCCATCTGGGGAGGCGAACTGAACTAGCGAATCTGAGTTCTTTTTGTGTTCCATTTCATTGCCGCTTACTCGAGACAAATACACATCAGCGACTTCACGAACGTCCCCGTTTTCCGTCGCGAATGACGATATCAACGGTATCCAGTTTCCCTTTGCATACTCATTTTGAATTTCAGGCTTCGAAGCAATCGATTTGATACCAAGATCGGTCAGCGAGTGAACTTCGGAGATTTTGGACAAACCGTCAGAATCCAAATCGCGCCATACTTTCAGCTGCGAGAATTTGCTATCGTGAGCATCAATGTAGCCATCGCCATTGTCGTCAAAGGCTCGGAGCATGCTAAAGCCATCCATGTCTCTGCTGCCAAACAACTCAGACGCGTCGTCTACTATGCCATTTCCGTTCTTGTCATATGCTAGGAGGCCGTCGTCAGGGCTCACCCATCCATGTTTGCCGCTCGCGCCATCCAAGAAGTCGAAAGAAGCTGAGCTTTCATTCATAGATAATAGCTCTAGGCCATCACCGTCCAAATCGAGGATGATGGGCGTAGAGAACTCCCCCAACATGGCAAAAAATGTGCTCACACCTTCGGTGAGCGCGCCGACAAGCTCGCCAACCTTCGGATCAATCTCGTCGATTTCTGATTTGTTTCTGTCATATTCCTCCTTTAGTTCTTCTATGAGCGCTGCAATTTCCGAGCTTATTTCCAAACCGTTTTCCCTTGCGGGAAGCCTTGCACCGCGGACATATTGCAATTTGTTGCCCCAGAAGCTTTCAGAGTTTCTGAGCAAATCATTTAATGAAATTTCGACACCAGACCCTGCGTAGTTCTTATTCCAAGAACCTATGGCGGACTCCAGCTTGCTCAATTTACCGTAAAACTTCGAGATCGAGCCCCCCCGGTTTCACCTTCGATGACGATGGGCTCTAGGACTTTAGCGTTGCCAAAATCAAAGTTCTCGGAATCAGAGGGTAGAAAGTTGGTTTTTCCTGGAACGGACCCGCGACCTTCCGAATATTTGTCGTAAGCATCGTACAACGACTGGAAAAATACACTGCCTGCTGTGCTACCCAGCCCACCTGCAACCGCCGCCCCGATGAGAACTGGAGTAGAAGCGCCAAGCAGCGCCACCGCGCCTGCTGTCACTAGAACACCCACCGCCAATCCACCCAACGAGCCTACGATGGCGCCTGACGTACCTCCACCAATCGCGATACTCGCGCCGACGCCATAAACTGATCGCATGACTGTTCCAACGGTACCAACGCCGACGATTTTCAATAGCTGCTCTTGCATGGCGAATATGGAACCTATCGAAAATGAGGCTGCGTTCAATCCATTCGCAGCAGCATTCTTTTCTAGTTCGCTTACAAAAAGATCGCTGAAATCCTGTTGGCTTTGATTCACTAGATTGTTCCCTGTCTAAAAAAATAGTCGATGGCAATCCATCCACAGAGGCCCACTTCGATGATTTGGACCACGATATTCAAAGGAGGATAATGGATTTCGCCCATCACAAACTGGTTTTGTGCCTGTCGCGCTGCTTGTGCAAAAAAAATGAATGCTATGGTAAGCACCGGCGCGAGCAAGAGATAGAAACCGCCGATAAAAAGAGAAGACAGCAGGGCAGCGGCGAGCAGCGGCAACTGGCGAATCTTATTTAGGCCGTAGAGGCGCTGGTCGTTTCTTGTGCGCCTTTGCAAGGGCAACACATCTAATTTTCTTGTCTCGTAGAGATCTATCACGGTCAGGAGCAACCGAGCAGAAAAAGAAATCCAAAATATAAAATGCCAAATCATCACGTCTCAACTCTGTTTAATTCTGACAATTTACAAACATGAGTATTACTGTCAAGTTCAAACCCATTTCAATTTTAAGATACAGGTCGGTAACTTGCGATCAGCAGCAGTGTCATCCCAGCGTTTAGAAGGTCCTTTCTGGTCGAGCGGAAAAGGGGGTGCCAATGACGAGCTCCTTATTTCTGCAAAAGAGCACGCTGATCGCCTGCTTCTGACTCCGCGACGAGCTATTTCGGGACCTAAAGCCATTGCCACCCGCAGCTTGCTCCAATTAATAATTGTGTGTCTAGCTGAACTACCGCCGCGGCGTTTCAATCCTCTCGCATAGCGCGATTGATCTGATCAGCGAGAGGCTTCAGCAAGTAAGACAGCGCCGTCCTCTCGCCGGTCTGTACGAATGCTTCTACCGGCATACCTGCGAGAAGCGGAAGCGAGCCAAGACGTGCCAGTTCGTCGGCAGGAATAGAAATCCGCGCCGTGTACCAGGATTCACCCGTTTGCTGATTGAGGATCAGGTCAGCCGCAACCGTCTTGATCTCACCGAAGATTTCCGGTGTGGTCCGTTGATTAAAGGCGGAAAAGCGGAGAGTGGCTTTCTGTCCAATGTGCAGCTGATCGATATCGGCGGGTTGAATACGGGCTTCCACCACAAGTGTATCGTTTACCGGCACGATCTGCATGATTGTCTCGCTAGGCGAAATCACCCCGCCGATCGTGTGCACTGCGAGTTCATGAACCACCCCGGACTGTGGCGCCAGGATATTGATCCGCTTTAACTGATCGTCTGCCGATACGCGCTGCTCAGCGAGTTCGGCGAGCTTGTTGTCGACGTCTCGCAACTCGGTGACGACTTCCGTTCGGCGATCCTGATCTAGTTGCAGGATCTGCAGCTCGGTCTCAGTCACACGCGTTTCGGTTCGGGCCACTTCAGCGATCAGCTGGCCTCGCTCGCCATCAAGTTGCGCACGCAGCCGCTCCAGTTCTGCCAGCCGGTTGAACTGTATCAGTTGCTGATCACTCAGGTTTCGCACCCGGATCAGCTCCTGGCCTATCCAGGAGAGCTCTTCCCCCTTAGCCTTCAATCGAACCGTCAGGCCTGTAGTCTCCTGACCGATCTGATCGATACGCTGACGCAACTGCGCTTTCTGGCTGTTCAGCGTGTCACGCCTCGACATGAACAGAGCCTGTTCTGCGGCCACGTACTCTGGAGACGGCGCACCCTCGAACACGGAGGATTGGGCCGACGAGGTCGCGACTTCCTGAAGATTATCGCGCTCGGCGATCAACCGAAAGCGGCGGGCTGTCAGCTGATCGAGCTGCTTGGTGATTATCGCAAGGTTAGCACGAGTGATCGTGTCATCGAGCTTGATCAACACATCGCCTGCTGCGACGCGTGAACCATTGCGCACGAGGATCTCGCCGACGATCCCACCTTCCCGGTGTTGGATCCTTTTGACGCTGCCATCAACAACAACGGTGCCCATGCCGACAACAGCACCGGAGAGCATCGCGGTTGCCGCCCAGCCACCCATGCCGCCCACAAGAAGGACGATCGTCACTATAGCAGCGATCGAGTAGTTCCTGATCGAGCGCGCTGCGGGACTTCTTTGGTTTGTCTCATTCATTTTTCCGGCACTGTCCGCATTGTCGTTTTTCTGAGAACCTCATCACGTGGTCCGAAGCTCACCATCGCCCCTTGTGCCAGCACAAGAACGTGGTCGACTGCTGCCAAAGCGCTGGGCCGATGGGCGATGATGACAACGATCGAGCCCGCTTCCCGGATACGCATGATGGCATTTGTCAAAGCGGTCTCGCCTTCCGCATCAAGATTGGCGTTTGGCTCATCGAGAACGATGAGGAACGGTTGTTGATAGAGAGCACGCGCCAGGCCGACACGCTGGCGTTGGCCTGCCGACAAAATCGCACCATTGGCTCCGATCCGGGTGTCGTATCCGTCAGGCATCGACAGGATGAGTTCGTGGGCGCCCGCCAGTTTGGCGGCGTGGATAGTGTCCTCAGAACTTGCGGATCGACTGAAACGGCTGATGTTTTCGGCGATCGTGCCATCGAACAGCTCTACGGATTGAGGAAGATAACCGATCGATGCCCCAAGAGCCTCCGGATCCCACTGGTCAATCTCTGCCCCATCAAGCCGAATTGTTCCTCGTGCCGGAGGCCAGATGCCGACGAGTGCGCGCGCAAGCGTCGACTTGCCCGAACCGCTCGGACCGATGATCCCCGCGCCTTGGCCAGCTTTGAGCTCGAACGTTGCCTCGCGCACGATTGGTGCCTGCGTGCCTGGCGCCACGACGGCCAGCCCTGTGACCGCAAGTGAATGTTGCGGCTTTGGCAAGGGCATGCGGTTTCGGTCTGCGCGAAACTGCTCCAGTAGCTTGTACAAGCGACACTTGGCCTGCCGCGCATTGACGAAGCCTCGCCATTGACCAATCGCCTGCTCGATCGGAGCAAGTGCACGCGATGTCAAAATCGAGGCAGCAATCATGGCACCTGGCGATACAAGTTGCTTGATGGCGAGCCACGCCGCCAGAGCAAGGACGGCGGATTGCAGTCCCAGCCTGAATATCTTCGACGCCGTGGAAAAGCCTGCTGTCGCATCGCCAGTCTGACGCTGCTCTTCAATGTAGCGAGCATTCGCCTCGTGCCAGCGCGATGAATAGGCGCCGCGCATGCCCATTGCGTAAAGCGCCTCTGCATTGCGACGGGCAGCTTCCAGAAACTCGGATCGCGCACCGGCCAGTTGAGCGATCCGGCGTGACGGGTCACGCAGCACTGCTTCACTCGTGAGCGTCATCGCGATGAGGATGATAGCACCCGCGATCGCCAGCCACCCAAGATACGGATGAAACAGAAACAGGATCGCGATGTAGAGCGGCAGCCAGGGCATGTCGCAGATCGCGATCGGACCGGCTCCGCTCATGAACTGCCGAACCTGTTCGAGATCGCGCACGGGCTGAGAAATGGCTTCCTTCTTGGACATGCGCAACGGCAGAACCATCACAGCATCGAAGGTCGGCCCACCCAGTTGTTCTTCAATTCGCTGTCCAATGCGCGCCAGGATGCGGGCGCGAATAAGCTCAAGCACGCCTAGAAAGAAATAGAGGCCGATTGCAAGCACCGAAAGCGCAACAAGCGTTGGCACGCTTCGGCTCGCCAGTACCCGGTCATAGACCTGCATCATGAATAGGGGACCGGTCAGCATCAGAATGTTGGTAACCGCGCTCAGCGCGGCGACACTCACAAAGGCTGACCTGGTCTGCCTCAAGGCTGCGACGACCAGAGGTCGCCGCGTTTCAGTCGTCATCAATACGGTCAATGTTCAATCCTAGGCTACGAACCGAACATCGTCGTCATGCAGGCTGGTCAGCGCCACGTTCTTCAACGTGACGGTGTTGCTTGCATCATAGGTAATGACGGTGTCGTCTCCGATCTGGGCAGCCGCCGCCAGAACAGCTTCGAAGTCGGCAAAGAGATTGCTGTCGAACTCGAGGACATCTGCCGAACCAGCACCCGCCTGGAAGTCGGTGACCGTATCCAGTCCGAAGTTTGGCTTGAAGACGAACAGGTCATTACCTGCGCCGCCAGTGATGGTGTCGTTTCCGAGACCGGCATTGATGGTGTCATCACCTCCCATGCCATCGATCTGGTCATTCCCAGCTCCACCGTCGATGCGCTCACCGTAGTAATCATCGCCCGTAATTGTGTCGGCGGCAGAGCTTCCTTGAAGGACGGCATTTGCGCGTAGGGTGTCCTGATCGGCAACAAAGCCATTGGCAAGGCGTACAAACTGGACGCCTTCACTATTCCTGGCGCCGTTTTCGCCATATGAATTTGCGAGCGTGATGGTTTCGCCGGTTGCGTTGATAGTGATGATCAGATCACGAGGATTGCTGAGGCTTTGCGTGAGAGTAACATCCCATGCGTTGAGATCCTGCAAGTAAAGAGTGTCGCTGCCGTTGGAACTGCTCTCGGTAATCCTGTCGTTGCCGTCACCCTTGAGATAGACATATGTGTCATCACCTTCTCCGCCATTGAGGATGTCGTTTCCACGACCGCCAGAAATGGTGTCGTCACCACCTCTGCCATTGATCTGGTCATCTCCGGCAACACCCTCGATGCGCTCGCCATATGTATCATCTCCCACAATGATATCGTTCGCAGAGCTTCCTCTCAGCACCACATATTGACGCATTGTGTCCTGGTCGGCGATTTGGCCGTTAGCGAACTTGATGAATTGCACACCTTCATGGTTATTTGCGCCGTTCAGATGATAAGTATTTACCAATGTGATCGTTTCGCCGGTCTCGTTCACCGTGATGATGATATCACGAGGGTTCGTAAGGCTTTGCGTAGGGGTAATGTCAGAAGGACTGAGGTCCCGAAGATCAAGGGTGTCAACACCTCCACCATTAGTTTCAAGTATAAGGTCGTTGCCGTCACCTTTAAAATAGACATAGGTGTCATCGCCCGCATCACCGTTCAGTGCATCGTCGTTAGGAGTGCTCCGCAGAACATCATCGCCTGAAGTGCCACTAATCCTTGCGTCCATTTTGATTTGCTCAGCATTAAGCACGGATCCATCGCCGAGTGAGATCTGCTCAACATTATAAATTATAGCAGTATAACCGGAGCTATTTTTGATACGAAGCCCACCATCCGCTACCTCAGTCCATTGGTAGTCAGAGAAAGCTCCGGAAAGCGCGATCGAATCCACACCACTGCCGCCTTCGACTGTGTCATTTCCCGTCTCTACAAGTTGGAAAATGTCGTCCCCAAAATTTCCAACGAAATGATTGTCGCCCTTACCACCGACGAAGGTATCGTCGTAGTTCGTGCCGATTACTTTTGTTATACCGATATAACGGTCACCAGTTGCGTCTCCGTCCGTGCCACGACCCGTTGTGAGATTGACGGAGATCGCGTCGGTAGAACCAGAGTAATCAACCGCACGTGTTGAGGTAGAGCCGACGAAGCGTTCTGCAGGATCGCTACCCACAAAAGCTGGATTGCCTGCCGGTTGCTCCCCGTTTTTTATAACGAACCTTTCAATAGGAAGCAGAATCTTACGAGATTCATCAAACTCCGGCGGCTTTAGGCTCCCGTCCAGTCGTTCGGTGTGTTCAAGCAGTTCGCGATCCGCATGGAGCCTGATCTTAGTAGGGATTCGGATGGTGTAAGGCTGCGCAGAAGCAGCGAGAAATAAGGACGATTCAAACCATTCATATTCGCCACTGTTTTCACCTGGGCGATCCAACGTTAGGGTGTATTGATACCAGTCATTCTCGTTGTTGCCTTGTACATAAACGTCATCATACTCTAGCAGATCATATTCACGATTATAAACGTCACGAATATCCTGACTCTCTGCCGGGTATCCCGGCAATATTATTCCAGCTTCTCCATTGGAAAATCCGTTAATTTTGAATACTTTTTGCTCTCCGTCCAACGATTGCGGAAATTCAAAATGAACACCTAGCCGGTCTATGCTGTAGTGATCGAAAGCTACCCTTATTTTTACTGAATTGTATGCAGCAAGTGCATACTGATAGGTATTATGAACTTCTGTCGTTTGCGTGAGTTCTTTCGGAACTCTGAGGTTCTGGCCTTCGTGCTCGTACGTGAAATCCCAACCCTCTTTGACCTCCGTGTCCTGCGTGACGATGATGTCCGCCAATTCTTTCCCATCCAGGAAAAATCTGTCGTCAGTGGAGGGATTAATGATTATGTGCGTAATCGGATCTTCCCGGCCACCTAGGTAACGTGGCAGTATTTTTTCAAACGATATTCTTGAAAATACCTCCTCTGTAAGGCCCGGGATCTCTACAAGTCTCACATTGGCCGAGTTAGAAAAAGAGAATATATTCGCGCCTGAACCGCCCCAAACCACAGCTCGATTATATTCAGAGAACTCGATTTTGTCGTCTCCGGCGCCAAGAGAGATTAATGCTTCGCCGCCACGGGCATATACCAAATCGTCGCCGTCCCCAGCGAAGACCGTATCAGTGTAATCCCAAGTAGTAAGTGGGCCGTCCTCCTCAGGTGGCCTCCCGGTATGTATGATATCATTTCCTGTTCCGCCAAATAACAAATCCGAAAATTCGCTGCCGATCAAAGTATCGTGCCCTCCGCCACCTACGAGAACTACTGGCAGGGGATCAGGCCCGACATTGTTCGAGGGCCAATGCGCGTCCAGGGTGTCATCTGCCGTGCGGTCGCCGTAGAGGACATTTCTGCCTTCTTCTATAAAGCTGGTAAGTGGATCGTATTTGAGCGCACGCACAAATCCCAGGCTCTCTAATCCTCCCAGGTAAGCTTTCCAAACCGACTCTGAAGATAGAAGATTTGAGTACCACGCAGAGTCGTCTACGTAATCGGAGTTCGAGTAATTCTCGAATATCGATCCCTGACCCACGAAGTTTATGTTGAATTTGATTCCGATATTCATGGGATCGACGAGGTTCTTCAAAATTGGGTTGATAGCACCTGTTCCTTCGCCTCCTTCGAAGTCGAAATTGTCAGTATCAGCAACAATTTCGAGCGAACCTATCGTCCTATGCCCGTCCTCGACCGTAAACACAGCATCTTTGATACGGTACCCGGTAGTGCCCCAAACAAAGGCGCGCTCGTCGTAATCTGACGACAAGATATCGATGGGATACTGCCTGATGCTTTTATAGGCGCTTTTGTCTTCGAAGCCGGTGAGGCCAAGTAATTGCTCTAAGCTGTAGATTCCATCTTCTATTATTTTGGCGCTATCGAAAAATGCCGAAACTATACTAAAGTTGCTTGGCTTAATGTATCGCCCTGGTCCATCTAGCATGAAGCCCTGGAGACCGACAGTCAGGGAATTTCCAGCATCGTTGCTGTCCTCGCGAAACCTTTCGGCGAAATCCCAGCTAGGGTCGAATGTCCCATATAAGTACTGAAGAATTGTATTTCTCACGCTCAAATCTGTATAAGAATGTACTATCATGTCGACCTCTAGTTGGCGTAAAAGTAGTATATTTTACGAGTATTGGGATTGATCAGAAGGTAGCCGTGTGACTGTCTTCCCAGAAAGCTTCCATCCGTCGAAAGAGATGATTGTGCTTCCTCGAGCTCTTTTTTTGGAAGATCGACGTCGATTTCGCGATGTAGAAGATAATCACTAATGCGCTGAAATTTTTTATCGTCATACCAAGTCTCTAGTGGCCCGGGAGTTTGAGTCCAAGACTGGTACCTGACATCGACTCTTTCTGAGGTTTGTTCCGAGCAACACTTCAAGTTTTTGAAGAACGTCTCGCCCTTTTCGCTGATCTCCTCAGCCGTGGCTTTTGACAAACCATAGACGGCAAACTTGACGTAGAAATCACCGGGACCTCCAAAGCCGCTTGTATACGCTCTAACCTGCTCTGTTCTGTCGATCTCTATGCCGGCTGGAATGTTGCTGCTGAGACCGTCGGGTTCGGAAGTAAAGAAATGGAAGGCCAAACCAGCAAGGATAACAGCGCTTGAAAGCGCAACGAGATACTTAAGTCTCATGGATCGTGCATGATGCGGCCGCATCCTTCCAGTATACCAAGCCGTAAGAGCAACGGATGATCCTGAAGGCCGCATCTGATCTGCTTTCACCCGCAAGAACGTTGTTTTCGTAACGCGACACAATCAAACTTTCTAATATAAATACATCTCTTAGGACCTTGTAAGGGGGGCCGCGCCGCTAATCAACTCGATTTTACAATTGAAGGTAGTTTTTATTGCTTTAGTGACTTTGTTAAAATGCACCCAAAACATGTCGCGCAAAAGTGTGCAGCGGTTGTCTACTCGCTTTGTGCCAATCAAGGGTATTTCGGCAATTGTGCAACGTGTTTGATCGATTGGGCGATGTCGTCTTCAAAGCTGTCTAGCGCATGCTTGCGCGGTCGACATGTGGTCGCCCCATAATGTGTCTGCGCCGAGAGTGTCTTCCGATGGTTTGCGCGCAGCCTGCTTAAGCTGCAGCCGCTACAGCGGAATAATCCGACCCACGCCCGCAATCGCTGGTTCTCGTCATGATCACCGTGGCCGCTTCATAAGGCAGCCCCGCAGGAAGTGTCGCCTTTGCCAGAGTTATAACCGTGATAGTCGAATTCGCCCGACCGGTAGCGCCGCGTCGTCATGATCCCGAAATTTCGAGTCTATTTGGCAGCAGAACCATTTTTTAATCCGTAACCCATCAACGGTGGCTAACTGTAACTAGCGCTCTTGAAGGGATTCGAACACTCCGCGCCAAATTAATCGACCATCGCCGCTGGTAAGTGATTGTTTTAGCTAACGACGGTCGTATTTCTGCTTTCCGGCGCTTGCTATAACTCGCTTACTCTCTACGTCAAATGTTTGTTGCAACTTATCCGCGAAACCCTCGCCGACGGGTATTTTTAAATCGAATAGTTCATTCTCGCGCTGCTCTTCACGCGCGAGATACGAGATGAACTCTTTGGTGCGTTCTAAACGAATTCTCACCCGTTCCGTCCGCTCTCTGCTCAGGAAAAGCTTATACTCTTCATTTGCGTATGACGTTATACTGTTACAAACCTGTTCATCGTAATAATTGCAATCGGCAAATACAAGATCAAGATATGTGAAAGTGAATGCGAGCTCGTTAAGCATATACAAGCCATAATTGGTCGTTCGTACTTGATCAACACTTTCATCAAAATAGTCTAGACGGTTATTCGCCTCGGCAAACCCATGTTGCAGAAGAATATCCATGCATTGCGCGAAATCCTCAGCCATCCGGAACGTTTCAACGAAGTAGGAACGCAGTTCGGCAATCGTCACAAAGTCGGACGAGCCTCCTCCAATATTTTTTGCAAGCCGTCGCAAAATTCGTAAACTCGTAAAATGCGAGGCTAGCCTGCTGTCGCGAGCTTGGAAAATGTTCGGAATATCGCTGAGCTGTTCGTCGTAGAAATAGCGCGTCGGCACCATGACTGGCTTGATTACTTGGTGGATTTGGAAATTCCACCGGCCGGCGTCAAGCATTTCCTGCACGTTAGTATAACCGGAGAGCAGAAATGATCGGAATAAATCCAGCGTAAGCCTTATGTCACCGTGTCCGCATGCCGTAAGAAAACTGTTGAGTGGGGATTCGGTATCACGGATCCCACTCGCAACGATCTCTAGATATTTGCAGCAATCATTTATAAGATCGGCATCCGTAGCGGCTGTTATCTCCGAGCGCCGCTTTTCGTTCCGCAATAGGCCGATCGTGTATTCAAGGCGCTTAAGGAAAACTGTTGAAGGCTTTGGGGAGCTGAGATGGAAACCGGAGTTTTGGAAGGCATCCAAGACGCCATGTATTTTCGAGTTGTGAAAGCGCTCCTCGCGCATAGAGATCAGCGTGATGCATGACAGGCTCCGCGCAATCTCTTGGGCCGTCGTAAAGCAAAAATCTTGAATTGGGCCACTGTACTGGTCAGTATTATCGATAACAACGACCACGCCCTTACCGGCTGCAGCGCTATTTTCAGCTAAACGGGTTGCACAATATTCAAGATCGTTTTTCCAAGCCGAAACAAGCGAGTTCAACCTGTCATTATATATTTCGCCGCCCCTCGGCAGGCCTGAAAGCTCCTGACGCGAAGCTGTTTCAAACCTGTCCGAAAACAGATCTCGCAACAAGACTTCGCGGGATGAGGACAGCGTCTGGTCAACATCGAGGTCGCGAACAAGACGACGCCATATTTCCGAATGTATCCGTGACTTGTCTTCGGGAACCTCTAACATGTCGACAACGGCAGTAACTGCGTTGTCTCTCAACCACCTTGGCGGCGTGTGCCTAAGTAATCTTCTAATGAAGGTCGATTTTCCGGCTCCCTTCCCTCCAAAGAGAACGAGAACCTCACCACCACGCGCATTTTTCAAATTCTTTGTGATGCGACCGCCGATTGACCCGCCTTTTCCGGTGTCGCTTAACTGCTCCACTCCATATTGCTCGAAATATGGAGTCAGAGAGTCCTTAATAACCGACCTCATTCCTGAAAGGACCTGATTGTAATTTCGATCAGATACATAGCACCGATCCATGAGCTCTGTCTGATCATCTGAAATGACGCCAAAGAGCCGGTTGACGATCGGCCGTAACGTTGAGGCAAGACGGTTAGACGAAATCGGGTGCGAGTAAGGCAGTATCCGATCTTTGGCGATATAAACTTGACGATCCTTCGGTGGTGCGCTCGACAACGTACTGACGAGAGACGCATGCTCCGTAATGGCGATGAAGGAGAAAGCATTCGTTGCCTTGGTGCTTTCCTCTAAGAAGAACCTAAGGTCTCGTATAACGAAGGCCTTAAGCTCATCCCAACGTTTCCCTTTTTCGAAACATTTGAATGCAATCCACTCGTTCCCGTTTGTGATTGCCGCATACTCACACCCGACATCCATGCAGTACTCACGCACCTGCTGCATAGTCGATCTAATATTGGCATCGCTTTGAAGCTGTTTGATACCGAGATAGCAAAACAACTCTCCGGCTTTATGAGGGATTGGTAGTTCGAAGGCTTTTCCGATACGCTTTGCTTCGACCAGAAACATGAACTCGCCATTGGGGCGCGTTAAAACGTAGTCAGCAAATCCAGGCGCAATAAACTCTTCGACCTTTGTTCTTGCCCTCGGCCAACCAAGTATATCGTGCAAAACGGTGTCGATGACCTTGTGCCGGGTTTCCGCCTCGTTGGCCTCTTCTGTTTTAAGAATAGCTGCTAGATCAAGCAAGTCGTGCATTTATGGGCCTATCAAACATCTGACGACCGAAGCTTGACACCAAAAGGATCGAGAGATCAACGAGGCCACAGAGTAATCCCGCGAATTATGATGTCGATTGCCACCTGCGCGCGTACGTGACTGGGTCCTACTTTGATAGCAAAACTCGTTTACAAACGCGCCTTCGAATTGGTCTCTCTACGATTACCACTTGCTTTTGTTATCACTCGGAAAAATGATACGTTCAACCTAAGCGAGCCAAGGATTCGTTTTTGATTGAGCCATTACGAAAATATCGCAAAGACGGTCGTCTCTACGAACGGCGAGCGGAAACGACCGCCGCCCTTTCCCTGCTTGAAAGCTTGTCGTTAGAACAGCTGGTTCAGCGCGCTAAAGTTCGCGCAAAGACCGATCCCCTGTATCTCTCCTCGGAATGCCTCCTCCACCGTATTCGGAAATGTAAACAGCACAACTCCGATCGCCTCTTCGAGTCTCTCTTCCGCATTCTTATGGCGAGAGTGGAGAGCGCGGCGACGCTGCGCAGCGAAATCTATCGTCTTCCGAACGGAAAGATTGCAATCACAGCCTTCGGAACAAAGGTCCGAGATTATGTTGTCGATCGTTTCCTGGCTCGCCTTATTGCCGATCGCGATGGCTACGATGAGCGACTCGACTACTTCGAGGTCAATTTCTCCCACGCGATCGCCAGCTTGCGAGCAACAGCAAAAAAAAGAGCTGCAGACGAAGAAAATCGCTCACAGCGTCTCTCAACAAACGATGATGAAGAGGTATCCGCAGCGGTTGAAAAGGCTGCAGGAGCGTTTGATCCTTTTGAAGTATCAAAAATCGACGATGGAAATTACCGGTTCCGGCTTTTTGCAGCGATCAAGAAGTTACCTGAGAAAGAGCGCCATGTCGTTGCGTTGCTTTTTAAAGAATATCCAATCGAGTCAAACGACCCTAGCAAGCCCTCAATTTGCAAAATTCTGGGGTGCGTTGAGAAAACGGTAAGGAATCGACGTGACCGCGCCTTTGAAAAACTTAAGACAGCTCTATCAGAGGAAGAGATAGATGCCTGACCAACGCAAAGACAACGCCGAGGAAACACTTGCCGCGTTTGCTGTAGAACCATCTCACGACAAAGCCACGCTTGATCTCTATCTGAAGCAGCACCCAGAGCTGGCGAATGAACTGATCGATTTATCGCTCGAGTTGGAAATGGCTGATCCAACGGAAGAAGACGTTTTCGACACCGACAGTGCGATCGTCAATACCGCGTGGGCAGCGTTTATTGCCGGTGGCGCTACCGACGCGCCGATCACAGCTGCGTCGTTTACTCGTGAAGTTGCCCACAGTTTGGGCATAAAATCGTCTGCGCTGATGGGTCTCCGCGACAAGAAAGTTGAAATCCAGTCGCTGCCAATCGCCTTTTCCACACGCCTATCCAGAGCGCTTGCCACGTCTGTCGAGCGATTGGTGGATTACCTCGCAGGCCCGCAAGCTATGCCGGTTGGCGCTAGCTTCAAATCTGACGCGAAGCCAGAGCAGAAATCGAAGATTTCAATAGAACAGTTGCTCGCTGAATGTGGCCATACTCCTGAGCAGATTGCCAAGATCCTGCGGGAGGATTGAGCATGGATGCCGTCGAGCTGGCGCGACAACGAGCCCAAGAACTCAATAGAGCGGCGGTTCAGGCAGGAGTTGATGCTTGGAGCCCCTACGCATTGATCCAGCACGAAGCGGCGCGGAGGGGAATTGAGATTGATCGCGTCGCAAAAGGAAGTAGCGTTCTTAACGGAGCGCGCGCCCTCTATGATCCAAGCCTTCCGCTGATTATTCATGAGGAGACCGGGAGCGTCTTTGAGGACGCGTTTCTTGTGGCCCATGAACTTGGTCATGTGGAACTTGGCGACGCCACACTTCGCGACGAAGTAATTTCGATAGATCCGGCACGTGCTGCTGAGATGCCACCAATCGGCGCCGAGCGCGTTGAAGACTACAGCAGGCGCCAGCGTCGCGAGGTCCAAATGGATCTTTTCGCCCGAGAATTTCTCTTTCCCAGGACACTGGCTCGCGAAGCCCATATTTATGAAAAGGCAACTGCCGATGAGATTGCGGAACGGCTAGGCGCCTCCAAAGCAGTCGTGGCGCAACAGATGCTAGATGCTTTGTTGCTCCCCGAGCCGGTGATCGAAGCGGAAGAGCTGAGAGTCTCGCGCCCGCTCAACAAGCGGCAGAAGGAAGCAGCGGAACACTGGGGGCCAGCGTATCTTCTCGAGGCAGGCCCAGGAACAGGTAAAACGCAGACGCTGGTCGGTCGAATTCTTTGGCTCTTGGATAAAGGGATCGATCCTCGTGGAATCCTGGTCTTGACCTTCTCCAATAAGGCTGCTGGCGAACTGTTCGATCGCGTAGCACAAGTGAACCCTACCGCCGCAGCCGCCATCTGGATCGGCACGTTCCACGCATTCGGGCTAGATATTATTAGGCGCCATCATGACCGCCTCGGCCTGCCTGACGATCCTAAGATGATCGACAAGGCCGACGCCATTGAATTGCTTGAGGACGAGGCACCTCGGTTAAATCTGGTCCAATTCCGCAATATTAGTGATCCGACAGAGAATCTGGATAAAATATTGGCCGCCATCTCTCGGGCGAAGGACGAATTGGCGAGTCCTGCCGACTTCGACGGGCTTGCACAGGCGATGAAGTTGGCTGCGTCAACGCCTGACGAGGAAAAGGAAGCGGAGCGGCAGATTGAAGTCGCGAGCGTTTACCGGCGATATGAGGAGCTTAAGGCCGGATTGAAACGGCTAGACTTTGGTGACCTTGTAACCCTTCCAATTCAGCTTTTTAACGAAAATGAGGACGTTCGAGCCGCGATTGCCTCAACTTACGAGCACGTCTTGGTCGATGAATATCAGGACGTGAACCGAAGCAGTGTCGCCCTTTTGAAGAAGCTCAAGCCGGGTGGAACCAATCTTTGGGTGGTCGGCGACATAAAGCAATCGATTTACCGCTTCCGTGGGGCGTCCTCCATCAACATGGCGAAATTCGCAACGGGAGATTTCCCTGGTGCGAGTATCGGCCGGCTTGAGGTCAACTATCGCTCGACAGAGGAGATCGTGAGTGCCTTTTCAAATTTTGCGGTCAATATGAACGTTGCGCAAGGCCGCGATAGTTCACTCGAAGCACATCGAGGCTCCTCGGGTTGTCCCCCGGAGCACAGGCTGACCGTTTCAGCTGAAAATGAAACAGAAGCTGTAGCTGATGCCATCTCCGAAATGCAAAACCTCGGGATCCCTTACCGAGATCAAGCGGTTCTTTGCACCGGTAACGATCGCCTCGCAAAGATCGGTTCTGCATTGGAAACGTTGAATATCCCAGTGCTTTATCTCGGCAGTATCTTCGAGCGGGAGGAAGTCAAGGACCTCCTATCATTCCTATCACTTCTGGTAGATCGCAAACCGATGGGTCTCGTGCGCCTTGCGACCATGGACGACTTCGCGATGTCGCTTGAGGACGTTGGTGTTATCTTGGACGCCGTTAGCAAAGGGAAGGGACCGAGTCCTATCTGGACTTTTGGGGAACAAGATCTGCCGGACCTTTCCTTTGATGGGAGGAATGCGCTGGCGAAAGCGGCGCGTGCTCTTTCTGGCCTGCACGAGGCCTCGCAGCCATGGGAAGTGCTCGTCTCGCTTTTGCTTGATCGCACTCGAATAGCGGCCGCAATTGCTGAGACAGCGACAATCTCGTCCCGAGCACGCGGAATAGCGATCTGGCAACTTCTCAACTTTTGCCGCACACAGCCTAGTGGCAAAGGCTTGCCTATCAGACGGCTCCTCGATCGAGTGAGGCGCCTTGTTCGTCTTGCCGATGACCGAGATCTACGTCAGTTGCCAAATGCTGCGCAGGGACTCGACGCCGTGCGGCTAATGACCGTACATGGATCCAAGGGCCTTGAGTTTCGAGCGGTTCATTTTCCCGGAATTAGCACTGATAGTATTCCCCGATCACCAAACCATTTTCAGGGCATAGAATCGCCCGACGGTCTCGTTAAGGAGGTGCCGGGCAAGGCGGCGGCGGTTAGATCCGCTGCGCATCTCGATGAGCAGGAATGTCTATTCTATGTCGCCTTGTCTCGGGCAAGAGACCGGCTCTTTCTCTATTCGCCCACAAAGAAGGCAAATGGCCACAGCTGGTCAGTTTCACCGTTTGTAGCGCGACTGATACCTCCAATGGTTCAGCTACCAAAGAACCCAACAGTGCGACTTCCGACGAAGAGCGAGGAAGTTATCGATCTGCATTTCGACGGTACGCCGACGTTCAAAGATACTCAGCTGGCCATCTATGAGAAGTGTCCTCGTCGGTTCCTTTACACCTATGTGCTTCAGACGGGCGGCCGGCGAGTTGAGTCCACCTTTATGAAAATGCACGACGCGGTCCAAGACGTGGTTGATTGGATCACAACCTCTGACCCCGCAGCTGTTGTTATTTCCGAAGCCTCCGGTCGGTTGCAAGCCGCGATGACGGCTCACGGTCTCGACGAAAGCGGTTATGTCGATGATTATCTAGCGATCGCCCAAGGGTTGATCTCCAACCTGCTCGACAGCAGGCAAGGTCATTCACTCAAGGACAACGATGGGCTTTCAATTTCTGCTGGCACGATCAAGGTCGCCGTCCGCGTGGATGAGCTGCTTCAGACGGGCGATGGCAGGATCGTCGCTCGAAGAATACGCACGGGGCATGGAACAAAGGCTTCACAGTCAGATTTGGCGGCCAGCTCCTTTTTTATGGCGGTCCGAGACGCATTTCCGAATGCCACGGTCGAATTGATGAATCTCGCTGACGCCGTACCGATCAGGCTCGAATTCGACAAACTTGCCAGCCGTCGTCAGAAGATAGGCGAAGTTGTCGGCGGGGTTGCGAGCGGCCGCTTCCCTGCGAAGCCAAGTAATCGGACATGCCATCGATGCCCTGCCTTTTTCATCTGCGGCCCCGTACCTCCCGGCCCGCTTTCAAAAAAAATCTGACTAAAATTACCGGTCTGCCATTTCCGCTCCGATTAACACTCCAGAGACGCATCGCAATCAAGCGAAGCGCTCCTGGAGAAAAAAAATGTCTGAAATTAACAACTCCGTGGGCTCTGGCAACAAGCCCTTCCATATTCGCTTCACCACTGACGGTATTTCGTATCGCGATGGCTCGATTGGTGATCCGGTCCCTGTGGGGAGCCAGCTCCTTTCGGCAGCCGGCGTCCGTGACGTGGAGAACTACAGCCTCTTCGCCATCCTCCCCAACGGTGAGTTCGAGGATATCCGCCTCGACGAAACCTTCGATCTTCGCGCAAAGGGCGTTGAAACGTTCGCCTACTTTGAGAGCGACCGTTCCTTCAATTTCACGATTGAAAGCCGCCAGATGTCCTGGGGCAAGAATCTGATCAGCGGCAAGGCACTTCGCAACCTGGCCGGTGTCGACGCTCGCTACAGCATCTATCTCGAAGTGCGCGGCGGTCATGATCGCCTGATCGAGGATCACGATCTGGTCGATCTGGCGGGCAAGGGCATCGAGCGCTTCATCACCGTGATCAGTGAAACCACGGAGGGCCTGGAGGCCCTCCCCTCCGCTGACCGTCGCTTTCTGGAAGCGCATGGACTGGCTTATGAGATCATCAACGATGGCGGTATCGGAGCGGTCGTGATCAAGGATTTTGCCCTTCCTCCGGGCAAGTTCGATCACGACAAGGTCGACCTGATGATCCAGCTTCCGGCGGGTTATCCCGATGCCAGCGTCGATATGTTCTACACGCTGCCCTGGATCAAGCTGAATGCGACAAACACGTACGCGGCGTGCGCGGATGTTCCGCAGCTTTTCGCCGGCGACAGCTGGCAGCGCTGGTCCCGACATGCGGAATGGCGCGCAGGCATCGATGGCATCCGCACCATGGTGACCCGAGCCCAGATGGCTTTCGAGAAGGCAAAGTGAAATGACGATACTGGACATTACTCTTCTCGAGCAACATATGCAGATCCTCACGGGCCTGCTTCCGGACGCTACGTCTCCGGAAGCAGCTGCCTACATCCTGTTTGGATCGTCGGATATCGCTGAGGATCCTTGGTCGGGCGATCCGCGTCACCGTCTCGTTTCACATCGGGTCATTGAGATTCCCGCAACAGACATGCTCAGCTCGTCCGGTGTGCATGTGACATGGAGCACCCGCAGCTTCATGCGGATGCTCGGCGACGCTGCGATCGCGGGCAAGATTCCCGCAATCTTTCACACCCATCCGGGCAGTCATGCATTTTTCTCCGATCAGGACGACGCCAACGAGCGAGAGCTTGCGCGGACGGCTCACCAGAAGGGCGCGAGAGGCCTTGTTAGTATCGTTCTTGGCGGAGACGGCTCAGTCTGCGGGCGAATCTGGCATAGCGCCGATGCTTACACCATGGCTGACGCTGTTCAGGTCGTCGGTGGACGATATCGGCGAGATCAACGTTATCTCGCTAAGAGCAGAGTCCATCACCACCTGGACCGTCAGCGCCGGCTGTTTGGGCAGAGCTTCAACGACAATCTCTCATCGTTACGCGTATGCGTCGTCGGGTGCGGCGGTACCGGTAGCCCGGTCTCGCTTCTGTTGGCTCGGCTTGGGGTTGGGCACATATTCCTCGTCGATAAGGACGTGATTGACGAGACAAACCTAAACCGGGTCCATGGAGCACGCCGCGACGATATCGGACGTCCGAAAGTCGAGGTCCTTAAGCGAGAGATCGAATTGATGGGCATCGGATGCCATGTTGAAATCGCGCAGGACTGGGTCAACGTTGCGCGGGTCCGAGATGCGCTCAAGGCATCCGACTTTGTCTTCGGATGCACCGACGACAACTCAGGACGAATTTTGATCAATCGCCTTGCCCATTTTTACGGTATCCCCGTCATCGACGTCGGCTTGCGCATGGTCGCAGCGGCTCAAGGGCACGGACATGATCTCAATGGACGGGTCACGACGGTAGTTCCGGGCCGCCCCTGTTTGATTTGCGGTGGTGTTGTGAACGCCATTCGCGCGCAGGAAGAAGAGCTCGAACGCAATCAGCCGGATGAATTCCAACGCCGTAAGGTCGAGGCCTACGTCGTTGGCGCCGGTGATCCCGCCCCCGCGGTCGTGACGTTTACGACCGAGATGGCATCTGTTGCCGTCGATGAAATGATTGCCGCGCTTACTGGATTTCACGGCGCTGATGGAATGATCCCAACCCGTGTCAGACGCTGGCATATTCGCGATGATCGGTTTCTGGATATCAAGGCCCGAGAAGGTTGCCCGGTTTGCCAATCAGATGACTCGCGTGGTGCCGGCGATGTATCGCCCTTCCTCGATATGGCAGGGTGAGATCATGCGAAGAACGATAGCACTCACCCTCCGCTTCTTCGGGTTGCTCAAGTTTGACCGGCTTGCGAGGCTCTCGTCCAAATATCCGTCGACCGGCGAGTTGCCAGAAATGGATGTCGTCGTAGTTCGCGATGGCGACGTCGCAAAATGGGCGTGCCTGACGTGCCCCGGCGGTTGCGGTAAGATGATTGCACTTTCGCTTAACCCCACTCGACGGCCGAAATGGCAAGTAACATTGGATTTCTGGAACCGTCCGACGTTCAAACCATCGGTTCACCAGTTAAATGAATGTGGCTGCCACTTCTGGATCACAAAGGGCAAGATCGAATGGTGCCCCGGCGGGCGGCCCACCGCATAGAGAAGAGCGTTTCAAATGGATGAGCAAGTACCCCAAGTTGCGCGTTTTCCTTTTCGCGAACAGGCGCGGAAGCACCTTAAATCAGCTGAGGAGCTGCTCTGCGGTGAAGGGCAGCAACTCGTTTACGCCTGCCTCGAGCTTCGTCTAGCAATCGAGGCAATCGTGTATGAAACGCTCCAAGCCTACGAGAAAAATCTGAGCCCCGACGTTGCGGAGGCACATCAACATTGGCAACCCAACAAAGTCCTGGAACTCCTTTCCGCACACGACCGACTCGTCGATACGTCGCTTCGGGTTCAGTTCCGCGAAGGTGGCGAGAATGGCGCCCCCGTCGGTGGCCCCCCACTCTTCGATGGAATTGATCGACGCTTAACCGTCAACTGGGTGGAAAAGGCCCATCGATCTCTCGGAAGTTTCCTTCATCAGCGAACCGTTTCCCAGCTCAAAAAAGGGAAGTCGATAGACGAAACTAAACTGAGGACTGAGGCGAACCGCATTCACATCCGGCTCAAGGAGGTTCTGGGATCTGAAGTCTACGGTATCCAATTTGCCGGCGGACTTCCGATTTGTTGCGAAACCTGCGGTTCTGATTTGGCCGCTACGATGGCTTCCCTGATTCTTGATGGGGTCGCCGATGTGAAGTGTGCAACCTGTAACGTCAGTCGCTTGGTGGAACTGGACAAGACAACCGGTGAGCTTAGATACGTCCATAAGATCACGGCCACCGGCTGAATCGTCGGCTGGCGCTGCCGGTGAGGTGTAGTATGCTTCCGGCTACGGTCGGCAAGTCCCTCGAAACTAAGCAGTGAGATTTGTGGCGGCTGGAACGTGATGGGGGTCAATTTGCAATAACGCCAGAATGGCCGATTTCGCTGGTAGAAAAGCGTCATCATAGCTGAAAGCGTGCCAGTCGATCTCCTGCCGCGCACCTAACCGATCCTGATGCATCTTGTCACGGACGGATTTAATTCCCCGAACCTTGGCTTCGAGATCAAGGTTTCCGTTCGGGTCGGCAACCGCGACAAGAGAAGCAATCCAGTGGTTCGGAGCGATACGCGGGGCGTTGGCTCCGTTATCGCCGACATCCCTCAGGCGGAAGGCCGTTCCCAACCCTTCGCAGACGGAAAATGCGCCAACGCAGAACTCGAAGATCATCACGGTATAGTAGGGCTCAAATAGCACCGATGCGTTGCCTGCTCCTCGCGTCGCATGGGGCGTAATCAATCCAGCCTTCATCTCCATACCAACCAAAATGTGCTTTAGGTTGGAACGAAGCCGGCTGCGGACGTTAGCATCGAGAACGTTCGGTATGACCGTTACAAGCCATGCATCCCATTCAGTCGCAGTAGCGAGGGTATGAACGTAGCCGAATTGGCCAGTTTGATACGCGGAAAGATAGTACATTTAGCTCCGGCTCCATAGGACGTCTCTGGTCTACAGAGTGCCTTGTCGTACCAAAGAAACGAAGCAAACTCATCGTCGTTTAACCTACATGACACCCCATGCCCGAAACCTTCCCCTCCCCGTCATCTCGCGCAAACCGAGCTCCGACACGATCCGCCGCGCCGCCTGCGGCGTTACGTCCAGCGTCTTGGCCACCATCCCCGCCGACACCAACGGCTTGGTCATCACCAGCTCGACGAGTTCCGGCAGCTTTGAAGACATCCGGCGTCCGTCCAGCTTGCGCTCGAACATCGTGCGAGCCAGCGCCAGCCGATCGTGCTCCTTCAGCCCGATCTCCGCGGCCACAATCAGGCCGCGGGCGATGGCGAGCAGCCGGGTCTCCCGATCGCGATGCCGGCGGCGATCGACGGGAATGGTTTTGAGGCCGAGGTTAATGGCAGCGAGATGAGCGCCAGTAGTGATGCCAGCCTGCCGCAGGATCGAGGCGCAAAACAGTCGGCCGAGCCACGGCGCGTGCTGAAGCACCGACAGTTCATTCCACGCGTCGAGGGCGACGATCGCCTGCAGCACCGCCGGCAGATCTTCGGCTTGCCGCAGCACGGCACGCCATTCGTCGAGCCGGGCATCCTCGTCCCAGTCGAGATCATAGACGAGCGGATCCTTTTCGGAAGCACGGCTGCCCGCGGCCCGGCCTGGCCGTGTGGCATTCTCGATCGCGGCGTCAGAGCGCGCAAGCAGCGCATCGATGGCGGCATAGTCGACACCGGGCAGATCTTTCGCGTCGTCACCCTCGTCCCCCTCCCCTTCCGGCTCGACCATTTCCGCGCGATCGCCGCTCCTGTCTTCCACGGCACGATCAGAACCGTCTGATGGTCCAGGCCACGCCTGGGTCTGTCGCAACGTTCGGATACCGTCTGCGGACAGCGCCCAAGCTGGGAGCTGGGCGGCGATGCGCCGGCGGGTCTTCAAAACGTCGCGGGCGATGGTGAGTTCGTGGGTTGGGGTGCGGGTATCGCGAAAGGCGTCGTGGAGGACGAGGTCCTCAAGGTGGACGAGTTCGCCGTCGATCCAGAGAGAGGCGCAGGCGTCGGCGAAATTTTGCCGCTCGAGAAAACCGGCGCCGACCGGCGAGCGAGATATGCGCTCGTCGAGGCGGGTGAGAGCGATGCCCGCTGTGGCTTTTACTTTGAGGTTTCAAACTGGAAATCGTCATTAGGCTGTTAGAGTTAGGCGTTATTGGTAGGAACGATTATCGCTAACGATTTCGATGAGGCCAGATGTGCCAAATCCATTTCAATATTGCCGATCGACACCTGCCCGTGAATCTACTGAAGCCGATTGGGCGGCTGCGCGCAGGCTCGCGGACCAACTGGATCGCATCCTGGAAGGATACGGTTCGCGCAAATCGGCCATTGACCGCGCTGCTGCGGAATTGAGGCTGTCGTCCCGACAAATATACAATCTCTTGGCCCGATATCGAACCGACAGAACGGTGACCGCGCTCCTGCCGCGCACATCCGGCCCCCGGCGAAAGCGGATCTCGGCGGACGTCGAAGCTATCGTTGCGAGAACTTTGCAGGAGCAGTGGCTCACCCTCGAAGCGCCGCCATTGGCTCCGGTCGTCGCCGAAATCCGCGCGCGCTGCGAGGAGGCAGGCCTGTCCCAGCCATCGTATGTCACTGTCGCGCGCAGGATCCCTGAATTGTTTTCAGCCGAAACGATCGCGAGGAAGCGCTCGGCCAATCCGAAACATTTGTTGCGGCTGAAGCCACGGCCTGGATACATCCATGCAACAAACCCATTAGATGTCTGCCAGATCGACCACACGCCGACGGATGTAAATTTCGTCGAGGTCATCGATGGGGCCGGGGTTTTCGTCGGGCGGGCGTATCTGACACTGGTGACCGACGTTGCCACCCGTGCCATCCTGGGCTTTTGCCTATCGCTGGAAAAACCCTCGGTGCTGTCGGTGGCGCTTTGCCTTGCGCAGGCGATTTGCCCCAAGGATGGCTGGCTCGCATCGCGCGATATTCGCCATGACTGGCCAATGTATGGAAGGCCCCGGCTGCTTGTGGCCGACTCGGCGATGGAGTTCAAGGGGCATGCTTTTCAGCGAGGCTGCGACGAATACGGGATCCGCATTCGATATCGGGATCGCGCTCGGGTTCACCACGGCGGCGTCGTGGAACGGCTTCTAGGAAAGCTGAACGGTGTGTTGGCAACATTACCGGGCACCACGAAACGTTCCGTGGCAGCTCGTGACGAATATCCTGCCGAACACCGTGCCCGCCTCTCATTTTCCGAATTGGAGCGGTGCGTGGTCTTGGCGATCCTGGATCATAATCGCCATCAAAATCCGAAAACGCTGAACATTCCCGTCAAGGAGTGGGAGCAGCGTGCGTCAGGCCACCCTCATATCATCGACGACCAGCACCATGTGCTGCTCTCCTTCTTGCCGGCCGGTCAGAGGCAATTGTCGCCTCAAGGGATCAGTCTGTTCGCGCTGCACTACTATTCGAGTTGGATTGGCAGGCTGGTGCCGGAACGAGATCGGCTCAGTAAGCTCGAAGTGCGATACGATCCCCGCAATATAAGCCAGATCTTTGTTCGCGACCCCGAAACACAAGTGTTTCGGGCAGTGGAGCGGCGAGATGGCGTGGTCGCCAGTATCACACTGTGGGAGCATCGGGCCGAAAGGGCACGGAGGCGCGACTTGAGCGGCCGATCCAGCGTCGAGATCGTCTCGCTGCGCCGGGAAATGACCACGATTGCAAACACCGCCGGGCTTTCAAAGCGCCGGCTGCGCAATGCGGCGCGGGGCATTTATGCCGCGCCCGCGGAAAAACGAATGGCTGAAACATCGGAATCAGTTCCGATACAAACGATCCAGCAAGAGCGGCCAAAGGCCCGACTACAGGTCGAAGACTGGTAGTCGGCTATGGAAGATCACCTCTTCGAACATGTTCGCCCCTATCTCGACCGCACCATTGAGGAGCGGATCGCGTATATCCGAGCTCCGAGGTGGATCGGGCATCAAGCTGCGATCGAAAGCCATCAGCGGCTATCGGATTTGTTGTCACGCCCTCCTTCACTGCGCACGCAAGGGCTGATGATTGTCGGGCCTTACGCCAATGGCAAGACGATGATCGTCGAACGATTTGCCGTGGATTGCCTGAAGGCCTCCGCAGACCAGAAGGTCTGGATCGTCCAGACCCGGGAAGGTGCAGGACTTGGCCATTTTTACGCCAGCATTCTCCACGCGCTCAACGCGCCGGGCGGCGATGTGTGGACTGTCGGACGCAAAGCGGAGCAGCTCGACCATCTCCTTGCGGCGCTCAGGCCGAAGGTCCTAATCTTTGACGAATTCCACAACGCGCTTAGGGGCCGGCCGCGTGACGTTGAAGCAGTCTTCGCATTTCTGCGTCGCATTGGTCGGCAATACGATATCTCGCCGGTTCTGGTCGGAGAGGTCACGGTTTACGACTACATATGTGCAACCAGCGAGATGGCGAGTCGGTTCGAACTCTTTCCGATTCCGCGCTGGTCGTACGATGAGGCCTACCTGTCATTGTTGGACAGTCTCGAGGCCGCCTTGCCCCTCGCACGCAGCTCGGATCTGTCGGCGGAGCGAAAGGCCCGACACATTCTTGGTCTTTCCGAGGGGCTGATCGGAGAGATCGTCGCGATCCTGACCAAGGCCGCGATTGCAGCAATCCAGGAGGGAGACGAACGTATCACCAGATCCTCCATCGATAACCTGCGGTACATTCCGCTGTCCAAAAGACGGCATGGGCCCATTCGTGAGGCGCTTCTTTGAGCCTGCTTGGGCCGTCACTGATGGTGGTCATTCCGCAGGAGCGCTACCGGGACGTTGTGTATGAACGGTGGCCGGTTAAAGTAGAACCACACGCCGACGAACTCCTGTCGAGCTGGTTACATCGGATCGCTTCTGCCAATGGCGTAGCACCGCGAGATTTTGCGCGCGTTCTTGGACTGCGCCACAGAATGTGGTCTGCCAGGTTCGATTTAAAACTTCAGGACGATGTCTTGGACCAGCTCTCGGAGGGATCTGGAATTCCGAGAGACCGATTGTCGTCAATGGCCTTGCAGCCATGTGATTACAGACACATGCCGCTACCACTGGTCATCAAAGCCCGTCGTGCTGCTTCGACGTGGCTGCAATTCTGTCCTGCGTGCCTCGATTCTGATCAGCCCCCATATTTTCGGAGGGGATGGCGACACTCGACTAGAATCTCCTGCTTTATCCACAGGTGCGGATTACGCGACCGTTGCCCATCGTGCCACCGCGGAATTACTGCCTTCGCTCAGCCACGGCTTGTCGGCCAGCATGTCTGCACCTCTTGCGCTTATGACCTGCGGCGGGCATCCAAGGTGCCGGTGACCATTGAAGCGCAATACTTTGAACAGATAATCAATCGTTCTATCGGTACAGTGGCGAACATCCTGGCGACGAACAATCCGCCGAAATGGCCTTGGCGACAAGATTTGATCGCAGTTCTACCGACTATGTCGGTTTCCAGCCGGATACGCTTGTTCGAGCGCTTCATCCCCGACGACGCCTATCTGGATGAGGGCTTCGTCCTTCCCATTCGGCGGTCGAAGCGGATTATGAAAGATAAAATTGAACCAGCCCGTCAAGCTGCAGCTCGCTGATCGTCGTGGCGGCATTCGCCTCTTCGGAGGCTGGCGCCTATTCTCAGAAATTTTGCGGAGAACAGGCGTGCAATCTCCGCACAGGTTCTGTGCCAGCCTCCCCATCCCACCATATCAGGATAAGGCGTCGCGCTCTCCGACAAGCTCTTCTATCGTTTTGTCCAGCTTACTCTTCTGAAACCCGTCCAGATCGAGACCTTCAACGACGCTATAATCACCGTCCTCGCACATCACAGGTACGCCACACACCAGACCCTCCGGTATGCCATACTGCCCCTGCGATATAACAGCCATCGATGTCCAGCGCCCATCCGTGCCATGCATCCAATCACGCATCTGATCGATCGCTGCATTGGCGGCGGATGCCGCGGACGACGCGCCGCGCGCCTCTATGATGGCGGTGCCACGCCTTGCGATCTCAGGGATCAGCACCTCCTTGTACCAATGGTCGTCGGCGATGGTCTCGGATAAGGGCCTTCCGGCAGCCGTTGCATAGGTCCAGTCGGCAAACATGGTCGGCGAGTGATTGCCCCACACAACGAGCTTGTCGATGTCGCCGACGCCACAGGCGGCCTTGCGCGCCAGTTGGGTCAACGCCCTGTTGTGATCAAGCCGGATCATCGAGCTGACCTGCCTTGGGTTAAAGTCCGGAGCATTGGCGATCAGGATGGAAGCGTTGGTGTTGGCAGGGTTGCCAACCACCAAAATTTTGGCCCGGCGTCCGGCGACTTCGTTGATCGCCCTGCCCTGCACCTTGAAGATCTCTGCATTCGCAGCAAGCAGGTCCCGCCGTTCCATACCCTTTGATCGCGGTCTGGAGCCGACGAGGAACGCCGCATCGACACCTTCGAACGCCTGGCGGGGATCATCCGTCATGACGATGTTGTGCAGCAGCGGAAAGGCGCAGTCTTCCAGTTCCATGACGACGCCGCGTACGGCGTCCTGGGCTTGAGGCAGATCGAGAAGTCGAAGTTCGATCGGCTGCGACTTGCCATAAAGGTCACCATTCGCCAGCCGAAACAGCAGGGAATAGCAGATCTGGCCGGCAGCACCGGTCACAGCGATCTTTTTGGGAGTGGATTGCATGGTCGTTATCTTTCCTGAGACGGTATAGGGTTATTTCGAGGGCGTGGTCCAGCCGGCCTTGGCAAAAATCGCCTTGGCCTCAGGGCCCTGAAGGAATTGCGAAAACGCTTTGGCGTCGGCATTCTTGCCTCCGCGCTCGGTCAGCACGATCCCGGTGTCTCGGTAGATGCGATAGTCCGGTTCGACCTCGACGACATCTGCGAGTTTTGGATTGGCGACCTGCCAGATATTCCAGATGATCCAGGCATCGAAGGACTTGTCCTCGGTCCAGGCTTTTTTGGCTTCGGCACTGTTGGCGGCAAAGGTCTTGATATTGGCGCGAAGAGCTTTCACCTTTTCAATGTCGCCGGTTCGTCCGGCCATGTCTTCCCAAAGACCGTTCTGCCCGGCACCATTGACGACAAGCACTTTGTGGCCGGGCTTGAACAGATCAGCGAGGCCGGTGATCTTCTCCGGGTTCCCCGGACGCACCAGGATAGCGGAAGGACGCACGTAGAGCGGTACGACATCGGCGTCCTTGATCTGGCCGTCCATCGCCTTCACGAAATCCGACATCATCGTCTCTGAGCCGCTGAAGATCAGGTCGGCATTGTCTTTAGCCTTGCCGATCCATTGCGGCGTTGGGCCGGCGGTAACGATCACCGTGTTGCCGGAGCTTTTCTCGAAGGCGGCTGCCGCCTCCTTCATGGCAGGGAGTGGTCCACCGGGACCATAGACGTGGATATCGGCGGCAAGCGTTGGTGCTGTCGTGGCGACAAGCATCACCGCGCCGGTGATGATGGATTTCAGCATGGTATTTCCTCCGTATCTGGTAAGAGAAAACTAGCGCCATTCTGCATCAGTTCCATCGCATAATTTTGCTACGAACATTCGGATAAATCGATTATAACTCGGAGCAGATTCAAGGTTGCTATCCTCATGACCCTCGACCAATTGCGCATCTTCGCCGAAGTCGCCCGCCAACAGCACATCACCAAGGCTGCCAAAGCGATGAATATGACGCAGTCGGCCGTCAGTGCTGCGGTCATCGCGCTTGAGGAACGGCACGGCGTGGCTTTGTTCGACCGGATCGGTCGTTCTATCGTCCTAAACCAAACCGGAACGATCTTTCTCGAGCATGCACTTCAGGTCTTGGCTGAAGCGAAAGCCGCCGAGTCTGCGCTAAGCGACCTTGCCGGACTTTTGCGCGGGGAATTGTCGATTATGGCGAGCCAGACTGTTGGTGCCTATTGGCTGCCCTCCAGGCTAGCGAAGTTTCACACACGCTATCCTGGTCTCGGTCTCGACGTCAGGATCGGCAATACCGAGGCGGTAGGCGACGCGGTTGAGGCAGGGCGGGTTGAGCTCGGCGTTGTAGAGGGCGCGGTCGACAGACCGGCCTTGTCGTCGCGCATGATCGCCACGGATGAGATGATCCTCGTCGTGTCGCCAACTCATCCATGGACCAAAGGCAAAAAGCTCGGAAAAGCCGATTTTGAAGACGCGACATGGGTTCTTCGCGAACCCGGATCGGGAACACGGCTCGCCTTCGAGACGATGATGACGAAAGAGAAATTGAAGCTGCAGGCGTTGAACGTTGCAATTGTCCTGCCCGGAAACGAGGCCGTGCTCGGCGCAGTCGAGGCCGGCATGGGGGCAACACTGACATCGCGAAGTGCTGCCCAGACCGAACTCAACAGCGGCCTGCTGGTCGAGGCCAATGCTTCTCCGCTTCCGCGGCCATTCTTCCTGCTCCGGCATAAGGAGCGGTATCGCTCCAAGGCGGCCGATGCGTTCGAAGCCCTGTTGTCGGAATAGACACGATGACCTATCGCGGACCTGATACGCTCTGGCACGAGCATCGACGCGAGAAGCGGTTGGCCGCGCTTGACAGCGCGCATATGCAGCCATTGAACGCCTTCCGGGAGCACCTTCAGCTCAACTCCGACCGGGATATGCCGAACTTCGATCCATACGATGGCGGTATCAGCGCAAGACTGCTGATCCTTTTGGAGACGCCTGGACCAAGTCCGGTCGAACGCGGCCGGCGTTTCGTTTCGATCGATAACCCGACCGGCACGGCTGAGAACCTGCGCACGGCGCTGACTGGCGCAGGGATATCGCGCCGAGACATCGTTCTGTGGAATACAGTCCCGTGGGTCCGCGCAACCCGAGGCTCGATCGTGGCCAGCGAGCGGCGCGAGGGCATCATGGGACTTGCAGGCCTTCTGCCGCTGCTGCCGAACCTACGTGTCGCCATCCTGGCGGGCGCGGTGGCGAGCGGTGCTGAAGGGGTACTGGTGGATGCCGGCATTGAGGTGATACTCTGCCCCCATCCGAGCCCGACGCTGATCAATACCTCGCCGACGCTGCGCGACCGCCTTCACGCGGCTTTCGAAGCTGCCGCCGCAAAACTCGATCAATCGAAAACGGCGATCGAAATATCCTGAACTATGCGTTGGAACTGATCGATGTACCCTCGTATTTTCTCCTCAACGATCAGGAGAAATTCGATGCACAAGGTTGTTGCCTTCAAGAGGCCGGTCACGCCAGCCCCGGACGTTCCTATGCAGGGCTACGTCATACGAAATTTTACGCCAAATTGGTTCGCGACCACGATGGGCACCGGCATCCTTTCGGTCGCTCTCGCACAGTTTCCTGGGCATCCGTGGCTTTTCGCGATGGGTCAGGCGCTTTGGCTCTTCAATATCCTGCTATTTGCCACCTGCACAACGCTCTACACGGCACGCTGGCTGCTCTATTTTCATGAGGCAAGCCGCGTCTTCTCGCATTCTGTCGTGTCGATGTTTTTTGGCTGCATCCCGATGGGACTGGCCACGATTATAAATGGCTTCCTGATCTATGGCATCCCGCATATCGGCGACACGGCGGTGGCAATCGCAACGACGCTCTGGTGGATCGACGTCACACTGTCGCTGGCCTGCGGTCTTGCAATCCCATTCATGATGTTTACGCGCCAATCCCACTCGATTGACCAAATGACAGCGGTCTGGCTGCTGCCGATCGTGGCGAGCGAGGTGGCGGCCGTCAGCGGTGGCCTGCTTTTGCCCCACATCGCCGACGCTCAAACGCAGTTGACGGTGCTGATGCCCAGCCTGGTCCTATGGGCCTGCTCGGTTCCGCTGGCCATGAGCGTGCTCGTGATCCTTTTCCTGCGCATGGCGGTCCACAAGCTTCCGCATGTCAACATGGCCGCCTCGAGCTGGCTGGCTCTCGGCCCGATCGGAACCGGTGCCCTTGGTCTTCTCGTCATGAGCCAGACCGGACCCGCCGTGTTGTCGGCGAATGGATTGGCGAGCGTTGCTCCGGCCTTCGGTGGTGCCAGCTTCCTCGGCGCGATCCTCCTGTGGGGCTACGGCATCTGGTGGCTGGCGACTGCTGTCCTGATCACCCTGCGCTACCTTCGCGAGGGCCTGCCATTCAATATCGGCTGGTGGGGCTATACCTTCCCGCTTGGCGTGTTTGCCGTCGCCACACTTCGTCTCTCAACGATGGTGCCGATGTCGTCTATCGCGATCTTTGGCGCGGTTCTTGTTACTGCACTTGTCTGCATGTGGCTGCTGGTCGCGGCCAAGACGATCAAGGGCACTCTTGACCGCTCGCTCTTCGTCTCGCCCTGCCTCAAGGCCGACTGATGATCGAAACACTCCGGCATTGCTCATGCCGGAGTGTTTTTTCTCGTAACCGAACAGGAGAAGACATGACGTTTCGTATGATGGCCGTGATCGTCGGCATTGCTTTGGGATGCGTGACATCGGCCAAGGCCGAACCCGTGCAGGATTTGATGAACCCGGCCGTATTCCAAGACAGCTTCGTTGGCGAGAAGACCGCTCCAGTGACGCTTGTCGTCTATTCCTCCCCAACCTGCAGCCACTGCATCGACTTCCATGAACGAGACCTGCCGAAACTGCATGATACATATGTCGCATCGGGTAAGTTGAAGATCGCTTACCGGCCCTTCGTGCGAAACTCGGTGGATGCCGTTATCTTCATGCTGGCGAATGCGCGGGGCCGAGACAAATTCGACGAGACGGTATCGTCCTTCATGACGAAATTCGATGAGATTGCCGGCGCCGCCAATGCCGAGGATGCATTGCGCGAGATCGCCGCTAGCATGGGCATCGACCGCGCGGGTTTCGATCGCGCTGTCGCCGATCAGGCCTATCTCGACAAGCTCAATGCTGCGACAACCGAAGCGAACAAAAAATTCGGAGTCGCCGGCACGCCATCGTTTTTCGTCAACGGCCACCAGGTTCGGATTGAAATGAGTTTCAACGAGGTCGCCAAAGCAGTCATGAAAGCCACCGCCAGCCTGGAGTGAAACCAAAATCTGAGAGTGGCGGAATTCCCTGTGGGAAGTTTTCCTACGATCGACCAGGCTGGTTTTCCTCTGAAAAGACGGACGACTGGGCGCCGTCGTCGAACGGCTTAGAATGTGTGCTTTTTCGCCCTGTTCCAACCGACTGTTCATTCTCCATACCGTAATCCGCTGCGGGTATCGCCCTCAGACATCGTTCACAGGCAGATTGGATCCGCCGCGCGTGATCCTCTTGGCGGCATATGAGCAAGCAGTATTTCGGCACGCTTCGTGTCAAGATACGCCTTCCATAATTCTTAGCGCAGACCGGCAAGTACCGCGCGTGCCAACCGCTCACGCCGACGTGAGAACAAATACGGATGAGCAATGGAATAAACGGCGACCCACAGCGTTCTTATCCACTCAAGCCAAAAGGATTTTGCCATGCGCGTCTACAGTTTCATACTTGTTGCCAGTTTCGTCTTTGTGGGAAGTGCATCTGCTGAGCAGTCCCACGACCACCATCCGGCGATGAGCATGGAAGATAGCGGCACTTCCACTGCGTTCTCCAAAAGCATGAAGGTCGCCATGGACAAAATGCATGCCGGCATGATGGCGGTCCCCGAAACAGGCAATCCAGACCACGATTTTCTGGCGCAAATGATCCCGCATCACCAGGGCGCCATCGACATGGCCAAGGCTGTGTTGCTCACCACCAAAGATCCGCAGATCCGAAACCTCGCCCAGTCGATCATTACAGAGCAGGCTTACGAAATTCAGTTGATGAATTCGATGCTCACACAACAGCGCGGCTCCGTCGCCGCCAACCCGGAGACTTCGAAATGACACGTTCCGCAGCCCTGCTGATCGCCCTGATGGCGAGCACGCCAGCCTTTGCCCTGCCCGAATCCAAGGACCGGGTCTATGCTGCTGACCAGAACAGCAACACCGTATCTGTCATCGATCCATCGACCAACACGCTTCTCGGCCTGATCAAGCTCGGCGACCCACGCCCGAATGTCTTGAGCCCGCTTTACAAGGGTGAGGTCAACGTCCACGGCCTTGGCTTCTCGCCGGATCACCGTACCATCGTCGCCGTCTCGACGGTGACCAATTCCGTGACCTTCATCGATACCGCGACAAACAAGATCAAAGGTGTCGCCTATATCGGCCGCAACCCGCACGAGGCCTTCTTCACGCCGGATGGCAAACACGTCTGGGCAACCGTGCGTGGCGAGGATTACCTTTCGGTCATTGATGCGAAGACATTCAAGGAGACCGATCGCATCAAGACCGAGAGCGGTCCCGGCATGACGATCTTTACGCCAGACGGCAAGCGCGCCTTTGTGGCCAACAGCTTCAATCCGGTCGTTCAGGTGTTCGATGTCGCGTCGAAAAAGCTGCTCGCATCCATTCCGGTGGTCTCCCCATTCTCACCGTTCATTCAGGTGACACCAGATGGAAAGGAAGCCTGGCTAACCCACAAGGATGTCGGCAAGGTGACGCGGATTGATACCAAGACATTGAAAGTCAAGGGCGTGATCGATAGCGGTCCGATCACCAACCATCTGGCGTTCGCCAAAACATCCGCCGGAACATTGGCTTATGTGACCATCGGCGGCGAGAACGTCGTAAAAGTCTACACGCTGAACGACGAGGCCAAGCTGATAGCCACCATTCCCGTCGGTGCCTTGCCGCACGGTGTCTGGGGTTCGGGCGACGGCAGCCGCGTCTTTGTTGGCCTCGAAAATGGCGACGCGGTGGACGTGATCGACACTCAGAAGAATGAGAAGATCGCCCATATCCCCTCAGGCCAGGCCCCACAAGCGCTGATCTACGTTCCGGATGCGGTCCCGACAGGCGATGGCCGCCAAAACCTTGAACCACGCAAGGACATGCCGGAGAACATCACACTTATGCTGAAGCCTGCCGCAGATGCGCAAGGCGGCGGAATGGTCGTCTCGCGCAATCTTGGCCTGATCGATATCGTAGATCTCAGCGTTTCGAAATTGAAGCCGGACACGGCTTATGCGCTGTTGTTCGAAGGTCAGCCGGAACCGATCGTGGCGTTCAAGACAGATGCCAAAGGTGCCGCGATGGCATCTGCCACCAGTCCGACCCGCTCCATCGTTAAACCGGGCGAAGCCTCCAAGACACCTAAGGTTATCCTCGTTGAGGGAACAGAACCGCTAGCAAATGCGGTCTTGCAGAGCAACTAACAGTTTGGCTACCTGTTACGGGCAACCCCAAAACAAGTTGACTGCGGCGTTCTTACAATGCCGCAGTCATTTTTGACACCGCACTGAGATTGACCGGATTCAAATCATTCCTTGATAGATCGCAGTTGCGATCGGAAGGAGCTTTGCCCGATCGACCGAGGCGGATACCGCGAAATCGAACCCCTGATCCACCCAGACAAAACTGGACACGCCGTTTTTCTCTTCAAACGTGAACGCTGTCTGCGCTGATTGGCCGGCGCGTAGATAAACGGCCAGCCTCTCGCCTTTGTCATCCTCGTACATGAGTTGTGCAGCCGCAGCGCCACCGCCCGGAAGGACGCGTCCGCCGAGCAGCTTATACCCGAATGCCGAAAGGTTCGGTGGCGTCAGTGCCCGGCCGGATCGCTTCGACAGCCATGTGACCAGATGTGCCTCGTCATCCGCTCCAACTTCGACCGGATGGGCTACTTCGACCACGAAGGTCCGATAGGCGTCAGATGCATTCGCGGCAAAACCCGCCTCGGACAATCGCGCTGCGTTGATTTGCACGCCTTCAGGCTTTAGCCACCAGCCACCGGCCAGGCCTATTCCCAGGAAGATGCAAGCGGTCATGGCGGAGCGATACCAGCCTTGTCTTCGCAAAGCTGCGTTGGACTGAAGGTTGGCGATGCGCAGCCGCGCTGGAATGGGCTCTGCGAATTTTTCAGACAGCCGCACACGCAAAGCTTCCCGGTCCGCAAGCTGTTGCGTGACCCTTGCGCTCACTTCAGGATGACCAGCAAGATAGGCGTCGACAAGCGCCTGACGGTCAGGCGGCAGCTTTCCGTCAATGTAAGCCTGAAGATCATCTTCGCCGATCGGCGAACCGGTGTTCATCATTTTACCCTTCGCAAGGTCACGGGCGTCTTGTTGTCTAGGATAGATCGGAATTTCTGCCTGGCGCGCGACAGCCGCGACATCACGGTTCCTACCGGCACACCAATGACGGCAGCAGCCTGCTCATAGGACAGATCCTCGACGCCAACCAGAAGCAGAAGCGATTTTTGATCGTCGGAAAGCCTATCGAGCGCTTCGAGTATATCGCGCACGGCAATGCCATGATCCTGATCGGCTGGCGATCCGGGGAGCATAACGGTATCGAGGTCGTGGTGTGGACCCCGGCGCTGGGATTGGCGTCCAGCCGAGATGTGCAGGTTTCGCATGATGGTAAACAGCCATGCCCGCAGGTCACCATCAGTCCGGCGCAGATACCAGCGCGATATCGCACGCTCAAGGCAATCCTGCACGAGATCGTCGGCGCGGTTGTGATCACGCAGAAGCGCGAAGGCATAGCGTCGCAATGCCGGTATTTCAGCCTCCAGTCGCATCGCCATTGTCGACATCATCAGCCCTTCGGATCGGTGGCCACACCGGCGAAGCCGGCATGGCCACCCGTCGCCTTACTTTGCAGGCGGGTTGACCTGCCAGATTTCGTCGACAAGTTTTCCGTCACGATAGGTCATGATGTAAAGAACGGGAACCTTGTTCTTGCCGGCAAAGACAACATTCGCGGCAACGGTCGCGCCCTTGGGATTGGCTGCCTCCCAGAGTTCACCGACTGTGGCGGTCTGTTCGCCCTGTGCCGTCGAGAATTTGGCCCAGACTTCCGCAATCGCCTTTTCCGACGCATAACTGCCGTCGAGCGGACCACCAATCCAGGCAAGGGAAGGATCCTTGCCGTAGTCTTTGGTGATTGTCGCGACATCGCCCTTGGCAATCGCTTCGATACGGGTCTTGGCCATGTCCATGGCAGGGCCAGCAAGGGCTGCACCGGTAGACATGAGAAAAGCGAGCGGCAGAGCCATCAGAACTGTTTTGCGCATAGTGTGATCTCCTTGTTGAAATGACAGCAGAGAGACGCTGGCAATCACGCGTTATTCCACCCGGCAGCAAAATAATTTTTCACTCTTTCACTGCGCTCAAGGATATGGAACTCTTTTTTGCTTGTAGAACGGATTCCTTGGGCGAAGTTCCACATGAAGATGCGTCGTATTTGGGCCTAATGGCTAAGAAAAGCGGGCAAACTTGTGTGGTCCATCACTGTCTTCGTGGCCCCGCCAAAGACGGCCTCAAGAAATGCGCCATGACGGTAGGCGCCCATCAAAAGTGAATCGGCACCGCCCCTATTGGCCTTTTCCAGAAATTCGTCGGCGTTTTTCGCCACGGAGGTCTGCAGCCGCCCTGTCCCGCTGACATGCAGTGACTGAATGAACCCAACCGCCTCTGGGACTTCGTTCTCGTGTGCTGCGAGAATTACCAATGTATCAGCAGCGCGGAGCCAAGCTCTGGCCTTTTGAAGGCAAGAACGTATTTCGTCATCGTCCCTCCAGAAAATGGCAATCGAGCGGCCGAAAGAAACCGCAGTTCCGTTAGTATCCGGCGTAAAAACCACCAGCCTATGATGATCGAAGAGCGCCGCATGCAGGGCGTCGCCGCCGTCCATCGATTGCGGGCGGGCGATGGTCACCAGATCGGCCGATCCGAGATGATTGCGGACACCGTCTTCTTCTCCACCATCAGCTTCCACCCACTCGACCTTGGCGCCAGCCGGCGACGGTTCACGCCCTGCCGACCACTCCTCGAAGATCTTTCTGACCTCGTTCCGTCGCTGAGAGGCCGTGCCCTCATCGCGGATCCGCATTTCCTGCATGTCGACTTCCTCTACACTGCCTCCGATCTTGGCGGGATCGACGCAAACATGGAGCGCCGTGATTGTTGATCCCGGTTCGACCGCTGATGCAGCGTCGGCGATCAGCAGGCTGGAAAGGGCTGTTTTAGGATGTGGGATGAGCGCAACAACGTGCATGGTGTTCCTCCTGATTCAGATTTCCTGCGACGCAGCTTCTGCGTCCCGTTCGTCTCGTGTTCGAAATGAGCGATACCGCCATCGCCCATCCGTCGGCTCCCATCGCCTCCACACGACTTCCAGCCAGAATATACGATCATCCTCTCGTAGAACTGCGTGCCACGCGTACCAGACCTGCCAGATGGGGAGACGGAGTGGGTTCGACATCTGGTCTGCTCTAGGCGCGGTAAGCGACGAGGACAGCGCCGCAGGCAATCAGGCAGACGCCAAGCCAATTGGGGAGCGACAGACGCTCCCCCAGAAAGAGTACGGCAAAGATTGCGACAAAGACGACACTGAGCTTGTCGATCGGCGCAACGCGTGCGGCATCACCGAGTTTCAACGCCCGGAAATAGCAGATCCACGACGCGCCGGTTGCCAGGCCCGATAGAACAAGGAAACTCCAGCTACGGCCGGACACCGTACCCGGCGATTGCCAGTTTCCGGTGACATAGACCATCATCCCGGCGGCGGCCAGAATGACGATCGTGCGAATGAAAGTCGCGAAATCGGAATTGACGTTTTCGACCCCGACTTTTGCGAAGATAGCCGTCATTGCCGCAAAGCCAGCCGACAATAGCGCCCAGAAGGGCCAGCCAAGAAGAATACTTTTCATGCCGTTTGACCTCCAACCATACCACGCACCAGCGCCATGCCAGCGAACACTGCAATGAATGCCAGGATGACAGAAGCGCTGGCGTAGAGGATGGCGGCGCTAGTCTCTCCCCTTTCCCAAAGCCCTACAGCATCCAGCGAAAACGTCGAGAAGGTCGTAAAACCGCCAAGAATGCCGGTTGTCAGAAACAACCGCAGTTCCTGCGGCAGCCCGGTTCGCATGACAAAAATCTCCGTCAGGATACCCATCAGCAATGACCCGATGATATTGATCGATAAGGTTGCCCATGGAAAACCAAGTCCGAGCAGATGGGCCACTATAAGGTTCACACCATGGCGGACGGCACCACCGACGCCTGCATCCAGAAATACGATGACAAATCCCATGATCGCTTCCTCAGAACGTGCTGGATGACGACAAGCGACCCGACAGCGCGTCTTGCGCCGCAATCTCTTCACCCAGGACTTCCCACTGCTCGATATGCTTGTAGATGACCACCTTGCGGCATAGCAACTCACCGTGCGTCCGGCAGAAGGTCTCGAGATCCTGCTTCGGCGCGATCAGTTCGACGCACATGGTGAGATTGGGGTTCTGGATCTCCACACCTTCTGACTGCATCTTGCCGTGGTTGCTGTATCCGAACGTCGTGTGATGAGCGACCGCATTGATGATCCCTGCCGCTTTCGCCTGGATCACAAGTTCACGATAGAGCGGCTTGCTGCCGAACCAGCGCTTAGCCGCCTTCACTTTCTCCCCAGGGCGAAGATAGATGCGCACCATGCCGAATTCGCGTGAGGAGACGGTGTGGGTCATGACGATAGGCCTTTCGGTCAGATTGGAGTGAATGGAGAGGGAATTTGCATGCGTTGCCACAGGCGCGGGCGTTCTGCCGCCCTTCGTGCGGATCGCGCGCACCGGAACACCGGTCGGCAGGTCCGAACCAGCCGATTTGACGACGCCGATACGCTGAGACAAATAGATGCTCGAATGGCCGCTGAAGAGGTAGGCGAGAAAGCAGGCGGTGGCGATATAGACGCCATGGGTGGCCCCGAAGAGTTCAATCCCCATGACCATGCAGGCAAGTGGCGTGTTCGTTGCGCCAGCAAAGACGGCGACGAAGCCAAGTCCCGCCATCAAATCGACCGGGGCGCCGAGAAGCCCGCCGAGCGCACTGCCAAGCCCTGCACCGATGAAAAACAGCGGCGTCACCTCACCACCCTTGAAGCCGGCCGAGAGTGTGATGATCGTGAACAGTGCCTTCCACAACCAGCTCCAGTAATCGACGTGATCAGGGCGGAAGAAGCCGAGAATGGTCGGGTCCGCCGGATCAGGCGACCAGACCCCCAAGCCGAGATAGGCTCGAGTTCCAAGAAGATAGGTCAGGCCGATCAGGACCAGCCCTGCGAGGACGGGCCTTAGCGGCGCGTACCTGATCACCTTTTTCAAGAGGGCCGACAGATCGTGGCTGGCCTCGGCAAAGAGATGGGCGACCAACCCGAATATCACCCCTGCCAGAGAGACTTTCGCCAGTAGCCAACCGTCGAGATTGAAGGCGCCGCCGATATCGAAATTGGACAGATAGGCGATATGATACTGGATATGACCGATTCCCCAGGCATGACAGGTCCAGTCGGCCAAGATGGCCGCCATCAGAGCAGGCAGAAGGGCCTCATATTGCATGCGCCCGATGGTCAGCACCTCCAGCGCAAAGATCGCGCCGGCGATCGGCGTTCCGAAGACTGCCCCAAACCCTGCCGCGATACCTGCCATCAGCAGGATGCGGATGTCGGCGGTTGATAGCTTGAACAGTTTGGCTAAGGCGCTGGCGATACTACCGCCCAGCTGAACCGCCGTTCCTTCGCGTCCGGCCGACCCTCCGACAAGATGGGTGAGTACAGTCGAGACGAGGACGAAGGGCGCCATGCGTAGCGGCACGCCGCCACCTGGCTCATGGATCTGGTCGACGATAAGATTGTTGCCGGCCTCAGCCGTCCCGCCGAAGCGCCCGTAGGCCCAGACCATGGCAAAACCGGCGATCGGCATCAGAAAGATCAGCCAGGGATAGGCGAAGCGCAGTTCCGTGGCGCGATCGAGGCTCCAGAGGAAAAAGGCGACAAGGGACCCGACAATCATCGCCATCGGGACGGTGACCGCAACCCATTTGCCGATGCTCTGGATTTGCTGAAGGCGCAGGCTGGAAAACTGACGGATCATCACGCGAGCGCTCCAGAAAAAGCGCACGCCACAACGACGATCGAATTCGATAGTTGGTAATCTGACACAACTCTACCCCTCTGCCGGCTGCGGCAAGTTGAGTAGGAGTCATCAGCTTCATCCTGCGAAGCGGTTCGGCCACCATGGCCAGGCAGAATCCATTACCGGAAACTTGAGTAGATGAAGTCTGGTGCCGCGTCAACATGGCCGAAGCTGCAGCGGCAGCCGGAAAGGCGCGGATCAGATGCTAGCCGCTTGTCATGCGACGCAGGACATCTGTCCGGAAATAAAAATGCTGTGCCAAAGCACCAACGGCGTGCGCAGCGATCGTCGCCCGCAGGATCGCCTTCAATACCTGTGAAGTGCGCAATGCGGTACCAAGCCGAAAGCTGTCAATCTTCCAACATGTCGTCCCCGATGGCCGGGTCAGTATCCACCGAGCCACCCTGCTTACTTAAGAGACCAGCGTCTTCCAGCGCCTCGATATTTGGCAGGTCCCGCAATGTCTCCATGCCAAAGGCCGAGAGGAAATATGGCGTCGTGACATAGGTATATGGGGCGCCCGGAGTGGGGCTCCGTGGGCCGGAGCCGATAAAACCTGCTCCACGCAAACCGCCGATCGTATCGCGGCTGACGTCCTTGCCAAATATCTTTGACAACTCACCGCGCGTGATTGGCTGGTAATATCCGACAGCCATCAGCACCATCGCCTCAGATTCAGACAACGCTGCCACACCGCCTCGCGTAGGCGCGGACGAAGCACGGATCGTCTCGGCAAACCTTGGTCGGCTCCGGTGTTGCCACCCGCCTGCGACCGAGACCAGTTCATAAGGGCGATCTCGCAGCTCTCCGACCAGGTCGTCGATCAGCAGGTCGATGCTGCAGTCTTTGCCGACCACCCGCGCCAGAGTCTCGCGGCTGACCGGCTCGGAGGACGCAAAGATGACCGCCTCGACCCGCATCATCCATTCCCGCCAGCGCATTTCCGACGGCAAGTCCAGGAGCTCGCGATCATACAGGATCTCCTGCTTGCGTTCCTCGGCTTTACGGCGGGGTTTGGCTGCGCGCGCTCCTGCCATTGTCACAATCCAAATATTCGGAAGGAGGACCGGCCCGAGAGCTCGCGTATCGCCTCAAAGCCTTCGAGCCGCTCGAACAGCCGGCTTGCCGCCCATCGTGACAGGCTGGCCCCGGCTGCCGAAGCGGATACAGCGTCTTCGTTCAACAGCCGACGGATGACCGGTTCAGCTCCTCTGGTCCTGACTTTGGCTGCGATGGCCAACAAACGGCTAGCGCGGCGATCGATCTCCGCAGCGGAACGAAGTGCCAGTTCGGCGCCATCGACAATCGCCATGCAGATCGCTTTCGAATAGGTTGACTCACCCGGCTTGACGCGACCCCGGCCACCGATGGTGCGGAAAGCTGGGCCAAAGCGCTCGGGTAGCACCAGGGGAACTGGTTGAGACCAGTTCAGCTTCTGAGCCAGCACCATCTCGCCCAGACCAAGTGCTAACACTTCTGCGTCCGGGCGAGCCGTAGAAATCGCCATTATAAGGTCCGCCACCGCGAAAGGTGCCGAACGCCCGGACTGGATGGCAGAATCAACGAGATCAGGGACCGAGGCAAGATTGTCGTCCCACCGGATCGATAGAAGCGTGGCCAATTCCTTTATAAACGATGTGCCCGGCATGCCGATCCGGCGGGATAGCATTCGTGTGGCCAAAAACAGCTTCCCGGCAGGACCGGGATCACCGTCCGCGGGCGTCAACAAAACGGCGTCCCGCAGCGCGGGCTCTTCCTCGTTGCGACCGAGCATCCTGGCCGCGACGGCGGCTGACTTGAGAGCAAGACGATCACGCCAGCAGCCTATCCATGGTGTATTCGAACGGATCAAATCGTCGAGTGATTTCAGCGCGATACCTGCGGCGAAAGCAGCATCCCGCTCGTCAATGTCACGGCCACGCGCCAGCGCCCAGCTTGGGAGGTGGCCGGGCCATGTGGAGGTGGCAGAGGACGCAGATGTGATCGAATACATGCGCAGCAGCATAAATCAGATGTGCGGTTTTTGCTAGTTTTTTCCTAATAAACCGCACAGCCTGTCGCGAAGATAAAACGTCCGATAAGTACCTCTTATCGGAAGTGAAAAAATTTCCATTCATATCACAGGCTTATATTTAACCTTAATGCATGACGCTAATACTTAGGTCTATTTATCTATGTTGATAATTTTCAAGTATACTCCAATACTTCGCACAGCGTTCAATTGTTGGCATCCGTACCAAGCACCCAGGCGCCGAGGTGCAGTTGCATGCGATACAGTGATGACTTCTCACCGCCGCCGCGCATGTGGGACGGCCGTGTCTAGATCGGCTCCAACGTAGTTGAGCGAGCGATCAGACCGCAGGCGATCATACAAAAAAAGACAGCTTCTTCGCTGGCAGTGACGGCGGCGGCAAAACATGGGCGACAATCGCGACGATGATGCAGACTCCAAAGATAAATTCCGTCGATCCCCAAGACGGGTTGACGCAGACGCTTGAGCGCATCGCAAACGGCGGACCTATCAGCGAAATCCACACCCCTATGCCGTAGATCTTTAAGGCTTGGACGGCATCAGCTTGCCGCTTATTTAGGTGACAATCCTGCCTCTAGACAGCAGAATATCATTTTTAAGCCGCTTCTACACGACACAGGGCAGAACGTAGGGAACCATCAAGACATAATCAGACCGCCATCGACATTGATGGTCTGACCCGTGATGTAGGCAGCATCTTCCGAGGCCAAGAACGCGACCAGAGCTGCTACTTCTGCCGGTGTACCCGCACGACGCATGGGAATATTGGCTACCCATTCAGACATCAGCTCGCCCGGCTTGTAGTCCCCAAGCATTTTGCCCCAGACGCGATCGTTATAATCCCACATTTCCGTATGGATGATGCCAGGGCAGATAGCGTTGACGGTAATACCCTCTGGGGCGAGCTCCTTGGCAAGGCTTTGGGTCAGACCGACAACCCCGAACTTAGATGCGGCATAGTGCGGCGTGTAGATGAAGCCTTGTCGAGCCTGGCCAGAGGCGGTGTTGATGAGGCGACCCTTCGTTCCGCTCTGGCGAAAACGGCGGATAGCTTCCTGGCAGCAAAGAAATGCGCCCTTGGTATTGACCTCCATATTGAGGTCCCACTGATCCTCACTTAGATCCTCGACTTTGGAAATGGTGATGACGCCCGCATTTTGAACAGAGATGGAAAGGGCTCCCAGCGCGGTCTCCGCCGCCTCGTAAGCTTCACGAACCGCTGCGGCATCACGCACATCAAGCGTGACGCCAAAGGTTCGAACGCCGGTTTCGTCGGCAAGCTTCGCCGCGACATCCGGAATGTCCTTCTCTACAGCAGCGATGGCGACCTTTGCTCCTTCTTCAGCGAAGCGACGAGCAATGCCGTAACCGATACCCTTGTTGCCGCCACTGACAAAGACGGACTGACCTTCAAAACGTTTCATCTCTCCTCCTCATGAAACTTGGAACTCGCTATAGGCCGACCAGACGTTCGGCGGTAAATTTATCGGTGACCAGAACGTCGATCACGCCGGTTCTGAGTGCGCCTGCAATGGCTTCCGTCTTCTTGGCCCCGCCGGCCAGCGCAATCACGCGGTCGACATTGGAGAGGTTTTCGAGCGGCAGACCTATGACCCGGTCATCGAGTGGTGTCTTGACCGGGCGCCCTTCCTTATCAAAAAAGCGCAGCGAAATATCGCCGACGGCACCCGCCTGCGCGAGATCGGCGAGTTCCTTGGCGGAGAAGATGTTGCCGGAGCGGGCAAGAAGTTCTGACGGTTCAACGGCGCCGACGCCGACGACTGCGAGCGTGATGGAGCCGAAGAGATCGATCGTGTCACGCACGAAGGGATCGGACAGCATCAAAAGCTTTGCTTCGCGCGACGTGGCGACACCGGGCACGGCGAGCAGCTTCGGCTCTGCCTCCGTCAGCCGCGCAAGCCGCGTGGTGATCTGCGTGGCGTGCGTCTGCACGGATGGATCCCCCATGCCGCCGAGCGTCTGCACGATGTATTTCGCCTTCGCGCCCTTCAGCGGATGGATGTTCTCCACCATTTTGAAAATGGTCTGGCTCCAGCTGGACACGCCGATGATTTCGTTCTGCGAAAGTGTCACTTCCAGAAAGTGTGCCGCTGCCTCACCGATGCGCGCCATGATCGCGCCATCGCGATCCTCGCTGCAATCCACCACAATGGCTTCCGGCACGTCGAAGCGCTCACGCAGCCGGGTTTCCAGATCATTGAAGGTGCCAACGGGCGGTATGATGCTGGTGCGAACGATGCCTTCGGCCTCCGCACGCTTCAGCATGCGAGAGACCGTTGCTTGCGACAGATGCAGGTGCTCGGCAATTTCAGCCTGACGCTTGTGCTCGCTATAATACATCTGAGCGACCCGCGAGATCAGGCGAAGTTCGTTGATCCTACCCATGAAACCTCCAGTGAATTTTTATTCACTCTTATCGGACGGGATTCTTAAGGTCGAGCGGGCAATCGCATCCTTCCATGTGGCGAGCTTCTCATTTTTACCGGATGTTACAGGCGCGATCTGCGTACCGCTGGCGTTGAGGCCGGCAATCGTCTGGAGATCGGGCCACATGCCGATTGCGAGACCAGCCAGATATGCAGCGCCCAAGGCGGAAGCTTCCGGTGCATCGCGCTGGATGAGAGGATGATCCATCATATCCGCCACGCATTGCATCAGAAAGCGGTTCTGGCTCGGTCCGCCATCGACGAACAGTCGGCCAAAATCTGTGGGAGATTGGGCACCCATCGCGGCGAAGACGTCATGAACCTGAAAAGCGATGGAATCGGTCACGGCACGCGCCATCTGTGCGCGGCTTGTGGAAAAATTCACTTGGGAAAAAAGAGCGCGACAATCCGAATCCCAGTAAGGTGCGCCGAGGCCGACGAAGGCCGGCACGAAACCGGGCCCACCCGGCGCGGCCGTCGAGGCCAATTCCACCAGAGCGGCGACATCCGGCAACCCGAGGATATCGGCCATCCATGGTAGCGAGGCGGCAGAGACCAGAATATTGCCTTCGAACGCGAAGGTCGGCGTGCCCGCGAGCTGCCAAGCTACCGTCGTGGTGATGCCCTGTTTGGGTGCAATGAAGTGCGGCAATGTGGTCATGACCGAGGATCCGGTACCAAAGGTCACCTTGCCATCGCCAGGATTGAATGCCCCGTGGCCGAAGAGCGCGGCGTGACTGTCGCCAATCGCCGCCAGAATAGGCGTCCCGTCTTTGATGCCAGGGACGTCTTTAGTCACGCCGAATTCGCCGCTACTATCACGAACATCCGGAAGGGCGTTAATGTCGACGCCGAAGAGCGTGCAGAGTTCGTCGCTCCAGACGAGCCGCTTGAGATCCAAGGCTTGGCTGCGGGCTGCGTTTGACGCGTCACAGGCATGGACCTGACCGCCAGTGAAGCAATGGATCAGCCAGCTATCGATAGTGCCGAGCCTGACCTTGCGAACTTTGGGCGCGCGGTCGAGCAACCATCGCATTTTGGCGCCGGGAAACATTGGGTCGATAGGAAGGCCCGTGAGCGCCATGACACGATCGGCGTGGCCACCTTGGATGAGATCCGCACATGCGGATGCGGTGCGGCGGCATTGCCAACTCAGGACGGGCCCGAGCGGATCACCTGTCACTGCATCCCAGATCGTTACGGATTCGCGCTGGTTGGAGATAGCGATTGCCTCCACGCACACAGTGACTGGCGCGGCTTTGAGGCAACCGTCGATAGCTTCTAAGACGGAGGACCAGATGCGTTTTGGGTCCTGCTCCACCCAGCCGGGCTGTGGATAAGCGATACCGACGGGTGCCGAGCCTCGCGAGAGGATCGCTCCCTCTTCCGAAACCAGAATTGCTTTGGAATTCGTAGTACCCTGATCGACAGACAAAATGGCGCGCATCGCTATGCTCTTTTCCCAGCAGATAGTGTTGGCGCGTGATCCTAGCCGGGATTGTCAGGCAAATCGAAGTACCACGCGGTTGTGAAAAAGGGCGCCGCCCACGCCTCAAAGATGGAGACGTGAGCGGCAGGGAGGAGACTTATTTTCTTTTGATCAGTGCCTGAGCCGCGTCGGCAATAGCGGCCGGTGCCATCCCGAACTCATCGAGCAGCCATTCGGCCGGGCCGGTATGGGCAAAGACGCCGGGAACGCCGAGGCGTTTCATTGGCACCGGAGCCTGCTCCACAACCACTTCGGCGATGGCAGAACCCAGCCCGCCATAGATCGAGTGTTCTTCCGCCGTCAGGATCGCACCGGTTTCCGTTGCCGCCGCAACGATGGCCGCTTCATCGATCGGTCGCACGGTTGCCATGTTCAAAACGCGAGCTTTAATGCCGCGTGTTGCCAGGATGTCTGCGGCCTTGACCATGCGGTGTGTCAGGGTGCCGTTAGCGATCAAAGTCAAATCCGTGCCGTCGCGCAGGAGATTGGCTTTGCCGAGTTCGAAGATATGCCCTTCCGGCAGCAGATCCGGCACGCCGACACGCGACAGGCGCAGGAAGCAAGGGCCTGCATACTCAGCCGCCCATTTCACTGCAGCGGCAGTTTCGATACGATCACAAGGCGCAATCACCGGCAGATTTGGCAAAACACGCGTCCACGCGAAATCCTCGATGGAGTGGTGTGTCGGCCCAAGCTCGCCATAAGCCATGCCCGACGAAATGCCGACAAGTTTTACATTGGCATTGGAATAGGCAAGATCGGCCTTGATCTGCTCTAAAGCGCGGCCCGTCAAAAAGCAGGATGCGCCGCAGACGAAGGGCAGCTGGCCACCATTTGCGAGACCAGCACCAACGCCAACCATGTTCTGTTCGGCAATACCGACATTGACCAGACGTTCTGGAAACTTCGCCTTGAAGCCGCCGAGCTTGGACGAGCCGACCGAGTCATTGCATACGGCGACAACGCGCGAGTCGTTTGCGGCAAGCATTTCAATTGTCTCCGCAAAGGCATCGCGGCAGTCGTAGAGTTTGGGGGCAGATACGGGCGCGTTCATTATAGTGCCTCCGAAAGTTCTTTGACGGCGATGTCGTATTGTTCTTTGCTCGGCACCTTGTGGTGCCAATCGACCTTGTCCTGCATGAAGGATATGCCATGGCCCTTGTTGGTATGGGCCACGATGCAGTGCGGGCGATCGCTACGGTGTTCGAGTGCGGGAACGACCTCGCCGATGTCGTTACCGTTGATTTCAGAGACGTCCCAGCCGAATGCTTCCAGCTTGGGTCGAAGAGGTGCAATATCGTTGGTGTCAGAGAGCGCCGCACCTTGCTGGAAGCGATTGTGATCAATGATAAGCGTCAGATTATTGAGGCCAAACTGGGCGGCAGACATAATCGCTTCCCAGTTAGAGCCTTCCTGCATCTCGCCGTCGCCGGTCATCACATAGGTGTGGTAATCGGCGCCAGAAAGCTTGGCGGCTTTGGCCATGCCGACCGCAACCGGCAGGCCGTGGCCAAGTGGCCCGGTATTTGTCTCGACACCCGGCACCTTATTACAGTTGGGATGGCCATTCAGACGCGAATTAGGCTGCAGGAAAGTTGAGATTTCGTCTTCGGGAATAAAGCCGCGCTTGGCGAGCGTGACGTAAAGTGCGCAGGCCGTATGCCCCTTTGATAGGACGAAGCGGTCTCGCGCCGGGTTCTTCGGATCATCCGGCGAAATGCGCAGGACGCGGAAATACAGCGCCGTCATGACATCGATGGCAGACATTTCTCCACCCACATGACCTGCACCGGCTTCGAAAACGGCTTGCACATCGCGCAGGCGGATCTGGCGCGCTACGCGCTCAAGTTCTTTCGGCTCCATAAAATCCTCATCAAGATGCACGTGTGAATATTTATACATGTAGCTATATAATTGCATAAGCGGCCGAAGTGTCAAGTTCCAAAAGAGAAAACGCATGGATTTCATTTAATCCGCCGCCCGCATCTGCGCTATTGACAAGGGTCCAGAAACTGAATTATGAATTTTGCACCGGATGTGAATATTTATTCTCATCGGACTAAAAGTTCTAACGTAAGACCAGTGGGAGGAGCCATGACCGTGTTGGAGCGCAAGGACGCAAACGTCCAAATGAAAAATCCGCTCGCCTGGTTAAGTGGAGCCACGGGACCTCTCGTCGGTCTGCTGCTTCTGTGTGTGTTCCTCTCTTTTGCCAGCGATAATTTCCTGTCGCTGCGCAATGGCTTGAACATCCTCGATCAAATCACCGTTCTCGGCATCATGGCCGTCGGCATGACGTTCGTTATTCTGCTCGGTGGCATCGATCTCTCGGTGGGATCTGTTCTTGCCCTGTCGATGATGATCATGGGATGGACTGCAAATGTTGCCGAGATGCCAATGGGCGCAGCCATCGTCCTAGCATTGCTGGCATCTGGCGTTTGCGGGCTTGCTGTCGGCATACTTGTCACCGTGTTTCGTGTGCCTGCATTCATCGCTACTCTTGCCATGATGTCGGTTGCGCGTGGTGTTGCCAACATGATCACCGACGGCCAGCAGATCGTTGGTTTTCCTGACTGGTTCATGATGCTCGCGATTGATCGGCACTTCGGCGTGCTAACCGCAACCGTGCTTCTGATGCTGGTTGTCGTCGCCGTTTCATGGGCATTTTTGCGCTACCGTGCTGAAGGCCGTACCGTCTATGCCGTCGGCGGCAATGCTGAAGTGGCACGTCTGGCCGGCATCAATGTTCAACTGGTGACTATCGGCGTCTATATCGTGTGCGCTGTTCTCGCAGGTCTTGCCGGTATCGTTCTCGCAGCGCGCCTCGACTCCGTCCAGCCGTCCAGCGGCTTTGGATACGAGCTTGATACGATTGCAGCGGTTGTCATTGGCGGCACATCCCTCTCGGGCGGCGCTGGAGGTATCGGCGGTACGCTTATTGGCGTCCTCATTATCGGCGTGCTGCGCAACGGCCTCAACCTTCTCAACGTCTCGCCTTTTCTTCAGCAGGTCATCATCGGCGTCGTCATCGTTCTGGCGGTCGGGGCAGAAACCCTGCGCCGTAGAAGAGCCTGATCTTCAAGCTTCGGCGGAGATCGACTCCGCCCTCAACAGACCATCTCCCTTCCTGGAGGGGGAGGAAACCGGCCCGAGGGGAGGAGGCAAAGTCTCCCGAAAGCCATCACCAAAACCGGAGGAAAACAACATGAAACTGTCTCGTATTCTACTGGCATCGGCAGCACTTGCCCTCTCACTCGGCTCCGCCAACGCCGCCGAAGTCAAGAAGATCGGCCTTGCAGTGGCCAATCTTCAGGCAAACTTCTTCAACCAGATCAAGCAGTCGGTGGAAGCAGAAGCCAAAACGCGCGGCATCACGGTCGTGACCGTCGACGCAAAGGGTGATGGCCCGACGCAGGTCAACCAAATCCAGGATCTTCTGACCCAAAATATCGACGCGCTGATCTACATTCCTGCCGGTGCTGCTGCCGCGACCGTTCCGGTGAAGCTTGCAAAGGCCGCCGGCGTGCCTGTCATCAACGTTGACCGTAACGCAGACGGTGCGCCTGGCGATACGTTCCTGGCGACTGATTCCGTCGCATCTGCAAAGTCGGTCTGCGACTACATCATCAAGCAGGCTGGCGGTAAGGGGAAGATGGTCATCATTCACGGCCAGAAGGGCACGACGCCAGAAGTGGATCGTACCAAAGGCTGCATGGAATCCGTCAAGGCGAACCCGGATGTGAAGATCGTTGCTGAACAATGGTCGAACATGTGGAGCCAGGACGAAGGCTTCCAGATCATGCAGAACATGCTTCAGGCAAATCCGGATGTCTCCATCGTCTTCGCTCAGGCGGACGGTCTGGCACTTGGCGCAGCGCAGGCCATCAAGGTTGCCAATCCATCGCAGAAGATCGTTGTTGGCGGTTTTGACGGTGACACCGCGGCCCTCGAAGCGCTGAAGAACGGTGTTTTCAATGCGACAGCCACCCAGCAGACCCAGAAGATGGGCCGCACTGCTGTCGAGATGGCCGTGAAGATTGTCGGCGGCGAGAAGGTCGCACCGGTCCAGCTGATGGACGCGACGCTGACCACCAAGGAAAATGTCGACGGCTTTATCGCCAACCATCCTTGATTACACTGCGGGTGCCGTTTATCGGCGGCACCCCACCTCTTCGAACCGGACATGGCACCTTGCGACCATCCGGTTATCTCGATTGCAAGTTTTGGGAGGTCGTAAGCATGCGTGAGCCGGTTCTTTCGCTGCGTGGCATCAGCAAACGTTACGGTCCGCTTGAGGTCTTAAAGAACGTTGATCTCGACGTTTATGCTGGCGAGGTCGTCGCGCTTCTGGGCGAAAACGGCGCGGGCAAATCGACCCTGTCTGGCATCATTGCGGGATCGCGCGAACCATCGCAAGGCACCATGACCTGGCTTGGCCAACCCTACGCCCCCGCCTCGCCGCGCGAGGCGATCGACAAGGGCGTCGTGCTGATACACCAGGAACTGAAGCTTCTGCCTGAGCTATCCATTGCGGAGAATGTTTTCATCGGGCGCTGGCCGATGAAAAATGGCAAGGTCGATCGTGCCGAGATGGTGAGGCGCGCGCAGGAGCAACTGGCCCGCCTCAATCTACACATTCCCGCCTCCCGCAAGGTCGCAGGCCTTTCCACTGCAAACCAGCAGCTCATTGAGATCGCCAAGGCGCTGGCGCTTGATGCGAAGCTACTCATCCTTGACGAGCCGACAGCAGCCCTTGGCGGGGCGGAAACGCAGGCGCTGTTCGAACAGGTCCGAAAGCTGAGGGCTGAGGGCGTTGGTATCATCTACATTTCGCACCGAATGGAGGAGATCCGACAAATCACCGACCGGATCGTCGTCTTGCGTGATGGAGAACGGGTCAACGAATTCGCTGATAGTTCTACGCCCGTACGCACCGTCGTGGAGAGCATGGTCGGCCGTTCGCTGGAGCGCATGTTCCCTACCCTACCGAAGGCCAGCCAAAAGGTCGTGCTCGAGGTCAAAGGACTGACAGGCGTCAACAGCGCATTTCGCAATGTCAGCTTCGATGTGCGTGCCGGCGAAATTCTTGGTATTGCAGGCCTCATCGGCGCTGGCCGGACCGAATTGGTGCGGGCAATTGCCGGTGCAGATGCGACTTCTCAGGGACAAATCATCCTCAATGGCAAACAGCTCAACCTGAAATCACCCTCCGATGCCATCGATCATGGCATCGTCATGGTGCCGGAAGATCGCAAGCTTCAAGGGCTCGTGGTCGAGCATGAAATCGGCGAAAACATTATCTACGCCAATCTCGACTTGCTTGGAACACGTTGGGTCACACCCGGGCTCAAGCGTCGCTTCGCCAATGCTGCCATTTCGAAGTTTGGCGTCAAAGGCAAAGGTGAACAGCCGGCATCCGATCTCTCTGGTGGCAATCAGCAAAAGGTCGTCATCGCCAAGTGGCTGGCGCGCAACCCGCGTGTGGTCGTGCTGGATGAGCCAACCCGTGGCATCGATGTCGGCGCACGCGCCGGCATTTACGACATCATCGTCGATCTGGCGAAACAGGGCGTGGCGGTTATCGTAGTCAGCTCCGATCTTGAGGAAGTGCTGGGTGTTTCCAGTCGCATCCTCGTGCTTGCCCAGGGAAATCAAGCTGGCATTCTCAACCGTGATGAAGCCAACGATGTGTCCGTTATGGAACTGGCGACAATCTGAAAAAGGAAATCTGCATGTCCACCATTACGCTTAACGCGCCGAAGCTTTTCGATCTCTCCGGTCAAGTCGCCCTCGTCACGGGTGCGGGTTCTGGTATCGGCCAGCGCATTGCGATGGGCCTGGCACAAGCCGGTGCCGATGTCGCGTTGCTCGACCGCCGCACAGACGACGGCCTGGCACAAACGGCTGACTTTATTGCAAAGGCCGGCCGCAACTCTGTTCAGATTGCAGCAGATGTCACTAGCAAGCAGGCGCTGACCGACGCGATGGCCAAAACCGAGGCTGATCTCGGAGCACTGTCGCTTGCCGTCAACGCTGCAGGCATCGCCAATGCCAATCCTGCAGAGGAAATGGACGAGAGCCAGTTTCAGACGATGATGGATATCAACCTGAAGGGCGTTTTCCTTTCCTGTCAGGCTGAGGCTCAGGCAATGTTGAAGCACGGACGCGGATCAATCGTCAATATTGCGTCCATGTCCGGTGTGATCGTCAATCGCGGGCTGATGCAGTGCCACTACAACGCCTCCAAAGCAGGCGTCATCCACATGTCGAAATCTATGGCTATGGAGTGGGTCGGTCGTGGCCTGCGCGTCAACACGATCTCTCCCGGCTATACGGCGACGCCGATGAATACGCGTCCGGAAATGGTTCACCAGACGAAACTCTTTGAAGAGCAGACGCCGATGCAGCGCATGGCCAATGTCGATGAAATGGTTGGTCCGGCCATCTTCCTGCTGTCTGATGCAGCAAGCTTCGTGACCGGCGTCGATCTTCTGGTCGATGGCGGGTTCTGCTGCTGGTAACGGGCAGTCTTCGATCCAGATTACAAAATGAAAATGCGCCCGGACTGGGCGCATTTTGCACTGTTGATCTCAGGCATCAAGCCACCTGCTTGCGCTCTTCGGCTTCCCGGGCATTCACGTATTCGACCAAGTCCTTAATCGTCACGAGCAAAAGACCGTGCCGTTCGGCAAACACCTCGAGATCAGGCAGCCGGGCCATGGTGCCATCGTCATTGGCAACTTCGCAGATTGTCCCAGAGGGCGCTTTTCCTGCGAGACGGCAGAGATCGACGGCGGCTTCCGTGTGGCCGGTGCGGCCGAGAACGCCTTGTGGATTGGCCCGCAACGGAAAGATATGCCCAGGCCGGGCAAAATCTTCCGGCTTCGTCCCTTTCGTGACCAGTGACTGCACGGTGTTGGCACGGTCCTGTGCGGAAATGCCGGTGGTCGTGCCAGGAATGTAGTCCACCGAAACGGTAAAAGCTGTTTTGTGGTATTCCGTGTTGCGCGGAACCATCAAGGGAAGCTCCAACTCGTCCAATCGCTCGCCCTCCATGGCGACACAGATCAGACCACGGGCGTGGTTCATCATGAACGCGATCTGGCTGGGGGTGATGGTCTCCGAGGCGGCGATGATATCGCCTTCATTTTCACGATCCTCATCATCCACGACGATGACCATGTCACCGCGAGAGATAGCTGCGATCGCGTCTTCAATTTTAGAAATAGTCATGTCTTGCCTTTCAAGGGTTATGCCGTTTCCGGCACTTTCGCGTTTGATTAAACGCCAAATTTCCCTTGGGCGAACAACGTAATTGGGACCCACGGGTGTGGGTCCTCACTACCTTGTTCTCTTCCATCCGGACTATACCGTCGGCTCCGGCATCGCACCGGATCTGCTGACCTTCCGAAAACCGGAAGCGCTCGCGGGCTCCGGGATAAATCCCGATACCGCCGGTGGGGAATTGCGCCCCGCCCTGAGAACAAAACAATCATACGGCAAGCAGGAGTGGTATTTCAAGTTAGAAATAATGCATTGATTGGAGGCACATGCCCGATTGTCGAGTTGCCGCACCCCAACGAGCAGTTAGACTTCATGATCTTTGACTCCCGTCCATTAAGTTCAAACCTTCGTCCTCTTGCAGTAGGCCATGAAATCCGGGCTGAACGCTTCCGTTACACCCACGCCGTCGAAGCCCTCACAGATTAAAATCCGCCGCAACGGTGCCCGCCAATAGTCCCCAGGACTGCATGAGAGATCTCAGTGCATCTCTGTCGGCAGCATCGAGAACCGGAAGACCTGGCTCACGGACCGGCCCGACATGAAAGCCCTGCAGGGCAACAGCTTCCTTCACCACGGTTACATTGGCACCATTGCGGTACTTGGTTCTCAGCCGTTCGAACAACTCAATCCGTTCGACAACGGAACGGGCCGCGGCAAAATCGCCAGCTGCGAGCGCCGCTTGCACCTGTAGCGAAAACTCTGGGGCAACATTGACCAGCCCGGATGTGAAGCCCCTCGCTCCAACCGCAGCAAAAGCAGGCGCCCAGCTTTCGGCCAGTCCGCATACATAAAGCGCGCCGTTTGAGTCGGACGCGGCAATTGAGCGGGACAGTAACATCACGTCTGTCGTCGCGAACTTTATACCGACGATATTGGGATGAGCGGCAAGGCGCGTCATATCTTCGACGCTAAAGCCTTCAGCCCGGACATAGGCGACGAGCGGCAGTTCGCTTGCTTCAGCAAGTCCGCGGAAATAGTCGATCTGGGATTGGGGCGCGGCGAAAGGATCCACGGGCTGATGCGACATCACCGCCGAGGCGCCCATGGATTTTGCTTGCCGTGCCATAGCAACAGCCTCGCGCTGAGACCTCCCGATGGCAGCCGTTACCGGCGCGACGCCTTCCACACCTGCGATGGCGGCCTCATAAACCTTGAGAATTTCATCGATCGTCAAGGCGTAGAACTCGCCGGTGTTGCCCGCAGCCACGATATTGTGGATACCGGCGCGCGCAACGCGGCTGTAAATCGTGGCAGTTACCTGTGCATCGATCTCACCATCTGTGCCGTAGGCAGTGATCGGCACGCCTGATACGCCGTGCAATCGGTCGCGCATGTCGAAGCAGTTCATGTCAGAAATCTCCAAATGAAAAGGATGTGCGGCTAAAGCGCAAACCGGTGAACGGGAGCGCCGGCGACAGGCGCATCGAAGGCGATGAGAGTGCCTTGTGCCCTCGACGTCCCCTCGCCGGTTGTCAGGCTGGTAACATAAAGCGTCTTGAGATCCGGCCCGCCGAAACAGGGCATGGTGGGACCGGCGAAAGGCATCTGGTAAATTTCGACGATCTGGCCTTCAGGGGAAATCCTATTCAAGCGACCGCCCTGCACGCCGGCGCTCCAATAGTAGCCTTCGCAATCGGTCGCAGCACCATCCGGTCTACCTTCGCCAGGGACAAAATCGTGGAGACGCTCTGCAGCTCCAACTGCACCAGTGTCGGCATCGAAATCGAAGGCTTGGAGCATGGGGCCGCTACTATCAGAGTGGTACATGCGTCGGCCGTCGGGACTCCAGGCCAGACCGTTGGACGTCAACAATCCCCCATCAATCAGGCAGGTGAAGCTGCGGTCGGGTGAAACGCGATAGAGTCTCGCATTCCCGGTTTGAGGAACGGCCTCGTCTCGCGTTCCCACCCAGAAATGACCGTCCGGCCCGACTTTACCGTCATTGAGGCGACTGTCCGGCCTTCCCCCGTCAGGATCGCAGAAGAATTCAAGCTGACCTGTTGCCGGATCAAGGAGATGAACGCCAGTCTGTAGTCCGGCGAGCACCATGCCGTTTTCGCACAGACCGAGGCAACCAATCGCCGCCGGCATGTCAAAACGATCGAGACTTCCGTTCGCCCTCAGCCGATAGGCAGCCGGTGCGAGAATATCGACGAACCAGAGAGCACCGGTTCGCTCGTCCCAAACGGGCGATTCTCCGACTGAAAGCGGCGTATCGATGAGCGAGCGAATTTTCGGTTCGAAAATCCTTTGTGACGTCATGCCTTCCTCTTCCCCCCGAGCCGCCTCACGAGACAAAGCTCCGCTCCAGCGTGTGGCCCCAGACCACACCCATTCAAATTGTTCGATGCGGGATTGTCGTCGTCCCGAAGATGTTTTGTTAACTTCCCACCCCTTGGAACATGCGGGCACGTGCCATCAGGATATGGTTCTTCATCGCGTCGTGAGCGGCCTGTTCGTTTCGTGCGAAAATCGCCTCGACAATTGCTGTGTGTTCTCCCTGCACCTCACGCACGTGATGCGGAGGCCGCTTTAGACTCAGGCTTCTCGTAACCGACTGACCGATGGAAAAGTGAGGCCTGAACAGGGTTCGGACTGTCGCATGAAACTGGTTTCCACTCGCAATCGCGATGGCCTCATGGAGCGCAAAATCTTCGTCAGCACCCAGGTCTCCTCGCTCCAGGCATTTTTCCAGCGCCAGGATCGCGTCAGAAATGCGAGTGCGGTCGACAGCTTGCCAGTTCCGGGCGGCCAATTCAGCCGCCGACGCTTCGAGGCCCGCCCGGAACTCAAAGAAACGTTGGACATCAGCTAGAGACCCAACCGGCACTTGCTGCAAAATCGAGCGGTCTGGCCTTTGTCGCACATAGGAACCCGATCCTTTGCGCGACACTATAAGGTCATCATTGCGAAGGCGCTCCAGTGCTTCTCGCACTACCGGGCGCGACGCTCCCAAAAGGGCGGCAAGATTCTGTTCGGACGGCAACCTCTCGTTGACCGGGAAACGGCCGTCCGCAATCATCGATACGATTTTCTCGTAAATGATATCGCTGAAGCGGGTATCGCCTCTCGTCGGCGTCGTCGCAACTGGACCGTCCATCAGCGCCTCTTATCCTTTCTCAACTGCTCGAACTCTCCCTACACTTCCGGATAGAGACCGAAAACACTACGGCACGCGAGTCCTTTCTCAACGAAGACCTCAAGCACCGCCTGCTCGACTGCATCCTCCCACCACCTTTTGGGTAGTAGCGATTGTACAACCAGTTCCTCTGACCTTCGGCTTTCCACGCTCAAACAGGATGAGCGCGAGGAATTAAGGTGAGAAAATTGCCTCCCCACGCCTCTTTCTTGAAGTAGGTGTCCTCCGCTTTGACAGCCTGAAGCTTCCCGAAACTTTAGGAACACATAAAAAATCTGTAATAATCTGTCAATACTTGTAATCATCTGAAATCTGATTATGGTGCCCTTATCCGATGAGGAGATCGGAGAACGGTCGGGGAGGCCGTGGCCGGCAAACCGCCTAGCGTGGCGCCGGGTATCATCTTTGGGAGGGATTTCGGAATGCGCGAGAAGCAAGGACTTTCGCTGGGCGTGACGCGCCGTACGTTTTTGGCAGGTGTGGGCGGGGCCGTGGCCCTCTCAGTTGCCGGCGGCGTTGCCAAGGCGGCAAGTAGTGGAGAAGCGCCACAGCTTGCAGCCTTGGTAAAGGATGGAAAGCTGCCTGCGCTGAAAGATCGACTACCCGAAAACCCTCTAGTCGTCACTCCGCATGAGAAAATCGGTACCTACGGTGGCACCTTGCGACGCGGTATCCGCGGCTCCTCCGACCATAATGGCATCCTGCGCATGGTGGGCAACCAGGGTTTGGTACGCTGGAACCTCGAATTCACCGAGGTACTGCCAAACCTGGCAGAAAAATGGGAGATCAACGCCGACGCGTCGGAATTCACCTTCTATCTGCGTAAGGGGACCAAGTGGTCCGACGGTTACCCCTTCACCGCCGATGACGTGGTCTTTGCAATCGAAGACGTGGTGAAGAACAAGGAGCTTTACGGATCTACTCCGGCCCAGGTCTCAATTGGTGGAAAGGCTGTGGATGTTGCCAAAGTCGACGACTACACCGTCAAATTCAAATTTGCGGCGCCGAATGCGCTCTACCTCGAAAACCTGGCAACGCCTTTGGGTCAGCATCCAACCTTATTTGCAAAGCACTACTGCAGCAAGTTCCTCCCAAAATACAACACCAGCATCGAAGCCGAAGCGAAGGCGGCAGGTGCAGCAAGTTGGACCGAGTTCTTCCGCAGCAAATGCGGTGATATCGAAATTCCGTCCCGATGGTCGAATGTGGACAAGCCTACTCTCGATCCATGGGTCGTGAAGGAGCCCTACTCCGGCGGCGCAACGCGTGTCGTGATGACGCGTAACCCCTACTTCTGGCAAGTAGACACCGAAGGAAACCAGTTGCCCTACGTGGATGAGATCAATTTCGGCATTTCCCAGGACGTCGAATCCCTGATGTTGAACGTCATCTCCGGCAAGATCGACATTCAGGAACGCCATATCAGCACGCTGGCCAATAAGCCCACTCTGTCCGAAAACGCGAAAAAGGGCGACTACCGTTTGATGACGCTTGTGCCCTCTGCGGCGCAGCAGTGCCAGATCTATCTTAACATCACTCACAAAGATCCGGCTATGCGGACGATGTTCGCCGACAAGTCCTTCCGCCAAGCGCTTTCCTTTGGGCTCAATCGCCAGGAAATCATCGATATCGTCTATTTCGGTCAGAGCGAGGGATACCAGACAGGACCCCGCCCTACTCATCCTTGGTACCACGAGAAGCTTGCACGCCAGCTTACCGAGTACGACCAAGACAAGGCCAATGCCATGCTGGACAAGGCTGGCTACGACAAGAAGAACGACAACGGCATTAGGCTTCGTCCTGACGGTCAGCCTATATTCTTCGCAATCGATGTGATCCCGACCCTCTATCCGGATCTTGTCGATGCGCTTGAACTGGTAAAGGCTCAGTGGGCCCAGATCGGTGTGGACATTAAGGTGAACACCATCGAACGCGCGCTCTACTATACACGTGGAGACGACAACGCCCATGATGCGGCCGTTTGGCCCGGCCCAGGCGGTCTCGACCCGATGCTCGATCCGCGTGACTTCTTCGCCTTCCATCCGCAGGGTTCGCGCTACGCCATACCGTGGGCACAGTGGTACACATCGAACGGGCAGAAGGGCCAGGAACCACCTGAAAGCCAGAAGAAGCGTTTCAAGCTTTTCGACGAGGCCCGCTCGACCGCCGACCTGCAAAAGCGTGGCGAGAAGATGAAAGAAATCTTCGATATTGCGGCAGACGAGTTCGAGACGATCGGTGTCTGCCTGGCTGTCGGCGGTTTCGGGATCATTCGCAACAATCTGCGCAACGTTCCTGAAACGGAACCCGACAGCTGGACGTGGCCAAATCCAGGTCCCGCCCTGCCCCAGCAATTCTTCTTCACCAGCTAAGGCACGGCCAACCAAGCCTATTAAGCGCGAGACGCTGATCTGAAAGGTCGCAACCGCTTCACGCGAACGATGGACGGTGCCGCATCTTCAAAATGCGGCACCCCTTTGATCCGCCACCCGCCGTCCTTCCGATGAAGATCAATCGGTCGGAAAACGTCAGCCATGGCCTTGCTTGCGAGAGACTTATGCTAGCCTTCATCGTTAAACGCCTTTTATGGATGATCCCATCGCTCTTTGCGGTCAGCTTCCTCGCTTTCGTCTTGATACAGCTGCCGCCGGGCGACTATGTCACGACCTACGTCGCAACGCTCGCTTCCTCCAATGAGGTGGTCGATCAGAATACCGCCGCGCTGCTCCGCGAACGTTTCGGTCTCGATCAGCCGATGATCATTCAATATCTAAAGTGGGTGTGGGGAATCGTCACGCGGGGCGATTTCGGCATCTCCTTCGAATGGCAACAGCCGGTATCCGGTCTGATCTGGGAGCGCATGGCACTGACCCTCGTGCTCGCCATTGCTAGCCTTCTGGCCACTTGGGCGATTGCGCTTCCCATAGGCGTCTATTCTGCGGTCAAGAAGTACTCGATTGGGGACTATTTCTTCACCGCATTCAGCTTCTTCGGTCTCTCAATACCCTCTTTCCTACTGGCGCTCGTGCTGATGTATGTCGCGGCCGTGGAGTTCGGGCAGGATGTCGGCGGCTTGTTCTCGCACGAATATCAGGCCGCTCCTTGGAGCATCGGCAAGATGATAGACCTGATGCAGCATATCTGGCTGCCGGTTATCATTCTTGCGGTTTCCTCGACAGCAAGCCTCATCCGCGTCATGCGGGCTAACATGCTGGACGAACTGCCCAAACCCTATGTCACGACCGCACGTGCCAAGGGTCTATCGGAGTTTCGTCTGCTGACGAAGTACCCCCTTCGTATCGCGCTTAACCCGTTCATCTCTACTATCGCATGGCTTTTGCCAAACCTGATTTCCGGTTCCGTTGTCGTCGCGATCGTTTTGAACCTTCCGACAGCTGCGCCTTTGCTGCTTCAGTCGCTGATGGCGCAGGACATGTATCTCGCCGGTGCCTTTGTCCTTCTGATCTGCGCACTGACGCTTATCGGCTCCCTGATCAGCGACATTCTACTGGCCCTCGTCGACCCCCGAATCCGTCTCGAATAGGAGCGCGCCCATGACTGATATCGCTATCACCGCTGGTCGCCCCGATCGCGCCGCCGTCGCCTCGCAATGGCAGCTGATCTGGTGGGCCTTCAAGCGCCACAAGCTCGCCATGGCTTCACTCTTCATAACCCTCGCGATGTACACGGTGGCCCTCGTGCCGGGCTTCTTCGCGGTCAACGATCCTGTCCTGCAAAACGCTCGTGCAACGTTCCATCCGCCTCAGCGCGTTCATCTTTTTGATACGTCGAACGGCTTTGAGATCGGACCCTATTACTACCCGATGAAGCTGACCCGTGATCCCAACACTCTTGCAGCCATTTTCACGGAGGACACCACAAAGAAGGTGCCATTGCAATTTTTCGGCCGCGGTTATGAATACAACGTGCTGGGACTGTTCTCCTCCAACATTCATCTGCTAGCCTCCACCGACAAGAGCCGGCCGCTTTTCATCTTTGGCGCTGATCGTCTGGGACGCGATGTGTTTAGCCGAGTTGTCCAAGGCGCGCAGGTTTCGTTGTCGATCGGACTTGTCGGTGTCGCTCTGTCGCTTTTGCTCGGCGTCGTCCTCGGCGGCATTTCGGGCTATTACGGTGGACGCATCGACTTCGTCATGCAGCGCGTCATCGACTTCGTGCTGTCGCTGCCGACGATCCCGATCTGGCTGGCGCTTGCTGCGGCCCTTCCGCAGAACTGGCCGGCGACGATGCAGTACATGATGATCACCGTCATCCTGTCGCTTACCGGTTGGGCACAGCTTGCTCGCGTGGTGCGCGGTCGCTTCCTCTCCCTTAGAACGGAAGAATTCGTTGCTGCCGCGCGTTTGGATGGCGTGCCAGAACGGCGCATAATTTTTCGCCATATGCTCCCAAGTTTCTCCAGCCATATCATCGCTTCGGTGACACTTGCCGTACCGGCGATGATCCTTGCGGAAACCTCGCTGTCCTTCCTTGGCCTCGGCCTGCAGCCGCCGACGATATCCTGGGGCGTCCTGCTGCGTGAAGCGCAGAACATCCGCTCTATCGCGACAGCCCCATGGCTCTTCCTTCCTGGTGTGGCTGTCGTCATCGCGGTGATGGCGCTCAACCTTCTGGGTGACGGCCTACGCGACGCCGCCGACCCGTACAACAAGTGAGATCACCGATGACAGACATCCCGAACATCGCGCCGCGCAAACCGCTCCTCGACGTCAGGAATCTCGTCACAGAGTTTCCTCTCCGAACCGACGTCTTCAAAGCCGTCAATGATATTTCCTTTACGATTGAACCGGGCAAGACGCTCTGCGTCGTGGGAGAGAGCGGCTCCGGCAAGTCGGTGACGGCGCGCTCCATCCTCCAGATCGTAGATGCTCCCGGTCATATCGCATCAGGATCTGTTCTTCTTAGCCGCGCCGATGGTTCAGTTGTCGATCTTGCCAAGCTTGATCCGCGTGGCAAAGCGATCCGCTCCGTGCGCGGAGCGGATATAGCTATGATCTTTCAAGAGCCGATGTCTTCACTTTCGCCGGTTCACACGGTCGGCGACCAGATCATGGAAGCGCTACGGCTGCACCTGAAGATGAGTAAGGCGGAAGCGCGCGCCGAAGCAATCTCACTGCTGCGGCAAGTTGAAATTCCAAACCCCGAGACGGCCATCGACAAATACGCTTTCCAGTATTCAGGCGGTATGCGCCAGCGAGCTATGATTGCGATGGCACTCGCCTGCAAACCGCGCCTCCTGATCGCCGACGAGCCAACGACTGCTCTCGACGTGACGACCCAAGCCGAAATCCTCGATCTCATCGCTCGGCTACAAAAGGCGAACGGTATGGCGGTGCTGTTCATTACCCATGACATGGGCGTAGTGGCGCAGATCGCCGATGATGTCCTCGTAATGCATCACGGTGTCGTCAAGGAATACGGTCCGGTAGAGCAGATCTTCCACGAGGCGCGCGATCCCTATACCAAAATGCTGATCGGTTCGGTGCTAAAGCTCGAGCAGAAGGCGGAAATACGGCTGAAGCGCCCGCCCCTCGATACCACCGCGCCACCGCTTCTCGAAATACGCGATCTGACGATGCACTTCGGCGCGATGAAGGCCCTGGACGGTGTGTCGATCAAACTGCTGCCTGGCGAGACGCTTGGCATTGTTGGAGAAAGTGGCTCTGGCAAGACGACGATGGGGCGCTCCATCATGAGGCTCTACGACCCGACGTCCGGCGAGATGCTCTATCGGAAGGCAGACGGTCGCATTATCGATCTCGCAAAGATCGAAGGCGAAGAGCTGCAGGCCGCGCGCCGGGAGCTGCGCATGGTGTTCCAGGATCCTTTCGGGTCTCTCAACCCCCGCATGACAGTTGCTCAGATCATCGGCGAACCGCTCCTCGTCAACGGGATAGCTAAAGGCCGCGAGCTGGACGAACGGGTCTGTACGCTGATGGAGCAGGTCGGGCTCGATCCAAACGGTCGCGAGCGCTACCCGCACGCCTTTTCCGGCGGGCAACGCCAGCGCATTGGCATCGCCCGTGCCATCACGCTCAAACCGCGCATCATCGTCGCCGATGAAGCCACTTCTGCGCTCGACGTGTCGGTGCGTTTCCAAGTCCTCGATCTTTTGATGCGTATCCAGGACGAGCTCGGTCTCGCTTACATCTTCATCAGTCATGATATCGGCGTCATTCGCTACATGTGCGACCGGGTCGGCGTCATGTATCGTGGCAGGCTCGTGGAAGTCGGCGACGCTGAGAAGATCTGCAGCGCGCCCGATCACCAATACACGCAGGCACTGCTTTCGGCCATCCCACGTCCCGATCCGAGAGACCGCGATCGTTCGCGGCGGTTCCGGTACACAGAGCCTGCGGTGCACATCGTCCCTCCCCTCGCCGCAACCAAGAATGGGAGCGTGCAACGATGAAAATTGAGGCCAATCGTACCGCTGCCGTGCACGCCCTGCAAATCGCCTGCTCAAAATTGATATCGGGCGGGTGGCCGGCCGTATTAACAACTGCAATGAGGGCAGGTGCAATTGGCTCCTCATCAAGTGAAGACCTCCCTCCCATCCCCACGCAGAAAAGCGCCAAATCCTGCAATACCGGAACCTGCGGCAAGGCTCGACATGCAGACGCGCATTGCATGGATTGAATATTTCAAAGCTTAAGGACGAGACGAAAATGAAAATTGATCGGATGCGGGTGTACGTCACCCGCGACAAGGATAGGCCCCGTGTCATTGTTGCACTCGATACAGATGATGGCCTGACTGGCTGGGGCGAGTGCTACAACCACGGACCTGATCTCGCCTTGCCACCCATCCTCGATTATCTCTACGGCTTCATTGCCGGTCAGGACCCGACGCGGGTAGAGTATCTCTATAATCTCATGCTGCAGCAAAACCGGTTCCCGCCCGGCGCGCTTGGTCTGTCTGCCATTTCGGGCCTCGATCACTGCCTTTGGGATCTCGCGGCCAAGGCCGCGGGTGTGCCAGTCTACAAGCTACTCGGTGGCGAAGTCCGTGACCGGATCAAGGTCTATGCCGGCGTTTATACGGCACCGGATGTCCCGGCAGCCAAGGAAGAACTCGACAGGCTGAACGCCGAGTGGGGGTTTACCGCATTCAAGCTTAGCCCATGGCGGATTGACATGCACAGCCACCGCTGGGGCGAGGTCGTGCGCAGTTCCGCCGAGTATTTCCGCTCGCTGCGCGAAAACGTCAGTTCCGACTACGAAATCGCCTTCGACGCGCATGCGAAGATTTTCGAGCCCGCAGCAGCACGTCAGCTAGGAAACGCGTTGGCACCATACGATCCTCTTTTCTACGAGGAGCCGCTACGTCCCGAAAACATCGAGATGTATGGCGATCTGAAACAGGGGCTGAACTGCACTCTGGCCACTGGCGAAAGCCTTTACAATCGCAACGAGTTCCTTCGCCTTTTGCAGGTCAAGGGCGCCGATCTGATCCAGCCCGATATCTGCGTGGTGGGAGGTATTTCGGAGATGCGCCGTATTGCCACTTTGGCGGAGGCCCATTTCGTCGGTATTGCCCCTCATAACCCCATGGGACCGCTCGCAACCGCCGTTAACGTGCATTTCTCAGCTGCCCAGCAGAACTTCAAGATCCTCGAATATCGTCTTCCGAAGGGACAAGGATACATCTACGGCGGGACCGAGGTTCACAAGCAGGAGGAGACGACACGCTATGTCATCGATCCGTACCTGCCAAAGGACGGATATCTCGAACTCCGCCCCGACCGGCCGGGCTGGGGCGTCGAAATGGATGAACAGGCTATGCAAGAAGACGGCTACATCCACTGGCAGCGGCGCGTTCCCAAGCGTCCGGATGGATCCTATGCCTTTGCCTGATATGGTCGAAATCGCCAGTGGGCCTCTGTTGGCCCGCTTTGCTCCTGGATGGGGCGGTCGTTTGACGCATCTTGTCCATGCTGAACTCGGCGATATTCTTGTTCCAACGCATGAGACGGAGTTCGATCCATGGACCTGGCCGAAGGCTGGAGCTTATCCTCTGTTTCCCTATCACAACAGAGTGGCTGGCGCAGCCTTCTCTCATCTTGGAAGAGATTACACCGTCGTCCCTCACCCGGCGCTCGCAGGCGATGCCATGCATGGCCCCGCCCATCGGCGCGGATGGCGTATCGAGGAGCAAGCGAGCGATCGTGTGACGCTCAGGCTTGATTACCGGACCGATGATGAATGGCCGTTTTCTTTCACCGCGTGGCAGACGTTTACTCTAGACGATCAAGGATTATCCTTAAAGCTGAAGCTTCTGAACCGCGCAGATCATCCTGCTCCGGCGGTTATCGGATGGCATCCTTATATCCAGGCTAGTCTTGACAATAAGGCATATACCGACGCGACTGCCGCCTACGTGCTCGATCGATTGAACATGCCGATCAGCTCTGTTCCGGTTCACCATGACTATGCGACGATCCCGGCCTCGTCCGGCTATACGCTGCACTTTTGCAACTGGAAGAGGGCGGAGTTGCTGCGTGACGAAGCCAAATTAGTGATCTCTGCCGACCCGATTTTCGGTCACATCGCCGTCCATCGAACTGAGCGCTACCTCTGCCTTGAGCCGGTTTCTGCAGCCGCTGGCGTACTAAGATTGCCAGAGAGCGAAAGACAAGCATCAGGCTTCGCCGTGCTCGGACAAGGCGAGCATCTGTCCGGCCGCATCAGAATGTCCATCACCTCTATCAAACACGGAGAGCCCTCATGAAACGTCTTCTGATCACAGGCGGGGCTGGTGCAATCGGCCGAGTTATGCGCAAACGCCTGTCCGGTCTTGCAGACGCGATTCGCCTGGCCGATATCGTTACCTTGACGCCTGAGCACGACCGCGAAGAATGCATTCAGTGCGACCTAGCGGATGCAGCAGCCGTAAACGCCATGGTCGCAGATTGCGACGGCATTCTCCATCTGGGCGGAATTTCCGTGGAACGGCCCTTCGATGAGATACTCCACGCCAACATTATTGGGATGTATAATCTCTACGAGGCCGCCCGGGCACATGGACATCCGCGCATTCTCTTTGCCTCTTCGAACCACACGGTCGGCTTTTATCCGCAAACGCAGAGGCTGGGAGCGGATGAGCCGCTTAGGCCAGACGGGCTCTATGGCGTGTCAAAAGGTTATGGCGAGTTGCTGGCTCGCATGTATTTCGACAAGTTCGGTCAGGAAACAGCATCGGTTCGTATCGGCTCTTGCACGAAAGAACCGGTCGATTATCGGATGCTATCCAGTTGGCTATCCTACGAGGATTTCGCCACCCTTACCGAACGCGTCTTCACTGTCCCAGTGCTCGGCTGCCCCGTCATCTGGGGTGTTTCATCAAATCCTGCTAGCTGGTGGGACAATTCAAACGCCGCCTGGTTGGGCTGGCAGCCACGAGATTCTGCCGAAAACTGGCGCGAAACGATCGAGGCTGAAGGAATTCCATCGGCAAATGATCCACTGGTCACCAGACAAGGTGGTCGCTTCACCGAACTCCCGATCATTACCAATAAGCCGCCAGTCTGAGAAAGAAGAATGACAATCCGAGGCCGGCACCCACTAAGCTCTCAAAAATAGGTCCTTAGCGGCTTGCAGCCAGCCACCCAATTGAGGAGGAACGGTATGTATGTAGGAACACAGCTCGCCGCGCGCGACGATGATGACTACCGCATGTGGGCACAGCTAGGCGTCAAGCACATTTGCGCGGACCCTGATGGTCCGCTGGGCGCATGGAATAGGGACGATCTGAAGCGGCTGCGCGATAAGGTCGAAAGCTTTGGCCTTGAACTGGACATGATCCAGCTTCCGCTCCCATCCAGCCCGATCGAGACAGCCACCTATCCGGACATCCTGCTTGCGGGGCCCAATCGCGATCGGCAAATCGATGCGATTTGCACCCTGATTGAAGACCTCGCAGCCGTCGGCGTCCCCGCCGCCAAGTACAATCTCAACCTTATCGGTATTCCTCGCACGCCAGACGAGGCCGGTCGAGGGGGATCGATGAACGCGTCGTTTCGCTGGGACAAGATTGATCAGAACGCAGCGCCCGGTCTGGCGGGAGCCTTATCAGAGGACGAGAACTGGGAGCGCATCGATTATTTTCTCGAGCGCGTAGTTCCCGTTGCCGAAGCCAACAGGATCCGCCTTGCCTGCCATCCGCACGATCCCTATACCCCCCCAGGCTACAAAGGAGTCACGCGCGTCCTTGGTACTGTTGATGGACTGAAAAAGTTCGTGACCATGCGCGAAAGTCCGTATCACGGCCTGAATTTCTGCCAAGGCACAGTGGGTGAGATGCTGGATAATCCACGCGAAGAAATCGAAGACGTCATACGCTGGTTCGGCGAGCGCGAGAAAATCTTCAATCTGCATTTCCGCAACATCCGCGGTCGCAAGCTTTCTTTCATGGAGACTTTCCCAGACGAGGGCGACATGGACATGGCACGCTCGCTACGCGTCTACAAGGAGGTCGGCTATCAGTACATGATTATGCCGGACCATGTCCCAACGATCAGCGGTCGCGACCCCCAGGGCGTCGCCTTCGCCTTTTGCTACGGCTACACCACAGCCCTGCTTCAGGCACTAGAGACCTACTGACCCCAACATCTACAATCAGGATAATATTATGGACCCGAACGAACTCAAGACGGCTCTGGGCAGCGGACTGCTCTCTTTTCCCGTGACAACATTCAATACCGATTTCTCCTTCGACGAGGACGCCTATCGAGAGCACATCGCCTGGCTTGACGGCTTCGGCGCAGCAGTATTGTTTGCTCCTGGTGGTACCGGCGAGCTGTTCTCCCTAACGCCGTTGGAGGCGGCCTATGTCACAAAGGTCGCCAAGGCCACGTCCGTGAACACCCCGATCGTCGGTGGTGCGGCCTACGGAACTGCCATGGCTGTGGAGATGGCAAAGGCTGCGGAGGCAGCTGGTGCTGACGGCGTCCTGCTTTTGCCCCCTTACCTAATGCTCTGCGAACAGGACGGTCTCGTCGCTCACGTTAAGGCCGTCTGCGACGCAGTTGGCGTTGGGGTCGTCGTCTACAATCGAGACAACATCGTGCTATCAGCGGAAAGCATCGCGCGACTTTGTGATATCTGCCCAAATCTGATCGGTTTCAAAGATGGCTATGGCGAAGTCGACCGGGTAATCGAGATCACGACGATGCTCGGCGATCGGCTGACTTACATCGGCGGAATGCCAACGCACGAACTTTACGCTACGGCATATTTCGCAGCCGGCGTAACAACCTACTCCTCTGCCGTCTTCAACTTCGTGCCGGAGCTCGCTCAGCGTTTCTACAGCGCGCTACGTGCCGGCGAAACCGACATCACCAATCAGATATTGAAGGATTTCTTCTTTCCGCTGACCAAACTGCGCAACCGAAAGAAAGGCTACACCGTATCGATTATTAAAGCAGGTCTACAGGCACGTGGACGCAAGTGCGGACCGGTGAGGCCCCCACTGACCGACCTGACAGCAGAAGAATTCGCGCTCCTCAAACAGATCGTCAAGGCAGCGGCTTGATTGTTCTGCTGCTGAGAAGCACACAGTCAAGTTTGCAATGAAGAGAATGGATCCCGTCTGCGACTGCGACTTCGATTTCGAGGTTGCCGTAGCGGCCCACTAGATCGAAACGGCCCATTGCGTTGTGAAGTGCTACCCGATTTTGGGCCAGCCGGAGCTGGATTTTTTTCGGGGTTTGACGCCGTCATGCCCTCCCTGGCCCCCGCGCGTGCTCCGTGGCGCGAGGCAGGCGGCTAGTCTCCTCGGCGTTACTATCTGCGGCTATTCGTCGGACGCGAAAATCCCGTTATGTTCGCCAGTAACTGGAGCGCTATTGTCCTTCGTCGGTCCCGATAGTAAAAAATCAGCATTAAAACGCAGGAGAACCACAGAGTTGGTGGCGATCAGGCGCCGGCGATAATGTCGAAACGCTTCAGTATAGCGGTGATTTCTGCATCTTGTTCTGCATTGGGAAGAAGCGCAGGCTGACGGCTGGCCCCTACGGACGCATCTTGGACGTAAAGCGCTCGCTTGACCATGGCAGGCGCAAATCCAAGCGCATAAAGGTCTGTGCGAAAGGCGGTGAAGAGAGCCTGCTGGCGCTCCGCCTGGGCAATATCGCCAGTGTTGAAGCCGTTCAAAATGCCCGCCAGCACCTGGGGAATGGCGTTGCCCAAGCCAGAGATGCAGCCCGCTGCACCATTTTGTAGCGACCAGAGCACCAGATGATCGGGACCGGAGTAGACTTCGAAACCGGGTACGTCGCGGGCGACCGCGAGGTAGGCTTCCAGCGTCTCCTTTGCTCCGCCACTGTCCTTGATCCCCGCAATATTGCCATGTGCCGAAAGCGTCCGTGCAGTCTCAGGCTCGATGTGGTTCTGCGTGCGGGCCGGAATGTCATAGAGGTAGATCGGCGTCTTCACCGCATCGGCAACTGTGGAAAAATGCCGGATTAGTCCGTCCTGCGTGCAAGCAATGAAAAAGGGGGTGATGACAGCAATTGCATTGACACCAATGCGGTCGAATTCGCGTGCAAGCTTCAGCGTCTCAAATGTCGCCGGCATACCTGCATTGACGATTACGTCAACCTGACCATTGACTTCATCGACCACTGCCTCGGCAAGCTTGACCTTTTCGTCGAAGGTCAGCGCAGAGAAATCGCCATTGGTGCCGGCACACATGATGTTGTTGCCAGCCTCGACCTGTCGGCGCACCTGCGCGCGCGTGGCCTCGAAATTGATGGTCTCGTCCTCGTTGAAACATGTGACGAGAGCGACGAAGGCCTTTTTCGACATGATGAGATACTCCTCAGAATTATGAATCAGGATGCACGAGCAAGGCGCGCAGCGCGTTGGGCCGTCTGGACATCCGGGTCTGGATCGAGGCCCGCGGCAAGCAGCGCCTGCGTGTAGGGTTGCCGCGGCGTCTCGAAAATCTGCCGCACTGTACCGATTTCGACCACCTCACCCTTTTGCATGACCATGACGTGATCGGCGAAATCACGCACCACTGGCAAATCGTGGGCGATGAAAATGAAGGCAATCCCCATCTGCTTGCGCAGCTTGTCCAAGAGCGCAATGACCTGCGCCTGCACCGATACGTCGAGTGCTGAGACCGCTTCGTCGCAGATAATCAATTGCGGCTCGAGCGCGAGCGCCCGTGCGATAGCGATGCGTTGGCGCTGGCCGCCGGAAAACTGATGCGGATAGCGTCCCATATGTTCGGGCCCAAGGCCCACTTGAGTCAGAAGTTCCGCCACCCTCTCGCGCCATTTCGCTTTTGGCAGGATGTCAGGGTGAATGACCCAGGCCTCCGAGATCAGTTGATAAACCGTCATTCGCGGGTTCAGCGATTGCGTCGGATCCTGAAACACCATCTGTAGATCGCGACGCAGCTTATAGAGTTCAGCAGCTGAGAGAGTGAAGAGGTCCCTGCCCTTCCAGAAAGCTTGACCAGAATCGGGCTCGTCCAGCCTAAGCAGGATGCGCGCAAGTGTAGATTTTCCCGATCCGCTCTCGCCGACGACAGCCATGGTTTCGCCAGCCATAAGATCGAAGGAAACTCCCTTCAGCGCTTCGAAGGCTCCATAGGTCTTGCGGACATTGCGCACCTTCAGTACAGGCTCGCCACCTGAAAGCGGCGCGTGCATTTCGCCCTTGCCAGGTGCCGCGGCAATCAGCTTCTTCGTGTATGCGTGCTGCGGGTTCTTATAGACATCGCGCACCGTCCCGGATTCCACCAGCACGCCTTTTTCCATCACCACCACGCGGTCCGCAATTTCGGCGACCACGCCCAGATCGTGGGTGATGATCAGCACCGCCATGCCGGTTTCCCGTTGAAGCTCCTTGAGAAGAGCCAAAACCTCGGCCTGAACCGTGACATCGAGCGCCGTCGTCGGCTCGTCGGCAATCAGAAGATCCGGGCGCAATGCGAGCGCCATGGCAATCATCACGCGCTGGCGCTGGCCACCGGAAAATTCGTGGGGATATTTGTCGAGTGACGTTTCCGGGCTCGGAATGCCGACACGGCCAAGCAATCGGAGCGCCTCGGCCTTCGCCTTGGCATCATCAGTGCCATGGGTCGTCAGTGCTTCGCGGATTTGCCAGCCGACCGTATAAACCGGGTTCAAGTGGCTCAGCGGATCCTGAAAGATCATCGCAATGCGGCGACCATTGATCTCGCGCCGTTGGGCAGGCGGCATGGTCAGAAGATCCACGCCATCCAGCAGGATCTGGCCGGAGGTAATGCGACCCGGCGGCATGTCAATCAGGTTCATGACGGCAGATGATGACACGGACTTGCCGGAACCGCTCTCGCCAAGGATCGCAAGTGTTTCACCGCGGTCGAGATGGTAGGAGATGTCGCGCACCGCCTTGACCACGCCGTTTACGGTGTGGAACTCGACCGAGAGGTTGCGAACTTCGAGCAGGTGATCAGCCATTCTTGCGGCCCTTCATTTCCAGACGCCAGCGCTGCACAGGGTCAAGCGCGATGCGCAGCCAGTTGGACAGGAGGTTCAGCGACATGGTGGTAAGAATGATCGCCAGTCCCGGCCAGAAGGACAGCCACCACGCATTGGTCAGATACTGCCGTCCTTGGCTAATCATCAGACCCCAGGTAATTTCAGGAGGCTGAATGCCGATGCCGAGGAATGAGAGCGCGCTTTCGGCCAACATCACATAGGCAAAATCAAGCGTGGCGAGCGTCGTCAATGTTGGCAGCACAACCGGCAAAATATGGCGAAAGAGAATGCGCTTGTTGGACGCGCCCATCACGCGTGCCGCCTGCACGAACATGCGCTCGCGGATTTCAAGGACCTCAGCGCGGGTGGTGCGGAGATAGACAGGGATGCGAGTTATCGCCAGAACGAGCATTAGATTGAGGATCGACGATCCCAAGATGTAGAGGACGATAACGGCGATCAAAAGCGACGGGAAGGACATGATCACATCTGCAAGCCGCATGATGACCTGATTGACGCGCGCAGACGAAAAACCTGCAATCAAGCCGAGGGCAGTGCCGATGATCGATGAGATCAAGACCGCACCCGCCGCCACCATCAACGTGTTCTGAGTAGCAACGATGATGCGGGCGAGAAGCGGACGGCCCAGCGCGTCCGCGCCCATCCACCAGACCCATGCCTTTTCGAAGTCGAAGGGTGCGGCGTTGCGACCGCGCAAGTTCTGCTTGGTCGCGACATCGCCAAGCCAGCTTGGACCGATCAAGGCCAGAATGATGATAAACACGAGAAAGATGGCAGCAGCGAGAGCGAATTTGTCCGCCAGGAGCATACGGAACATGCGCTGATAGAAGGGCGGCTCGTGGGCGATATCCGTGGCAGTCGTCATGTCGGTCATCGTCATTCCTCCCTAATGCCGAATGCGCGGATCGAGAAACGCATAAGCAAGATCGATCAGGAGGTTCATGATGAAAATCGCGACCGCCGTCACAAGAATGGCGGCCAAAACGACGTTGAAGTCGCGTTGCAGGATGGAATCGATCATTAGCTTTCCGACTCCGGGAAAACCAAAGATGGTTTCGATGATGACCGCGCCGTTGAGCAAGCTTGCAGCCTGATCGCCCAGCACGGTGATAACCGGCAACATCGCATTGCGCAGCGCATGGATGAAGATGATCGGACCGGATTTGACGCCCTTGGCGCGCGCCGTCTTCACATAGGCGGAAGAGAGCGCCGTTATCATCGAACCGCGCACCACCTGGACGATAATGCCAAAGGGGCGAACAAAAAGCACGCCAATCGGCAGTATCCAGTGCCAGATCGAACCGGTACCGGACGTTGGAAGCCATGTGAGATTGACGGCAAAGACGACGATCGCGACGATCGCCAGCCAGAAATCCGGGACCGAGGCGCCGATCAGCGAGACGATGGACGAAAAGCGGTCGAAGAACCCTCCGACGCGGAAGGCGGCGAAGGAGCCAACGACAATCGCCGCGACCGTGACGAGCGTCATGGTGCTGACCGCAAGCCACAAGGTCCAGACGAAAGCTTCAAGCACGACATCCAGCGCGGGCCGCGCCTTGCGCAGCGAATCCCCAAGGTCGCCAGTCAACACATCGCCGACGTAGCGACCGAATTGAACGAGCAGAGGATCGTTTAGGCCATGCAATTCGCGAAACTGGTTCTTCAACTCGGCAGACGCTTCGACCGGCAGGAAGAGCGCTGCGGGATCGCCCGTCAGGCGGGAAAGGAAGAAGACCATGACGATCAGTCCGATCAACGAGATCAGACTGGCAACAGCCCGTTTTCGAATGAAACTCAGCATGGCATCCTCGGAGAAACCTGTGCGGCGACGTCATCTCGCCGCGCATTGTGCAAACGAGACGGCGGCTTCGGCCGCCATCTCTGACTGATGAGGTCTTACTTGATCTTGATCTCGGAAAGCTGCAGCATCGAGTTCGTTGCAATCGTCGGCTTGAAGTCGAGACGTTCGGACACCCGGGCAAATCCTACCATGTGGAATAGCAACACGTCGGCCACCACATCATCATGCAGGTAGGCGATCAGTTCCGACCACAACTTGGCGCGCTCATCGCCGACAGCCGCCGAAGCACGCTTGATCAGATCATCGACCTTCGGGTCGGAGAAGCCGGACTGCGTGCCTTCAGAAGCATATTTGAAGAACATCGAGAAGGAGGGGTCACCCTTGGAATTGTCGTGCATGGCAGCGACGATCTGCGGACCGCGATCCTTGGCAAATGGCTTCGAATAATAGCGTTCGTGCTCTGCAACCTCCACGAACTTCAGATCGACCTTGAACCCGACATCCTGCAGCTGTTGCTGAATGGCTTCCATGATTTCGGTAACGTTCGGGAAGTTTGCCGAGCGCGCGATAACGGTGATCGGCGTATCGACCTTCACGCCATCTGCCTTGGCCTGTTCAAGCAGCTTCTTGGCACCGTCGGGATCGAACGGAAAGACCTTCACATCCTTGTTCCAGCCGAGTGTCGTTGGCGGCACGATCGCGGTCGCCAGCACGGCGCTTTCCGGCACCAACGTGCCAAGGAAAGCCTGGCGGTCGATTGCAAGGTTCAGCGCGCGGCGTACACGAACGTCGTTGAGCGGGGCGATATTGTGGTCGAGGCGCAGATAGACCGTTTCACTGTCGAGATAGGAGAAGTCGGTCTTCGGGTTCGTCGCGTCGAGCTGCGAGATAGACGGCGAAAGGTCAGCTTCGCCGGCCTGAACCATCGCGGCACGAACGGCAGGGTCTGCGCGGAACAGATAGGTCGCTTGCGTCACTTCAGGCTTGGTTCCCCAATAGTCGTCGCGGCCGCTCAGAACGATCTGCTGGCCTGGCGTCCAGTTGGTGAGCTTGTAGGGGCCGGTACCAACCGGCTCGCGGATGAATTCGAGTGGCGTCTCTTCCGGAACAATCGTTACCAACGTCATCAAAAGCGGGAGGATCGGCTGGACCGGATCGGCCTTGAAATCGATGGTGTAATCATCGACGATCGACGGCGTGACCTTCATCCCACCGAAATAACGGCGGGACTCACAAGCGTTTTTATCGCTCATGATACGGTCAAAGCTGTGCTTGACATCCTTGGCATCGAAGCCTGAACCATCGGAGAACTTGACACCCTGGCGAAGATGGAAGCGCCAGCTGCCATCCGCGTTCTGCTCCCACCTTTCCGCCAGGCGCGGCATGACGCCCTTGTTGGAACGCACATCCAGTTCAGTCAGCGTTTCGCTGACATTTTCCATGATGATGCGACCGATATTCGATCGGGTGGCCATGCACGGTTCAAGCAGGTCCGCCTCTTCGGCCAGCACCACCTTGATTGGACCGGAGCCCGCATAGGCTGGCGTAAATGCGCTCGTCATAATCGTGCCAAGTGCCAGAGCACAGGAAATGGCAGTCCTTTTCATCTTTGTTCTCCTCCCAGATGAAGTCCATGCATGACAGGCCGGAGCCTGAACGAGCGAGCGGCAACCGTCGCCCGGATATTTGAATGGCCAGGATGTAGAGGCCAGCCTTCTTTGACGACCTCACTCCAGCGTGGCGCAGAGCATCCACGCTGACGTACATCTTGTCAAATGAAATCATAATGTAAAAATGTAAATGGAAAAATTAATTATTTTTGTTGTTTAATTTCATATAGATATAAAATTACATCAGCGAAATCTACATCTTTTTCGACATAAATAAACTTGACAACTTAAGAAATTTCATCGATCTCGGACAGCGAGAGGAGCCTATTATGACCCCAGACGAGATAGCGCGGCGAATGACTGGTGCGCTGACGCAAACCATTGACGGACGCAGCGAAGCCTTTCTTCCATCGCCCATGATCCAGAACCACGCTGCTTTCCTGCATCGCCAGGCAGACGGCTCGTTGATCTGCGCCTGGTTCGGCGGCTCTCTTGAGGGCAAATCCGACATCTCGATCTACGCATCCGTCCTGAGGAAGAACGCCTCCACCTGGGGTCCAGCACAAAGATTGAGCTTTGACCCCGATCACTCAGAACAGAACCCCGTCCTGTTTCAGGCGCCTGACGGACGGCTGATTCTTTTCCACACCTCACAGCCCTCAGGCAATCAGGACGAATGCCGTATTCGCATGGCCGAGCTTGTGATTGACCCTGCTGATCCGACACGGCTTTTCTCTTCGGAAGGCCAATATCTTGACCTTCCCCGTGGATGCTTTGTGCGCGCACCACTTGTGATCAGACGCGATGGCGCGTGGCTGCTTCCGATCTTTCGTTGCGTTCAGCGTCCCGACCAAAAATGGAATGGCAGTCATGATACCGCTGCCATCGGCGTCAGCCAGGACAACGGCCAGACATGGCGCCTGGAAGAGTTGTCGCAATCGACCGGCTGCGTTCACATGTCGCCGGTGTCGATCGGCAACAGCGCGTCTGCCGCCTTCTTCCGCCGACGCCAGGCTGATTTCGTTTTCCGCACTGAAAGCACCGATGAAGGCCGTAGCTGGACTGTGCCGGCGCCCACCGACCTGCCCAACAACAACTCCTCGATCGCAGCAATCACGCTTTCGGATGGACGGATCGCGTTGATCTGTAACCCCGTCAATCACGAGGCGTCGAGCGATCGCCGGGCTTCGCTTTACGACGAACTCGGGGAAGACGACGGGAGACCGGACGCGGACCCGACAGGTGGCATCGTTCCGGTCTGGGGCGTTCCTCGCGCGCCGGTCAGCGTGTGCCTCTCGACCGATGGCGGCAAGACCTTCCCCCAGCGCATCCTGATAGAGGACGGCGCCGGCACCTGCCTGTCGAACGACTCCATTGATGGACGCAACTTGGAAATGTCCTATCCGTGGCTCTTGCCGGATCCGGATGGAAGCCTGCACATCGCCTACACCTATCATCGACGCGCGATCAAATATGTCCACCTGCCCGCAGGCTGGGACCGCACCGGCACAGGAGACTGACATGAGCGACATTATTGGCATCACCATGGGCGACCCCTGCGGAGTGGGTCCTGAGATTTCGGTCCGAGCCTTGGCAGAGATGTCGGCGCAAGATCGCGCAGCCACACGTATTTACGGCAATCTCGCCACACTTGAAGCCGCACGCAAGGCACTGGGCCTTTCCATCGACTTGACCCCGCATGTGATCGATATCGATGTAGAGGGCGCGCCTCTTCCCTGGGGTAAACTCAGTCCAGCGGCAGGCGACGCCGCTTTCCGCTTCATCGAAAAGGCCGTCCGCGATGCGGAAGCCGGTTCGATTGGCTGCATCGTCACGGCTCCGATCAACAAGGAGGCGCTCAACGCTGCAGGTCATCACTACGATGGCCACACAGGCATGTTGCGCAGCCTGACTGGCTCCAGTGCGGCCTATATGTTGCTCGCTTCCGAGCGCCTGAAAGTAATCCATGTTTCCACCCATGTTTCGCTGCAGGAGGCGATCCGCCGCTCGACGACGGAACGCGTGCTTGCCACCATTCGGGCCGGCGACAAACACCTCAAGCGCATCGGTTATGAAAGCCCCCGCATTGCAGTGGCCGGGATCAACCCGCATTGCGGAGAGAACGGCCTCTTCGGGACCGAAGACGACGACCAGATCGCGCCAGCAGTTGCTGCGGCCAGGACCGAAGGCATCAATGTCGAAGGGCCGATTTCCGCAGATACCGTCTTTCATCGCGCCTATTCCGGCGCCTTCGATCTGGTGGTCGCACAATATCACGACCAGGGTCACATCCCGATCAAGCTTGTGGCCTTCGACACGGCGGTCAACGTTTCCGTCGAACTGCCAATCGATCGCACATCGGTTGACCACGGCACCGCCTTCGACATTGCCGGCAAGGGTATCGCCAATCACGGCAACATGAACTCCGCCATCGCCTATGCCCGCAAGCTGGTTGCTGGCCGAGCCCATCAAGGATAACGCCGATGACAGTTTCCATCACTCTTCACCAGCCACGGCGCCTGCTGGTTGGCGCGGGTACGACTGGGCAAGTCGGCGGGCTCGTCGGCGATGCTCAAGCAACACTCGTGATTGCGACGGCCATCACCGCCGGCTTTATCGATCGTCTACAATTGCGTGGGAAAGTCGAAATCTTCGACGCGATCCCGGGCGAACCCGAGGTGGCAACGCTTGAGGCTGCGATTGCGATTGCGCGCAAGGTCAAGCCGAATGTGGTCATCGGGCTCGGAGGCGGATCCGTCCTTGACGTGGCAAAGCTGGTTGCAGCGTTGTGGGACAGCGAGCAGACGCTTACAGATGTGGCGGGTCCAAACCGCGTCGCCGCCCGAAACACACAGCTCGTCCAAATCGCCACCACGGCGGGCACAGGATCGGAAGCAGGAATTCGTTCGCTGATCACCGATCCGGTCAAAGGCGCAAAGATCGCGGTCGAAAGCCCGCATATGATTGCCGACATCGCGGTTCTGGATCCTGAACTCACCTTCAGCGTGCCGCCAGCCGTGACGGCAGCAACGGGCGTGGACGCCATGGCGCATTGCGTGGAAGCGTTTACCAACAAGCGCGCTCACCCAATGATAGACGGCTTTGCGCGCATGGGCTTTCGCCTCGTTGGAAAATACCTTGCACGCGCCGTCAAGGATGGTTCCGACACTGAAGCTCGCGAAGCCATGATGCTTGCTTCCTACTACGGCGGCATCTGCCTCGGCCCGGTCAATACTGCCGCAGGACATGCCATCGCCTACCCGCTCGGCACTCGGCTTGGCCTTCCCCACGGACTTGCCAATGCCATCGTCTTTCCACACGTGCTCGCCTTCAACCAGCCCGTCGTTCGCGACAAAACGGCAGAAGTGGCAGAGGCCCTCGGTTTCGTAGCAAGTTCGCCGGAAGCAATCTTGGAGAATGGACGGCGCTTCTGCACCGATCTCAACATCGAGATGCAGCTTTCACGTCACGGCGCCAAGGACGACGCTCTCGCCGCTTACGCGACCGAAGCACACTCCAATCGCCGTCTGATGGACAACAATCCGGCTGACATGAGCGTTGACGACGTTCTTTCGATCTACAAAGCGGCCTACTAAAAAATATATTTACTGAAGAAAAAGGGGCTTTGCGAGCCCCTTTTTTATTTCTCGCGATAGCCCCGACCGTTTCAGTCATCCCTCCGCCAACGCTGCGAGAGACGCGCTCGTTTGAAACAAACGAGCCCTCGACCCGGTCAGATGCATGTGCATCAGCTCTTTTGCCTTCGCGCCTTCACCCGTCGCGATAGCATTGGCAATCGCCTCATGTTCAGCAAACACGCGAGAAAGGCCGGCATTGTCGCGTTTGACCGATACGCCATGAAAACGCATGCCGACAGCGATATGGTCTTTCAGTGCTTCCATCGCAGTCGAGAAATATGTGTTGTTCGCGGCCCGCGCGATAGCAAGGTGGAACTGGAAATCAGCGTCCTCCCGGTGGGCCTGACGATTGGTAGCGTCACGCATCAGTTCAAGGGCCTCGCGGATCGCGCCGAGCGTTGCTGGCGTGTGACGTGTCGCAGCGGCTTCCGCAGCTGCCGGCTCGAGCGTCAGACGAAACTCGTAGCAGCTCAAGAGATCGGCGACATTTTCGAGCTGCCCGAAGCCGAGCGGTTGTTTCATGCCAACAGAGCGAACGAAGCTTCCTGCACCACGGCGCGAGTAAATCAACCCTTGATCCCGTAGACGCCGCAGCGCCTCGCGTACAATCGGGCGCGATACCTCGAATTCGATCGCCAGATCGTGCTCTGTCGGCAACCTCTCGTCTGGTTGGTAAGAGCCGGACTTGATCGCTCTATGCATACGCTCAAAGACAAGGTCCGCGAGGCTTTTGCGCGCCGTTCCGCTTTGCAGTCCCATTCTTTAGCTCCTGCCATGAACAATTTGCCTAGCCAGTTTTGCGAGAGTGTCAGGCTCTCCAAAGCCACCAGATTTCAAAATTATACATTGGCCGTTGGCATATGCCAGGCCAAGACCGGGCATACACTCGCCTTCTAGCCGGAAGTGTGTCACGCCCATCGCGGCAAGAGCCGCTTCTGCCGTTGCCCCGCCGCACAGAAGCAGGGTGGACGCCTCGCTCGTTAAACGGGGATGTACACTGTGCGCAAGGCTTCTCGATACCTCCTCGGACGATAAGCCTAACTCCCCCTCGGTTGCCTGCACCAGCAGCAAGGACGCTGGCGTGATTGGCCCCTCCGGCAAGGCGCCGTTCGGTGCAGGATGGTAGGCAACGCCATCGCACTGGCGGAGCTCTTTCACCTGATCGAGGGTAATCCCGTCACGCGAGCCTATGACAAAGAGGCCCCGACCGCCCGGCGGAGATACCTGCCGTCCCCTGGATACCTTTGTCATCTTGCGCGCCAGCGCCTCGGCAAGACCTCTTGCGCCGACAAGCAGATCGACATCGATTTCTTCGGCTCGTTGCAAGGCTGCGTCTAGTTCATTCTCTGTCACCGTGTCAGGAATTGTTGCACGGTGCGCGTGATGTTTCAGGGCGCTGGCGACGGAGAGCGGCTCTGCTACCCCGAAACCTTCCACATTCCCGTTGCGCACTACCCGGCCGAATGTTGGGATCGCGGGAGCCACTAATGCACGATCAAAGGAAACAGCATCGAGTTCCGATGCGATGTGACCTTTCAGCCTTGAGTCCACCTTCTTGAACATGCGGGTGTTGGAGGGAAGACGTCCGACAAGCTCTTGCATCAAGTCAAAGGCATCTTCTGAAGATCCATCGCGAGATGCCAGATTGATCGAGAGAACATCCGGGAAAAGTGCTACGCCCTTGGCGACATCATTCGCTCGCAGGACCACTTCGGTGTGAAGCCCTCGTGCCGCGAAAGGGGCAGCCGTATCCAGTGCGCCGGTGAGATCGTCGGCAACGATGACGAGCACAAATACCATCCTTGTTGTTATCTTTTCGGAATAAATATGGCTTTCTTTTCAGTCCAATGCAATTGAAAGCTTACAACATCTCGGTTCTAAAGACAGACTTTTTCTCCGGATCAGACCTTATTCACGTCTGCTACCATCTGATCACCGAGCATAATGCGACCGGCTATGAAAAAGACGAAGGGTGCGGCAAAGGGGCGACTAAGAAAACTTTCGCAGCAATCGGAATCTGCAGCAAATGGGTGCGCCGCTCTTGTTGGGAATGGAGCCGACAGGCCTTAGGTCTCGTGGAGAATGAGCGCTAAGATGCCCTAGCAGGTTCCGGCGCGGTTGCGTGATCAAACGCAAGATCTTTGATCGGGGGGTGTCTGAAAGAGACTTGTAAAAGCCGTGCCTTTACAACGGATTCAAATTTCTAACTGAAATTTACATTCGAGAGCAGACGGATGACATTTTGGACGTAGCCCGGCACGCTCATTTTCAGTCTTGAGGTGTTTTCAACTGCGTGTTCACCGCTGCTGAAACTTGCTCTTGAGCCATAGAAGCATCGACGAAGTGCCCGCTAGCAGTGACCCGCCATCAACGGGAACGCCGCCTGTGAATGACGTCACAAGAGCTCCCGCTTCCTGAGCGATGAGTTTTCCTGCCGCGTAGTCGTAGTGGCTGAGGCCATCCTCGAAATAACCGTCTAGTCTTCCCGCACCAATATACGCGAGATCGAGTGCGGCCGAGCCCAGTCTGCGGACGCCCGCTGTCTCGTTGGTGATGGCATCCAGACTTCGAAAGAAGGTGCTGCGTTCGATTGCCTTCAACTGTCCCTGGATAGGCATGGACAGTGAAATGATCGCCTCGTCCGGGCGTTTGTCACTAAGCCGGGCGAGCCTCTTTCCGTTCAGCCATGCGCCACACCCTCGAATGGCGGTGAACATTTCGTCACGCAAAGGGTCAAGGACTACACCCAACACTTCGCCTTCGTCGTCACACAGAGCGATGCTGACAGCAAAATAGGGGATGCCCCAGATGAAGTTACTGGTCCCATCTAGTGGGTCCACCACCCAGCGGTGTTTTGCATCGGCATTGCGAGTGCCGGTCTCTTCACCGACGAAGCCGTAATGGTCCCCTGCCTCTGCCAGAATAACGGCAATGGCCTTTTCGGCGGCGAGATCTGCTTTGGATGCATAGTCCCCCAACGCTTTTCGTTGAACACCGTCACGCGAAACATCCCCGAAATGCGCCTTCAACTCGGCGCCTCCTGCTAGGGCTGCAGACGACGCAAGCTGCATCAACTCTTCAAGTGTCAGGTCGGCCATCGCTTATGCTTCCACGGGTAGGAAAGTTATGGTCTCGAAGTCCACGCCGACGCGCAATCCCACATCAATTGCGTTTCGGGTCTCCACGGAGATGATCGTACCATTATCGAGCCGAAGGCTTTGGGTCCAAGCCTTGCCCATGAAGCGACGATCTTCCACTGTCGCATCGGTCAGCGCGCCGCCGCACTCGCGTATCATCACGTGTTCAGGCCGCACCACAAGCGTGCCCTTGCCACGGTGGCCTCGTTCTAAAATAGGTAGCCTCGATCCATCCGTCATATGGAAACCCGTCGCCTCAAAAGTGCCCTCGAGGAAACTCGCACTGCCGACGAATTCCGCCACGAAGCGGTTGGCCGGTCGCAAGTATATGGTTTCAGGATCTGCAAGCTGTTGCACTATGCCGTTCTGCATGACCGCGATCCGGTCCGACATTTCCAGAGCCTCTTCCTGATCATGCGTCACATAGATGGCCGTCAGGCCGAGCCTTTTCTGCAGACTGCGCAGCTCGTGGCGGAGAGATACGCGTAGACTCGCGTCGAGGTTGGACATCGGCTCATCCATGAGGAGGAGCGGCGGATTGATGACGAGCGCACGCGCCAGCGCGATGCGCTGCTGCATGCCGCCACTCATCTCTGCGGGAAAGCGCTTTTCGACGCCGTGCAGTTCGACTTGCGCCAACGCGGCCCGAACCCTTTCCGCGACTTCGCCCTTGGAGACTTTACGCAGCTTCAGCCCGTAAGCGACATTGTCGAAGACTGTCTGGTTCGGCCACAGCGCATAGTTCTGAAAAACGAAGCCGATATTCCTGTCCCACGCGGCAAGCGAGGTCACATTCTGCCCATTGAACAGGATCTTCCCACCATCGATAGGATGGAAGCCTGCAATCGCTCGCAAAAGCGTCGTCTTGCCGCAACCGGATGGCCCCAGCAGCGTGAAAAATTCGCCGGGCTTGATGGTGAGACTGATGTCCTTGAGAACCGTATGATTGCCGAAGTTCTTGGAGACCGCGTCGATGAGGACTTCGCAACCTTGTGTGGCAGCTTTGGGCAATAAGATTTCAACCAAAGGATTTTCCTCGAACTTGGCCGTATCGGACGATGAGATAGAGAGGGATGTAGATAATCAGCATCAGGAGAATGGTCTGTGCCGCGGAAACACCGAAATCGGCATCCACCAGCGTGTTCTCGAAGATGACAGCCGTCATCGGTTTCCACGGCGGACGATAGAGAACGATGGTGGAAGACAGCTCCGTCACGATGTGAAGGAAGGTGAGCGTTGCCCCGGTTACTGCACCCGCAAGCACCAGAGGTGCGGTAATGGTCACGAACACTCTGAAAGGACGTGCTCCGAGACTGATTGCGGCCTCCTCGAGTGCGGGGTGAACGCGTCTCAGAGCCGCTTCTGACGCCTTGACCGTAAACGGCAGGTTACGAATGAGGTAGGCGAGGACGAGGATGAACCACGTGCCCGTCAGTTGGATTGGCGCCTTGTTGAACATCATGATGAGGCCAATGCCCAGTACCGTGCCTGGAATGACGTAGGGCATCATGACGGTAAGGCTGAGAACGGGCGCGATGATCCGATAGCGCTTGCGTATGATCACATAGGCAATCCCCAGTCCGATCGCTGTCGCCGCCAGGGTTCCGGCAATCCCGAGCGACAATGTCACCCAGGCCGGACCCATCCCGGTGCGCCACATGGTCGTGTAGTTTGCCAGTGTCAGGTTCGGCGTTGGCAGGCCGACCCGCCATTCCATGAAGCTGGACACAAGTACCGTCAGGTGAGGCGTGAATGCCATCAGAAGTGCGGCGCTGATCGCTCCAAGAACTATGGTATGTCCAAGTGGCGATAGTGGCTTGCGCTCCAAGGCGCGCGACGACACCACGGCGAAACCACGTCGCGCCAGATAGATTTGCTGGGCCATGAGGAATAGGCTGGAGATGGTGATAAGCACCATCGATCCCGTCGCCGCGAGTGCGGGATTGCGTCCGGCTTCGCTGAGGAAGGATGTGTAGATCAGAACCGGAAGCGCATTGACGTCCAGACCGATGATCCGCGGCGTTCCAAAGTCCGACAGCGCTGCCATCGTTGCCAGATAGAGACCAGTGATAATGCCGGGAAGCGCAAGCGGAATTTCAACCGTCATGCGCACGCGAGGTGGCCTGGCTCCGAGGCTTTCCGCCGCCTCGATATGACCGGCATCCAAACTCTGGAACGAGGTGTGACTCAGCAGAAAGATGATCGGGAAAACCAGCCAGGTGATAACCCATATGACGCCATGCAAGCCAACGATCGAGACATCGAGACCGAGATAATTGGTCACAACACCATTTCGTCCCAGAAGCAATCGCCAGGCATAAGCCCCCAAAAATGGCGGAGAGACGGACGCCATGGTGACGAGAAAAACGATCGCCGTGCTGCCGGCGACTCGGTAGCGCGCGATAAGATAGGCAAGAGGAACGCTGATCAAAGCAGCAAGGCCGGTTGACGTTAAAGCTATTAGCAAGCTGTTGACCGTGGCGGAAAGGGTTTCGGAGCGCGTAAAGAAATCGATGTAGTGAATTGGAGAGAATGACAGCGCCCTGTTTTCGAAAGTTACATAGGCATTTACGGCATGGGACAATAAGACGGAGTTAGGCCCCTGCGCCTGAAGGTCCAGCGGCGCCGGAGCTGTTGTGGCGAAAAGTCCGCGCGGCGCCTGTTGTGAGAGCGCGAACCGAGCGGTGCCGAGATCGAGTTCTATGACCCCAGCCTCGTCCCTGCCAAACGACATCGGCTCTTGCGACGAGAGGCGAAGCGTCCGGTCGCCCTCGACACTGACAGTCAGGCGGTCAGGCGAACTTAACGCTATTGCCAGCCCGTCGGAGGTTTTCTCCACGCCGTACCGAGCGGTCATTTCCGGCACGGATTGCAAGCCGTCCTTATTATGCAGAAGCGTAAAACGGCCACCTTCCTCCAGAAGAGAGGCGGCCATCAGGCGAACTTGCGGGACGATGATCGTCAGGCCGCAGAGCACGAGCGCGACGATTGAAAAGATCAGCCAATTGTCGCGCAGCACCTTCATTGTCCACGAAGCTCCTGGAAGCGAGCAACGACCACGGGCCGGGGATCGACAGCCGACACGATCGTGAGGGTGGACATGTCAGGCAGGGCGGCCGGGGGCGTTACATCCTTGCGTGCCGAGCGTCGAACAGTGGCATCGCGAACGATTTCATGCGCCGTCTTGCTGCCCAGGAAATCGATAAAGCTCTTGGCATCGTCTATGTGCTGAGCGCCCTTGACGATCGCCTGAGCATCGATCTGGCCGGTGACGGCGTCGCTCGGATAGACGATATCGATCGGTAGGCCCTGCGCCTTCCACTTCGCGCCGAGGTCTTCGTTGATCCAGCCGACTGCCGCTTCACCGTCGCGCACAGCATTGAATGCATCATCGGAACCCGGCGCGATGCGCGCACCCTTGGCCATCTGGCCGACGAAATCCCAGCCGAAGTTGCCAGCAAGGGCCGAGAGAATAACGTAGCCGGTACCGGATTTCGCAGGGTCCGGAATGATCAGACCACCATTCTTCGCAAAATCCTGTGAAACAAGTTCCTTTTGCGTCTTGGGTATGGAGCCGGCTTCGACGCGCTTGGTGCTGACGATCAGAGGCTGCAGCAGCACCGTGAACGGATGCCAGATGTGATTGGGATCGTTGGTCACCATATCGGCGTCCGACTTGCTCTCGTATGCTTGGAAGAGCGCCGCATTTTCCTCGAACGTCTGCGTCGGCCCGCCCCACATCACGTCCGCCGAGGAGTTGCCGCCTTCGGCACGCAGGCGCTCTATGAGCTCACCCGTCCCACCGCGCACCACGGTTACTTTCACGTCCGGATTCGCCTTGGTGAATGCTCCGAGAATGGGAGCAGACGTTGCCTCCCCATGAGCAGTATAGACGACAAGCTCTCCAGCATTCGCAATACCCAGGATTGATACCGACGCCAAAGCGCCCGCCATGATCCGCCGCAAGGTCCATTTCAGCATGACTGTGTTCCCTTTTTTAAAGTCACTGAGAAGAAGGCGACGATATTAATTCCATTAGATGGATTTAAAATCAAGCCGCATTTACCGGTGATTTATCGACATTACGTGACATATAAATGACAAACCTAAGCAATGGGGCCGACCCGCATACCTTGACCCTGCGCTGACGGACTGATAAATTCCATTTAATAGATTAAATAGGATCCGGCACCCATGAGCCTGATGGGCAGCAATCACACATATTCGGGCCGCTACAACCGGCGCCTGGTTTTCGACCTTATACGCTCTTCCGATGGCATCAGTCGGCGCGACCTTGTTCAGGTGACAGGCCTGAAGGCGCAAACGATGTCCAACATATGCAAGGATTTGATCGACCGCTCTCTCGTGGTGGAAACTATTCAACAGGAAGGCGCGCGCGGCGCCCCGCAAAAAAGATTGCAAGTGCGTGCCGACGCAGGGTGCTGTCTCGGCATCCATGTGGATCGCGACGGGCTGCTCGGTATCGTCTGCGATATAGCGGGACATGAACTGGGGCGCGAAACCGCATCGGCCTCCCTCGAAGACCCGTCCGATACGATCCGTGCCATCACCGATATCACGCACCGCCTGCGTTCGCTTGCCTCAGATCGCCCTGCCTGGGGCATCGGCATCGCCATGCCAACGCTGCAGGAAGCAGAGTTCGAGCATCCCGTCGGCCCGCCCGGCTGGGATGCCTGGAGCCGTATTCCTGTGGCGGAGGCTATCGAAGATTGTTGTGGCCTTCCAACCATCATCGAGAATGACGCCACAGCCGCGGCAGTTGCCGAGCTGAGGGTAGGCAGAGCCTCAGGACTGACCCACTACGTTCATATTTTCGTCGGGCACGGGCTCGGCGCCGGCATCATCAATGACAGCATGCCGCTTCAGGGATTTTGGAACAATGCTGGGGAAATCGGCCTCCTAACATGGCCTGCCGAATTCGCTAATCCAGATGCTGAGGGACAGACTCCGTTCTCCATCGACGAACTTGCATCGATGCTGTCTCGCGAAAGCAAAGAGATCGCTAGGCCCGGCGTGTTGGAACAACTCTACGCTCAACGCAACAGTGTTTTGATGCGGTGGCTCGATCTCAACTCAAAACGCCTCCGGTTGCTGGTTTCGCTGCTTGAGAACATCATGGACCCGCAGACAATCATAGTAGGAGGGCATTTTCCACCAGCGCTCAACAACTCTCTGATTGACCGGGCCTATCCCCTTTTGCCATCGGTTAGCGCCCGGAGCAAAAGGGATATTCCCCGGCTGAGCGCTGGAGCACTGGGTCCGGAAGCAGCAGCCATAGGTGCGGCCATGCTGCCCGTGATTGCTCATGGGAGCCCGGACTTCAGGCGTCTCTCCTCCATGCGCGGGCGCAGCCAGACCATGGATTTCGAAAGACGCTTCGATCGCGTTGCTGGCGCGCCAACGGATGACGACGCATCCGCCTAGTTCACCCAATTCTCGCAAACAGGACTAAAAAATGAAAATCGCAGTCGCCGGGCTTGGATTTCGGCTTGCCAATGTCATCGCCTCCTTTCGCAAGGCTTGCCCAGATCTCCAAATCCTCGGCCTCATGGATCCCCAACCTGCCGGGCTGCCTGCTATTCTTTCGTCTGGCCTGCCGGAACCACGTCGCTTCGAAACAATGGAAACAATGCTGAAGGAAACGCGGCCTGATCTTCTTATGGTCGGTTCCCCCAATGTTTTTCATCTGGACCAAATCGCCGCGGGGCCGCGCGCGGGCGCGCGCGTCTTCACCGAGAAGCCGGTCGTGATCGATGAAGATCAAACACTGAAAATGGCGCGACTGCTTGCCGAATACGGCCATGAAAGCGTCATGGTTGGCCTCGTTCTGCGTTACTCCGACCTTTATCGGGATTTGCGCATGGCGCAGGCTCAAGGTCACATCGGCACCATAACCTCGATCGAGGCATCCGAGCATATCGCGCCGTACCACGGAGCGTTCTTCATGCGGGATTGGCGACGGCATACGCGCCATGCCGGCCCTTTCATCCTGGAAAAATGTTGTCACGACATCGATCTTTACGGCAGCGTGGTGGGGCAGCGCGCCATGGCCGTTGCCAGCTTCGGGGGGCGTAAGTCATTCGTTGCTGAAAACCGGCCTGATCAACTCTCCGCGTTTCAACAGCAGGAATTCTACAAGAAGCCGAGCGGTTGGCAGGGCAGCGATGCCGTCTTCGAGGGCGATGGCGACATCATCGACTATCAGACCGCGATCGTCGAATATCAAGGCGGAGCGACGATGGCGTTTCATACAAACCTCAACGTTCCGGATCAGTTTCGCCGCTTCTGCGTGATGGGCAACAAGGGAATGGCAGAGGGCGATTTCATTCGTAATCGCTTTGAGGTTCATTCCGCTATAACAGGCGAAAAGCTTGTCGAGCGGCGTTACGAGGGGCATGAAAGCGATCACTATGGCGCCGATGATCAGATGGCTCTGGATATCTACAGGCATCTGACCGAGGCGAGCCCGCTGCCCGTCAATATCGTTGCGGCTCTGGAAGCGGGACTCGTGGCAATCAAAATCGAGGAGGCACGCCGTGGCCGGCGCACCATCGAGCTTGCCGAGACCTGGCAGCGTTTCGATGACGCACTTCACACCCCTTTGGCAGCAGCGTAAGGCCACGCTCATGAACATGCCAACGCCATCATTACCTGTCGTCATCCGCAACGCCCAACCGTCCGATGAGACGGCGATACTCGATATCTGCGTGCGCACCGCAGACAGCGGGGAGGACGGATCACGACGCTACACGGACCCAAGACTTCCCGGATTGCTATGGGCGCTGCCTTATGTTCGTTTCTGTCCAGAAAATGCATTCGTGCTGACAAACAGTGGCATCGTCATGGGCTATTGTGTTGCGACACCCGATACGAGCGCCTACGAAGATTGGCTTGAGGCTGCATGGTGGCCTTTCTTGAAGGAGGAGCTTCGCGATTTCTCAGCGCAGACAATAGAGGATGAGAACGTCCTTACTCATATCCGAAGCGTATCGAGGACACCAATTCGGGTGACGCAGCCCTACCCTGCGCATCTACACATCAATCTTCTGCCTGAGATGCAGAATGGCGGTCATGGGTCGTCCCTGCTGGCACATCAACTGCGTGCGTTGATGATGTCTGGAGTAAAAGGCGTCCATTTAGGTGTGAACCAGCACAACGAAAAAGTCGTAGCATTTTACGCTAAATTCGGCTTTGTCGAAATCGACCGGACACCTTCGATCCTGATGGCAACGCGGCTTACTGAATGAAATCCTTCAGCGCGCCGGCATCCCGAGGCTCGCCTTTCTAGATCTGCGCCTTGTGTTGTCACTTGTAAAAATTTCGGTGAGCGAAGATTCCGCATCATCGACTTTATATGGTGAATTAGGGCACCGCAGCCCATTGGCGCATACTAAATCTAGATGACGCCGGCGGTTTAATATTGTCAGATTATCGTCGCTTGACCGAGTTTTGACGCTTAAGGCCACTCCCCACATCACTTTAATACGCGCAACGAGGAAAGCTAACAGGACATTGCCAAAGAAAAAGGACAAGGCTGCTACGGCTGGAAAATCATTGCTTCAACAGCTTGCAGGGATGCCCGAAAAGCTGTTCAGCAAGGCGTTCGAAGTCCAATATGGCGCTTTGTGCTACCGAAAACCCGACGATCGTGACATCGAAATTCTCCTCGTCACATCGCGAGGAACCGGCCGCTGGATCATCCCCAAGGGTTGGCCGATGAACAAGAAGAAGCCGCATGAAGCAGCTCTTATCGAGGCTTTCGAAGAAGCTGGCGTGGTCGGACGCGTACGCAAAAAGCCGGTCGGTCGATACACTTACCTCAAGTGGCTCGATACAGGTCGCGTGGCACCATGTGTGGTGGATGTCTTCCAGATCGAAGTTACAAGAACGGCGCAGAAATACAAGGAAACGGGTCAGCGCAAAGTTGCCTGGTTCTCACGAGATGAGGCCGCTCGGCTTGTGAGAGAAGTCGAGCTCAAATCGTTGATAGTGACCTTTCGCGCTGGGGAGTAGACGGTGCGCCACAATGTTTCCAAGAACAAGCAGGCTAAATCAAACATCTAGTTCGCTCCGATAGCGACGCACCCGATGTATGCGACGAGATGCACGCGAGTGCATTGCAAGGCCTTACTCAACCGAGTACAGGTTCGTTTTCGCACGAGGGAATGAGTACCTGGATGGCCAAGAGCTTTGTGACGTCAATCGATGTTGCGCAGAGGGCGGGTGTTTCCCGTTCGGCTGTTTCAAGGACGTTCACTCCTGGCGCGAGTGTTTCGCCGGATGTGCGCCAACGCGTGATGAAGGCTGCAGAAGAACTCGGCTACAGGGTAAATCGCCTGGCGCAAACCCTGAATACATCGAGCTCCAATTTGGTTGGAGTTGTGGGCGCAAATTTGTCCTCTCCTTTTATCGCAAAGCAACTAGATATGCTGAGCCTTGGCCTTTTGCGACGAGGTCAACAGTGTTTGCTCCTCAATGCCGCCGATGCGCGTAGCAACATCGCGCCTCTGATCGAACTGATCTTTGAATTTCGGGCGCGTGCGATTGTCGTGCTTTCTGGCGAACCTCCAGCCTCTATTGTCGACGAGTGCCTTGCAAATGGTGTCAAGCTCATCGTCATCAATCGCAATGCCAACCGGCCCGACCTCGATGTCATTCTAAGCGATGACATCCTGGGTTCTCGGCTTGCCGCCGATCGGCTCATCGCAGCACGATGCAGCAAAGTCGCCGTCGTTTGCAGCGGCAGCCTCACTCCAACTCAGGTCCGGCGAGCCACGGCTTTTGAAGAGACAATCCTTGAGCACGGAGGAGAAGTCGTCCGGTGGAGCGTCGGTCCGACCGCATACGAAACAGGCATAGCGGCCGCCAAGGCCTTACTGAGCGACACACAAATCGACGGGGCGTTCTGCGTGACGGACCTTATGGCGCTCGGATTCCTTGATTCAGCGAGAAAAGACTTTAATCGCTCGGTTCCAGATGACCTTTCGGTGATCGGCTTCGACAACATTCCACAAGCCGCATGGATTTCCTATAACCTCACGACGATTGGCCAATCATTCTCTGTCCTGACCGACGCCGTTCTTGCTGCACTTGATCATGACGATGGCCATGTCTCGACGCAAATAGTGCCCGTAGAGCTTATAGAGCGCGGCACCGTCCGTTCCTGATTAGCGAAAACCTTTCCAGTGAACGGATCTGGGGTTGCCATGCTTGCACACGTGTGCAACATTGAACACGTGTGCAAGGGAGAAGACTATGCCTGATAGTGAAGTTCCACGGAGCGACATCCAAGAACGCGCTGAACTGTGCCACGCGGTCATCCGCTCGGCAGGTGCATTGGCGCTTGAAGGTTTCAAGCAGGTGTCGAAGGGCGGTTTCACGATGAAAGGCCCTCAGGATTTTCTGACCGAGACCGATGCAGCCTCTGAAGATCACATCCGGAGCGCGATCTTGGCGGCTTATCCCAACGATGGCTTTTTCGGCGAAGAAGGCGGTGGTGAAATACGCGACCGCGTCTGGGTTGTCGACCCGATCGACGGCACCGCAAACTTTGCGAGGGGTATCCCCCATTTCTGTATTTCCATCGGCTACGTCGAAAATGGCGTGACCCAGTTTGGCGCCATCTTTAACCCGGCCCTTGATGAACTCCATTTCGCACTGCTGGGCCAAGGGGCGACGCGCAACGGAACTTCGATCGCGACCGCTTCAACGACACGGTTCGATACCGCTTCAGTGGAGCTCGGCTGGTCGACGCGGATTCCGAACGCGACATATCTCAAAGTTGCTGAAGCCCTTCTTTCGAAGGGTGCGAATGTTCGCCGTTCCGGCTCTGGAGCGCTTGGCCTCGCCTATGTGGCCGACGGAAGATCGGACGCCTACGTCGAATTACACATGAATTCCTGGGATTGTGTACCCGGTCTACTGATCGTCGCGGAGGCTGGCGGGGCTGTCTGCCCATTCACGGAGCTTGGCTCTTTGCGTCATGGAGGCCCCGTACTCGCATCCGCTGCGGGCCTCGCATCTGGAATCAGCGAAGCTGCGAACGTCCCACTGACGTCTGGGAAGACTGTTCTCAGCCCGGACAACGAGGGAGCCCGAGTACAGGTCGCCTAGGTCTTTGGCGAGACGAAAAATTGGAAGTGGCGTGCGGCCTGGAGAGCCGTTTGGGAGGACATTATGACGACTTTAGCGGAAATCGAGACGACGCGGCAAAGTGGACGAGCAGGACGATTGTCGCGACGTGTCGGCCAATTTCTCTCAGCCCCTGACCGCCTCATCGCGCTTATCATGGCAATTATCCTCTGCCTGCTCGTTATTGTCCCCTTGTTCCAGTTGATCCGGGAAACGGTCACAGTCCAACCTTACGATGCCGTCTACCTCCCCGGTCGCGCAGTTGGTGAATTGACCTCTTTCCACTACGAGCGCGTATTCACCGGTCGTATGTCCTGGGCGCTATTCTACAAGCCGTTCATGAACTCCCTGGTCACAGCGTTCGGAGCAACAGCAATCTGCCTCGCGCTTGGCGCACTGCTTGCCTGGGTGGTTGTACGCACGAACGTTCCTTATCGCGAGTTCGTCAACACAGCTGTCGTTTTGCCATACATGCTCCCATCATGGGTCATGGCGCTTGCCTGGGTAACGTTTTTCAAGAACGACCGTGTGGCAGGCGCTTCCGGCGTTTTCGCTTACCTTTTTGGTGTTCAGCCGCCGGACTGGATCGCGTTCGGCAGCCTCCCCATAATTATCTGCCTTTCGCTGCACTACTATGTCTATGGCTTCCTGATCATCTCTGGCTCACTCTCGACGGTGGACAGCCAGCTCGAGGAAGCCGGTGCCATTGCCGGCATGTCGCGGTTTCGCCAGTTCGTCTCGATTACGGTTCCGCTCGTTGTGCCAGCCGTCGGCTCCGCCGTCGTCATGACATTCATAAGGGTCATCGGATCGTTCGGCACGCCGGCCGTTCTGGGAATGCCTATCCGCTATTTTGTTTTACCCACGCAAATCTACGCCGCCATCGGATCGCGCAATGTGGGTGACGGCTATTTGCTGGCACTGGTTCTGGTGTTGCTCGCCGTGCTCTTCATCTGGATTAACCAGCGCATGATCGGCGTTCGCAAAAGCTTCGTCACGATGTCAGGCAAGGGTTTCCGACGCAGAGAGATCGACCTGGGCCGTGCCCGCTGGCTGGTGTTCGCGTTGGTCATGCTCCTCATGTCCATCACCGTCGTTATGCCACTCGGCTTGCTCGTGCTCCAGTCATTGTCTCGAACGGCCGGAAACTACGATCTATCGAACCTGACACTACACTACTGGATCGGTGACCGCGGCGGCGTAAATGCTCTCTATGCCGGCGTGTTCAAGAACCCGCATATACTGAATGCCGCTTGGAACAGCTTGCGACTGGCATTCTTCACGGCGTTGGCAACGGCTGTTCTTGGTTTTCTCATTGGCTACGTCGTCGTTCGCAACCGGGGTACGCTTTCGTCTCGGGCGCTCGAGATGGCGGCATTCCTGCCTTACATTTTTCCAGCGGTAGCGTTTGGCGCCATCTATATCGGCATGTTCTCCCAGTCCTTAGGGCCAATCCCTGCGCTATATGGCACGTTTGCATTGCTCGTGCTGATCGCGACGGTGAAGAACCTGCCATACACCTCGCGTACCGGCATTGCCGCGATGCTCCAGATTGACAAATCGCTCGAAGAATCGGCACGCGTCCAGGGCATTGGCTGGTTCGGCCGCATTCGGAGAATTGTAGCTCCGCTCGCCGCTTCAGGACTCGTTTCAGGTATGCTGCTGAGTTTCATCGGAACGATGCGAGAGCTGTCGCTCATCATTCTACTGGTCACGCCATCAACAGCAGTTCTAGCCAGCGTCATCTACACCTACCAAACGGATGACGTACCCCAGCTGATCGGGGCAGCCACCTTGCTTCTCGTCGCGCTGGTTGTTGGCTGCAACCTGCTGTTCAGGCTCGTTTTTCGAAATACGAAGATGGGATTTGCTTGAGGAGGCAACCCGAAAGAGGAGGAAGACTATGAAGACTTTAATGAAGGGCGCAGCAATCGCCACCTTGGGCTGGATGATAGGCTCTGCGGCGTTGGCGCAGGACGCGTTCGAGACATGGATTAAAACATCAGAACTGGGAGCCAACCAGCCTCCGGAAGAGAACTGGGACGAGATCACCCGCAAGGCGAATGAAGAAGGTGAAGTGACGATCTACTCATCGTCATCCAGCGTCAGCGCACTCGCCGAAGACTTCATGAAGCTCTACCCGAAGATCAAGGTAAACGCCTATGATCTTGGTTCGGAGAAGACGATTGAAAAGGTTGTCCGAGAACAACAAGCGGGCATCTTCAACGTCGATGTGGTGAACACTGCGGGCACGGCTCAAATGATCTTCGACCTTCTCCCCAACAAACGTATCGTCAATTATGTACCGCGGTACCTGACAGACAAGATCCCGGAGGAGCTTCGTGAACCACTCCTGACGCAGGTCATCGAAGCGACCGTCCTGATGTACAATGCCGACGCTTATAAGGACGGTCCGCCTGTCAAGAATGTCTGGCAATTGACAGAACCAGATTGGAAAAAGCGCTTCGCAATGAAGAGCCCCCTAGGATCGCTGACATCACTGGCATTGCTTGCTTCAATCGTGGAGCACTCCGATAGCTTTGCGAAGGCCTACGAGACGTATGCGGGCAAGCCAATCGAGCTGTCGGATGGTATCGAAAACGCCGGCTACGAGTTCTTGCATCGCCTGCTGAAGAACGATCTCGTTATTTACGATTCCGGTTCTAAGCTCGCGACCGCCTCGGGACTTAAAGGGCAAAATAACCCGCCCATTACGTTCTCCAGCATGCACTACATAAACAAAAATGGCAGCGACGATTACGCCAACGCTATCCTCTACGATATCGATCCTGCAGGTGTGTTCGCCTATTCGACTTATACATCCATAGCCGGGCAGGCTCCGCATCCCAACGCCGCGAAACTTTTTATCGCGTTCCAAATGGGTTCGAAGGACCTTACGCCAGACACCAAGGTCGAAAAACCTTACCGTGAGGGTGAGAGCCTGAAATTGCTTCAAGGCATGGCCGCCTATTTCAAGGTCGGCACGTTCTCGCCTCGCACAGACGTGCCGCTACCCAAGGGTGGAGAGAAGTGGCCGGAGGCAAAGAAGATCTTCGGATCCGCCGAGTTCCAGCGTGACAACGTTGCTGCGGTCAACGACTTCTGGGTCGTTGAGACGAGCCAGTAAAGAGCCTTGCTCAGCCGACCGGCGCGCCAGCGCATGCCGGTCGGTGCTTACGATCTCCGGAGGAAGTCATGAACGAAGTATCTCTCAAAGGCATCACCAAATCCTATGGTGCACACCTCGCCATTCCACCGCTTGACCTGGATATTCCCAAGGGGAAATTCGTCACTCTTCTGGGTCCGTCGGGCTGCGGCAAGACGACGACGCTCAGAATTATCGCCGGGCTCGAACAGCCCTCGGATGGGGAACTTACATTGTCCGGAAAGTCGGTATTTTCTGGTCGCAACAGCCATTTCGTACCACCGGAAAAACGCGGTCTTGGTTTCATTTTCCAGAGCTACGCTCTATGGCCTAATATGAAGGTTGATTGCAACATCACGCTCGCTCTACAGCAGGCGCGAAAGCCGAAGGACGAAATCCAGGAGCGGCTCGGCGAAGCGCTCAAGAAAGTACAGCTCGAGGGGTATCAGGATCGGTTTCCATCGGAACTGTCGGGAGGCCAACAGCAACGCGTAGCGGTCGCTCGATTGATCGCCGCTAGAAATTCAATTCTGTTGATGGACGAGCCGCTTTCCAATCTCGATGCGGTGCTACGCACGGAAATGCGCACGGAACTGAAGCGGTTGTCCCGAGACCTCGGTGCGACGACGATCTACGTCACCCACGACCAGGTCGAAGCCCTGACCATGTCTGACATCATCGTCGTGATGAAGGATGGCGTGATTCAGCAGATGGGCAGCCCCTATGAGATCTACCACCAGCCAAGCAACCTGTTCGTCGCTGAGTTCATCGGTGATCCGCGCATCAACCTGTTTGACGCGACTTTGGAACAGCGCGACAGCCGTAGCGTCCTGCACATCGGTGAAATCGAGATAAACCTGCCGCACGCCCTGCCGCAGTCCTCAGGACCGATGCGACTTGCGATCCGGCCGGAGCGGCTTACGCTTCATGATGCACCTGTCGCGAATAGTTTGCCCGCAGAGGTCGATGTCGTTCAACCAACCGGATCGCAGACGATCCTGTCCCTCACATCGCAAGGCAATGCGGTGACTGTGCTTATTCCTCGGTTCGTTGAGCGCTGGCCAAGCCGAAAGGTCTGGCTTGAACTGGACGCCGAGCACATCATGATCTTCGATAGTCGATCGGGGCAGCTTCTACAGACCACAGGCGGCCCAATCCGACAAGAGAATGCTGCTTAGCTCTTGCCGCGCTGGCTGCTCGCTTGTGTCACATATGCGCCGCCCAGCTTCGAGGCTTCTATAATAGAGATTGGCGCTGTCTTTCATTGCGCCTGAAAATGGATCGAGTGCTGCATATGGATGCACCCTTTTACGAACGACCGCCCATCAGCCTGATTACGCAAGGGCTCGGACCGCATGATTCCAAGCTGTACATCGGCGGTCTGGAAGGCGCGCGAGACCTTGGGCTTCTGAAAGCTCACGGTATCGGCATAGTCGTCAACTGCGCCGTCAATCTGGATATCAACTTCGTACGAGACCCTGCCAATGCTGAGGACGGGGAGCTTAGTGCAACAGGCTACGCTCCTATCCGCTATTACAAGGTCGGCATGATTGATGGGGGTGGCAGCCCGGACACAATGATGGTGGGCGGATATTATATTCTCCATGGCGCGCTGCATCAGACCATGCCCAAGCGTGCGACCTATCCATTCGAAGATGGAGGAAATGTCCTGGTCAATTGTCGCAGCGGTCGCAGTCGCTCGGTATCACTTGTGGGTCTCTACATCCACAAACAGCAACCCGACCGTTTTCCGACTCTCGAGGCGGCAATCGCCCATGTCAGGGAAAAGCGCCTCTTGCGACCGGACGAATGGTTCGAGGCGCCTAAACCCATGCTTTATAAAGCTGCTCGTCTCGCATCAGACTGGATTGATATGATCGAAAAAACCAGATTGCGTGAAGCAATTGCATAGCCATACCCCTGTCGCCGTCATCGCTGATGCACACTATCATGACCTCGAAGGCAGTTTCGGGCAGCAGGAACCTGTGTCCGGTGACGGGCTGACAGCCAGAAGCTGGTCAGAGACACGCTGCTCTACGCGTGTGTTTAACGAAAGCTTCGCGGCTTTTCCGGCTGCTCTTGATGCGATCGCCGGTCGTGGCATCAGACATGTTGTCCTTCTCGGCGACTATAGTGATGACGGACAGAAAGCAACGGTACAGGCTGTTGCCTCCCTCTTGAAAAGTTGTGCTGAGACGTTTTCGCTCTCCTTTTACGTCTTACCGGGCAACCACGACGGCTATGCGCTGAGGGGTCGACACCAGACGAAGGAATTCCTGACTCCGGATGGGGACGCCGTCGTCATCACCAGCGATCCCAATATTAAGCCTTCAAATATCGTGGCGCTTTGCTCAGAGACAATGTACTGCGCCGGCTACCCCGATGCACTGGAACCTCTCGTAGAGCATGGTCTGACGCGCCAGGCGGATTACCTTCACTGGGAAACGCCTTTCGGGACGTCTGACACGTTCGAGGACCGGCAATACCGATTAGCGTCCGCTGACGGGACGAACGAGGCGTTGTTGATAGATGCTTCCTATCTCGTTGAACCAGAAGATGGCCTTTGGCTTTTGATGATCGACGCCAACGTGTACCAACCTTCAGACAGAGCGACTGGCATTGATCTGGAAAGCGACTTTATTGACAGTACTGGTGCTGGCTGGAATGCCGTCGTCAAGCAACGCCCTTATTTGATTTCGTGGATTGCAGACGTTCACCGGCGTGCGGGCGCTCTGGGGAAAACACTTTTATGCTTTTCGCATTATCCCGTCGTGGACGTGTTCGCAGACAATCTGGCGAGTGAACAAGCGCTTTTCGGACAAACGAACGTCGCCAATCGCACTCCGCAGGACGGCGTGGCTACTGCTCTCATGCAGGCCGGCATGACACAGCACTTTAGCGGCCATATCCACGTCAACGGATCGACCAGGCGAACCGTCGGCAACACGACCTTGACCAACGTTGCTGTCCCTTCCCTGGTCGCGTTTCCGCCTGCATTCCGGATCGTGCACGGATCGACCAACGAAACCAATATCGAGACCATCAGTCTGGGCAACCTGCCGATTGATCGTCGTCTAATGCGTCTCTACCATCGCGAGTGCGAACGGAAGGGAGAGCCCAACCATTCTGCGTTTAGCGCGAAATCATACGGTGACTTCCTCTACGCTCACCAGGAAGCGCTCGTCACTCATCGGTTTTTCCCCCGTGAATGGCCCAGAGACATGGTTGAGATGTTTTCCGGTTCGACACTTGGTCGTCTGCTCACGCAGCTTGACCTGCCTTCATCTGTGCTGGTCAAAATTGCACAGTCCGCTGGTGTTGATCCGGAGAGCGCCGCGTCATTATCGTTGCTGCATTTCGTCACCGATTGGTACGCGTTGCGCCAGGCGCAGGAACTTGCCCTTCCCTTCATTCGCGCGGAAAACCTGTCAATTTATAAGGCGCTGGTCGTTCACCAAAAGGAATTTTCAGGTTCATCCGACCCAAAAGAAAATGCTTCGGCCGCATCCTTTATCAAGACATTTCTGACTGTGCTGAAGGTGTCATTGCAGCGGGCACGCGCATAGTCGACTGGGAATAGGATCGTAATGGCAGCAAAAAGGAGAAAGACTTGAGTTCCACGGTCGTCATGATCAATTTGCTGGGTGCTGTCGCTTTGCTGCTCTTGGGGCTCGCGCAAGTCAAAGACGGTGTATCACAAGCTTTCGGTGCGAAACTCAAAATTGGTCTAGCGACCGGGACCAGCAACGGACCGCGCTCATTTTTCTCCGGATTGATTGCAACGATTGCTCTGCAAAGTTCGACAGCCACCGCGCTCATGACCGCGTCGTTTGTTGAACGAGAACTGATTAAACCGCGGATGGCTCAAATCGTTCTCCTTGGAGCCAATGTGGGAACTGCCATTACCGCCTGGATCGTCGCGGCGGGACTGGAATGGCTTTCCCCTCTGGCTGTTTTAGTCGGTGTGATACTCCTTCGTGGCTCATCATCTGCGCGTCAGGGCGGCGGTAAAGCGCTTGTCGGTATTGGGCTGATGTTGCTCTCGCTCCATCTTTTGAGTGCAGCCACGGAACCCATGCGCAGTTCCCCGGCCCTCATGGCTTTCGTCGCTTTGTTGGACAATGCTTGGCCGGTCGCTCTCATTTTTTCAGCGATGATTGCGTTTGTGTCGTCCTCGAGCCTGGCGGCGGTCGTGTTAATCCTTTCGCTCGCGTCAGCCGGCGTGCTGTCCACCGGCCTCATCATTGTCCTGGTACTCGGAGCCAATCTCGGTGGCGCTGTTCCTCCCGTGCTGGCATCTTTGTCGGGTCCCGCTTCGGTCAAGCGTGTCACGCTCGGCAACCTCATCGTCAGAGGCGCTGGTTGCGTGCTGGTCCTCCCACTCGCAGACTATGGCGCTGGGTTGTTGACCATATTGCCATTGACGCCAGCCAAGCTTCCCGTCGACGCTCATCTCGCGTTCAACGTGTTTCTGGCCGCCTTGGCGTGGCCCTTTTCGCGCGCGGTCTCGGGGATCGTGAAGTCCTTAATCGCCGACGATGCAGCCGCAGAGTTCGGTCCGAAGTACCTCGATGAACAAGAACTCTCGACACCGGTCGTCGCGCTCGCCAGCGCCACTCGTGAAGTGCTGGGTATCGGCGATCTGGTAGAGCGCATGTTAGTAAGAACTGCAGATTCGTTCGACCGCTACAATCCATCACGTTTACAAGAGGTCTCGCTTCTTGAAGGACGGGTCGACCTACTGCAACAAGAGGTAAAGCTGTATCTCTCAAAGCTTGGACGTGCTGGCTTGAACATGGAAGATGGTGGGCGTTCGGCGGCCATCATCGATTATGCAATCAACCTCGAGCATATCGGCGACATCCTGGAAAAGAGCTTGGTACCGGAAATTGCCAAGAAAGGAACGCAGGGTCTCCAGTTCTCGGAGGAGGGACACGCGGAGGTCAAAACGCTCTTCGAACTGACACAGGAAAATATACGTATTGCCCAGACAATTTTTGTCACGAGGGACTTTAACCTTGCACGTCGAATGATGGAGTTGAAGGTGGAAGTTCGTAAAATGGAAAAGCAGTCGGCAGCCAAGCATCTCGCCCGTCTGCGCGATGGTCGCGCCGACAGCATGCGAACGAGCTCATTGCACCTGGATATCCTGCGCGACCTAAAGCGTATCAACGCTCACATCGTGGCTACCGCGCATCCGATCCTAGATGAGAGTGGGCTGTTGATAGAAAGTCGCCTTCGCTCTACCAGCTAGCTTTGAGCGGTCGAGACCACCATGATTTGTTAAAGCAGTCGGAGTATGTTGACCGGCCACTTGCAAGCGTTGCGTACTCGGCGCCTGCTGCTCGCGAAGCCGTTGGGCGAACATTGCCGAAATCCACCTTCTTTCTGAGTCGCAACAGCGCACGCTCCCTATCCGTTCCTTTTAGTCGGACTAAACGCTATCTTCGCTTAAACACCACAGAATGCAGATTCTCGGTAACATCTCAAGATACTACGTCTCGCTTCTGCGTCTGTGCTTCGAAACACCTCTAAGCAAGTTGTGCCATCGACTGCGCCGGGGGTGTGGCGTTGGCACCAGGCCCTACCAAACCGCTCATTAGAAACATCGCGAAGGAAATGCTCTATCCTGATCACTCCCTGTGAAAGGAGGAGATTCAACTCTCAGTGTTGGGGTCGACTGGTAAATAGATCATGCCATGTTGCGGCGCGCTGAACGCGACGGCCCGAACCCATCCGCCTGAGATCATTGACGAATTTTCTCCGGGAAGACTCTACATCTGACGTCACCGATTGCGCCGGTAGATATTATTATTCGCTCCGCTGTCAGCCCAGTCCCGACCGTTTTCGCGGCGCCAGTCGCAAATCCCTGCATAGGGGTGCGATATGTCGTTTTCACCGTTGCCGCATGAGCGGTTATGGCCCACGCCCGCAGAATACCCAGTCCCGCGGTAGCCGCGATCGTCTACGCAACCGCTTAGAATGCCGACAGACAATATGCAAATCACCGCGCTGAAAATCTTCATAACTTTATCTCCAAGTGAACGAGATTAACCACCTTTGCCTTTCCCAGTTCCATCTTTGCCAATCGGTAAACCTCAGAATACTGGAATGCCAGTCACCGAAAATCTACACCCAAGGAAAGGGCCATATGCGGCCGCCGAAATGCGGGGACACCAATGGCAGTGGGTTCAGGGCGTATTCGGTTCACGCTTCAAGGCTGCTTCAGCAACACCAGCTCTTTTCAAAATCACGAGAACCGCGTTCTTGCTTTGCCAACCGCTCAACAAGACAGACACCCAAGCTATTCTCGGCCCACCCTCTAATGAGCAGTTGGATATATTCCCGACATAAAACGCAAGTCGGATTGCTTAGTCGTCACTTTCTTTTTTTTGACGCAGGATCTTTTGGCGCAAACTCTGAGTGCGTGAAAGATCAACAACATTATCGAGGTCCAGCGCTGGCCGACCTGCAAACAGGCGCTCAAATTCCGCTTTGGCCTCAAGAAAAAAGGCAATTTTCAAGAAATATTAAAGGGAAAATTTGACGGTTTCTTCAGCTAACCTCAGAGACCCGTAGGAAGCTTTAAATCCTGCAACCGAACGCACTGGGTCGATTCATACTCGATCCGTCGACGTTTTACTCCGTCCGCCTTATCAGTTTTTCTCCACACGAGACGGTGGCTGTCTCATCGAACTTCTACTGAGGCTGTGGTTGCGCGGATCTCACGATCCCAACATAACCCGGAAAAACTTGAAGTTCAGCCTGATAGGCGATATTGCGGTAACCTCGTGATCAACATACGAGGACATCATGGCAACCGGCACAGTTAAATTTTTCGCACAGGATAAGGGCTTTGGCTTCATCACACCAGACAACGGCGGCCCAGACGTCTTCGTTCACATCTCCGCGGTCAGCTTCGGCGGCGCTCTGACCGACGGTCAGAAGGTTAGCTACGATGTCGGCCAGGATCGCAAGACCGGCAAGTCGAAGGCCGAAAACGTTACTGTTCTGTGAAAGAGAAATGGCCCCGTCAACCTTGTCGGGGCCACCCGTTCCTGGTCGATTGGTGCCTAATCCAACCGCTCCACGCGGTTCGTAATTGCGTGTATGCCGCCGGAGCACTTATCGTAGCACCAAAGGCCAGCAGCGCTCCTGCGCACGACGCTGTTCTAGGCTCGTTGCAAAATTCGTTTTAGTTAAGCACCGACTGCCGTCGCTAGCCTTCTTCATTAGCTGTATCAGCAACGAACGCGCCACGCTCTCGCGTGGGCTTGGGCACGCCAGTCGTTGGATCCTTTCACGTTTGATGCTCAAGCTCGGCGTCGATTTCAGCGCCAACCATCAAATAACGACTGAAATCTACACCCGGACGATCAGAACGATCAGGACACCGAGAGTGCCGTAGAAGCGCCAACCTGACTTCTTGCCATCCGCGCGTCAAAGTAGAACGAGCGACGCCAGCGACATAATGAGTGCCGGGAACATCACGACCGTACCGAGCTTCAGAAATTTCCAGCTACTGATATCGAGACCCTCACGACGAAGGGCCGACAGCCACAGGATCGTCGCCAGTGAGCCTGTGACCGAAAGGTTGGGGCCGAGATCAACGCCAATCAAAATCGCACCTGCGACCTTGTCCGAGACGTGCGCTGCCTGAACCACACTTCCGGCGAGCAAGCCGGCTGGCAGATTGTTGACGAGATTACAGATGACAGCGACAAACGTCCCGGCCACGCCAACGGCATAACCATCAGACACCGAAGCCAAAGACACCAATTGATTGGCCAGAATGGTCGTCACACCCGTGCGGTCAAGCGCTTCGACGATGACAAACAACCCTGCCACCAACGGCAGGACGCTCCAGCTGATACCCTTTATCGTCTCCATGGGGCTCTGCCGTGTCAGCAAGAGAACGAGGATAGTCGTGATCATCCCGGCAACAAAGGTAGGAACACCGAGGTCAGCATGCAGGGCAGATGCAACGATCAGGACGATCGCGGTGATCACGATGCCCCATCCTGCAAGGCTGGCGCTACGGCTAAGGACTGGTCGGTCCGCAGCGGCAGCGAGGCTCTCTTCCGACAAGGCACGCCTTTGCGTCCAATAGAGGCATATGAATGTTACGACGATGGAAATGAGCGATGGCAGCAAAAACGTTGCCAACCAGCGCGACAGAGGCGGCATTTCGCCGCCAGCGAAGATCACGAGATTGGCAGGATTGGAGATCGGCAACACGAAGCTCGCAGCATTGGCGATAAAGGCGCAGATCAAGAGGTAAGGCATCGGATCGCGAACCCGGCTCGCACGGCAGGCTGCATAGACGGCTGGCGTCAGCACAACTGCAGTGGCGTCGTTCGACAGAAACACCGTCACGACAAGGCCGACCAGATATACGAGCACAAAAAGACGCTTGGGCGAACCCTTGGCATAGGACGTCGCAATCGCAGCAACCCAATCGAAAAGGCCCTCTTTGCGAGCCAACTCGGATAAAAGCATCATGCCGATCAGGAAGAGATAGACGTCAATCCCTTTAGCAACACCTGCGAGCGCATCGGCTGGCCCAATCAGTTGGAAAAGGAGAAGGAGAACAGCACCAACAACCGCCCAGACGGCCTCCGGCCAACGGAACGGCCTGGTGATCACACCAGCCGCTGTCAGCCCCGCGATACCCCATACGATCGCATTCTGAGTCAAAGGATTCGTCCCTGATATTAGTGAGGCGCAACGGCCATAGAGTGCGAGAATCTGGATCTTCCAGCCGACCCCGATACATCACATCTTCATCATCAGCAACAGGTTCCGCCGACTGCGAGAACAGCCGAAACCCTTCATTAGGCTTGCCTTGAAAACGCGTTCGGTTCAAAAGCAATCTACAACATGATACCGAGCAGGCGCTTTGAACCGCGCTGGATCCTAAAGCCACGAGTCACATCGCCACATAGCGCAATTGGTAATAAGGTTCCGATTTCGCTGATGAACGGCTCATTGGCACCCCCACCGACCTGGGCCAAAACCCCGTAAAATTTCAGCTCACGCTGGCCCAAAATCGGAGATCACCTTACTGTGCCCAAGCGGGTGAGAGCAGTAGCGCTATAGGCTCAGCCTTCCACATCAAATGCTCGAGGTCGAGGCCCGAGCAGACATTCTCCCCTACCCAATCCACATTTCAGCCATTACGGAGCCGGATGCCATAAGCAATCAGAAAAGAATCGCTGCCTGCTTATCGTCATGATGGCAGCGCGCTTCGTCGGCAGATCGACGCTTTTTATATGGGAAAAGCCAGACTTCTGCAGATTTCTCAGTTGCCGCTCATGGTCGCTGCTCGGCTCCTGCACGATGCGCTCGGTGCGCGGATCATCAAGAAACATGTAATGTAGAAGCGAAGGCAGCCAGGCCGTGAACCAATCGCGGCCACGGCATGCCTCGTCACCCACGATCACGTGGCAACCACGGTCGTAGTCGCCCGCATCACAGAAGGTGCCGACAACATCTTCCTTTGCCCAGTAAACCTCGAAATATGAAAATGCTCTGCCATCGAAGCGGCCGATCAGCGGCATGATATGCGCGTCGGCGAACATGCCGTTCAGATATCGCCTGTGCTTGTCTAGATCTCCTGCCTCGTGCCAGAACTTGTCCACCCGAGGGCTGTTCATCCAGCGATGCACATCTGGCAGGTCTTTCAAGGTCGCCACATCCAGAGAGAGAACGCCGCCGAGCCAGGGGATGAAACGGGCATAAACCGTTCCCACCGGTTTTGGCGCACGCAAGGGGTGAGACACCCTGCCGTCGTAGACATCGCAACGAGGGAAAGAGCCGTAAGCAGGGGCACTCCAGAGACCTGTGGTCTGCCAGAACATTTCTGCCGACACGGCGGGCTGGTCGGAGTTGGACAGCACGTGGGTGTAAAGCCCGTGGGCCGTGAACTCCTCGTCCAGCTCCGTCCAACGATCGCCCGGCAGGGTTATCGATCGAAGGGCTGGTAACGTGGAAAACAAGTATTCGAACGCTGCGGCCGCAAGACGCCAACGACCTCCGGACGTGCCGGGCAGGTCAGCAACCTTAATCTCGCCGCCCGCGCCGCCCGTGGAAATATGGAAGGCTCCCGTGCTGCCATCAGGATCAGAGATCAGGAGTTGCGTGCCTTGGCGACGAACTTCGACGGGACCGCTTCCATGGAGATTAAAGGCGCGATAGAGGTCTGGCGCAGACCTCCCGGCCAGTCGGTACGGTGCGGCCGCTGTGATCATTTCCTGACGCATATCGCCCTGATGATCCATCAGAAAACTTTCGTCAGCGAAACGGCGAACGTGCGTCCGCGCCCCTTGTAGTCGAACACGGCCTGATTTGCCAAAGCCCCGTAAAGAGCGTTGGCGCGTGCGCCCCATATGGTCGTGTATTCTTTGTCGAACAGGTTCATCACACCGAACCGCAAGATCGTGTCCTGCGCTTCGAAACGATAGGCACCGGTCAGATCAAAAAGGGTGTAGCCATCAATCTCGCGGTTATCATCATCACTGAGGTTGAACACATGTTGTCCGGCAAGCTTGACGTTGAAGTTATCCTTCGTCCAGCCGACGTATCCGCCGAGTTTGGAAACACTGGCCGTGCCGATGCTTTCCTTTTCCCAGCCGCCATCTGACTTGATCTCGGACTTCACCCAATGCGCCGAACTGCCGACATCGAAACCATAGTCCAGCTTTGCGCTGGCGCTCGCCTCAATGCCATAGACGCGTCGTTCACGATCGACGACATCCACGGCCAAGGTTGTACGGTCCAATTCGATAGACCGGTCGGAGAGCGAATAATAGGCCGCCGTCTCGAAGCTGTATGTATCGTCATTGAAGCGGTAGCCGAGTTCAAAAGAATTCGTCTTGATCGCCTGAAGCGCGGAGTCGGCGACATTAACGCTGTTCAGTAGCACGTAACGCCCACCGACAAGGCTGTAGTTTCCGATCCCATAATATTTTGCCGGGTCGGGAAGCTCGAAGCCCTGGCTGAAATTGGCATAGACTTGCTGGGTGTCGGTCAGTTCATATGTCACGCCTGCATTAAACAGGGCAGCATCATAGCTGACGTCGCCGCCAGGGATGCTGTCGATAGAGGATCCGACTCCATTCAGAACGGCAACCTGCTGCGCAGCACCGGCAAAGCTCGAAACTTCGGTTGTGACATATTGATAGCGCACACCACCGTTGACCGTCAGTCGGTCCGTCGCCTCATAGGATCCCTGAATGAAGCCGGCTAGGGTGGAGACATCGATATCGGGATAGAGGCCGGTAATGCCACGCGTCTTGAAGTCCATAGCGCCTGTTGTGGCGACAGTCAGAAAATCGAAGACATTCTGCTTGGACTTAAGAGAATCCCGATCTGCATCAATGCCATAGGTAATCTTCAATCCGTCCAGTGGCTCCGAAATCATCGACGCCTTCAGGCTGTAATAGTCAGTGTCCTGCGAGCTACCGCCGAAGTAGACGAAGGGCGAGAAAATTGCGCTACCGGGGAACGGGTGGAAGCGAATTTCCTCTCTGCGGAAGCTGCCCTGCAGAAGGAGTTCCTGCCCCAGAAAATCATCGTCGGTGTAAGTCGCGTTCACCATGGTGCGGCGTGTGCGAGGATTGAAATCCGACCGGTAGCCATCGCGGGTTTCGACCAAATTTGGATCTCTTATACCCGCGAGTCCAGCTCCGAGATAAAGTCCAAAAGGAGAGTCCTGCGCACTGTCGTAAAATTGGCCCGATAACTCGAAGCGCCTGTTGTCATCGATCTGCACGCCGACAGATCCCATAAAATCGATGCGCTTGTTGAAGGCGGTCGAGGTCTGGGTGATATCAGGCGTCAGCATCGTGCCGGACCCATCGTAAAAGGCTCCGGTCTGGTTTCCGGCAATAGCGAAACGTGCGTCCCAGTTTTCGCTGTTATAGGTAACGGCGCCCGCACCATTGCGGTCAATGTCGCGGGTGCGGCCAAAGCCGCTGCCAAGGCCAGCTGTTACTTCGCCATGCAAACCTTCCGGCGCATCCTTGCCCTTCTTCGTGATGATGTTGATGACGCCGCCTGTGGCATTGCCGCCGTAGATGGCTGTCGCGCCGGACAAAACCTCGACGCGCTCGATGTTGAACGGATCGATGGAATCAAACTGACGGCTGAGCCCGCGCGCCGAGTTCATCGAAACACCATCGATGAGAATAAGTGCCGTGCGTCCCCGCAAATTCTGGCCGTAAGCCGTGCGCGCGCCTTCGCTGGCCGGATCGAAGCTGGGAACTTTCTCAGCAAGAATCTGCTGAAGCGACTTGCCGGACCGGGCTTCAGCCTCGATGGCCTCCGCATCAACGACATAGATCGTTCGCGCTGTTCGAGATATCTCCTGGGGTATGCGGCTGCCGGTTATCACAATCGGCTCCAGAACTGTCGGACCACTTCCGGACTGCGCGCTCTGTGCATCCTGTGCCTGCGCGACGTTGTTGCCACCGACCGCAACGACGATAGCCATAAGACTGACGCCGGCATTCCATTTTCCAATCATGTCGCCCCCAAAGCGCAAAAAATCTTCCGGTTGGCCCAACCGGATAAATACAAGACTATTTTTATCATGTTTTATGCGTTATGAGGCGGCTGGGCTTGGATGACGACGAACCAGATTTGGATAGATGCGAACATGAACAGAAAAGGGAGGTTTGATTTTTCATGGAAGTGATCCGACCCTTGAAACTTGGAACCCTGTCCCTGCCTGATTCAGAAAGCAGGCTCATGTGCCGAACGATCCTTCTGGATATGCTGGGAGAAGCAACGATCAGCGTTGAGGACGGTGATCTGTCGGGCGTGACCGGCCTTGTCTGGAAACATAAAAACCTGTCGCTAGCCACCGTCTATATGCCGAGAACGTCGCTGCGACTGACAGCGCACGGCGTCGGTACGCCGGATATTGTGATACTGAGGGCAGCGGACGGGCCGCTGCTGGTCCATCATCGAAAGCAGAGCTTCGAGATGGCGCCGCGCGACGTGATCCTTATTCCCTCCGACACGATGTCGGAAATCGTTCTGCCCGAGGGCGGGCGCCTCGACTGCGCCCATCTTCCTCACGCCGCTATCACGCTTGCACGAGAGTCCCTCGCGCAGATTTTGTTGCAGCCTTTTTCAGCGGAGTGCCTGCCGTTGCAGCTCCTCACCAACTATGCGGGTTACCTGCTGCGTCAGGACCATCAGGACAAAGAGCATGCCAGCATGATGGTGGCGCACTTTTACTCCTTGCTTCCCGTGCTGGCGCAATACGTCGCCAAAGGTACCCCTTCAGCGGTCTTGCAAGGTCGTCTTGAGGCGATCAAGGCGATGATCGAGGAAAACCTGGCCGATGGCTCGTTTTCCATCGCCGATGTGGCACAGGCTGAAGGGATTACACCCCGGGCGATCCAGAAGCTTTTCAGCCGGGCGGGAACAACCTTTTCACGCTACGTTCTGGAAAGGCGGCTGGTGCTGGCCAAGAACCTTATTCTTGCCGACCACGCCGCAACGCCGATCAGCCAGATCGTTTACAGCGTCGGCTTCAACGATCTGTCCTATTTCAACCGCACATTCCGCAGCCGCTACGGTGTACGCCCGACGGATTTGCGCCGAATGTCGGCGCAAATCCCTTGATCACTGCCGATGCAAATGAACAGTGGAGATGGCGCGGCTTCTCAAGCCGCATCCCTCTTCCGGTCGAAGTGGACGAGAGGATTGTCGACCATGCCCTGGAAATCCGGTACCGGTCGCTCATCATCGTCAGCATAACCGTGCGTGAATAGCCGCACGCGGTTAAGGCAAAGGCGGGGATATTCGTCCGCGAAAAGATCGAAGATCGCAAATCGCTCAGCCATGTCGGGAAAGCGAGCCTGATAGCGTCGAATGCTCTCCCCTGCCAAAGCCCAGAAAGCGGCCTCAGACACGCCCGACCGCTTGTCAAGCAGCACGGACATGTAACGGAAAACGCAAATGAACAGCGTCGTCTGGATGAAGTGCATCAGGAAATCTGCAGGCAGGCGCAACAACACATCCTTAACCTCTTCTGGCAGGCTTTCGCTCTCCGGGAAATTGAGGTCGCAGACGATCACATCATCGATGAAGTCGCGCAGCGCCAACCGCACCGGTAAACCGTCTTTCAGGATCACCGTCGCATTCTGCCCGTGGGCGGAAAAGGCCAGCCCGTGACGGGCGAGAAGGTGATAGACGGGAGGCAGGACGACATCAAAGAAACGCGCCAGCCAACCTTCGACGCTGACACCTGCTTTTTCCGCCAGCGCCTGCACCACGGGCTTGCCATCGCTACCGGCATGCATAAATGCAGCAAGCGGCATGCCGGTTTCGCCGGGCTTCAGATGTCCTCCGAGGCTATCGCGCCACAGGCATCCAAGCATCTCGTTGAACTGGTATGGCGCACCTGCAATTGTTGAGAACTGTGGATGCTCATAGTGCATGCCCGCTCGCTCTCCCAGAAGGGCCAACTCGCACTCGTTCGAAAGGAAGGTGTCACTTTCTACAAGTTCGTCCAGCCAGCCGGTGAACGGCGCCGCCGTGAGCGCCCGCTTACCGGGAATGCCGCGATACACTGCGGTGTTCAGGATCGTCATGCACAGTTTCAGCGTTGACTTTGAAGGGTTGCTGACATTGGAAAGGGTGCGGACAGATTGCTGTGGAAGATACAGGTCTTCGCCCTCACCCAGGAAGACGATTTGCCCGGAAGAAATGTCGGCGGCAAAGTGCGGCGCAATCATGTGGTCCCACTGCCAGGGGTGAACGGGCATGATGTGGTGTGTTTCAGCAGAGAAGCCAGCGGAATTCAACTTGCCGACAAATGACGTATAGAGCCGCTCACCAAGAGCCTCGGTGACCAGTCGTTCATTCGTCAGTCCCGCTTCGCCAACGAACGACGCCCGCTCGCGACTGACCCCGATCCAGACAATCTTCAATGCTGATCGATTTTCCGGTGTGTAGGCGAGGTAATCCGTGTAACCAAGGCCGATACGCCCTTTACTCACCGTGACCCACGGGTGCCCGGTCATCTCGCCTTCCATTTGGATATCGTCGAGTTCGGCAAGCTCCGCACCGGTTTTGTCAGCTCTCGCGGCGGTGTGAGCATCTGAGACAAGAGTGTTGCCAAGTTCCCGGATGAAGTGCGCAGCTGTCATCGGCTTGACGCCAAGCTCCGGCAGAATTTCCGCGCAGAAGGCCAGCGGATCGTGAACCGGCGTGCTGACATGGTCGACGTGCCTGACGATACTCTCAGGCTCGACCGAGAGATTATCAAATACATATTTCCTGGCCCTGAAACTGTACGACGCCGTCGAAAAATCGATCCGGTAATGGCCCGGCTTTTCTGACGTTACCGGGAAAACACGCTCATAGGCGAACTCTTCGATCACCTTTGCCAGCAGCCGGCGGGACGTGTCTTTCCAGAGGGTTGGCGCAAAGGCGGGCTCATAGAGCTTTTCAGACGGCGCGGGCATAGACATCTCCTGCGAATGTTGAGGACAGTGCGTGGTCTTGCGGAATTCCGAAATCCTGGAAGGCAGATCGCGCGTTGACCCGGTAGTATTCTGTCTTAAGCAACTGATTGATGATGACAGCGTTGCGGAAAGCACCCAGACCAAGGTCTGGCGCCCCGACGCCGTGCTGGAAGGTTTCGGCATTTTGCACGAAGATCGCGCCCGCGCCGCCGTCGCGACGTCTGGCGCGGAAGTCTGCGTCAACGATCAAGTCGCCACGCTCGCACGTTTCCAGTATCTGCTCCTTCAACGTGTCGAGCCATTGTGGCCACGCATGGCGATAGCCCGTAGCCGAGATCACCGCATCAGCCTCGACGGTGCTTTGCTGACCAGAGAGATTGTGCCGAAGACCGATTTTCAGTCCGCCGGTAAACCCGCTTGACTGGACATCGGTCACGTCGCAGTTGGGTGCCAATGTCAGCCCCGGGTCACGACCGCCGATTGATCGCTCGTAAAGCAGATCGAAGATGTCCCCGATCGTCGAAAAACTGATCCCCTTGTAGAGCAATCCCTGATCGGCAACGGTCTGCCGCCGTTTCTCGCGCGGCAGCTTGTGAAATTCGCGCATATAATCGGGCGTGAAGTATTCCAAACCGAGTTTTGAATATTCCATTGGGAAGAAGCCCGCGGAGCGCGTGATCCAGCGAATGGATGCACCTGCCGCCACCTTTTGTGGCGTCAATTCGCTGAAGAGCGCCAATACACATTCAGCTGCACTCTGGCCGGACCCTATAACCGTAACACGACGGGCTTTCGTCAATTCCGCCCTCCGCTTGGCAAATTCAGCGGAATGGAAAACCGGGGCGTTGGTTTGCAGGCACTGCCATTTCGGCAGGTAGGGCGACGTTCCGATCCCTACCGCAATATTCAGGCTGCGATAGCTGCGTGTGGCGCCGCTTGCAGAGGAGGTTTTGGTCACGAAAGTGTCGGTCGCAGCATCGTGCTCCACATCCACGACGCTTTCGCCGAACCTGCAGCTATCGAGCTGCTGCGAGGCCCAACGGCAATAATCGTCATACTCCTGTCGGGGGATCAGGAAATTCTCATAGAAGTAGAATTTGTAGAGACGGTCATGAGCAGCCAGATAATTGAGGAAGCTCAGGCGATGCGTCGGGTCAGCCATTGAAACGAGGTCAGCAAGAAACGGCACCTGCAGCGTCGTTCCCGGCAAGATCAAGCCCTCATGCCAACGGAAACCAGGTTTACGCTCCAGGAAGGCCGCTGACACCTGGGGGTGGGAGGACAGAAGCGAGGCGAGGCCAAGATTGAACGGTCCGATACCGATTCCGGCAAGATCGAGTGTGGTCATGGTCAAAGTCCAAATTGTTCGATGAAGCGCTGTCGATGGCAGAACATCAATTTCGCGCGTTTGTCCGGCAGGTCGATTTCCCCCTGCTCCTCAAAGGCGCAGACCGGCGCATAACGCAGCAGACGGCGCGCCTCGACACTCGGTTCACCCACCACCTTTTCCGTGGCGGGGTCATCGAGGAAAAGGAAGCGGGTAAACGCCCTTATCACCGCCGGAGCGATTCCTCTGCCAAAGAACGACGGCTCCCCCACCAGCATATGCCAGCCGCGATCCTTGTCGGCGGCGGGATAATGGCGGCCAAGAATATCGTCCTTCGCCCAATAGGCCTCCCAGTAGCTCATGGGCGCACCATCGATGAAACCGATATATGGATCCTGATGCGGGTCAGCCAGATTGGCGTCGATATAGGCAGCGATATGCTCTTTCGGCTTTGCCATCTTCCATTGCGGTACGACATGGGGCTGGTTCATCCAGCGCCACAGGAGATCGAGGTCACGCCCCTTGTCCAGCAGCCGGAAACTGATTGTCTTGTCGATGTCCGGATCATAACGGGAATAGGCAAAACCGGCGCCAATGGTCAGGTTATCCATGGGCTTGGGCCCGCGCGCTCTGGAACAAGGGATTGTCGATTTGAAGATAAACCGATTGCGTCTCCAGCGGACCGACCAACTCATCCATCTGCGCCAGTCGCGTCTTGAGGTTGGCCTTGCACCGTAGAACGGGTGCGAGCACCTTCTCTACCAAATGCGATTGCCCGCCCTCCTCTGCATTCAGTTTGATGAGTGCTGCCCGCAACTGCGAAATCAACACCTCTTCCGCTATCAGACCCTCCCGGCCCAACGCGCCGATCATCCCAAGAATAGAATTGATGAAGGCGTAATAGAGGATTCGCTCGTCCACTGGCTCTTCACCGAAAACAGATTCGCTTCGGATTCCGATCCCCGGGATCGCTTCATTCAACGCCGGATGACCGCGCTCGTGGTGGAAGAAGCCCTGGTTGTCACGATAGAAGGCGGCGACCGGATAACCATCAGCGAGTTCGATCAGGATATTCTGCTGGTGCGCCTCCATTGCAATGCCGTGCCGCAGATAGAGAGCAAATACTGGGGTCATCAAAACTGTTAGGAACCTTGAGAACCAGTCTGCGGCCACGGCGTCGAGCGAGCGTCCCTCTATGTCGGCCTGCCTCCTGATCAACGCCCCTAGCCTGCTGCCACGCTCCGGCAGATGCTCGCAGAGGGAAGCCAGAAGCGTGACATTGCGATCGGCGTCAGGGCCATAAAAGGGGTTCTCGCGCATTGTTACGGAAAGACCGTCAATCACGTTACCATTGACCGCAACACCCATATAGGCCGGGTCTGGCATGAGGTTCAGGCCGGCATATTGCTGTTCAAGGTTGTGCCATAAATGACTTGCCCGGAAGCGATACATGTCATCGCCCCGCAAAAGTTCGCGGGCGAGATTGATGCGAACGGAATTCGTGATGCCGATACCGAGCGATAGCTTCAGCATAAAGGGTGCATCTGGCCGGTAAAGCGTACGCACAGAGGATGTGGGAAACCAGGGCTTGCCTACCTCTCCGCAATCCACGATTTTCCCGGCGGCAACCAGGCTCGCAACATCCGCCTGCTTCAGCATGACGTCCGCCTGCCAAGGGTGTACCGGCAGGAAGGCGAAGTCGCTGTCGGGGAGGCCCTTGCGAAGGGTATCCAAGCTTTCGCTTTCCACGGCATCAAGCCACTGCTCGGCAGCGGGAGAACCTTCCGAGTGGCCTGTGTGATAGACCTCGCGCGAAACGGCAAACCAGCGCAGCGGGAAGCTTGCGGCGAATTCCGGCGAGTACCGTTTGCCCTCTTCTTCCGTCATGCCCTCCCGACTTTTTGGGCAAGGGTGTATACCATGACCTGCAATCAGCCCTTGCTCCGCTTCAATGAATGAAACTTTCTCGCCAACCAGCGTCGCAAGATCGTTCTCGCGGGCCTGAAGTGCCGCCTGGACCAAGAGACGGCTCGAATGAGCACGGCCTTGCAGGTCCTTGCGACCATCATCGGACGCCGTCGCCTCAATGCGCTGGATGATGATGTCGATCGCACTTTCCGGGCTGATCGTGTTGGTACCGGCTCCATCGCTCAGCACCAAGGGCTCACCGAAAAGATGATGCCCGGTTGCGGACCGATACAGCACCGGCACTCTCAGGCTGCCGCCATTTTCGGGGAAATTCAGAGCCAGTTTTTGCTTGGCTGCATCGTGCCCCCACGCACATAGCTCCGCATATTCGCGGGCCACGCAATTGAGCAGCGATCGAAGTGCAAGCGTTGCAGCTTTACGAGCGTACATGGTCGTTCTCCAGTTGACGCGCCATCTCTCCAACCGCGTCCAGCACACGGTCAATGACGTCGGGTGTGGAATGGGGGTTGAGAAGCGTCAGTTTAAAGTGGAGCCGTCCGCCAAGGACGGTGGTTGCTAGAGCAGCAATACCGCTCCGGAAAAGTTCTGCGCGAATGGCGAGCGTCAGTTCGTCAGATCGTTCTGGCCCCTGTGGAGAAACATAACGAAACAGGACAGTCGACAGCTCCGGAACTTGGGCGAGATGCAGGTAATCACGCTTGCGCACAGCCCCAGCCGCCGCCCTAGCGTTATCGAGCGTCTTGGAGATCAGTGCGTCGAGGCCATCACGGCCGATCGAGCGCAACGTCATCAGCACCTTCAGCGCATCACTGCGTCGCGTCGTCTGGATCGACGATTCCACGTAGTTGGGTACATCACCGAAGATCGAAACTTCCGGATTGAGATAATCCGCCTTCATCGCAAGCGGTGAGAAGTGGCTATGATCACGAAGAAGCAAAGCGCCACAGCTGATCGGCTGGAACAGCATCTTGTGAAAATCAAGGGCTATGGAATCTGCGTGCTCTATTCCACGCAGACGATGACGATGCTTTGAAAACAACAGGCCGCCGCCATAGGCCGCATCCACATGCAGCCACACCCCGTGCATCTTCGCCAGATCGGCGATGCCCGACAGTGGATCGATGGCGCCAAGGTCCGTCGTGCCAGCGGTTGCCACGATCGCAACCGTCGGCCGACCCTTCGCCATCGCGTCAACGATTGCGCCTTGCAAGTCAGGCACGGACATGCGGCCCGCGTCATCCGTTGCAATTGTCACGACGGCGTCTTTGGCGAAACCGAGTAGAGACGCACTTTTTTGGATACTGAAATGCGACTGTTCCGAGGTAAAGATGACGCCGTTGCCTCGCACCGGCAGCCCCAGTGTCTCTGCAGCAAGGTAAAGGGCCGTCATATTCGACTGACTGCCGCCACTGGTGAAACTACCGCTCGCCGTGTCCGGGATTCCGGTAAAGCCTGTCAGCCATGAGAGCACCCGTTCCTCGACCAACGTCGCGAACGGTGACTGGTCCCAGGAATCGAGCGACTGGTTGGTGGCGGAAATCAGCACTTCCGCTGCAAGCGCCGGTACAGCCACCGGGCAATGAAGATGCGCCATGGTCGCGGGATTGCCAACGTCCAGCGCATGCCGCACCGCAGGAACGCCGATTTCCTCCAGCGCTGCGAAGACGCCGGTTCCCTGCTCCGGGCAGACATCAAGCGTCGCCAGGAAGCCGCGCATCGCATCAGAATCGACACCGGAGTGAATTTCGGTCCGGACCGCGTTTTCGTTAATCATCGCCACCGCAGCCATCATCGCCTGACGATAAGCCGCACGTGCTGCGCCCCCCGGGCCAAGGATCGCAGCGGACAAGGCGTCGTCCGCCATCTCGATCTGCTTGCTATGCAACAAGGTGACATTCATGCCGCGTTGCGTCCAAGTCGCAGGAAGGCGTCGGAGAGGATGTTGGAGGCCTGATCGATCTGTGCGTCGGAAATCGTCAAGGGAGGGAGCAACCTCAAAACGCTGCCATGACGACCGCCGGTTTCCAGGATCAAACCCTCGCGGAATGCGCTGCTCTGGATCGCTTTGGCAATATCGCCGCCATGGGGTGGATGGCCGAAGCTGTCCCCTTTGCGGGTGGGGTCGATTACCTCCACGCCAAGCATCAGGCCTTCTCCACGGACCTCGCCAATATAGGACGTATGGCTCTGGATGCGCTCCAGATTTGCCCGCAGCCTGCGGCCTGCAATCGCTGCGCGTTCGACGAGCCCATCGCGCTTGATGATTTCTAGGGTTTTTGATCCGGCTGCCATGGCCAGCTGATTGCCTCGGAATGTACCGGCATGCGCACCTGGCTTCCACACATCGAGCCCTTCGCGATAAATCATGACCGACATCGGCAGACCACCGCCAATCGCCTTGGACAGGACGATGACATCGGGCACGATGCCCGCTTTCTGGAAGGCGTAGAATGTCCCGGTGCGCCCGACGCCGCTCTGTACTTCGTCAAGAATGAGCGGAATGCCGAGTTCGCTTGTCACAGCACGGATCTTGCGTAGCCATTCGGCAGGTGCCGGGATAACACCACCCTCGCCCTGAACAGCCTCGAGAATAACCGCCGCAGGAAGATTTATACCACCTTCGGGGTCGCGTAGGGCATTTTCGAAGTAGTCTGCCGCAAGCGTCGCGGTCTCATCGCCGCCACGTCCGAAGGGGCATTGGTAGGCATAGGGGTAGGGAAAGAAGTGCGTTCCCGGCACCAGTTGGCCGATGGCGGCCTTTGGTCCGAGCGATCCCATCAGAGACAGCGACCCTTGAGACATACCGTGATAGGCGCCACGGAACGCTATGACATCCGTGCGCCCCGTGGCGGTCTTGGCAAGTTTGATCGCCGCCTCCACCGCATCCGTTCCGCTCGGTGAGCAGAACTGAATTTTCGCCTGCTCTCGAAGGCCGGAGGGCAAGGTTTCGAAAATATCGGAAACGAACTTGTCTTTGATCGGGGTCACAAGATCGAGTGTGTGTAACGGCAGGCCAGAGGCCAGCACATCCTGGAGGCTGGCAATGACTTCAGGATGGTTGTGTCCAAGCGCAAGGGTCCCGGCACCGGCGAGGCAATCGAGATAGGTGCGTCCTTCCACATCAGTTACGAGGCACCCCGAGGCTGATTTCAGCGCAAGAGGAAACCGTCTCGGATAGCTGCGTGCGTTGGATTCACGACGTGCCTGACGCTTGAGGTAAAAATCGTTATCGTGCCGTGGGAACGGGTCCATTATATCAACTCCAATGGAATTGTTGTGGATTCGCGTCCGTATCAGGCACCTGCCGAAACAGGTGCCCTCGGACAGCGCCCGAGCTTTCGAAGGAACCAGACCGATAGTCCCATTCCCGCAAGCGACAGCACCGTTGCCGTCGAAAATAGAGCCGAGTAACCTACGCGGTCGGCGATAAGGCCAGCTGCAGACGCCCCCGCCATGTAAACGATCAGCTCAGCGCAGGTGAGAATGGTGAAATCCGTTCCCGGTTGATCATCCGATGAGTTCTTCATGAAGAAGGAATAAATGGCCACCAGCTCCATGTAACGGATCAGCGTCTGGAATGCCGAGGCCGACATTGCGACCCACATACCGGGCCACACGCCGAATGCGTTCAGGGCGAAGGCGAGGAAGCAAAGGCTTCTGAGGCCGCCAAGCAGGATAAGTGTTGTTGTCAGACCAAACTTGCGGATGATGAAAGCAGCGATCGCTACGCCAATGAGGCCCGCAGTGGCTGCCGCTCCACCGGAAAGGTAACCGATCCAGTCGGTCGGAACCTCGCTGTCAACCAGATAGGTGCCTTCCATACCGCGAACGAGACCTTCACTCGCCCGGTATGTCAGCGCAAAACCAAGGATCAACCAGGCATTAGGGCGACGGAAGAACCCGGCTAGGCTGGCGCGCTTTTTCTCTTTCGCCGTGGGCGCTTCGGGCTTCATCGCCATGGCGGCCAGCAGCGGCAACAACGATAGCGCGGCGACCAGCAGAATCATCGTGCGCCATCCCGCAACATGAAAGACGACGAGCGCCGCTGTGCCGCCGATGATAACGCCGAGCGCAACAGCCCCCGCCTGGACGGCGTTACCCATCGAGCGGTTCCTGTCCGTCAGCCGTCTGACAGCGTAACCGTCCGTTGCAATGTCCTGCACGGAGGACACAAGCGTAATCGATATGCAGATTGCGAACAGAACGGCAGCCTCGCTCGGCTCCACCAGCGCCATCGAAGCAATCCCCGCGCTGACGAGCAGCTGTGTTGGGATCACCCAGCCGCGGCGATGGCCGAGCTTAGGAAACGGAGACCACCGATCTACCAAAGGCGCAACCGCAAACTTCAAGATGAGCGGCAACATCAACAACGAGAACAGCCCGATAGCCGTGCGCGATGCTCCGCTTTCACGCATGATCGGCGGTAATGCCACCAGAAGCAGATAGGTCGGTATCCCCTGAGCAAGGTAAAGCCCTCCCAGCACAACCATTAACCGCCGCTCGAAAGCAGAGGTCGGGGTAGCGTTACCGGAGATCGCGTCGTCGATTTGGGCCATGCAAGAACCGCATTGATGAGCCAGGAACACCGCAGACCGTTGAAGTTTTTCAGCGTCTCAAACGCCGGTCTGTTCCAAAGCATTTAAACAGGAGTATTTTTATCATCTTTATATCATCTTCAAGGACATGCTTGGATATGAACGAACTTGTTTAGGACAATTGCGAACAGGTTTCGACGTGTCAGAACTGAAGCTGGCAGTTCAACAACAATTGCGTCTATGGACAGATTTGCGTCCTTCGTCAGGCTCTTATCTCGATCGCGTGAAGTCTTGTTCCACTAATTTCTAGAGCACGGGGACCCGCTTCAACCCGGACCTAAAGGAGAATGCGGTCGCCCACTCTCGCGAATTGGAGATTGCTGCCAAATCGAGAACTTGATACTGAGACACAAGTTATATCCTGGAGCACAACCAGCAGCGGATGGAAAACAGACTCGAAGATCTCTCTGTCGTGGGTGTACTGCGTTTTCGTTACTGCGGATCCGGCGTCATTGTCTCAGTGCTCAGGCGAGTGCGGATCGTTTTCTATTGTTACAAGACGCTGCTTAACTTCTTCGCCGCGCCGATCGGAGGACCTTATTTTCTCTGGTTGCTGGGACGAAAGGAAACATTTTCCTGATGGCAGACCGTTGTGTACCGTCAAAGGCCACCACATGGTCGTCGACTCCCTGCACGAAGGAAGCATTCCTTCAGCGTGCGCTTGCTGCGCAAGCGGCATATCTTCCTGAGGTCCGCGCAGAGATCGGATCGGAAAGTGCCGAATGGATCAGCGCCCAAACATTTTTCTCCGACCACACAGCCATCGAGGAGTTTATCCTTTTCGAACAATCGCGATATGCAGGCGTCGATCTCAAGACAGCCGGGGCGCTGCTGATGAACGACTACAGCTACATATTGGCCGCTGCAACCGTTCCGCTGTTTACCGGTTTCGGCCTTATTCCCGACCTCTCACCCACATCCGTCGGACTTTGTTTCTATACGACCGAAAAATTGCATGAAGGAAAGATATACCGTGCTCGACGTGCCCACGTTCAGTTCGTCGAATCTCTCTTTTGGTACGGTCAGTTGGACAATGACATTGATGGCGAGAGGTTCAGAAACGAGCTTGAGAAGCATTTTCGTCCCGTTGTCGAGCAGATCCATACGAACACGGGGCTTTCACGTGCTGCCCTTTGGCGCTTAGCGGGCGACGCGATCGCCTACCTCTTTCTGGAGACCGGACGCCGGTTTGACACCGCCGAAACGGCGAAGGCAGCGGCGATGCGCATTCTGAAAGTTCCCGGCTCGCCGTTGGCCAATCGCGAGCTTCATTACTTCGAGCTGGCTGAATTCGACCAACATCAACAGGAGGTTCGCGAAACTTTCCTGCAGCGCGGTGGCTGCTGCCGATTTTATCAAGTGGAAGATGGCACATATTGTTCTACCTGTGTCTTGAAAACCCCGGCAGATAGAGACGACGAACTTCGTCGCGCGCTGCGCGACCAACTTGGCGTTTCCTAATTGATCCATTGCACCACCCGTCACGACGCCAGCGACCACCACCAACCCGGCCTTCCACGGATTTTTGTGCGCCCAGCGCATCGGATCACTCACTAGCGAAGCTGAATCCTTTGCCGGTGAAGCAGCAGTCACCGGAGCCGGAGCGCTCTCCCCCTCAGCCTGAGCAATCGCTAACGCAGCACAGATGACGCTAGAGATCACTGCACACCACAGTCCCATCCTGCTTCCTAATAGGCCGCAAATCCCAAACCTTTAACTCCGCTTTTGCCGCGGTGACCTGCCACTGAGAATTTTCATCCAGAATGGATTAGAGTCCTGTCCATTGAGGACGGACGCATGAAGAAGCAGAGATTTACGGAAGAGCAGATTATTGCAGTGCTGAAGGAGCAAGAAGCGGAGGCTAGAGCCGTCGACCTGTGCCGGAAGCACGGGATTTCTGAGGCAACATTTTACAACTGGAAAGCCAAATACGGTGGGATGGAGGTCTCTGAGGCAAAACGTCTGAAGGCGCTCGAAGAAGAGAATGCCAAACTGAAGAAGCTGCTGGCCGAACAGATGTTGGATGTGGCTGCACTTCGCGAGCTTCTTTCAAAAAAATGGTAGGGCCTGCCGCCGAGCGTGACGCCGTCGCGCATCTGAAGTCCGTCATGCGCCTTTTGGAACGGCGGGCCTGCCAGATCATATCCGCTGACCGAAAGACGATACGCTATCGGTCCTGCCGCGCGCCGGAAGTCGAACTGTGGACGAGGCTGCGCGATCTCGCCAACGAGCGACGACGCTTCGGATATCGGCGACTGTTCATCCTGCTTCGGCGGGAGGGAGAGCCGTCCGGCGTCAACCGAATCTACCGGCTATACCGAGAGGAAGGCCTGTCGGTCCGCAAGCGAAAGGCCCGACGACGTGCCGTCGGCACACGCGCTCCGATCCGGTCGAGGCGAAGGCCAATGCCCGCTGGTCACTGGATTTCGTCTACGACCAGTTCGCCTGTGGCAGGCGCTTCCGCGTGCTCAATGTCATGGACGACGTCACACGCGAATGCCTCGCCGCAATCCCGGACACATCGATCTCCGGCCGTCGTGTTGCTCGCGAACTAACGATGCTGATCGAACGACGCGGTAAGCCCGGCATGATCGTCTCCGATCACGGCACGGAGTTCACGTCGAACGCAATCCTGGCCTGGTCGAAAGATCACAAGGTCGAATGGCACTACATTGCGCCCGGAAAACCGATGCAGAATGGTTACGTCGAATCCTTCAACGGCCGCATGCGTGACGAACTCTTGAACGAAAGCCTGTTCTTTGGCCTCGATCATGCCCGTAGCGCCATCGACGAATGGACCAACGACTATAATCATTTCCGGCCACACTCATCGCTCGGATATCAAACCCCGGCAGACTATGCCGAGCTCATCGCCGCAACCGGCTCCAACGGTGCGCAAGATGAAGGCTACAAGTTTCCGCCGGTTGCTCAAACAGCGCCATTTGGCGTATCGAAAACCACCGAGGCTCTAATCGCCGCCGGATGAAAATTCAGTGGCAGGTCACCAGGGGCGTGAATACTTTCTGATGTTCCAACAACTCATAACCGAGCTCATACCCTTATCCCTTTTCTCTACAGATTTTTTGACCCTTTAGTTGCGACTGCAAGCTTTTACCTTCAGCGTGCTTTCAATAGTGAGGCGGGGTCAGCCACGTGACAAGACCATCGCCGACCGCAAACCACTCATTATACTGCCCGCTGATACTAGAAACAGCTCTTCATAGCCAGTGTCAGCATTGGTATGCTCTGAGCCGAATGTAAGGGAGAACGTTCTTGCTGACCTCGCTAAAGCGATCGCAAGGCATCCATACGCAGCACCAACATCACCGAACTGCAACGCAGGAAAAACGGGTAGCAGGTCACTCTTCAAGCAGGCAGAGTTCAGGCGGTGAATAGCAAAAGACAATTCGGTGGCGCGGTAGCGACTGTTGTTCCAATCGGCGATCCAGGCACTGATCGACATTTCTCTACGCCCGCTAAAGGCGAGATCTGTCGCCACGAATGCTGCCTCGCTTAACGCATTGAAGACACTGTCAGCCTCTTGGTACTCTCTGACAGGCTCCACCCTATGTCCCGCACCCACAACCTTCAAAGATGGGGTGACCTCGGTCTCTCTCCTGAATAAAAGGATGCCAGCTGCTTCACCTGGAATGAAGCCAAATTGATTTTGTTGGTTGAAGAGGCGTCTCTGATCATTGAGCCGGTTCAGCCGCTGCCGATCATTATAGCTGTCCACTGCCGCAATCAAAACGACATTATCGCGCTCCTTTGACGGCTCCATGAGGCAATCCGCAACTGCAGATCCTACCCCGGCGTGGCCGGCGGCCCTTATCACCGTTTCTGAGATGACAATACCTAACCTGTTAGATAGGCTATTGCTCATGTCATTTATCAGGTTGCGACCGACAACTGCAAGTGAGGCCTTATCGAGCCCGCTCGACTCGTCGACTTCCGGAAGGATGAGGATCAACTTTGCTCCTCGGCCACTTAAAGCTGACAACGGTTCATCGCGAAAGGCCAAGCGCGCAATTAGATCAGCAGTTGCCTCATGAAGCAACTCACGCAAACGGTATGCAAGTTTGCCGATCCTGTCTTTTTGCCTGAAAGCGCAGAGTTGCGGTTGAAAATCGCTGCCAATAAACGTTTCATACCGAAAGAGGGCAGATTTCTCTTCCTCCAGTGAGGCATGTGTCGCATCGACGCCCGCGCCTAAAGCGGACGAGAGACCACATTCAAGAACCGTAAACATAGACGTCAACCGTCGCTCTCATCGCTAATGACCAGACGGTTGATGTCACCGCCAGAGATGACGTTCAGAAATTCCACAACCCCGTATTTTTGTTCATGATAGTCTCCAAGAAGCAGTTGGATCTCATCGCCACACTTACGTTCGAATATTTCAGCTTCGTTATCTCGAATTTGTTGGTCAAGCTTATCCATGGACGTAAATACGCCGCTGTCGACCAAACGGAGAAAATAGTCCTCAATTTTTTCAAGGTCTTGGGATGGAAGAAACTTATCGACTGGCGATGTAATAATCAGTCTATCCAATTTCACACCGCCGTTGTCCATAAAGTCCTCATTCATCGCTCCTTGCAGCGGCGCGTAAGCAGGGAAGATTATCCCTTCCTCGGCATAGGTTAGGACATCTGGAGTGACCACCATCCGCTGATCAGCGCGATCCATCTCGGATATGACCAAAGAGGCTACGGTCTCGCGAAAGGCCTTGGGTTTGGGCAACGCGTCTATATCGTCTCTGAGCAGGCTCTTGAGAGATTCATATGTCTCAAGATTCGTATGATGAAGATTGACGACCAACCGGACCGTGGCCACCAGCGCGTTATAGTGCAGGCCATTGCCTACAACATCGACGGTCATATGACTATCTGCGTTCCACTCCAGCGTCACCTTCGCCGTTTCGCGGGTGGGGAAATAATCCCAGCAGAAAAAACCCAACTGAAAAGCGTCCTGCAACTCTGCAAAAGCCTCTTCGATCGTATCCTGCCGCTCGATGTCAGGAAACATTCCCGCGCAATAATGCACATTGATCCGGAACGTTCGGAGATAGAGCGGCAGGGAGCCCGATTGTACGATTATTTCTTTGATGGCGCTGGACATAGATACTCTCAGTTCTGGGGAGCGCGGCTTAATCAAAACGTGTCAGATAGGCTTCTACCTTATCCTTCTGTTCCGGCGTGCCGGTGCCACCGAACGCGAATGCTTCCAAAGCGCCATGTGGCATGCGAATAGGAGCAAGATAACGTGCTACTGCCTTATAGGCTCCGATATCTTCACCCATATTTAGGTCACCCCAGATCGGGCGATCGCCAGCGGTTATGCAAAGAACGCCGCCGGATTTTTCCACTTGTACATCCAGCGTTTTGTTGAACTCCGAGTGATCGGGGAGACGATCCCAGAACTCAATGCCCACAAACGTGCGCCAGCCGATATCGCAGATGCCCGGTCGCTCTCCTGGCTTCCATCGATAAGCTGAGCCTTCCTTGCGGAGGCCGTCCATGAGCATATCTGGCGTGACATCGATCGCGGCTCTATATCTAGCTGTCGTGCCGCCCATCATAAACTGCAAGCTACTTTTGTAAGGAGGCAGAAAAAAGCCCATCCCCATGACACCGCTGATCACCGGCGCCTTGATGAGCTGCTCTGTCACGAAATTCGCAAAATCCATCGCAGCGTTATTGTCTTCAGGTATAGCAATCTCGAGAAAGTTGAAATAACTTCGCTGCTCAACTCCGAAAAACGGAAGGGCTGGCTCCTTAAAACTATCGAGAGCGTAGCCGTACCGTCTGAGGCCCTCGCCATATTCTGTACTCTGATTTTCGAAAAACGAACGACCGTCTTCAATGATCTTGAGGTTCGTCCACCGAATCTTACCTGTATATCCCGTGAAATTGTAGGAAGAAACATTGGCTCTCTCACCGAAAAGCGCCTCGAATTTTGCGTAGATCGAAGCCAGTATCTTTCGATTGCGATCGGCATGTATGTCACCATCGATGATCGCGATGATGCGAAAAGCCGGCACGGCAATCGGCTCTCCTTCATAAAGAATGAAATCAGGCATCAAGGCCTCCAATTACGTTTACTAGCTGGAAGGCACAACCAAGCCGCCCTTCTTGTCGCACCGGCAGGTGTCATTGTCGATTTTTTTAGGTGACCTGCCCGAAGCACGCCGATAGGCTTGCTCTTGCTGCTGCTTCCTCTGCCATTCATCCTGGTAACCCGTCTCAGGATCGTCAAACTTATAGTCATAGACTTCGATCAGATCACCGTCCTTACCCTGAATACCAACGTCGGGGACCACTTTGATAGCCTTGTCTATGACCGTTTGCGACTGCTGAATCATGTCGTAAATTTCATAGCCAGTGTAAGCGAGGTCTGCGGCATCCACTATCGTGGAGAGCACATTGAGGCCGGGCACAAGCTTCATCCAAGCTTTACCGGCCATCTTCATACCCTTCTCGACGATTCTCCTTTTTACTAGTTTGTCGATCTGCCGCTTTATAGCGGCCTTCATAGCGGACTGATCATAGATCTTTCTGGCTCCGTCGAAAATTTTGTCTGCTGAACCGAAAAATGTCTTCTCGGCATGTCCAACAGCGCCGGGAAATTTTCTGGCGATGGCCTTCGACAGGCGGCTGTCCCCGCTTTTGAGCGCGTCGGCTGTTCGCTCTTTGGCCAAGGTCGAAGGACGCTTGCAACTGCCGCCTTTTTTTTTGCACTCGTGCCATTCATCGCGAACCTGACAGAAAATCCTGCAAAGCTCCTTCACCAGTTCTTCCAACTGGGCAGGTGGCTCGTAGTGTCCGCCGGCGCCGGATATGCAGTTCTTGTTGTTCATAAACAGCTTGTCCGATAAACGGCATATGTTCCTGCCTTCGGCATAGACATTCGGCGAATAGGTGATCCAAGTGGATTCGTGCATATTTGTACCGGACATCACCCCTTTTTGGGTGCCCGGCTCGTCGCCGTAACCAGGAGTATGTGCAGACCCCTTGACTGCCACCGAATGCCCGCCATCGGCAAAAACCGTCCGCGTTCCACGAATAAGGTCTTTAGAAAAAGAGATGATTGAGTAGGGAACAGGGACAGGGCCGGAGGGAGTTAAGCAAACATCTGGAGTCGAGTTCTTCTCATACCCGCCGGTGCCCTTATGCGACATTGTCAGCCCATTAGTGGAGACAGTGTTGGGCATCGTCAAACCTCCATGCCAAGACCGTCGAAGCAGTCCATATCGTCCGGCCGCACGCGGAAACCAGAATGGCCACGCAGTACAAGTTCACTGCGCTCGACCAGCACATCGTTGGTAGCGCTTAGTAGAGGCATAGCGCCGCAATAGGCTAACGTTAGCAAACCCTCATCCGGAAAAAGATGGATAGTTTGCAGCGTCATGGACGTCTCCTGCCAACGGTGCTTGAAACGCGTTGTCAGCTCGAACTCCAACGTCGGCATTTCGGTCGTGAAATGCCTCAGAGACGCATCGCCGCCGTCCGGCAGCACATTAGTGAGTGTGATCGTCTGACCCACGGGCGGCGTTTTATCGAGTTGCTGGTCTGCAGGCACACATTGCCAGTAGTCTTCCTGAAGGTCGTCGGGTAGCAGCGGCGATTTTCTCCGCATCCAATTTTCGTCGTAGGTGCCTGAATATTGCGCCCGTTGTGGCCAGGATTTCGGGATAGCGGAAAAAGCTGCCGGCTTTGCACGGTCGTTCCATTTGGTGAGGGGGGAAGCCCCCGGCACGTAAAGGCGCGGAAGCGCCTTTCCTCTTGCGGCGGCTTCGGACACCCAGTAACCAAGACCCAATGGGTTCTCCGCAAATTCCTGCGAACGGCCGGCTTCGCTGTCCGCGTCGGTGCCGCCGAAAGCATTGCTAAAGCCAAGAAAGACTGGCGCGTCGTCGTCATCCTGCAATAGCTCCGCCGTTCTTCCAAAGCGGATCATAGCGGGCTGGACGGAAAGGGACTTGGACCAAGATCCGATAGAGGCTGAAACCTCGAACGCCTCGTTTCTGGATGTCGAAGCCGGGCGGTAGGCGTGGCCGGTCAAAAGGAAATCGGGCCTTGCTTTGGGAAGACCGATATCAGTATCAGCCATCAACTCACTTGTGCCGACTTCGGCGCGGTAGACAGGGGCACGAAAAAGATCGATTTGCTTGCGCTCGAACAGGCACGACCGTCCGTGGCGCATGCGAAAAGTTCCTTTTGCCCAGACGAACCAGTAGCTGCGGCCTTCCTTGTCGCGGTCAAAGCCCGCGAAAGCGGCAAATGGCGTTCGGTTGGCAAGCGTCCACATCGAGCCCATCCTCTTGGTTTCAATTGAGTTCGACCACCGCACCTTTCAGAGCCGTGCGTCCCAGCGCCTCAATGGACACATCGTCCCCTAGTATACGGATGCGGCCATCTGGATAGAGCCGTAGTTCCGAACGACCGCATTTCAGGCAAAGGGGCTTCTCAGACACCGTGCTTACTGTCGACGTTACACCCTGTGAGAAGGTCCGGGCGATTGTGTCGATGGTCACATGACCGATCAACAGCACTTGGCCAGTCGCCAGCTCCATACCGATCGCCAAGCATCCCACAGCATCCTGAGCAAATGGATTTCCTGCCATCACTCGGCCGGGATCGATGCCAGCGACGGTTGGCACGCCTGCGGCCGAAACGTCAAGGATCAGATGGAGGCCGAACCGATCCAGACCGGAGGCGGCCTCGATCGGTTGAAGACCCGACGAGAGATCAGCAGAGATATCGTGCTTCATGATGATGTTGCTCCCCTGGTTAGCGAAAAAGATAGCGTTTCGCCTTAAGAAGGTGTTTCAGATTGTGCCGCTGAAGAAACGGTTGAACACTATGAAATACGCGACGACAACTGCGAAAAGCAGGAATGCCGGCCCGCCCTTGAGTTCAAAGCCTGCATCAGTTGTTCCCCCAAAAGGATGGCAATGATGTATCCAATAACTATGAAAGAGGTCAGAAAATCTAGAATGAAGGCGAGAACGGCCCTCCATGTAGAGACTTGGTTGTCTTCCATAGTGCTCATGGGTTACTCCTGACTCCACTCTGCGCGTCGCAGTAAGCTGGCGACCGGATCAACGTCCAACCGCTCGCAGTTCAAACTCCTGCTCAATCTCCTTGTATGCTTGCCCTAGTGAGATTTTCGCCGCCGAATATGCGGAAACCCCCGTTACCCATCCCTTGAAAATAATCTGCTGGGCATCCTTGTCGAAGGAAGCGATGTTCCTGCGCGCGTCGTAGGTGTTCAGTCCCAGAACCGAGATAGAAGACGGCGTAGCGTTTTTCTGGACATAAATCTCCGTCACGAAATGCCCGCCGCTCTTCGTGTCCCATCCTCGCGCATAGGAATGTGCAAGAATTTCGCCCGAGTGGCTTTTGATGGTTTCCATGTCCGCGTCCCCAACAAATGAGGCCTGCGCACTGTCATCTATCTGCTTAGTAAAGGTGGATATCATATCCATGGCGATTTCTGTGCCTTTCGCCAAATCCACAGGGCGGATATGGACGACGATATTGGGATATTCCTCGCCACCTAAAGAGAGATTGTAATCAGACGTTCCCTCCGGCTTGTTGCTGCTATCGACTATTTTCAGGTCCCAGCCACGCGGGTAGAGGAAAACCTCCCCGGATTTAGCAGTTTCTTGCTTCAGGCTTTTAATGGCTTCGCTGTCGTTCTCCATCTGGATCCCGCCAAAAAAGCGCGACAGAGCATCCTCGAAGCGAGGATAATCCCCATAGTCGAAAGTTGCCTGAATGATTAGAACCTCGCGTCCATGACTGATAGCTGCGAGCCGGGCCATACGACCATAGCCAGTTCCCTCCTTAAACTCGCTTGCCGCGAGGAAACCAAATACGCTGTTCGTCCTGGTCGTGTCCTGGAGAATCCGATTATAGCCGTTTAGGGCTAGGAAGCCGTATCCAGCAGTTTTTGCATCGGCGAAAGAGGCAAACTGAATGCGCTGCACCTCGATCATCAGCTTGTCTCGGTTTTCCGGATCGTAGATACGCGCGATCACGCCCTCTTTAGAGGGTGAAGGCTCTGTCCAAATATGCAAGCTGTCATCCAAGATGGTTGAGAAACTGAATCCGGTCTCACCGAGATCAATTTTTTTTCGTGAGAACTTGCCTGAGATTTCGGTGGTCGTTGCAAGAATTCTCTCTGTAGAATAGGTCTGGGCCATCGCCACCTCGGAGAGGAAAAAGTTGGAAAGCATGGACATCCCGATTGTAAGAAGTGCGTTTCGGCATACTTTACCGATGTCCTGCGGGTTAGATTTTCCTTTTAGCATCACTAAGCCTATTTTGTCGGAGATTGCACGCCAAGACCAAGCTTTGCTCCGGCACTAGGTCCAAGTGCCGCTTTTGCTTTAGCCCTAAAACCCGTTTTGCCGTCATCGAGGGTGCCTAGTTCGGCTTCTGCCGTCGCTGAGGCGCCAATTCCCGCCTCTCCTCCAAGCTCAATGAAGACGCCCCAATCCCAGCTTTTATCGATCTCCCCAAGCCGCGCATCCCACTCCGCCCATTCGGCAATGCCGTTGAAGGCATGGACGACGAAATTGCCCGCACGATACGGTGTAACCGATACTCCCAATCCGCCTTTCACCTGCGCGAGGGTCAGATCCACGCCGACCTTGCCCTGGGCTGTTACAGTTGGTGAGCCATTATATGCGCCAAGCTTTACGCCCGCTTCGGCAATTGCTTCCCCTTTCATAACATCGACGCCGCCGTTAGCATTTACCAGTCCATCTTTATTGAGTGTGCCACTCATTTCTAGAAGGCTGGCAGACGCCGATGCTCCCGCTTTCGCGGTAATATTTGTATTACCCCCTGCCCAATCGTCGGAAATCGCTACGCCGGCTGACGATTTGGTCGTTCTGTTGAGAAAACCTGTCTTGCCCTGAGCAAAGCCATCCTTGTCCTCAGAAGAAAAATATGACTTTTCATCATATTTCTGCTCGACACTTGCACCCATCTCGTACTTTCCTTTGATGGGTTTTCCGGTTTCCTTGTATGTCGAGGTGTGCCCTTGCTTACTCCCCCTGGACCCGTCGGCCCATCTCGTATTCGACCTTTCGTAAGCCTCTTCAGATTCAACCTTGGATTTCGCGGTTGCTGCGACTTCTGGATCGCTCGACTTATCCTCGTCCTTTCCGTCTTCTTCCTTTATGAGCTCGTTGGCAGGACGATGCTCCGCTTCCTCGGCGACCTTATGGGGGTCGCCGTTTGTCTCGGTATAAGATGCATCCGTCGCAAAACCGTCGCTGGACAGAAGCGTATTCTGATGCGGCTGTGGCGTTTGCCCGCCAACCAGCGGACTGACGGCGCCGTATGGGTTAGGAGGGAATTGCCAAGGATTGTATGAGACAGGCTCGTAGCCGGGTAGGAAGGGAGGCCGGACATTTTGCGAGGATGGAGCCGGACAGAACCCTTCCAAATCTTTGCGAACAACTTGTCGTAGCGCATGCTCCTGCCTTGAGCTCCGTAAAGGCAGAGGCGGTAGAATAGGCGCAAAGTTGGGATTGCCGCGCCACGCCTCAAGATTTTTCGCCTGCGGTTGGGACTTGTCGCTCATGGCGATTAGTTCTCATCGATTCGGTCGGCCTTGAACCGAATACGCTTGGCCTTAATCGTCACGTCACCTTCCTTCGACATCGTGATCAGCACATTTTCACCGACACGAATATTGAACTGCTCGCCGACATTAATATTGTGAATCCTTCCGATATCGGCATCGTAACGTCCACGCACAATCAAACTCATCTTCTTCCCAACGGTGGTCTGAAAAAGATTCCCGACGATTATTGATTTCGCGACGCCCACGATTTCAGAGCTGCCACCATGGACGATCTCTGATTTGTTCTTCTCAATAAACATTTGATAGTTGCCTTTGGCGAAGTTGAACGGATCGGGAATCCGCATCTTCTGCATGAAGTCTGAGAAATTGCCGAACATGTTCATCGTGCGTGAAAGAAGATATTCGGTCAGCTTGTTTTGTCCCACCGCAATCGACACGTTGCCGGCGACCACCTGCTCATAGTCGCCACCAACGAAGCCCGTCTTGTCATTTGCCACATGCTGATGGCGATCGTGTTCCACCCGCTCGCGGGTGTCGTTCAGCACGTGGACATCATGATCCTTTTGCGCATGCAGAAAAAGCTGCTCCTTGCCTGCCTCGTCCTCGAAGGACAGTTCGTTAAAGCCGGTGCCTTTATGGGTATTAGAGCGCAGCACCATGCGCGTTTTGTTAGCGGGAAGCTCGTAAGGGACGCCATTGGCTGGGTTGGGGACGACACCGGTGACCAGTGGTCGATCCGGATCGCCATCGACGAAGGCAACCATCACCTCCATACCGATGCGGGGGATGATCTGGCCGCCCCAGGTGGCGCCCGCCCAATTCTGTGCCACCCGCACCCAGCAGGTATCGGTGCCATCCTTCTTCGCCTTGCGGTCCCACGGAAACCATAGCTTGATGCGGCCATATTGGTCCGGGTGGATTTCCTCTCCCGCCGGTCCTGCAACGATCGCCACCTGTGTGCCCTCGATCCGCGGGCGCTTGGTGGTACGGTGCGGGGTCAGCGGCACGCGCGACGGGATGGCCTCAAAGCTGTTGCGGTATTCCGGTTCGTTGCCGTTTGTCTCATAGGAGCGATCCACGATAGTGTGGGTCGCCTTGATGATCACATGCTCTTCATACTCATGCTCGGGATGGGCTACTTCATGAGGCGTAAAGCGCCGTCCGGCTTCGAGGATGCGGGAGGTGGATGCGCCGAAGACGCGGTCGTGGTCGGCTTCGATCGCCTGGGTTCGAAGCTTCTGAGCGCGTTCGGCTTCTGCCACCGTCTTGATGCGGGAAGGATATTCGTAAAGCTCGCGCTTTGTCGCGTCCGGCATCTGCACCAGAGATGGCGTCATGGTGCCTGGCACCATCGAAGGTGTCTCGAAGTTCCAGTCGGCACCGGCACGCTGGCCCGGCACGTAGGAGAAGCGGCGCGCCCAGTCATTGATGTGGTTGCGGTCCGAAGAGCCCTGCGCCAGCCTCACTCTGCCTTCACCTTGAGCGGAAGGAGATGGTCCAAGCCAACCATTGGCGCTATCGGCCACATGCAGCTTGTGGGAGCCATCCTCATGACTGAACCAGTAAAACAGCCCGTCCTCCTCGAACCGGCGCAGGAGGTAATCGAGGTCCGTTTCGTTCCATTGAACGCTGTAGTGCTGCGGTGGCGGCGGTGTGATGATGCCGGATGTGTCGGAAGCCGGAATGCCGTGTTCGGAAAACAGCGTCTCGGCAATTTCAACCACCGTCTTGTCCATCCAGATGCGGCAGTCGGAGCGGCGTGACAGCAGCCACATTTGCGGGCGGATGGTCATGGCGTAGGAGCGAAGGCCGCGAGTGATGGGTGGGCCCTCATGCAGCTCCGTCACCAGACCGTTGAATGGGCGACGCACACCACTTCCTTCTTCGCCATCGCCCTGTTGCACCTCCACAGAGACATCGACCAGACGCCCGATCAGTTCCTCGGGCTTGACTGCTTCCTTCTTGGCGCGGACGCTGAGGTTGATCTCGAAGAGTTGCGATACGCCTTCCTGGATCACCATGCGCTCGGGGAGAAGCTGGTCTTCACCCAGCGGGGACTTGACCTTCAGAACGCGGCTCGCCTGGATAAAGTCAGACGATGAGGGCTGGTCGGTCATGGTCTCTCTCCGCGATCAATCAAATGAGAAGCGACACGCATGGACTGTGGCTTTCACTATGACCTGTTGTGAAGCAAAGCGGCTCAACCCTGCTTCCAATACTTGGAACTGCCTGTTCGCCAAGCGAACGAGCTTACACAATTTGCTCAAACGTCCGTCAACGACGTTCCCCTACGAGATAAGCGTATTTGAATTTCGTCGCGTTGTTTGGAATGGCATCCGCTTTAGGCCCAAACATCACGTCCGAGGTGAGAACGGTCCCAATCTCCTTTGCCGTGGGCGCGGTGCCAAGAAGATATATATCCCTCGACAAGAACATCTGATTGCCGAAAGAGTTTGCAACAGCATAGTTTACTTGAAGGGCGAATGCGCTGTGCCCGTGCTGAAGGAGAGCCTGGCTAATCTTTGCTTCATTGGCCCGTATCCACTTCCGCAACCACACGGAAATCGCGCCCTCGTTCAGAGCAGCTGCAGCCTGGCTGAAGACAGCAGCAGCAGCCCCGCCAACTGCGGCCCGCTGATTAAATTGTCTAGGGCCGTCTGGGAGGCTCATATAGGAGAGATCTGGTCCCCTACCCATTTTTTGAGGGGCTACGACCTCATCTTGCCGAACCGGCCGGACGATAAAATTATCTGTAGAAACGGAAAAATTGGGCATTCAAGACGCCTCCCTTGTGGACGGTACAACCGATTTACGCGGCTCCATCAGCGCTTCAGCGCTATTGGCCCGCAGAGCCCGGATGGGGTGATCCGGTGCCCTGTGAACGGGCACCGGATCAACTTCCTCAGGCGGCTTTGGTCGTCGCCAGATCGTAAGATGCGATCATTGGAGACTGCGGCGAATTGTTTTCGTCTGCAGGCGTATACTTCACTTCGATCTTCGTGAAATTCAGCTTGATCGTCTCGACGGGACGGTCACCGCTGGAATCGACCGAATAGCTGGCAATCAGCGTATTGGTAAGGAGATACTGAATATAGGTATTGCCGGGATCCCCAGTTGTTACCAAGTGAATGGTAGCAGTCTTACCCTGGCGACCAGCGCATGCTTCTTGAAACAGCTTGGTGGAGGAGGAGTCGCTGACCTTTGTGAGAATGACTTCCGAAATGGTCGGCTCGGATGCTTCACGGTTTGCTGCAGAGCCCGCAGCGGTGTTCATGTTTCGCGTCACATTCCAGTGGATGGCTTCGATGTCCATCCACTTGCGATGTTCCTGATGAGTCGCATCACCCTGAATACCGTCCAACTGCAGATAAATTGGCATGCTGTAAGCTCCTGTTTGAAACGACCTCTTGCTCCGAGGCCCTGTTACCTTTCAACCTGACGCCGCACACGCCGGGTTGCCCCTTTGGATGCGACAACTTCATCCACCCCGGCAGCATCTGCCGAAGCGAAATCGCCTGTTTCCCCAGCCGCTTCGGCATAAACGCCGAACCGTGTACCGTCAAAATCGACAGTGACCATGCCTACCTTTTCACCGGCAACAACCCTCTCAAGGAAGAAGCTGGAAAGGGGTGGCAGGAGATCCTTGCCCATCATGATTTCGATTGCGCGTGCTCCAATGTCGCTGGAGCCCGCCTTATTGACCAATGCCGCCCGCGCCGTTTCGGAGAGCGACAACTCCGCGCCGTAGGTCGCCCTGACCCGATCGCGGATTTTTTCGATCTGAATGTCGACAATCCTTGAGAGCTGTTCGGCTCCCAGGGGCATGAATGGCAGAATGATCGTGCGACCAAGGAAGGCTGGCTTGAACTGCTTCGTCAGTTCCGGCATCAGCAGCGCTTCCAGGGCCTCGCCTTCGGGCATCGTCTCAGGATCCGCAGCGAGCGCCGACAACAACTCCGATCCGGTGTTGGCGGTCAAAATGATTGTCGTGTTCTTGAAATCCACATCGCGGCCTTCGCCGTCTCGAAGAACACCTTTGTCGAAGACCTGGTAGAAGATATCCTGAACACCCGCATGCGCCTTGTCGATTTCGTCGAGCAGAAGAACACCAAAAGGAAGACGTCTCACGGCCTCTGTCAGCACACCTCCCTCTCCATATCCCACATAGCCAGGAGGCGAGCCGAGGAGCAGCGAGACTTTGTGCTCCTCTTTGAACTCGGACATGTTGATGGTCGTGAGGTGGTTGCTGCCGCCGTAGAGGAAATCGGCCAGTGACAAAGCTGTCTCCGTCTTGCCGGTACCGGACATGCCAACCAGGAAGAAAACCGCAGGGGGACGTCGTGGATCGGATAATCCTGCGCGCGCAGCACGCATGGCGTCGGCAATTCGATTGATTGCCGCGTCTTGTCCAATCACCCGCTGCTTCATCCGATCATCGAGTGTTCGCGCACTTTCGATCTGGTCTGCAAGCAGCTTGCCAAGCGGAATGCCGGTCCAACGCGATACCACCGATGCTATGACCTCACGGTCGACCACGGTGGGGACAAGTTTATCGGCCTCTGACTTCGAAGAGGCAAGCCTTAGAGGCGCGACGTTCGACTGGGTCAGCTTCTCATCTGTTTCGTCCGATGCAAGGAGTTCCCGCATCTCAAGATCATAGCGCGCCTGCAATTCGTCGATTTGCTGCCCGACAGAAGCGATCGTCTCCTCTATCGCTACCATACGCGCAGCCAATTCATGACTGGCTGGTTCACGCTTCAGCCAATCCCGCTCAATCATGAGAAGGCTCCGCTCGCTTGTCAGGGCGCGCAGCTTCTCCGGCAAGGTTTGCCGGGCGAGAGAAACCGCCGCTGCGGCCGTATCCAGCAGGCTGACCGCCTTGTCGGGGAGCTGACGCGCAGGCAGATACCGCGCTGAGAGCTGCACCGCCGCAACGATCGCATCGTCTCGAACAATAACGTCATGATGTTTGACGAAAGTGTCCGCCACACCTCTCAACATGCGGATGGCTGTCGCTTCATCCGGCTCGCGAACATGCACGGGTTGGAAACGCCGGGTCAAGGCAGCGTCTTTCTCGAAATACTTCTTGAATTCGCTCCACGTAGTAGCGGCAATCGTTCTCACCTCTCCACGCGCAAGCGCGGGCTTGAGAATATTGGCCGCATCGCCTTGTCCTGCAGCACCGCCGGCACCGATGAGACCATGCGCTTCGTCGATGAATAAGATGATTGGCTCAACCGATTTCTTGACCGCGTCGATCACGCTGTGGAGCCGACGCTCAAATTCGCCTTTGACGCCCGCCCCTGCCTGAAGGAGCGAAAGATCAAGCGTCAGCAGCCTGACGTTCTTCAGCTTTTCGGGCACATTGCCGGAAACGATCTCGAGTGCGAGTGCTTCCGCCACAGCCGTCTTTCCAACGCCCGCCTCGCCAACAAGGATGGGATTGTTCTGCCTGCGCCGCGTGAGGATATCCACAATCTGGCGCAGCTCGTCATCTCGCCCGATGACCGGATCAATCCGGCCACCTCGTGCGTCAGCGGTCATGTCTTGGGTATAAAGCCGCAGGAACTCGTTCTGCTCGGCAGAGCGCACCTTACCGTCCTCAAGCAGCTCTGCCTTGCCTGTGGGAGCGTCGTCCTCAACGCTCCGCAGTCTCTGAAGAGCGTTGCGATCCATGCATTTTAAAGATGGCAAAGTGGACCGAACGAGGGTTCTAAGCGATTCCTCCTCATCGAGTGCCAAAAGAAGATCGGCCAGCACGACGTGCTTACGGCCAGCCTCAAGCGACGCTAGTAGCCAAGCTTCTCGACCCGCTGCGAGCACGTTCTGCGACAGCGAGAGATCCTCTCCATTGCCGACAACGGCGTCCTCAAGGCTACGATCAATCTCCGCCAGAAAACGCTGACGCGGAATGCTCAACTCGTCGAGGACACCAACAAACTTCTCAGATTCTACAACCGATTTCAGCCAATGAGGGACGTCGACGTAACGGTGACCCATCCTCACTGCAACCGAAGCAGCAGCTTCCAAGGCTACGCGCAGCTCAGGCTCAAGCGCTCCGATGAGGCGATTGAGATCGATATGCGACATGCAAGTGCCTCCTGCCCTTGGTCAATCCACAACGTTGCGTAGTACAATTAAGATGATGAAACCGGCTTGTCTAGCCAGAAGTTGATTTTTTTATTTCGCAGCTTAAAACGTAGATGCCGCAATTTAGACACATTTTGAAGAAGTCTGTCTAAAGTCTGATTGATTAATATCCTTACGTTACGGAAGATGGCGTCATAAAACTATTACATTTACTAGAGGAAAAACTGCATTTGGACGCGACATCGGACATAGGTACTCTAGAGTTTTCGGGAGATTGCGAAGAAAATATTCGCGTCAATACGAGAACTCGTGAACTATATTACAAGATAAAGGACGAAAGAAACCAAGCGCGTGCAGAAGAACGTACTGTATCGCCTCAAGAGGTTTTGAAAGTCTCCAGTAACTGGGAGAACGTAAACAATCTTGGATTGCATATTATATATTCGGAAAGCCTCGATGTTGAGATCTTGGCCTGGCTGATGGAAGCGAAGCTGAGGCTTGAGGGCTTCGCTGGTTTGCGTCAGGTTTACGAGATATGCGAGCATATTTTTCACAACCATTGGGAAAATATTTATTCGATCGACGACGATAGCGAGGAAGATAAGTTTGCTCCCTTTGCCGGATTAAACGGTATCGGGAGCGAGGGCTCACTCGTTCAACCGTTGCGGCTCACGTCCCTCGTTCCGGGAAAAAAGTTTGGCGAAAACAGCCTGTGGGACTTTCAGCTTGCTCAGCGACCAAATGAAATGGCGCTCAAAGAAGAGCTTTATCGGGCCGCCATGGAGGCAGGGAGCGCCGCGATGACGGCCCATCTCGCGGAGGTGAATGGCTGCCTTTCGATCTTCGACGGGTTGATGCGGCTTTTGACGGAGCGTTGCGGTCAGTACGCGCCGCCAAGCTCTAATATCCGCAATGTGCTGATCGAAGCGGCAGCCGCTATCCGTGCTCTTGGTGGCCGCGATGCAGATCAAACCCAGATCGACGGGACGGAGCCCGCGGCAATCAACGACGATGCATCCACCCCCGTCGCAACACGCCCCTCGCCTTCTCTCAACCCAGAGGGCATTGGGTCTCGCGATGAGGCGTTTGAAACTCTTCTTCTGGTTGCGCGTTATTTCCGTCGAACTGAACCGCATTCACCAATTTCGTTGGCAATCGAGACATTGGTTCGCAGGGGGCGCATGGATTTTTCAGAACTGCTCGCCGAACTTCTTCCCGAAGCTCAGGCCCGCAATGCTGTCCTCACCGCAGCAGGCATCAAGCCTGGCGGCGAGAGCAATGGGAACCAATGAACCGGGTACAGATGCTGTGCTCTTCTCAATCAACCATGCGGATACGCATGAAGGAGGTCTAGATGGCAAGTGTTCATGAAAAGCTGGAGCGAGTTCGTAAGCCGCGCGTCCACATCAAATATGAGGTGGAAACGGAAGGCGCCATGGTGGTCAAGGAGTTGCCCTTCGTCGTGGGTGTCCTCGGCGACTTTTCGGGCAATCCCACTCAGCCACTCAAACCTTTTGGCGAGCGCAAGTTCGTCCAGGTCGATCGGGATAACTTCGACGAGGTGATGCGTCGCATGACGCCCGGCCTGAATATCTCGGTCCCCAACACGTTGGAGAAGGATGGTAGCGACATTCAGGTCAATCTGAAGTTCGAAAGCATGGAAGACTTCGAACCCGGCTCCATTGTTCACCAGGTGCCGGCACTAAAGGCGCTTCTGGATGCCAGAAACGAACTTCGCGATCTCCTGTCAAAGGCCGATCGCTCCGAAGATCTTGAGCGCATGCTGGAAGACATCCTGCAGAACAAGACAGACCTGGCAAAGCTGGTTTCGGAACTGAAGGAAAAGAACGGTGCTGCCGAGTAATCGCGCGCCATCAAAATTTTCGAACAGCCCCACGACCGGGGATTTGAACGGTTCAAGCGGCGGCACCGGCCGCAAGTGGAAGGATTGAGATATGAGCGCCGAAAGCCTGCTGAAAAACGAAACACAGGCCACAACCGCCGAAGACCACGGACTGCTGTCCAAAGTCGTTGCCGCCACCAGGCAAACCGAACCGGACCGCGCGCAAAATCTGCTGCGCACACTGACCGACCAAGCCTTGAAGGGAACGGTCAAATACGACCGCAATCTGACGGTCACGCTAAATCACGCGATTGCCGAACTCGACAAGACAATTTCGGAGCAGTTAGCGGCAATCATGCAGGCACCGGAATTCGCCAAACTGGAGGGGACTTGGCGCGGGCTGAATTACCTGGTCAAGAATTCCGAGACGAGCGTAAATCTCAAGATCCGCGTGATCAATGCCGGTAAACGGGAAATCTCCCGCGACCTGGAAAAGGCAGTGGAGTTCGATCAGTCGCGCCTCTTCAAATCGATCTATGAAGACGAGTTCGGTACGCCGGGCGGCGAGCCGATCGGCGCCCTCATCGGCGACTACGAGTTTGACAACTCCTTTGATGATGTCCAAACGCTTCAAGGTGTGTCCGCCATTGCGGCTGCGGCGTTCGCACCCTTCATCTCGGCAGCAAGCCCGCGAATGTTCGGCTTCGAGGATTATCGCGATCTCGCGCGTCCACGTGATCTCGAAAAGATTTTCGACACGGTGGAATATGCAAAATGGCGCAGCTTCCGCGAAAGCGACGATTCCCGCTTCGTGACGCTCGCTCTGCCCCGCGTGCTGGCGCGCATGCCCTATGGCCCAAAGACCAACCCGGTTGACGAGTTTAACTACGACGAAACAAGAGGAGCGCCGAATGGCGACCTGAAACACGACGAATATTGCTGGATGAATGCCGCTTACGTCATGGGGACCAAGCTGACCGATGCCTTTGCCAAGCATGGCTGGTGCACGGCAATCCGCGGTGCGGAAAATGGCGGCAAGGTTGAAAATCTGCCCATGCATGTGTTTTCCAGTGATGACGGCGATCTGGACCTCAAATGCCCGACCGAAGTCGGCATTACCGACCGTCGCGATGCCGAACTGGGCAAGCTCGGCTTCCTGCCGCTCTGCCACTACAAGAACACCGATTATGCCGTGTTCTTTGGCGCTCAGACGGCCCATAAGCCGAAGCTTTACGACCGGCCGGAGGCAACTGCCAATGCCGCCGTGTCGGCTCGTCTGCCCTATATCATGGCGACCTCTCGTTTCGCCCATTATCTCAAGGTCATGGGTCGCGACAAGATCGGCTCCTTCATGGAAGCTTCCGATTGTGAAGTCTGGCTCAATCGCTGGATTTCCAATTACGTCAATGCCAACGAGCAGGCGGGCGAGGAGAGCCGTGCCAAATATCCGCTGCGTGAGGCAAAGGTGACCGTTCAGGAAGTTCCAGGCAAACCGGGTGCCTATAACGCGGTGGCGTGGATGCGTCCATGGTTGCAGATGGAAGAACTCACGACCTCGCTTCGCATGGTCGCTCGCATTCCGTCCAAGAACTGAACCATGTTGGACATATGCCTGCCATATGTCCAAAGCATTCCTCGGAGCGTTGCTCATGGCGCCAAGGTCCTTCACGGACACCCGCAGTCTGGTCGATCAGCTCATCGCCTTTATTGACGAGGCGCTGAACGAGCAGGTCAATGCGATTTTGCACCATCGCGAGTTTCAAGCGATGGAAGCGAGATGGCGCGGGCTTGCCATGATCGTGCGTGAGGCATCGCGCAGCGATGAGGTAAAGGTCAAGCTGTTGAATGCCAGCTGGAGGGAGCTTGCCCGCAATCTCGAAAAAGCAACCGACTTCGACCAGAGCCAATTGTTCGAGATCGTCTACAACCGGGAATTCGGCATGCCGGGTGGCGAGCCGATCGGCCTGTTGATCGGAGATTACGCCTTCTCGCCGGATACCAGGGACGGTGTCGACTGCGTGACGGCACTTTCGCAGATCGGCATGGTCGCAGCCGCTGCCTTCTGCCCCTTCATCGCCGCCGCTTCTCCCGAAGCCGTCGGATTGCAGGATTTCTCAGAGATGAGCAGGGTCCATGATTTTTCCTGGCTTCGACAGGAAAAATCCCGGCTGAGGTGGAACGCGCTGCGTGCCCGTGACGACTCCCGCTTCATCGGCCTCGTCGCCCCGCGCATTCTGTTGCGATCGCCCTATCGGCCTTTTTCGCGACGCCGCAGCGATCCCTTCCCGTTCCAGGAACAAATCGCCGAGGACGGCGCGACACTTCTGTGGGGCAATCCAGCCTTCGCCTTCGGCACGGTCGTCGTGCGAAACTTCATCGATAGCGGCTGGTTTGCCGACATACGTGGTGTCACGCAGGACACGGTTGATGGAGGAATGCTATCCCCCTACCAACTGCCACCGCTCGACTTCGGGCTGGAAAGCAATGGGCTCTCCGCGCAGCCACCGGTCGAGGTGCAACTGTCGACGGGCCAAGAGCAGCAATTTTCCGATCTCGGACTCGTCCCGATCTCCACCACGTATTTGTCCAGCGTGGCAATCTTCAATGCCAACCAATCGCTGCATGCGCCAGGGCATTACTCAAGCGAAAGCGCACGACAGAACGCCCGCATTGCCGCCATGCTGCAATATGTGCTCTGTGCCTCCCGCTTCTCGCATTATCTCAAAGTCATCATGCGTGACGATATCGGTCAACTTAGCGACGCAACCGCGATCGAACGCAAACTCGAAACCTGGCTGTCATCCTACACGCTCGGAAACGATGATGCTGAGGTGGCGCTGAGAACACGTTACCCACTTCGCTCGGCTGGCATCAGCGTCTTCGAGATCCCCGGCAAACCCGGAAGTTTCTCCTGTACCGTGCGTATCCAGCCGCACTTCCAGCTGGATGATGTTTCCACCAGCTTCCATCTGATCGCCGAGACGGCGGTACCGTCTGCGTCCCCATCGTGGACACCGGCCGAGCCTAAGAGGATCTCCGCATGACATTGCGCGCCGACATTTCCGATCTTCTTGACGAGAACCAGGTCGCGACCGCCCTTGAACTCGCGAGGGATAAGGTCAAATCGTCACCGTCCGACAAGGAGGCCAGACACCTCTACATCGATCTTTTAATTCTGGTCCGCGATTACGAAAAGGCCGACGCGCAGTGTAACCTGGCTGCGACCTTCTCGCCGCAGGACAGTGTCGGATTTTCGCTGTTGCGCCAGCATTTGCGCGCCATGGCGGCGCGGGAGGCGTGGTTCGAAAACGCCGCCGTACCGGAATTCCCTGGCGGACCAAGTGAACTTGATCAACTGGCGATTAAGGCGAATATCGCCGCACGTGAGAGCAACATTATCGAAGCCGCTGACGCCTTGAGCGAGCTGGATGAGAAACGAGGCGACGTATCGATCGTCGTCAATGGCAAAAAGGCCAGTGATATCCGTGACCTTGACGATCGTGTTCCGCATGCACTTGAAGTTCTGACCAATGGCGGCAGGTATCTGTGGATCGGGTTTGACCGCATTGAAACTCTCACGATCGGGCCGATGACGCGTCCGCGCGACCTCGCTTATCGCGATGGCGAGCTGACGCTCAAGGATGGCGCCGTGGCATCGGTGCTTTTGCCCGCGATCTATCACGGGGCGGACAAGGCGGCTGTTCTGCTGCTTGGCCGAGAAACACGCTGGGACGAGGAAAGCAGCCCACTTGTCACGGGTGAGGGTCAGAGATGCCTGTTGATCGGCGACGACCTCGTGCCATTCCACGAAATCACAAGAATTTCCGCGGCACCCCAGTCAAGTGAAAGGAAATCCGCGCGTGGTTGATCCGCTGGAGCAATATCGGCCGAAGCAGAGAACCCTATCTCGCTCCGTGCTGGACAGGCTGCTGGACGATGCGCCCGACATGGAGGCCGATCCGCTTGTCAGCCTCTCGGATCAAGTCAGGGAGATGCGTGAAGTGATACGCCGCGACCTTGAGGCACTTCTCAACACCCGCCGAAGTCCCTCGGGCCCACCGGGCGCGCTTAAAGAACTTAATGATGCGCTGGTTTCCTATGGCATGGACGGCGTCTTGTCGGCGAATCTTGTGACGGATGCGTCCAAGGATAAGCTTGCGCAAAGCATCGAGCGTCGCATTTCCATGTTCGAGACCCGCCTCTCCGATGTGCGGGTTACGATCCTAAAGAACCGTATGGAGGGCGAGCGCGCCTTGCGCATGAGGATCCAGGCAACGTTTCGACTGCATGAGGGGATGCCTCCGATCAGCTTTGAATCGAAGATAGATCCATCGACACAGCGTTTCCTCGTGGAGACCACCAATGGCTGATGGTTTTCTCGATAAATACAATGATGAGCTTTATGCACTGAGAAAGCGGGCATCACGCTTTGCGGCGGCCTTTCCCAAAATCGCCGGACGGCTGCGCATGACAGGAGATGTCGCCGACGATCCCCATGTCGAGCGTTTGATCCAAAGCTTTGCCTATTCCGCCGCTCGCGTGCGCCAAAAGCTGGATGATGAATTTCCTGAGCTTTCCGACAGTCTGCTCGAAACGCTTTACCCCCATTATTTGGCGCCGCTGCCGTCCATGAGCGTCGTACAGTTCGAGCCAGGCGCTACACTTGCGACGGTTCAGAGGCTCGCGCGCCATAGTGAGATTCTGGCAGAGCCCATTAATGGCGAAAGCTGCCGCTTCCGCACCACGCAGGATGTTGAAATCACGCCTCTTGCCATCTCTGGAGCAACGCTTTCCGGCCAACCTATCGATGCGCCGTTTTCAACCGCGTCGGCAGGTGCAGCGAGCTGCTTGCGGATCTCACTGCGTACCACCTCTCCGAGGCCCTCTACATTTCAGGAAATGGGGCTCGCGAAGCTACAACTGTTCATTTCCTCGGCTTGGCAACAAGCGACAGCGCTATATGAATTGCTCGCCAATAATTGCGTCGGAATGGCGCTGGCACGCCATGCGGATGATCCGCAGGCGGTTTTCCTTCCTGCGAACAATCTAAAACCTTCCGGCTTTGCGCGCGACCAAGCCATGCTGCCCTATCCCCCAAACAGCTTTGATGGTTACCGTCTCCTCACGGAATTCTTTGCGCTACCGCAAAAGTTCCTGTTCATCGACATTGACGGGCTCGACCGCTGGCCCGGTGGCGACTGCGAGCTCTACATCTATTTGAACACCGCAGATGCTAGGCTTGAACGCATGGTCTCAGCCAAGGATCTGGTGTTGAACGCATCCCCAGTCATCAATCTCTTTCAGCAAAGCTGCGAGCCTTTGAGCCTAGACGGGACGAGGACGGAGTATCGGCTCTTGCCGGACGCGCGCCGTCAGCGCACGCGCGAAATCTACTCGGTCGAGAATGTCCAACTCACAACCCGCGACGGGCAGGTCGAGAAGACATCACCGTTCTTTGGCCGCACGCAGAAAAGCAACGGTTCGAATGTCTTCTGGCAAACCTACCGCCGCTTCGATGAGGATGATGCTTCTTCCGACACCGATATTGCCTTTGTCGACGAGAAGCGCGGACCGCTGGGGCCGATCGATATTGTCGCCAGTGTCGATACGCTGTGCATCAACCGCGAACTGCCGAGCCAGTTGCCCTTCGGCGGCGGACACCCCTACTTGCAACTCTCTGCCGGTAACGAGGCAGTTCAGTCTATCCACGCGCTGATGCCGCCTACACCCGCCATTCGCATGAACGAGCGGACTGCTCGCGAATGGCGCCTGATCTCACACCTGCTGCTGAACCATCTCTCTCTGTTCGACAATGGTGGCGCGCCGCTAAAAGACATTCTGTCGCTCTATGCTTTTCGGGATTCGCCCGAAACGCGTCAGCTGGTCGATTCAATTTCCAACGTCGAGGCGCAAAATTCCCACGCGCGACTTGGTTCCGCTATGGTGCCCGGAACGGATGTGACGGTAGAGTTCGATCCATCGCTGATCGACAGGGCAGCAGCCTATGTCTTTGCCAATGTTCTCAACCATTTCTTTGGTCTCTATACCTCCATCAACAGCTTTACGCGCCTGACCGTGACCATGCGTGGCCATTCCGAGCCGATTGCCCGATGGCCTGCGCGCGCGGCAGATCGCCCGCTGCTTTAGGAGAGCCCATGCAAACCCAAGCAGAAAGCCTCAAGCAAAAACAGGAAACGCTCCTCAGCCGCGATCCCGGTCGTTTCGATCCACCGACGGCGTTTCGTGTGGCACAGCACATCGCCGACGCCGAGAAACTGACTGTCGGCGCGCACGGCGGGACGAGCCCTATCACGGCTTTCGTCGGTGGCTTCCGCAAAAAGGGTGCGGATGCGGACCTGCGCTCCGCACTTGCTCCTATCGTCGGACCGCTCGGCTCATTGCCTCCCGCCTATAATGAACTCCTTCAGCGAGAAGAGCGCAATCGCTCCAAGGCGCTTGCCAGCTTCTTCAACCTATTTGCTACCCGTTTCAGTGAACTCTTTGTTTCTGCGACGGAAAAATACCGGCTGGCACGCGGACTTCGCTGGTCGGACAATCACAGAGCAAGTGCATTTCGCAGGACGCTACTGTCCCTGACGGGTTTCGGCACAATGGGTACCGCACAAAAAGCCGGCGTGAAGCAGGATGTGTTGCTTCGCTTCAGCGGCCTGCTTGCTAACCGCACCAGAAATGCAACGGGGCTGACCTCGATACTTTGTGAGTTCACGGGGCTACCTGTTAAGGTCAAACAGTTCCGGCGCCGGTGGGTATCGATCCCAAGCCATGAGCAGAGCCAGTTGGGCCAGCACGGCGGGCTCCTTTTGGGGCAGAACACGACAGCCGGAAGCAGTATTGAGGATTTCGCCGGCGGTTTCCGGATCGTCATCGGGCCGGTCGGCTACGCCGATTATCTGGCGCTTTCGCCCGGCTCCCACCGTCTCTCGGAAATCTTCGCGTTGACGCGGCTTTTCACCGGCAGCGCACTCGAATTCGATGTGCAGGTGATCCTGAGAAAAGAAGATATCCCCTTCTGTCAGCTCGGCCAGTCAGATACGCCCGCACGGCTTGGCTGGAATAGCTGGGCGCGCATAGCACCTGCGGACAAAGACAGCGCGGATGCGATCGTGACCGAACGCGAGGGTATTGCGCTCGATCGTTTGGGGGCTAAAGCATGAAACTGGTGCTGAAGGAAAAGCAACCGGATGGCCGCTTCCAGCCGTCGCGCTGGAGTTTCGAACACGGCAAGCGCATGCTCGGCCGATCCAACGACTGCGACTGGCAAATCGTTGATGGCGAACGGCGCGTCTCCAAGCTTCACTGCACCCTGATGCGCGAGGGGCAGCGCTTCTCCATCATCGATCAGAGCGCGAATGGCACAATGGTCGATGGTCGATTGCTGCTCGAAGGCCAATCGGCGCCCTTAAATAACGGCTCGCGGATCGATATCGGCAGCCAAACCTTCGAAGTCGCCATTATGGGCGAACCGGACATGGATTTCGGCGATCCTGACCAGGCGTTGAGGGTCAGCGACGAACAATTGACGATCTCCGCCATTCTTTCCGATATCGCGCCGGCGGGGCGCTCGGCCAGCGGAGTGCTTGGTAACGCTATCGCCAATGACGACTGGCAGGATGACATCAATTACAATGTCCCCAAAAAGGGGAAATCGATCTCCCGCAATGTGGAGATCGGCTGGAGCGGGCCGCCCTCGTCTACGGGCATTGGAGCCATCCTGCCGGACGATTGGAATGAAGCGCCGGCGGAAAGCAGCAGGCACGAGCATACGGATGCTCTGAACACTCCGGTCAAGGTCTCACGGCCCGTCACCCCAACGCGTGACGACTTCGACACCATTTTTACCGAGCCTGATCAGGTGCTCGGTGCCGAACCCGTGGAATCCGTTGCCTTACCGTCCGACAGCGGTCTCACTGAACTAATGTCACAACTGGAGAAGGCGTGTGCAGACAGCCTCGCAGCCCTCGGCATTGAGGATGAGCTGGATGGCCATGTGGAACATACCAGTGTGGCTGCACGGCTCGAGACACTGGTGCGACAACAGAGACTTCTTTCAATCTCACTCGACAATCTGATGCGTGTCTCCACGCAAAGGCTGGAACCGAGATTGTTGGAGGCGAAAGCCGATCTCGGCAACGATCTACGCTCAAAGATCGAGCGCAAAGACTGGCGAGGCATATTTTCCGGACCAGACTATTGGGCCTTCTACAAAAAGCAATTCGAAGAAAACGGACGCCAGTTGTCGGTCCGGCAATTCCTACAGCGCGCCGCGCTTGGAGAGGCCATGGAGCTGGACGATACGACGAGCAAAAAATCACAGTATCAGGGGATGAGCAAGCAAGATGAGGCATGAGAATCGCGTTGCCTGGAGCGAAGGAATGTTCCTTCGCGTTCAACATTTCCAGCAGTCCGATCGCTGGACCGAGCGATTGGTGCGCAACACGACGCGCAACCTTTCAGCCTATCCTTGGGGCATCGCGGAAGTCGGCGTGGACCGCAGCGCGCTTGCGATCGGCCAGTTCGCGCTTTCGAATATTCGAGGGATACTACCTGACGGCACACCATTCGAAGCTCCGGGAGATACCGACCTTCCTCCTCCCCTGGAATTGGACGAGACGGTCAAGAACGCCACCCTCTATCTGGCGCTTCCGGCGCGCCGACCCGGTAAGGCCGATATGTCATCGATTCCGAGGCCTGAGACCAACAGTGTTCGTTTCGTCGCCTCGAGCTACGAGGCGACGGACGCCAATGTGGATACCGATTTCGTCGCGCCGATCGATGTCGGTCGCCTTAGCCTGAAATTCCTGAAGACCGGCGACGATGTCTCCGGCTATGATTTGATAGGACTGGCGCGCGTCATCGAAGTGCGATCCGATCGTGCCGTCATTCTTGATCCCGATTTTATCCCGCCTAGCCTCAATTGCGCAGCGTCATCCCGCCTGAATGAGTTGATGACGGAGCTTCTCGGCATCGTTCGCCATCGCGCCCAGGCAATCTCCGAACGCATCGGCGACCCGACGATCCGTGGCACGGCGGAAGTCGGCGATTACTTTCTACTGCAAATCCTGAATCGCGCCGATCCGCTGCTGGCCCATCTTGCGGCTAACGCCACGCGTATGCATCCGATCCGCTTCTATGAAGAGTGCCTCCAGCTCGCCGGCGAGCTTGCCACCTTCACAACGGAGAAGAAGCGCGCCACGGACTTTCTGCCCTACCGCCATGACGATCTGAAAGCCAGTTTTGCCGCTGTCTTCGATGACCTGCGAGCATCGCTCTCTGCGGTACTCGAACAGGCCGCCGTCGCAATCGAGCTCGTCGAGCGTCGCCATGGCGTACGGGTCGGAACGATCCACGACCGCGGGCTTCTCCGCGATGCAGGCTTCGTGCTTGCGGTGCGGGCCGACATGCCAGCCGAAGACATTCGCCGCCGGCTGCCAGCGCAGATCAAGGTCGGGCCGGTCGAGCGGATCTCGGAGCTGGTCAATGTTGCGCTGCCCGGTATTCCGGTGCGCTCGCTGCCGGTCCTGCCACGCCAGCTCCCTTATCGCTCCGGTACCATCTATTTCGAAATCGATACCAAGGCACCCTTGTGGAAACAACTCGAGACATCCGGCGCAATCGCTCTGCATCTGGCAGGCGATTTCCCCGGACTTGAGATGGAAATGTGGGCGTTACGCGAATGAGTGACCAAAAGTCCTCCTCATGGCAGGATCTGCCGACGGTGGTGGAAATTACCGAGGAAAGCCGTCTACGCAATCAGAATTCCCGCAATATGGCGGCGTTGCTTGACGACATCATCGAGCCCACCGACCCGGTCGAGCGACCGCACGGCGAAAAGGGCGCATTGCCGATCGATTCTCTGCTGTCGAACTTCCGTTTCGGTGGAGAGGAGGTGCCGACGCTGGTGCAATCTGCCGCGCCGCTGCTCAACCTTGCCCACGTGCTTCGTTTCAGCGATGTGCAGCCGGATCCGGACCATCTACGCCGCGCTTGCCTCGAAGCCATTACGCGCTATGAACGCGACCTTGCGTCCGCTCGGATCAGCCCTGAACGTGCCAGAGCCGCCCACTATGTCGTCTGCGCCACTGTGGACGACGTGATCCTCAGCAAGCCCTGGGGTGTCAGGGCTGGTTGGGCGCGCTCAGGCCTCGTCTCCACCTTCCACAACGACGTGACGGGCGGCGATCGCGTCTTCGATATTCTGGATCATTTCCATCAGTCGCCTGGCGCCAACAAGGACCTGCTGCTGCTGATCTATCTGTGCCTTTCGCTTGCATTTGAAGGACGCACCCGTGTTTCTCCCAAAGGCGCACTGGAACTCGCCCGCATCCGTGAAAGTCTCTATAAGACACTGATCGGCCAATATGGCGTGTTCGAACGCGAACTTTCTCCCCACTGGCAGGGCGTGGAAGCCCGGCATACGCCCTTGAAAACCATGTCGGCGCTGTGGACCTTGCTTTCGCTTTTGGCACTCGCCTTTGCACTTGGCTATCTCTTCTTCACGCTGTCACTCAACGACGCCTCCGATGCGACATTCGAGCGCCTTGCCAAGCTACCGCCAACCCAAACACCGAGCGTGCTGATTGCAGTACCGCCTGCCCCGCCCGAACCGCCTCAGGCTAAGGAGGAAGCACCGAAGGTCGCCGAAGCACCGCCAGTGATAAAGCCGCCTGAGCCAACTCGGCTTCAAAAGCTGATGGAGTTCCTCGAGCCAGAAGTCCAGCAGAAGCTGGTGACGCTGGCCGAAGTGAACGGACGTCTGAGAGTTCGCATCAACAATTCCGGCCTCTTCGAGACAGGCAGCGCCGAGGTGAGCCCGAAGTTCCGCGATCTAATCCAGCGCATCGGCGGGGCATTGTCGGCCGAGAAATTCCGCGCCGTGGTCATCGGCTACACGGATAATGTGCCAATCAAAACCGTTCAGTTCCCGTCCAACTGGCACCTATCCGAAGCGCGCGCAAAAGCCGTCGGCGATCTTCTTGCCCAATTTACCGGCCCGGAAGCAATCCTGACCGAGGGACGCGCAGACAGCGATCCGATCGCGGACAACAATACGTCCGAGGGACGGGAGATGAACCGCCGCACTGAAATCATGGTGCTGACCAACCCAGACGAGAAACTGAGCGACGCCGGCATTCTCTCGCCAACCATCACCACGACGCCGGGACAGCAGCCAGGAGCCCAGCAATGAATCCGCTGAGTTATTTTTATACAATCCGGGCTTATGTCGAGAGCTACGCCTCGCTCGTCGGGCGTCGCTTCATCTCGCTTCTGTGGGCCATTGCCCTTTGCGTCGTCATCTGGTTCTACGGCTATCTCGTCGCCTTTGGAAATTTCAAACCGTTCGGCACGACGCAGGCGCGGCTTATCGCCATCGGCGTCATTCTCCTCGTCTGGGTCGTATATATCACCATCGCCCTGTTGCGCGCCCGCAAACAGGACAAGGAACTGATCGACAGCCTCGAGCAGGAGGCGTTGGCCAATCGCAACGCAGAAGTCGGCGAAATCCAGACGCGGCTTAAGGAAGCGCTGGCGCTTCTACGCCGCATCACCAAAAAGCGCTTCGGCTATATCTACGATCTCCCTTGGTATGTGATCTTTGGTGCTCCGGGCTCAGGCAAGACCACGGCACTGACAAATTCCGGCCTGCAATTTCCCTTGGGTGACGCAATTGGAGAAAACGCGGTCCGCGGCGTTGGCGGAACGCGAAACTGCAATTGGTGGTTCTCCGACGAAGCGATCCTGATCGACACCGCCGGTCGCTATACGACGCAGGATGATCTGGATGGGTCCTCAAAAGCCGGCTGGGAGGGGTTCCTCAATCTGCTTCGTCGCTACCGCCGTTCGCAGCCGATCAACGGCGCATTGGTAACGCTATCGATCCACGATCTTCTGACCCGCGATCCGGAAGAACAGCGGCAGGAACTTCGTTCGCTGCGCCAGCGCCTGTCCGAGCTCGACGAATATCTCCACGCGCGCGTCCCGGTCTATCTGGTGCTGACCAAGGCCGACCTTCTGGATGGTTTCGTCGAATTCTTCGATGGCTTCAACAAGACTGACCGCCAGCAGGTATGGGGCACGACCTTCAAGCTGGACGAAAGCTACACCTCACAGTCTCTGCCCCAACGCTTCCTGGAAGAATTCGAGCTTCTTCAACAGCGTGTGGATGCCATGCTCATCGAGCGGCTGCAGCAGGAGCAGAATACAGAGATCCGCGGGCGCATCTTCCGCTTCCCGGCAGAACTTGCCAAGTTGAAGGATCGCTTGCACGAGGCATTGACTGAACTTTGTGCCAGTTCCCCCCTCATCGAGGCACCGCTTCTGCGCGGCGTCTATTTTGCTTCGGGTACCCAAGAAGAGACGGACATCGCAACGACGCGGACGCGACGAAGCTACTTCCTGTCACGCCTGTTCAAGGATGTTATCTTCCCGGAAGCAGCGCTCGTCATGCGCGACAAACGCCTGTCGGGGCGCCAGCATCTGGTTCGGCGTCTGGCCTATGGTGCAGCAGCAATTGTCGCCGCGATCGTCTTTACAGGTTGGATCAGTACCTACTACTCAAACACCCAGGCGCTTGCCGAAGCGGATCAGAAGCTCGACACCTATGAACGGCTGGTGCAGGGCATTCCGGTGCGGGATGTGTCCGACGCGGATTTTCTGCGCATCATGCCCGCTTTGGACAATCTGCGGGATGCCAGCTCTGGCTTTTCCAAGGACCGTCTGTGGAATATCAGCTTTGGCCTCGATCAGAAGGACAAGATCGCCGGACGCCAGAGGGATGCCTATCAGCGCGCCCTCAACGCCCTTCTTCTGCCGCGCATGATCGTGCAATTGCAGAAGCAGTTGGAGGACGAGAAGGACGTCACGCGAACATTCAATTCGCTGAAACTGTACGGCATGCTGGGCGGGATTGGCGGTCTGGATCGCGATTTCATGACGGTGCAGGCTGAAGACATGTTTGCTTCTCTTTATCCTGGCGACGGGAGAGCGGCAGCGCGCGCCTCCCTTAATGACCATGCCCGCGCCCTCGCCAATGGGAATCTCGCTCCCATCGAACTCGATGCCCGATTGATTGCGAAGGCACGTGAGACGATCAAGGACCAGGGCGTCAGCGCACGTGCTTACGACATCCTCGCAGGCTTGCCGCAAGCGCGGGCTCTGCCGGAGTGGACACCAGCCGCAGCTTTCGGGCCGCTCGGAGAGCGCGCCTTCGAGCGCCGCAGCAAGACACCCATGGTGGACGGCATCGAAGGTCTTTTCACGGCGGATGGCTATCGCAATGTGGTAATCCCGCAAGTAGCCTATGCCTCGCGCGTGGCACTCTCCGAAGCCTGGGTTCGAGGCTCGGATGACGCCGTGCGTGGCGCGACTGTGGAACAGGTGGCTGAGGCCGCGTTGCAGATCTACTTCGACCGTTTCGAAAAGCGCTGGGCGGATGTGCTCTCGGACATCCGGGTGAAGCCATCGCAAACGCTGGGTGATGCCGTCGAGACCACGCGGATTTTGGCAAACGACCGGAATATCGTCGTGGAGGCAGCCAAGTCCATTGCCGATGCAACCGATCTACGGCCGAATGCCGGCGCGAACCTTACCACGCTCGCCTCCACTGCCGATGGCGACGCAACGGCGACGATCCTTTCGGCGACGGTCAATGCCGTCGATCCCTATGCACGGCTGCGCGATATGCTGGCTGAAAAATCCGCGGCCTCGGTAGCGGACGCACAGTCGGCAGAGAACAAGACAGCCGGTACTCCATCCGAACAACTTCTCGCCAATCTGAAGACACTCAACGAACAGCTGGCACGCTCTTCCACCACCTCGGACGAGGTGGCGAAGGTCTTCGATGTTGACAGTCAATTGACCAAGTCCAATCAGGACCTGCTGCAACAGGCGCGGCAACTGCCTGCCCCGCTGGACGTCTGGATCGCTGGCATTGCGGCAGATGTCGGATCACTTGCGGTGAAATCCGCACGCAGCCGCATCGCCGATCTTTGGGCTTCGGACTCTGCGTCGCTGTGCTCGTCGGTCGTTGCCGGACGATACCCATTTGACCGGGCATCCTCGAGAGATGTGGCGATGGCGGACTTTACCAGGCTTTTCGGACCGAAGGGTGTCTTCCAGACTTTCTTCAAGCAGCGGATGGAGCCCTTTGTCGACAAGACGACGGCGCCGTGGAGCTGGAAGGGCACCTTTGGCTCGGCGGGGATTCCAAGTGAAGCCATCGCCCAGTTCGAAAATGCCGACAAAATTTCTCGGGCATTTTTCCCGAATGGCAGCGAGGTGCCGGTCGTTTCGATCAATGTGAAGCCGGTCTCGCTCAGCGAGCAGTCCAGTGCTGTCATGCTGGAAATTGAAGGAGAACGGGTGGTTTATTACCACGGTCCAATCCAGGCGAAATCAATCCACTGGCCTTCTCAGGAGAATTCCGCCAACCTGTCTCGCATCGCATTTCAGCCAGGCGGCTGGCAGCAGGCGAAGACTGAAAACGGCGATTGGTCTCCCTTCCGGCTGTTCGATGATGCGACAATCGAGGCCCAGACGGGCGACATCCTCCGGGCGCGCTTCGAAAATGACGGGCAGACCGCGGAGTTCGACATTCAGTTCGGATCTGTCCTTAACCCCTTCAGGTTGGATGCGCTGTCGCAATTTTCCTGCCCGACGCAATTTTGACCAGAGGTGAGAAGACCAATCAAGGAGAGGAACTTCATGCGCAATGACGGCAACAACCGAAGACAGATCACGCCTGGCTGATGACTAAGCCAGATCCAAAGCCGGCCGTTGCGGCGTCGGACAGCGACCGTATCGGCTTTTTCGGCAAAGTACCAAGCCACGGAGATTTCATTTCCGAGGGCCTGGACCGTGAGTTCATAACAAGACTGGATGAGTGGCTAAGAGCTGGCATGCACGCATGCGCCGACCAATACGGTGCGCGTTGGTCCTCCGTTTTTTCCAACGCGCCGCCGACGCGATTTATCTCCGAGATCGGCGTGTGGGGCGATGCCGCCTATGTCGGCGTCTTGCTGCCGAGCCGGGACCGCGTCGGTCGAAGATATCCGCTGGTGGTTCTGGCGCAACTTGCCAGATTTCGACTGCACCCAAGAACGCTTTATCTTGACGAAACCTGGTTCATGGCTGCAGAGGCTCTGGCTGAAACCTCGATGTCCGAGGATTTCGACATGAACCGCTTCACCACAGCGATCAAGCGGCTTCGCCTCCCCAAACCCAAGGAGGACGATGATGCTCCAGTTCCGACACACAACCGCGACAAACCGACGAGCCTCTGGTGGCAGATCGACGCGGAAACCCGCCGCCCGAAGGGCGTGAAGCTGGACGGCAGGCCCGGCACGGCAGATTTCATCAAGCTTTTCCAGGATAACAAGCTTCCGCCAGAGCCTGCCCCTCACTCCGAAAAGCAGCAGCAAGTGGGCGCGGCCAAGTCCCCGACACTTGCGCCCAAAGCGCCGGTTGCTCTCCCGCTTGCAGCGAAACCTGTTACGTCGACCCCGATCATCTACAGCTATGCGACGCATGCCGGAACGAAACTGTCGGCCAACGCGGACTCGCTCTTCGTATCCAGTCAACCTCCGCTCTTTGCCATCGCGGACGGCATAGGAGAAGGCCACGCGGCAGCCGAAGCAGCCCGGCTGACCGTAAACCTTCTTGCCGATGTGACGGCAGGCAGCGAGCATAGCGTCGATCCACAGACGATCAGAGGGAAACTCGGTACTGTCAACAGTCTCCTTCTGTCCCGACAGGTCGGCGAAGGCGCTTTGCGTCCGGGAGCAAGCGTCGTTGCGGCATCAATCTTCGATCAGACGATCACCGTCTTGTGGTCGGGCGATGCGCGAGCCTATCTTTTGAGGGATGGAACCATGCATCCGCTGACACGCGACCACGTGATTGTCGGAATGAAAAGAACTTTGGCGCAATATATCGGGCACTCGCAGCAATTCCGGCCCGACATTATTCGGGAAAACTGGGGGTGGAGCGACAGGTTGCTGCTCTGCAGTTTTCCGCTCGTCCAGCAACTGAAGGAACGGGTGGTCGCTGAACTTCTGTCCGAAACCAAGATCGAGGACTGCGCCGAAGCGCTCATACAGGAAGCGCTGATCGAGACCGCAAGAGACAATATCAGCGCCATCGTGATTGGGCACGACCGTGTGCCGAGATAGCAGCAATGATCAGGGCCTGGTAGCGCAGCGATATGCCGATCTCTGGCGCGCCATTCAGCAGGGGAACGAAGGCCTGCGCCCACCCCAGGATGCATTGGAATTGCTCGACCAGATCCGCAACGCGCTCGACCGAAACGCATCCACGATCTACGCGCAAAACTTTGGCCGGATCGCAAACACCTTCCTTGTCGAGACGGTCACCTTCACGAGCGAACGCACAGAAGTCCTGCATCTGCGCCATATCGATCTCGGCACGTCGCACGCGCTCAAGACGCTGCGACCAACTTGCCGCGACGACATTGTTATTGCACAATCCCTGCGTCGAGAGGCAGAAATGGGACTGCGTTTCAGGCATCCCAACATCCTCGAGACATCAGCCTTGTTACGTCTAGAGGATGGCAGACCGGGATTAGTGATGCCATGGCGTCCGCTCACACTTGCTTCTCTATCACAAGAGCAACTGCTCAATGAACGAGAAGCCTCAACGATCGTGAGAAGCGTTCTCCTTGCACTCGACACGATACATCGAGAGGGCCTTGTTCACTGCGACGTGGCGCCGAACAACATTTTCCTGCATGGAGACGATTTCGAACAGTCGCTGCTTGGAGACTTCGGCATCGCCATTCCGATAGGGTCCAGGCATCGAGATATCGGCATAAAGCGCGCGGGATCGCCAGAATTTGCAGCTCCCGAGCAGTTGCAAGGGGAGGAAGCCCATCCGTCTCACGATATCTATGCCATTGGAAAGCTGGCCGAAAAGCTCGCAAGCAAAATAAATGCGCCGAGGTCAATCTGGAGCGAATTGATAAAGCAATGCTGCCAGTTGCGTCCAGAAGACCGGCCGCAAAGCGCTCGGGAGATTCTGGACATTATATCAGGCTAAAAGTCGGCGCTGTCGCCTTCCGGCTGGTTAGCCTAACGTGCTCAGTTCGCGCTTCCCGGCTGAGGCGCTGCTGCTGTCGGTATGCTCTTCTGGAACACCGTCAACAGCTTGGCGGCATCAACAAGCGGCGCGTTGCTGGCATAGAGAACATCACCCTTCTGCATCTGGAACATCTGCATCAGCGCAATGCTGGAAGCGTCACGCATGTTCACACGGTAAATCACAGGGCGTTTCTGCGTTAGAATTTCGGCACGTTCCTTGGACGCAGTCGGACCGACCGAACGGAGCGGCACCTCTTCAGTGCGGAAGACATAGACATTGCGCGAGTCGGCGCGATCATCAAGAAGACCGCCTGCACGACCAACCGCCTGGGCAAGCGTCAACTTGCCGGTTTCAAATTGAAATTCGCCCGCGCTCTTGAACGCGCCAAGTGCCGTAAAACTGGATGCGTCGCCGTCAATCATGATTTGATCGTCAGGCGACAAACGAACATTCTGTCGATCTTCACGCATCACCCGATCAAGGGTTGCGCTTGCTCTCTGCTGACCGCGAACGATCGTCACGGTCGCAGCCCCCGGCGCCACTGCCGGGCCACCCGCTTGGCTGATCGCATCGAGAACCCGTTCCTGTCGCGCCGTCAAAGCGATCTTGCCTGGTGTTTTGACCGCCCCGCTGACCATCACAGCACTTGTCGGCTTGTCGACGACTGTCACGACCGCCTGCGGATTAACGGCAGATCCCTTCAATCCTGCAACAACCTGGTTCTGCAGTCCTTCTGGCGTGGAGTCGATCACCCTTTGTCTACCCACGAATGGCAGATTGACGTTGCCGCTTTGGTCGACGGTGAATCGACCAAGATTGAGCGTCTTGCTCTGCGTGGACGAGAAAAGACCATCTTCGCCCGTATCGAGCACGGTGATATCGACCACGTCTCCGCGCCGCAGACGCTGAGCGTTATATCCTGTGTTCCGCAATGCGGCGAGACCGGGGCCAGCAGAGTAAGACATGATACTCGCGTTCGATGTCGAAGCAGGAGCATTCGCAAGATCGATGACCGCAATTTTCTCGTTGGTATTCGGGAGAGTTGCTGACCTAATGTTTCCTGCAGTGGGACCATCAGAAGGTCTTGCACAAGCACTCAGCAAGGCCAAAAGAAGCACAGGAACGATCTTCTTCATCCATAATCCCCAACACAGAATCAGCTGCACGCAGGAATAGCATCAACGAATGAACCCGCAATAACTTTAAAGCCAAAAATTGAAAAATGCCGCTCAATCTCCGCTTTTATGTGTCGAACACGCAACCTCCGGGTCATGCAATAACGGCGCCAGTTCTGCAAGCACTCCGTCCACGGCCCGCCCCAGTTCGTCCAGCCTCGCCAGTAATAGTTTCCTTTGTCTTCCCGCACCTGATCCGTTGCCCGATCGGCTTATCACCTTCGTGCCTTCGGGGACGCTGTTCTCCTGGGGCCGTATTTCCATCGCGCCGGGCCAGTCCGACAGATGACGATGATGCTATCATGAGCATGATGGAGAAGAGCAGCAAAGAAGCCCGTGGCATCGAGCACCCGACCTTCAGGCAGCGCGCTAACCAAAAATGGAGGCGACCAAGCCGATCGTAGGGCTACTTGTGTCCCGACGCGTCCATGTTGATAGCGAAGTGAACGCCCATGCAACCAAACCTCTTTTATGCTACAAATCATCCATGGCACTTATTACCCTTGCTGTATCCGGCTATCGTTCACTTCGCAGTCTTGTCCTTCCGCTCGAACGATTGAATGTGGTAACGGGCGCAAACGGAAGCGGAAAGTCGAGCCTATACCGTTCGCTACGTCTGCTTGCGGACGTTGCGCAGGGTCAGGCAATTGCTTCCCTCGCTGCGGAGGGTGGTCTGCGATCGACCATGTGGGCAGGAGGATCAGGCTACTCGGTCGCAATGCGCTCAGGGCGGTCACCTATGCAAGACAACATCGGCGGCGGTCCGATTTCACTTCGTCTTGGATTTGCATCCGAGGACTACGGCTATGCGATCGATCTGGGTCTTCCTATCCCCGGTCCCGGCGCCAACCGGGAGGAAGTGTCGCTGTTCGGGCACGATCCGGTCGTTAAGGCGGAAGCTGTCTGGGTCGGCGAGAGGCTGTCGAGGCACAATGCCATTGCCCGGAGAAGCAATGCCTCTGTTCTGGTGCAGGACAGAAATGGTCGCCTGCGGCCTGTCGTCACTGACCTCGCGCCTTTTGAGAGCATGATGATGCGCGCCGCTGACCCGACCGATGCGGTCGAACTACTTCTTCTTCGCGAACGCATGCGGGCTTGGCGCTTTTACGACCACTTCCGGATTGATCGAGACGCTCCGGCGCGCAGTCCTCGGATCGGAACGCGCACGGTCGCGCTCGCGTCCGATGGTTCGGACCTGGCGCCAGCCATTCAGACCGTGCGGGAGATCGGCAATGGACCGGCGTTCGACGAAGCGATCGAGGATGCCTTCGCTGGGTCGTCCGTCGAAATCGGTGCTGCCGACGGTCTGTTTCGTCTGTCTATGCGTCAACGGGGGCTTCTCCGCCCTCTCGATGCCTCAGAACTTTCGGACGGAACCTTGCGTTATATCGCACTGGCAACAGCCCTTCACACGCCGCGACCCCCAGAACTGATGGTATTGAACGAGCCAGAAGGCAGCCTGCATCCGAGCTTGTTGGAACCACTTGCACGCATGATTGCATCGGCCAGCGAGCGCAGTCAGGTCATCGTAGTGAGCCATGCCAAGTCCCTCGTTGATGCACTCTCCCACCATGGGGCGCAGATGCTGGCACTGGAGAAGGAAAACGGCGAAACGATCGTTGCGAACGTCGAGCCCCCAGCTTGGACCTGGCCCGACCGGTGATCTACATGCACTTCTCCCCGGGGGAGAAAAATCAGAAGCAACCTTCACGCATCTTTTCAGAAAATCACTTTAAGCGTCTGTGATCATATGAGAAATTTCCGATATCGCTTTTGGCACGCAGATGCCCCTCCTCCATTCGCAGGGCTGCAACCCTTGCAATGACGTCGTCTGGCGGCACCGGTGGCGAAGAGAAGGCGAAAGAGCGATAAATGCTGGGCCTTGTTGCTCATGTGTTGGAAGATGACGAAAGGGCTGGTCGCACTGAATGCAGACCAGCCCTCGTTGTTGGAGTGACGAGATTACTCTTCGTCGTAGTCGCTTGCGGCGGCATTCACCGAGTCTTCAGCAAGTTCCGTGAGGCTCGCGTCAGCGGCTTTCTCCTGCGCTAGGATGTCATCGATGTGCTGCTTGGCCTCATCCATGCCGAGCGCGTCTGCGAAAGCGCGCATCGAACCATAGCGGGTAATCTCGTAGTGCTCGATCGCCTGACAGCTGAAGATGATTGCTGCGTCTGCGGCAACACTCGAGCCAAAATCCTCCAAGAGGCTTTCACTCTCTTCCAGAATTCCGTCGATAGCGTCGCACTTTTCAGCTTTAGCGCGCTTGCCCAGGAGCTCAAAAATTGCCTCAAGCTTCTCGATCTGGCCGGCAGTTTCTTCGCGATGAGACGTCAGTGCTTGCACCAGCTCAGGGTGATCCGCTGCCTTAATCATCTTTGGCAAAGACTTGTAGATTTTTTTCTCAGCGTAATAAATGTCGCCGAGCGCGTGCTCGAAAAGGTCAGAAAGACTTTTGTCGTCCTTCGCGGAGACGCTCGTCGCTTTCTTGGCGGCAGACTTGCTTGCCACAGCCTGTGCACGCTTCTTGCGCGCGTCGGAGCTCGCAGCCGCACTTTTGGTCCCAGACGCGCGCGCGGTCTTTTTAGCGGCGGTTCTCGAAGACTTATTTTCCTTGCTAGATTTTTCGGCTGTCGCCATCTCGTTCTCTCCCTTTAGAGCCTTATAATAGGCGTGGGAGAACGAAAGCGATTGGGCGATGTTCCAGAGAACGACGAAGTTAATTTCTCACCATACGAAATCAATTTAGGGAGAATTTCACTGGCCGACAAACATGCGGCTCAACGCGTGTCGTGAGACCTCGCTAGGAGCTCAAAGTCTTTTTGTGGATCTGTCGAAATGAAGTCGGAGATAGATGGGGTGGGCAGATCATACCATCTGCCCACCCTGCGACATCAGGCAAGAAACTCTATCAGGTCTTGGTTCAAGCGGTCAGGTACTGTCGCAAACAGGCCATGAGGTTCTCCGTCATACTCGATGAGTTTTGCTCCGGCGATACCATTGGCAGCGGCCCGACCCGTTGGATCGATAGGAACTGTCTTGTCACCCGTACCGTGGATCACGAGCGTGGGGATTGTAAATGCTGCAAAATCGGGACGGAAGTCGGTCTTGGCAAAGGCGTCAACGCACTCGATTGTGGCCTTCGGGCTCGCCATCACTCCGAGAACGAAAGACCAGTCCAGGACTCCCTGGCTGACCGGGCTGGTCACCAGGCCGACACCATAAAAGGTCTTGGCAAAGCTTTGCAGGAAGTCGAACCTGTCTTTGCGAATGTCTTTTTTCATGCCTTCAAACACGCTGGCATCGACACCGTTAGGATTGCTCTCGTCCTTTAGAAGGTAGCCGGCAACGGACGCAACGAGGACGGCTTTCGACACTTTCGACGCGCCATGGCGAGAGAGATAACGGGCTATTTCGCCGCCACCCATAGAAAAGCCTACTAGGCTGACGTTTTGGAGTTCAAGGCCATCGACGACGGCGGCGAGGTCGTCGGCGAAGGTGTCGTATGTGTAGCCGCTCGCGGGATGTCCCGACTGGCCAAAACCACGACGGTCATAGGTGATGACACGAAAGCCCGATTCCAAAAGGGCAACGGTCTGGTACTCGAACATATCGCCAGTTAGCGGCCAACCGTGAATGAGGATTACTGGGCGACCTTGGCCCATATCCTTGACGTGCAGTTTAGTCCCATCTTTTGCTTCGATGAATGCCATTTGGTAACTCCCTTAATGGTGCACCGGTAAAAGTCTGGCATGCAAATAGGGTTCCCTCGCTGCACCAAGTGAACACCATATAAGGGAGGTTTAGGAATGATCCCCGCGGTTACGGTTGCAGCCGCTCTGATCTGAAAGGCGAAGACGACGGCTCTCAAGCGTTTCTATCAGCCCCCCTGCTGAAACTTAATTTCAGCGAAAGGGACTGATCAAAACAAAGCGCGGACATGGCCTCTTGCGATTTCGCCCGTCACGCTTTGGCGGTCACGGCGCTGGGTCGTGCGCCGTCCGTCACCTTGCGATAGACGAGAAGTGTCGCCACCAGACCGCAGCCGCCTGCAAAGGCAAGCCAATAACCCGGTGCTGCCTTATCGCCAGTCTCCTCAATGAGGTAGGTGGCGATGGCTGGCGTAAAGCCCCCGAAGATCGCGGTTGCCAGCGAATAGGCCAGCGAGAAGCCCGCTGTCCGCACGATCGGCGGCACGATCTCCGTTAGCGCAACCACCATGGCGCCGTTGTAGCTGGCATAAAGGAAGCTGAGCCAGAGTTCGGCGATCAGCATGCGTTCGAAGCTCGGTGCGGCTACGAGCCAGGCGATCACCGGATAAGCTGTCACCAGCGCGAGCGCCGAAAAGACCACGAGGACAGGCTTTCGACCGATCCGATCAGAAACGGAGCCCATGACCGGCAGCCAGAAAAAATTCGACAAGGCCACGCAGAACGTTACGAGAAGACTGTCGGTTTCCGAGAGCTTCAGGACGGTCTTACCGAAGGTCGGCGTGTAAACGGTGATGGCATAGAAGGACACCGTCGTCATAACGACCATCAGCATACCGAGCAGGACAATCCCCCAGTTGGCCGCCAGCGTTTGGTATACCTGCGTCATTGTGGGGCGATGTTGACGGGCCGCAAACTCCTGCGTCTCTTCAAGCGATCGCCGAACATAGAACAGGAACGGAACGATGCCGCAGCCAATGAAGAAGGGTATCCGCCAACCCCATTCCGACATTGTGCTCTGCGGCATCAGAGAATTCAACGCGTAGCCCAGCAGGGCCGCGACCATGATGGCAACCTGCTGGCTGCCAGACTGCCAGGATACGTAGAAGCCTTTTTTGCCGGGCGTTGCCATCTCCGAAAGATAGACTGAGACTCCACCGAGCTCCACACCCGCCGAGAAGCCCTGCAGCAGGCGGCCAATGAGAACGAGAAGCGGTGCGAAAAGACCTATGGTCTGGACGCCGGGCACGAAGGCGATGAGCACGGTGCCGAGCGCCATGATGCACAGCGTGACGATAAGGCCCTGGCGACGGCCGATCTTGTCGATATAGGCCCCGAGAAAGATCGCACCGAGCGGTCGCATCAGGAAACCCGCACCGAAGGTCATGAAGGTCAGCATCAGTGATGCAACTTCATTGTTCGACGGAAAAAAGGTCTTGGCAATATTGCTGGCATAGATGCCGACGAGGAAAAAGTCGAACATCTCGAGGAAATTGCCGCTTGTTACGCGCAATACGGTGCCGACGCGGGATGAGCGTGTAGTTGCTGTCATGTGTTTCTCCCTTTGCATGAGACTCACCCCGTCTGGGGTCCTCCGGTCTTCATGCGAACGGCCGTGCATCAGTCGTAATAGTCCACGTCGCTTGGCGACGGCCGGGCTCCGACCTAAAGCTTGACCATACTGATGTCTAACCGCTTACATCGGAATTCCTGTCACCATCCTGTCACGGCGCCCGGGCGGCAAGAAATTGTCTTGTCCCACACCCGTCCTCCATGCTTGATCTAGGCCGAAGCAAATTATGACCAGGGAGGAAGGCATGCGGGTCCTCATTGTGGAGGATGACCCGTCGTTGGCGCGCGGGATCGTTTCGGCGCTCGTGGCCGCCGGCTACGCGGTCGATCGTGTCAGCAATGGCCGAGACGGGCTCGCTGCGGCCCTTGAGGAAGACTATGCGCTCGTCGTACTCGACCTCGGCTTGCCGGAAATGGACGGGCTCACGGTGCTGAAGGCACTGCGGCAAGCTGGCTCGTCAACGCCGGTGATGATCCTGACGGCGCGCGACGCTATCCCCGACCGGGTCGCCGGGCTTGATGTTGGAGCAGACGACTATCTTACCAAACCTTTCGCGCTCGAGGAATTCGAGGCACGTGTTCGCTCGCTCGTCCGACGCGGCCAAAATCAGCCGAGCCCGATCCTCAGCTGCGGAGCGCTTTCTATCGATCGCAATTCCAACACGGTAACGCTGGCGGGACGCACGCTCTTCCTGCGTCCACGAGAATACTCGGTCCTCGTCCTTCTTCTCAGCCGCGCTGGGCAGGTGGTGCAGAAGGAGCGCCTTGCCTCGGCGATTTCGAACTTCGACGATGCACTCACGCCTAACGCTGTGGAGCTGCATCTCGGCCGCCTGCGCAAGAAGCTTGAGCCACACGGCCCCAATATCCGTACAATCCGCGGGGTCGGCTATATTCTTGAGGTTGAGTGAATGAATGCGAGCGCGACGCCGTCCATTCGTCGGCGCCTTCTGCAAAACATGGTGCTGCCGGTTGCGGTGCTGGCGATCGTCTTTGGCATCGGTGGCGCCTTTTTGATCCACAGCGTTGTCAGCCTGACACAGGATCGGCTGCTCGATGCAGCACTCGTCTCCATCATCGACCGCGCGACCGCGCAGGGTCCGGCGCATCTCGACAACACGCTGGTACAGGGCGCTATCGAGATCTTGCGCGACGATGCGAATGATACATTTGCCTATTGTATTTCAGATGGCGGCGGCTTTCAGCGCGGCGATCGGGATCTTTGCGCACTGGACACGGGAACCGCACCACTCGACCGAATTGTGCATGTACCGGCCGATCTGGATAACAACCAGGTGCGCGTTGCGATAACGCGCCGCATCATTGAGGGCTTTGGGCAGCCCCTTACCTTCAGAATGGCAGAGACCCTTAACAGCCGACTCAATATGGAGGCACGGATGCTAGTGGTCCTCGTCCTTTTCGAGGCCGTCCTCCTCAGTGCTGCTGCCATTCTCTCTTACATGGCCATTCTGCGCGGGCTTCTACCGCTCACCGAGATCAGTCAGGAGCTTTTGGGGCGAGCTTCCCCCGGCGCTGTTCCCTTTGCCCGCATCGATACCGCGCCGGTGCCGGAAGAGGCTGTGGATCTCGTTTCAGCGATCAATACATTGATGGAGCGCCTGGATGAAACGATTGCCGGTGTGCGCGATTTTACTGCAGATGCCTCCCATCAGTTGCGCTCGCCACTAGGGGGCATCAAGCTGCATCTGGAACTTCTGCAACGGCAGGCCGCGGGCCAGGACAATCTTCTCGCAACACTGAGCGAAGCGCAGAACGGCGTCACCCGCCTGCAACGCATGCTTCAGCAATTGATCGTGCTAGCGCGCGTCGATTCCAAGAACGACACGGTCGATCTCGATCAGCGCGTCGACCTCAGCCGACTTGCGGCCGACGTCCTGGCAGAGCAAGCGCCTGAAGCTCTGAACCGCAATATTGATATCGTGCTTGATGCGCCCGACGATCCCATCAACGTCACGGGAAATCCACTTCTTATCAAGGAAATCATCGCCAACCTTGTCGAAAATGCGATTGCCCATAGTGCAGACGGCGATTGCGTCACTGTGCGCGCAAGAGCGGAGGCGGCGACGGGAACAATCGCAGTTGAGGATGAAGGGCCGGGTATTCCCGAGGAAGAGCGTAGTCGTGTCTTCCAACGCTTCTACCAGATTGCCCGTGGCAACGCGAAGCCGGGTTCAGGTCTTGGTCTTGCAATCGCGCGTCGGATCGCCGACCTCCACGGCGGCTTGATCACTCTCAGCGACACCGCTTCAGGCCGCGGCTTGTGCGCCCGGCTCAGCCTGCGGCTCTCTCAAACGAAGTCGCCGGACTGACCACGAGAGCCTATAGTGGCAAGGGATAGCGCATCGGCGATCTCGCCAGATCTAGAATGCCACCTCTGAGTATCCGGGATGACATAACCTGCGTTCTGTCACCCAAGATATGTTGAGAATTCTCCTCATAATTTGTTGACGGGCCGGATTTTTGTGTCCAGAAGTGACGTCTTATCCAGTTCTTAGAATTTGGCGACAGGCTGAAAGGCGTGTGCGGTGACATATCTTCACGCAATGCAAACCGAAATCCAAGGCATCCATGCCGTTTCACCTCCAAGGTGGCGTTCACTGGATGGCATCGTCGGTGTGCACTGGGAGGCTGAAGGTCACGCGGGCGCAAGTGGATATTACCTTTCGCCAGACCCCCGCATCATGCTGTTCTTCAAGGAAGTCAGCAGCCATATCCGCGTTTCCGATCAATCGTCTCGCTTCGATCGTTTCGAACGGGGATTGGCGTCCGCGGTTTATGTACCTGCCGGCGTGCCGTTATGGACGAAGTTTACGCGGCGTCATCGTTTTTCGCACCTTGATTTGCACCTGCACCAGGATCGCCTGATGCGTTACATCGCTCCAATCGTCGGGTCTTCTGCTGCTCGTGCCGTCTCAAAAAAACCGGTTGAGCTCAAAGAGGCCGGACCTTTGATCAGTCTCGCCAATCTGGTTGTCGATGAACTGGACCAGAGCGCCAGACACCCAGCATTTGCAGAGAATTTGGTCGGCAGCATTGTAACAGGCCTCCTTGATCTCCATGCGGCTGACGAGGAAAAGACTGCTGCAAGCGGCCGCCTGACCCAAGCTCAACTGAACCGGCTTTCAACCTACTTTGCGAATTGCGGTGGTCGACGTCTAACCGTGCGAGAAATGGCGGATGTCGTCGGCCTGTCCGAGAGTTGGTTCGCCACCGTCTTCAAGCAAACCACTGAGATGACTCCGCTGCAATGGCAGTTGTCACGGCGTATCGATCTTGCCAGACGCATGCTGAGCGACACCAGCGTCAGCATCGCCGATATCAGCGCGCAGCTTGGCTTCTCAGATCAGGCGCATCTGACCAAGGTCTTTCGCAGCCTCACTGGCGAAACACCGGCCGCGTGGCGACGTAAACACCCTTCAGAGTGAGAAGTCCCGGTGGCTTTCACCGGGACTATGACTGCCTACCAGGTCTGACGGAGCGTCGCATAGATGGTGCGTCCGGGATTGTAGTAGAGTGCACCGCCGTCGTTGTTCGCAATGTGCTTCTCATCGAAGACGTTGTTAACATTCAGCTGGAAGCTGGTGTTTTCCCGAATATTGTAAGAGAACGAAGCGTCGAGGACCACCGCTCCCTTCGATTTGCGCGTGTTGGCGTTGTCGAAGTAGTAGACGCCGGTGAAACGCGCTCCAGCTCCAAAGGTCATGTCACCGCGCTCGCCGCTTCCTTCCAAGGTGTAGGTGCTCCAAAGAGATGCCATATGCTCCGGCACCTGGGCAAACCTCTTGCCGTTATAGGTTGCGCCAGTGTCCACAATCTTCGAGTCGATGTACGAGTAGGCACCGATCAAGTTGACGTTGGACGTGAGCTCGAGTTTTCCTTCGAGATCGAAGCCCCGGTGGCGCACCTCTTTCACCGTGTTCGGCAGGTAAACGGGAGCCTCGTAGGTGGTGATGTTTTCCAGCGTCAGATCATAAATGGAAGCCGTAATGAGGGCCGGCATTGAACCCGGTCGATATTTGATCCCAGTCTCATATTGCTTGCCGTAGGTCGGTTCTTTTCCAGAAGTTGGCGGGGCCACTGATTCTGCGTAGCTGACATAGGCAGCGAGTTCGTCCGTCAACTTGTAGCTCAGGCCGAGGCGCTTGCTGAGTTCGCTGTAGGAGCCACTCGCGGTTGTGCCGTTGTTGAGGTTCTTATCCTCGAGATCCAGCCAGTCATTGCGTAGCCCGAGGCTTGCGGTAAGGCGGTCGTTGAAAACCAGGTCCTGCTGCAGGTAGATCCCGCCATTGACCTGATCCTTTTTCGAGCTGCTGAACGGCGCGAGCGGACCGGGCCCGCCTGCAAAAACGGGATTTGCAAAATCAATCTGTGGTGCAGCAGTATAATAGTTGGCGCCTCGAGAATTGAAGTTGCTGTAATCGGCCCCGACCAAGGTGCGGCTTTCAACCTGCTCAAACTCGGTTTCGTAAAGGAGATGGGCATCTGTAATGAAATGCTCAGCCGAACCGTCGCTGCCGAAGTAGTCGCGCTTGACCATGGTATCTGCGGAATCGCCTGCACCCAAGGTGTCATAGATGTAGGTGTAGCCAAAGCCGTTTCTCGACTTGCTGTAGCGCGTGTTGGAGCCGAACGACAGACCATTGCCGAAATCGTGCTCCAACATGACGGAGTAGGTGTTCCGGTTCGTCGTGTCGTAGTTGTAGGACGGCTCGCCGAAGAAGCGGTCGCGGTTGAAGTCTGTGGAGAGTGGGTGACCGCCGCTGCTTGGCGTGCCATCACGGTCCAGATGGTCGAACACGAAGGTCAGTGAGGTCGCATCGGTCGGCCGCCATGTCAGGCCACCTTGAACGAAGTTCTCATCATTGTTCGAGAAGTCGAACTCACCGTCCGAGCGCTCGAATTTCCCCGTCAGCCGGTAGGACAGCGTATCGTCTTCGGTCAGGTTGTCACCAAAATCGAAGCCCGCCTCCTTGTGTGCGTAAGAGCCCGTGGTGCCGTATATTTCGCCGAAGCGCTCGCTGCGCGGCTTCTTCGTCACATAGTTGATTGCACCACCCGGGTCTGAAACGCCAAAGCCCGTGGAGTTGGCACCCTTCAGCACTTCCACACGCTCAAAGCCATAGGGTTCTTCCTTCACGCCGGTCCAGGTGCGACCTACCATCAGGCCATCGCGATAGGTGAAGGGCGTAAAGCCGCGAATCTTGACGTAGTCGTAGCGCTCGTCCGAGCCATAGTAGTCGGTTGTTACGCCAGCGGTATATTGCACCACCTGTTCGATGCTATCGGCCTTGCGCTGTTCGATTTCCTTGGAGGTCACTACCGAGACCGTCGCAGGCGTGGTGAAGATTTCGCCCGGCATCTTGCCGACGGCACTTGATCGTTCCGCGACAATTGACCTGGAGTCATTGTCCGACTGGCCACTTCCCTGGATGGTAATTGTCTCCAGCACTGTCGCATCGCCGTTCGTCTCCTGCGCCAATGCGAATGCCGGCAGCAATGCGATGACTGCCGTGCAGCCAAGAAGGGTTGCGGTGCGATATCGCAGGAGGGCTTGTGTCTTGCTGTGGGAGGGAATGGCGCTGATCATGCTTTCATCCAGTCATTGGCGTTCCGATACTCCGCCAATGACCTGGTCATCGTCTGGAGCCGACCGACATCGCGCCACCCGCACATGGGATGCGAAGGAAGGCTGGCGCCGGTCAAACGCCCTTTAACTGGATAAATTAAATCCAGTATTGTATATATCTCTCTTTTGTAAAATCCCCCGGAAAATCAAGCCTGGTGACGCAACTGGAGGCCCAAATTGCTTGACCTTCCGACTTTAAGCTGAGACTGACGGTCAACTTAATGAGAAAGGAACAGGACCATGCGGATCAAACTTCATCAACTCGCGCCGCTTGCAGCCCTGCTCCTCAGCATGAGCGCACTACAGACCGCGGCAGATGACGCGGCTGGCTTTCCGCTCGACATCAAACATGCGCTTGGCACGACGACGATCGCGAAAAAACCAATCCGCATCGCAACGGTTGCCTGGGCCAATCACGAAGTTCCGCTTGCGCTGGGGATTGTCCCCGTCGGCATGGCGGCGGCCAATTTCGGTGACGATGACGGTGACGGTCTGCTGCCATGGGTCTCGGAGCGCCTTAAAGAGCTTAATGACAATCCGCCGCGCTTGTTCGATGAAGGTGACGGCATCGATTTCGAGGCGGTGGCCGAAACGCAACCAGATGTCATTCTCGCCGCCTATTCCGGCTTGAACAGAAACGACTACGCGACACTGAGCCAGATCGCGCCGGTGGTTGCCTATCCCCAGGCGCCGTGGTCTACCGATTGGCGCGAGACCATCCGTCTCGATAGCGCCGGTCTGGGAATGGCCACGGAAGGCGAAGCATTGATCTCGGACATCGAGAAGAAGATCGCAGCAGAGGTTGCAAAATATCCGGAGTTGATGGGCAAGTCTGCGATGTTCGTGACACATCTCGACGCAACCGATCTCAGCATTGTCAACTTCTACACATCACAGGATACACGGGTTCGCTTCTTCAAGGATCTGGGTCTCTCCATGCCCAAAAGCGTGGCTCAGGCATCGTCCAATGGCAGCTTTGCTGGCTCAATCAGTGCAGAGCAGATCGACATGTTTGACGACGTCGATATCGTCGTCACCTACGGCAATCAACAACTTGTCGAGGCAATGAAGGCCAATCCCCTTCTCGCCCGCATGCCGGCTGTCAAACACGATGCCATCGTGACTTTGGGTCGCGATCCGGTCGGCACGGCAGCCAACCCAACGCCTCTTTCCATCACCTGGGTCCTACCTGCCTATGTGGCCAAGCTGGCGGAAGCGGCGAGAAAAACGGAATGAATGCCCGCCGTATGCTGCATTTGATTCAGCAGCCGACGCCTACCCTGCCAAGTCGCACCAACCTCCTATGTCTCGTCGCGGTTCTCGTGGTCGCGACCATTGTGGCCATCCTTTCTCTTATGGTAGGGACGCGTGATGTAGCGCCGTTCGAGGTGTTGGCTGCGATTGCGGGGGACACGTCCACCCTGGATCGGGCAGCCGTGGCGACGCGAATACCGCGAACGGTGCTGGCGCTGATTGCCGGGGCGTCTCTCGGATTGGCCGGAGCCGTGATGCAGGGCATCACCCGCAACCCCTTGGCCGATCCCGGCATTCTGGGAATCAATACGGGCGCTTCTCTTGCTGTTGTCGTTGGGGTGGCCTGGTTCGGTATAAGCTCCGCTCACAGTTTCATATGGTTGGCAATTTTCGGGGCGGCAGCAACCTCCGTCTTCGTTTATTCGATCGGCTCAATGGGGCGCGGAGGCGCCACGCCTTTGAAACTGGCCTTGGCGGGCACGGCAACAGCCATCGCCTTTTCTTCGCTCGTCATCGCCATCGTTCTGCCGCGGGCAGATATCGCAGGTGGAATCCGTTCCTGGCAAATCGGCGGTGTTGGCGGGGCGACTTTCGAGCGCATGGAACCGGTTTATGGCTTTCTGATCATTGGCTTCGTGCTTTGCCTGCTCTCCGCCAGAAAGCTGAACGTGCTCGCACTTGGCGACGAACTCGCTGCCGGGCTCGGAGAAAACGTAGCCGTTGCGCGGATTACCGCGACAGTCGGCGCAGTGATACTATGCGGCGCGGCAACCGCCGTGTGCGGGCCCATAGGTTTTGTCGGTCTGGTGGTTCCACATGTCTGCCGCCTTCTGGTCGGTGTGGATTACCGCTGGCTCCTTCCATTCTCCGCACTTGGCGGCGCGATCCTTCTGACAGTGAGCGATATTGTCGGTCGCCTGGCCGCACGCCCGTCCGAACTGGAAGGGGGCGTCGTGACCGCTTTGGTTGGTGCGCCGTTCTTCATCTTCATCGTCCGTCGACAGAAGGTGAAGCAACTATGATTTATGCGTCCACCCACCCGGCTGCTGGGGGAACGATCAGAGAGAGCCGGAACCGCCACCTTCGACGTCGCCACGTGCTGCTGGCCGTCATGGCGCTGGCCATCCTCGCCGGATTTTGCTGCTCCCTCACCTTCGGCCAAACATATGTCCCTTTTTCGGATGTCATCCGCATCCTTGCGGGCGAAACCGTGCCGGGCGCAGGCTTCACTGTCGGCCAGCTGCGGCTGCCGCGCGCAGAGCTTGGTCTGGTCGCAGGTATGAGTTTCGGGTTGGGCGGAGCGGCATTTCAAACCCTCTTGCGTAATCCGCTCGCAAGCCCCGACATCATCGGCATCACGTCGGGTGCCAGTGCGGCGGCTGTCTTCTCCATCGTCATTCTCGGCATAGGCGGTCCTGCCGCCTCCGTCTTTGCTGTGGTGGCAGGGCTTGTCGTGGCACTGCTTGTCCATGGCCTCTCCTATCGCAACGGCGTCTCAGGGGCTCGGCTCATTCTTGTTGGCATCGGTGTTTCCGCCATGCTTGAGAGCATGATCGTCTATATCCTCTCACGCGCGCCTGCCTTCAGTCTTCAGGAGGCCATGCGATGGCTTACCGGAAGCCTGAATGGCGCAAAGCTCGACATGGCAGGTCCCCTGCTCCTCGCCCTTCTCATTTTTGGCAGCGTTCTTCTGGTTAAGGCACGTGATCTTGAGGTGATGCGAACCGGTGAAGACACAGCCACCGCACTTGGCGTCAACGTCTCATCAACCCGCCTTCTGGTGATCGTTTCCGCCGTGGGACTGATTGCAACAGCCACTGCCATAACCGGACCGATCGCCTTTGTTGCCTTTCTGGCAGGTCCGATTGCCGCTGGCCTATTTGGACGCCGCCATTCGATCCTCCTTCCCGCCGGACTGATTGGCGCAGCGCTGGTTCTGGCAGGTGACTTTGTCGGGCAATTTCTTTTGCCCAGCCGATATCCTGTTGGTGTCGTGACTGGCGCACTCGGGGCGCCCTACCTCATCATCCTGATCATTCGAAGCAACCGCCAAGGAGCTGCCTCATGACTGATCCCCGCCTCGAGGCCGCAAACTTGTCCGCCGGCTATGGTGAGAAGCAGATATTGAAGGGTCTGGACCTGGCTATTCCTTCCCGCCAGATAACTGCCGTTGTTGGGGCAAACGCCTGCGGGAAGTCCACGCTGCTCAAGGCCCTTTCGCGCCTCATCGCGCCGCAACAGGGCGAGGTACTTCTCGACGGGCGTGCCATCCACCGGCTGCCAACGAAAGAGCTTGCACAGCGGCTAGGGCTTTTGCCGCAATCACCCATTACACCCGAAGGCATTACGGTCATGGATCTGGTCAGCCGGGGACGGCATCCCCATCATGGTCTTTTCGCGTCCTGGACCAAAGATGACGACCGCGCCGTCGCCGATGCGCTGGTGGCAACGCAAACCCTGGAACTGGCAGACCGACCCGTCGATGAATTGTCTGGCGGCCAAAGGCAGCGAGTCTGGATTGCGATGGCACTCGCGCAGCAGACCGAAGTGCTGCTGCTGGATGAGCCGACCACATTTCTGGATGTGAGCCATCAGATCGATGTCCTCGACCTCTTGACCGACCTGAACCGGACGCGTGGCACGACCATCGTGATGGTCCTTCACGATCTCAACCTCGCTGCGCGTTACGCGGACCACCTTGTCGCCATGCTGGAAGGGCGGCCTTTCGTGGCAGGCCCGCCCCAAACTGTGCTGACGCAGGATCTGGTTCGAAACGTCTTCGGACTGGAGAGCCAGATCCTTCTCGATCCAACATCAGGCCGACCGATGATGCTCCCGATCGGTCGCCATCATATGCAGGCCCGTCACGTTCCATTTATGCAGGCAAGATCATGAACACACTACTCCTCTCCACCCTTTCCGGTGTCGCCTACCCCGCTGACGTCAACGCAATGCTTGCCGAGATTTGCGAGCACTTCGTTGAGCACTCCGACGTCGTTTCATCGCAGCAAGGCGCCTCCCTTAGATCTGAGGATTGGGCGATCGATGTAACCACCGCCGATGAGCGGTTGATGATCGAAATTCGAACAGAGAACGACCAGATGCTCGCGGCAACACGCACGATGTTTGCCGAGCACCTGTTCTATTTCGCCGGCGATGAACCGTTCACTCTCGAATGGTCAATACCAGCGCCAAAGGTTCGCCCACCCGGCTTTCACGAGGCAACGGTTGTCGGTTCCCAGATTGTTACGCCGCGCATGCGGCGGGTCATTCTGGCGGTAGACGATGTAACCCCGTTTGTCGGTGGCGACATGCATGTGCGTGTGCTCGTTCCGCCCGTCGGCCGGGTACCGGTTTGGCCAAAGCTGCAGGAAAACGGCCGCATTGGCTGGCCAGAAGGCGAAGACGAACTTCTTGTGCGCGTCTATACGATACGCTCGGTGGATCAAGAGGCCAACCACGTCAGCATCGACTTTCTCCAGCATCCGAAGCCTGGCGTTGCTACCCCCGGCGCCGACTTTGCGCGAGACGTAGAAGCTGGGCAACGGGTGGCGCTGATGGGTCCGGGAGGTGGCAGTTTGCCGGCATCGAAGTCTATCCTCTTTGCTGGCGATGAAACCGCCCTGCCAGCAATCGCAAGGATGGTGGAGGAAGCACCGGTTGGTACCACGATAAAGGCGATCATCGAAGTCGAGGATGCCGGGGAAGAGCAAGCGATCGGCCACGGTGAACCAGTTTCAGTCGAATGGCTGCATCGGTCTAACTATCCGCAAAAAGGCAGCGGAAGCCTTGTCGAGCGATTGAAAGCGGAAATAGATCAAACCTCGCGGGAGACATTCGTTTGGTTTGCCGGCGAGAAATCGGATGTTCGAACTATCAAGCGCTATCTTGCTGAGAAGGACCGTGACCGGAAGCAGCAATACGTTGCGTGGTACTGGCGCAACGAGGATTGACGGCGATATCGAACGAAAAGATGCTGCGCCCGTCACCCTCATGCGTAAAGCCCGTTTGGGGCAACGCCACGGGCCTAACATCCAGGTCTGCTAAAACGTAAGAAATCCGCCGGGATACGATAGCCGTACTCCAGTGGCGATGTTACAAATGCCCGGAAAAGCATCGGAAATTGGACGCGTTATGCCCTGGCTTCTTCCTGAGGATGGTATCGACCCTTACCGGACGAGAGTGATTGTTTTTGGAGTGGCCCGACGCTTGAAAACCTATCGCTCCGGCACCCATGGCAAAACGCAATTGCTCGTCAGCAACAATGCGGGGTGTTCAAACCGAAAGTCCGGGCGATGAAGATTTTGGTTGCAGAAGACGATGAGACGATGGCGGGATATATCCGCAAAGGTCTCATCGAACAGGGGTTCTCGGTCGATTGGGTGAGCGACGGTCGCGAAGCGCTGACCTATTGCCTCTACAACAGCTGCGATCTTGCAATCGTCGACAGGATGATGCCTGGCCTCGACGGGCTTTCTGTGGTCAAGGCGCTCAGAGCGTCAAAAAGTTCGCTGCCGGTCATTTTTTTGACTGCGGTCTCCGACCTCGAAGACAAGGTAGAGGGGCTGATGGCAGGTGGTGACGACTATATCGTCAAACCGTTTCACTTTTCTGAGCTTCTCGCCCGCATTCATGCCTTGTCTCGGCGTCCGAAAGAGAACAGCCAGAAGACGGAGCTCATTTGCCACGATCTCAAGCTTGACCTTCTCAAACGCGTTGCGGTTCGCCAGGGGCAAGTCATCGATCTGCAGAACAAGGAATTCGCACTGCTCGAACTCCTGATGGAAGCGGAGGGCCGGGTCGTGAGCAAGACGATGATCCTGGAAAAAATCTGGGATTTTTCCTTCGATCCGGGAACGACGGTCGTGGAGACCCATATCAGTAAGCTGCGCCAGAAGATCGACAAGCCCTTCGATACAGCGTTGATCCAAACCGTCCGCAACATGGGATACCGGATACGTGCGCCTCACTGATCTTATGTCCGGTAGTTCCTTTCGGACCTCAGCCAAGGTCGCGATAGGCGTTCTTGTTCTCATGAGCCTTGGCGGGACGCTCTTCATCGGATCGGTGACCAAGACCCTGCGCGATGCCACCGAGCAGCAGACCCTGGAGGAGGTTGTCCTTCTGAGCGACGTCTACTCCGCGGAGGGACGCGACGGCTTGGTGAAGGCAATCGGTACGCTGAGCAACCTTGTCAGCAGCCAGGACCGCATCTCCGCAGTCTATGATAAAAACGGGGTCAACCTGGCAGGTGCCGATCTCACCATGCCGGACTTCATCGGTGTCCGCGACACCACGCTGCAATCCCTCTCGACCCGAGGGAGCGAAGGCCATTTTGTGGTATCGGTCCAGAAGTTTAACGATGCAACGCTTGTGGTCGGCCGAAATCTCAAGGCCGTGGACGAGATGCGCGTTTACATGATTGCCGGCCTCGTGGTCATGACCTTGCTGTTGACCTTCGGAACATTGGTTCTGGGTCTGTTGGCAAGCAGTAAGAGTTTTTCGAAACTGAGGTCGATCGAAGGCGTTCTCGGGCGCGTTGCAAGCGGCGAATCGGATGCGCGCGTACCGATCGTGGAGAGAAAGGATCAGATCGACCGCATCTCCATTCAGATCAACGCGAACCTTGATGTGCTATCCCGACTGATGGCGAGCATGCGCGCGACAACGACTGCGATCGCCCACGATCTGAAAACCCCGCTCGCCCGCGTCGGGCTTTTGCTGAACGATGCGCTCGACGCAATCGAGGCCGGCCGCGATCCGCACCCGCAAGTCGAGCGCGCACTCAACGAGACCGGGTCGCTTAACGAGATCATCGACACAATTCTCCGCATCACCCGCATCCGCGCCGGTTCGCCGCGCAAGGACATGCAGTTGAACGACCTTCGCGGTCTGGTCGAAAATACGCTCGAATTCTTCGCACCGCTCGCACAGGAGAACGGGCAAACGCTCGAATTTAAGGTCGGGGAAACCGAAGAATACCTGCTTTTGTGCGACAAGAGCATGGTGCAGCAGATGCTCGCCAACATTGTTGGAAATGCCATCGTGCATGGAGGCTCCGGCATTTCGATCCGGGTTCGTCTTCAGGACAGGCCTGAGACGATCGACCTCATCGTTGAGGACACTGGCGGCGGCATCCCCGCCGGTCAGCGCAACGAGGTCTTCGATCTGTTCAAACGGCTCGACAGCGCCCGCAGCAAGCCGGGCAGCGGTCTCGGCCTTGCACTCGTCAAGGCGGTCGCCGACCACCATCAAGCCGTCATCACGCTTTCCGCGACCGATCCCGGCTCCGTTGATCATCCTGGCTTGCGCGTCACCGTCTCGTTCCCCAAGCGCCAACTTCAACAATAATTATAGAACGCGGCAAGCTGCCTCAAACTGCGTCGCTTAGTGTCTTAGCTGTTCATCGACTTCGGGAAATGAACCGTGAAAGCAAGAGCCGACTCGGGCCGTCCATGCTGGAAGAACTGCTCCCTCTTCAGCATATCCCGCGGAGATTGCACTGCAAGCTTACGTCGCCCAAGTGGCGAACGGAGGCTTTGTAGCTGCCCCTCGCCGGTTTCTTGCTTCCATCGAAGTCTTGACTCTGAAACCGCGGCGCCTCGGCAAAAGGCCGGGCCCGAATGCGAGGCACTCTGATGACCATGAATACACTTCGAACCGCAGCCCGCTCGAACAACGCCCTTGTCGATGCGCTCCGCGACCAAATGAACAAACGTATTGTCGGCCAGGAGACGTTCATCGACAGTTTGCTTCTCGGCCTGTTCGGTGATGGACATATTCTGCTGGAAGGCGCACCGGGCCTTGCCAAGACAAAGGCCGTCAACACCTTGGCGGAGCTTATCGAAGGCGAGCCGTGCCGTGTCCAGTTTACCCCGGACCTGCTTCCCAGCGACCTGACGGGAACCGAGATATATCGCCCGGAAAAGGGAACCTTCGAATTCCATCCCGGTCCTCTGTTTCACAACCTGATCCTTGCCGACGAGATCAACCGCGCACCCGCCAAGGTGCAGTCGGCGCTCCTGGAAGCCATGGCCGAACGCCAGGTCACCGTTGCCGGTAAGACCTACCGTCTACCGCAACTCTTTATGGTGATGGCAACCCAGAACCCGATTGAACAGGAAGGCACTTATCCGCTACCGGAAGCTCAGCTCGACCGTTTCATGCTGCATGTCAAGATCGACTTTCCCTCTCCGGAAGCCGAGCGAGAGGTCCTGCGGATCGTACGCGGCGAGGCCATGGCCGAAACTGTGAAGTCTACCTTCCGGGTGTCTCAACGGGAAATCTTCGAGGCCCGGCAGGCGGCTCTGAAAACCCATGTCTCGGATGCGCTGACCGACTACATCATTCAGCTGATCCAGGCGACCCGTCGTCCCCAGATGTACGGCGCCGACCTTGCGCATCAGATTTCCTATGGCGCTTCGCCCCGCTCGACCATCGCTCTCGACCGTTGCGCGCGCGTGCACGCCTGGATGAATGGTCAGGATTTCGCCACTCCGTCCGACGTGCAGGCCGTCCTGCATGACGTACTGCGTCACCGCATCATCTTGAGCTTTGAGGCCGAAGCGGAAGGCAAAACCGCCGACGCCTTCATCGATGCCCTGATCGACAGGGTTCCTGTTGCTTGAACAGTCGGGAGACCGTCATGACAGACCAAGACCTCAAAGGCATTGTCGCGACCCTGCCCGAACTTGTTCGGGTGCGGCCACAGCGCGGCTTGACCGGCTTTGCACCATCCGGTCGCGTCGCGACCCATCAATGGGGTGCCAACCGCTCCGTTTATCGCGGCCGCGGTATGGAATTTGCCGAAAGCCGTCTGTACCAGCCGGGCGACGACGTAAAATCCATCGACTGGCGGGTCACTGCTCGCACGGGCCAAACCCACACAAAGCTCTTCCAGGAGGAGCGGGAGAGGCCAATCGTCATTCTGACCGACATGCGCGCGATGATGCAGTTCGGCACCAGAAACCGATTCAAATCCAATCTGGCAGCCGAAGTGGCTGCCATGATGGCCTGGACCGGACATGACGGCGGCGATCGTGTCGGCGGCCTTGTGATGACGCGCGACGGTCTGCGGGACTTTCCCGCGGCCAGAACGCGGCGCTCGGTGCTTGGACTTCTGGAAGCGCTGTCGGAAGAAACCCGACTCGAGCGGCCTTTGGGCACGGAGGCGACCCTGGCGAACGCCCTGCGCCGTCTGCGTCACCGCAATCGGCCAGGAACTCTGGCTTTCGTTATCAGCGACTTCTCCGATTTTGGTGACGAAGCGGAGACCGAGCTCCGGCATCTGGCGGTGAATGCTCATGTGACCAACATCCACGTCAGCGATCCCTTCGATGCCGCTCTACCACCGCGCGGTGGACGCCTTACCGATGGCGAACATGCCTTGGCCGTCTCGGCGCTTGGCGGACGTAAACTCGAACGCTACGCGCATGAATTCGAGGTGCGCAAAGAGCGGCTGGAAACCGTCAGCCGGCACCACGGCATGGTGTGCCATTTCCTGCAGACACCGGATGATCCCTCCTGGATCCTCCATCCGCATCTCAACCGGAGTATGGCAGCATGAGCACGCAACTCACTCCACAAATGCAGGCTGAGCTTGCTCAGCTTCGCGACATTCATCTGCCTCAGCCAATCGGCTGGTGGCCGCTTGCGCCGGGTTGGTGGGCCCTCATCGCCCTTGTCTGCATCCTTAGCGTGGTCGCCCTCGTCTGGAGCCTGATGCGCCGCAAGAGCGCTCGTTTTCTGGCACTTCGCGAGCTTGAGGCGATCAAGCCTGACAAGCCGAACGAATTTCTTACGCAGATCTCTTCCCTGCTGCGACGGGTTGCCCGCCGCCGCTCGGCCGGGGCCGATGTTTTGACCGGCGAGGCGTGGAGCGCGTTTTTGATGGAAGGCAAATACGGAATGAGCAGCAACAGTGCGACGCTTCTGGCCACCGGTCCCTACGGTCCGCCGGCCAATGAGAATTTCGAACCGGAGGCGCTGCGCGCCGAGACCGCCACCTGGATCAGGAGGAACGGATGATTACCTTTCTCTGGGCATTTGCCTTTCTACTGCTGCCGCTGCCCTTTGTGCTGCGCTATTTCCTCAAACCCGCTGACAAGGGATTGGGCGGTGCATTGAAAGTGCCGTTCTTTGCCAGCCTGTCGCGGGACCTGGGAGGTCGGGCAGACCGCACCTCGACATCGTGGTGGAAGCTCGCTGCTGCTTCGCTTGTCTGGTTGCTGATGGTGACGGCACTCGCCCGTCCGGCCTATGTCGGACCGGAAGTGCCGCTACCTGCCGAAGGACGCGACATCATGATGGCTATCGACCTTTCCGGTTCCATGGCCGAGCAGGATTTCGCCGTCGGTGGCAGGCCCACCACCCGCCTCAACGTGGTCAAGGATGCGGCTGATGCTTTCATTAAAAGCCGCAAGGGTGACCGCGTTGGCCTGGTCCTCTTTTCGGATCGCGCCTATCTGCAAGCGCCTCTGACATTTGATCGGGAGGCCGTCCGCAAGCTTCTCGATGAGGCCCAGGTCGGGCTGACCGGTCAGCAGACGGCAATTGGCGACGCCATCGCGGTGTCCTTGAACCGTCTGAAGGACAGACCTGCCGAAGGACGTGTTCTCGTTCTCCTGACGGACGGCGCGAACAACAGAGGCGAAATGGACCCAATCCGGGCGGCCGAACTCGCCAAGAAACTGGGTATCCGCATCTACACGATCGGCGTGGGCGGAGCTCCGATGGCCGTCGACACCGCGATGGGTCGCCAGATGGTCACATCTTCTGACCTTGACGAAGGCGCCCTGCGCAAGATCGCGGACCTGACCGGCGGCCAATATTTCCGGGCGACGGACGTCAACGGCTTGGCTCAGGTCTACCGGTCCATCGACAAGCTTGAGCCGATCGGCGCCGACCCGGTGCATGTTCGCCCCGAAATCGCCCTCTATTTCTGGCCGGCCGGTCTCGCTCTCCTCATCGCCGCCCTTTCCGTGCTGATCGCTACGGTTCCGGCCTTCATCACAAACCGCCCTTTGTACAAGGGTCCCGTAGACAAGGAAGCCTGACATGGAAACCAAACTGTTCCACTTCATGCGCCCGGAATGGTTCTGGGCACTGATCCCGGCGGGCCTTCTTCTGTGGCTCGTCATGCGGTCCCGCAAGAATGCCACCGGCGGCAACTGGGGCAAATATGTCGATGCGCACCTGCTCCGGTACTTGGCGATGAGCGGCGCAACAGCCCGCGCATCGCGCTTCCTGCCATCGGTGGCAGCGGCCATGCTGGTCGTCCTGGTCACGGCGCTTGCAGGGCCGACCTGGCAGAAGGCTGAGGTTCCCTCCTTTACCGGTGGAGAGCCCGTGGTTGCGGTTCTCAGCCTGGCGCAATCGATGAATTCAGACGATTTGTCGCCGAGCCGCTTGCGCAGTGCGGTCCACAAGTTGCGCGACGTCCTCGCCCGTACAGAAGGCGATGAGCGCGCACTGGTCATCTATTCGGACATCCCCTTCGTCGCCGCACCTCTGACAAGCGACAACAAAGTGATTTCTCAGATGATCCCCGACCTTTCCACCAAACTGATGCCCGTACTGGGCGACAGGCCGGATCTTGCCATCTCGGAGGCAGTCTCCGTCTTGAAGGGAGCGAATGCAACGCGGGGTAAAATCGTGCTGCTCGCCGATAATGCCGGTGATGCGGCAGCAACTGAAAAGGCAGCAGCCGATGCACGCAAAGCCGGTTATACCGTCTCGGTTCTCGGCGTCGGCACAGAAAAGGGAGCCACGTTACAGACGGCAGGCGGTCAGGCCATTACCGATCGCTCCGGCGAAAAAGTAACGACGTCGCTTGATGCGGAAACTCTTGGCGCAGTCGCCAAAGCCGGTGGTGGTGTCTACTCTAGCGTGACCGCAAACAGCACCGATTTGGACCGCATCCTGCCGAAGACCGAAAAGGCTGAAGCCGCGGGCAAAGCTCAGGACTTCAAAGCCGACAGCTGGGTCGACATGGGGTACTGGCTCCTGATCTTGCCGGTCCTGCTTCTGCCCTTTGCCTTCCGGCGCGGCCTGGTCTTCGCCATCGGATTGATCGTATGCCTGAATTTCGTGCCGGGCCTTTCGACACGGCAGGCCCATGCAGGGACCTGGCAGGACCTATGGTCGACCTCCGACCAGCAAGGCAAGAAGGCTTTCGCATCAGGAGATTTCAACACGGCATCTGGCAAGTTCGAGACACCCTCCTGGCGTGGCACTGCAGCCTACCGCGCGGGTGACTACGCGGCAGCGGCTCAGGACTTTTCCGAGAGTGCTTACAATCGCGGCAATGCGCTTGCAAAATCCGGCCAGCTGAAGGAGGCGCTTGGCGCATATGACCAGGCGCTGGCTGCCAACCCTCATGATGCGGACACGAAGCACAATCGTGATCTCGTCCAGAAGCTGATCGACGATCAGAAAAAGCAGGAACAGGAGAAAAACAAGCAGCAGCAGCAATCTGGCCAAGGCGACAAAAAGGACCAACAGCAACAGTCTGGTGGCAGTGGTCAAAAGCAGGACCAACGGCAATCGCAGGGTCAGTCCGGCCAGCAGGATCAAAAAGATCAGCAGTCCGGTTCGCAAGGCCAGCAGCAGCAACAGAGTGCCGGTGGCCAACAGGAGCAAAAACCGGCTTCGGAGAATTCCCAGCAACAAAACGGCGGACAATCCGGCCAGAAAAATAAAAAGGACCAACAGCAGCAGGCAGGTGGCTCCGGCAATAAGGACCAGCAACAGCAATCCGCTAGCAACGGTCAAAAACAGGATCAGCAGCAATCTCAGGGTCAGTCCGGAAAGCAGGACCAGCAGCAGGCCTCTGAAAAGTCGCAGAAACAGAAAGACGGACAATCCGGCCAATCGGGCGATCAACAGCAGTCTGCCGCTCAGCCGGGTCAGGAAAACAGCTCGCAGGAAGGCGCCAACCAGCAAAGCGCGTCGAAAGGTGAACAACCCAAAGACCAGGCATCGGCCAAAGCGTCAAAACCCTCCGATCAGGCGAAAGCCGGCCAGTCTCCGAAGGCTGAAGCAGAAAAGGCCAAGGATCAAAATGCCGGTGCTGGCCAGCAACAGATGCAGGACGCCTCTGCGACCGAGCCGAAGGGTAAGGACAGTGGTAGCGAGCAGGCAGGCCAGCAGCAAGACAAGACCGGTCCTGAGGGGCTCGCCCAGGCGGACCAGGCGGCACAGGAGGCTGCCAAGGCCCGTCAGCAGGCAAGCGCTTCCGACAACCAAAGCGGACAAGCCGGCAAGGAAAGTGAAAACCCTCTTTCGAAAATGCTGTCCAGTGTCCTGGAAGGCAATGGCACCGACAAGGGCGGCGAGCGGGTAAAGGCCTCCGTACCCGGGGCTACGGTCGTCGATCAGGCAGTCGAGCAACAGTTGCGCGAAGTTCCTGACGATCCGTCCGGCCTGCTGCGTGCCCGTATTCGTCAACACTACGCCCAGCTTCGGTCTGGCTCCAACTAAGAGGAAGCAGAACTATGAATTTCAATAGCCTCAAGACCACAGTCAGCGCTGCTGCTCTTTCGATTGCGCTTGCCGTTCCTGCCTTCGCCGCAGGGCTATCCGCCCGCGTGGACAGCGGCACGGTGGCGCAACGCGACACGTTTCAGCTGACGCTGACGACCAACGGCCAGGCGGATGCAAGCCCGGACCTTACGCCTCTGCAGAAGGATTTTGAAGTCCTGGGCACATCGCAGTCCTCGTCGACGCAAATCATCAACGGAAAGCGGTCCCAAAGCGAAAGCTGGATCGTGTCCCTGTCACCGAAGTCGATGGGCACACTGGAAATTCCCGCAATAACCGCGGGAAGCCTGAGCAGCTCACCGGTCGCTATCAAGGTGGTGGATGCGGGCTCCATGCCCAAAGCCACCGGCACCTCGGCAATCGACCTTTCCGCAAGCCTCAAGGACGGCAGCCCCTTCCTGTTTCAGGAAACACCGCTGACCGTGCGGATCGAGACCAGCGCGCCGATAAAGAGCGCCGAACTCGTTGCACCGCAATCAAGCGCATTCGAACTCGTTCAACGCGGAGAAGACAGGGTGAGCCAGGCCACCCGGAATGGGCAGACGGTGTACGTCATCGAGCGCACCTATATGCTCAAGCCCCAGGAAAAGGGTGCAATCGAAATTCCCCCCTTCGTCCTGCGCGGCTCGGTCGCGGACCCTTCAGCGCGGGGCCGCGATCCCTTCGCAGACTTCCAGGGCTTCCCCTCGTCCATGTTCAACGACATGTTCGACAGCGGAAAACCGTTTGCCGTCCGCTCCGAACCGATCAAACTGACGGTACGCGCAGATCCCAACGCCGCCTCCGGGCAGCACCAGTGGTTCCTGCCCGCCAAGAACGTCAAGCTGACCGCCAAATGGTCTCCCGAACACCCGGTCTTCAGGGAAGGAGAAGCGGTAACCCGGCGCGTCAGCTTGCTGGCGCTTGGTGCGAGCACAGTTCAGCTTCCCGACCTGTCCTTCGAAAACACGGATGGCGCGCGCATTTATCTTGATGACACGCAGACGGGCGAGGATCAAACGGCTGACGGCACCGTGGCTAGAAAGGATTTTCTCGTATCCGTCGTGCCAACCCGTGGTGGTGAGATAACGCTACCGGAGATCAAGGTGAACTGGACCGACAGTGTCTCGGGAGAAGCAAAGACGGCCACTCTGCCAAGCGAGGTCATCAAGGCCGAGGGAACGATACCACCTGCCAACCAAACCGCGGTGGCGCAAAAAGCCGCACCTGCCTCTCCGGTCAAGCCGCAAGGACATCCGGAAAGCACTGAGGTCTTGCCCGCCTATATGATTGCAGGACTGGCGGCCGCCGCAATTCTGGCGGCACTCGGCGGCGTTGCCCTTTATTTCAGACGAAAGCAGCACGCCAATGAAAGCCTCCGAAAGCCCGTCGCGGCCAATACGTCCAAGCAGGAAGAGCGTCCGGACACGTCTTCCGACCGTCGCAAGCAACTGGCTTTGGCAATCAGCAAGGGGAAATCCGGCGATCTGCGCGGATCCTACGGCTGTGTTCTCGCCTGGCGCCGGCTGGCCGGTGGTGACCCTGCCATGACGGATGCAGCCAGAGAGGCAATTGCCGCTTTGGAAAAAGCCGCCTTCGCCCCTGTGGCAGAAGCCGCAGTGGCGAAAACTCACGATTGGCTTAACGTCCTTGCAAGGGAAGACCGCAAGATCGGCAATACGCAGGGCAAGACCTCGTCGAAGCTACCGTCGCTCTATCCGGCCTGAGGCATGACGACCGGTGCCCGCCGGGAACGGCGAGCCCCAGATGGTATGCGATAGCGGAGCATTGCATCCTATAGCATCGGCGCGAAAACCGAACTCGATCTTCGGATAAGCACGATGCGTAGGTTGAAAGAGTTGGAGCGCCGTGCGTCCAGAAGGATGCACGTCGCTCCAAGAGTTTCGAGAACAGGCCAAAAACGTCGCGCTCCGGGATGATGACCCCGCCACCGACCAACTTCGAGAGGAAGCTGAGCCGGGGCCGCTCCAGTCGAGATGTATCGGTGGACGGATGATCAAGGAAAGGCTTTAACCGAAGCTTGCTTGCTGGAGGGAATTGTGATCAGCGTCACACACACGATTCCGTCCCCCGGTTTTAGCCAGGTACAGAGCCCGGTCGGCTTGACGACAAACTTCTGACAGCCCCGCCCGTTGACGAGATGCCCTCGCGATCCCGACGCTGATGGTCACTTTAATTTCCGAGGCAATCGCTGGAAAATGCAAGTCCGCAACCGTCTTTCGAATTCGCTCTGCGTGGAGCTTGGCGTCACCAACCTCTGCTGGAAGGAAAATAACAAACTCTTCGCCGCCTTGGCGTGCCAGCAAAGCTGAAGACGGCGTGGTCGACTGGATCGCCTGGGCCATCATGACGAGAACCTGATCACCCGCAGCATGCCCAAAATGATCGTTCAATTGCTTAAAGTGATCTATGTCGAGAAAGAGGATGGCGTCCCCTTCCTGAAGACTGCTCGGCACGATCTCGCCAAACGCACGACGGTTGTAGAGACCGGTCAGTGGATCGCGATTGGCCAACTGTCTGATCTCGGTCTGCTGACGCTCGCTAATGAAAATCACGATCGAAACTGCTAAGACGAATTTGGAAATGATCATCAGAGAAAATCCGTCGACAACTCCCAGTATCGGGAATGTGTTGAAGCAGAACTCGATGGCCATCGTTAACGAGAGAAGACTGGTAGCCGCAAGCGTCCCTGCAACCAATTTTCGGATAGGCAGCGGTTCACGACGAGCGTCGCGCATGACGACCACTGCCGTCGCAGCAAATGCCAGAAATCCCAAGGACGTAAAGGTTACGGCCCGGTAGGTATTATTCAAATGAAATTGCGTGACGAGACCTGCAAACAGGATCCCAAGCATAGGCACGAAGACAAGCCAGGGATGGAATTTCCTTTTCGGCTTGCTGACGAGAACAAAGGCTGCACTCAGCAGGCAATACCCGAGAACGGCACAGGCTATATTTATGAGGCTGAGAACGCCATAGAGAGCCGGATGAAGCTCAGCATATCCCGCAAGCGTAGAGCCTGCTGCCAGAATTAAAAAGCTTACAGCGAGCAGTCCAACGCCTCGTTCCCCAGAGAAGCTTAGTCGCAAGTATCCTAGGGTCACGGCACCCGCGATGTAAGACGTCTTCTGGAGGAAAAGAACAGTCGGAAGATCTAGTTCGGTAGCCATTCAACACCACAATTTTATCTTGCAGCACTCCTACTCAAGATTGCTTAATCTTTTGCGAAAGCCTTGGAGCGTGGGAATTCGACGCATTCAGCGCGGCAGTGAGGCTTGAAGCAGGTCGCGCAAAAGTGGTCACTGGCTTTGCGATAACGACATGCGAAAAAATAAGGCCTGAATCGAAAACAGCTGATATGAAAGATCGCGACGCGCTTCCGACGAACCGCGAACGCTGTGCTAAGGGTCACCAGCAACACCAAAATATGATAAGGGTCGGCGGTCCGCCCACGAAGACCGGTTCAAGGCGGATCAAAACGAGCCGAGTGCATCGTTGCTCACGCGACGAGCGGATTGACTTTCCTTTCGCGCGCCCGCCCCACGCGTTTCGTGACGCGTATCGCAACAGCATCTCCGTCCGAAAGAGCGCCCCGGACAGCGTGAGTGATGCCTGTCGCAACGAAGTCGGCGTCGATGTCCTCTGCCGCTAGCGGACTTTCTCTGTCACCATCGGTCGCTGGCATGACGATCCCTACCCGCAAAGATGGCTTCTGACGCTTGAGACGGCGTACAGCTTGGCGGGCATGAGCCCTCGACCCTGCGTTCAGAAATGCGATGACGACGGTGTCGATCCCTGAGAGGGGAAGCAGGTTTATGGTCGTACCGCTGACCATGGAATGCTCGGCTTGGGAAACCGTCGCCCCCTGGATAGCAAGAGCTTGCGCAATCATCGAAGCGGCAGCGTCGTCCATCGCGCCCCTGCCGCCAATGCAGAGGACCGATTTCCTCTTGGTTTCCGTCGTTGCGGGATTCTCAGTTGCCTCGACCTGTGCAGCCTCGTCTGGCACTGACACATCGCGTTCGGCCTCTTCCTCGATGGCGATCTCAGCCAGATTGCCGATCAGTGTCTGGGTCGTGGACGCAAATAGGGCAATCTGCGCTTCCGTCATCACACCCCGCTGGCGATCCAACTCACCGAGTTTCAGAGCCGGAAATCCGACTTGCTCGTAGTAATCGAGGAGGTACTCGTCTTCGAGGAAATCTTCGGCGTTATCGGTCGCCTCGTTTGGGTCTCCCGCAAGAAGTCTCTGATAGAGCTTCTCCTGTGGCTGCAGGACGGGCTCGTTCCCCAGAAGAACGTCGAGGAAGCTGAACTGTGGGACATGGCGCCCGAGCACGACGAGGCAGACGGTAAGAGGAGTGGATAGCATCAACCCGACTGGTCCCCAGAGCCATGACCAAAAGATCGCTGAAACAATGATCGCGAGTGGGGACAGACCGGTATGGCTACCATAAAGCCAAGGCTCGACGACGTTGTTGCTGACGAGTTCCGTTATGATGAAGAGTGCTGCCACCCATGCGACGAGAGACCATCCGGGCGCGATCGCCAGCGCCAGGAAAAGCGGGAGGATCATGCCAATCACCGGGCCGATATAGGGAACGAACCGCAGAACGAGCGTTAGCAGTCCCCAGAGGATAGCGTTGGGAATGCCAAGCACCCACAGTCCGATCGCGATGGGAAGGGCATAAAGCGCGTTTACGACAAGCTGCATCAGGAGGTATTTGCCAACCCGCTTGCCCGCGTCCTGCAGCGCTGCCGTTGTCCGGTGCAGATCGCCCAGCCCGACAAGACGGATGAACCTATCGCGCAACTCCTCACGCTCCAGCAGCATGAAGATGACGAGGACGATGACGAGACCAGCTGTCGCGAACGGGCTGATCAGCGGCAGGATAAAGTTGCCGAGCGTTTGCACCGGATTGGAGCGCGTAATGATTTCAACTGGCATCGGTTCGCGTTTGGACGTTTGTACCGCGGCACCCTCTTTGCTCTCCTCGGCATTGTCCTGCATTTCCAAGCCGATGCGTTCAACGACTTTGCTGATATGTTCGAGCACGCCGCTGCCGGACCCAGCCTGGCTCAGTGCCTGTACCTTCGCGACGATATTGCGCTGATAGGTCGGAACGTTGTCTGCCAGATTGGCCACCTGTCCCGCGACGATGAAGCCGAAAGCCGCAATCACCAGGAAGGCGCTTGCCACCGCCATGAGGACGGCGGCGATCTTCGGGACGCGACGCTTGCGCAGAAAGCTAACGATCGGAGCAAGCGTGAAAGTCAGCAGCAGGGCAAGCGCGAGGGGAATGAACACATCCTGCCCGACATACAGAATGACCGCGACGCCGATCAGCACAACGATTGTCCGACCAGAAAGGGTTGGCACCTTGAGAGCACCCGATCCACTCGAGATTGCCCCTCCTGCGATTGCGTTTCTCTCGATACCGCTCACAAATTCCCCCACGCGCTGAAAGTATTGCCGTGACTTCCGGCCAGCAGGTAAATGCATCAGCGACGAAACTGATCGGGCGATGGAGAAATAAATTACAGCCAGAGTAAAACCACGTTTTCATACCGTTTCTAGAGCGGAGGTTGCTGGCATTCGCGAGACCAGAGTTCACTTTGGTGAAACCTTCGGGCGGAAGGGCAGTCAGCCTGGCAAGTTTGATTTTTCGACTGAACGAACTGCCAGCGAACGCACCCTTGCACAAAGACGGTCCCGTCTCGATATAAACTTCGCCCCGCTCTCCGCGTCTCCTCCTCAGTCCACGGGATCGACTTCATGCAAAAATCGCTTCACCTGACCGCCTTCATGCGTCCCGTCAGCCTTCATACCGGCGCCTGGCGCTATCCTGGTGCTTGGGCGGATGCCAACTTCAACTTCAGCCATCTGAAATCCTTCGCGCAGGCATTGGAGCGAGCGAAGTTCGATGCTTTCTTCATGGCGGATCATCTGGCAGTGCTCAACATGCCTGTGGAAGCCTTGAGGCGTAGCCACACGGTAACGTCTTTCGAGCCGTTCACCCTCTTATCGGCATTGGCAGCCGTCACGGACAGGATCGGTCTTGCGGCAACCGCCTCGACGACCTTCGACGAGCCTTACCATGTTGCCCGCCGGTTCGCCTCCCTGGACCATATCAGTGGTGGACGCGCCGCGTGGAACATCGTCACGACCTCCAACCCCGACGCCGCTCGCAATTTTGGCCTGTCCGATCATGTGGAGCATGGCGAACGCTACAAGCGTGCCCGCGAATTTTTCGATGTTGTCACAGGACTGTGGGACAGTTTTGCCGACGACGCGATGATCCGCGATCAGGAAAGCGGCATCTTCTTCGATCCGGACAAGATGCATGTGCTGGATCACGAAGGAGAAGAATTCAGCGTGCGCGGCCCGCTGAACATTGCCCGACCGGTCCAGGGTTGGCCGGTCATCGTCCAGGCGGGCCAGTCGGAACCCGGCAAGCAACTGGCGGCAGAAACGGCCGAAGTCGTCTTCGCAGCACCCCGTGATTTTGAGACCGCCAAGGCGCTCTATGCCGACATCAAGGGCCGCATGCCCACCGTTGGTCGCGACCCCGCGCATTTGAAAATTCTTCCCGCCGCAATGATCGTGATCGGCGACAGCGTGGAAGACGCAAAAGCCAAGCGTGCCAGGCTCGATAGCCTTGTGCATTACGAAAGCGCGATCGCCTCCCTCTCCATCGCGCTTGGCCACGATGCTTCCGGCTTCGATCCCGACGCCCCTCTGCCTGAAATCCCCGAAACCAATGCCAGCAAGAGCGGACGTGCGCAGGTGCTGCGGCTTGCCGAGCAGGAAAAACTGACGGTGCGGCAACTGGCACAACGCTACGGCGGCTATGCGGGACTGGCCTTCATCGGCACACCGAAGACGATTGCCGACGAGATGGAAACATGGCTTGCCGAAGAGGCGGCGGACGGTTTTACCTGCGTCTTCCCCTTTCTGCCGCAAGGCCTGCAGGACGTGACGGAGAAGTTGGTGCCGGAATTGCAACGACGCGGTCTGTTCCGCACCGACTACGAAGGCACGACCTTGCGCGAGCACCTTGGCTTGCCGCGGCCAGCCAATCGTTTCTTTGCGTAACCTCCTGGGCCGCTTTCGGACAGTCGTTTCGTGAGGGCGCCCTCGTGGAACAAGCGGGCAGCGAAGACGGTCTGCCCATTCAATGTCGCGCATGCCAGCGCGATGAAAGCCTATTAACTCATGGGCGCTACGGTTGATGAGGTGAACTGGGTTCCCTTCCATATCTTCGATGCATCGGCATCTGGAAAGAGCAGCCGCAGGTGACCGATGATTTGACCAGCGCGCGGATCTGAAAGACGGTAGAGAACCGCTTTCGCCTGTCTCGCTCCCACGATAATTCCAGCGTCCCTCAACTCGCCAATCTGCTGCGACAAGGTCGGTTGATGCACGTCAAGAATCTCTTCTAGTTCACCAACGGTGCGCGCGCCTTCCATCAAGACACACAGGATGGACAGGCGTACCGGGTTGGACATGGCTTTCAAAAAATCGGAGGCCGCACCGATCGCGCGGCATTTCACCTTCGGTGGGTGCGGTCTACGTTCAGTCCTATGGCTGGACTCTTGCATGCTCACTCTCCTCGCTCCCAATCTTAGAAAAATTTTCCGTTCGCCCCTCTGGGAAGAGGGTTGGATTCCTCGCGCCCTTCACTCTATCATTATATAAATTTGTATAAAGAAGATCAATAAGGGGACGCATTTTGGTTTTCAGGATCGGTCATCATCCGAATAACCTCCATCTCACCTTGGCCTCTCGCTGGCCGGGCGCATTTTCAACCATGAAACCGGAGTTCGTCGCCTATGCTGAAGGCCGAGAGACCGGCGCGCGGCTGGCGCGGGGTGAGTTCGATATCAGCGGCACCGGGTCGACGCCGCCGATCCTCGCAAAAGCATCGGGGCTTCCTGTCATCTATGCGGCTGCATCTGCGCCACGGCCGACGAATGGTGCGATCCTCATCTCGAAAACCAGCGACATCAATGCGGTCGCGGATTTGAAAGGCAAGCCGATCGCCCTCGTCGATGGCTCCTTCTTGAGCTATCTTCTGGCTAAGCAACTCGAAGAGATCGGACTGCGCCTGACGGACACCATTCGCCAGGATATGTCGCCCGGTGAATCTCTTGCGGCGTTGCGCGATAACGCCGTCGCGGCTTGGGTTGCGATGACCCCGCATCTGGAGCAGGTTCTCGTCAGCGGCGAATTTACCGTTCTTGCGCGATGCGGGACCCTTATTCCCAATCGCTCAACCTTCTGGACGATCGAAAATCGCGGACTGACCGAGACAACCCTAGAGGACTTCACTGGCGAGTTGAAACGTCTCGGCAGAGAGATCGCCAACGATCCGGAAAAGGCCGCCGAGCTTCTGTCCGCCTCTGGCGAAGAGGCTGAACGGCGCGCATGGACCCGCGTGGTTTCCGAGCGGAACTGGCAGGTGGATGGAGCCGACCAGGCGCTGCTGCGCGAACAGCAGGAAGAGGCCGACACGCTCTTTCACCACGGCGACCTTGATACGAAACTGACTATCTATCCGGTGGATAAGGGAGATCTCTGACATGAACGTGCTCTGGTACATGTGCGCGCCCGATGGCGCTTATCCCTGGAAGCCGGAAGGCTCCCGCACTATCGACTATGGCTATTACAAGCAGCTCGCACAGGCCTATGACCATCTGGGCTTTACCGGTGCTCTATTCGCCACGGGTGCGCATGACGTTTGGCCGCTCGCCAGCGCTCTCCTGCCCTACACAGAGCGAATGAAGTTCCTCGTCGCATTTCATCCCGGCCTGATCGCGCCCACCCTTCTTGCAAAGATGGCTGCGACATTTCAGGAGTTTTCGAACGGCCGGTTGATGCTCAATGTTGTCTCCGGCGATGCCAAGATGCTGGGTGCCTATGGCATGATGCTGCCGCATGACGAGCGCTATGCGATGGCCGATGAGTATCTTGCCATCTGGCACCGGCTGATGGCGGGCGAGAGCGTCACTCACAAAGGCAAGTATTTCCAGACGGAAGGGGCCAAGCTGGCACTGCCAGCAGGCACCTCCATCCAGCCGCCGCCGCTCTGGTTTGGCGGGTCTTCGGACAGCGCGATGGACGTCGCAGCCAAGCACGTCGAAACCTATCTTTCCTGGGGCGAGACACCCGAGCAGATGGGGGAGAAGGTTCAACGGGTCAAGGCAAAGGCTGCCGAGTACGGACGAGAGCTCACCTACGGGATCCGCCTCTACGTCATCGTCCGCAAAACCGATGAAAAGGCCTGGGAGGCCGCGGCCGACCTCTACGATGAGATGGACGACGCGGCGATCGCGGCAAACCAACGTTTCGTCTCCAACACGGACTCGGTCGGCCAGCAGCGTATGAGCGCCATGCATGGCGGCATCAAGCCTGCCAATCTGCGCGATCTGGAGATTGCCCCCAACCTGTGGGCAGGTGTGGGCCTCGTTCGTCCAGGTCCAGGCACGGCCATTGTTGGTTCTCCCGACACAGTGATCCGCACGCTCGAAGCCTACCAGAAAATCGGCGTCGATACCTTCATTCTATCGGGCATGCCCCTGCTTGAAGAGGCCTATCGCTTCGGCGAACTGGTACTACCGCGCCTTCCCGTGGCGCGCGTGACACCGGAACGCAAGCATTTCACATGGTCCACCCTGTTCGACCGGGACCTCAGCGGAAAGCCTGCCAATGTCTGACACAATGGCATCAGCGCAAGACAAGCGGCAACGGGCCGACCAATCCGCCAGGCCGAGGAATGCAGACGGCCGGCTATGGACGATCGGCGCCCGTATCGCATCTCCGATTGCGCTCATCGTCATATGGCAAGTTGCCAGCACCGTCGGTCTGTTGTCCCCGCGCATACTTGCAGCCCCGAGCGATATCGTCGCGACGGCGGTTCGTCTGATCGAGTCCGGAGAACTTATCACAGGGATTGCTGTTTCTTTTTTGCGCGTCGTGGCCGGGTTCTCGATCGCGGTCTTCGTCGGCATCACGCTTGCGCTTGTTTCCGGCCTCTCACGGCTCGGTGAAGCTGTCATCGATCCGCCGATCCAGATGCTGAAAGCCATGCCTTTCCTCGGCCTTCTTCCGCTTTTCATTCTCTGGTTCGGTATCGGCGAAGCGCCCAAGATCGGTCTCGTTGCCTTCGGCGCAATCTTTCCGATCTATCTGACGCTGCATGGCGGCATCCGCGGCATCGACAGGAAGCTCATAGAAGCGGGCCAAACACTCGATCTCGGCACCGCTGGCATTATCCGCCACATCATCATTCCAGGCGCGCTGCCGTCGCTTCTGGTCGGCATCCGCTACGGGCTGAGCGTCGCCTGGCTCAGCCTTGTGGTCGGCGAGCAGATCAATGCCTCGAGCGGCCTCGGCTACATCATCACCTATGCACGCGATTTCCTGCAAACCGACGTCATCGTCGTCTGCCTGCTGGTTTACGCGATGATGGGTCTTTTGACGGATGGACTGGTGCGGATGATCGAAGCTTATGCACTACGCTGGCGCCCGCAGGTGATCGCATGAGCAATCTTGTCGACATCAGACAGCTTCATCGCTCCTTTGGCGGACCGGCCATCCTGGACGGCATCGACCTGACCATCGCGCCGGGTGAATTCGTTGCGCTTCTGGGTCGCAGTGGATCGGGAAAATCGACGCTGCTGAGGGTGCTATCAGGCCTTGACGCCGCTCCTGCAGAAAGATTGGAGATTCCCTCAAGGCGTTCGGTGGTGTTTCAGGAGCCTCGACTGCTTCCGTGGAAAAGCGTCATGGATAATGTCGCGCTCGGCGTGAAGACGCCGGACTCCCGTTCGCGCGCCAGCCAGGCATTGGCGGATGTCGCGCTGTCTCACCGGCAAGATGCATGGCCTCTCACCTTGTCGGGAGGCGAAGCACAGCGGGCAGCGCTGGCGCGTGCCTTGGTGCGCGAGCCCGCTCTTCTTCTTCTCGATGAACCCTTCGCGGCCCTTGATGCGCTGACCAGATTGCGCATGCACGATCTGGTTTTTGAACTGTGGCGCAAGCACAAGCCCGCCGTGTTGCTCGTCACCCATGATGTATGGGAAGCCGTCGCGCTTGCCGATCGCATTCTTGTTCTCGATCAGGGGCGTATCGCGCGCGAAATCCGCATCGATGCTCCCCATCCTCGGCGCCGAAGCGATCCTCAACTGACGCTTGTCGAAACAGAGCTCCTGCAAGAGCTAGGCGTCGAACCGTCCCATGCCTGAAGCCAAACCTCACTCCCTAGCCGAAGCGGCAGACTGGATATTATGATGTTTACCAAGCGAAAGTTGTTATCCGCCCTCGTTGTAGCAGCGTCGGTGACGGGCCTTATCCCTGCGGCTCAGGCAGCAGACCAAACGATCCGCATCGGCTGGCTTCGCGGGCCGAACGATATTACCTTGGCCAAGTCGCGCGGCACCTTGGAAAAAGCGCTCGCCGAAAAGGGCATTAAAGTGGAGTGGGCTGGCCCCTTCCCCGCAGCAGCTCCCGCTTTCGAAGCGCTCAACGCTGGCAGCATCGACATCACGGCAGGTAGCTCGACATCGGCGATTGCCGCCTTGTCGGCTAAAATTCCGCTGGTCATTTTCGCCTACCAGAAAATGTCTCCGGGTGCTGAAGGCATCGTGGTGAAAAAGGACTCCGGCATCGCCTCGATCAAGGATCTTGCCGGCAAGAAGGTCGCCGTCAATAGGGGTGGCACCGGTGAATATCTTCTGATGCAGGGTCTGCAGACCAATGGTGTCGACCCGAAAAGCGTCGAGCGTGTGTATTTGAGCCCAAGCGATAGCGGGCCGAGCTTCACCCAGGGTCACGTCGATGCCTGGGCGACATGGGACCCATTCCTGACCATCGCGGAAACCGCCTATGATGGGAAGGTGGTTGCCGATGGGGCGGCGATCAAGTCGGACAATGCCGTCGTTCTGGTTGCCAGCGAGGAGTTTGCCACGTCGAAGGCAGACCAACTCCAGCTCGTCTTCGATGTTATCAAGTCCGAGAACGCCTGGGCCGTCGCCAATAAGGAAGAAGCTGGCACGGTGTGGGTCAAGGAGATGAATGTCCCGAGCAATCTAGCGGCAAAAATTGGCGAGAACAACGCCGTGCCCACCACGTCCGTGACCGATGCGGACGTCAAACAGATTGGAGCCGTCGCTGAATGGTATGCCAAAAGCGGCATCATTCCAGCACTTCCGAATGTTAAGGACAGCGTCATTTCTCTCAAATGACGGCCGGCGGTAAGTGAGCCGCGTCTGTCGCGGCTCTTTCCATGAAATCCCAAATTCCGGGCGACCACCTTTAGGCGTGACGCATCAGTCAGCAAAACCCGTCATCAGCTTGTCCAAGGTGATGGGGAGATCGCGAACGCGAATCCCTGTAGCGTTGTAAACCGCATTCGCAACGGCTGCACCGACCCCGGTTATACCAATTTCACCGATACCGCGCGCGCCCATCGGCGCTTGCGGGTCGGGCTTGTTGGTGTAGAGGATTTCGATTGCCGGGACGTCCATCTGCACTGGCACGTGGTAATCCGCTAGCGATGCGTTCACGACGCGCCCGGTCCGCTCATCGAAGTTGGTTTCTTCGGTTAGCGCGAGACCAATGCCCATGATGATGCCACCCTTGAACTGGCTGGTTGCCATTTTGTGATTGAGGATCTGCCCTGCGTCGAACGAACCCAGGAAGCGGGACACGCGGGCCTCGCCTGTCACCTCACTCACACGCACCTCGCAGAACTGCGCGCCATAGGAGTGCATCGAAAAGGCCTGCATTTCTGCAGGCGCGGGTGCTTCCGCCTCGCAAACGACGTCTTCTCTCCCCGCTCTTTCAAGGATCGATCGATAGCTTTCGAACCGGCTGCTGTCACTGACATGCGCCAGCCCACCATCTCTGGTCTCGACATCCGCAAGCGAAAGGCCAGCAAGGGGAGAGTCGTTGCCGGCGAGTTTGATCAACTCTTCGACAAAGACTTCGGTTGCCGCGATGATGGCGCCGCCGATGGATGCAGTCTGCGTCGAGCCCCCGGCGATCACGCCCCTTGGCAGTCGGCTGTCGCCATATTCAAAAGTGACATGATCAAGCGGGAGACCCAAGCGGGCAGCAAGGTGCTGTACCTGAGCGGTGGCCGTTCCCATGCCCATGTCATGGACAGCAGTCGAAACCGTAACATGGCCGTCCGCCGTCAGCCTGATCCGCGCCGCACCACCAGGAAAACGATGGTAAGGATAGGTCGCGGTCGCGCATCCCATGCCGATGAGCCACTCGCCTTCGCGTCTTTGACGCGGCGTCTGGCTTCTTTTACTCCAACCGAACTGCTCCGCGCCCTTCTCATAGGCTTCAATGAGATAGCGGGAAGAGAATGGCTTGCCGGTCGTTGGATCCGTCTTCGGCTCAATCCGCCGACGCAATTCGATGGGATCAAGCCCCAGTTTTTCCGCGAGTTCATCCAGGGCGCATTCAAGCGCGAACGTGCCGACGGACTCTCCCGGCGCGCGCATGAACGTGTTCACCAGCATGTCCAGGTCTGCCACATCCTGTCCGATCCTGAAGTTTCTGGCGCCATAGAGATGGCGAGCAGGAAAAGTAAATTGCTCCGGACAGGAATTATGCGGCGTCATCGCAGCAGTACCGGTGTGGATCAGCGCATCAAGCGTACCGTCGCGCCTTGCACCCAATGCCACGCGCTGTTCAGTCACCGTGCGTCCGCCGACGATGCGGAACACACCCTCGCGCGAAAGGACGATGCGCACAGGCCGCCCTGCAAGTTTCGCTGCCGCGCAAGCCAGGATCTGATGATCCCACAAGCACTTACCGCCAAAGCCCCCACCAACGTAAGGCGAGGTCACGTGGACCTTGCTGATATCGAGGTCGAAAATATCCGCCAATTGTCCCGTGGTAAGGTCAAGCAACTGGCTGGCATCGTGGACGCGCAGTTCGTCATCGTTCCAGACAACCGTTGCCCCATGCAACTCAATGGCGTTGTGGTTATGGCGTGGTGTTCGGTAGACGAGATCGACCTTGACCTCTGCATTCGCCAATGCAGCCTCGGCGTCGCCGATTTCGACAAAAGGGGGCTGACCGAGCAGATTTTCGAGTTGCCTTGGCGATTTTTTTGCTTCTTCGAAGGACAGGACCGCGGGCATCAGTTCGTACTTTGCCTCAATCAGCGATGCAGCGTAATCCGCCTGCTCCTGTGTCTCGGCAAGCACCAAAGCAATCGGCTGACCGTTCCAATGGATTTCGTCGTTTTGCATCACAGGAAGATCGCTCGCGCCAGCGGCTGTCGGAGATGACATCATCAGCGAGGGTGCCTTCATCCTCGGCGCGTTCTTATAGGTCATGACGAGAATGACGCCGGGTGCGGCTTCGGCCGCGCTGACATGCAATTCGATGATGCGACCGCGCGCAACAGTGCTGAACGCAAGAGCTGCGTAGCTGATGTTATCGTAGGGAAATTCCGCCGCAAAGCGCGTTTTTCCCTGGACCTTCATTGGGCCTTCAATGCGCGATACGGACTGCCCAAGCGATCCATGTTTTCGCAAAAGCGGGTCACTGGTAACTGCGGGTTGCCAGCGACTTTGTCTAGCTGCATCAGGTAGGATCTTGGTGTCGGAGCTCATGCGTTCTCTCCCTTCAATTCTTCAAGAACCGCAACGATGGTCCGCTTTGCCAACTCGATCTTGAAAGCGTTGTCTCGCAAGCCAATCGCATCTGCGAGTTCCGCTTCGGCGGCGGCACGGAAGGTATCGGCGGTAGCCCTTTGACCTTTCAAAATCGCTTCGGCTTTAAGCGCCCGCCAAGGCTTGTGTGCCACGCCGCCGAGAGCCAGCCTGACATCCTGCACTTCGCCAGCTCCGTTGACATCGAGGGCAGCGGCAACGGAGACGAGAGCGAAAGCGTAGCTCGCGCGATCCCTTACCTTTCGATAGGTGGATCGATAGCCAAAAGACAGCGGAGGAATTTCCACCGCGGTGATGAGTTCATCCGGATGCAGCTCTGTTTCGATCTCCGGCGTCTCGCCGGGCAAACGATGAAGATCCTGCAGACGCAGTTTGCGCGTGCCTTTCGGCCCTTGGAGATGGACCACCGCATCCAGGGCGACAAGTGCGACACACATATCCGAAGGATGGGTCGCGACGCAGCTTTTCGATACGCCGAGGATCGCATGGTAGCGATTGAAACCTTCCAGCGCATCACAGCCGGAATTCGGTTGGCGCTTATTACATCTGGCGGCATTGTCATAGAAATACCGGCACCGGGTGCGCTGAAGAATGTTGCCACCCACCGTTGCGACATTTCGGATTTGCGCGCTTGCACCCGCCAAAATAGCGCGGGAAAGGGCCGGAAATTGCGACCGCACTGCCGCGTGCGTGGCAAGCGCCGTGTTCTTTACTCCGGCGCCAACCAGAAGGCTGCCATCCGCCCGCAATTCGATCGTGTTCGAAAGCTGCGTAACATCAATCAGCGCGTCTGGTCTCTCGACCGTCTCACGCATGAGATCGACAAGGTTGGTGCCGCCGCCCAAATATTTGGCTTTTGGGCCGGCCTCTTTGAGCGCGACGGCCGATACACCGTCCGTTGGCTGGTGATAGGAGAAAATATTCATGCCGGTGCCCTCTCGCCGGCCTTCATCGACCTCTGCTCGATCAGTGTTTCCGAAATGGCTTCAACGATGCCGTTATAGGCGCCGCATCGACAGAGATTGCCGCTCATGCGCTCGCGAATTTCGGTTTCGTCCAGGGTGATGTGGTCGCTTGCAAGATCGGCGGTGACGACGCTTGGGACATTTCGTTCAATTTCACCCACCATCCCAACGGCGGAACAGAGCTGTCCGGGTGTGCAATATCCGCATTGAAACCCGTCATGCTCTATAAAGGCTTTTTGCAATGGATGAAGGCTGCCGTTCGCAGCAAGGCCCTCCACGGTCGTAATGTTTCGGCCTTGATACTGGACGGCAAGCGCGAGACAGGAGTTGATCCGCTCACCGTCCACCAACACGGTGCATGCCCCGCACGCCCCCTGATCGCAGCCTTTCTTCGTGCCGGTCAAATGAAGATAGTTGCGCATGAGATCGAGCAGCGAGGTGCGGATATCCGCCTCGACCTCCACTGCCGTTCCATTGATGTTAAATCGCATTGCAGATCTCCTCATCTTAAGGTCCGCGATGAACGCGTCTTCACGGCCTGTGTGAAACTTCTCATCCTGTTTCGTCGTGGCGTTCCGTCGAAACGATCGATGCGACGGTTTGTGCCCTTGCTTTAGTTGTGCGCTGAAAAGGATTGCCGGGTGGCGGCGATGTCGGCGATGACAGAAAGGGCCAGAGACTGCGCGTCTCTTGCTCCAGCGAAAATGCCGATCGGGGCCTTGATCCGCGCGATGACCTCAGCCGAATGGCCACCTTGCAGCAATTGCTCTACTCGTTTCTGATGCGTGCGCGAACTGCCGAGAGCGCCTATGTAAAAGGGCGATGCAGCGAGCGCAGCCTCAAGAACAGGTATTTCTCGATCCAGGTCATGCTGCAGAAGTGCAACCGCACTGTGTGAATCAATCAGCGCGCGGTCGGGCGGAAGGCTGGCCGCATCGTCAAAGAAAATGACGTCGTATCCCGCGGCTTTTGCGACACTGGCCGCTGTTTCGACCTCGAGCGTATGCCCCGATAAAATCAGGCGCACTGAAGGCCGGTAACAGGTGACAAAGGCATCCCCATCCCAACCGGTCCGACAGCGCTCTGTGGTGACCGAAAGTTGTTCATGGCGCGGGACGTAGTGAAGCCATGCGCTTTGACGGCTGTCGACGAGGCTCATGGTGTAACGGAGCGGCTCGATGTCTTTGACAATGTGGATGGCAACCGTAATGCCGCCTCCGCAAGGAAAAACGATATCGAAGACGCGCGAGCCCTCACCCAGCATGAAAAAGCGATCATGTCCGCTTCTTATGGTCTCCAAGGCCTCAGAGGCGATGGCAGCTTCCGTGCAGCCCCCTGAAACATAGCCGCAATAACGACCGTCGTTAGCGACCGCCATGTGCGCGCCAAGCGCGCGCGAAGAGCCGCCACGGATGTCCACCAGGGTACATAATGCGACCTGGAGCCCCGCCTCCTTGCCCTCAATGGCAAAAGCGAGGATGTCATAGGCCGCATCTGTTGAGAAAGCCTTCTGCGTTGGCGGCGATGCAGAAATGTCGGCGTTAAGAGGCAACCAACGAGCCGCATCATCGTTGCCTCTGATGTTGATAGCCGATCGCGTCATGAGAGCCTCCGGAATCGTGACATGAAATGGATGGATGACAGCGAAGTTCCTATGGAGCTCTTTGGGTCATAGTCGCCCGCCATCGTCATTCTCGGCATGACATTCGTCTCTTGGTTGGTTTAAAAGAAACGAAGGGCGCACCGTTAAACGGAGGCGCCTCCGTTTAAACTAGTGACTTGCGATCATTCGTCAAGCAATTTCTTATGGAAGGGCTTTCTCGTGCCCAAGCAACGAGCGCCATCGGTTGAACCGTCGCCACTGCGTGCCGATGCGAAGCGGAACCGCGCAAAGCTGATCGAGACTGCAGCCCTGGCGTTTACGGAACAGGGCGCGTCTGCTTCGCTGGAAGATATAGCGAGGCGTGCGGGGGTCGGGATTGGCACTCTCTATCGGCATTTCCCAAGCCGCGAGCATTTGGTGGAAAGCGTCTATCGCCGGGAACTGGAACTACTTGCAACATCCGCTCGCGCGTTGATACAGGAAGAAGAACCTGCAAAGGCGGTTGAAGAATGGATGAACAGATTTGTCAGCTACATGGCGGCAAAACGGGGCATGGCCAGCAGCCTGAAACTTCTGTTTACATCGAATTCCGCGCTGTTTGCCGACGGCACCAGGCTCTTGCATATGGCATTTGGAGAACTGCTGGACAACGCCGTCAAGGCCGATGCCGTCAAGGCAGATATCGAGGCAGCAGACGTGCTCAACGCGCTTTTTGGTATCTACTCTATCCCGGAAGGTCCGGATTGGCGTAATCGTGCGCACAGGATCGTACGGCTGGTCATGGATGGGTTGCGGCGCTAGCGTCGCCTAGCTCAAATTGAACGTGCTGTGATACTTCGATAGTCGCCGTTCTAACGAGTGTCGCGCTGCACTCTCGAGTCGTCGCAATTTGCCAATTGATGTGGCGTTTCACAAAAGTTACTCTGCCCACTGATATCACTTGATTTTCTTCGACATCTTCACTTGCCGTATTGGTCGCTGCTGGCGCCTTAAGGCGTTTCAGCCCTTCGCACCGGCAAGATCGGTGACCGGCACCGGATTGGCTAATCTGGCGTCCTTCATCGACGTACTCCGGGCATCGCCCACGTGGCGCGAAGGTCGCGACGACGACGAAACAACCGGGCGGCACATAACGGAGCCGACATAAGGTCCGCTGGCAGCATCAGGCCTTACTGCTCTCTTGCCGCTCACGTGGCTGGCTGTTCCGGGTTCCACAACAGGACCGGGCTTGTGCTTTCATACGCCATACCGTTCGGATAACTGATCGCCTCGAACTGCAAGCCCCAGGGCGCCTGAAAATATAGGATTGATTGGCCGGCGATCGGGCCGTCCTGAATAGGGAGGGGGCCTAGCCGGGTCTCAACGCCCATCTTGTCCAGATAGGCCTTCGCAGCGGCGATGTCTCGAACATAGAAAGCGATATGAAACGCACCTATGTCACTGTTCTTCTGCTTTAAATCCCGCTGGTCGGGTGCGGAGTATTCGAAAAGCTCGAGGTTTGAGCCGTTGCCACAGCGGATCATGGCGGCGCGTTCGATACGCGCGCGCGGATGAACGCCGAGCGCCTCCGTCATAAAACTCCCTTCCGGATCGCCGATAGGGCCGAAGGTGAGCACATGGATGCACCCGAGCACCCGGTCGAAGAAGTCGATGGCCTCATCGAGGTTCGGTACCGTAAGCCCGGTGTGGTCGTGGCCGACGAGGCCTGGAAGGCCTTTTTGGGTGGAAGCTGTCATGACACGTCTCCGATCAGGCTGCGGTCTTGTTCTGCGAGTTTAGATGCGGCTCTCACGCGGCTGGCTCAAGCACAGGTGGCGGCCGTGTCAGCCAGCCGTCATCGATCTCGGGAAGCGGGATGGCGTCAAGCAACAGGCGCGTATAGGGCGTCTTGGGGGCATCAAACACAGGTCCACATCTCCCCTCCTCCACCACTTCGCCAAACCGCATGACGGTAACGCGGTCGCAGATCGCGCGGATGACCGACAGGTCATGGCTGATGAAGGCCATGGCGAGACCCATCTCCTGCGATAGCTCATTCAGCAGATTCAACACCTGCGCCTGCGTCGAGACGTCAAGACCGGACACGACCTCATCGGCAAGTACGAAATCTGGTTTCATCAGCACGGCGCGCGCAATACCGACGCGCTGACGCTGACCACCGGACAGCTCATGCGGCGCGCGTTCCAGCATCACGGCAGGCAGTGACACGCGGTCAAGAATGGCACGCACCTGACGCTCGGCGTCTCGGCGGTCGCTCGCAAGACCATGCAGGAAGAGCGGCTCCGTGAGGATACGACGAATGCTATGACGCGGATTGAGAGATGCCATCGGATCCTGGAAGATCATCTGCATACGCCGGCGCAAAGGCCGCATAGCCTCAGGCGACAAGGCGGTGATGTCCTGCCCATTGAAACGAATAGTTCCGGCCGAGACAGGGACCAGTTTCAGAAGCGCACGGCCAAGCGTCGTCTTGCCCGAGCCAGACTCCCCGACAATGCCGACTGTCTCCCCACGCCTGATCGACACATCGACGCCGTGCAGGACACGAACGCCGGTGCGGCCACGACCAAAAAGCCCTTTGCTCGCGCCATAAGTGACTTCGATGCCCTTTGCTTCAAAGAGAAGATCGCTCATTTCACACTCTCCTCTCGGCGATGCCGATTTCAGCGCGCAATTGGCGGAACACAGCTTCGGGCACTGGCTCAAGCCCTGCATCGGGTCGATCGTAGCGGGGACCAGCAGCGATCAATGCGCTGGTGTAGGCATGCTTTGGTGCCATCAGCAGATCACGGGTCTTGCCATCTTCAATTACCTTCCCTGCGTAGAGAAGTGTCACGCTGTCACAGATCTTTGCCACGACACCGAGGTCATGGGTTACGAAGATCACCGCGGTTCCATGGGCTTCCTGCATACGACGGATGAGGCGCAGGATTTCCTTTTGCACGGTGACGTCAAGCGCGGTCGTCGGCTCGTCGGCGACAACGAGCTTGGGATTCAACGCAAAGGCCGATGCGATCAGAATACGCTGGCGCATGCCGCCGGACAGTTCATGCGGATAGGCATTCAGCACCCGCTTTGGATCACGGATCTGTACTTCGTCGAGAAGTTGAAGTGCACGCTGATGGGCATCCGTCTTGCCCATACCAAGCCTCAGCCTTAGCCCATCGGTCAATTGCGCCTCGATCCGCCGCGCCGGGTTGAGTGCCGTTTGCGGGTCTTGCGGTATCAGCGTGATGTCGCGACCCATGATATCGGCGAGTTCGCGGCGCGGCATGGCGAGGAGGTCACGCCCCTCGAAACGGATGAAGCCGCCGGTAATTTTCACGGTGGACGGCAAGATGCCGAGCAGCGCTTTGGCGATGGTGGATTTCCCGGCGCCCGATTCACCCACGAGACCGCGGACTTCCCCTTTTTCCAGGGTTAGCGAAACGTCGCGAAGGACCGGCGCGCCGGCGTCACGCGTGGAGATGGCACTGAGGCCTTGAATAGCAACAAGCGACTGGGTCATCGGCGCATCACCGGATCGAGCGCCGTGCGCAGACCGTTGCCCAGTTGATTGAAGGCGAGAACGGTGGCGAAGAGCGCGAGGAGAGGAAAGACGAACACCCACCATCCCTGGTGGATCATCTGGCGACCCTGGGCGATCATACCGCCCCATGTCGGGATGTCCGAAGAAAGCGACAGGCCGACGAAAGAAAGGATCGCTTCGACGATGACGGCAATGCCCATTTCAAGGCTGACAAGAGCAATGAGGACGGGAGCCACATTCGGCAAAATCTCACGCCATAGAATATGGCTGCGGGAAAAACCGATCGTCTGAGCGGCCATCACATAATCAAGGCGTGCCTGCGCCATTGTCTCGGCCCGAACGACACGACAGAAGCGCGTCCAGTCGATGATGACGATCGCGGCGATGACCGAGTGAAGGCCTGAGCCCATGACCGCCACCAGCAGTACCGAAAGAAGCACCGGAGGGAAGGCCATCCAGATATCGACAAGGCGTGAGATGACCCGATCCGCCCACCCGCCATACCAACCGGCGGCGAGGCCAAGCAGCGTTCCTATGATGGCAGACAGGCTGGCGGCAACGAATGCAACGGTCAGCGCTATCCGTGATCCGTAGAGCACACGGGAAAGAACGTCACGGCCAAGGTCATCGGTGCCGAGATAGTAGCCGGGCTCTGCCCCTGGATAGTTCACGGGTGGCATGTTGCCCAACATCAGATCCTGCTCGAGCGGGTCTTTCGGTGCGATGTAGGGCGCAAAAAGTGCGATGAGCAACAGGATGAGGAGGAAGCCGCCGGCGATCACCACCCGCGGTTCACGCAAAAGCGGTTTGATGGTCTTCATCGGCAGACTCCGGAAACGGAAAGCTGTGTCCATGGTGGTTGCGGTTTTTGACATCTCACCCATGAGCGGCGCTCCTTGGGTTCAGCCACGCCGCGATGAGATCGACCAGGATATTCACCAGAATGAAGATCGCGCCGAAGGTTAGCACGATGCCCTGGATCAGCGGCAGATCGCGGTTGATGACCGCGTCGATCGCCATGTTGCCAAGGCCCGGATAGGAAAAGATGCGCTCCACGATGACCGTGCCGCCGATCATGAAGGTGAACTGAACGCCTGTAAGCGTCAGCGTTGGCCCGACGGCATTGCGCAGCGCCTCCTGAAGCACCAGCCGAAGTGGCGACATCCCTTTCAGCCGCGCCAGCAGCACGTAATCCTGCACCATGGCTTCCGCGAGCGCTTCCTTCAGCGTGCGCACGACGATGGCTGCCAAGGGCAGGCCGAGCGCCAGCATGGGCATCACCATGTGGGCGAGGATGTCAACGAAAGCCGCGAATTTGAACGTAACCAGGCTCTCGATGAGGTAGAAATCCGTGCGGAAATCCGTCGTCAGCCCCGGATCGATACGCCCGGACAACGGGAAGACTGGCCAAAACACACCAAGTAAGAGGACAAGCGCCAGCGCCCAGACGAAATCTGGCACGGCTAGAAACAGCCCGTTGATAAAATCCAGCGCAGGATCGAGCTTTGTACCGCGCGCGAGTGCGCCGAGAACCGCAATCATTCCACCGGTGAGAACCCCGAAAACAAGCGCGGCAAAGGCGAGTTCGAGTGTTGCCGGCAAGCGGCCACCGATCAGTTCCAGGACATCGCGGCGTTGCGAGATCGACGTGCCAAAATCACCCTTCAAGACATCGCCAAACCAGATGGCGAATTGCTGTGGCAGACCGAGATCGAGCCCGTAATGGGCGCGTAGTGCTGCAATGTCGGCGGGCGTCGCACTCGGCGAAATCATCATGGCGACCGGGTCGCCTGGCACGATGCGCAGCAGACAGAAAACGATGACGGCGACGCCCATGAGCGTCAGCACCGCCATTACAAGACGATTGAGAAGATCGGAAGCGGTCATGATCAAACCTTCCTGTTGCCGTCAGCGTCGGCGGCTGCCAGACGCGCGGTTCTGCGAACAGGGGCGAGCAGCGCCACGACGAACGGGACGCAACGCTGCTCTATCTCGTCAGGCCTTGGAGACCAGGGTCGGCTGAAGCGCGCTCGAAACATTCGGCGTCACCTTCAGCGAAGACTTGAAGACGATGGGCTGCACATATTGCAAAAGCGGAATGACGTAACCTTGCTCGGCAATATACTTGTCGGCTGCCTTCCAACCGGCGATACGCTTGGCCTCGTCCTTCTCGCCCCAAAGCGGGCCAATGAGGGCGTCGACATCGTCACTTTTCCAGGCCGAGTGCGGCGACTTGGAGAACATGGCGAAGCCGGTCGATGTCGTGGGGTCGCCGATCGCGTTGCCCCAATTGTAGAAAGCCGCAGGCGCGAGCTTGTGACCGGCGCGCAGCTCAAAGTGCTTCGCCACCTCGTAGACTTCGATCTCGGCCTCAATGCCAACCCTGCGCCACATGCCGACGATTGCCTGGATCATCTCGTAATCCTTCGGCTTGAGACCGCGTGTCGTCTGGATCTTGAACTTGACCGGTTTGTCCTTGGAATAACCGGAAGCCTTGAGAAGCTCGGCAGCCTTCTCCGGGTCGTAGCCAACCTTGATCGAAGCGTCATAGGCTTCGTATTCCGGAGCTTCCAATGTGTCGATCGGAACGCCGTAGCCACGCAGGAGCTTTTTGACAATACCGGCCTTGTCGATGGCGTGATGAGCCGCCAGTCGAACATTCTTGTCCAGCATGGGTTCGACATTGGTGATGAAGATCATGCCGATATCCGAGATCGGCGATGAGACGCCGGCGAAGCCCTTCTTCGCCTTCAGTCGGTCGAATTCCTCATAAGGAATTTCGAGCGTGACATCGGAGGAGCCGGATTCGATTTCGGCGACACGGCTCGTCGGATCGGTGACGAATTTGAAAATGACGGTTTCGAAGGCGGGCTTGCCGCCCCAGTAGTTTGGGTTGGCCTTGAGGCGCAGGAAGGAGTTGCCCTCATAGGCGTCGAACATGTAGGGGCCTGTGCCGACAGGCTTCTTTTCAAAGCCTTCCGAACCGACCTTTTCGTAATAGGCCTTGGGCAGCACATAGCCGGTGAGGAAGGCCATCCACTTGAAGATCGTCGGATCGAAGTTGAGAACGTCGGCGGTGATCCGCTTGCCTTCGACCTTGTAGTTGCCGATGCTGGCCCAGACGCTCGCGACAGGATTGCCGCTGTCTGGCTTACCGGCGCGGGTCAGCGACCAGACGATATCTTCTGGGGTGAAGTCCGAGCCGTCGTGCCACTTCACGCCTTCGCGCACATCCATCCAGACCCTGGTCTTATCGTCGTTCCAGCCCCAGTCGGTCAGCAACCCAGGCTCGAAGGAAAGATCCGGCTTCTGGCCGATATATTGATCGTAAATTGAGCGATAGATCGCCTGGATTGCCGGGTTCACGCCTGATAACCCGACCGTCCCGTCGAAGGATGGCAGGTTGGAATTGAAGGCAATCGTCAGAGTATTCGTTTCTGCGGCCTGAACCGAAATTCGTCCGGCAAGAATGCCGGTCAGAACGGTAGCCGCACCTAGTCCCAGTACGCCACGACGCGTCATGTCAGTCATTTTGGACTCCTAAAGTTCCCCTTGAAGGACTTCCGGTGTTTCCCGGATTTGTTATTGTTTTAAACTTAAAATTAAAATCCTGATTTTGACAAGAGCCGGACCACCCGTTTTCGAAAATAATATGAAAGAGAATATTTCTTGAAATTGCCCGACGGGTAGCATTCGTCGCGTTTTCGTTGGTATTTCTTGAGTTAGCGTTCATCAAGGGCCCGGAAGATAGGGTAATCAGCGGCAAAAACATCGATCCGGTCAGGAAAGATCGAGACGTTCCAAACCCCGTTTATTTTAAGCTTGATGCATTATCGAGAAAATGTATGCATACAGAAATAAAATCAAAACACTGGTGGAACGAGATGGCTGAATTTGATGCGGTGGTTCTGGGCGCGGGTCACAACGGGCTGGCAGCAGCGGTTCATCTGGCCGCGAAAGGCTGGAAGGTCGCAGTGGTCGAGGCAAAAGCGAGTGCCGGTGGTGCGGTCAAGACCCAGGAATTGATTGAACCCGGCTTCCGTCACGATCTGGCAGCGATGAACCTTTCCATGTTCGCTGGTTCCGCTTTTCATCAAACCTATGCTCAAGAGCTTGCAGCGCACGGCCTGAAATTCGTCCCCGCCTCAAGATGCTTTGCCAGCGTCTTTCCAGACGGAACCCATCTCGGCATCGGAACCGACCGTTCCATCAACAAGGCAGCGATCGCTGCCCTTTCGGAGAAGGATGCCGAGAGCTTCGCCGCCATGTCGGATGATTTTGGTGCCAAGGCTCCCCATCTCTTCGGTCTATTGGGCGCTCCCATGCCTTCGTTTCAAAGCGCCAAGACTGTCTGGAAGGCGTGGCGAGCCGGCGGCATTCCCCTGCTCACCGATCTTCTCCGCCTGCTCCTGTCGTCTCCACGCGGTTTTCTCGATCGCCATTTTGACAATGAGAAGCTGAAGGTAACCATGGCGACCTGGGGCCTGCATCTCGATTTCCCCCCGGACGCTTCCGGCGGCGCGCTCTTTCCCTATCTGGAGACCATGGCTGATCAGGCCTTCGGAATGGTGATCGGTGAAGGTGGCGCCGATACCATCATCAAGGCGATGGTGAGCCTGTTGGAGAGCAAAGGCGGCGAGGTTTTCCTCAATTCTCCCGCCACCTCCTTAGACGTTTTCAGTGGCACTAAGAAAATCGTGACGCTGGCAGACGGACGCAGACTGACGGCAAAGCGCGCCATCATCTCCAACATTCACCCCAAGCTTCTCTTCGACGGTATCGTGAAGAACAGCCAGCTGCCTCCGAAATTTGCCGAAGGCATCAAGTCCTACCGCTCCGGGCCAGGCGCAATGATGATCCATCTGACGCTGGACCGCTTGCCGGATTGGATAGCCTCTCCGGACCTGAAATCCTATGCCTATATCCACATCGCGCCCACTCTCTCGATGATGACGAAAGTCTATGACGAAGCGATCTCCGGTCTCCTGCCTCAAGAGCCGGCGCTTGTCGTCGGTCAGCCAACAGCGCTTGATCCAACCCGTGCACCCGATGGCAAGCATGTCCTCTGGGTGCAGGTGCGTGTGCTGCCGGCCGAGATTAAGGGCGATGCTGCAGGCGAGATCGCTGCTAAAGACTGGGCGTCGGTAAAAGACGCCTATGCCGAGCGTGTCATCTCGATCATAGAGAATTACGCACCGGGTTTCCGTTCAAAAATCCGCGGGAAGTCTGTCTGGTCGCCACTCGATCTGCAGGCGGAAAATCCCAATCTCATCGGTGGTGATAGCCTGTCCGGGTCGCATCATCTCGACCAGAACTTCCTGTTTCGCCCCGTTGCAGGCTATTCGCGTTACAAGACCCCCGTAGACGGCCTCTACATGTGCGGCGCCGCGACCTGGCCGGGTGCGGGAACGGGTGCCGGCTCTGGCTTTATGCTGGCGAAGATGCTTGCCGGATAACTAATGACGCCGGCTGAAGCAGCGGTTCAAGTCCGCAAAACGCTCAACACTGGCGCCAATTTGCTGGACGAAAAGCTTATTGCGGGCATCCCGGTTGACACGGGATGCTGATCCTCGTCAATTCTTGAGGAGGCCACCCGCTGACCGAACGGCGTCTGGTGTGTCAACATCGATGAGCGCGGCATGAGCAAGATCGACCAACCGTGTCTCCACTCCCGCATCCTGTAAAATCACCTTTGCCCCCTCATCGCCTTCCAGCTGCTTCAATCTTTCGAAGAGAGTAGCCGGGATCACTACCGGGTGCCCGGCTTTGCCTTTGCTTGCTCCGCGGACGACTTGACGACCGTCCAACGCACGGAAGGTGGCTATGAGCTGATCAATATGCTGTTCGGTGATCCTCGGCATATCGGCAAGCATGATGAGTGCGCCCGCGCAGCCGTTCAAACTTTCATGTCTGAAACCGCAGCCAAGCGATGTTCCCATGCCGGATGAGAAACGGTCATTGAACACGACCGACAGAGGAAGGTCGTCAATCGCGCGTTCGATTTCGGTCGATCGGTGTCCCGTCACGACAAGTACGGACGACAGCCCCGAGCGAAGCATTGACTCGGCGGACCTGCGAACCAGCGGCACCCCATCGAACTCCGCCAGAAGCTTGTGATGGCCGCTCGTTATCCTGCTCGACTGACCCGCCGCGAGGAGTACTCCAGCAATCCTCATCACGCGTGAACTCTCCGATCCAATAATACCATCGCGAGGGCACCGGTCCCTGTCCCCCACGATAGAGATGCATGGTTTCGGCTCCTCACGAAGGGAAAACTTCCAATCTTGCGGCAGCTACATCCGCCAACACAGAGAGTGCCAGCGACGCTGCATCGCGTGTCGGGCCGAAGAGACCGATCGGCGCGCGGATACGATCAATGTTCTCTGAGGAAACGCCTGCTCCGCGCAACAACTCAGTGCGCCGTCTATGCGTGCGGGTGCTGCCGAGCGCACCGATGTAGAAGGCAGGAGACGTCAAGGCGCGGTCCAGGACAGCCGCCTCTAGATCAAGATCGTGATGAAGAAGCACCACAGCCGTGAATCTGTCGATTTCAATCGCGTTGGGGTCCTTTGAAGAGGACAGCAGCTGCACTTGGTAGCCGGAGGCGTGTGCCAGACGCGAAACTGCATCGGCTTCCGCCGTCTGACCGGAAATCACCACACATGTCTGAGGACGATAGACCGATACAAATGTCCCTTCGTACCAGCCGGAACGGGGTGGAACAGTTTTACTGTGTGTCAGCGCCTGTGATTTTGGGTCTTGGGTTAAGGCGACGGTTTGACGGTCCGCAAGTTGATCGAGAACTATCTCTAGTGCTTCCGTTGCGCGAAGCACGTGGATCGCGATCGTTACGCCGCCCCCACACGGAAGAACAATGTCAAAAAACGGCGAGCCTTCGCCGTACTTTACAACGCGGTCGCGCCCCTCCTCCATGGCTTTCAAGGCTTCGGCCGCAACCGCAGCCTCAATGCAGCCACCAGACAGGTATCCGCAATAATGCCCGTCAGATGAAACGGCGAGATGCGCACCAAGGGAGCGTGCTGCTCCGCCTCGGATTTCAACCAGCGTCGCGAGAGCGGCTCCACCGCCACCCAGGGCGTTCAAAGCAAAGCGAAGTATCTCCGCTGGATCGTCGGAGTTGTTCACCCTTACGGGCACTGGCAGTGCAGTGGAAACTGAATTGCTCACGTCATTCCCTCAAAATGGACCGGTGGCCAAAAGGCCACCGGTGTTCGATCATGCAAGTTCAGGCAACTTGTCGATGAGCTTGTCCAAGGTGACCGGGTAATTGCGAACTCGGATCCCTGTCGCGTTATAGACAGCGTTGGCGATAGCCGCGGAGACCCCGCAAAGACCGAGTTCGCCAATACCCTTTGCTTTCATCGGCGATGAATACGGGTCGGTTTCATCCATGAAGATCACCTCCTGATGCGGAATGTCGGCATGGACCGGCACCTCGTAACCGGCGAGATCGTGATTGACGAAGAAACCGTGCCGCGTGTCGACCGCAAGCTCCTCGGAAAGAGCGCCGCCAGCACCCATCGTCATCGCGCCTATCACCTGGCTGCGTGCGGTGATGGGGTTCAAGATTCGCCCGGCGGCACAGACCGCCAACATGCGCCGAATCCGCGTCTCGCCAGTTGCAACATCAACGCCGACCTCGACGAAGTGGCCGCCGAATGTAGACTGTTGATGTGTCTTTGTCAGGTCGCCCCACTCCATCAAGTCTTCACCGACAAGCCCACCTTCGCCAGCGGCTTCTGCAAGCGCGACGGTGCGATTACCTGAACGCACCTTACCGTCCTCAAAGACGACATCAGACGAGTTGAATCCAAGCTTGCTGGCGACAGCGTCGCGGAGTTTGACGCAGGCAGCATAAACACCAGACGTAGCGGAATTCGCACCGAACTGTCCACCTGAGCCGGCCGAGATAGGGAAATTCGAATCCCCCAATCGGACGACTACATCGTCTATCGAAACACCCATCATCTCCGCCGCAGTTTGAGCGATGATCGTGTAGCTGCCAGTGCCGATATCGGTCATATCGGTCTCGACGGTTACCACGCCATCGCTGCCGAGTTTCACCTTTGCACCGGACGGCATGACGAGATTGTTGCGGAAGGCTGCGGCAACGCCCATCCCAACCATCCAGTTGCCTTCCCGGCGCTCTGCAGGACCGGTGCGCTTGTCCCACCCGAACGTCTCCGCGCCACGCCTCAGACACCCGATAAGGTCGCGGTAAGAGAAGGGTCGGTCAGGATTCTCCGGATCGACTTGGGTGTCGTTCTTGATCCGAAACTCTATCGGATCCATCCCCAGCTTTTCTGCCATCTCATCGACCGCGATCTCCAACGCCATCAGGCCGGGGGCCTCGCCGGGCGCCCGCATAGCATTGCCTTCTGGTAGGTCGAGCGTTGCCAGCTTCATCGCGGTCATCCGGTTTGCCCCACCATAGAGCAACCGCGTTTGCATGACTGCCACTTCCGGCTGGCCATCAGGCAGATCGCCGGACCAACTTTCATGCGCGATCGCGGTAATCTTGCCGTCTCGTTCAGTGCCGATCCGGATACGCTGAATGGTGGCGGGCCGATGGGTGGTGTTGTTCGGCATCATCGGTCGAGGAAGCGTGACCTTTACCGGACGCCCCACGGACTTTGCCGCAATGGCTGCGAGGACGGCATCCGCTCTGAGGAAGAGCTTTCCGCCAAAACCACCACCAATATAGGGCGAAACGACGCGAACGTTCTCCTTGTCGACGCCAAGCGTCGTCGCAAGGTCGCCACGCCACCAGTCGATCATCTGGCTCGAGGTCCATACCGTGACCTTATCTCCTTCCCACGCACCGATCGAAGCATGGGGCTCCATCATCGCATGAGACTGGTCAGGAGTTGTATATTCGGCATCCAGCGTCACGGGCGCGTCTGCAAAAGCAGCGTCGAAGTCACCAGCCGCGCTTTCCGGCTCTGTCTTCGGATCGGGGGTCTCGGCATTACCCATTTCTTCCCGCAGATCGAAGCGGCCCTTCGCGGGCGCGTAATCGACGCGAACGAGCGACGCAGCCGCGCGCGCCTGCTCGAATGTCTCGGCCACAACGATCGCGATCGCCTGGTGATAGTGCTGGATCTCGCTTCCGCCGAAAAGTTTCGCGGTGTTGTACTCGCCTTTCTCGAGCTCCCCGACGTCGAGCGTGGTGATGACATCCAGAACACCCGGTGCGCTTTTCGCAAATGATGTGTCGATGGAGGTCACATGTCCTTTGGCGATCGCTGAACCAACCGGATATCCATAGGCATAAGCAACACCTGGTTCATGCCACTCATAGGCATAGGTCGCTTGGCCCGTCGTCTTCAACTGGCCGTCGATACGGTGGATCGGCTTACCGACGACTTTCAATTGATCGATCGGGTTTGTGGTCGCTGGCTTTTCAAACTTCATCGCTTAAACCCTCGCCTCTTCAAGAACTGTGCCGATTGTTCTTTCGACGAGGTCAATTTTGAATGCATTCTCACTCGTCGGACGTGCGCCCTCCATCAGTGCCGCGGACATGGCCCGCGCACCATTTGGCAGTTCACTTTCAGCCTCTTCAACGCGCCATGGCTTGTGAGCCACACCGCCAACAGCAACTTTTCCAGAGCCATCGGGCTTAATGACAGCCGCGACCGATACGAGCGCGAAAGCGTAGGACGCGCGGTCGCGCACCTTGCGATAGATTTGCTTGCCGCCCTCAGGCTTCGGCAGGACAACGCCGGTGATGAGTTCGCCCGGGCGAAGTTCCGTTTCGATGTGCGGGGTGTCGCCGGGCAGTCGATAGAACTCTCCAAGCGGTATCGAGCGCTCCGTTCCATCCGCTGCAACCGTCTCGACCTTTGCGTCCAGAGCTCGCAGCGCAACAGACATGTCGCTCGGATGCGTGGCGATGCAGGCATCGCTAACCCCGATCACGCCAAGCTGGCGGGTGTATCCTCCAATGGCGGAACAGCCACTGCCCGGCTGTCGCTTGTTGCACGCCTGGTTCGGATCGTAGAAGTAGGGACAGCGCGTGCGCTGCAGAAGATTGCCTGCCGTCGTCGCCTTGTTTCTTAGCTGACCAGAGGCACCGGCTACAAGCGCGCGTGACAGGAGTGGATAGTCACGACGCACCGTTTCATCCGCAGCAAGATCCGTGTTTCTGACGAGAGCACCGATTCTCAAGCCACCATCGGATGTTGCCTCTACTTGGTCGAGGCCGAGTCCATTGACGTCGATAAGGTGGGATGGCCGCTCGATTTCAAGCTTCATCAAGTCCAGGAGATTGGTGCCACCGGCAATAAATTTTGCGCCGTCATGCTGAGCAGCAGCCTCCGCTGCGCTTTTGATCGACGTGGCTCGCTCGTAGGAAAACTCTCTCATGCGCTTACTCCCGCAACATCTTCAATGGCCTCGAGAATGTTGGAGTACGCGCCGCACCGACAGAGATTTCCGCTCATGCGCTCGCGTACTTCCGAGGGAGAGAGCGCGGCAGGCTTTGTCAGATCACCTGTTACATGGCTAGGAATATTCGCCTTTATTTCTTCCAGAACGGCGACGGCGGAACAGATCTGTCCCGGCGTGCAGTAGCCACACTGGAAACCATCGTGCTTGATGAACGCCGCCTGCATGGGGTGCAGATTGTCCGGCTCACCCAGACCTTCGATGGTGGTGATTTCATCATCCTCATGCATGACCGCAAGCGTCAAACAGGCGTTGATGCGACGACCATTGACCATGACAGTGCATGCACCGCACTGGCCATGGTCGCATCCCTTTTTGGTTCCGGTGAGATGCAGATGCTCCCGTAGAGCGTCAAGGAGGGTGGTACGGTTGTCGAGTGTCAAGCTTTCCGCTTTACCGTTGACCTCGAACGATACTTCAGTTGTGATGTGCAAGGCTCTATCCTTCATGTCTGCGGCACAACAAGGTTGCGCCTCCCACCGCAATCGGTGCAGCCAACGGGACAAGCCATTGTCGACGTTAAAGTTCCAAATTGAAGAACGTTTTCCTACAGACCTCTTCTTCGGAGCGCATGTCCTAAGATATTTTCTGCAATAAAGGGCAAGAACGTTTTGAAGTCCGCTCCGTCATGAAAAGGCAACAGCGCGGAAAATCAGACACATACTGACGTTTGGTAAACGTGTTTGGACCGTTTTGTCCCAACACGTACCAAACTCTTCGCGCCTCGATCAAGCGCGAGCGTCACTTGCCCTGTTGCGCCTTACCAAGTCCTAGCAGGTGGTAAAAGGCAATTGCTCCGATTGTCGCCGTCCCGATACCATCAAGTGTAAAGCCACCGATGTTGAGTTTGAAATTGCCGGCGCCCAGGACCAGGGCAATACCGACGGTGATCAGGTTTCGCGGTTCGGAGAAATCCACCTTGTTTTCCACCCAGATGCGGCCCGCCGTCGCGGCAATAAGACCGAAGACAACCACGGAAAGACCGCCGATGACAGGCCCAGGGATTGTCTGGATGAGTGCACCGAACTTCGGCGAAAAGCCGAGGATGATGGCGACAAATGCAGCGAAGACAAAAACGAGCGTCGAGAAAATACGCGTGATCGCCATGACGCCCATGTTTTCGGCATAGGTCGTCATACCGGTTCCACCGAAGGCGCCGGAGAAGATGGTTGCAATCCCGTCACCGATAAAGGCGCGACCGAGATAGGGGTCGAGATCGCGCCCGGTCATGGCGCCGATTGCCTTTATATGTCCGAGGTTCTCGGCCACCAGGATAACGACAACCGGCGCAATAAGGGCGATGGCCGAGGCGGAGAAGACCGGTATTGTGAATGTTGGCATGCCAAACCAGGAGGCCGCTTGAACGCCGGAGAAGTCAACCGCCTTGCCAAGGCCAAGCCCATTTGCGAGCATAAGGTATACGAGATAGGCAAACGCACCACCGAGCAGAATAGGCAAACGCCTAGCCATACCGGGAGCGTAGACAGCGATCGCACCGACGGATGTGACAGTCAGGATCGCAATCCAACGCGAAATCTGGTCGCCGTCCGGGTTACCGGGGCTCGTACCTGATGCACTTGCGATCGCAATTGGCGCAAGGACCAGACCGATTGCAGCGACGATCGCGCCGGTCAATACCGGCGGCATCAGTTTTTCGATCCAGTTGTGACCGGCAATCATGACGATGACGCCGATCAGAGCATAAAGTACCCCAGCGGCAATGATACCGCCCAGAGCGAGCGCGATATTAGGGCTCGCGGCGCCCGCGGCCGCACCCGTTGCGACCAGAACCGGGCCAATGAAGGCGAAGGACGAACCGAGATAGCTCGGCACACGACCACCGACGGCTATGAAGAAGATCAGCGTCGAAATGCCCGAAAACAAGATCGAGACGTTGGGATCGAAGCCCATGATCAGGGGCGCGAGAACCGTGGAGCCAAACATGGCCACGACATGCTGCAGGCCAAGAACCGCCGTTTGTCCGGCGGGCAACCGCTCATCCGGCATGATCCGCCCTTCGGTCTTCAGCCGCCAGCGCGGAAAGTAACCACCCGTATCGCTCATCAATGCCCCCCGACACTCGCGGCTATCCGTCGACACACGTCAGTGAAAGCCATAGCCGCAAAAAGTTCGTCTTTTGGTGAATTACACCCACCGACTGGTACCGAATCGTCGGCAGCGTATCTGCTCTTGGGGTAGCGCGATTAACGTCGCCTGTCATTGAAGATGCATCACTTCCCACCGTTCTCTTCGGTGGTAACGGTGACCATAAGTGCGATAAGCGCGAGGACGGTGCTTATGATGGGCGCTTCCCTTTCACCGTCCCCGTCCAAAAGTGTTTAGTCCCCGGCCGCTCCTGCAATGAGGAGCCGTTTAGAACTCATCCCAGCCGGCTTCTGCCGCTTTCCCGTGGCCGCCGACAGCCACTGCTACCTTCGTCACCATTCTGCGAGCAGGGGAAACCACCGGCCGATCATTTGGTGTGGCGAGAGCGACCTGCTTTTGGCTTTTGGAGGCGGAACGATTTCCAAGTTGGAAGCCCTCGATGAGACCACGTAGGCGAGCAGTTTCTTGCGCAAGCGTCGCGCCCGCGGCATTCGTCTCCTCCACCATCGCGGCGTTCTGCTGCGTTACCTGATCCATCTGATTGACGGCGGAATTGACTTCAGAAAGTCCGACGGCCTGCTCTTTTGCGGAGCTTGCGATCGCTTCCATGTGCTGGTTCACCGACGTGATGTTCTCGTGGATTGTTCGCAAGGACTCTCCTGTCTCGCTGACAAGCTTGACGCCGGTGCTCACCTCTTCGCTGGAATTTCGGATCAGGCCCTTGATCTCCTTGGCAGCCTGGGCAGACCGTTGTGCAAGCTCACGGACTTCCTGTGCAACCACCGCAAATCCCTTGCCAGCTTCACCTGCGCGGGCTGCCTCGACGCCGGCATTCAGTGCCAGAAGGTTCGTCTGAAATGCGATTTCATCAATCACACCGATGATGTTCGATATCTGGTTGGAGGAACTTTCGATGCGCGACATGGCAGCCACCGCATCCGCAACCACGTGGCCGGAGCGCGTGGCATTGTCACTGGCCGTGATCGCAGCCTGTCTCGCGTCATCTGCACGCCGTGAAGCGTTGTTCACATTGACTGTAATTTCGTCCAGTGCCGCAGCCGTCTCTTCGAGTGACGCGGCCTGCTGCTCCGTACGACGGGAGAGGTCTTCTGCGCTTTGGCTAATTTCGCGCGTGCCCATGTCGATCTGGTCTGTTGAATGGGCGACGGCGCTCAAGGTATTGCGCATCTGGCTGAGCGCGTCGTTCATCGTGCGCCGCAATTCCTCGAAGTCTGGCGCGAAGGGTTCATCAATGCTGAAGGAAAGGTCGCCTTGTGCCAGTTTCGTCAGCGCTGCACCAATGGTGTTGACGGCGTGCACGCGCTGCGTGACATCGGTCGCGAATTTGACCACCTTGACCACCTTGCCCTTGGCATCAAGAATCGGATTATAGGCGGCATTGATCACGACCAGCTTGCCGTTCTTGCCGTAGCGCATAAATTCCGCGGATTGAACCTCGCCTCGACGCAGCGCCGCCCAGAATTCCGAATATTCGGGGGACTGAGCATAGGTCGGCTCCACCAACATTTTATGGTTACGACCCTTGATCTCGTCCAATCGGTAACCGAGTGCGTTCAGAAAGTTCCCATTGGCGGTCACGATTTCGCCGTCGGTGGAAAACTCGATAATCGCCTGGGAACGACTGACGGCCTCCATTTGCGCCGTGTAGTCCATGTTTTGGAGCCGCTCTTTGGCATTTGCCCATTCGACAGCAAAGCCAGTGATCTTTCCGTTCGCGCGCAATGGCGTCACGATCAGATCGAAGGCACGATGTCCAACCCAGATCGTCGCCCGATGCTGGCCTTGAAGCTGAGCCAGCATGTTGCGCTGGTGGGAGGGATTCTTGTGAAAAATGTCGATATTGCTGCCGATGAGCTTTTCGAAATCAAACCGCGGCAATTCTTTTTTCAGGTCGGTCTCAGCTTCTTTCAGAAGCTCCTGCACAGCCTTGTTCATGTAGCGAATGTTGAGACCGGCATCGGCGATCATGATGTTCGCCGTGATATGATCCAAGGAATTGGTCTGCATATGGGTGGTGTTGGAGTAACCGAACATGCTGTCATGCCTTCTAGCGGTTGTCAGAGCAAGGCGTAAAGCCGCCTATGCTCTGGTGTTATTACTTGTCTGAAAATTCGGGGTATGCGTGCGCAGGTGCTAGCCCGTGGTCTTCCCAAGACGGCACGCGCTGTCGATGACAGTATAAGACCCTGTCTCTCAAACGTTTTGCGATTGGTTGCTCAGTTTGCTTCCGACTTTATTCGGAGCACGTTCTTCAAGCCGTCAACGTGCCACGCTGAGGAGGCCCGGTTTTACTGGCAGAGGCAGCGCATAGGCGGAAGGTTGCCAATCGGTCTTGCCCCCGCGAGAACGTGAGCGGAATGCCCATCAAGAAGAGATGAAGCACCTGACGGATCGACAAGCTCGTAAGGGCATCATGGAACTGTAACCAGTGGGGTTTCGCTTGATGGCAGTCTGGCCGACGTGCACCATTCGAAAAATCGGCGACCAACAACAATGACGAGCCAAGGGCGAGCACGCCCGCAAGGCTTAGAGCCAGAAATAGCTCATCGATATGGTAGCCGTCATTTGCCCTGATAAGGGTGTCGAGCGCCTCACCGCCGAAGACGACGGCGCATCCAGAAATCGTCAACATGACGATCACCCGGAGAACAGACATTACATGGCATCGAACATGAACAGACCGCATGACACCCCCCGACACGGCTCGGCTTCATGCCGCTGCAGGCTCCTAGATTTAGGCCCCTTGAATGCGACGAGGTAACCGGCCTTGATCCATCGCAGCCCTGTGAAGCGCGATCCGGGCGATGAGCAAGAAGAGCACGGAGTTGCAGCTAAAGCAGATGGTTACCTCTCGGGGCGGGCGTAACTCCAGCCCCTTCATACGATTCCAAATTTAGGGGTGAAAGGTGAAAAAAACGTTAAATTGAATATCTGCCCCACATCATTTGCTCGCTAATAGAGCAATAGATACGCAATTTAGACTATCGTGTGAATTTTTAGGCAATCTTTACGCGAATAAATAGTAATTCCACAAGTAAAGGATGGGAAATAAGTGATATTACTCTATGAGACCACGTCGGATCGCCTCAGCGATCGCATGACTGCGGTTCTTGGCGCTAAGTTTACGGGTTGCCGCCTTGATGTAACTATTCACCGTATCCGTCGTGAAGAGACATACTTTAGCAATCTCTTCACTGGTCTTGCCGCGACTTGCCCATCTTAGGCAATCAAGCTCACCGTCCGTCAGCTTCATCTCCTGAGCCGCAAACCTCTCCATGATCGGCCTTGTGATAATACTATGAAGCGTCCCGACAATTTCCTGTAAGAACTCAATTTCCTCGGTGGTGAATGGGGTCGCGCGGGAGAAGGTCACGGCTCCAAACACCTTTGTGCCTCGCCTCATCGGAAAGAGGGTGCGGTTAAACACACCAAAGCTTTGCGCAAGATAGAGGACGCGTGGCGGCGGCGGATTTTCCGCATAGATCTCTTCTTCGATGACAACACGCGCCGCCGTTGAAGAAGCCTTGACGAATGGGTCTATGGCCAGCAACCCGTCACCATAATATGCGTCCAAATATGCAGGAGGCACGTCCGTATCGATGGAATGACCGGTTCCAAATCGATAGCCATCAAGATCCAAACCGGACACTGCAAAGAAATCGAAGGGCACGGCTTGTCGGAGCCGCTCAACAAATGGGTGGTAGGGCAAATGCCGACGCACCGGGAGAGAGCTCAGGTCAACGGCCTCGTCGAACGACAATGTCAGGGCAAGCGTTCGAGAAAAGGGCATAAGGTGCTCCGGCTTTGATCCCAAATTTCGAGACCAAAATCAATTAGACGTAAATCGACCACCTCACTCTACAAGTGATCAGGCCGACTATGCACAGCAGTGGGTGCCGCCTCAACCGATAAATGACGGCACGATTTCAATACGATACTCATGACGACACCGATGCGAGCTCTTGCACTGCTTTATACAACCAGTGCGGTGGGAACCAGGGCATCTTCCAATCGCAGTGGCGATCGGCGTGTCGCTGACAGGGTGGGTCACAGCGTGATTGCTCCGCTTGAACTTCCTGCAGCCATCGATGCAATCATGAGAGCACCAGCGTTTACATTTTTGCTTAAAATGGTCACGTCGATCCCCTCAAAGCCCTTGCACTCTGAAAGATCGCTACGGTCCTCAGGACTGCTTCAAAGAGCCAACCCGCTTGCCCTGTCAAAAACATGAACCCGTTCGTGATTGATATTGGCCGCAAACATCGAATTCGTTCTGACCAGTTGTTCGCCATCAACCACCGCCGTCACCTGATGTCCGGCAAGATCGAAAACCACATGGGTCTGTGCACCCGTCGGTTCGACCAGCAATGTCTTGCCGGAGACCATGACGTCGCCTTCGCCGCCCATGGCAAAGTGCTCGGGGCGCAGCCCGATCGTCACCGATTGCCCGCGCTTGACGTTACGATCGCTTGCAATGCGAATGGCCGTGCCGTCATCCAGTCGCGCTGCTGGCGCGCCGTCCTCACCATCGACGATGCATTCGATCAGGTTCATAGCAGGGGAGCCAATGAAGGCGGCGACAAAGAGATTGGCGGGCTTCTTGTAAAGCTCGAGCGGCGTTCCCTGCTGCTCAATGCGCCCCTGATTGAGGACGACGACGCGGTCTGCGAGCGTCATGGCTTCGATCTGATCATGCGTCACATAGATCGACGTCGTGCCGACCTTCTGGTGCAGCGTCTTGATTTCGCTGCGCATCTGCACGCGCAGCTTCGCGTCAAGGTTGGACAACGGTTCGTCGAAAAGAAAGACCGCCGGGTTGCGCACGACAGCGCGCCCCATCGCCACGCGCTGGCGCTGACCACCGGAAAGCTGCGAGGGTTTGCGATCCAGAAGGTTGGCAAGGTCCAGCATCCGCGCGGCCTCGGTGACGCGCTCCTCGATCACCGCTTTGGGCTGACCGGCAATCTTCAGATTGAAACCCATATTTTCGGCGACCGTCATATGCGGATAAAGTGCATAGGACTGAAACACCATGGCGATGTTGCGCTCCCTCGGCGTCATCTCGTTGACGATCTTGCCGCCAATCAGGACGTCGCCATCGGTAACTTCCTCAAGCCCGGCAATCATGCGCAACAGCGTGGACTTGCCGCATCCGGAAGGACCAACGAGCGCAATGAATTCGCCATCGGATATCTCCAGCGAAATGCCGTGAATGACGCCAAGCGAGCCGTAGGATTTGCGAATATCTTTCAGTTCTACAGATGCCATTGTCTTCTCCCCTCAGGACTTGACGGCGCCGGCCGTCAGGCCCGCGATGATGTGTTTTTGCGCTAAGAAGAACACGATGATGGTCGGCAGGATCGTCATGGTGATGAAGGCCAGCACCAGCTGCCACTCGGTACCGAACTCGCCGCGATAGACCATGATGCCGAGCGGCCATGGGTATTTGGATTCGGAATTGAGCATGATGAGCGGCAGGATGTAGCTGTTCCAGCTGCCGACGAAGGAGACGATCCCGACTGTTGCGATGATCGGCCGCGAAAGCGGCATGGAGATATGCCAGAAAAATTTCAGGTAGCCGCAGCCATCGACGAAGGCTGCCTGGAAAAGTTCGTCCGGCAAGTTCTTGAAATAGTTGCGGAAGAGCAGGATGCTCATTCCGAGGCCAAAGGCCACCTGCGGCAGTACCACGCCCCAATAGGTGTCTAGCAGCCCCAGATCGCGGATGCGAATGAACAGCGGAAGAATTGCGGTCGCAGCCGGAAACATCAGTCCCAACAGGAAATAATTGAGCAGAAAGTTGGACCCGAAAAACTTGACATGCGCGAAGGTGAAGGCCGCCATCGCCGAGACGACGAGCGTCAGGAAGACGGTGAGAACGGCGATGACAAGCGAGTTGAAAATCTGCAGCCAGTAGCGTTTTCCAAACAGGATATCGCCATAGTTTGCCCACTGCCACTCGGCTGGCAAACCGAAAGGATTGACGCGCAGATCGCCGAGCGTCTTGAAGCCTCCAAGCGCCGTCGTTAGCAGCGGTATCAGTACTATGGCGGCAATCAGGGTCAGCGACACATAGAGGTAGATCCTCGTCTGCACGCTGACGCGAACGGATGTGGATGTGTCAGTCATGGCGCATGAAAATCCTTTTGTAACCGAAGGCTAGCGTGACGCAGATGATGAACAGCACCACCCCGACAGCGCTTCCAAGCCCGACTTGCATGCGCATGACGCCGTATGTGTAAAGGAACGTCACCATGGTCTGGGTGGAATTGGAGGGACCACCGCCCGTCAGCGGCATGATCATGTCGAAGAGCTGCAACGACCCGATCACGGCAAAGAAGATCGAAAGCCGGACCGTCGAGCCGAGCATCGGCAGCGTGACGTAGCGAAACTTCTGCCAGCCTGAGGCCCCATCGATTTCGGCCGCCTCCAGCACGTTCTTGTCCACAGACTGCAGGCCGGCGATGAACAGCATCATGTGGAAGCCGAAATACTTCCAGACGATGACGGCAAGCACGGCATAGATCGCAACATCCTTATCCGCCAGCACATAGGGGTTGGCAAACCCGAAGAAGTTCGAAATGGCGGCAAAGAGACCGTAGTCGCCGTCATAGACAAAGCGCCAGATAAGACCGGCTGCGACATCTGCCAGAACATAGGGCAGGAAGAAGACGAGACGAAACGCCACAACACCTGGAATGCGATGGGCCAACATCGTCGCAAGCCAGATTGCCAGCGGGATCTGTATGCAGATCGAAATGACGATGATGAGCGCATTGTTGATCAGCGCCTGCGAGAACGCAGCATTGCCAAACAGAACCTGAAAATTCTTGAGCCCGATAAACTCGCTCGGCGTGCCGTAGCCGTTCCAACGGTAGAGGCTGTACCAGGCCGCCTCCCCCATCGGCAGGATCACGAAGAGGGTGAACAACAACAGCGCCGGTGGCAGGAAAATCAGCAAAGTCAGCGCGCGGTCATGTGCAACGGAGCTCTGCTTCCGCTTCGACTTTACGACCGGGCTTGCCAGCGCGGGCGTAGCGTTCATGGAAATATTGGTCATCTTATCCGCTTTCGTATTCACGCAATGGCGATGGGCGCCGCACCAGGCGGCACCCACCGTTCAGGCGGGATCAGCGAAGCTCGAAAGCATCCTGGATCTGCTGCGCGCCTTCTTCAGGCGTCATTTGACCGGAGACGATTTCGACGGAGATGTCGTTGACGACGCGGCCAACAGCGGCACCGAGCGTCTGGTCGAAGAAGTTTTGATGCCACGTGGACGCCGCAAGTTGCTTGGCGGAATCGGCCATCAGCGGATCTTTCACCGCTTCACTCGCACCGACTGCGACGGGTAAGATCATGCCGGCTGCCGCGAGCTTCTTCTCGTTGTCGGCATTGGTGAGGAAGGTGGCGAAATCGATTGCTTCCTTCGAAGCATTCTTCGTCACCGCCCATCCATTCAGACCGCCAAGCGTGTCAGTGGCTTTGCCCGCACCGCCCTCGACCATCGGAAAAGCGAAGCGACCGAGATTGTCGGAGGAAAGACCCTTGCCGTCACCTGCATTCTTGCGCTGGTTGGCTTCGGTATTGTCGAAACCAAGGATCATCGCCGCCTTGCCGTCGCCAAAAACACCGAGCGCCTGCGGCCAGGTGGCCCCGAGATAGCCTGGCTGGAACGGTTCGAGTTTTCCGAATTCTGCAAGCTGCTCGCCAGCCTTGATGATCGTCGGGTCCATGAAGCCTTCGCCCTCGCCCTTGCTTGCGGCATCGAAGACCGCCTGGCCTCCATTGCGCATGACGAGATAGCTCCAGTAGAAATGGATCGGCCACTTCTCCCCGCCACCACCGGCAATCGGAACAATCCCGGCGTCCTTGATCTTCTTTACCGCGGCGCCAAGATCGTCCCATGTCTTGATGTCTTCCGCCTTGACGCCGGCCTTGGAAAACAGCTGCTTGTTGTAGAAGAAGCTGACGAGGCTGACGCGGTAAGGCACAGCCCACACTTTGCCGTCGAAGGACAAGCCATCAATGGCAGCCGGGTTATAGGCGTTTCGAATCTTGCCACCATCAGCATCGAAGATTTCGGTCAGATCCTTCAGAGTGCCTGTCTTGGACTGCTCCTCAAGCACGCCGCCGCCCCAGCTGTAAAAGAAGTCAGGAACGTCATTCGACTGCAAAAGGGTGGGAAGCTTGGCCTTGAAGGCTTCGTTTTCCAGAAACTGCAGCTGAATGTCGACATCGGGGTGTTTCGTCTCGTAATCCTTGGCAATCTCTTCCCAAACGGCCACGGATTTCGGATCGAGTTCGACGTGCATCCACTTGACGACAGTTGTGGCAGAAGCGCTTGCTGCGCCGAGCATGAATGTAATAGCTGTGGTGGAGGCAAGCGTGATCAGCTTGCCGCCCAGGCTTGCGCCCGCGTGCATAAACGTCATGATGATGATCCTCCCGGGGACTTCCTCACATTTATTCCCCAATCCGAATTAATTCATATAAGAATCCACTAACTGTCAAGGCGAAACTACTATTTTCCGCAACGCAGCTTGACATGGCGACGCATATTCGGGCTATTTAATCCGTGATCCGATATTAATCGGACATCCTGAATTGCTCTGCTCAAGCTCGTTGCGACTGGACCCATGAAGACTGCCGACCCCGAACTGATGCGTGCAATCAATCGCTTGAACGTCCTCGACACGATCCGTCGTCACGGCCCAATTTCGCGTGTGGAGATCAGTGAAAGGACGCAGCTTTCCACCACCACAGTTTCCGCGATAACGGCATCGTTACTGGATGATGGCCTCATTCTGTCGCGCCACTTGGGCGATATACGAACAGAGGGCGCGCGCGGCCGTCCCCGCGTAATGCTGGAACTCAATCCGGATGCTGCCAGGGTGGTTGGGGCCAAAATCGCGGCCAACCGTATGGTCTTCGTCGTCACCGATTTCTGCGGCAACGTCCTGTCGTCCCTCTCGCTGCCAATTCGGATCGATCGCCAGCCGATCGGTGTGATTGCAGATCTGATCGAAGACGGTGTGCGTCGATGCGTCGTCGATGCAGGGCTTTCACTCGAAGATGTCGACAGGGTCTGCCTCGGTCTACCGGGAGTGATTGAACACCGCACCGGCAAGATCCGCTCCAGCCCAGTGCTACGCGAAGTCAACATCGATTTTGCCGGCGAGATGACGGCCCGCTTTGGAACGCCCACCATTATTGAAAGCGATGCGCATGCCGTGACGCTTGGCCACCACTGGTTCGGCAAGGCGCGCGATCTTGAGGACATGGTGCTGATCTCGCTGGAGCAGACACTTGGCTTAGGCGTGTTGCATAGAAACGACCTCTTCCGCGGCGCCGGTGGTCTCAGCCATAATCTCGGTGATCTCGTGCTTGTCGCGAGCCCCGAAGGCACCGTTCGGCTGGCGAGCCAGGCCGGCGAAAATGCAATCCTTGCGTCACGGCCCGCTGACGGACGTTTCGCCGAGGCGATCCGGCTTGGCCGAGGCATTCAACATGCCCAAGCGCTGGTGCTGGCGCAGGACAATGATCTCATCGCCGCTGCCCAACGGGCGGGTGCCGCAATAGGTCTGACGCTTGCCAATATCGTGACCCTGTTTGCTCCGCCGCGCGTCATCTTCGTTGGCTCCAGCCTCGATCTCGGCGCCCCGTTCATCGATAGCATCAGGAGCGCCTACGAAATTTCCGTGCCGCCATCCCTACAAGGCGTGGCGGAACTGGTCTTCGACAACTCCAGCGACGAGCTCTGGGCACAGGGTGCTGCGGCTGTCGCGCTCTACGAACTTTACGAATCGCCTTGGAACACCACAGGCCCAGCTCTCTGAGGAGTGAGCGGGCGCAAGCATGATGGGAGAGTAGAATATGCAAAAGGTCGGCATCGGCATCATTGGATGCGGCAATATCTCGGGCGCTTACTTGAAGGCGATGGCATCCTTCCCGATCCTCGACATCAAGGGTGTCGCGGATATGAACGCGGAGATGGCCAAAGCAAAGGCCGAGGAATTTAACGTCGCCGCGCGAAGCGTCGACGATTTGCTGGGGGATCCGGAGATCGAGATCATCGTCAACCTGACGATCCCCAAGGCGCATGTCGAGGTGGGCTTGAGGGCACTGGATGCCGGCAAGCACACCTATTCGGAGAAACCGCTTGGCATTAACTTTGCCGAGGGCAAACGGCTTGCTGAAGCGGCGAAAGCGAAGAAGCTGCGCATCGGTGCGGCACCGGACACGTTCCTGGGCGGCGGTCATCAAACCGCGCGGACCCTCATCGATCAAGGCGTTCTTGGCACGCCAGTCGGCGGAACGGCGACATTCATGTGCCCGGGACACGAACGCTGGCACCCTAACCCCGCCTTCTACTACGAAGTCGGCGGCGGACCGATGCTGGACATGGGACCCTATTACATTACCGACCTCGTCAACCTCTTTGGACCCGTCGCCAAGGTGGCAGGCTTTGCCTTTTCGCCACGTACCGAGCGCCTGATCACCAGCGAGCCCCGCAACGGCGAGAAGATCCCGGTCCATGTGGCGACCCATGTCGCAGGCGCGCTTGCATTCCAGAACGGCGCGATTGTTCAGGTCGGAATGAGTTTTGACGTGGCTGGACACAGGCATGTCCCGCTCGAACTCTATGGCACGGACGGGACCCTGCTGGTACCCGATCCCAACCACTTTGGTGGCGAGGTCCAGCTTCTGGAAAAAGGGGGCGAGTTCGAAATCCAGGAACTGTCGTCGCCCTACGCGGATGGCAACTACCGATCGATCGGCGTCGCGGACATGGCCCATGCTATCCGCTCTAATCGCCAGCACCGAGCCAATGGCGATCTGGCGCTGCACGTTCTTGAAGTTATGGAAGCGTTTCAAACCGCATCGGACACGGGCACAACTGTGTCCATCACCACCGTCGTCGACCGCCCGGCCCCGCTGGCCGAGTCACTCGTAGATGACCGGATCGGTCAATAATTCTGAGGAGGAATAAAATGCGTGAAGCACTGATAGTATGGGGCGGCTGGAGCGGCCACGAGCCAGAGGAATGCTCGGTCATCATCAAGGACCTGCTCGAAGAGGAAGGTTTCAAGGTCTATGTCGAACATAGCACCGAAGCCTTCGCCGACCCTTCGGTCCATGATCTCAGCCTCGTCGTACCGATCGTCACCATGTCCAAGATCGAAAAGGAAGAGATCAAGAATCTCGCGACCGCAGTCGAGAACGGTGTCGGCATCGCCGGATATCACGGCGGCGCCGGCGACAGCTTTCGCGAGTGCGTCGAGTACCAGTTCATGATCGGCGGACAATGGGTTGCCCACCCCGGCAACATCATCGACTACACCGTCAACATCACCAAGCCGGAAGACCCGATCATGGCCGGGATCACCGATTTCCCCTACACGTCCGAGCAGTACTACATGCATGTCGACCCTTCAAACGAGGTTCTCGCGACGACAACCTTTACCGGCGATCACGCCTGGTGGATCGACGGAGTCGTCATGCCGGTCGCCTGGAAGCGCAACTACGGGAAAGGCCGCGTCTTCTATTCATCACTCGGTCACCAGGCTAAGGAATTTGCCGTTCCGCAGATGCGGGAGATTTTCCGCCGCGGCGCCAACTGGGCCGCGCGCTGAAGGCGTTAGAATCCTAACCTGATGCAAAGCCGCGTGTATCTGCACGCGGCTTTGCATAATGGCTACCGAAATGGGATTCAACTGACAGCGACCGGCCCAACAGCTTGTTTGGCTGTGAGCGTTTCAACCAAATGGTCTGCCAGTCGCATACTGAGTGCGACTGCGGGCATGGTCGGGTTTGCGTGCCCGCCCGTGGGGAAAACGCAACTTCCCGCAACGAAAAGATTGCTGACGCCGTGAACTTTGCAGTCACGATCGACAACGCCCTCTTCGGGCGAAGCGCTCATCCGCGTCAAGCCGATCTGGTGAAAGCCGTCATAGGCCTGATCACGGAGTGCTTGCAGGCGGGCGGATGCCGGGTGCAGGTAATCGAGCCTTCCCATGCCTCTTTCTTTCAGCCACCGATCGAGAACAGCATGCGACCTTTCTATCGATATGAGGTCCTCATTACGCACGCGATAATCGATAGCAACCGCTGCCACTTGATCCTGCTGCGTCGACGGCGATGGCATGACGGTGCTGGACATGTCGGGAGCCTGTTCGGCATGGTAGCGCAGCAAATAGCGTCGAGCGGGGTTGACGATCGGCACTCTCCGATCGCGGCGCCGCAGCAATTGGCCGATGGTGCGGCGAATATCCTTCAAGACCGACGCAGAGGGGACGAGATTGCGAAGATGATCCCGGTATCGACGACCTCTTCGAAGCCGCGAGCCAGCAGCTTTACCATTGGCAAAAAAACGGTAGAGACCCGTCAGTTGAAGGGCGAGAAACACCGCGGAAAGTCCAGCCGAATGGTGGAGGGCATTCGAGATGGAGATCGTGTCGAGCCAGAAGACGCAATTGAGTAAGCCGAGGCGCTTTTGCGCATCACCTGAAAGCTGGAAACGGCGCCGAAAAATGCCTCCCCCTTTGGTCGCTTGAAATGACAGCGCATCGACGCCGACGTCGTCTTCTAGTTCCACAATGGCAATGTAACCCGTCAGATGTCCTTGGTAGTAGCGCCCAAGTGCAGGGGAAAGAACCCCGGGATGCGCCGTGGGCAATTGGTGGAGCAATCGCACGTTCCCGATGCCGCCGGCGGCAAGCACCAGCCTTTGAGCGGGAATTCGCAAAGTCCCCGCCTTGCCTTGAAGGTGCAGATGAGTGACGGCGTGGTCAGAATTGAGCTCGATCGAGCTGAGAACCGTGTCTGGGAGAAAATGGATCAGCTTGGACTGATCGATACGGTCGCGGTACTGCAGGCCGAGGTTGGACTGAGAACTCCACCACTCTATGGCGTCGAGGTGAACCTCATCGGAATCGCCGTTTATTTGCTCATCACCTAAATCGATGTCGGCGACATTCAAAAACTTTAGCGCGTCTCCGTAGTAGCGACTTACCTCCTTATGGGAGATCGGCCATCCGGAGTTTGGAACATGTGGGCGCCGAAGAAAATCGATGTCGTCAAAGGCGACACATCGCCCTCCCCATAGCGATGATGTACCGCCCAGCCCACTCGCCGTTGCAGACATCAATGGAGCATGATGTTGATTTGCGAGACTGACGTGGCGTCCTGCATCGCCGTTCTCACCCGCTTCTACCAGGAGAACGCAGACACCCTGCTCCTCCAACCTGCACGCAAGAGCAAGGCCAACCGGACCAGCCCCGACGACGCAGACCTGAAACGGTATCGATGTCGCGTTGAGCGCGTCGTGAATCATGGCTTCTCATTTCTGCAAACCATGAACACTAAAAGGCGATCCTGCAGTCGTTACAACGACCAGATCTTGTCCTTCACTTTATATTCGGGAACTGCCTAAAAACGGGTGACCGATCCGTCGCCTGAGGTTGATGGAACCGGCAAGCAAACGCCCAAATCCGTCTCAACGCAAAGTCCCTCCCAAACCTGTTAAGCGCGCCGCCTATAAAAAAGTCCTGGTAAAAAAACGCACCTTCCAGCTGCACCGCAAAGGAGTACCAAGGCGGCAGGATCCACGGGGAAGCATCTGATAAAGGAGAGAAATTTGACAAAACTGATGAGATTTTTTGTTTGTCTGGCGTTCACCATGGTCCTCGCCCCAGCTGCTTGGGCGCAATCTGGAGAAGAGGATCACGGTGCTGCGGTGGAGAAAATGAATGCCTATGTCGGCTTCATGAACCGCGCCATCCGTGCGTCGGACTCACTTTCCCGATACGAAAGCTGGGTAAACATGAAGAAGGGTCCGACCGGTAAGGAACGCATCATTTACGGGCTTTACGCACCTTATGACGTTCGCACCGAAATTGCCAAAGCGGAAGAGGCAATAGGCGCAGAGCCAAAGATGCCTGATCTCGACGCAGCCATGACGCGGTTCATCGCCGTCTATAAGGAGCTTGCGCCGGTTCTGGAAAAGGCCAGCAAGTATTACGACCGCTCAGACTACAAGAGCGACAAGATGCAGGGTGGCAAGGAATTTCACACTCAGATCATCAAGTTTGCGGATGAATTTTCAACGGCAAGAACCGAGGCAGACACGCTTCTGGCCAAGGAGAAGCGTCTAATCGACTTGCAGGAACTGGCAGCGCTGGAGAAGGCCGAGGGCAAGAAATCACGCTGGCAGGTGCGTAACATCATGATCAAGGCGCAGGCCGTCATGGAGACATTGCCGAGCGGCGATGAGACAAAAGTCGACCTCGGCGCTTATGATACTTCGCTCAAGGACTATGCCGAGGCGGTGAAGGTGTTCGATGACTACGCGACTGAACATCCCGGCTCGTTCCACGTCTTCGAATCCAGCCCAGGAACGCTTCTCAGCAAGCTGCGGGACTTTCAGGAAAAACTGCAGAAGGCCAAGGGCGATGCTCGTAAAGCCGCCAACGATCTGGAGTGGATCTATAACGACTACAATATGATGGTTTCAACATCTCAGAGCGCAACGACGTTTTCAAATGATTGATCTATCCTATTGTGCAAATAGGATTTTCGGCGCGGCGGCCTTAGAACGCCGCGCGTCATCTTAGACGCATCAGAACCGTACGACGTCCTTTTTGCCCACACAGCGTATAATTCAAGATCAGTCCAGATTTCGGGTCCGATGAGGCGTGGCTGCCAAGATCAGAGGAAGCTGCATCCACCGGAGGGCTCGAGCCTATTGATCTGTATTCACGCGGTCACCGTTGCTGTCAAAGACGTGGAGCCTGGCTTCCGGCAGACCAACGCTGATCGAAGCCCCGGGCTGCAACAGTGCACGGTCGGACGAAAACAGCTTGAAGGGAAGCCCGTGTACCGTGAGGTGCAGGATAATACCGAGGCCTGTCGGCTCGACAAGCTCCACCTTGGCATCGACACCACCCGTCTCTGGTGAGACAACGACGTGCTCGGGACGGATACCGAGGGTCATGGCCTCGCCATCTCTAAGCGGAATCGTTCGGCCCAGGGGAAGCTGGCTACCGTCTGGCAAGGACATTGCGCTTCCATAGGGCTTTTGAACACAGCGGCCTTCAAGAAAGTTCATTCCTGGCGAACCGATAAACCCGGCGACAAAGAGATTGGCCGGACGATCGTAAAGATCGAGCGGCGCACCGATCTGCTGCACATAGCCGGCATTCATGGCGACGATGCGCGAGGCGAGCGTCATCGCCTCGATCTGGTCATGGGTGACGTAGACGGAGGTAGCACGTAGATCGGCATGCATCCGCTTGATTTCGGCGCGCATCTGCTCACGCAGACGCGCGTCGAGGTTGGACAAGGGTTCGTCAAAAAGGAAGGCTTTGGGTTGGCGCACAATGGCGCGCCCCATGGCAACGCGTTGACGCTGGCCGCCGGACAGCGCCTTCGGGCGCCTTGCAAGATAGGGATCGAGACCGAGCTTACTCGATGCTGACGAAACGGCCGCAGCAATCGCCTCCTTGGGGCTGCGGCGAAGCCGCAGGCTGTAGCTCATATTGTCGGCGACGCTCATATGCGGGTAGAGCGCATAGGACTGAAACACCATGGCAATGTCACGGTCCTTGGGCTTGAGATTGTTGACGAGTTGCCCATCGATGGAGAGCGTGCCCGAGGTGATTTCCTCCAGACCGGCGATCATACGCAGCAGGGTGGATTTGCCGCAACCGGAGGGGCCGACGAGAACGACGAACTCGCCATCGGCAATGGAAAGATCGACACCATGCAGGACAGGATGATCCCCATAGGACTTGGCGACGCGGTTCAGCTCGATGGAAGCCATGGATTTATCCTTTCACTGCACCGGCCGTCAGGCCCTGTACGAGGTATCTTTGGATCAGCAGGAAGAAGAGGCATGCGGGAATGAGCGCCAGGACGCCCGCTGCCATCATCTGCCCGAAATCGACGGAGAATTTCGACACGAATGTCAGGAGGCCGACCGGGAACGTCGCGCTCTGATTTCCAGAGATCAGCATCAGCGCAAAGAGAAGCTCGCTCCAGGCCGCGGTGAAGACGAAGCCAAGCGTCGCGGCAATTCCCGGAAGCGTCAGAGGCAGGATGATCTGGCGGAAGGCGGTAAAGCGGCTTGCGCCGTCGATCATGGCGGCCTCCTCCAGATCCTTCGGAACGCCGTCGAAGAAAGACTGCATGAGGAACGTCGCGAAAGGCACGTTGAACGCGGTGTAGACGATGACGAGGCCGGTCAGGCTGTTGGTCAGGCCGAGCGGCGACAGCATCTTGAAGATCGGTGCCACCAGCATGACCAGCGGGAACATCTGGGTGATGAGCATCAGGGCGATGATCCAGTATTTCCCGCGGAACTGGAAGCGTGAAAGCGCATAGCCGGAGAGTGACGACAGCACCGTAACGGCAAAAGCCGTTGATCCCGCCACGATGACGCTGTTCTTGAAGAACGTCGGAAAAGCGCTGTTTTCAATGACGAAGCGATAGTGGTCGAAGGTTGCGCGCGACGGCCATAGCCGCACACCCTCGCTATAGAGCAAGTCGTTCGGCGTCACCGAAACCTTGAGCAGCCAGAACAAGGGAAAGAGCGCGAATGCGATGTAGACGAGGATCGCCAGGCGATGCGCGACTGTCAGAAAAATTCGGCCGGTCACGGATCAATCCTTCTCGATGAGGCGCTGGCGCATGATGACGATCAGCATGGAATAAGCGAGCAGAAGCACGAGCAGAACCAGCGCGATCGCCGAGGCATAGCCAAAGTCCAGCCGCTTGAAGGCCTGGGTGAAAATATAGCTTGCAACGATTTGCGTGCGGTCAGCCGGACCACCATTCGTCATGACGATGATGAGATCGGCGAAGTTGGCAATCCAGACGGTACGCAGTAGAACGGTGATGGCGATCGTCGGCGCCAGGAACGGCAGGGTGATTGAGGTGAAGCGCTGAAGCGGGCTCGCTCCATCGATAGAGGCCGCCTCGTAAAGATCGCGCGGAATGGCCTGCAAGGCGGCCAATAGAGTGATGGCGAAGAAGGGTATGCCCCACCAGACATTGGCAATGATCGGTCCCCACATGGCAAGATGCGGATCGGCCAGAATGTTGTTCGGTGCCGAGAGCATGCCAAGCGATGTCATCCAGTATGGCAGCGGCCCGATCACCGGGTTGAACAACCAAGCCCAGTTGAGGCCGGCCAGAAAGGTTGGAACAGCCCATGGAAGAAAGACCAAGGCCTGGGCGATACCGCGACCGGCAAAGGGCTTGTCGAGCAGCAGGGCAAGCACAAGGCCGAAGAAGAATTGCAGGAACACCGACGCGCCCGTCCACCACAGCGTGTTCTTGAGAGCGCGGTAGAAGGCGGCATCCTGAGACAGTGTCTTGAAATGCTCGAGGCCGATGAAGCCCCCGGAAAACGGATTGAGCAACTGGACGTCGCGGAATGCGTAGGAAAGCCCGAGCACCAGCGGCACCATCATGACGGTGACGATGAGAACGAGGACGGGCGCGCTATAAAGCCATGGCTCAGCCGAGGTGGCCAGCCTTCGCAACATAGGTTTGCGCGACATCGCAGGTGCGGCGCTTGAAAATGACGACATCAATTGCTCCTCAGCGTAACGAAGTGTGGGCCGGAGGCCACGCGCTGATCTCAACTTCACGGCACGTCGCACAAAGGTGTTCGAGAACTTTGCGGTAACGACATGCGACAAAACAACGGCTTAAAGCGCGCTGATCAACAAGCTCGCTAAGCGCTTCAAAGCTCGTGGCAGCAGGAAGGTGGCGCATCTGGAAAGATACGCCACCGATTTCCATCACTTGGACTGAAGGAACTTCTGCTGCGCCTTCGTCATGTAGTCCGCCCACTGCTTGGCCAGGTCTTCGGGTGTGATGTCACCCAGAAGAGCTTCCTGGGACGTCTTGATCACGAGCGAATCCTTGAAGAACGCAAACTCCTGAAGGTAGGTCGGCATGGTTGTCGGCACGGCATTCTTGTCGGCCAGTTCCTCGAACCATCCCTTGAACTGCTCGCTTGCATAGAAGGGGTCCTTCTCGGCGGAGGTGTGAACTGGAAGAGCACCGGTCTTCTTGTTCCACTCGATATTGCCTTCAGGTCCTTCCAGCGTTTCGATCAACTTCCATGAGAGATCCTTGTCCTTCGAAGACGCCATCATCGACCAGCCGGCGAAGCCGATTGTCGGGAAGGTCTTTCCATCCGGTCCCTTCGGCATGGTCATGACGCCGAAATCTTCGCTTTTCATGCGCTGGGCGATGGCGATCAAAGCGTCCGGATCCTGATCGAGGAAGGCGCACGTGCCGGAATAGAAGCCAGCGACGATTTCGTTGAAGCTCCAGTTGACGCTGTCCTTCGGCGCGTAGCCGTTCTTGTAGAGATCAACGACGTAGGTGAGGCCCTTGACCCAGCCGGGGCTGTCGAATGTCGACTTGCCGTCCTTGGTGAAGAACTCATTGGAGCCGGCCATGGATGCGCCGAACATCACCCAGCCGTTCAGACCTCCGGCGCCGCCACGAAGGCAATAGCCATACTTGCCGGGAATGGCGGAAATCTTCTTCGACGCGTCGGCGAATTCGTCCAGCGTCTTTGGCAGTTCTTTCACGCCGGCCTGCTCAAGCAGCTTTTTGTTGTAGAACATCGCGCGCAGGTAGAAGCCGTAGGGCAGCATGTAGGCGGTGTTCTTCACATCGCGGCCAAGCTCCAATGCGCGCGGCGTCAGATCCGACGTGTACTGCCACTTTGCCAGATAGGGCTCCAGGCTCTCGAGCATGCCGTTATTGGCATAAAGCGACAGCCAGGTGTCAGGCATTTCCATTACGTCTGGAACATCGCCAGCCGATACCATGGTGGCAAACTTCTGGAAGGCCTCGTTCCACGGAAGCGATATGATTTCCACCTTCGTACCGGGATTGGCGGCCTCGAATTTGCCGACGAGGCTTTTTAGCGTCTCGGTACGCTCGGGGCTGGTGATGACCTCCACCAGTTTCAGGGTCGTGTCGGCAAGTGCCGTCCCGGTCATCATGGCGGTAAAGAATGCTGCTGCTACCAGTTTTTTCATGTCGTTCTCCCTTTTTGTTGTCGTCACAATGCGTCAGGCTGCGGCAGATGCCGCTCTGATGGCTGGTTCAAGATCATTCCAGAGAGCTTCAGTACCCTCCAGGCCCACATGCAGGCGCACGGAGCGCGGGCTGATGCCGAATGTGTGGGCGGAATTCGGTTGCGCCTTCTGCTCAAGCACCACCTCCCCTGGGACGATGAGGCTTTCATGTCCTCCCCAGGAAACGCCTAGTTTGAAAAGCTGAAGCTGGTCGGCGAAGGCCCGTACATCCACACCTTCTCGGAAGATGAAGGAGAAAAGACCGGACGTGCCGTTCAGCCCAGGCGGAAGACGGTTTGCAAGTCCCGGATGGCAAACAGCCTCCACGACGTCTAGCGCCTGCAAACGCGATGCGATCGCAAGCGCCGATTCCTGATGCGCCTTCATGCGGATGGGAAGCGTGCGCAGCCCGCGGATCAACAGCCATGCGTCGAAGGGCGACATCTTGCCGCCAAGATAGGGGTAAGCTTCTGCGCGGATACGGTCGATCATCGCCTTGGAACCGGCAACGACGCCCGAAACAACGTCGCTGTGACCACCGAGATATTTCGAAGCCGAATGCACCACCATATCGACGCCAAGCGCCAGGGGCGTCTGGAAAATCGGGCTGGCCCAGGAATTGTCGATGACTGAAATTGCACCGTGTCGCTTGGCAATGGCCGCCAAAGCACCGACATCATGCGCCTCCATCACCCAGCTTGTCGGGCTCTCCATGTAAAACAGCTTGGCGCCGGGCATCGCCTTCTCAACTCCGGCCTCATCGCGACCGTCGACATAGGTCACCTCAATCTTCATCCGCTTCATCAGGGTACCAAACAGACGGAAGGCATCTGGGTAGACGTGGCGCACCGCGACGATACGATCGCCGGGAGAAACGAAGGACAGTACGGTGGACGAAATCGCTGCCATGCCACTGGCAAAACCGAGTGCGTCTTCAGCACCTTCGAGCTTCGCCAGCATCTCTTCAAACATGCGAACGGTTGGGTTTAGCCCGCGTGTGTAAACAGGACGGCTCTTTTCGCCACGATAGGTCGCGACCATTTCGTCATAGCTTGAGAAGGTGAAGAGCGATGTCTGCACCAGCGGTGGTACCACGGCTTCGAAAGCGTGCGTTTCGTCATGCGCGACAATGAGCGATGCTGCATCAAAAAAATCAGAGCCTTGGCTCATTTGGACATGTCCTTGATATCTTCCTCGACGATCGCGAGGATTTTCAATGTTTCCTGCCGCGCCGCCGACGTGTCGCCGGCCACAATCGCGTTGAACAGGGTGCGGTGAAATGGAAAGGAGCGAGAGGCGAAATCGGGCCTGTCGAACGGCTTGGACCAGAAGCGCTCGAAGCCTTCGCGCATCTGCTCGAGCAATTGCTTGAACAGCGAATTGTGAGTGGCGTCGTAAATCGAAAGGTGAAAGGCAAGGTCCGCTTTGCCGGACGTACCCTCAGCCAGATGAACGCGCTCCATCTCTTCCAGCCGAAGACGCATCGTTTTGATATCGTCCTCGGTGCGGCGGCGAGCCGCCGCCATCGACGCCTCAACCTCGATCCCACGGCGCACTTCCAGCGTCATCAAAAGCGCGTCTCGCAAGCTCTGCGCCTCAATGGAAATCGGCATATGGACGGTCGCGGTGGAAATCGGCTTCAAGAGATAATTGCCGCTGCCCTTTCGGGAATCGATAATGCCAAGCGCCTGAAACTTTCGGATGACCTCACGAATGGTGGAACGCCCCACACCAAGAGCTGACATCAACTCACGCTCGGCAGGTAGTCGGCTCCCCGGTTTCAGATCAGCCCGTTCAACAAACTCGACAAGCGCGCCTTCGACCTGCCGTGCCCGGTCTATGACCGGTAGTGGCGTTATCGCATGCTTTTCGAGTGTCTGATCCATTTAGCCCCGCAACGTCAGCACTCATAAATTGGTCTGACATCTTACCGATTAACATAATCTTCATTTTTCGGAGGCGTCAAGCCAGACGTGCTGCAGATTTCCTATCAGAGTGGATTCTTTTTCGTTGCTTTGACCGCCTCTTACAATTTCGGGAGGGCCATTCTCAAAGCTGCAGAGTTCTGCGACCGCTGTCGTTGTGGGCGCCCAAATCGTCTGCAAGAAGCGTCTGCCCAGACGCGCGGTCGCCGCTTATCTAACTCGCAAGCTACGCTGCTTCTCATCAGCTTCGGAGATTTGGAACGTCAAACACGGGGGGTAAGCCGCAGCCGTTCGGTACCCGGCGGTGCGTCGAGTTTTTAGGGTGTCTGCTAAGTTTTGAATGTTGCAGATATTCATCCCGAGGAAGTTGCTGCCTCCGTTCACGATGAATGAGCGTCACACCCAACGCCGTGAGGAAGGAATGGCGGTGTCGAGCACTTTCTCAACTAGCTCGGCAGCGACACCTGGTAACTCATCGTCAAGATACGCCACCTTATGGTCCGCTTCTGGCAGCAACCACCATCTCACTCAGAAATTTGACCTATCACGAGCTTAGTTTCTGGAAGCTTGAAAGTAATCAATTCCGGCTTGAGCACATTCAACATCCTGCGCCGGCGTACCCGAACTCAGGCCAATTCCTCCGACGACCTCGCCATCAACGATCACTGGCAAGCCACCGCCGACAACCATAAGGCGCCCACCGATCGCAGAGTTGATGCCGTAGGCGGGATTACCTGGCAGGCTTGCCGTGCCGTAACTCTCGGTCGTTCGCTTTGCGCCCGCAGCCGTGTACGCTTTGTCTTGCGCAATGATGGTGCTGGTTATCTTACCTCCATCCATCCGTTCAAACGCGATCAACTGACCGGATTCATCGACAACAGCGATACACATTGGCACGCCAATTTCCGTCGCTTTGGCTCGCGCGCCTGCAATCAAGCTACGCGCATCCTCTATATCCAAGCGCTTGATGACCAACACTTGCTGTATCCTCCCTGTTTTTATGAACTCAAGCAAAGCACCACATTCGAAAGATCAACTGCGCGCAATAGCCTGTTACTCGACGTAATGATTACGATTAAACGAGATCGCCCCGATCTTCGGGGCGATCTCGTTTGGGCATCAAAGCGCAAGTTCACGGCGGAGCGTTTCCAGACGCTCCATCGCAATGACTCCCTCGGCGATCGTTGGCGCAGGAGTACTTGCTCCAGCGAGGGCGGGGACCACATCTGCAAGCAGAGAATGGTACCCTTTGGGATCCTCATTGGCCGCTGCCGTAAAATTCGGTTTCCATGTCAGCGTGTCGCAATCATCGTTCAGTGTTGCGCCGAGATCATCGATCTTGAATGGCGGGTTACGATGCCATTTGATGTCGATGACGTCGTCCACTTCGATCCGCTGGTGATCGCCCATGAGCTCGATGCGCTCGACCGGCGTGCCGCGCGATTGGATGGTGCCCATCGCAACATTCCCGATGGCCCCGCATTCGAATTCGAAGCCGACGTGGAAGAGTACGCGCCCCGGCGTCTTCTCGACTTTACGGGCAGTAATCGAGCGGACGGGCGAAACCAGGAAGGACACGAGATCCATGTAATGAACGCAATGGTGGAGAAAGAAGCCGGTATAATCGACGTTACCTACGAAATATCCTGGTGCAGTCATATAATAACCGGTCAATCCCAGGACATCGCCGAAACGACCGGACTTGACGATATTGGCCGCCATGCGATTACCGATTGAGTAACGTTTCATAAAGCCCAGAAGGAGCGGTTTCTTGGCCTTTTCCGACGCGGCCAGAAGTTCACGAGCACCTGCCGCACTACCCGACGGCGGCTTTTCCATGAAAACAGGCAGGCCCCGCTCAAGAGCCATCTTTCCGAAGGCCAAGTGCTGGTCAGGGCCAACCGCCATTCCAACCGCATCGAGGCCCGGCGTCTTCAACAGATCCCCAACGTCACTGACAAGATTGGTCACTCCGAACTGACGTCCAGCATCTCTCAGTCGCGCGCCATCTATATCGCAAAGCGCGACGAGTTCGACGTCATGGCGAACAAGCTGCGGAAGCAGCATCTGAGTTGCGTGAATGCCGCAACCGATCCAACCGATTTTCATAGTCATCGACGATATTCCGTAAGCAGGAGGTGAGATTTCATGAATGCACTCGATGCCGACAGGCGATCGCTCTCGTCTTCGTGGGGCGCCCGCCACTGGGCGAAAGGAACACCGAAACGGTCATCGGTACGACGAAAAGGTTCGAGCGAGACCGGCCCCTTGTAGCCAACTTCATGGAGGGCGCGGCAGACTTCGACCCAGTCCGTCAAGCCAGTGCCGGGGAAGCCACGATGGTTCTCGTTCGCCTGAAAATGGACAAGGCGATCCCCTGCGAGCCGGATGGCCTCTGAAAGAGAACTTTCTTCCATGTGCATGTGGAAGGTGTCGAGCATGAGCTTCACAGCCGGATGATCAACGGCATCGAGCAGTTCCATCGCCTGCTGCGTCGTACAAAGGACGTCGCTCTCGAAACGGTTGAGGGGCTCGACCGCCAGAACAATGCCAGCATTCTGCGCGTAATCTCCCGCTTCCTTCAGCCCTTTGACACACCGGTCTTTTCGAGCAAGGCGCTCAGACTCTTCCACGGGCTGCGGTGGACGACCCGCAAATACGAGAGGGTTTCCCGTCAGGGGCCCCCCGACGACCGTCGCGCCAAGACCGGCGGCGCAATCCACCGTGTATTTCAGGTAATCTATGCCTGCGCGGTGGGCGTCGGCGTCTGCAGAGGACAAGTTCCTCTGCAGATTCACACGTGCGGCGAGAACGACGCCCAGCCCGGCATCATCGAGAGCGCTTTTGGTGGCCTTGATGTCGAGTTCGCCGAGCTCTGGAACAAGAAGTTCAACAAAGTCATAGCCATGCTCGCGCATCTTTAAGAATAATGGGAAGTGCTCGGCCGTGAACGGGCGGGCATATTGCATTGAAATCAGCCCGATAGGGTTCATGTTTGCGTCCTTTTTACTGCGTAGATATTGAGTTTCTTGCGAGGGTTTGGGGTCAACATCAGCCCTTCACGGCGCCCTGAGTCAGACCGCCCACCAATCGACGCTGAACGAGCAGGAAGAGGATAGTTGCAGGCATGGCACCGACCACAGCACCTGCAGCAAGCAATCCCCATTCGATCTGATACTCGCCAATCAACGTCTGGATCGCGACCGTCACAGGACGGACATTTCTGCCCCCCAGCGTCAACGCGTAGAGATATTCATTCCAGGCGGTGATGAAAATGTAGATCCCGGTCGAGATAATTCCCGGCATCGTCAGTGGCAGCACGACCTTTCGGAGAGCCGTTAATCGCGAACAGCCATCAGTCATTGCCGCTTCATCTAGACTTTTCGGAATTGCAGCGATGTAGCTTGTCAGCATCCAAACGGCGAATGGAATAGCGACTGTTGCGTTGGCAAGAATGAGCCCGATATGAGTGTCGAGAATTCCAATCCGGCGCATCAGAATGAAGAGCGGCAGGATTAGCAGTACCATCGGGAACATGTTGATCAGCAAGAACTGCATCATCAGGAGTTTCCGTCCAGGGAAGCGGAAACGCGAGAACGCATAGGCAGCAGTAACCGAGACAATCAAGCCGATCACCACCGTACCGCCAGCAATGATAAGGCTGTCCAGCATGTTTTTCAAAAACGAAGTCTGCTCGATCAATCGGACATAGTTGTCAATCCGCCAACCCGTGGGCGAGAGGGAGACGCCAGTGGCGGAGAGGGTGGCAGTCGGCGTGAGTGACGTCAGTATCATCCACACGAACGGTGCCATGGCGAACAGGACGATCGCGAGAACAGGCAAATCTGTTGTGACGATCCGGCGAAGCGTGTTTTTCTGCGTCATCTTTCAACCTCGCGCATGGTACGGGCGAGGTAGAGAACCACGAACGCTCCGAGAAGGATGGTGAATGTAACGGCGATCGAGGTGCCGTATCCGAAGTCGAGGTTCTGGCGCGCTTTTATGAACGCATAGAGCGGCAGCGTATAAGTCGCATAGCCGGGTCCACCTCCTGTCATCACGAAGATGACGTCCATCGAATTGGCGACCCAGATCACGCGCAGTAGTCCTGCGGTCGCAAGAACTGGTGCAATGCCCGGCAACGTTATGTGAAGGAACTGCCTCCAGGATGACGCCCCGTCGATGGACGCAGCCTCGTACTGGCTCTTCGGAATGCCCTGCAGCCCTGCCAAAATCATCACCGCGAAGAAGGGGAAGCCTTGCCATGTCAACGTCGCTATGATCGCATAGATCGCAACCTTTGGATCGGCGAGCCATGGCACTGCCGCTTGCACGACCGACAGATAGATAAGGATGTCGTTCAGCACACCTGTATTGGGATCATAAATCCAACGCCACATCAGAGCGATCACCACGCTGGGCAGAGCCCAGGGAATAATGATCAGCGCTCGCGCTAGACCACGCCAGGGAAACTCCCTGTTCAACAGCAAAGCCGTGAGAAGGCCGAGCCCCATCTGAAGTGGCACGGTCAGGCCGATCCATAACAGGGTGTTCCAGAGTGCGGCCCAGAAGACGGGATCGTTGAAGAGCTTCACATAGTTTCCGAAACCGACGAACTTGCTGGCGTTCGGTTTAAAAAGGATGAGATCGTAGAAACTCGTCCACACCGCCTGCACCATCGGCATGAAGACAATGACCAGCGTCACGACAAATGCAGGCGCAAGCAGGACATATGGAAGAAGCCGTTCCGAGCGCCAGTCGAAAGTTGCGCGGCGCCTAGGGGAAGATGTTGCTGACAAAGACATACTGCGTCCGTTTCAAGCCTTGAGGAAAGCCCCGACGCAAACGTCGGGGCACACAGATGGCAAGTGTTACTGAGTAAACAGCGTTTGAAGCTGCTCCATCATCTGCTGCGAATCGATCTGCCCTGTGAGCGCCTGCTGCATATTCGTCTGCCAAGCGCTGTTGACGAATTCGGAGACAGCCGACGTTTGCGGCAGCACTTTAGCGAAAGGAAGGGATTGGATCGTCGCGTCGACGAAACGGCGTTCATGAAGCTTCCAATTCGCCGAACCGCTCTTGGTGACCGTCATTTGGCCGGTTGCACCATTGAAAGCGACGTTATTCTCACCCTCGGCGAGAAACGAAATCCACTTCCATGCAGCGTCCTTCACCGATGAATTCGAGAAGATCGCGAGGGACTCGTCTCCGTAGGATGTCCACTGACCGTTACCACACTTTGGTACCGGCACTGCTGAAACCTTGTCACCAAGCGCCGCGACCAGATCCTTGGAGGAGCCAATGTGATGGATCGTCATCGCCGTCTTGCCGGATTTAAACGCAGCAATGATTTCCTGAAACCCGTCATTCGGGGCGGACGGTGGTATCACCTTGTCCTTCTGGAACAGGTCGATTACCCACTGATTGGCAGCGATGGCTTCTGGCTTAACAAGACCGTCAGGCTTCAGTTCTGCTCCTTGAGAAAATACAAACGCGCCCCACTGATCCCAGCCTCCTTTGCCGCCCCGTAGGCCAAACCCATAGGTGTCGGGCGCCTTTGTCAGTTTGATAGCGGCATTCCTGAACTCCTCGCAGGTCTTGGGCGGCTGCAGGCCTGCGGCTTGGAAGAGATCCGCGCGATAATACAGATAGAGAACGACATATTGGACCGGCAGGTAATATTGAGTACCGTCAGGCCCCTTGTTCAGTTCGAGTACGTTATCGAGTAGATCGGCCTTCCCTTTCCAGGCGTCAATCATAGTGCCGAGCGGCTCGAGCGCACCCATTTCAACGAGGCGTGGTTGAGCGAAAAGCTTCACCATCGCAGCGTCCGGTGCATTACCTCCCACGAGTGAGGTGTAGAGGTTGTCGTAATAGCTGTTCCACGGAACGTTCTCGGCTTGAATTGTGATGCCCGGATTAGCTGCTTCGAATTTCTTTACCAAGTCAGCCATCGGGTTGGCTGGATTATCGAAGTGGTACCAAAACCGGACCGTTTCTGCTTTTGCCTGGGACAGCGCGGCCGACGCCGCCAGTGCGACGCTGAGCGCCATTGTTTTCAGAAATTTCATGCTTTCCTCCTCCAGATTGATTTGTTTTCAGCGGCCAGCCTGCCGCCTCGCTGCATTCCCCGCTGCTGCCAACGCCTCCCGCGCGGCAGACAGTTCGGATGTATTTTGTAAGAAGCCGTGCATCACGCCTGGGATAACGGACAACTCGTCGCTGCGACCGAGCGCCTTGAGACGTTGACTCAGCAGAAGCGTGTCCGACAGCAGAGGATCGACCTCAGCCGCCATCAAATACAGCGGCGGCATTGCCGCCAGTTGCTCTTCAGTTGCGACAAGCGGACATGCCAAAGGGTCACCTTCGATGTTCTGCCCCCCGGCATAGAAGTCCCAATAACGCTGCATCTTACCGCGCGTCAGTCCAGGCCCTTCGCTGAATTGGACGTAGGATGGCGTGTCGAAAGACCATGCATAGTTTCCGTAAAAGAGCAGTCCGCCGTCCGGCAGGGGTCGTCCAGCCGCCTCTTCATGCAACATGGCTGCCAATGCAAGATTGGCACCGGCGGAGTCGCCAGCCACCAGCAACGGGCCACGCGTGACACCCGAGGCGGCCGTTGCGCTAAAGACGTGCCGGAGTGCCGACACCACGTCCTTTAGACCTGCGGGGAACGGACATTCGGGCGCCAGCCGGTAGTCCGGCAACACGACTGGCATTCCGCTTTCAATCGCAAGGGTTCGCGCACAACGCTCGTGCGTTTCCGGAGAGCAGAACGCAAAGCCTCCGCCATGTATAAACAGGATCGCGCCGTGCCCAGCACCTTTCGGCACTAGGATTTTCAAGCGACAGCGGTCAGAACCAAGCTCGAGATCCGCATCGATCCAGACTTCCGAAACACTATGCATCGGCGGCAAATTGAGATTGCAACGCGCGCTCGCGAACGCCGACTGAGCCCTCCCCTGTTCGGGCGTCAACGTCGTTGGATCTGGCAACTGACCAAGTTCGGCCAGCGTCCTTGCCATCAGAGCAACGCTCTCTGCCGACAATGCACCAGAGACTGTGTGAGCGGCGCTCACTGAACGCTCTCCGGAAATACCTCAGGACCGAAATCGACAATCGTAGCAATGTGATGATGCATCGAGGCGGTCGCCCTCCGCCCATCACCGCTTTCGATGGACTCGATGATGCTGCGGTGGCGCAGCGCTGTCGCCTTCAAATCCCGTGACATCGGACTACGCGAAATCTTGAAACGATGATTATGAACCAGGCAGCGATGAAGAATTGGATCAAGGGCCGGCAGATCGGCATCTTCGAAAATGCGACGATGAAAATCCCGGTCGATGGCTGCAAGCTCGAGTTCGTCGGCAGCGTCGGCCGCAGCCAACATTTTGCTCAACAAGTCCTCTAGGTCTTTGATCAGAGTCCGGCTCGGCGCACGCATCATCCGCGCAATACCACTCCCCTCGATCTGCTGCCGTAGCCTAAACATTTCGATCGCTTCGTCCGCGGTGCATTCGGAAACCTGAGTTCCTCGGCGGCCCTTTCGAAGCACAAGACCCTCTTCCTGCAACTGCAATAGAGCTTCGCGCACAGTGCCTTGGCTACATTGGAAGTGGGTCGCAAGATCCAGCTCGGTCAGACCCGTTCCCGGTTCCAGCACGCCGAGCATGATGTCGCGCTTTAGCGAAGCAAACGCTGCGCTGGATTTCAGGGATTTCGTGGCGGTTTGCCGGGGTGGAAAATATGTCATCCAAATGTGCCTGAGCTGTTGCGTCTCGATGAACTTATCATTATCGATATTGACATCGATAATGATCGTCAAGCACGAAGTTGCTACCTGGGAGGAAAACGTGGCCGAAATTGCGCTGAGGGGAATCCAGAAGTCTTATGGCAGTCTAAAAGTCATCCACGACATCGATATTGACATCGAGAGCAGCGAATTTCTTGTCTTGGTTGGCCCGTCCGGATGCGGAAAATCCACTCTTCTTCGAATGATTGCCGGACTGGAGGAGATTTCCGGCGGGGAGTTGCACATTGAAGGACGCACAGTGAATCTGCTCCCGCCTGCAGAACGCAATATTGCAATGGTTTTCCAGGACTACGCGCTTTATCCCCATATGAGCGTGAGAGACAACATGTCTTTCGGCCTGAAGATGCGTGGCAGTAAAGATGAGGAAATCCAGAGCCGCGTTTCCCACGCGGCTGACATCCTCAAGATCACGGAATATCTTGACCGTAGACCAGCTCAGCTTTCCGGTGGCCAACGTCAACGCGTCGCCATGGGTCGAGCAATAGTGCGTGAACCTGCCGCATTTCTCTTCGACGAGCCTTTGTCCAATCTCGACGCCGCCCTCCGTGTCGAGATGCGGCTTGAGATTGCTAAGCTCCATCATCGCATGAGGGCGACCACCATTTACGTTACCCACGATCAGGTGGAGGCGATGACATTGGCGGACCGCATCGTTGTGATGAACGCCGGCGTCATCGAACAAATCGGCAGGCCTCTAGATTTGTATCATAGACCAGCAAGCCTATTCGTCGCACGCTTCATCGGTAGCCCAACTATGAACACCCTTCCCGCAAGCCTTACTCATGGCCGACTCACGTTACTCAAAAAGTCGATCCACCTTGATGAGACGTTTGGTTACGGCGGGCTTGACAGTCAAGTCGTGGTCGGCATTCGGCCGGAAGATCTTATACAGTGTTCTGAGGAAGACGCCTGGGTGACAGGAGAGTTGCTTGTTGCAGAGCGCTTGGGCAGTCAGACGTATGGCTATGTGGAGATCGGTCACTCAAAGATGCTCTGCGCGGAGTTTCCTCGAACGAGCGACTTGAACGTTGGTGAGACGTTACATTTTCGAGCGCAAACCGAAAGCCTCCATCTTTTCGATCCGACGACGGGCCGGAGAATTACACCGGTGTGAAAGCGCCAACCAACGAAACCACATGCGGAGCTTACGTCGTAGTCAAAGCTTTCCACAATTGCTCGCATTTTAGCGATCCGATTACCGGCGTTGAAGGGTCCGATGTCGCGTGGACGTCCCAACTAGGGACAGTCAGTAGGCAGAAATCGATCCAAAGGCGCAGGCGCTTTCACCGGCGGTTCAGCAGACTACCGACCTGCAGCAGCAGACGACCTGCCGTCTTTTAGCGATGGCGGTTGAGATAGAGAAGCTGACCGAAATCCTACTTGGAGCGGAAGCGAAAACCTCCCTTAAGGCTCGGTGCAGTCTGCCTGACACCGAGCCATCGGCCTAGATGGGATTCTCGAAGACCCTGAAAGGTTCGGAGGACGTGCTTCGCGGCGCGGGCATCTTTCCCCGTGGTCAAGGCCCTGGTCGCTGCAGAGGCCAAGAAATCCTCGAGAGGATGGAGATCGACGCCCGTATCGATACAAAAGACGTCACTCTCATCAAAAAGCGCTTGGCGTCCGCGAAATTGACGCTGGCCGAAGTGTTGACTGCAGCGAACAAGAGAGCCGTCGCAGCGGCCAGCGGACGTTGTTGCTGCCCCACTCTTCGATCCGGCTTGCATGTTCTCCCATGAGCCAGACGTGGCGGACGACAACAAACCGCAGAGCAGCTTCGAAATCATCTGAAGTGACTGGTCTAATCAACCGATAGCCGTCCAAAAACGATGTCCAAGCTCGTGTTGTTTCCCTACCGAAAGAAACCTGCGCCCATAGAAAGACAGCTAGGTCGTAAGCCAAATACCCTGGACCACCGTCATCGAAATCAAAGAAAACAGCTTCTCCAGCTTCAGTGATTTTCGAATTGAAGCCGTGACAGTCTCCATGGCAATAGGTCCACGAGAGATTAGCGGAGAGCTTAATCGCAGCGCCGGTCCGTTCGGCGATCTGTTCAAGTTCGTCAAGCACAGAGGGGTCTTCTATGACGCCGCTGCTACGAATGCGCGCAAGCGGTCGATACAACAGATGTTCTAAGTCGAGCTTGTACAGCGGCGCGTTCGGAATGTATGTCTCAGCCGCGTTGTGCAGAAGAGCGAGGGTTCTTCCATTTGCATGAGCATCGCCGACGTCGCCTGCGTGAGGTTCCCGCCCATCTACAGCCTGAAAAAGCACGCCTTCTCGTCGCCCCTCCGGCGCATGGACTTGTAGGAAGAGTTCGCACCCGATGGTTGGGATTGGCGTTGCGACCGGCACGCCAAGCTTGGAGACGTGGATCAGAAAATCCGTTTCACTCTTTACATCTGCTGGCCCTCGTACGCGGTGGTGGGACAGCCGAAACACATAACGCTCACCGCTAGTCGAGCTGACTAAGTACACATCGTTCAGGCCGCGCTGGAGCAAGCGACAAGATGCTAAGCCCGCCAAGGCGTAGTTGCTTTCAATCAAGCCCTTAATGGCTTTAGCGCTCACCATCGAATAGATCGGATCAAAGTCAGTCATCTAGGTGGCGCCGTCAGATTGTAAAACCTATTGCTTTCATGACCTGTTCCAATTGCCCAAGTCCGTTGCTCAGCGGCGTCCATAATCAAATCACACGCTGGGTCCTTTGTTGCCCAGTTTGCGCCCTTATCTTCGGGATGCCTTGCCGCCATCTCCTCTGATCGGGGCTGGAAATGGATTTTCATTTGGAAAATGCGACCATGCAAGGAGTGCCTCCCCAGTTCCGTCCAACGGGCGAACGCATGCCAGCATCCTCCATATATCCGTACGCAGATAGTGCCTCTAATGCACTCTCCCCAGCGGACATGGCATAATTATCTATCATGCCGTCAGGTCGTTTCTCGAGATATTGATCTACCATACGAGCAAGCGCCGCCAGCGCTACTTCCTCTCTGTTGTCCACCCTCTAGCTTTCCACTCACTCAAATCGGCAAATCAAACACAATCGGTAGCATGATTGGAACTCCCTATCAGTGAAACGGCCTGTGAAATTCTCACGACTGCAAATTTTACGGTTGGGAGATATGAGGTGCGCCGGTGCAGTCATACGCCTGCGAGCCGGGCCTGATTTGAAGATCGGAACAGTCGATTACACGCGTGTCGTAAACGCACAGACGTTTCCGGGACTATGTGAGTTGCTCGGGAACGAAACCGCCCGTCTGGCGTCTCCATAGGCTAGCAAACAGCCCCTCGCCCTCGATCAACTCCTCTGGTTTGCCTTCTTCCACAATACGTCCCTGGTCGAGCACAACGATCCGGTCCATCCGCGCAATCGTAGAGAGGCGATGTGCGATGGCAATGACCGTTTTACCCTCCATGGCGAGGTTCAGCTTTTCCTGAATCGCGGCCTCGGATTCACTATCGAGCGCTGATGTCGCTTCGTCCAACACCAAAATCGGCGCATCCTTCAGAAGCACACGGGCAATGGCCACACGCTGGCGCTGGCCTCCCGACAGCTTGATGCCGCGATCGCCGACGAAGGCCTCGTACCCCCTCCGGCCCTCGCCGTCGGTAAGATCGGCGATGAAACCATCCGCACTTGCCATCTTCGCCACTCTCTCGATCTCCTCCTGCGTCGCATCCGGCCGGCCATACCGGATGTTGTCGCCGATAGAGCGGTGGAGCAGAGCGACATCCTGGGCTATGACGCCGATCACACCCCGAAGGCTCGTCTGCGTGACGGCGCGGATATCCTGCCCGTCCACAAGGATTGCGCCGTCCCTCACATCGTAGAAGCGCAGGAGAAGGCTTGCGAGTGTCGTCTTGCCCGCCCCCGAAAGTCCAACGAGGCCTACCTTCTCGCCGGGCCTGACCGTAAGTGACAACGAGTTTATCACCGATTTACCGGACTTGTAGGCGAAGCTGACATTCTCGAACCGTATCTCGCCTGCTTCCACCTGGAGATCGGTGGCATCCGACTGATCTGTGATGGTCGGCGGCGTCGTCATGACGGGCATGGCGTCCTTGATGGTGCCGATCGCCTGGAAGACCTGCTGGCCCACTTGCAGAAAGGTGAAGATTTGTGCCGACAGGCGCTGGAGAATGTAGACCGCGCCGACGAATTCGCCAACTGTAAGAAAGCCCTTGAGGAGACCAGAAAAACCGATCGTCAGCATGCTCACCCAGAGCAGCGTGTTGAGAATGACCACCGTCGCTTCCGAGGTGCGGTATATGCGTTGTTCTCTCTGCTGTGTCTTCACAGTCTTCAGAATGGCACGGCGGATCGCGCCGGCCTCGCTATCTTCAGCGGCGAACTGCTTGATCATCTGCATATTGGTGTAGAGGTCGGTAATAGCACCTGCCAGCAGGCTCCGCTGCTTGGCAGTCCGACGAGCGCTTTCGGCAAAGATGGGGACGATCCTCACCGCGTATGCGATATTGAGAGCTATCCAGATGACAACCGGCAGCGCGAGTTGCCATGACAGCGAACTGAGGAGGATCACAGAGCCAACCATCTGCAGCATGAAACGAGGGATGGTCTGGAATGCAGCTATGATCTGCTGTTGGACCGCGGATGCCACCTGCTGCAGTCGTGAAGCGACCTGACCGGCAAAAAGGTCGTGGAAGAACGCGAGATCCTGACGCTCAACCGCCTTGTGGCCCTGCCATTGGATAGCGGCAGGCATGCCGATGCCAAGCGTATGCGACTGGAGCGTGTTGAGCAGAAACGACGCGATCGGCATTGCCGGAAATATCAGGAAAGCAAGAAAGGCGAGAAGTGGCCACTCGCTCTGGAGGAATGCACTTGCACCATGTTGACTAACACCATCAACGACGACCGTAAGTCCCCAGACGATTGACAGATTGATGGCCTCCATGGCCATGGCTGAAAGCGCCAGGCCGATCAATACCGCACGGAACATGGATATGAAATGCAAGAGGACCGCCACTGGTCCGCTGGACGGCAGCGGCCGATAAGGAATCTCCAGTGGCTGGATCAGCTTTTCAAATGGGCGGTAGATTGCATCTGAAATTGACATGGTCGCTCGAACTCTGGTTGGAACGGAGGGCGAGGATTCAACTTCTAGAACAAAACATCTTAAGGCAGCGATCTCAACCGGAAATCAAGCCAGGGAGGACGAATAGGGCTGCTTCGCGCCATTAGCGGTCATTGAAGCTGATGCTCTTGAAGTCGGCGGTCTTGCCGTCCCAGGTGCCGGACGTAAAGGCGGTTACCGAATGCCCTGTGGGCGGACCTTCATCCAGGCGACCCGCCGTTAAGCCGAGCTTGTCGAACAGTATGATCCCAGCAGAAATCGCAGCTCCCCCATTTAGCTGCTCCAATGCGCGGAGTACCTTTAATCCGTTCGTTTCGAAAATAGATATTCCTCGAAACATAACTACCCCAATGTCGTAGAAGGCTTCGATCTCGCGAACGCGATTTCCTAGATAACGCACGATTGGCGCTTTGGTACCGCGATGTTCACTAAACGTATCAGACCGAAGGCCTCGTCTCGACCGGTCTGGTGCTCCGATATGTGTGGCGACATTCTCTGGAGTCATGCCGAATTTTATGGGCCCAATTCCCGAGAAAGAGTCGATAAGCCATGTCATATCAGTCTTCTCCATAATCAATTGAGAAATTAGAGGATTCGCAAAGTTGAGCAACCTCACTGACCGCTTCGGGCCAAAAACGACCGTTGAAATGTGGGCCGGACGGGCGCTTGATCCACTAGATCGGCCACTGATCTAAGGCAAAGATGTTCGCCTACAACGTTGAGAACTTGAACGGTAAAGTTAGAGGGGCTCTGCTTTCCAGCGCTGCACACAGCAAGACGGGGGTGATTGTTCTAGGCGGCTCCAGTGGGAGAGTTGACATCCCCAGGGCTGGATTATTTGCACAAGCCGGGGCACATGCGTTGGCGCTGCAATGGTTCGGAGGAGCCGGTCAGTCGCCAGGAATTTGCGAAATCCCGCTTGAGACTTTCATTGATGCGGCGGACCTTCTGGTGTCGAGGGGATGTGACCGTATCATTGTTGTCGGAACGTCAAAGGGCGCTGAAGCGGCCCTACTCGCATCAACCATTGATCAGCGCATCAAAGCCGTGGTTGCGATTAGTCCAACGTCGGTGGTTTGGGGCAACATCGGTGAGGGTGTTCACGGTATAGCCTGGCCCGAACGATCATCTTGGTCGTTAAAAGGTACTCCAGTAGACTTCATTCCGTCCGACCTGAGTTGGCAGAAAAACTACAGAGATGGCCTGATCTCCTATCGTTCATTTTTCGAGAAATGTCTCGCCAACGACGTCCAAACAAACAAGCGCCCAAGAATTCCAGTCGAACTGTCCGTCGCAGAGCTGATCCTTGTGGCGGGTGGCGACGATGCGCTCTGGCCATCCGACGATTTCGCTCGTGAGATCGTTCAATCGCGACAGGCGCACGGAAAGTCGGCGACACTCATTTTCGATCTAGATGCTGGTCACCGGATACTATTCCCCGGTGAGTCGACTCGACGATCCAGCCTACATTCACACGGCGGGACTGACGAAGCCGATGCGGAACTCGGGGTGAGAGCGTGGCAGATAATGGAAAAACTGTTGTAAGCTAATCGGCGTAGATGACCACGTCGGTCCAGAAGCGGTCGTTTGCAGTGGCGAAAATTGACCGCGAACTCTGTGGGCGACCGCGTAATTACCTGCGATCGCGTAAGGCAATCGCCAAGGGCAATCGCGTAGACGAAAATGCAGGCAAAGCGCCGCCGACAACACCGATTGCCATGCCCAGTAGACCTGCTGTCAGCATGACATGGCCATCCATTGTAAGCCGGAACGACAAGCTCGTATTGTTGGCGCCGATGGTACTGGCTTGCCAGCCGTTGAACACTAGCCAGGATGCGATCAGACCGATGGTGACTCCCATTGCCGCAAGCGCAACAGCCTCAACCCATGTGGCTATGAAAGCAGACAGGCGGCTGAAGCCGAGGGCACGCACAGTTGCGATTTCGACCGTCCGGTCAGACACCGAACTCATCATCGTATTGAGCGCCCCGGCCGTTGCGCCGAGCGCCATCAGCAGAGCCAGCGGCCATCCGAACAACCGAATGAGATTAGCCGTTCCGGCTGATTGCGCGGCGTAGAGATCGGCTTCGGTCACGACATTCAAAGGCGTATCGGAGATGGTTGCGAGAGCGGCTCTCAGTGTACCGATCGCATCAATCCCCTCAAGCCGCAAGCGAAGGCCCTGCACTTCGCCCTGCCGGTCGAAGGCCGCGCGAACCGCGTCGAGGTCACCCCATATTTCGGATTCGAACGCACTGCCACCGGAGGAGAATTGACCGACCACCGTCCAGTTGACGGAGCCAAGCCGCACCGATTGCCCGATCGCAAGCGCTGGAAACTCGGCGGCGATCTGCTTTCCGACGACGATCTCGCGCGCACCCAGTCCCGCAAAGCGCCCTGATGTCAATGTGATCCCATCCCTCAAGGCGGGGCCGGTCGGGTCCATGCCCCGCAGCGCCAGCATCTTTGTCTGGCCAGTCTTGTCGTCGGTCTTTTCGACGGGCACGACGATTTCCCGTGACACAATGAGGTTACCCGCTGAATCCCGTTCAGCGCCTATGTCGCCCCGCATGGCCTCAATGATGCGGATGACGCCGGCCGGCACATCGGAGCCGGCCTCCTGGTTCGTGCCGCCTCCAAGGATCACCGCCACGGTTGGTGAACCGGCGCTTTTCAACGCCGTCTCGAAGCCGGCGGCCATTGAGAGAAAGCCAGCCAGCACGCAGACGACGAGCGCAACGGAAAAGGCCATGGATGCTGCGATCGCTGAGCGACGCGGCAGGCTCAGAAGATTTGCTCTGGTCATGACGAGCACTTGCTTGAATTGCGATGACATCTTCTTATCTCGCTCTGAAGGCAGCCGTGATCGGCGTGCGCATGGCGTTTATGGCGGGTATCAGACCGGTGACGAGCCCAAGTGCGGCGACGAGTAAGGCAGCCTTGGCCAGCACCGTCGTCGAGAAGACAAGGCCGAGCGCCGGTCCGGTCATCACAGTGGCAAGCTTTGCCATGACGAGGCCGAGCGTGCCGCCGAGTGCAAACAGAAATAGTGTCTCGCCGAGGACAAGAATGAGAATGCGCTTGCGTGAGAAGCCCAGGGTTTTAAGGACACCGATTTCGAAGGTACGTTCGCGCACCGCAAACATCATTGTATTGATGACGATCATCAGCAAGGTCACGAAGGCCGCGCCAACGACCAGATTGATGATCAGCCCGACATCGGCATATTGGCGCAGGAAGCCTTCCAGAAACTGCTTTTCCGATTGTGTGCGGGTCGGTGCCGCCGAGTTGGCGAAGAGGGCATCGATACGTGCTGCTAGCGCGCCGGCGGAGGTGCCCGGCAGCGGCCGCACGATGAAGGCATCGACGGTATCGGTGCCGCGCGCACGCGCTGTATTGATGTAATCGTAATGCACCAGCATGAAATAGGTGTCGGTGCTGGCGGTCTCGCCTTCGAAAATCCCGGCGATGTCGAAACGCCAATCGCGGCTTCCGTCTTTGCGCGCGGTCTGGAAAGATGTGACCGTAATGCGCTGACCAACCGACCATCCCTGTGCCTGTGCGAGCGCACGGCCCACCAACACCCTGTCGCGCGCTGCTCCAAGAGCCGAAACCAGTTCCGGCGTCAGGCCAAGTTCCTTGCCGTTCACCTTGGCGATCAATGCCGGATTGATGGCGCTTACAGCCACCACGTTTTTTTCGACAGTCACGAAGCCGCGCATGCGCGTCATGTAAGCGACAGAAGCAACCCCGGGTTCGGAGGCGATGCGCGTCATGGCAGCCATCGGCAAGGCTTGCGTTCGCCCTGCCGCGCTCATGACACCCAAGAGATCATCACTGGCACCGGTCGTTCCCTGTGTGCCATTCAGGAAGCTTGCGGTCAGCCCGTAGATGAGGAAGGCGACTGTCACGCAAAAGATCAACAAAAGCGTTCGCAATGGCTTGCGCCACGCATTACGTCTGGCAAGGCAAAAGAAGCTCATCAAGCGGCCTCCCTCTCTTCGACGAACCGTCCCTTGTCGAGATGCAAGGTCCGGCGCGCATGACGTGCGGCCTGCGGGTCGTGGGTCACCATCACGATAGTCTTTCCCAGTTCCCGATTGAGAAAACGCAGTATCGCAAGAACGTCGTCTGCTGACTTGCGGTCGAGATCACCAGTCGGCTCGTCGCATAGCAGTAGATCGGGATCGGCCGCGATGGCGCGGGCAATGCCGACCCGTTGTTGCTGGCCGCCGGACATCAGGCCCGGATACTGTCGCTCACGCCCCGCAAGGCCGACGAGATCGAGAACCTTGCCGACGCAGATGCGACGCTCTTTTGCCGAGACAGGCTTGAGCAGGAGCGGCAGTTCGACATTCTCCGCAGCAGTTAGCATCGGTAGAAGGTTGTAGAACTGGAAGACGATGCCCATGTTGTGCGCGCGCCATGCCGAACGGGCGCTTTCGCCCATCAGGTCCAGTCTGGCGGCGCCAATAGCAATCTCGCCCGCGTCTGGGCTTTCGACGCCCGCCAGCATATTGAGCAGCGTCGATTTGCCCGATCCCGACGGTCCCATGACGGCGACGAAATCGCCTCGCGGAATATCCAGATCGAGATTGTCAAAGATCGAGATTGCCTCCCCGCCGATACGGTATCCTTTTCTGACATTGCGAAAACGAATGTAGGTAGCTTCGGCTGGCCAATCGTTCATGGCTGGGTTTCTCCGACGTAAGGTTGAGATTGTGCTTGGGGATCTGGGACAAAGAGACGGATCCGTGCGGCCATGTTGGGCCTGATGCCGGTAGGTGGACTGAGGAGTGAGAACCGGATCCCGATCGTGCCCTTTTCGGCGGACGCGACCGGCGCGATCTGCCGCATCTCCACGGCGAACGGTTGATCGGGAAAGCCGTCCAGGACAGCCTCACCGTGCAAGCCAGGTCGAAGTAGGGAGATATTGCTTTCGGCAACATCGGCGTCGATAACAATGCTGTTCAGATCCGTAAGTGTCAGAAGGCTCTGGCTTTCCCGGACGCTGTCTGCACGCGCAAGGACCGTGTCGCCCACATGGGCGTTTAGTTTCGTCACCGTTCCGGCAAAGGGCGCGCGCACTGTGAGTGAATCCACTTGCTCTTGTGCAATACGGATTGCCAGTTCAGCCCTGATGATATCGTGGCGACCCTGCTCGACGAGGTTTGCAGCGCTCTTCCAGGCTGCTTCCGCATCATCAAAATCCTTTCTGGACGTCGCACTCCGCTGATAGAGCGTCTCTACGCGATGAAAAGCCGCCGTCGTCTGTGTAAGCCTTATTTCCGTCGCGGCCAGAGCCAGATCGGCAGAGACCTTGGCCGCCTTTCCCTGTTCAAGAGCAAGCATTGCGCTCGGATCCTTCAGGATTATGAGCGGCTGGCCCAATTGGACCCGGTCCCCGAGGTCGATAACAATGTCGGTGATCTCGCCCTGATATTTAGCGTAAACAGAGGTCGATTGCGGTGCGACCACATAGCCAGAGCCGGTAATCTCGCGTGCGGCTGATGGCGACGGATCTGCACCGGCAGGCGGTTTATCACCCTCAATCGCATTTTCTTGGAGTGAGATGGAGTTGACCGTTGTGGCAGGTTCAAGCGCTCCGAAAAGAGCGGTCTTGATGTCGATCGCAGAGTTCAGGAAGATGAGGGTGACGACCGCAGGAACCATTGCGGCAGTCAGGACGCCTGCGACCCAAAGGTTCGCTTTGCGGCGTGGTTTCGGCGGATCGGTCATTGTCTCCAGGGACAGAGACTTGAGCGTTTCGGAGAGCTTTCGGTCGTGTTCGTTGAGCGTGTTCATGCCGCAAACAATGCTGGCTCCTTGGGCGCCGCTCGACCTCGAACACGTTTCAGACCGTCCTGAATCACGATTTCGGACGTGATGAAGGCGAACTTAGCCAGGATTTGCGCGGCGTGATCGCCATTGGACAGGCGTCATGTCGGTAACCCTGCGGAACTCTCGATTAAAATTGGATTTGGTCTGGAAGCCCACATCGAACATGATTTCGGTCACCGATTTTTCTGTTTCGGCCAAAAGCTGGCAAGCTGCCGCGATCCGGAACTCGTTGACATATTGCGAGACGTTCTTGCCGGTTGCCCGATTGATTGCACTCGATATTTGCCGTGCAGGGATAATGGCTTTGCGTGCCAGCCTATCAAGGTTGAGGTCAGGGTCTCGATACGAATGTTTCGTTTCCATAAGCGATTGGATCGCAGCAAGCGTCTCCTTGTCGCTCGGCTCGTCAGCGGCAGGAGCCTCGATTTCGACCTCCGAGGAATTCCGCCCCTGGACCGCGACAGCAGCCGCAATCGACAGAACGACCAGCGCAATGAGGTTGCCGATCGCCACCATGCCGGCCGCATGGCTTCCGTGCGTCCAGGAGAAATCGAGGAATACGAGCAAGTCGAGCGCCGCCGACATCAGCAAGGCCAGAGCGGCAAAGACGAGAGCCCGATAGACAGGAAGCGCACTTTCGAAAGGTGTCTTCCTCAATGCATCGGGTCCTCGGCGCATGAGATTGAGGATCGCTCCTGCGTATCCGATAAAGATTGCCGGCAGAACCACATCGATGGCATTTCGCCATCCCGCCACCGTCAACAAGGTGACGATGCCAACCGCCGGAAGGGCGTGCACGACAGTCGACCAATCAAAGGCGCGATCGTCTTTATGGACGAGTCGCACGACACCACAATAGACAAGAGGGGGAACAAAAGCGGCGCCCACGGGCGCTACATACATCACTTCGACAATATCGTACCCCCACCGTAGACCCGACAGAAATGCCTGGAAGGCGCTCAGCAGGATAAGTGCAAGGAACGGGATGTTTCGCGAACCACCGTCATTGTCTGCCCTGACCAAGCCGACGAACAGGATCACGAGGAGTATGGCGACAAAAAACGATAGCGGAAGGAAGGGCATGCGAGCCAAACGTTGAGTGTGGAAGCGAAGAGCTTTTCTTTTGCACTTTGTTGAGCCTTTGGCGACCTGAAACGCGTTTTAGGTCGCATTTCGCACCTGACTCTCAATTGAAGTGACGCAAGTTTCCCGGACTTTCGCGACGTCGCAGAATAGGCAGTTTGGCGGCGGCCGCAATGTTAAGGTGATGGCGGATAGCAGAAGTTTGATGTTGTCATAAGCAACGCAGGACAGGCGCTGTTCGGATAATGCCGGTCTCTGAAGTGATCGCTGGCGGCCCATTTTGCGCTGTTATGCCATTGCACCTGAATGATCATAACATTGAAGGCCAGCAAGCGTCACAGCCACATTGTCGCTTCCGTTTTAGGCTGCCCTTAACCTTGGCGCAGGTCTCTATCTTGTGGGACTACCTTGATTACGGTAACTTCAGGTTGTCGTTTTTGATTGACGATGTCATCAGTGAAAGACAGAGAACTCATGCAATTTCGCGGAATGAGAGCAATTTATCCAAGTGAGGATCTAGAAATCATCTTATTTCGCGGTTTCAGATGTGTATCTTACTTCTGATGACCCATGATTAAGCGATTCGCGGGATTAGTCCGCACCTAAATATACTACTTATACGCTTCTATGATCAGATGAACTGATCTAATTATCCGGTACGGATCAACAGCAAGGATAGCTGCAAAGTGAAGCATGAGCGGCCAAGCCGCGGTAAACTTCATTCAATGCAGGTTCCTACTCATGCTGTCTATTGCTGTTCCATTTGATTTTAAACGATTACGCATCCGCAGTTTTTCTCAGGTCAAAGCCCATAGTGTCGATGGTTTCACGGCAACCATACACGTCTTGCGGGTTACCGGCGCAGCCTCAATACTGACGGGCATCCTTTCGGTGCTGCCTGCAACGGCCCAATCACCATCAGAAGATTTTTTTCGTCGCCGGGAGCAGCAACAGCAGTTCCAGCGTATTGAGGAGCTGAAGCAGTCGACACCGAGCGGCAACAGCGGGCAAAGCCGTGCAGCGGGCGCAGAGCCAAACGCTGGGGGTGCATGCTTCAATATCTCTGCGGTGAAGATCGAAGGAGCGATGAAACTCTCCGCATTTTCGCTTCAACAGATCACGCGTGGCTATGAACACCGGTGCATTGGCGTTGGAGATATCACGGCACTCCTGAAAGCCGTCACTGACCTTTATCTCGACAAGGGGTTCGTCACGTCGCGGGCCTACGTTCCCCCGCAAGACATCGCCGGAACACGGCTGCTCCGCCTCGTCGTCGTCGAAGGCACGATCTCGGACATCTACATCAACGGCAAGAGGACTGAGGGAAGCGCGTCTCTCGCCACGGCCTTTCCGGGTGTAAAGGGAGACGTCGCCAACATTCGCGACATCGAGCAGGGATTGGAGCAGATCAACCGCCTGCACTCCAACGACGCCAAGACGTCGATGCTGCCAGGCAATGACGATGGCACATCCATTCTCAACGTCGAGAACAAGCCTGGGAGGCGGTGGAATGTCAGCCTGTCCAACAGCAACTTGGGCCAGGAGACAACTGGCTATTCGCAAACCAACGTCACGCTCGGCTTCGATGACGTAGTGGGCCTCAACGACCTCTGGGGCTTCTCTTACGGACGAACGGGTCCGGACTATCCGTGGGGTGGCGATGGTCTCGGACACAGTAGCAGCTATTCCGTAAATGCGAGCGTTCCCTACGGCTATTGGACCTACTCGGCGAATGGCTCCTGGTACACATATGACAGTTCGATCCCTGGCAACTTCGGGGCAATCAACACGTCCGGCGACTCCGGACAGATCGGCTTCAACGTCGATCGTGTGGTCCTTCGCGACAAGGATTCGATCACGACGCTGAGGGGTGGCTTCAGCTACAAGCAGACCAATAACTTTCTGTTGGGCAGTCGCATCGAGGTCGGAAGTCGCCGATACACGATCGGCACTTTAGGCCTGTCCCGATCACAAAGGGCGCTTGGCGGCGTCATCGCTCTCGATTTTGCCGTCGATCAAGGCCTGGATGTCTTCGGCGCAGTGGATGCGGGAGCGCCCGCAGCCGGCACGGCCGATCCCCGCTTCACGCGCTTCACCACCACCAGCAGCATAAGCAGGCCCTTTGAAGCGGCCGGTCACCAATTCGAGGTTACTACGCTGCTGAATGCCCAATACTCGCCGGACAACATGTTCGGAGGCGAGCAGATGGGGCTTGGTGGCTCCAGCAATGTCCGAGGCCTACGCGAAGGCGTCATCTTCGGCAACAATGGCTTCTTCAACCGCAATGAACTGGTCTGGCGAACGACGCCTTGGGAAGGCACAAGCGCAGCGCCGATACTGGGAGAACTGCGCCCCTATGTCGGTCTGGATTACGGCCACGTCTTTTCGCAGCAGCGCTTTGATATCTCCGCCGGCGATCTCGCGAGTTGGACTGTAGGCGCCAGGCTTGTTGGTGGAACCCTCAGCGCCGACGTCGGCTACTCGCAGGTATTTTCAAGCAGCGTCAGCAACGGGCGCGGACATCTCTTTTTCGCCAGCGTGACAGCACGCTGGTAACACTCAGAGGCCAATTTCATGAACATATCTCTTTTCCAAACCGCCAGATTGATATCGGTTTCAGTGGTGATCGCAGCAGCCGTCGTCATTTCAGGTTGCGGTGGCCGCGCCGCTCATCCTGTCGCTTCGACCAATCCCACCGACAGCGCATTCGATTGCGCGGGCATCAAGCGCGAGTTCGAGGCCAATGAACGGCAGATACTCGCGACGGTGAAAGAACGCGCCGACGCACAGGGCAAGAACGTGATCCTCGGCGCCACCGGCGTTCTCCTTTTCTTCCCGGCCCTGTTCTTCATGGATCCGAAATCGCCTGAGAAGTTGGAGATCGATGCTCTGCGAAACCGCAATCAGGTCCTGGCAGAGATCGCCAAAACCAAGCGCTGCCCAGTGCCACAGTCTAAGCTGACCGAAGTCTACAAGAAGCTCGACAGCAAGCCATCCCGTTCCGAGACAGGCAGAAACGACCGTTAATCCATCCACCTCCTGAGTAAGAGGCGAATAGTAATGCGACCACAGTTCATGCGTATGGCGCAACAAGTAGCTGAAAGAAATCTCCGCGGTAGCCGAGTGCTCATCAGGAAAGCAGTTGCTACCCTTCTGAGCTCGGTTCTGGTTCTTCAACCTGTTCTCCTGCACGCGCAGAGCATCACGCCGGAAGCTGGTGGGTCACCATCCTATCGTCCTAACATAGGGGCTGCGCCAAACGGCGTACCGCTCATCGATATCGTTGGCCCGAACAGCCAAGGTCTGTCGCACAACAAATACGGCAACTTCAACGTCGGAACGCCCGGCGTTATCCTGAACAACTTCGACGGCGAGGTAGGCACGTCAAAGCTCGGAGGTGCTACTCCCGGCAACCCCAATCTGACGGGCAAGGGTTCGGCGACCGTCATCCTTAACGAAGTGACATCCCAGAATCGCACCGCGTTGAACGGACCGACGGAAGTCTTTGGTGGTCGGGCCGATGTTATAATCGCCAATCCCAACGGGATTACCTGCGATGGCTGCGGTTTCATCAACACCCCTCGCGCGACACTGACGACCGGTGCGCCTGATATTGGAGCCGATGGCAGCCTCAACGGCTTCCGCGTCAGCAATGGAGACGTCACCTTTGGACGCAACGGGGCGAACTTCGCCTCGGGCGATGGCTCTGTCGATCTGTTCGACGTGGTGTCACGCACGATCCAGATCGACGGCACGGTATACGGCCACGAACTTCGCCTGACCGCAGGTCAGAGCAAATTCGACTACGCTACCGGCGAAGCGACTGCGCTTGATCCTAATGCCGGAGGTCCGGAATTTGCGATCGACGGTTCGGCCCTCGGCGCCATGCAGGCCGGCCGGATCAAGATGGTTGTCACAGACAAGGGCGCTGGCGTGCGCATGCGCGGCGACATGGCTGCGAACACCGGCGAACTGACCCTTTCGGCTGACGGGAAGATTTCGATCGGCAAGGCCTCCGGCAAGGGCGTCAACGTATCGTCAGGCCAAAAGGTGTCTGTCGCTCGGGTCACCTCCGGCAAGGCAGCTTCGCTGAAGGGAAAGAAGGGCGTAGCGGTTGATACGATAGATGCAGACGAAGGCATTCTTATCGATGGTGGCATCGGTTTTGTCGATGCGACTGGCATGTTGTCCTCCGGCTCTGATATCGAGATTCGCGCTGACGGAACGCTCCAGATCCAAAAAGCGGCCGCCTCCGGACCGATGACGTTTCTGTCGCGTGCCGGGGCCATCAGCGTCTCGGACACGATCACCTCTGGTGCGGCGCTTTCATTGAGTGCATCGTCAGGCTCCGTCAGCGGCACCAACCTTCTCTCCAAAGGCGACATCGCCCTCCTTTCCGGCCTTGACCTCGGCTTCTCTGGCCTCGTTCGCTCCGAAGGTAACGTTCAAGCGACGGCTGGCACTAGCATCCAGTATAACGGACTGGAAGCAAACGGAAACGTAGCGCTATCAACGCTCGCAGGTGTCATCAGCCTGGACAAGCGAACCGCTGCTGGCGGCGATCTTCGAATCCAGCAGAAGAACATCGATCTTTCAGCAAACCGAGCCGATCTTGCCGCCTCGGGTACGCTCTTCCTCGGGGCCGACACCATCAACCTCGCCAATAGTACCATGACATTTGGCGGGTTTGATCTGGCATCGACTTACGCAACCGACTTGACAGGCACCCAGCTTAACGCAGTCGTCTCGGGTGGCTCAGGTACTGGAAACGTTTCTGTATCGGCCAACAGCGTCGTGATGAATTCAGCGACCAAACTGCTGGCGGCAAACGATCTGACACTGACCGTCCCGGAAATCCAGAACAGCGGGCAACTGGCAGCGGGTGGCGGTATCAGGATCAATGCGAGCGGCAACCTGACGAACAGAGCTACGGGTTTAATTTACGCTGGTGACGATGCGGCACTGTATATTGGCGGTGTTCTCGCGAATGAAGAAGGGGCGATCATCTCGCGAGGCGACCTTACAATCGCTGGCGACAGTAACGGCACTCGCACTACCAAGGTCATCAACCGCTCCGGCTTGATATCGGCAGAGAATGACTTTGCGATTCTTACTTCAAATCTCATCAATGAGAGGGCCACTGCTCCTACCTATAGCACGATCAGAATATCGAGTGCGGTGGATTCTGCCTACAATACGTATTCTGTCGGAGCCTACGGAGGATCCGGACCCTTTATACAGCACAACCAAACGAAGTATGGTATCGGCTTCGCGTCGCCACACGTCTATCGCGAGGTCTCGGAGGACCGTCTCACTTCAGCGGGAAGCGCCGAGTCGCTTATAAAGGCTGGAGGTAATCTTGCGATCGATACGATCGATTTGAGCAACTCCTACAGCAGTATCGAGGCAGGTACAGGGATAAAACTGACCGGCCTTGGCACGATGACAAATGCGGGTGTGCAGTTACAGCGAACTTCAACAGTCACTTGCAACGACGGCGGAGGATGCGGTCACTATACACCGATCTACTACCGCTGGGAAGAAACGCGCCCGCGTGGAGGGGACAGTAGCGACGTTAAGACCGTCGGTCACAGCTTTGCTACAAATCCATTCGGAATTCGCGACCCATCCAAAGACATCGGGCCTGGCCGTACAATACAGAGCGCCGAATCTATAGGCGGTGTCCCTGCTACAATCCGTTCGGGCGGCGCACTCGATATTGAGGGATTTGCGACCGTCAACAATTCCGCTATGGCGGGCTCTATAGCCGACCATATCGTCGTTGGCGTGTTTACTCCGTCGACAGATCCCACTTCGGTGCTGAACAACCTAACCGCGGCGGGCGCCCTCTTCACACTCGGTACAATTCCAACACCGCAGTCAGGCGGGTTTGGCGGAACCATACCTGAACAGAGTTTCCTCTATGAGACACGCGCCGCCTTCGTCGACGTCTCGAAATTCTATGGCTCCAGCTACTTCCTCAACCGTATAGGCTATCAGCCGGATCGCAAAGTTACCTTCCTTGGCGATGCCTACTTCGAGAACCAGTACATCGAGCAGCAGCACAGGCTGGCGACTGGCTCCGGCTTCACAGGCCGTGACTCCGTCTCCGAAATCAAACAGCTTCTCGACAATGGCGCCTCTTATCTCAGCAATCGCCCCCGCACCTTCGGCGAGCCGTTGACGGCAGAAGAGATCGCTCAGTTGACGCAGCCGATCGTGATCTACGTCCGGCAGACGGTAAACGGCGCGGAGGTTCTGGCTCCCGTCCTTTATCTTGCCTCGAACGCTGACCGGCAGTCTACCGCAGCAGGCGCCTCGATCGCTGGCAATCAAGTTTCGGTAGACGCCGGGCTGTTCGCCAACTCCGGAATGGTCGCATCGAACCAGAACCTCGCAGTCGCCGCTTCATCCGTCTCATCGGTCAGCGGCACATTTGCGTCCGGCGGCAACATGTCGATCAGAGGCACGGACTCCGTCCTGCTTGCCAACGCCAAGGTGAACGCCAGCGGCAACCTTGGCCTCACGTCGAATGGCGACATCAACATCTCCGCGGCCGAACGCACGACGACGACAGTGTTCGGCGGTAAGCGCAGCAGCACGACGGTGGTGAGAAAAACCAGCCTCGGATCCGAGGTCTCGGCTGGCGGCTCGGTGATGGCGCAGGCGGGTGGAAACTTGAATGTTCTCGGCAGCGACATCAATGCGGGCGGAACAGTTGGTTTGAAGGCGGCGGGTGACATCACCATCGCCGAGGCTCAAAACTTGACGACCATCGATTCCGTATCGAGGAAGAAAGGTGGCCTGTTCGGGGGGAAGAAGGAGAGCAAGAGCCATTCTGAAACCTCCACCACCGTTAGCTCATCTATCATGGGCGACAAGGGTATCTCAATTGAATCCGGCTCTGATACCTCCATTTCCGCATCAAACCTTGTCGCCGGCACAGACAAGGAGAAGGCCGACATCAACGTCAAAGCAGGTGGCGACATCGTCGTTGCCTCGGGCAAGGACACGGCTTACTATAACGAGAGCTCTTCGAGCAAGGGCCTCTTCTCGAAGAAGAGTTCCAGCCAGCAGCGTTACGATGAAGACACCGCTGCATCGCAGCTCATTGCCTCCGGCAACATCAATCTAAAGGCGGATGGCAACGCCGTTATCTCTGGATCCGATGTCAGCGCCGGGGAGAAGGTCAGCATCGAGGGCGATAGCGTTGCGTTGCTCGGTTCGCAGGAGCAGCACGCGTCTGCGAGCAGCAGGAAGAAGTCGGGCCTATTCGGCGGCTCGGGTGGCGGGTTCTTCTCGCTCTGGGGCAAGAACGAAAAGGAACAAAGTCAGGCGTCCGAACTCAACAGTGGGACCTGGGTGTCAGGCGGAACCGATGTAACACTCAAAGCTAGGAACACCGACGTCAACGTGATCGGCTCTTCGATTATGACGGGTCGCGACTTGACGCTCGAAGCTGCACGCGATGTCAATGTGACGCGGGGTGCTGAAAGCAGCGCATCGTTTGAAAAAGAACGGCGCTCCGGGTTTGGTATCCAGGTGAAGTCCGGTAGCGGCAGCGCGACTGTTGGAATTGGATACGGCAAATCTTTAGATCAGACCCAGCAATCGTCCGAAACCAACGCTCAGTCCGTCCTGCTCGCCGGGCGGGATCTGACCATATCGTCTGGCAGAGACGCCAACCTGCAGGCTGCTCACGTTTCGGGTGACCGAGACGTGTCCATCATTGCCCAGCGCGACGTCAATTTGCTGTCGGCGCAGGACAAGTCGAACTATGAGCATCTCCACGAAGAGCTCTTCGCCGGTATCAGTGTTTCTGTTTCAACATCGATAGTAAATGCAGCGACAAGCGTGCGCGGCGCAGCTCAGAAACTCACCACCATCAATGACGGGTACTCAGCCGCCAACGCTGCTTTCGCTTCGCTTAAAGCGTACGACGCGCTCAATAACATTGCCAAAGGCGGCAATCTCGCTTCGGCGTCGCTAACGGTCGGATTCAGCTACGAGAAACAAAAGGAAGCTCTGAGTACCTCCGTCCCCGTTCCGACTGAAGTACGCGCTGGCCAATCGATCATGATCGCGGCTTCCGAAAACTTGACGGGTCATGCCGCCCAGATATCGGCCGGCTACGACGCAAACGGAAACGTTGCGCTATCCAGTGACGAGAAGGCAGGCGACATTACGCTGAAGGCTGGCAAGAACATTGTGCTCGAGAGTGCTCAAGCAAATAACAGCTCCTTCAGCAGCACCACCTCGGTCGGGGCCAGTTTCGGTCTTTCCGCCGGCGTAGGAATCCAGGGCGTTACCGCGGGACTGACAGGAGGAGCGAACATATCCGCGGGTAGGTCCAACGCCAACGGAACGAGCCAGTTTAACAGTCATGTAAACGGAACGGGCGACATAACACTCACGTCGGGCGAGGATACCCGCCTCGCAGGTGCTGTAGTCTCGGGCGATACCGTTACCGCAAGGGTCGGTGGCGATCTCACGATTGCCTCCGTTCCAGACACTGGAGAAAGTGCAAACAGTTCCGCTTCCGCGGGCTTCAGTCTTGGCGGTGGCCAGCTTCTGTCTGGCATACAGATTGGTGGCGGAAAAGGATCGGGTAAAACCAACTGGATTGGAGAGCAGTCTGGCCTCGTCGCGAGCGGGAAGATGGACGTGACAGTCGGGGACAACACCGATCTGGTCGCTGGAAAGATCATTTCTGAGAGCGGTGAGCTAACTCTAAATACCAGCACTCTCACTCACGACGACTTTGAAGGCAGTAAGAAGTTTGAAGGCTTCAACATCGACCTCGGGGTTGATCTGTCGGGTGCCAGAGACGCCAAGGGCAACTCCACTGCTAACCACACATTGGAAGGCTCCTATAAACTCGACGACACCCGCCAAACGGTACGCGCGACCGTAGGACTAGGAGACGTTGTGGTCCGCGATCAGGAGGAGCAGGCGTCACTTGAGCAGGACGGCAATTCTACCCGAGCGCTGAACGACCTCAACCGTGATCCTGGCAAGGCCTACGAAATCACGAAAGATAAGCATGTCGATCTCGATGTCTATCTGTCGACCAATAGTCTGAAGGCCGCGCTTGAGGCGGGCAAGACCATCACTGAAGCGTTGGGTGATGCTTTGGATCGCATGGTTCTGGACGGAAGACGGACACCCGGACAGGCAGCGCTCTCAAAAGAAATATTCCCCTTTCTAGATGATCCTAAGGTTCAGGCGCAACTCGAGGCGTGCGGCCGGCAAGGAGCTGCTGATTTCAGCATATTCGACTGGCTAGTGACGCCCGCACACGCTCAATCTGTCTGTGCAGTGACGCTTCCAAGCGGTGAGGTGAAATACTTCACGGCAACACAAGCCTTGGACTGCCTCACGGATTATCGGCAGATGACTGGCATAGTGCGCGCCATCATAGGTTCCACTGGAGCAGCAGTTGCAGGTTTGGCTGGTGTCTTCCTGCTGGCTTCAACAACCCGTACCGGTGAAGAGATTAATCAAAAGCTCACAGGGAGAGACGGAACTACAGTTCTCGTTACAGGTAACGGCGATCAGCCAGGGCGGCAGATACTAGTCACCTATCCCGACGGGATGAAAGCAAGCCTCACTGTCGAAGTCTATGACGACGGCGGCGCTGTTTTCCTAATCGGTGGTAAGATTGGCAATCAGACCATGACGCCAAGCATGCTTAGTGATATGCGGAAGATGCTTTTAAGTGCGGGCATGCCGAACGTTGTTTTAAGTAAAAGCGAAGAGCCACCATCTCAACCGGCGCAACTTCCCGGTGATTTGCTGGGGAGTAACGGCAAACCAGCCGGAAAGCGGATTAACACGGATCTCCCCGGAATCAACCCGACGCCGGATGAATTGTTCGACAAGCTAACTGGGGGAAAGAGTAAGACCTTGCCCGATGGCACGAAAGTCGGGGATAACGGCGTTCGAATCCGTTTTCCGAAAGGAACGGGGCCACGAATTGATATTCCGGAAAACGGTAGTAAGCCACATGAGACTATTCACTTTCCGAGCAGGTCTTAGCTATGACAGCCACCATCCTTTCAGGCGATTTTATATCGTCGATGTATCTAGATGTTCTATTTCAGGATAAATACCAGACGGTAGATATTGAACACGGCTCGTCACAGTTTTTGAGGATTTCCTCGAGTGAGGAGATTATCGAAGGTGGCGAAGTCTACGACTTGCAATTTTTGCCGTTAGACGCAGTCGATTGTTCGTTTGAGGAGAAATTGCAGATTAATTCAAGGGTAAAAGGATCTTACGTTTTTCATAGAATAGAGTGGTACTCTCCAATTGAGCCAATGAAAGATATTATAGGAAATAGTCCCCGCATTCTGAATTTGAGTAAAATTACGAATATTCCTCCCGATGTTAACGAATACAAAATCACAACATGCGGCTATCTTCTAGAATTTCAGGATAATAACCTTCTCGTCTTTACGTCGGATTACCCTGGGTGCATAGAAATTACGATGGACGGCCAATTCATTTCTCAATTTTGCAGCGATTACACAAAGACGACATTAACAGCTTAACTCGATGGAGTTGCATATGAGAACCGCTGCGACACTCAGCATCGCCACGAATCGATGCCTACCAGAATGCCGACGAAAGTAACGAGTCTACGTTTTCAGATAGCGCTGTCTATCGCCGCGCTCACATCGTTTTTTAGTTCGCGGCCATCGAATTTGGGGGCCTATGGGGTGTTCGGTCCAGTGCCTTTTGAAGCGCGATGGACTTCTCGCAGACACTCTCGATGCTCGTCACGTGGTTGAGGACGAGAAGCGCGAGAGGAGGAATGAACTTCGCCGGGAGGACGTTGCCAACGCCTATTTTAAAGCTTGCCAGCAAGGCGAACATGATGAGTCCGAAATATACTCATCGACAAGGAAAGGCGTAAGCGCGGCCGCTATAGATTTCAGCCACGTGGATTTATCCCCAAAGGCATTCTTAGAGTGCATTCGCAGTGCATGTGTTTTTGCGAGTTCAAACCGAAAAACAGCGGGCGTGTAGGTGACGTGGATTGGTGATGAAGATGCGCGTTAACCGCTTACTCCTTCAACTCTATCCAGACCGGTGCGTGGTCGCTGCTGTGATCCCACGCTCGAACGTGCTTGTCGACATCAGCTGCGATAAGGTCGCAAGCGGCTTCCGGACTGAGAAGGAAATGGTCGATCCTGAGCCCGGCATTTCGGCCAAAAGCGTTTCTGAAATAGTCCCAGAATGTGTAGATCTGCTCATCGGGATGAAGATGCCTCAAAGCATCCGTCCACCCCTGCTCAACAAGCGTTTTGAAGGCGTTTCGCGCTTCGATGCGGAAGAGTGCGTCGTCTTTCCACCGCTCCGGTTTGTAAACGTCGAGTTCTGTCGGCATGACATTGTAATCGCCGATAAGGATCGATGATACGTTCAGTTCGAGAAGCTCGGCTGCGTAGGCGCGCAACCGTTTAAGCCATCTGAGTTTGTAGTTGAATTTCGGTCCTGGATAGGGGTTGCCGTTCGGGGCATAAAGACAGCCGATGAGTATTCCATCGACAATTGCTTCGATGTAGCGGCTCTGGTCGTCTTTGCTGTCGCCTGGCAGTGCCTGTCTGGTGAGATGAGGTTGCTGCGCCTTAGCCAGGATCGCCACACCATTCCAGGATTTCTGCCCGAGCCAGACAGCGCCGTAGCCAGCCGCTTCTATTGCTTTGATAGGAAACTTGTTCTGCGGGGCTTTCAGTTCCTGAAGACAAACAATGTCGGGCGACGCTTCATCCAGCCACCGGATGAGGTTTGGCAGCCGCCCGTTTACGCCGTTGACATTGTAGGTCGCAATTTTCAAGCGTTTACCCCGTGGATGACGCACGGATGCGGAACGGCGCATCCGATCTAAACTGTTCGCAGGCTGATCGTGAGGCGCTGCGGACTTGAACGAGCCGACGGCGAAAGACCAAGCGTAAGAAGCTCGGTCTTGTCATCTCAAATTTAGCGATCAGCGGCCGAACTGAGCGCGCGGTGTGGGGCTATTTCTGAACGTCCGGCGTCTCAGGCGCGATCGGTATCGCCGTTCTGGAACGTGCGGCGACCGTCACCTTTTGGCGGATCGAATTCTTCCACCGGAGACGGTACCGGTTCAACCGGATCATGTTCGATACCCTCCGCAGCAGGCCAGTCATTGGATGGTTCGTGTACCTGCTCTTCATCGACGGTTCCGGTCGATGTCGGCGGCGAGACACCCCCGCCATGATCAGCCGACCATGTTTGCGGTGTCGCCTTTTTGTCGTCATTGGATGTGTTGGTCATGGCTGATCTCCCAAGTTGCCAAAGCTAACACAGTGGGACGGTTGTTGTTCCAGAGCAGGAAAAATGCGCTGCCCGTCACTTTCCGCTGCTGGATGCCACCACGACAGACATCAATTCTCGGCCACGAGGTGGCCTTTAGACACTTCACGAAAACGAGCAGGCATCACCTTGTACTCGACCGGGCGTATGGGACTTTTCAGTTCCTCGACAACAGCTGCGCTTTTTACGCGTCTGCGTTCCGGGTCTGGCACCGGCACGGCAGACATAAGCCGCTTGGTGTAAGGATGCTGCGGGTTCCCGAAGACAGCAGCGCGAGGGCCGATCTCGACAATCTCCCCCAGATACATGACGGCGACGCGGTGGCTGACACGTTCCACCACGGCCATGTCGTGGGAGATGAACAGGAAGGCGAGGCCAAGGCTTTGCTGAAGGTCGAGCATCAGATTGATCACCTGCGCCTTGATCGACACATCCAGTGCCGAGACGCTTTCGTCGGCAACGATGACCTTTGGCTGGAGCGCCAGTGCACGCGCGATACAGACACGCTGTCTCTGCCCGCCGGAAAACTCGTGCGGGTATCGACCCGCCATATCGGGTGTCAGGCCCACTTTCGTCAGCATGTCGGCCACGACATCTTTCGCCTCTTTGGCACTTCCCATTTTGTGCTCGAGAAACGGCTCGGCGATGGCCGCGCCAACTGTCATGCGCGGATTGAGCGAGGCAAATGGATCCTGGAAGATCATCTGCACGGATTTGCGCATCTCGCGCATATCCTGCTTGCTCAGTGCCAGCACATCGCGGCCCTCAACGATAACGGAGCCGCTATCGGGTTCGATGAGCCGCATGATGGCGCGGCCTGTCGTCGACTTTCCACATCCGGACTCGCCGACAAGGGAGAGCGTCTCCCCAGCCTGGAGATCGAAGGACACGTCTTCCACGGCATGCACGCGGCCGGTGAGCGTGCCAAAGAGGCCGGAATGAATATCGAAGCGCTTGGTGAGATTGCGAACTTCCAGCACCGGCCGGCCTTCGACGACCGTGTCCTTCACTTCAACAGGCACATCGGACTGACCTGTCGTGACATCCACCACCGGAAAGCGCAAAGGTCTCTGGTGGTTTTGCATCGAGCCAAGCACTGGGACAGCGGACAAGAGCGCGCGGGTATAGGGATGTTGGCCACGATGGAAAATGTCGGCGGTCGGGCCCGTTTCCACCTGCTCGCCCCGATACATGACGACCGTCCGGTCGGCGATCTCGGCGACGACCCCCATGTCGTGGGTGATGAAGAGGACGGACGTTCCTTCCTCTTCCTGCAGCATTTTGATCAGGTCGAGGATCTGTCCCTGAATGGTCACGTCGAGTGCCGTGGTCGGCTCATCGGCGATCAGCAATGAAGGCTTGGTTGCAAGCGCCATCGCAATCATGACGCGTTGGCGCATGCCGCCGGAAAATCGGTGCGGATACTCATCGAAACGAGAGGCGGCGGAAGGAATGCGCACCTTCTCCAGAATGCGGATGGTTTCCGCCCGCGCATCAGCCCTGCTTATCGGCAAGTGTGAAAGCAGTGCCTCGGAGATCTGATCGCCGATGGTGAGCAAGGGGTTCAGGCTCGTCATCGGCTCCTGAAAGATCATCGCGACATCATTGCCGCGCACCTTGCGCATCTCGTGCTCCGGAAGCGCAAGAAGATCACGCCCTCCCAGCATGACCTTGCCTTCGATCTTGCTCATATCAGGTTGGAGCAAGCGCATGATGGAGAGCGAGGTGACCGACTTGCCGGAGCCGCTTTCGCCGACAATCGCGACCGTTTCGCCAGGCATGACCGTAAAGGAGATATCGCGAACCACCGGCTTCCAGGCACCATCGACAAGGAAGGATGTTCTGAGATTTTCAACGGCAAGAACCGGGCCGGTGGCCGGTGCAGTCGCGGTCTTGTTCAGGGCGTTGGACATCATCATCGTCGATCCTCGTCAATTCGTTGGAGTGGCAGGCTATGCGGCCGCTCCGGGCCGCACGCTTGCTCAGTCGGGCCAGCGCAACGCACCATCGAAACGATGGCGGCTCAGATCTTCGAACGGCGTCGCGATGACTTCGTTCGAGGCACGCGCCTTATCCAGTTCTTCCGCCAGCCGCGCCGCGACGATGCGCTCCTGACCGGGGTGAAGATTGCAGGGATCGAGGTAGAAGTAGTGGTGCTCTACCTCATGGTCGCGCACGATGATCGGTGTCGGGCCGCTGCGAAGGCGTGCGGCAAGATCCCAGGCAGTGATGTGAGCCTCCTGGGGAGAGACAATCACCCGCATACGATCCAATGGGTTGTTCGTCGGGTCTGGCTCGATCAATGCGGTGATGCCGGGCCGATCGGAAAGCGTCTCCTTCCACAGGTTCAGATAACCCGTCTCGCGCTCGCGTATCCCCACATGGTCACGCTTTTCCCAAGCTTCCAAGGCCGCCATCACACCGAAGATGCTCTCTTTGCCCACCTTCATGCCGCGACCAATTCCCATGTTCTGGAGAAAGGCATTGCGCACGAGTTCCTTCTTGCCGGCCACGATGCCGGAGGTAGGGCCGCCCAGAAACTTGTGGCCGGAATAAAGCGCGATATCGGCCCCCTGTTCCAGGAAAAGTCGCAGGTCGTATTCGGATGCAGCATCAACGATAACCGGCACGCCCCTGGCATGCGCGATCTCGACAAATTCCTTGAGATTGAGGAGACCATAATCGACAACGTGGTGGGAAACGACATAGACAGCCGCTGCAGTTCTGTCGGTAATCGCGTTTTCCATGTGATAGCGATGGGTGGACGTTGCCTGGCCAATCATCACCACCTTGCCGCCCGCAAGCCGGATCGACTGATCGACAGGCGCGCCATAGCTGACCATATGCCCCATTTGCACCAGAACCTCGTTTTTCGGGGTCGAGGTCTCCGGCAGTTTTTCGATCGCCAGAAGGTCGGGGCCAGTGATGGTGGCGGCCACCGCGAGGCTAATACCAGCGGAGCAGGAGGCAGTAACAAAGCCGGCTTCACCGCCCGTCAGCCGAGCAATGACTGCACTTGCCTTGCGCTGCAGATCATTGATCTCCACGAATTGCGGGAGGATCGCCGCCATAGCCTCGATCGCTTCGGGAACCACGATGGACGCGCCAAGGCTCGTCATCGTGCCGGAAACGTTGATGACTGGCCGAAGGCCCATCTTCGTGCGGATATCGTCTGACATTCTCATCTCTCCAGTTTGCCAGCCTGTCTGGCGCATGATTTCTGTTGCCCCGCGTCAGGCTATGCCATAATAACGCAATAGGTTCTTTGATGTGCGGGAGCGTGAATTGGATATGACGTCTTCATCTGGTGATGCCCTCGAGCTTTCGTCTTCCGAGGAAGGCGGCAAGGCGCGGCGCTCGCGCGTCAGCGGCATCGACCGCGCCATTCAGATCATTGACCATCTGTACGAAACGGGGGCGCCGGCCGGTGCCTACGCCATTGCTAAGGCGGTGAAGGCACCGCTCTCGACGATTTATGCGATCATTGACGACCTTGTGGAAAAGAACATGCTGGCCCGTAACGACGATGGCAGCATCTGGCTTGGTGCGCGCCTCTATCATTACGGCCTCGCCTATGCTCGCTCGCTGGATTTCATGAGCGTCGCGATGCATGAAATGCATGATCTTTGCCGCGCGGCCGGTGAAACGGTGCAGGTTTGCGGACGCGACGACGAGCATATGCTGGTCCTCGCCATGGCCGATGGCCCCAGCCATTTTCAGGTTGCCTCGCGGGTTGGTACCCGCGTACCCCTGAACTGGACCGCGTCTGGACGCCTTCTTGTGGGCCATATGCCGGAAGAGCAGCGCATCGATTTGTTCAAGCGCGGAGCCCGCATCTCGCCGACGGGCCGCGCAACCATTGATGCCAAGAGCCTTTCGGACGCTGCGCGCAAGGCTTTCGAAGAACGTCTGTCGATCCAGGCGGGTGAATCCGACTACTCGGTAGCCTGCATCGCCTCGCCCATTGTCGACAACCGCGGAGACTGCGTTGCGACGATTTCCATCGTCCTTCCCGAGCAGAAAGTCATGGCCGACAAGACCGGCTACACAGACCGCGTGAAAGCGTCGGCCGCAAGGATCGAACAGCTGATGGGATGGCGCAACCACTAATCGTCTCCTTGCCGGTTAATCCTGCAATGCAATGATCGCTTCGATTTCGACGGTGATGTTTCCCGGAAGCGAGCCGAAGCCGACAGCCGAGCGGGCATGCCGACCAGCCTCGCCGAAGACGTCGTTGAACAGGTCCGAGCAGCCGTTGATCACCTGCGGGTGGTCCTTGAAGTCCGGTGAGGCATTGACCATCCCCAGCAGCTTCACGACCCGCTTGACGCGGGAAAGATCGCCGAGCGCCTCATTCATCACCGCCAGAAGATTGACGCCAGTCAGCCTTGCATCCTCATAGGCCTGCTCGACCGAGACATCCACGCCCACCTTGCCGGTGTGCATGAAACCATTCGCCTCGCGCGGCCCCTGCCCCGAAAGATACAACATGTTGCCTTCGACGACGTGGGTGACGAAATTGGCGATGGGCGGTGGCGCCGGTGGGAGATCTATGCCGAGTGCGGCAAGCCGATCGCGCGGCGTCTCTGCTTTCGCTTCGATCTTGATCGGGGACTGTGTCACGCAAACTCCTGTCATCTTTTCATTCATTCCAGCGGCGACCCGCCATCTTATCGGTACGAGTAGCCGTGGCTGTGGCGCACAAGCTTGCGAGCGCGTGGTATGTAACGGCTCGCGGTAATGGCTTCCCCGCCGATGACGGCATAGCGCGGCTCAAAGAGCTGCTTCAGCACCGAGACGTCGCCATTGGAGTCGGTTGCCTCCAGATCGGAATCGACCAGATCGAAAATGGTGAAATCGGCGCGCGCTCCGACGGACAGCCGGTTTAGCATGTCGAGCTTGATGACCTCTGCCGGCGCATGCGTCACAGCATTCACCACCTTGTCGAAAGGCATTCCGACCGACAGAAGCTTCGACATGGTCGTTGCGAGATCCCAAACCGGGAAGTTCATCGAATGGCCGTGGAGGTCAGTCGAGATGGAATGGGGCAGAAGTCCACGTGCAATCGCCGCCTCTGCCACCTTAAAGGAGAAGGACGCGCCGCCATGGCCGATATCAAGCCGGACCCCTTCGGATGCGCAGCGTTCGGCGAGGTTGAACAAATCCTCGTCTTCCATGATCGACGAACCGGATTTGCCGTTAAAGCAATGAGTGACGACGTCGCCGGGGCCTAGGATTTCCAGCACTTCATCATAAAGTGCCGGTGGCTCGCCGACATGAACCATCATCGGAACTTTGAGGATCTTGGCGATCTTCTTGCCGAGCTTGACCGGTGTCACACCCCAGGATCCGGTGATGACATGGCTGGCACGAACCTTGATGCCGACAATATGCTCGCTGTTTTCCGCGTAGCATTCGAGGATGCGGTCGAGATCGATGTCTCTGATGTCGCGCAGTTCCGCAACGCGGTTGCAGGCGACGAGACCGATCGAACCGAGATTGAGGAAGGCCTTGATCCGCTCTCGGGACGGCTCGATGATATACTCGCGGAAGCCATGAAAGTTCGCTTCACCCGCAGATCCTGCATCGACAAGCGTCGTGACACCGCGCTCGGCACCGCATTCGGACGGACGGATCGAGATGTCTGTGCCGCCGTGCCAGATATGGACGTGCAGATCCACCCAGCCCGGCGAGATCCAGGCACCTTTACCATCGATCACCGTTGCCTCACCGGGCGCAAGCGCTTGTCCGATGGCGGCAATGTTGCCGTCGCTGTTCACCAGAATGTCGGTGACGGCATCTTTTCCGCTTCCGCCGAAAGCCATGGGCTTGACGTTCTTGATGAGCAGCGGCTTTGCCTGTTGGCCGGTCATATTACAAATCCCTTCGCAGTCTTGGATCGAGCATGTCCCGCAACCCGTCGCCGACCATTTGCAGCGAGAGAACGGAAAGAATGATGGCGAAGCCGGGGAAATAGGTCATCCAGTCGGCTTGCCCGATATATTGGCGGCCTGCGGCAATCATCGTGCCCCAGGTCGGTATTTCAGGGCTGACACCTAGCCCAAGGAAAGAGAGGCCCGCTTCCGCCAGCATGGCACTGGCAAACAGGAAGGAGGCCTGCACCAGGATCGGCGACAACAGGTTGCGCAGCACATGGCGTGTCATGATGTGGAAGGTCGATATCCCAAGCGCCTGGGCCGCCTCGACATAGGGAAGCTCCCTGATGACAAGGGTCGAGGCGCGCACGATGCGGGCGAGGCGCGGCGAATAGACGATGGAAAGCGCGACGATCACGGTGGTGAGCGATGGTCCAAGGGCTGCAACGAGCGCAATTGCGAGAAGAATATCCGGGAACGCCATCATCGCATCGATGAGGCGTGCAATCGGTGTGTCCAACCGCTTGAAGAAACCGGCCAGCAGACCAAGCGTCACACCAATGATCGCGGACAAAGAAACAACGGACGCGCCCACAAGCAGCGACAATCGGCCTGCGTAAATGGTGCGCGAAAAGACGTCGCGGCCAAATTCATCCGTGCCGAACCAGAAGGTTTCGCTGGGCGGCTTGAGGCGATTGACGATGGACAGCTTGGATGGCGAGTAAGGTGCAATCCAGGGCGCGAGCGCGGCCAGAAGTACGAAGATGACAAGCACGATCAGGCCAAAGGCCACCGTCTTTCGTTTCAGAAACCGTTTGAAAAACTTCATTCCTTCACTGCTAGAAGGGGTCGGTGTAGTGGTAGCAATATCCGTCATCGGTTCCCGCCCCCTCTAGTAGCGCACGCGCGGATCGATCAGCAGGTAGAGCATGTCGATCGCGAAATTGATGAGGACGTAGAGCGCTGCAATGACGAGAAGCGCACCTTGAATGACCGGATAGTCTCGTCGCAGAACCGCGGAAACCACGAGACTGCCGACGCCTGGAAGCCCGAAGACCGTCTCGGTGACGACAGCGCCTGAAATGAGTACCGCAGCCGTCAACCCGAGAACGGTGAGGATGGGAATGAGCGCGTTCTTCAACGCGTGTTTCATCACCACCCGCCGTTCGACCACACCCTTCGCCCGAGCGGTGCGAATATAATCGTCACCAAGCACATCGAGCATTGATGCGCGGGTGAAGCGGAGGATCAATGCCGACGACACCAATCCAAGTGCGAAAGCCGGAAGAGTGAGGTGATACATTCGATCGAGGAAGCTTGAACCAGGCCCCCCATAGCCCGACACCGGGAAAAGATTGAGCCGCACCGCAAAGAACTGCATGAGGATAAGGCCAAGCCAGAAGCTCGGAATGCTGGCCGCAAGCATCGCAACGGTCGTTGCAGCCTGGTCCACGAAAGATCCGCGGCGATAAGCGGCGTAAATGCCAATGGGCAAGGCGATGACACTGGCAATCAGCAACGAAAACAGTGTGAGAAAGAAGGTCGGTTCAGCGCGATCAAGCAGCGCCGTCGTGACGGGCATATTCAGGAAGATCGACTGCCCAAGATCACCTTTCAGCATCTGGCCGATGTAGTAGAAATATTGCACGGCCAGCGACTGATCGAGCCCCAAACGCGTTCTCAAATCAGCAATGTCTTGCGCTGATGCATCCGGGCCGAGCATGACGGCTGCCGGGTCACCCGGGGTAACGCGCACGATGATGAAGACGATCGTGACGACGAGAAACATCACGACGATCATGCCTGCGAGGCGCTGGAGAATATATCGTATCATGTGCTTGGCGTTCCCTTGCCGCAGGGTAAAGGAGTCTGCTTGGGTATGCGTTGCTGGACTGAGTATCAGGGTCGCGCCAACTCTCTCTGCGTCCCGTTGGACATGAGATGAACAATGGCGCGACGACGCTCGCTCGATGGACTACTTCTTGATGGAAGCGTTCCAGAAGTATGGCCAAGGTGCCGCCTGGATACCCTCGATCTTCTTCGACTTGGCAGCGACCGCATTGAAGTCACCGATCTTCATGTAGGGGATCTCCTCATACATGGCCTTTTGAACATCAGCCCAGAGAGCGATACGCTTTTCAGGATCGGATTCGGCCGAAAATGCTTCAACCGTCTGCTTACGCAGCGGCGTATCCCACCAGCCTGGCGATGTCGGCGCGAGAGAGCCGATCAGAGCTGGCTCTGGCAGGAATGGGCTGTGGGTAATGTAGATGTCCCATAGCGCCTTGTCTGCGCGGCGTTGGGTCAGCGTTGCCCAGTCCACTACCTGCATGTCCACCTTGAAGCCTGCAAGCTTCAGGTACTCGGCAGCGACCTGCGCCATCTTGTAATGAAACTCATACTGCCGGCTTGTGAGGATGCGGATGGGCTTTTCGCCGTCATAGCCTGCGGCCTCAGCGGCTTTTGCAGCGCCTTCCGGATCGGCAATATTGTAATTGCCCTCGACACCTGCATTTGTGTTCCAGATAAAGTTCTTCGGATAGATATCACCGTCAAGCGCATAAAAATCCGTGCTGCCAAAGGCGGCTGCCAGCATGTCTTCCATGCTGAGCGCCTGGCGGATTGCCTTGCGCATCGCGACATCCTTGGCAAGCCCCTCCGCCGTATTGAAGACGAAGACCGGGTAGCCGAACGGCTTCAGGACAACCGGCTCTGTCGCGGAAGAGGACTTGATCTTGTCGAAGGATTCGACCGGGATCGAGTCGATGTAATCATATTGACCGGAAACCGCCGCCTCGACGCGGGTGTTGGCGTCAGGCACGGGGACGAAGCGGATCTCGTCGAGATACTGATGCCGCGCGCCACCATACCCATTGCCGTCGCCTTCACGGGACTTATATCCATCGAAGCGGACGAGCTGGATATATTGGTCGGCCTTGCGCTCCTTCAGCATATACGGGCCGGTACCGATGAACTCTTTCATCGGCTCTTCCTGCTTTTCCTTCGGAAGAATGATCGCCGCGGAGTTGTTGAAGGCAAGAAGCGAAACGAGCGGCGCATAAGGCTGCTTCAGCGTGATCGTGACGGTCAACGGGTCGGTGGCTTCGATCTTGTCGATAAAGGAGGCGGCCTGCTTGCCGCGCGATGCAACTTTGATCCAGCGATCGAGGGAAGCAACGACATCATCCGACGCCATGTCGGAACCGTCGTGGAACTTGATGCCGGCGCGCAGCTTGATCGTGTAGGTTTTTCCGTCTGCGCTGATCTCCGGAAGACTTTCCGCCAAAAGCGGTGTCGTCTTCCACTCCTTGTCGAAGGTGTAGAGCGTCTCGAAGATGTGCTGCGTGACGATGCCGACGAGATCCGCGGTTGATGCCATTGGATCGAGCGTTGGCGGCTCACCGATGGTTGCGACATTGATCACACCGCCACGATCCTGCGCGAAGAGAACCGACGGGCTGACGATCAGTGCCGTGGCGAGAAGGAATGCGAGCTTCAGTTTCATATCATACTCCCAGCTTTATTGTTCCGTTATTATGTTATATAAGCTTTTATAAGAGAATATCGGAAAGGGAGTTGCTGTCAATCACGTTCTTGATGGTGAGTTAGGACGTTCCGAAACGCGGGCGGTTCAGCGTCAAATTCCACTCGAGGGGAGTGGCACGCTGGGCTGAAGTTGGATGGGGTGAGACAACGGGTCATAGAGTTTGACGGGGTCGGATTTCTCGCTGGTGCGCGAATGCGATCTTTAATGATCGGCAACCTCGCCAAAGGACAGCGGGATTCCGCCACTGTCGAGATGGTGTCGATCAGAGATTTAAGCAGCTATGTCACATGTGGCGGGCGCTTTTAGACTTTTACCGTCGAGTTCAGCTGGCCTGGAGCGCCTGATAAACTCCGGCTAGCCTGGTCGAGGCCTCATCCGAGAGACGCCTATTTATCGCGCTTCAGTTGATATCGGTCGTCATCTGTGACGAACCCGTCGACTGTTGGAATCAGCGAGTAAGCGTAGTCTTCGCCACCGATGAACACGAGCTTGATCTCATCGATCTGCCATCCGTCCATTTTTTTCTTTGTGACATTGGCAGCGCAGTCGCCACTGATCTGCAGGCTCTTGGTGTCGTCACCCCTGGTGGAAGCGGTATCCAGCAAAGACAGGTGGCAGAGCGCTTTTCCCTTCTTGTCGGTCAAAACCCATTTACCGATAGCGTCCTTCTCCGTTGCGGCACGGTCCATCTTTCCAGGCTCAGGAACGAAATAAATACGGGGCGACCGCTCGATGTCCGTTACCCATGGACCAACCTCCCGTTCGCCAAAACCGATGATCTCTTTTCTGGTCGCGTCGCGCAGGACGATCCCTGGGCCGGCGAAATCCCAGGCAGCGATCTGATCATGCCAGGGTGCGCCGCACGTCTTTCCTTCCGCCACGGCCCGCCCGCCGATCGTCTTGTCTTTCTTCAGCGTGATGTGACAGCCAAGGCTCCCATCCTCCGACACGATCAGCCAGTCACCCACCGTCGCGTCCACAATGTCCTCACTGACCTCCTGAGCCCGACCGACACCGCTCAATGCCAGCATGATAGCAAAGCTTGTCAGCACGCTCCGAACTACTCGCATCATCCACCCCCCAGATACGATCTCGTCCCTATTGGGCTCCGCTTCCGGTTTTTTATCAAGACCTATTTGTGGGGTGGCGTCGGGCTGCCATTCGCCCGCAACGACGGCTGGCGGTGATAACGTCCTGATTTGCTTCGTCACGATGATGAATTGTATGTTCCCGTGTTGACCATATCCGCCATCGCCACCACTTCAGTATCTATGGCGAAAAAGAAATCCAACACCGTGCCGCTTCTGAAGGAGTCCTGGACGCTGCCGCCCGCGGCAACGCTCGGCTCGTCCGTCCGCGCCAAGGGCATCTTGATGGAGTTGCGTGCCAAATTGCCCTTTACCGTCCGCAGGGATCTGGATATCGCAGGCATGGTTTTGACCCTCGCGGTTTCAGAAGACGACGAGGACGAATTCAAGGCGGCACGCGCCAAGGTCTCCAAATTGCTGGAAACCATGGAAAGCCTGCCGGTGCTGCCGCGCGAGATCGAGGATATCCTGACCATCTCCACCACCGAGCGCCGACGCTGGCTTGAAGATGGTCGCCTGCCGAGCGGCGGCATCAGGACGGTAAGACTGCGTGGCCGGGCGAAACGGATCACCTTCCACGTCTTCGAGCCGAAGGTCGTCGAGGAGCTTCTCAACAATGGCGCCATCGACGAATGGCGAGAACATGATCTCGCCGCGAAGGCAGAGAACAGACGGCGCGCGGCGCATCAAGCCAAGCTGACACGTTCGCTGAAAAAGGCAAAGTCGGCGCGTCCGCCTGAGCGCAGTTCGGCCGAACTCTCCGGTTGGGAAGAGTTCGACCGCGATGGCCTTCTTCGATAGCGCGGAGCTACGCTGTGGCGCGGGCGCCGAGCGGGCCTTGATGGACGACAATCCGAGCGTGGTATGGCACGCGCTGGTAAAGATCGATCACGTCCTGATTGACCAAGCGAACGCAGCCCGAAGAGGTTGCCTTGCCGATCGACTGCCACTCCGGCGAACCATGGAGACGGTAGAGCGTGTCCTTGCCGTCCTTGAAGATATAGAGCGCGCGGGCACCAAGCGGGTTCTTGATCCCCGGATCCATGCCGCCATTCTCGACGGAGAAGCGTGCCAGTTTTGGTTGACGAGCAACCATTTCAGCCGGAACCTTCCAGCGCGGCCAAGGCTGGCGCCAATGAACGATCCCCTCACCTTCCCAGGCAAAGCCGTCGCGTCCGAGGCCAACGCCGTAGCGCATCGCCGTTCCGCCAGGCTCGACCACATAGAGGAAGCGGTTTGGCGTATCGACGACCACCGTGCCGGGCTTCTCGCCTGTCGGGTCTAGCACGCGCTGACGGTAGTATTTCGGATCGATCTGCTGGTAGGGAATTGCAGGGAGGCTGTGTCCGCCATCCTCCAACGCCGCGTAGCGCTGCTGCAACTCCGCCTCATCCGGCGGCACGATAGGCCGCCGAGCGGCTTGCGGCACCACTGCGGGTGTGGAGTTTGTCTGGCAGCCCGCAAGCGCTGCCGTTGCCGAAAGCGTTCCGAAGATAAAGCTGCGACGAGATACGCGCTGAAGAAGTGTCATGTGGGAAAATCCATAGAAATTGCGCCTCCTTCTTGCCCATCGAAAAACGCATGGCAAGCCGGAGAAGATCACATCCATGGCATCGAACTAATATACACTGAGGGCTGCGCCAAAAGTGTCACGGTCATCGCGAATGCGCGTTGATGACCTCAAGAAAGGCGTCGCCAAAACGCTCCAGCTTGGAAGGCCCGACGCCGGAAATATCCAGCATCTCGTCTTCGTCGGATGGCCGTTCGGTCGCAAACGCAACCAGTGTCGTGTCGGGAAAAACGACATAGGGTGGCACGCCGAGATCCTTGGATATGTCCATGCGGACAGCGCGTAGCGCCTGAAAGAGCTCGAGATCGGCGCCTTCCAATCCAGACTTTGCATTTGCTGAACTTGCCGAGGACGATCGGGATGCCTTGCCCGTCGTCGGCCGATCCTTGCGAAAACGTACCTCGCGTTCCTTTTTGAAGACGGCGCGCGAATCCGGCTCCAGCTTGAGAGCTCCATAGGCGCCATGATCGACGCTGATCAGTCCCGCGGCAAGAAGCTGGCGATAGACCGATTGCCAGGTTTTGGCCGGCAGGTCCTTGCCAGCTCCGAAAACCGGCATATCGACGTGGCCGAAGCGGGTTGTCTTGTCGTTCTCGTTGCCGAGCAGAACATCGACGAGGTGGCCGGTACCGAAGCGCTCTCCCGTTCGGTAGATCGCCGCCATCGCCTTGATCGCGGCATCCGTCCCATCCCAGGTTTCCACGGGTTTCAGGCAGGTATCGCAGTTGCCGCAATTTCCACCATGGGCTTCGCCGAAGTGCTTGAGGATCGCCTGCCTGCGGCAGCCGGCCGTTTCGCAGATGCCAAGCAGCGCATTGAGCTTGGCGCGCTCGACACGCTTGATCTCCGGGCTTGAATTCCCCTCATCGATCATGCGACCGCGCTGGATGACGTCAGCCATGCCATAGGCCATCCAGACGTCGGACGGCAGCCCATCGCGTCCCGCACGCCCGGTTTCCTGATAATAGGCCTCAACCGATCCTGGCAAATCCAGATGGGCGACGTAGCGCACATTCGGCTTGTCGATGCCCATGCCGAAGGCGACCGTCGCCACGAGGCAAAGTTCTTCCTCCTTCAGGAACGCGTCCTGATGGCGGTCGCGCATCTCCCGCTCCATGCCGGCATGATAGCCAAGTGCCCTGATGCCCTGCGTGTTCAGCCACTCCGCCGTCTCGTCCACCTTGGCGCGGGAAAGGCAATAGACGATGCCGCTCGATCCTTTGTGACGCGACAGGAAGCGGAGCAATTGCTGCTTCGGTTGATCCCGCTCGACAATTTCATAGCCGATATTGGGCCGGTCGAAGGAGGTGGTGAAAACACCAGCAGACTGAAGTTGCAGCCGTTCAATGATGTCGTCACGGGTATGAGGATCGGCAGTCGCCGTCAGCGCCATGCGCGGAACGCCGGGATACTCTTCTGCCAGACGGCCAAGTTCGCGATATTCAGGCCTGAAATCATGGCCCCACTGCGAAACACAATGTGCTTCGTCAATCGCAAACAGCGCGATTTTCGTGCGCCCCACGAGATCCTTGAAGCCTGGCGTGACGATGCGCTCAGGTGTCACATAGAGTAGATCGAGCTCACCGCTATGGACCGCGTTGCGCACATCCATGAACTCTTCGCGCGACAGCGACGAGTTGAGCGCCGCGGCGCGAACCCCGAGTTGCTTCAGCGCTTCCACCTGATCGCGCATCAGCGCGATCAACGGCGAGACCACAATTCCAAGCCCATTCCTGCAAAGCGCTGGAACCTGGAAACACAGCGATTTGCCCGCGCCGGTTGGAAACAGCACAACGGCATCGCCACCCGCCATCACATGGTCGACAACCTCTTCCTGTCGGCCTCTAAAGGAGGCGTAGCCATAGACGCGTTTCAACAGCGAAAGCGGCGTTTCGCTTCCGCTCTCGGCAAAAAGACTTTTGGTAGGACTGTGGGACTGCGGCATGGAATCGCTCGTTAGGCTAAAGGCACTCTATGCCATAGAGCGCCGACAAGCGCGAGCTTTGTACGAAATCGGATAGCGAGTTCGCGCAATTGCGGGCAGACCAAGCGATTGTCGATGCAGCCCAGCGCACCCAGACAGCTTCCATGACGGAGTTGTTGTTGAGGAACCTTAGTTCACGGGACGGCGTTTCTCGTTTTTGCTTAGGAGCGCAACTTTGACAGCCCAGCCCATCCGCTATTCCGCCGATCTGGAAACCATGAGAGACAAGGAGCCGGAAACCATCTCAGGCCTCATCGAACAGTTCGATACCATCCTCGAAACCACGGCCAAGAATTACGGGCACGCGGTTCGCTCCGTCCACGCGAAAGCGCATGGCATCATCGAAGCGGAGATGGTGGTAAAACCCGGTCTGCCGCCGGAACTGGCACAGGGCCTCTTCGCCACGCCCGGCACTCACAAGGCCTTCATGCGCCTCTCCACAAATGCAGGCGATATCCTTCCCGATGCCGTGTCGCTCCCTCGGGGAATGGCGTTGAAGGTGCTGGATGTCCAAGGGCAGCGCTTGCCCGACGCGGAAGGTTCGACGCAGGACTTCGTCATGGTCAACGGTCCAGTCTTCCAGGCACCGAATGCGGAGAAATTTCTCTCCAGCCTCAAGCTGCTTGCCAAGACGACCGACAAGATGGAAGGCACCAAGGTGGTGATGTCGAGCGTGCTTCAGACCGTCAATAAGGGTCTTGAAGCGGTGGGGGTCTCTAGTCCCGCCATCCAGTCGCTCGGTGGCGCACCCGATGTCGATCCGCTGGGCGAAACCTACTTTAGCGTGACGCCTTTCCGCTATGGCGACTATGTCGCCAAGTTCCGGCTGAAACCCGTTTCGCCCGATCTGACGAAACGCACCGGAACAGAGATCGACGTCAGTGTGCGAGAAGACGCCATTCGCGAAACGGTCCAGGCAGAAATGCAGGAAACCCATGGTGTTTGGGAGTTTCAGGTCCAGCTCTGTCGCGATCTCGAAAAACAGCCAATCGAAGACCCTACGGTCGAGTGGAAAGAAGACGATGCACCATTCGTCACCGTCGCGACCATCACGGCACATCCACAGGATAGCTGGAGTGATGAGAAGGTGCAGAAGGTGGACGAAGAGATGCGGTTCAGCATCTGGACAGGTCTTACCGATCACCAGCCGCTCGGCAATATCAACCGTGCGCGGAAGGACACCTACCGCCACTCAGCCGAGTTCCGGGCGAAATTTAACGGCTGTCCGTTCCATGAGCCTGCCGCATAAGCGCGCCCAATGATTGCTGAAGGCGCTCCGCTCCCGCGGGGCGCTTGCCCCTTTTTTGAATGGAAGACATCATGACCGACACCATCCCGAACCCTGAATCTGAAGGTCCCTCTGGCGGTTGGGGATCGGTAAAATCGATTGCGCGAATTCTGGGTGACGACAAACCCTCGCCCATGGTGCTCGAGGAATTGGCACGGCAAAACAAGCCCGGGGGCGTGATGTGCGTCTCCTGTGCCTGGCCAAAACCGGCCAACTATCATCCCTTCGAATTCTGCGAGAACGGCGCGAAGGCAACAATCTCCGACCTGACCAGCGCGCGATGCACGCCGGGTTTCTGGTCCGATCACACGGTCCAATCACTTCGCGGCTGGAAAGACTACGATCTCGAACAGACGGGTCGGCTGACGCATCCACTTCGTTATGACGAAGCCAGCGATCGCTACGTCGAAGTCTCGTGGGATCAGGCTTTCGACGATATCGGCCAAACCCTGAAGTCCCTTCCACGCGAGAGTGTCGTCTTTTATTCCTCCGGACATGCGGGCCTGGAGGCTTCCTATCTCTACGCGTTGCTTGCCAGAACCTACGGCAACAATAACCTGCCCCAAAGCTCGAACATGTGTCATGAGACGACGTCAGTTGGCCTGCAGAAGGTAATCGGCTCGCCTGTCGGCACCGTCGTCTGGGAAGACCTCGAGAAAGCCGATGCTTTCTTCTTCTTCGGCCAAAACCCCGGGTCGAACAGCCCCCGCTTTCTTCATCCTCTGCAGGAGGCGAAAAAGCGCGGCGCAAAGATTGTCACCTTCAATCCCGTGGTCGAGCAAGGGCTCGTCTCCTTCGTCAATCCCCAAAGCCCGGTCGACATGCTGACGGGACGTGAAACGCAGATCTCGGATGAATATCTTCAGGTGAAGGCCGGAGGTGACATCGCCGCCATCCTCGGCCTCTGCAAGGTGGTCGTCGAAGCGGATGATGCGGCCGTCAGCACGGGGGCAGCGAGGGTCCTCGATATTGCATTTATCGAAGAGCACACGATCGGCCTGGAAAGTTTCATCGATCTCGTGCGCAGCACCGACTGGTCGGTCATCGAGAAAGAAAGCGGCCTGAGCGAAACGGCAATCCGCCGCGCGGGCGAACTCTACATCCAGGCGGAACGCGTCATCGGTGTCTATGGCATGGGCCTGACCCAGCATTCGCAAGGGGCGCTCAACGTTTCAATGGTGGTGAACCTGCTGCTGCTGCGCGGCAATATCGGTCGCGAGGGAGCCGGATGCTGTCCTGTACGCGGTCACTCCAATGTGCAGGGCCAGCGCACCGTGGGCATTGCTGAAAAGGCAAAGCTGATCCCGATGGACAAGCTGAAGGCCCTCTTCGACTTCGATCCGCCGACGAAAGATGGGGTGACCATTGTCGACGCCGTCAAAGGCATGATGTCGGGCCAGATCAAAGCGACGATCTCGCTTGGCGGCAACCTTGTGCGCGCTGTTCCAGATCAGAAGGCCATGGAAGAGGCATGGGCGAGCCAGGATCTCACAGTCGTCGTTTCCACCAAGCTGAACCGAAGCCATCTCTTTCCGGGAAAGAAAGCTTACATTCTGCCCTGCCTCTCGCGACTGGAACGAGACGAGCAGGCATCCGGTCCGCAATCGGTGACGACCGAAGATAGCTTCTCGCATATCTCGGGCTCCGTCGGTAAACGCACGCCAGCATCGAAGCATCTGAAAAGCGAACTGGCGATTGTGACGAGCATCGCCAAGGCGGCTGTCGCGTCCAACCCGAAACTAAAATGGGACGAATGGACCGCCGACTACAGCCTCGTCCGAGACCTCATCGAGGCCACGTATCCAGATCAGTTCAGGGCTTACAACGATCGTATGTTCGAACCGAGCGGCTTTTATCGTGGCAATTCGGCCCATAACCGGGTCTGGAAGACGGAGGAAAAGAAAGCGGTCTTCACCACGCCGAAGCAGCTCAATGCTCTTTCGTTCGATGATGCGGAAGGCCGCTTCCGCCTGATCACCATGCGCTCCAACGACCAGTTCAACACGACGATCTACGGCTATTCGGACCGCTTCCGCGGCATCGAAGGAACGCGCGACGTGCTGTTGATGTGCCGTGAGGACATCCACTCGGCTGGTCTTTCGGAAGGCCAGGAGGTTAAGCTCGTCAGCGACTTCAACGACGGCGTGCGACGTGAACTCGCTGGACTGAAGGTCAGGGAACACAATCTCCCGCGGGGAACGATCGGCGCCTATTACCCGGAAGCCAACGTTCTCATTGCCATCGACCATCACGACGAACTGTCGAAAACGCCAGCTTCGAAGGCCGTACCCGTTCGCATCGAGGCTTGAGACCTGTGAAGTGCACTGGGTCTTAATAAGCCGCGAAATCGAAGATATGGCGTTGGCCGGCCCGGGCTTTATGATGTCCGGCCAGCGAACTGTGGGGTTTTGCCATAGGAGAGGCAAGGCTCTGACATGAACAGGCGTTCGGCAAGAAAATCGACGAGAACGCGCACCTTCGGCGACAAATGCCGACTGGATGGCCAGAGCAGGTTGAACTGACCGGGCGCGTCGAGATGATCGAGAAGCAGGGGAACGAGATCGCCGGAACGGAACGGACCCTCCGCCAGAAAATCCGGCATGCAGCCGATCCCCAAATCGCGCATCACTGCGCCACGCAATGCTTCCATATTGTTGCAGGTCAGCACGTAGCGAAGCCTCGGTTCCGGTTCACCTTCTGGCCGGCGCAGCGGCCACGGCTGTATCTTGCCGCTATTGGGGTAGCGGAAGCCGATGCTGGCATGATCGGCAAGATCACGCGGACAGCCAGGTGTGCCGTGGCGGGCAAGATAGGCAGGCGTCGCCGCCAGCAACAGGCGGAAAGGCCGGAGTGCGCGCACCATCAACCGGCTGTCCGGCAACTGGCCGCTGCGAATAGCGACATCCACCCCTTCCTCGATCAAGTCAACGATGCGGTCATTGAAATCGAGATCGAGCGTGATGTCGGGATAGAGGGCCATGAAGTCGGGGATCACCGGCAACAGCAGATGATAGGCGATGATCGGGCAGGACATACGGATGACGCCGCGCGGCGCTTCGCGGGTGCGCATCAGGCTTTCATGCGCATCGTCGAGGTCGTCGAGAATATGCCGACATCGTTCGTGAAAGGTCCGTCCCTCCTCCGTCAGCCGAAGACTGCGGGTGGTCCTTTGGAAAAGCCGTACCTGGAGTTGAGCTTCCAGCTTACTCACAGCCTTCCCGACGGCTGAGGGCGACAGGCCCAGTACCCGACCGGCTGCGGCAAAGCTGCCAAGATCGGCAGTTCGAACAAAGGCCGAGAGGCCCGCGAGACGGTCCATCAAACACTCCTATTCAAGACTTTTATTCCTGATTGATCGGATATGATTGGAGCTTATCGCACATTCGAGCGCAAGTATATTGGTTGGCGACGGTTTCACCCGTGATCAATGACGCCTGTTTTTCAGGAGGATAGTTTATGCAACCCCGTATCTCTGCGCGCCCCCACACGCATCCCTACCTTGCTTTGCTTGCCGTCTGCCTGGCAGCCGCAGCCATGCCACTCACTTTCACCGGCACGGCAGTCGCGCTTCCATCGATCGCGCAAGCGCTTGATGCCTCGCCCGTGGCAACCGCGTGGGCCACCAATGCCTTCATGCTGACCTTCGGTTCAACCCTGATGGTGGCAGGCGCACTGGCCGATAGTCTCGGCCGCCGCCGCGTCTTCTTGTTGGGTGCGGCAAGCTTCGCGCTCTTCTCGCTGGCGCTCACCGTGGTGCCTGATATCTTGCTCTTCGATCTGCTTCGCGGTGGCCAGGGTCTTGCGGCCGCGGCCGCCTATGCCGGCGGCGCCGCAGCACTTGCACAGGAATTCAATGGAGCAAGCCGCATGCGGGCCTTCAGCGTCCTCGGTACAAGCTTCGGCGTCGGTCTTTCCCTTGGTCCGGTGGTTTCGGGTGCGATGATTGAAAGCTTCGGCTGGCGCAGTATCTTCCTCGCTGTGGTGCTCCTCACCTCGCTTTCCTTCCTGATCGGTTACAGGGTCCTGAAAGAGAGCCGCGACCCCGCTGCGGGAAGATTGGACTGGCGGGGTGCGCTTGGCTTCACCACCATGCTCACCCTGTTTACCTACGGCATGCTGCTGGTTCCCGAACGCGGCTGGAGCGACGGCCTGGTCGTCGGCGCCTTGATTGGCTCTGCGGTCTGCCTCGTCCTGTTCATCCAGATCGAAAGAACGGTAGCGCGGCCAATGCTCGATCTCTCGCTCTTCCGCTATCGCCGTTTCGTCGGTGTCCAACTGCTCGCGGCAGCGCCTGCCTATGGTTTTGTGGTTCTTTTGGTTCTGCTGCCGCTGCGCTTCGTCGGCATCGAAGGAATGGGAGCCATTGCGGGCGGTGGATTGATGATCGCTCTCTCCGCGCCGCTTCTGATACTGCCGATCGTCGCTGGTTGGCTAACACGCTGGCTGCGTCCCGCCACTTTATGCGGCACCGGACTGATCTTGACAGCCTGCGGCCTGGGCTGGCTTTCCACCTTGCCATCCGGCACCCCGGCGGCTCTGCTCCTATTGCCGATGTTGATGATCGGCACGGGGATCAGCCTGCCATGGGGTTTGATGGACGGTCTTGCCGTTGACGTGGTTCCCAGCGAGCGTGCGGGTATGGCGATGGGCATCTTCTCCACCGTCCGGGTTGCCGGGGAAGGAGTGGCCCTTGCCGTCATCGGCGCCATTCTCTCGTTGTTGATCGCCGGACGCCTCAGTGCTGCAGGTCTCCAAGGTTCGGCACAAACGGCAGGCCAAAACCTTGCCATCGGCAATCTCGAAGGCGCGCTTGCCGCACTGCCCGGCTCCACGGTCAGCCAACTCCAGTCGCTTTATAGCCAGGCTTTCTCGTCCGTGCTGATCCTGTTGTCGGCCATCACCACCATCACTGCCATCGTCGTTTTTCTGTCCCTGAACCAGGCGAAAGACGAGGCAGTCGCGGCAAAGGCGTTATAGTACCTCTACCGGACAACGCCCCACGGCCAATGACGGCGCGCAACTTCGCACTTGCGCGCCTTCTTCTATCTTGGGAGAACACCATCGACACCCCGTTAGAGGGCACCACAGGTCGAGTACATCATGGCAATATCCCATCATCAGTTCCCTGCGCCGGAAAATCCCTGGGACAACGGCCCAGCCATTCGTAAGGAACGCATGACCATTCTCGGCAGCCTGGACACGAAAAGCTTTCTGCCCTGGATCGACCGCCATGCCGCCAAGCTCGGCCTGAAGCAGCGCATCTCCCATGCCGACCAGGCACGCATCGAACTGCTCCTCGCAGGGCCTATAGAGCTGATCGACGCTATGGAAATGGGCTGCTCCTTGGGACCCATTACCGTCTGGGTGGAGGATATTCAGCGCGCTGAAGCTGTAGACGATACCGTCTAAACAGCCGGTGATGGAAAAGCAGAGATAGGCATCAAAAAGAGTGTTTGCGTAAATATCAGCCACAGTTGCAAGTGCGAAAATTTTATGCAAACGTGCCCAACATGTCGCGCGGCTTTGCCCGCTGACGCCTTCTCTGTGCAGGGGCCAAGCCTCTCAAATCACTCGGAACTTTGAAATGCCTCAGAATATTGCCCCCGCCTGGATACCGGTCGCGTTGTCGACGGATTTGCCGGTGGCATCGGTCATTCCCGCTCGTCTTACATCTGCATCCCTCGCGATTTGGCGCGCTCAAAGCGGCGCTGTCTCTGCGGTCGCCGACCGCTGTCCACATCGCGGCATGCGGCTCTCGCACGGTTTCGTTCGTGGCGAAGCCTTGTCTTGTATCTATCACGGCTGGCGTTACGGAAAATCCGGCAACTGTCTTGCCATTCCGGCCCATCCCAGCCTGACGCCGCCTGAGGCAATCCGCGTCGCGACCTATCGGGCTGGCGAGCGGGACGGCGTGATTTGGGTATCGGCAGAAGAGGTCGCGGCCGACATGCCGTCGAATGAGGGCTTCGTCGGGCTGCGCAGTATCACGCTGTCAGCGACAGCCGAAACGCTTGCCGCCTGTATCGGCGCCGACCTTATAGAGGACGCCATCGATTGGGCGATCGACGGAATGAAGGCACGCCTGCTGACTGCGCCTTCGGGAGAGGATGGCGCGCTGCTTGCTCATCTATTGGTCGACAGCAGCGCGACGAAAGTACAGAAAATTGCCGCATCGACCGCATTGGAAACACTGCGCCGTCAGGCCGAGGCCGCTGCCAACCGGGGAGAAGCCGCATGAGCCGCGACGCGATGATCGACCAATGGTATCCTGTCGGCTTGATCAGCCGGCTCTTGTCCGACGGGCAAGAGACGCTGCTGATGGGCGAAACGATCCGTGTCTCCCGCAACGGCGAAGGTAAGGCCGAGGTCGCGACGGCCGATGGCCGCGCTCTTCCCGTAACAGAACGATATGGTCACGTCTGGTCTTCTCTAGGCGTGCCTGAAAAACCGCTTTTCGATATTCCGGAAGCCGAACAGCCCGGCCGTCGTCTGGTCGATGTCGGTGTCGTCCGCGTTCGCTGCTCGCCGCTGCGCGCCGTCGAGAACTTTCTCGACATTGCCCATTTCCCCTTTGTCCACACTGACATTCTTGGCTCCGAACCCCATACGGAAGTGGAAAACTACAAAGTCGAAATCCGCGAGGACGCGGACGAGGTTTGGGCAACGCAGGTGCAATTCTATCAGCCGCAGGCAGCAAAGTCGGCCAGCGGTGGCATCACGACGGAATATATGTACCGCGTGCCCGCGCCCACCTGCTCCGTGCTCTACAAGACCTGCCCACCGAAGCCTGGCGAATGGGACGTGATCACGCTTTTCGTCCAGCCGCTGACGGAAGAACTCTGTGATGTGTGGCCGTGGATGGCGCTTTACGACGATGAGACGCCAATGACCGATCTCATTCACTTCCAGCAGATGATCTTCCTGCAGGATCGCTCGATCCTCGAAAACCAGATCCCGCGCCGCCTGCCGCTCGATCCCGGCATGGAAATTCCCACCCGCGCGGACCTCACCTCCGTCGCTTACCGCCGCTGGCTGAAGCGCCACGACTTCACCTATGGCGCACAGCTGGTAGCCCAATGATCCTTTACGACTACATCCTCTCGCCAAGCTGTTACAAAGCGCGCCTCATGGCAGCACTCACCGGCCTCAAACTGACGCTGCGCGCCGTCGATTTTCATCCGGGCGCGGAACATCGCGGCCCGGAATTGCTGGCGCTGAACCCGGCAGGCTCGATCCCGATCCTGGTGGATGGCGATCTGGTTCTGACCGAATCCTCTGCGATCCTCGTCTATATCGCGGGCAACGCTGCCCCCGCATGGCTTGGTACCGGCGAGCCTTCCACAGCCGCCCGTATCCAACAATGGCTCGCCTTCTCAGCCCGGCTGACGGCCAGCCTTGGTGGGGCGCGCTTGCATGAGATGCTGCATCGTCCGGGCGATATCGACACCTTGCGCGCCTCGGGCGTGATTGCGCTTCGGGAACTGGAAGCCGCCCTCTTCGAGCAAAGGCTGAAAGGAGAGGCTTTACTCGTCGGCAACACGGCAACCGTCGCCGACATCGCCTGCTTCCCCTATGTGGCGCTCGCACCCGATGGCGGGGTATCGCTCGATTCCTACCCCTCCATCCGCCTGTGGATGCGTGCCATCCGATCGCTGGAAGGCTTTATCGAGATGCCAGGCATCCACCGTCTGCATGAGCTGAAGCCGGACCCGCATGAGACGCCAGCGTTGACCGAAACGGCAGAGGCGTAAAGCGTATGGCCGGACATCTTTTAAAAAACTGTGCTGCTGTGATCGTCAATGACGGCACCGGCATGTCCGTACGCCGCAATGTCGATCTCCTGACGGACGGTCCCGCAATCAAGGCCATCGGCGAGAATCTTGCGAGCGGACCGATCCCAGAGGGCACGGAAATCACCGATGCCAGCGGCTGGTTCGTTTATCCGGGGCTCGTCAACACGCATCACCATTTCTTCCAGTGCTTCGTGCGCAACCGCGCCGATCTCGACTGGACGAAGCTTTCGGTCATCGAGTGGCTCGATCGCATCTATCCGATCTTCTCGCGGCTGACAGAGGACTGCTTTTATCACTCCTCCGTCACCGCCATGGCCGAGATGATCAAGCACGGCTGCACCACTGCCTTCGATCATCAGTATAATTTTCCTCGTCATGCCGGTAAGAGGCTGATCGACCGGCAATTCGAGGCCGCCGATTTGTTTGGCATGCGCTTCCACGCCGGTCGCGGCGGCAACTCGCTGCCCAAGTCGGAAGGGTCGACCATACCCGACGAGATGCGCGAGACGACGGACGAATTCATCGCCGACTGCGCCCGGTTGATCGAGACCTATCATGAGGCCTCGCCCTTCAGCATGCGCCAGGTGGTGGTCGCACCCTGCCAGCCCGTCAACAGCTATCGCGAGACCTTCGTGGAGTCTGTTCGTCTTGCGCGTGACAAGGGCGTCCGGCTCCATACCCATGTCGGTGAGGGTGAGAGCGACGTGATCCTTGCCCGCCACGGGCTGCGCACTGTCGATTATCTACACGAGATGGGTTTTGCCGGACCGGACACCTTCTACGCCCATTGCTGGGAACTGACCCACGACGAGTTGCGCACCATGGCGGCGTCGGGAACGGGCGTGGCCCATTGCCCCGAGCCGGTCTATCTCGTCGGCGCGGAAGTGACTGACATCCCGGCCATGAGCGCCTTCGGCGTGCCGGTGGGTCTCGGTTGCGATGGCGCTGCCTCCAACGATAATTCCAACCTCATGCACTGCATCCATTCCGCCTATATGCTGCAATGCCTGGCGGCCTCGACACGCGCTCATCCTGTGCCAGCACCAGCAGACTTCCTCGGCTATGCGACCACAGGCGGGGCGCAGCTTCTCGGCCGCACCGACATCGGTCGGCTTGCACCGGGCATGGCCGCCGATCTTTTTGCCATCGATACCCGCCGCATGGATTATGTCGGCACCCGACATGATCCCTTGAGCCTGATCGCCAAGGTCGGCATCGGCGCGCCGACGGATATGACCATGATCGATGGCCGTGTGGTGTGGGCAAAGGGCGAATTTAGCGGTCTGGATGAAGGAAAACTTTTTGCCGACGCAGAAGCGGCGCTTGCCACCATTAATTTCTGAAACAACACAACCGACAAGGGGAACCATCATGATCAACGCACTCAATCGCCGCACGCTGCTGAAGGGCGTCGCACTCACAGGTCTTGCCAGCGCCGTTGGCGCGCGTGCCACACTTGCAGCGGATAAGCCGCTCGGCATCGCACTTGTCGTGCCCTCGCCCATTGGCGACGTGGGCTGGGGCCATGCGCTCGCCGCCGGTCTTGAGCCGGTCAAAGCGGCCTATGGCGACAAGGTGAAAGTCACCATTCTGGAAAACATTCCCGAAGGTCCCGATGCCGACCGTATCATGACCAAGACCGTTGCCGATGGAAACAAGTTCCTGATTGCCGGCTCCTTCGGCTATCAGAACGGTGCGCTGCAGATCGCCCGTCGCAACAAGGACGTCAGCGTGTTGCACGCGTCGGGCTTTCAGGTCGCACCGAACTTCTCGCCCTTCGCCGCCAAGTATTTCCAAGGCACCTATCTGATGGGCATGGCGGCTGCCGCGCTGACGAAATCCGGCAAGCTCGGCTCGGTCTCGGCCTTTGCCATCCCCGAACTCATCACCTCCATCAATGCGTTTACGCTGGGTGCCCAGGCCGTCAAACCAGATATCGAAGTTTCCGTTGTCTGGGTGAACTCCTGGTTCGATCCAGCAAAGGAACAGGAAGCCGCCAAGGCGCTGATGTCGCAAGGTTGCGATGTGATCTTCTCCAACGCGCAGGACACACCATCCGTCATCTCCGCCTGCGAGGAAGCCGGCGTCTACGCCTTCAACCTCAATTCCTCGATGAAGAGCTACGCGCAGAAGACCTATCTCGGTTGCGTTGCGACCGACTGGTCCCCCTACTTTCTGGCGCAGGTTAAGGCGCACATGGACGGCACGTTCAAGGGCGCGAATGCCTTCCTCGGCATGTCGGCCAAAGTGGTCAAGGTCGTGGACTGGAACCCCAGCGTTCCGGCCGACACCATGACGAAAATCAACGAGACCGAAGCGAAGATTGCCGATGGCAGCTTCTCGCCCTTTACCGGCCCCATCACCAAGGCGGATGGCTCGGAAGGCGTCGCAGCCGGCAAGACGCTGACGGATAAGGAGATCATGGCCATGGATTGGCACGTCAAGGGCGTCACCACGCCTCTGCCGAAGTGATCGCTCATGGCTGAGACGACCCTGCCCGCATCGGCAGACAGTGAACGGGCAAAGGCACCCCTGCTTTCGCTGCGTGGCCTGTCGAAAAGCTACGGCCAGATCCGCGCCAATCAGGCGATCGATCTGGACGTGGCGGACCATTCGATCCACGCCATTCTCGGCGAAAACGGCGCGGGCAAATCCACGCTGATGAAGCTGATCTATGGTGTGGAAACGCCGGATGAGGGCACTGTGACATGGCGAGGCGAGCCGATCCGGCTTGCTTCGCCCGCCGAGGCCCGCCGCCAGGGCATCGGCATGGTCTTTCAGCATTTCTCCCTCTTTGAGACGCTGACGGTGGTCGAGAACATCTCGCTCGTCGTGCCAGGAAAGAAGAGCGATCTCGTCGAGCGGGTGCGCTCATTGGGACGCGACTTCGGCCTGGAGGTCGATCCGCTGGCCCATGTGCATGCGCTCTCGGTCGGCGAGCGACAGCGGGTCGAGATCATCCGCTGCCTGATGACCGACCCCAAGCTCATCATCCTCGACGAACCGACCTCGGTGCTGCCGCCGCAATCGGTCGAGAAGCTTTTCGAGACGTTGAAGCGCCTGCGAGATCGCGGCGTCTCCATCCTCTTCATTTCCCACAAGCTTGAAGAAATTCGGGCGATCTGCGACCGCGCCACCATCTTGCGCGGCGGAAAAGTGACCGGCCACGTGGATCCGCGTGAGCACGATGCCCATGATCTTGCCCGTATGATGATCGGGCGCGACATGCCGGAGATCAAGGCTCCGACGGTCGTGGCGACCGGCGAAAAGCGCCTCGAACTGATCGGCCTCGACTACGAGCCGGACGATCCCTTTGCTGTGCCGCTAAAGCGCGTCACGCTGGAGGTGAAGGCAGGAGAAATTCTCGGGCTTGCCGGCATTTCTGGGAACGGACAAGCGGAACTCTCGTCTATCATTTCGGGCGAAACGCGTCTTGGCCGTGAAGCGAAGGACCGCATCTTCATGATGGGCGAGGATGTCGGTGGCCTCGATGCCGCTGCCCGTCGCAGGCTCGGCTTTGCCTTCGTGCCGGAAGACCGCCTCGGCCGTGGTGCGGTGCCAGAGCTTTCGCTCACCTTGAACGGTCTCCTGACCGCCCATCCGCTCGGCCTGCTGAAGCACGGTCTGATCGACCACACCGGTGCCAAGACGTTCGCCGAGACCTGCATTCGCGATTTCGATGTGCGGACACCTGGACCAGACGCAGAGGCCGGCGCGCTTTCAGGCGGCAATCTGCAGAAATTTATCGTGGGCCGGGAGATCATGCTGGGGCCGAAGCTCCTTTTCGTCGCTCAGCCGACGTGGGGCGTGGATATCGGCGCCGCCATGGCGATCCGGCAAAGACTGATCGCGTTGCGCAATGCCGGCATGGCGATCCTCGTTATCTCCGAGGAAATCGAAGAGCTCTTCGAAATCTGCGACCGCATTCAGGTGCTGAATGCCGGTACGCTCAGCCCGTCCCTCGTGACGTCCGAAACGCGTATCGAAGATGTCGGCCGCTTTATGATTGGCGCCGACGCTGCCACTCCTTCCGAAAACCCCGCTGCTGGAAAGCTGTCCGCATGAGCGCCTTCCCTCATTTCGTTCGGCGCGAACGTGCCTCGCTGAAGGCGACCATACTGGCGCCGCTTGCGGCGCTCGCGATTGCCACGCTCATCAATCTCGCGCTTTACGCCGTCATGGGTAAAAGCCCTGGTGCCGTGTTCCATGCCATGCTGCTGGAGCCGTTCCTCTCCTGGGCAGCCTTCTCCGAAGTGCTTTTGAAAATGGGACCGCTGCTCGTGATCGCGCAGGGGCTTGCCATCGGCTTTCGCGCCAAGGTATTCAATATCGGCGCCGAAGGACAGTTCATTCTCGGCGCAATCTTCGCCTCCGCAATCCCAATCTATTACCCGGAAGCAACCGGCGGCTGGATCTGGCCAGCCATGCTTCTCTGCGGCGCCATCGGCGGCGCGCTCTGGGCCGCGGTTACCGCTTTCTGGCGGGTGCGGCTCAACGCCAACGAAATTCTCGTGTCCTTGATGCTGAGCCTGGTTGCCGCACAGGTACTCAACTATCTGCTGCTTGGCCCCTGGAAGGATCCAAACGGCTTCAACTTCCCGCAATCGGTGATGTTTCAATACGACGCCATGGTCCCGACCCTGATCGAGGGCACGCGCGTCAACTGGTCGTTTCCGCTCACCATCCTCTTTTCGCTGGCCGCTTATGTCTTCATGCAGAAGAGCTTTCTGGGCTACAAGCTGCAGGTCGGCGGCCTTGCCCCGCGCGCGGCCGACTATGCAGGCTTCAGTCAGGGCCGCGCCATCTGGCTCTCGCTCCTGATTGGCGGCTTTGCAGCGGGTCTTGCGGGAGCGGCAGAAGTGGCGGGCCCGATCGGCCAGTTGCAACGCTCGATTTCCACCGGCTACGGCTATGCGGCCATCATCGTCGCCTATCTCGGCGGACTGCATCCGATCGGCATCATCCTGTCGTCGCTCGTCATGGCGGTGATCTATATTGGCGGTGACAACGCCATGGTCTCCGCCGAACTGCCTATTGCCGCAGTGCGCGTCTTTCAGGGAAGCCTGCTCGTCACCTATCTCATCGCGGTCGCCTTCGTCCGCTACCGCCTCGAATGGCCGAAAACTGCAGATCGGAAACCGGCATGAACGCGGTCGATTTTATCCTCTCCGGCATGCTGGCGGCGGCGACGCCCTTTCTGCTGGCGGCGCTGGGCGAACTCGTTGTCGAACGCGCAGGCGTCCTCAATTTGGGTGTCGAGGGGTTGATGGCACTTGGCGCCGTCATCGCCTTTATCGTCGTCTATCACGGCGGCGGTCACATGCTGGCTTTCATGGCGGCGGGCTTTGCCAGCGTGGTGCTATCCCTCATCTTCGCACTGGTTGCGCTTGGCTTCCGCGCCAACCAGGTCGCAACCGGCCTTGCCATCGGCATTCTGGGCCAGGGCCTCTCGGCGCTCTTTGGCAAGACCTATGAAAGCCTGACGGTCAGGGGACTGCCGAAACTTGCCATTCCCGGCCTCTCCGATCTTCCCGTCATTGGCGGCCTTTTCGTTCAGGATGTCGTCGTCTGGCTGTCGCTTCTCCTGACACTTGCCATCTGGGCGGGATTTGCCTTCAGCAAGACAGGACTGGTGATCCGCGCGGTTGGGGAAAATCCGAAAGCGGCACATGCGATCGGCTATTCGATCATTGGCGTGCGTGTCGCGGCGATCGCTTTCGGCGGTCTTCTGGCAGGCTTCGCCGGCGCCTATGCCTCTGTGGTCTATACGCCGCTTTGGGCGGATGGCATGATTGCCGGACGTGGCTGGATCGCGATCGCGCTCGTTGTCTTCGGCACATGGCTGACGGGACGCATCTTCCTCGGAGCATGCCTGTTCGGCGCAGTGTCGCTGATGAGCCTTGCGGCACAGGCAACCGGTGTGGAACTGCCGTCGCAGTTCCTCTCCAGCCTGCCCTATCTCGTCACCATCATCGTGCTCGGCATCATTTCCGCCAACAAGCGGTTGTTGAAGCTGAACGGTGTTGCCTCGCTTGGGGAGCCTTTCGAGCGATAGTCTGAGCGCCCAGCTCAGACACTGCCTTTGGCAAGATCGCGCAGACCTCTCGGCAGGTTGTTCATGCATTGCGTGCCGTTCGGCGTGACCAGAAACTGATCCTCGATCATCAGCGCTCCAAAGTTTTGGCCGTAAAAGGGCGCTTCCAATGCGACAACCATATCCGCCTCGATGATCTCCGGATTGCCTGAGGAAAAGAAAGGCCATTCTTCAATACCCACACCGCCACCGACGGAGTGCCCGAAGTGTCCGCGATAATATTCGCCGAAGCCATCGCGCCGCATTGAGCGGAGCATGGCGTCATGCACCGCGCCGAAAGTGTTGCCGGGGGTGATCTCATCCAGCCCCGTGTGAAATGCGGTCTCAAGCGCCTTGAAGATATCCTGCGCCAAAGGCAATGCCGGACCATAGGTTACGGTGCGCGCGCCATCGGACGAATATCCATCAACGAGGGTGCCGACATCGGCCTTGATCAACGCGCCCGGCGTCACCTTCGCAGCGCCATTCGACAGGTCCGGTCCGACAGAGAAGTAATCCCAATGTCCACTCAGCGAGAAGCCACCTGAGGCCGCCGCTTCCTGCGCGCCCGCTTTCCATGCCGCAGAGAGGCTTGCCACCGAAGCTCCAAGCGAGACGGCTTCCATCATGCGCGTGAGACCAGCCTCCGCCGCAATGGCCGCGCGCCGGAGTCGTTCGATTTCACGGGGCGTCTTTATGGCGCGTAGGCGCCTCAAAACCAGGGAGCCATCGACCCAGCGGATTGAGGGAATAGACGTTTTCAAAGCCTCGAAATCGGCAGCGGGCATGAATTCGAGATCGACCCCGATCCTCGCATCGCGGAGACCCTTCTCCTGCAACAGATCGGCCAAGAGATGGAAGCATGCAGACCGATCGAAGGTTTCCGGTCTCGGCCCCCCAACGCCTGAACCTCGATACGCGCCATCGATGCCGGAAATCGTGTCTACGCCCGACAGATCGACCCCATCGATCCAGATGCGATGTGTGCGGACGTCAATGTCTGGAGCCTGCTGCAGTACCACTGGTGCCGCATGATCGCTGACGATCGCCGCAAGCGAATGCTGTGCATCACTTGGAACCAGCGCGATCGCAGCACCTGCCCTGCCCCACATGGTGGCGACACCCGCGGGCGCCCCGATCGCATATTGAAACGCTTCCGGCTGGAAGAGGACCAGCGCATCAAGGCCAGCTTCGCGCATCAACCGCTCCGCCCGTTTCCTGTCCAAATCGCTCAACGCTGCCTCCACGAAAATTCAATTCGGTTTAGCCAAGGCCAGTGGATGGCGCCAGTTGGATTTACGATTGCTCGGCTTATGCCGGGTCGAAAATGATGGGCTGTGGACGAACGAAGGTTCTTCGCCCGGCCTTCCAACCCGCAATCGCAGGTGCCGACGAGCGGACGGCATGACGAGGATCGTCAGCGTCCAGAATGACGATATCGGCGGGCTCCCCAATCCGTAATTGATGATCGATGCCCATGATGGAAGCCGCGCGCGTGCTTACCATGGCGAAGACCTGATCGACATCATCATCCCGCGAAAGCTGCATCACATTGGCATAGAGGTTGGCCATCCGCCCAAGCGAGGCATCGCCGAAAGGCGTGAATGGGTTGAGCACATTATTGGTGGCTACCGCGGTGCGGACGCCATCTGCCGAAAGGAGATGAGCCGGGGTGATACCACGCGGAATATTTGTCGTTTGCCCCCGCCCCATGAGAAAAAGATCCGTCGCCGGCAGGACGACCAGCGCGATGCCGGCCTCGGCAATTTGTCGAGCTATATGTGACCGATCCTCAGGAGCAAGAGCGGAGAGATTAGTGACATGCCCGATCGTGACGCGGCCTCCATAGGCGTTGGCCTTGGTTGCGGCAATCACCGCCGGAAGATCCGTCTTGGCGGGGTTGAGGCTGAAATCCAGATGGAAATCGACATCGACGTCGTGCTTCCTTGCGAGATCGAAGATGCGTCGCACATGCTCTTCCGGGCGGGGATCGGTGTAGGGGCATCCGCCAACGAGGTCCGCGCCGGTACGAAGTGCTTCATCGAGCATGGCTTCCGTCTCCGGCTCCTGCGTCAATCCTTCCTGCGCGAAAGCGCAAATGTGGATATCGATGGCGTAGGCATAATGTTCGCGTACCCGCTTGATCGCCTCGAATGACCGCATGCCCGCACGTGGGTCGATCTCGACAAAAGTTCGCATGCGGTTCGTGCCATGCATGATGGCTTGGCGCACGACGGAGCTTGCCCGCTCGAATACATCCTCCTCCGTGAAACGAGACTTAGCTTCCGCCGTTTCCCGCACGGCCTCCTCCAAAGTGCCTTCACAGATCGTGCAGCGCTCCAGAATGCAGGCCTTGTCCAGATGGACGTGACTATCGGCGAAGCCTGCAAAAGCAAATCGGCCGCCGAAATCCTCCTCCTCGACGGCGTCGCAACGAATGCCATGGCGCATGTCGACGATCAGCCCGTCGCGAATGGCGATATCGATGACGCCGGGCTGGTTGGCCGTCTGAACGTTTCGCAGAAGGAAATCGGCCCGCATGTCTTGATTATACTCCGACTGCGCAACCGTCGCTGCGCGGATCATGCGCACCATCGATCCACCCATCCTCACCGATCTTGATGACCCCTGCCTGACCGGCAAGCGCACTGAGTTCTGGAATGGCGACGACACCATGGCCGTAGCTTGAAAGCGTATCGATCACGTCGGAGCCGACGGATTGCTCGATCTTGAGATTGTCCCGGCTGTCTGAAAAGGTGCGCCCAAGAAGAAAGCGCGGCGCCGACAATGCCGAAAGCGGATCAAGGCCGTGGTCAATCAATCGGCTGAGGAGCAATGTCAGCGTTTGCGGCTGACCATCGGCACCTTGCGTGCCGTAGAGGAACGCCGGTTTGCCATGGCGCAACGCGATACCGGGATTGAGCGTGTAAAAAGGCCGCTTGCCCGGCGCGATCACATTGGGGCTCTTGGGGTCTGTGCTGAATGCCGCGCCGCGGTTCTGCCAGAGGATGCCGGTATCCTCCAGCAGCACGCCGCTGCCCCAATCGTAATAGGTGCTTTGAAGCACGCTGGCAGAACGGCCTTGCGCATCCGTCGCCGCAAGAAAGACCGTGTCGCCGGTGCGGAAGGGTGCAGGCCAAGGCAGGGCGACATTGCGATCGATCTTCCGGGCCTTGGTGGCGAGAAAATCCTGCCCAAGCCAGGCGGCGCAATCCTGCTCGATAAACGCCGGATCGGCGATACCGCCCCGCTCCAAAAAGGCTTGTTTGATGGCTTCTGCGCAGAGATGATAGAACTGCGACGTATCCGGAGCGATGTCCTGCATTGCGAAGTTCGACAGGATGCCCATGATCGATAGGGTCGTGACGCCCTGGCTGGGCGGCGGTGGGGCCAGAAGCTCGACATCGCGATAGGCGAGCGACAGGGGCGCGGCCAGTGTCGCGAATGTCTTTTCCAGATCGCGCTTTCTGATCGGGCTTCCGGCGGCCTCAAGCCCGCTCGCAATCCGGTCAGCCACGTCGCCCTCGTAAAATGTCCTGTAGCCATGAAGGGCGATCTCTTCCAGAACAGCGGCCAATTGCCGCTGATACTGGACACCTTCCTTCACGAAGAACCGGGAAACGCCCGGCCATCCATCGATTTCGTCTTTGCGAAACGCATGCCAATGCGCCTGCGACTGGCTGACGGGAAAGCCGCCCGCCGCAAATTCTATGGCATCTCCGAGCAGGCTGGCAAAGCTCTCGCTGCCACCCCAATGGGTACGAGAATAGTCAAGCGCCTTACCCCAACTGTCGACCAATGCCGCGGTCGTCAAGGTGGAGAGCGGCCCACGAGTGGGGATAACATCGAGCTTCGGCAGCGCCTCAGCCGCTTGCCCGATACCCATGATCGCGTCGCGTCGCCCTTCGCTATCGGCCACGATCCAGATGGCATCTCCGCCCAGTCCGCAAAAATGCGGATACAGAACCGTCAGTGCCGCCCCTGCCGCAATCACGGCCTCAATCGCCGTGCCGCCCCGCCGCAACACCTTGGCACCCGCTTCGCTTGCAGCGCGATGTGGCGTCGTGACCATGCCATGACGCGACCTCGCGGCATGCGTGCTCTGCGGCAAAAGAGTGTTCTCGTTCGTCGCCATTCCGTACGGCCCTTACTCGCAGGCCGAAATGTAACGGCTAAGGATCTCGCTGATATCCGGGCCGTCATCCTCGTCATCCGCCTTGGCGCGATCTTCGACCGCATGCAGATGATGGTCCATGATGTCGGTCGCAGCTTTCACGTCGAGGTTTTTCAGCGCCTCGATCAGTTGAATGTGCTCGTCGATACCGCATTCGGCCGAGTGCGGCCTGCCGAAACGCGCAAGGATGAGAGAAGACCGTGAGACGACCTGGATGATGAATTCGATCAAGAGCTTCGAGCCGGTGAGCTCCGCCAGCAGAATGTGAAACTCGCCGGCCAATCGGATGGACCGCGGCGAGGATGCCCGCAAGGCTCGCTCTTCTTCACGCACATGGCTGACCAAGGCATCGATGCCGTCCTTCGGCATCCGCTTGCAGAGCCTGTCGATCACCTCTCGCTCCAGGCACCGTCGAAGCGCAAAGACTTCCACCGCCTCCTCCAGCGTCGGCATGGCGACGGCAGCGCCGCGGTTCGGTTTGATCTCGACAAGCCCATCCGAAGACAGCCGGACAAGCGCGTTGCGCGCGCTCGTGCGGCTGACGCCGAAGGTATCGCCAATCGAATCTTCCGGCAGCTTGGTGCCTGGCTTCAACGCCTGCTCGAGAATGGCGCGACGGAGCGAGGCGTAGATCGCGTCGCTTCTGGTCAGATTGGTGGACATCGCTGCGAGATCCTGTTCGTATACATTTTAGAGGCATATTGCACAGAATTTGTATTTTCACCAGTCGATTTTATTGCATACAATTTTTGACTTGATATTGCATACGAAGTTTCCTAGGCTCCCTCAAAGGCCGCACAGAACGGCCTCTCGACATGCTTGATGTCGCCAAATTTGGCCGTACTTGAGAAAATCGTATGCAATAATAAGCGTAATTTTGCGCGGATTGCATTCAATAAAAGGGGATCATAATGATAAGCAAACGCATACTATTCGGGACTGGATTAGCGCTTCTTTCGCTCACCATGCCCGCCATGGCCAACACGCTGAAATGGGGCGCTTCGCGAGACATCAGCTCCCTCGACCCATACTCCTATGGAGACAGTTTCGCGCTCGGCGTGCTCAATCACGCCTATGAAGGCTTGATGCGCTACAACCGCGATCTTAAGCTGGAACCGGCGCTTTCCACCTCATACGAAATCATCTCGCCCACCACATGGCGTTTCAAGCTTCGTGAGGGCGTCAAATTCCACAACGGCGCCGAGTTCACCGCTGACGATGTCCAGGCTTCGCTTTTGCGCGCCACCGACCCGAAGTCGCCACTTCGCGGCAACATTCCGGCCTACAAAGGGTCGCGCGTCATTGATCCACACACCATCGAGATCGATGTCACGGCCAACTACCCGCTGCTCCTGAACGACCTGACAACCATCTACATCTTCAACGCCAAATGGCTGAAGGACAACAAGGCGGAAGCGCCGACGGATGTCGGCTCCGGCACCGAAGGTTACGCGACCTACAATGAAAACGGCACAGGCCCATTCAAGGTCGAAAGCCGGCAGCCCGACGCCAAGACGGTCTTCGTGAAGTATGATGGCTGGTGGGACAAGCCTGAGCACAATATCGACCGGATCGAATTGACGCCGATTGCCTCCAGCGCAACCCGTGTCGCAGCACTGCTCTCGGGCGATATCGATTTTACCGATCAGGCGCCGGTCCAGGATCTGCCACGCTTGGAAGCAGCCGCATCGCAGGTGAAGCTTCTGGAAGGAACCGATCTTCGCACCGTGATGATCGGCTTCAGCCAGCGCGACACTCTGCTGTCCGGCGCGCCGAACCCGATGAAGGATCTGCGCGTCCGCCAGGCCATGCAGCTTGCGATCGATCTGGACCTCATCCAAAAACGCGTCATGCGCGGCAAGTCGCGCAATGCCGGCACATTGGTCGCGCCGCAGATCCCCGGCTATGACGCGGCACTCGACACGCCGGTCAAGGCCGATCCAGAAAAGGCCAAGTCCCTTCTCAAGGAAGCCGGTGCAGAAGGCTTCGAATTCGATTTCAACTGCTCCGACACGCTGGTGAATGAAGAGCAGGTCTGTCAGGCGGTTGCCTCCATGTGGTCACGCGTCGGCCTCAAGCCGAAGCTCGACCAGGGGCCTCGCGCCGTGCAGACACCGAAGCGCTCGTCCGGCAAGGTCGATGTCTACACGCTCGGTTGGGCAACACTGCCGATGCTCGATGCCTACAGCCTCACCTCTCAGGTTCTCCACACCAAGGAAGGTTCATTCGGCATATTCAACTGGGGTGGATGGTCGGACAAGGAGTTCGACAAAGTGACGGAAGCCTCGGCTGTTGAACTGGACCGGACGAAGCGCCTGGCCCTTTCGGCCGACGCTCTGAAGATTGCCAAGGACCATGCGTTGATGATCCCGTTGCACCAGCAGCCACTGGCCTGGGCAACCAGCGCGAAAGTCAAGGATTTCCCGCTCTTCTCGGACAATCTTCCCCGCCTCTGGCTGGTGAAAATGTAATAGCGGACGGCCCTCGCCGCGCAAAGCCGTCGCGGGGGCCAGCTTTCTTTCTTCCGACAAAGGACAGGGTGTCATGCTCGCCTTCCTCATCAAGCGGATCGGCAATGCCGTTCTCGTGATGCTCACGGTTGCTTTCTTCGCCTTCCTCATCTTCCGTTTCCTTGGCGATCCGGTGGAGATCATGGTCAATGAAAGCGCCACCCAGGTCGAACGCGACGAGCTGCGCGCCAGGCTCGGTCTCAATGACGGATTTCTCGTTCAATATGTCCGCTTCGTCACCAACGCAGCGCAGGGCGAATTCGGCCTGTCCTGGCGCAACCAGCAATCCGTGCTGACGCTGATCGCAGAGCGTTTCCCGGCGACGTTCGAACTGGTGCTCATCGCCACCTTCCTGTCGCTTGCCATCGGCATACCGCTTGGCGTCTTTACCGCCATCGGTCGCGGGCGCTGGTGGGCCGAAGCATTGCAGTTCTCATCGATCGTCGGCGTTTCCCTGCCAAGCTTTCTGGTGGGCATCCTGCTGATCCTCACCTTTTCCGTTACGCTTGGCTGGTTGCCGGGTTATGGTCGCGGCGATGTGGTGCGCATCGGCTGGTGGTCCACCGGGCTCCTGACCCCCTCGGGGCGGGCGGCCATCGTCTTGCCGGCGCTATCGCTGTCGCTCTTCCAGATCACATTGGTGATGCGTCTGGTGCGTGCCGAAATGCTGGAAACGCTGCGGACCGATTTCATCAAGTTCGCCCGGGCCCGCGGCGTCAAAAGACGCGCACTCTGGTTTCGCCATGCGTTGAAGAACTGTCTGATGCCCGTGGTCACGCTGACGGCCATGCAGGTCGGCAATCTCATTGCCTTTGCGCTCGTCACCGAAACTGTCTTTCAATGGCCGGGAATGGGCATGCTCTTCATGCAGGCCGTGACCTTCGTCGATATCCCCGTCATGGCGGCCTATCTCTGCATCGTATCCTTCATTTTCGTCACGCTGAACACGTTCGTGGACATCGCCTACGCGGTCATCGATCCACGTCTGCGTGCAGCATGACCGGGAGACCATCATGACCGCCATCGAACAGACCGCCACCGTTTCCCGTCCATCTCGCCTGTCGAGAGCTCTCCAATCCGATCTGTGGTGGAGCTTCAAGCGACATCCTTCTGCGATTGCTGCAGCCATCCTGCTTCTGATCCTCATCTGCACGGCGTTCTTCTCTCCGCTGATCACGGTACAGAACCCCTATGATCTCGCGTCGCTCGATCTGCTGAATGCAGAGATCCCACCGATCTGGATGCCGGAGGGACAATGGCCCTTCATTCTGGGCACCGACGTGCAGGGCCGTGATGTGCTCTCGGCCATTCTCTATGGCTCGCGTGCCTCGATCATCATCGGCGCAAGCTCGGTTCTCGTGTCGCTCGTCATCGGCACGATGCTTGGCCTCGTCGCCGGCTATCACGGCAAATGGGCCGACGGTCTGCTGATGCGCACGGGCGATGTTCTCCTTTCCATGCCGACGATGCTGATCGCCATCCTCGTCTCCGCGCTCGCCAGACAGGCGCTCCCGCCGTCGCTGCGGGAAGCTGGCGCCTCCGGCGTCATCGTACTTGCGATCTCGCTATCGGCTTGGGTCCAATATGCCCGTACCGTGCGCGCGCAAACCATGGTGGAGCGCAACAAGGAATATGTTCAGGCCGCCCGGCTGATCCGCCTGTCGAAATGGAAGATCATGCTGAAGCATATTCTTCCCAACACCACGACGCCGCTGCTCGTCACGGCAACATTGAACTTCGGCCTCGGCATCCTCATCGAGGCGACGCTCTCCTTCCTCGGTGTCGGCATGCCGCCCGAGCAACCGTCGCTCGGCACGCTGATCCGTATCGGCAACCAGTATCTCTTCTCTGGGCTCTGGTGGATCGTGCTCTTTCCTGGACTGCAGCTCTGTCTGCTCGTTGTTTCGATCAACGTGCTCGGCGACTGGCTGCGCGACGCCCTTAATCCCAAACTGCGCTGAAACCGTGCGGAGACATTTCACATGAGCGATCTTCTGATTACCAACGCAAGGCCGATGGGCGGCGACACCGCCGATATCCTGATCCGCGACGGTCGTATTGCCGAGATCGGTAAGGGTCTGGAAGCAGCGGGCCTGCCTGTCGAGGATGCCGGCGGACGCATCGCCATTCCGGGCCTCGTCGATGCCCATACTCATCTCGACAAATCTTTGCTGGGCTACCCCTGGTACGTCAACGAAGTCGGTCCGCGTCTGATCGACAAGATCGACAATGAGCGCAAGGTCAAGCGCGACTATGGGTTGGACGCCCATGTCCAGTCCATGCGCCAGGCGCTGCAATCGGCCGGCTACGGCACGACCCTCATCCGCAGCCATGTGGATATCGACACGGACCAAGGACTGATCGCCCTGGAAGGCGTAATGGAGACCCGCCGCCAGCTGGCCGGCATTGTCGAAATCGAGATCGTCGCCTTCCCGCAATCGGGACTGATGCGCCGCCCCGGCACCGCGGAATTGATCGATGCCGGCATGGCGATGGGGGCTGATCTCGTCGGCGGTCTCGACCCCTGCGGCATGGATCGCGATCCGAAGGCTCATCTCGATACGATCTTCGCCATTGCCGAGAAATACGCCAAGGGCATCGATATCCATCTGCATGAAAGCGGAGAACTCGGTGCTTTCTCGATGGAACTGATCTTCGAGCGGATCCGTGCGCTCGGCATGCAAGGCAAGGTCGCCGTCAGCCACGCCTTCTGCCTTGGCGATCCGGATTGGAACATGACGCAAGGGTTGATCGACACCTGCGCGGAACTCGACGTGCCGATCCTGACGACAGCCCCGCCCTCGCGCGAAGTCCCGTCTCTGCGCCGCCTGCGCTCCGCCGGAGTGCGCTTTGGTGCAGGTGTCGATGGCTTCCGCGATACCTGGGGTCCTTATGGCAATGGCGACATGCTTGAGCGGTCCATGTTGCTCGGCATGAAGAATAACCTGCGCCGCGATGATGAGCTCCTCTGGGCGCTCGATGTCTGCACCACTGGCGGTGCTCAAGCCATGGATCGTGCAGAACATTCGCTGACGATTGGCGGTCGTGGGGATGTCGTCATCGTCGAAGGCGAGACCGTCGGCGAAGCGATCGTCACGCATCAACCTCGCAAGCTTGTGGTGACCGCTGGCAATGTTGTCGCGCGAGATGGCAAGAGCTTGAAGGAGCGTCCATGAACACGCCGTCATCCTGGTCGATGCTTCCCCTTAGCAAGAGGCCGTCAGGGCGCTGGGCGCTCAAAGCGCGGTTCGTCGTTGCCGATCTGCCGGAAGGACGACGCCTTATTCCGGATGGCGAAATCGTCATCGAGAACGACACAATTCTCTGGGTTGGGCGCGATTTCGAGGGCGACGTTTCGGCGCGCTACCACATGGGCGACGCCCTTATCGGTCCTGGCTTTGTCGATCTCGACGCGCTCTCCGATCTCGATACGACCGTTCTTGCCATGGACAACCAGCCCGGCTGGAAGAAGGGCCGCGTCTGGGCCGCGGACTACGCACCCCGCGCCTATGAAATGTATAGCCAGGCCGAACTTGCCTTCCAGAAGCGCTACGCCTTTGCGCAGCTTCTCTTGAACGGCATTACCTCGGCACTTCCGATCGCCTCACTGTTTTACCGTGCCTGGGGCGAGACGGTCGCAGAGTTCGAAGCAGCAGCAGATGCAGCCGAAGACCTCGGCGTCCGCGTGTGGCTCGGTCCCGCCTATCGCAGCGGTGGGGTCATCCTTGATGAAAACGGCGCCATGAAACCTGTCTTCCATGAAGAGCGGGGATTGGCCGATTTGGCTGAAGCAGCGTCTTTTGCCAAACGCATTCACGGCAGAGCCAATGGCCTTATTTCCGGCATGTTCGCGCCGGACCGCGTGGAAACCTGTACTGAAACGCTGCTCCGCCAGACCTTCGCCCATGCCGATGATATGGATATGCTTGTTCGCCTGCATATGGCGCAGGGCGAGATGGAATTGCAGACCATGCGCCGCCTGCATGGTGTCACGGCACCGGAATGGCTGGACCGCCTTGGCCTTCTTTCGCCTCGCCTGATCGCGCCGCATGCGACTGTCGCGACGGAAGACGATCTCGCACGATATGCCGCCCATGGCGTGACCGTTGCTCACTGTCCACTCGTTTCGGCTCGCCACGGCTCAGCGCTCAAATCCTTCTCCCGCTTGAAGGCGATGGGGATCCGCATCGGCATGGGCACCGATACCGCCCCTCCCGATATGGTTCTCAACATGTCGGTCGGTCTGATGATGAACCGGCTTGCCGAGGGCCGCGGGGATGCCGGTTCCGCCGCCGATTTCTACGATGCCGCCACCATTGCCGGCGCCGATGCGCTGAAACGCTCTGATCTCGGCCGCATCTTTCCGGGGGCGAAGGCAGACATCGCCGTCTTCGACATGGCCGACAGCATGATCGCGCCACGGATCGACCCGATCCAGACCCTTGTCTACGGCGCTACCGGTCGTGTCACCCGTGCAACCATCGTCGATGGCCGGATTTCGATGCGAGACGGCGCGGTTGCGGGTATCGACATCGCCGCCGCACGAGAGCAGGCACAGCGCCAATTCGATGGTCTAGTCGCCAAATATCCGGAACGAACCTTCCAACACCCCCCAGTCGAAGACATTTTCCCGCCGAGCTATCCGCTCTCGCATCATATCAGCGAGGTCTCGCGATGATCACCCCCAACCAGACATCAGCCGCAATCCCGGCCCTGGAGGTCAAAGGACTGTCCGTCGAATTCCCGACACGCAAGGGCATCCTCACCGCACTGTCCGATGTGTCGCTCACTGTCGAGCGTGGCGAAATCCTGGGCGTCGTCGGTGAATCCGGCGCTGGCAAGTCGATGACCGGCATGGCGGTGCTGGGCCTGCTTGAACCGCCGGGCCGGGTTGCGGCGGGCGAGATTCGTATCGGCGGAACGCGTACCGACACTCTCAGCGAGCTTGAGATGAGTATGGTACGCGGACGCATGGTCGGCGCCATATTTCAAGACCCTCTCACATCGCTCAACCCGCTCTTTTCGGTTGGGCAGCAATTGACCGAGACGATCCGCCTGCACTCCGATCGCAGCCGCGCAGAAGCACGCGCCCACGCGATCGACCTGTTGAAACAGGTTGGTATTCCGGGCGCAGACGAGCGTATCGACCATTATCCGCATCAGTTTTCCGGCGGCATGCGCCAGCGCGTCGTCATAGCGCTCGCACTGGCTGGCGATCCGCAATTGATCATTGCCGACGAGCCGACGACAGCGCTCGACGTGTCCATTCAGGCACAGATCACCACCTTGCTGCGCAAGCTTTGCCGCGAGAAAGGCGCCGGCGTCATGCTCGTCACCCACGACATGGGCGTGATCGCCGAAACAGCCGACCGCGTGGCTGTCATGTATGCCGGGCGGGTGATCGAGGTTGGCCCGGTGGACGAGGTGCTGCGCAACCCCAAGCACCCTTATACACGTGGCTTGATGGGCTCCATCCCGGCCCTTGGCGCCCGCGTCGAGCGATTGACACAGATCGATGGTGCCATGCCAAGGCTCAATGCCATTCCACAAGGCTGCGCCTTCAATCCGCGCTGCCCGGATGTCGGCTCCCGCTGCCGAGAGGTCAAACCGGCGCTGGTACGCAATGATCACGGCAGCGTCGCCTGCCTCATTCACGATGGAGGCGTCGCATGAGAAGCCCTGACAACGCGCTCGAAGTGGATCAATTGACGCGCGTCTTCGACGTTTCCGCGCCATGGCTAAACCGCGTCATCGACCGCAAGCCGAAGCGCTATCTTCGCGCCGTGCAGGATGTGACATTCACGGTGCAGAAGGGAAAATGCCTCGCGCTCGTCGGCGAATCCGGTTGCGGCAAGTCAACAGTCGCACGGCTGGTGACGGGACTTTACGATCCCAGCGAAGGTGCCATCGTCTTTGCACCAGCCGATAAGGGCGCGAACCGCGGCAAGCCACTCGAAGCCCAGATGATCTTTCAGGATCCGCATGCCAGCCTCAACCCACGCTGGCGCGTCGGCAATATCATTGCCGAGCCGATCGAGGTGTTCGGATTGCGAGATGGCAGACAAGCGATCGACGCACGCGTGGCCGACCTGTTGCGCACCGTCGGTCTGTCGCCGGACGACGCCAATCGTTTCCCGCATGAATTTTCCGGCGGCCAAAGACAGCGCATATCGATTGCACGAGCGCTGGCCAGCGAGCCCGAATTTCTCGTCTGCGACGAGCCGACCTCGGCACTCGATGTCTCCGTCCAGGCGCAGATCCTCAATCTCATGCGCGGGTTACAGGATGAGCTTGGCCTGACCTATCTCTTCATCAGCCACAATCTCGCAGTCGTCCGCCACATGGCCGACCGCATCGCGGTGATGTATCTCGGCCGTATCGTGGAGGAGGCAGAGACCGAGGCGCTCTTCGCCAATCCGCAACACCCATACACACGGCTTCTGCTGCAAACGATCCCCGATGTCGCGGCGCCTGACCGGGACCGCGCATTGATGGGCGGAGAACCACCAAGCCCGCTCGACCCGCCGAAGGGGTGCGCTTTCCATCCGCGCTGTCCCATCGCAACAGAACTCTGCAGCAAGGTGGCCCCCGAGGTTCGCAACCGGGATGGCGGCGGCAAGATCGCCTGCCATCTCGCGCCGCTATAACCAACAACGTGATGCGTCCGCACAAGCGCTGACGCCCGACGAAAAAAATACGGAAAGGAAACCCCGATGACCATAACCGTTTTCGCGAACGCCAAGCTGGCGGATGGATCGCTGCGAGACATTCATGTGGAAAAGGGCCGGATCATAGCCATTGAGACGGCAGGAGAAGCGGCGCCTTCGGCGACCGCCATTGACCTTTCCGGCGATCTCCTGCTTCCAGGCTTCGTCGAGGGCCATATCCATCTCGACACCAGCTTTTATGGCGGCAAGTGGGTGCCACATCGCCCCTGCACCAACGGCTTTGATGTGCACGAGCGCGTCGCCTTCCAGGCCGAGAACATGGCGAAAGCCGAGCCGATGGCGGAACGCGCGCGCAATCAACTCGATCTTTGCATTTCCAAAGGCACGACCCAGATGCGCAGCCACGTCATGGTCGATGGCTCGGTTGGGCTAAGGTCTTTGGAAACCATCCTCGCTGTGCGCGAGGAATATCAGGACATGATCGACATCCAGCTTGTCGCCTTTCCCCAAAGCGGCATCCTGAAAAGTCCAGGCACGCCTCAGCTTCTTGATGAGGCGATCGGTCTAGGCGCAGACCTCGTGGGTGGTCTCGATCCCGCAAGCTTCGACCGCGACGTCAATGGCCATCTCGACGTCGTGTTTGGCGTGGCCGAAAAGCACGGTGTCGATATCGACATCCATCTTCATGACGCAGGTTCGATGGGTGCTTTCACCATCGAGGAAATTTGCGACCGCACCGTCGCACTCGGCATGCAAGGACATGTCGCCGTCAGTCATGCCTATGGTCTCGGCGACCTCGCACCCGACGCGGCGAAGAAGATCGCGGCTAGGATCGCACGAAGCGGCGTCTCGATCATGACCAATGCCCCCGGCAACCACAATTTCCCACCGGTCGCCCTGCTGCGCCGCGAGGGCGTCACCGTTTTCAGCGGCAGCGACAATATCCGCGATTCCTGGTGGCCCTATGGTGATGGCGATATGCTGCACCGGGCCGAGATCATTGGCTACAGATCAGGCTTCTACACCGACGATGAACTGGCAGCCGCATTCGACATCGTGACAGCAGCAGGTGCGAAAGCCTTGCGGCTTGAGGGATATGGCATCGAAGTGGGCGCGAAGGCGGACTTCGTTTCTCTGGCGGCGGACCATGTACCGGAGGCCGTGATTGCCTTCCCAACGCGGCACAAGGTCTTCAAGCAAGGGCGTCTGGTTTCCGAGAACGGTCGCGTGAAGCGCTGATCGTTGATCTCGCATTTCAACAATCGTGGCTGGGACGACCTGACAACTCGCCCTCGCCACGCTTGGGTGCTTTCACCGTCGTGAAAAGCGGGGACGCCAGCAGATAAAGTCCGGCACCCACCTGCCATGTGGTGCCGATCCAGCTCGCCTTGGTCGAAAAGAACAAGGCAGTGGTCAGAACAGGTCCGACGATACCGGCGAGGCTCATCAGGCTCGCCAGTACACCTTGCAACTGGCCCTGTTGCTCATCGCTCACCCGGCTTGTTGCAAGCGACTGGAGCGCTGGCATCGCGACACCGCCGAGTGCGAAGAGCGGCGCGACGGCATAACCCATCCAGCTTTGAGTGGCGAAGGCCATCAGCGTATAGGCGAGCATGTCGAAGGCGACGCCGATCATCAACGTGCCAAGATCGCCGAAGCGGCGCGACAACGGCCCAACGAGAAAGGCTTGAGCGAGCGCGCCACTGACACCGAAGACCGACAATGACAGCCCGAGATGAACGGAATCCCAACCGAACCGCTCGGCCCCGTAGAGAACCCAGATCGTCCCGGGTATTGCCGCGACCAGGCCAAAGACCACGAAGACTGTGACAAGCGGCAGCAGGTCTTTGAAAGTCCACAGCCAGAGCAGAGGTCGCAACGGGTTGAGTTCTTTCAGCTCGAACTTGTCTTGGCTCGTCGACCGGCTTTCCGGCAATGCGAAAAGCGCAACAAGAAGATTGAGACCATTGAACAGCGCCGCCGCCAGGAAAGGCGAGCGAAGCCACCAGGCACCCATGACACCGCCGATCACCGGGCCGATGATGAAGCCCGTGCTCATCACCGCGCCGATTGTGCCAAACCGCTGCGCACGCTGAGCGGCTGGCGTGATATCGGTGATGTAGGCGCTCGCGACGGCCATATTGGCGCTGGTTATTCCCGCAACCGCTCTTCCCACAACAAGCACCCAGCCCAGCGGCGAAAGGCCCATGACAAGATAATCGATGAGTGTGCCCGCAAGAGAGAGCAGCAAAACGGGACGCCGCCCGAACCGATCGCTGAGCGCGCCGAGAACGGGTGAAAAGACGAATTGCATGATCGCAAACACAGACAGCATGAGCCCGTATAGGAAGCCGAAATCGTCTCCGCCCGTCACCTCGCGCAACAGATCCGGCAGGATCGGAAAGATCAGACCGGCGCCAATCGCGTCGAGCGCGACGGTGGAGAGAATGAGGATGAGGGCCTTGTTCATGGAGAGATATCCTCATAGACTTTATCAACGATAAATTTATCAGTGATAAGCTCCCTTATCGCTGATAAGTCAAGAGGTGTTTTCCATGGCGATAGGACGCGAGCGCATCATCGATGAGGCCTTGCTGCTGTTGAATGAAGTGGGGATAGACAAGCTATCCACCCGGAAGCTTGCAGAACGGCTTGGCGTTCAGCAGCCGGCGCTCTACTGGCATTTCCGCAACAAGTCTCAGCTGCTGGATGCGATCAATTCAGAAATGCTGCTGCGCTATCACGACGACCGCGTGCCAAAACCTGGACAGGACTGGGTATCGTTCACGCTTTCCAACGCCCGCAGCGTCCGCAAGGCGCTGCTCAGCATGCGTGATGGCGCGCGATTGACCGCAGGCACGCGGCCATCGGTCACCGATTTTGCCGATACGGAAAAGGTGTTGCAGCTCTATGTCGATGCGGGCTTTTCAACCAAGGAGGCGTTTGGCATCGCCATCTGCGTGACGCGCTATGTGGTGGGGTATGTTCTTGAAGAACAGGGCGAGCAAGAGCGAGACCGGATCGATCAAAACGGCACCAAAGTCGACTTCGACGCAGAACTTGCTCCCCTCCCTCTGTTGACCGAAGCCCTGGAAACCTTTCGGCAGGTTGGAACAGTCAACACGGAAGACGTCTTCGAGAGCGGTCTTGGATATCTCGTTTCGGGCCTGCAAGACGCATTGCGGCGAAAGCAGTCGAATTAGCCGCTGCTCTCATCCACCAGCGATGCCTCGCTCAAACATGACGACACGGCCGCGTCGTATCCGAGCGGCCGTGTGTTTTTGAGCTATGGTTCGAACCTCAAATATCAAGGCTTGTGAGGACCGCCCTCCGGTCCACGGGGACCACCTTCCGGGCCGCGCGGCGGCTTGCCGGCCGGGCCAAGCGGGTTGGTCTTTCCATCTTCATGAACGATGTAGCTACCGTGAAGGAAGCCGTCATCGAAGCGGCCCTGAACGGTAACGACTTCGTCCTTGTTGACGAGGTTGCCGCCCCTGCCTTCCCGTCCCGTTTCTACGAGAGCACGGCCACTTTCATCCTGAATGATGAACTTGTTGCCAAAGATCTCAACCACCTTGCCCTTGATGCTGGTCAGGCTGTCATCTGGCATGGCGGAAATGGCGACGGGGACTATCGGCGCAAGCTCTGCCTTGGGCTGCGTCAGCTTCATGGCGCCGGCACCACCGGCAACGCCGACGGCCAGAATGGCAATGGCACCGACCGCGAAGGCCGCCACAGACCGCTTCTTCGGATGCGGGTGGACGTGGTTGACGTCGTCGTGGTGCTTGGTTTCGGTTTCAGGTGTAATAGACATGTCTGGTCTCCTTTGTGAATGGAATGACGCCTTTCTATCAAAGCACCACCACCGCCAGCCTGAACCATCCCGTTCAGCTTGAGTTAAGCGTCCACCACCATAAGAAAGCCCGATCCCACGGAGTAGAATTCCCTCATGCGTGTCCTTCTTGTCGAAGACGATACCGACCTTGCAGGCCGGATTGCAGGCAGTCTCAGAGACGAAAACTTCGTTGTCGATGTCGCACGCAATGGTGAAGACGGTCAGCATGCAGGCCTGACGGAAGCCTTCGATGTCGCGGTTCTTGATCTCGGCCTCCCCAAGATCGATGGCGTTTCGGTGCTCGCCTCCTGGCGAGATGCAGGCAAGACGTTCCCTGTACTTGTACTGACGGCAAGAGACGGCTGGCCAGACAAGGTGGCGAGCTTCAAAGCGGGAGCCGATGACTTTCTCACCAAACCTTTCAAGGTCGAGGAACTGGTCTTGCGGCTGCGCGCTCTGGTTCGGCGCGCCAACAACCATGCCAGCGCGACTGTGACCTGTGGATCGATTACCTTCAACGCCCAGCTTGGAACATTCGAGAAGGACGGCGTTCCCTTGAAGCTCACGGCTCTGGAGTGGCGTGTGCTCTCCTGCCTGATCTTGCGCAAGGAGATCATCGTGGACCGGAGCGAGTTGATGGAGCGCGTCTATGATGGCGACGCCGAAGTGGATTCCAACTCCATCGAAGTCATCGTCGCAAGGCTGCGCCGGAAGATCGGCGCCGAATATATCGAAACCGTGCGTGGCAGGGGTTACATGATGACGGCCGCATCATGAGATGGCCGCGCCTTTCCCGTCCCGCCTCGATTGCCGGACGCCTGACGGCGTTCTCCGCCGCCTTCGTGGCGGGTGCTATTCTCGTCGCGTCCGTTATTCTCTGGTTCATCGTTGCCGGGGTCGTCCGCGAGCAGATTGATCAGCGACTGGATACCCAGATAGAAGGTGTGCGCAGCAGCTTGACCGTCAGTGAAAACGGCCAGTTGACGATGTCTTCTCAACTGGACGGACCGCCCTTTGATCGACCGAATTCCGGATGGTACTGGCAGGTCAGATCAGAGACATCGACGCTCTCATCCCGTTCTCTGGAGCGTCGCGCCCTCAAACCCGGCGGTCGCCAGGCGGACTGGCGCGATCTTGCGTCGGCACGACCGCGGCCAGGTGAGATGGAAGACGGCAATGGACGCGGGCTTTACACGCGTACCCTGTCGACACGCATCGACGGCCAGTTGGTGCAGATCACGGCGTCTGCGCCTGAGGCCGCGTTGACCGATCCGGCGTTCCGGTCCCTCATGTGGCTCGTGCCGGCCATGGCGCTGCTCGGTGTAACTCTCCTCATCGGAACGTATTTACAGGTGCGGTTCGGCCTCAAGCCGCTCAAGCGCCTGACGACCGATATCGCAGAGGTATCAGCCGGCAATCGCTCAACTCTGCCCAATGGAGAAGTCGAAGAGTTGAAACCCGTCGCGACGGAGATCAACCGCCTGATCGCATTGAACGAAAGGCGACTTGAGGAGGCGCGGATCCATTTTGCCAATATGGCCCACGGGCTGAAAACACCCGTCGCCAGCCTGACGCTTGGATTGAACGACGACAACGACGCGAGTGGCGGCTTGAGAGATCTTGTCCTGCGTATCGATCGTCGAATCCGGCATCATCTTGCCGACGCGCGAAAGTCCACGGCCGGGCAGCCTTCCGATCGGCACGTCTTGCTTCGCCCCCGTCTCGACGACCTCATCCTCGTTCTCTCGAACATTTATCGCGACAAGGCTTTGTCGGTTCGTTGCGAAGTCGAGGACCGCGCCGGCATTCGCTGCGATCCGGAGGACGTGGACGAAATTCTTGGCAACCTGCTGGACAATGCGTTCAAATGGGCTTCTACCGCCGTAACAGTCACTTCCACGCGGACAGGCGGCCTTGTCGCAATCACGATTACCGACGACGGCCCTGGCATTGCCGAAGACAGGATCAACGTGGCTTTCCAGCCGGGTATGCGGCTGGATGAGAGTGTGCAGGGCAGTGGCTTCGGTTTGGGGATATCGAAGGAAATTGTCGAACTCTATGGCGGTACCGTTACGCTCCAGAACAGCAAAAACGGTTTTCATGCCATTGTAACGCTTCCGGTCTCCCGAACTGGATCGTCATAAGAAATTTTTCACTGGTGCAACCGAAAGCCGGTCAATCTCGTTGTTCGCATGGATTTGAAAGGCTTCGACGACAACGGCGCTGGATAAGGCGACAGAAGCATCGAAGTTCGTTTAAGAATTACGAAAATGTAAGTTGCCAAGTACCATTGTGGTATCTGAGTATGAACTGAAATATTCCGGGTGGGGTGACAGCCGATCCTCTCTTGTTTTGAACTTAAGCTATTCATTTTGCAGCGCATCAAGGCATTCTTGAAATGACGAGTTCCCTTCCTGAACCTTCCATCCCGACAACGAAAAGCGAGTCAGATACCGGCACACCTCATTTGAGCAAAATGGTGGACGCTGCTCCTGGAGCGCCCGGCATCGACGCGCGCTGGACATCAAGTGCTAAAAACGGCATTGGCACCGCACTCTCCAAACATTCGCGTGTCTGGTTCACCTTGAGCCACGGCGTTCTCAACGAAATTTACTATCCCCGCGTCGACAGCGCCTGCACACGCGATTTAGGTTTCGTCGTAACCGGCAATGACGGTTACTTCTCTGAGGAAAAGCGCGACTGCGAAACGGAAACCAGGACAATCGCCCCTGGAATTCCTGCCTTCTCCATCATCAACACCGCGCGAGATGGGCGCTATAGGATCGAGAAGCAGGTGGTGACAGATCCGTCTCGTGCCTGCGTGCTGCAGCGTGTCCGCTTCACGGCACTCAAGGGCGAGGTGGGTGACTATAGGGTCACCGCCCTGCTCGCTCCCCATCTGGTCAATGCGGGACAACTGAACTCGGCCTGGATTAGTGAGTTCGAGGACAAGACCGTGCTGTTCGCCACCGGCCGCTCGCGTTATCTGGCGCTCATCTCCGACACACCATGGCGCTCTGTCAGCGCGGGTTTTGTCGGCGTTTCGGATGGTTGGCGGCAGTTGAAACAACATGGTCGCATTGCCGAACAATACCAGCGTGCCGATGATGGCAACGTGGCACTGGCAGGTGAGTTCGATTTCACCGGTGCGTGCCAGGAAGCGACAATGGCCATCGGTTTCGGTCAAACGGAATTCGAGGCAGCCGCCGCCGCAGCGGGCAGCCTCAAGGACGGGTTTGAAAAGGCACAACAACATTATGTCGCCAACTGGCAGGCCTGGCAGCAAAAGCTCGTCCCGCTGGATCGCCAGGAGCAGGCCGGCGTGAACGCCTACCGGGTGTCAACCGCCGTTCTCGCCTCGCACGGGGCAGCGGATCGGGCGGGTGCCGTGGTTGCCAGCCTCTCCATTCCGTGGGGCTTCTCCAAAGGCGATGACGACCTTGGCGGCTACCACCTCGTCTGGCCCCGCGACCTAGTGGAGACGGCTGGCGGATTTCTGGCCGCAGGCGATACGGAGGAAGCGATCGCCATCCTCGACTATCTGCGCCATGTTCAACAGCCTTCCGGTCGCTGGCCGCAGAATCTCTGGCTTGATGGGAAACCCTATTGGCCCGGCATCCAGATGGATGAGTGCGCCTTTCCTATCCTGCTCACCGACATGCTGCGACGGCTGGGTCATCTTGATGGGAAGGCACAGAAGCGCTTCATGCCAATGGTGCGAAACGCGGCGAACTACATCCTGACAAACGGTCCCACAACCTGCGAGGATCGTTGGGAAGAGGATGCAGGCTATAGTCCCTTCACGCTTGCCGTTGAAATCGCCGCGCTGCTTGCAGCGGCCGATTTGCTCTCGCTCGACGGCGACGATGTGGCTGCCAATCACCTGCGCGAAACCGCGGACTGCTGGAACGAACAGATCGAACAATGGACCTTTGCCGGCGAGAAGAATTTCTGCGAAGCGCTTCGAATCTCAGGTCATTATGTCCGCATCGCGCCGCTTGGCACGACGGATGAGGCGAGAGCCTCAGGCAACACGGAAATCCGCAATCAGACGCCAGACCGGGCACTGTTGCCGACCGCCGACGTGCTAAGCCCGGATGCTTTGGCTCTCGTCCGTTTCGGCCTGCGCGCGCCCGACGATCCGCATATTCTCGACACCATCCAAGCCATCGATCACAGCCTGCGCGCCGATCTGCCACAAGGATCGCTCTGGTATCGCTACACCGGCGATGGCTATGGCGAGCATGAAGATGGCGCCCCCTTCGATGGTACGGGCAAGGGCCGGCCTTGGCCGCTATTGGCTGGCGAACGCGCGCATTACGAACTTGCTGCAGGCCGGCGTGAAGCCGCCGAAGCGCTTCTGGGAACGCTCGAGAAATCGGCGGGCTATGGCGGCCTTTTCCCGGAACAGGTTTGGGATGGACCGGATCTGCCCGAGAAGGAGCTCTTTCTCGGTCGCCCGTCGGGCAGTGCCATGCCACTCGTCTGGGCCCATTCCGAGCATATCAAGCTTCTGCGATCGCTGAAGGACGGCACCGTGTTCGATATGCCGCCGCAGGGCGTCGAGCGCTACATCAAGAACAAGACAGGGTCGCAGTTGCGCATCTGGCGTTTCAACAACCGCCTGTCATCGATCCCCGTTGGCAAGATGCTTCGACTGGAAACCGAGACGAACGCGGTGGTGCATTGGAGCGCGGACGGCTGGGTCAGCGCTTCCGATACGCCAATGGCACCATCGGGACTTGGTACCTATTACGCCGACCTGCCTGTCCAGCATAAAGACGCAGGAAAAACGATCGTCTTCACCTTGTATTGGCCAGACAGTGGAACGTGGGAAAACACCAACTTTACCGTTCACGTCGTGGATGAATCAGGTGATTCAGCCCGCATCGAAAATGGAGAATGAGATGCAAATTGCAATGGTCGGCCTCGGCCGTATGGGCGCCAACATGGTTCGCCGCCTCCTCAAACAGGGTCATGACTGCGTCGTCTTCGACGTCAATGCCGACAATGTCGCGGCGCTCGTCAAAGAAGGCGCGAAGGGCGCTTCCTCGGCTGAGGATCTCATCTCCAAACTCGAAAAGCCGCGCGCCGTCTGGCTGATGCTGCCGGCAGCCATCACCCCGAAGATCGCGCGGGAGTTTGCCTCTCAGCTAGACAATGGCGACGCCATCATCGATGGCGGCAACTCGCTTTATCATGAGGCGATCAATCTCTCCGCGGAGTTCGCACCGTTGGGCATCGACTTCATCGACGTCGGGACATCGGGTGGCGTCTGGGGCCTGGAGCGTGGTTACTCGCTGATGATCGGGGGCCCGAAGGCCGCCGTACAGCGTCTCGATCCGATCTTTGCTTCTCTCGCACCGGGTGCCGGGCAGAACATTGCGGAGGATCCGGAAACCGGCACAGCTCCAAGAGGCTATCTCCATTGCGGTCCGGCCGGCGCCGGCCACTTCGTCAAGATGGTGCATAACGGCATCGAATATGGAGTCATGGCAGCTTATGCCGAAGGCTTAAACATCCTGAAAGCCGCCAACGCCGGGAATAGCGAGCGCGAGGTCGATGCAGAAACGGCGCCGCTCGCCAATCCACAATATTATCGTTTCGATGTCGATCTGCCCGCTGTGACAGAAGTTTGGAGACACGGTTCGGTCATTGGTTCATGGCTGCTGGATCTGACGGCTGAGGCTCTGAAACAAGACCCGCACCTTGAACACTATGACGGCCGCGTGTCCGATTCCGGCGAAGGCCGTTGGACGTTGCAGGCCGCCGTGGAAACGGGTGTGCCGGCCCCCGTTCTCGCCTCGGCGCTCTTCGAACGCTTTTCCTCGCGCGGTGAGGCACAGTTTGCTGGCAAGGTGCTGTCGGCCATGCGCCACGCCTTTGGCGGCCATCTGGAAAAAGCCAAGTAAAGGCGGGAGAAGAGAGCCATGGCACAGGAACAGTCCGACGTATTGGTGGTGTTCGGTGCCACCGGTGATCTCGCGCACAAGATGATTTTTCCCTCGCTCTATGCGATGGTGAAGCGTGGCGCGCTCAACACGCCCATCATCGGCGTGGCCTTTGACGACTGGACGCGCGATCAGCTGATCGCGCGTGCCAAAGACGCCGTGTCGAAACACGTTGACACCATCGACGAAGCTGCTTTCTCAAAGATGGCGGAGAAGTTGTCCTACGTCTCCGGCGATTACCGCAGCCAGTCGACATTCGACAAACTGAAGCTGGCGCTGGCAGGACATCAAAACCCGCTCTACTATCTCGCAATTCCACCGTCCCTGTTCGAGACAGTCGCCGATGGTCTTGATCAGGCCGGCATCGCCAAGAACGCCCGGCTGATGGTGGAAAAGCCGTTTGGGCGGGACCTTGCTTCGGCCAAGAAGCTGAACGACGTGCTGCACAAGGTGTTCGAGGAAGATGCGATCTTTCGCATCGACCACTTCCTTGGCAAGGAAGCCATTCAGAACCTTCTGTATTTTCGCTTTGCCAACAGCTTCCTTGAGCCCGTCTGGAACCGAGATCATGTGGAGAGCGTGCAGATCACCATGGCCGAGGATTTCGGCATCAAGGGGCGCGGCAAATTTTACGACGAAGTGGGCTGCATCCGCGATGTGATCCAGAACCATCTCGTCAACGTCCTCCTGCTCCTCACCATGGAGCCGCCGGCGTCCGGTGCCTCCGACGATCTTGTAGACGAGAAGGTGCAGGTGCTGAAAGCCATGCCGCCGCTGTCCAAAGAAGACGTGGTGCGCGGCCAGTTCGAAGGCTACACCGACGAACCCGGCGTGGCTCCATCATCGCCGACGGAAACCTTCGCTGCCGTTCGCTTCCGGGTTGCGACCTGGCGCTGGAATGGGGTGCCGTTCTTCATCCGCGCCGGCAAGAACCTGCCCGCCCACGCCACCGAAGTGGTCGTCCGCTTCAAGCGCCCTCCCGCGGCGCTCTTCGATGACGTTACTGATACACCGGCCAACTACATCCGCTTCCGCCTTGGTCCGGATATCTCCATCGGCGTCGGCGCGCGCCGCAAGGCGGCCGGCGAAAAAATGAAGGGTGAGGCAGTCGAACTCACGGCGCTTGATGACGGCATCGGCGATATGGCCCCATATGAGCGGTTGATCGGCGACGCCATGGCCGGTGATCGGCAACTGTTCACCCGGCAGGATGCCGCGGAATTGGCGTGGAAGATTGTCGAGCCGATCCTGGACGACAAGACCATTCCACCGACCTACAAGCCGGGGACATGGGGACCAACCGAGATGGACAATTTCGCGCCGCCAGGAGGCTGGGTGGACCCCGCCTGACCATTGGAGAAAATATATATGTCACAAGATATTTCAGAGACCAAAGATAGCGTTGTCCTGTCCATCGATATCGGCGGCAGCCACGTCAAAATCCTTTCCAGCGCAGGTGGTGAGGAAAAGAAGGCGGAAAGCGGAAAGACCATGACCGCCTCCGACATGGTCGAGGCCGTGAAGGCCATGGCAAAGGGCATGAAATACGACGTGATCTCGATGGGTTATCCCGGCCCCGTTGTTCATAACAAGCCGCTTCGCGACCCTGCAAACCTTGGCGATGGCTGGGTTGGGTTCGACTACGAGGCAGCCTTCGGTCATCCCGTTCGCATCGTCAACGACGCCATGATGCAGGCGATCGGCTCCTATAAAGGTGGCCGCATGCTGTTTCTTGGCCTCGGCACCGGGCTTGGGGCGGCGATGATCGTGGAAAACGTCGCGCAGCCGATGGAGATCGCCCACCTACCCTATCGCAAGCGCAAGAGCTACGAGCATTACGTCAGCGAAGCCTACCGCGAGAAGAAGGGCCACAAGAAGTGGCAGAAGCGGGTCTTCGACGTGGTCGAAGCTCTGACTGACGCCCTTGAGCCGGACTATGTGGTCATCGGTGGCGGCAATGTGGAGAAACTCGATTCACTGCCGCCCAAGTGTCGTAAAGGCGACAATACCCTTGCCTTCGAAGGCGGTTTTCGCCTTTGGAGGGACAAGAAGCTCATCGCCTGACTCAACGGCGGTTTCAGATCAAATGTGGCCGCTGCTCGCGCGAATGCGAAGCCCCTCCTTATCAAAGAATCTAGCGTCATCAGAATTGAATGATACGGAGATCGTTTGACCGATATTTGCCACTGGACCGGTTCCGCCTTGGACGACAAGCGGGAGGCCAGGGCCAAGATGCCCATAGAGGTAAGTGGCGCCCCCGAGAAACTCGGTAAAGTCAACCGTCATTTCGAGCGCGGGCTCGCCATTTCGAGCAAACCATATATGTTCAGGTCGAATTCCGAGCTGCAACTCGCCTTGAGCTGGCAAGGCTTGAGGAACCGAAGTTGGCATTCGCTGCTCACCAATGACCAGCGCCCCCTCCTCGAACTTGGCACTGATGATATTCATCTTCGGGCTACCGATGAAGCCAGCAACGAAGAGATTATCCGGATCGTGATAGAGATCGAAGGGAGATCCCACCTGTTCGATACGACCAGATCTCAGGACGACGATCTTGTCCGCAAGTGTCATGGCTTCGGTCTGATCATGCGTGACGTAGATCATCGTGTTGCCGAGCTGCTCGTGGAGCTTGGCAATCTCAATGCGCATGCCGACGCGGAGCTCCGCGTCCAAGTTTGACAAGGGCTCGTCGAACAGAAAGACTTCAGGATTACGGACGATGGCGCGGCCGATAGCCACGCGCTGGCGCTGGCCACCGGATAGCTGACCCGGTCGCCGATCGAGCAGAGGCGTAAGATGCAGAACCTCAGCCGCGCCCTGAACCAATCGTTGAACTTCGTCTCTCGGGCGATGCGCCATTTTAAGGCCGAACCCCATGTTCTGCGCCACGGTCATGTGCGGATAAAGCGCATAGGACTGAAACACCATGGCGATGCCGCGGTCGGAGGGATCGGCCTCCGTCACATCCCGCCCGCCAATGAGAATCTCTCCCTGGCTGGTATCCTCGAGGCCTGCGATCAGCCGCAGAAGTGTCGACTTTCCACAACCGGATGGGCCGACAAAAACCACGAATTCGCCTGCAGCAATCTTCAGGTCGATATCATGAATGACATCCACCGCGCCGAAGCTCTTGGAGACCCCCTTCAGTTCGACCCCGCTTGTGCGGACTGAAGCCTCGGCGGCCGGTTGCGTATCGTTCACATTCATCACAAGCCCTCCTTGCGGATCCAGACCAGCATTTCGCCGGGCGCACGGTTGTCCCAAAGATGATAGGGCACTGCGCGGATATCCACCTCCTGTCGCCGCGGCGCAGCGATGGAATAAAGCTGATCGTCGCCGATACTTTCTCGAACACCGGTGGTCACCAAGGCCGGAACGCCACCAAGCTCTTCCACCGCCTCGCAGCGGAACGCGCTTTCTGGACGCAGCAACACGGAATTCAAATCGTCGCCATTGTCGACACCTTCCAGGCAGTAAACGAGTGGCCCGCGCTGGAGCGCCACCCGTCCCTGGTCGTTGCCGATCTTTGGATTGGCGTGTACTTCCTGTACCGGCATTTCCAAATCCAGTTCAACGACGTCGCCAGCCTGCCAAAGGCGATTGAGCCTTGAATAACCTTTATCCTCGGTGGTGGCGATCTCAACTTGCTGACCGTTGACACGGATCGTGGCTTTCGGCGACCAGGCAGGAATACGCAACGCCAGAGTGAACTCGACGGGCGCTTCCGGTTCTACTGTCAGCCGAATCTTGCCGTCGAGGGGGTAAATCGTTGTCTGGCGAAGCTTGATCGATTGCCCTGCCACTTTCAGATCGGCCGCGCTATCGCAGTAAAGATGGACCGCGATTTCGTTATCTGCCTCTCCGTACATGTAGGTACCAACCGACGAGACGAGCCTTGCAATGTTCGGAGGGCAGCACGGGCAACGGTGCCAGTTCCAGCGGTGGTGCTTGCCGCGGCTTTCCAACGGATTGTCATAGAAAAACTGGGTGCCGTCGAGTGACAAGCCGACCAGCGCGCCATTGTAGAGAGCCCGCTCCATGACATCGGCATAGGCGCGGTCGGGGCCAAGACCAAGCATGCGGCTTGCCCAGAAGACCAATGCGACGGCAGCACAGGTTTCAGCGTAGGCTGTCTCATTGGGTAGATCGTAGTCGAATGTCAGTCCTTCATTGTACGCCGAAGGTCCGAACCCGCCAGTAACATACATGTTCTTACGCGTGAGATGCCCCCAGATGGCCTCGAGTGCCGGTTTCAGGCTGTCGTCGCCATACTCCGTCGAAACGTCGGCCATGCCGGAATAGAGGTAGGCAGCACGAACCGCGTGGCCGACGACGTGGCGCTGGTCTCGCACCGGCTCATGACTTTGGGAGTATTCATAGGTCCCAAAATGATAATCCGAGGGGTCCTTGCCGCGCTCGCGCGCTTCGCGGTCGTAATAATGCTCTCCGCCCGGCCGTTGCCCTCGCTCGTCCACAAAGAAGCGTGCCAAATCGATATAGCGTTGCTCGCCCGTGGCACGTCCGAGCTTGATCAGTGCCAGTTCGATTTCCGGGTGACCGCAGTAACCGGACATCTGCGTTTCTCTTGGACCAAAAACCTCGGAGATATGATCGGCATAGCGGGCCATGATGTCGAGGAATCTTCGCTTACCCGTCGCGTAGTAATAGGCGACCGCCCCTTCCATCAGGTGGCCGGCATTATAGAGTTCATGGCAATCACGCAGGTTGGTCCAGCGCTTGCCCGGCTCGATACGCTGATACCACGAATTAAGATAGCCATTGCTGTCCTGCAGCCTGCCATAGGCCTCCACAATCTCATCAATGCGGGCTTCGAGTGCGGCATCTGGTTTGTACAACAGCGTATAGGCGGCAGCCTCGATACTCTTGCCGAAGTCTGAATCCCAGAACATTTGCGTGCTAACTGTGTCATTCCCCTGTTGGTACGGGATGCGCAGACCGGGATTAGGTCGGTCTGGGTCCACCTGATCCAGCATGCCCGCCTCTATGCATCGATCGAGCAATGTATGAGCCGTCTTGTCAGCAATCGTCTGGATGCGCGGGCCGAAGAACCCTCCGACGCGAACCCGGTCCACTGCCGGTGGGCGGAAGAGCGAATTGGCGGATGTATTGTCGGCGCGTGAAACTGAAGTGTTCATGTCGTTTTCCTTTGAGGAATTGGTGGAAAGCCTACTTCACCGCGCCGGCCGTCAGGCCGCGGATGTAGAAGCGCTGCAAGGTGATAAAGAGTATGAGGCAGGGGATCATCATCACGGTGACGCCGGCTTGCACGGCGCCCCAGTCCACCGATCCATAATGGCCGGAGCGGACAGCGGTGACGAGGACGGGCAGCGTGTAGCGATCCTGATCCGTCAGGAAGACGAGTGCCGCGAGAAACTCGTTCCAGGCGTTGAGGAAAGCGAAGATACCCACTGAAACGATGCCAGGCAGCACGAGTGGGCCTGAGACATAGATTAGAGACCGAAAACCCTTGATGCCATCGACCCGCGCGGCCTCCTCGATCTCCTTTGGCACTGCATCGAAGGCGTTGCGCATCATGAAGACTGAGAAAGGCAGTTGGAGCGTGACATAGATCAGAACGAGACCGCTTAGCGTGTTCTGCAAGCCGAGCTTGGCCAGTATCAGGAAGAGCGGCGTCAAAATCGACTGAAACGGCACCATGATAGTCGATAGGATCATCAGGAAGGCAAGTGACTTCAACGGAAAGCGGAACCTGGAAAAGCCGTAACCGGCAAAGACCGAAATCAAAATCGTGAGGATTGCCGTTCCCGCCGCCACGAACAGGCTGTTGCCCGCATAGTGCAGTATCCCCGAACCGAAATCTTCCAGCCTTTGATAACTGCACAAGCAAAGCCCGCTTAAGGAAAGCAAGCCGCTTCCTGCAGATGGTTGGGCGTGGAAAGACGCAATCAGAACAAGCACAATGGGCGCGAGAAAAAGCAGCGCGATCAGAATGCAGGTTACGTGAAACAGAATTTTATAGAGCTTCGTCTGGCCCGCCCTGCGCCGATAGGCGGGCTTCGTTGTCATTGCGTCCAGCACCGTCATTTCGGTTCCTCCTCACGCAAGAGCCTGAGCTGGATGGCACTCAATACGAGCAGGATGGCCAGCAGCACCATGGAGAGGGCTGCACCGTAACCGAGACGGAAAGAGACAAACGACTGGCTGAAAATCCAGTAGACGGCGGTCACCGTGCTGTTCTGTGGTCCTCCTGCCAGGATAATGTAGAACTGATCGAAAGCCAGCATCGAGCCCGAAACGCACAGGATGAGCGCCAGTGAGAAAGGCCGACGCAGGAGCGGCATGATAATGAAGCGAAACCTTTGAAAGGCATTGGCACCATCAATTCGAGCTGCTTCGATAAAATCTGTGGGAATGGCCTGCAGGCCGCTCATCAAGATGACCATGTAGAAGCCGGCCATTTTCCAAAGCACCATCGCAGTGACGGACCAGAAGGCTGGTGTGAATGTTGCAAGCAGGTTGACGCGACCTTGAGTCAATCCCAGCTCTTCGGCCAGAGGCGAAAAAAGGCCGGTATCGACATTGGAAAGCCAGCTCCATAATAGACTTGCCGAGGCAAAACCGATCACCACCGGCATGAAGAAGGCTGTGCGGTAGACGCCTGAGAAGGGCCGGTCCTTTTCTACCAGGAGCGCCAGCGATAAACCGAGAGCCAGAAGTCCGATCGTCGCAGCGATGGTGTAGCGGATGGTGAAGGCAAGCGCGTTCCAGAAGTTTCTATCGCTCCAGAGAGCCTTGTAGTTTCCAAATCCAATCCAACGCGGCAACCCCAGGAGCGGCCAGTTGTGAAGCGACATCCACGCCGTCATGCAAAGCGGCAATAGGAAGAACACCAGCACAAGTGCCAGCGCAGGCGCAACGTAAAGTAGACCCTTCCAGTCGCGGCGGCGCTTGCGCCGTGGGCGCAGATGAGCGTTCGGCACACCTCTAGCGGGCGCCGCTATTTGGTCCGACATGAATGTTTCCTCCAATGGCATCAACGAGGCGGAGGAAACCTCCGCAACTTGATCGTCCGCTGCGATTACGGGGCGGTGTCGACGATCGACTGCATGGTGCTTTGGGCCGTCTGGATGGCCGGTTCGATGGACTCCGGCGTTCCGAATAATGCCGTGTTCAACATGGTGATCCATGGCCCGTTGGCAGAGTTGAACAGATCGTTGAAGACGGTCGTGTAAGGCGTCTTGCCTTTCGCCATCGCTTCGGCGGCAATGAGGTAGCGGGAATCCAGACCCTCAAGGGCGTCCTTGGCGATGTCACTGCGGATTGGCAGCGAACCATTCCGCGCGAGAAGTTTCTGACCTTCCAGCGAATAAGAGAATTGCAGGAACGCCTTCACCGCTTCCATTTTCTTTGTGCCTTTCGAAACGACGAAATTGTCGCCTCCCGCAAAGGAAGAGGAACCGCCATCCTTACCGGGAAGCGGGGTCACGCCATATTCAAGGTCGGGACTTTGTGTCGCAAGAGCCCCGATCGCGAAGGAGCCCGAAGGCGTGATGCCAATCTTGCCCGTGGCGAAGGCGGCGAAGAAGTTCGAGCCGGTATCGGTCTGCGCACCGGCAGGGACGAGCTTGTCACGGACCATGCTCTGATAGAATGCAATAGCGTCGCGCATTTGCGGCGTATCGAGCGTGACCTGACGGCCATCTGCCGAAAAAATATCTGCGCCAGACGCCCAGATCAGAGGCGTGAAGGTGAAGATGTTGCAGCCGCCGCAGTTTCCGGAGAAGTAAAATCCTTTGATGTCGCCTCCCAGCGCATTGACCTTCTCAGCTGCGGAGCGAATTTCCGCCCATGTTTTCGGTCCCTTTTCGGGATCCAAACCCGCCTGTTTGAACAACTTCTTGTTCCAGATGAGAACGGAGCCATCAGCCGAGAACGGCAGACCATAGATATGATCCTGATAGGTTCCGACCGAGATGTGCGCCTTCGACAACGCGTTGAAATAGGGGAGCGATTTTGCGAAATCAGTGAGGTCCTCCAATTGTCCTGCCGCAGCGAAAGCCGGGGTGTAGATCAGGTCGAGGGAGAGGGCATCCGGCGCGGTGCCGCCCGCGGTCGCAACGGCGTATTTCTGGACAAGTTCGTTTACGGGAACGATCTGCAAGTCCGCGTGGTGTTCTTTCTGACTGGCGTTAAACGCATCGACGAGCTTCGGCATGAAGGTCGAGCTGTCGGAGCGGGTCCACAGCGAAAAATTCTCAGCGTTGGCTGTTGCGGGCAAGGCAAGTCCGGCAGCCACAAGACCGCTCAACCCAAATATCCAATGTCTCATGTCCATTCTCCTCCCGAAATGCGCCGATCCGGCGCTGTTGAATTCTCAATCAGAACTGCTGATAGACGCTCCGCATGACTCCCGGACCATCAGGCGGCAGGCGAGCCGACGTTGACCGGCCTCCACCGGCTTCCCGTCGATCAAATCAAGCAAAGTTATTCCTGCCTGACGGCCAAGCTCCTTGAGAGCCATATCGACCGTCGTTAGCGGAGGCCGCGTCGCTGCGGCAAAGATCTCCCAATTATCGAAGCCGACGACAGCGATGTCTTGCGGAACGCGAATGCCGGACAGGGTTAGTGCATCGATAAGACCTCGCGCGATCTGGTCATTGCCGCAGAAGACGGCATCTGGTCGATCGGCGCTCGCCATGGTTACGAAGCGCTGCCCGGCTTCATATCCGAATCTTTCGGACCATTCGCCGGACAGCGCTTCCTCGAAGCAGGGGAGCGCTGCCTCGGATAATGCTCGTTCCCAGCCTTGCTCTCTCAGGCCGACGGCACTGAAGCTCCTGGGGCCGGTGATATGTGCGATACGCCTGCGACCCAGCTCGACAAGATGAGAGACAGCTGCGTAAGCACCACCCTCATCGTCCGGAACAAAGCCGATCGCACCGTCGGGACACGCAGCGTTCACATACACAACCGGCATATGCACAGTGGGAAGATCCACTGGTAGAACTCGGTCAACGCGCTTGCCGGATACCACCAAACCATCGACACGCTTGTCTTCCATCGCTTCAATATTGGAACGAACACGTTCCGGATCGTCATCAATGGCGCAAAGGAAAACCGACACTCCGCGATCCGCCATCGCGACGGAAAGGCCTGCGGCAATCGGCAAGGTGAAGCGGCCATATGTATCGTTGGTCAGAAGGCCGAGGGTGAAAGATCGCTGCCCGACAAGCGCGCGTGCCATGGCGTTTGGACGAAATCCCATCTTTTGAGCGACGGCCTGAATGCGTTCGCGGGTTTCTCCAGACATTCGGCCGCGCTCATTCAATGCCTTGGATGCCGTAGAAATCGACACGCCAGCTGCCGCAGCAACATCCTTGATGGTGACGCGCAAAGAGGCATCCTGTCCGTCCGCCAATACGTCAGCTACTGCGCCTATTCCACTCTCGATCATCGAAGAGAACCTAATGAGAAAACGTTTTCTCAAAATAGGGAAAACGTTTTCTCTGTCAAGCGAGATTATTTATGATGCGTCATGCTTTGGCAGGCGTCAGAATAACGGTGAGGTGGGGATCTGCTTGCGCGAGCTGACGGCAATTATCGATATAGAGCCGAAATGCTGCAGAGTAAGCCACTGCGTAATGCGGCAATACCGCAACGCCGTGCGGGTTTTGCGGGCGGTGCGATGGCAGTGGCTTGTCGTCGATAAGTGGCGTCGTTGCTGTTACAAGCTCAGATAACTTGCTCGCAATCGGCGCTTCATGAAGAAGCGTATCTAGCTCCGAAGCTTAGAACCCCAGTATCGCCGACAGCACCATCTGCTTGATAAGAACGCCAGCAATGTTATTGGGATCTCCTGCGGTTATCTGCAGATCGCTCTTGCAATCTCGCTCGTAAGCGGCACGACGTGCCGCTGACACATCGGCCAGCAACCGTTGTCTAACCGGCTGAACCACGTTTTGTTCACGGGTTGTCCGGCTTGCCTTATCCGAACAAACGACACAGGTTTCTGCTGCTTCTTAGACGATCCCGCCCGAGCCGCCACGCTGTGAAGGGCGCTCACCTGCCACCTGCTTGCGATAGCCGCTGGCTCGGTAAGTTGCGATTGGATCTATTGCCGCACCAGCCTTTTTGCGGGCTTGCGCAAGAATGGCCTCGACATCCGTGCGATAGGCGCGCTTCAGCGTGTCGGACGCCATGAGTGCATCGTTTTCCTGCTGGAAATTTTCAAGCGCGGGGCGATCGACAAGCAATGCCTGTGCGTAGGCCCGGCGGATTTCGTTGGCGCTGGAGATGAGGCTTTCGATCGGGTCGGTGACGTTATGCGACTGGTCGATCATATGCGCAGGATGGAAGTGCTTCACGCCGCGGTGCTCTGCATCCACCAATTCATTGAAAACGAGGAAAAGGCGATATGGCTCGATAGCGCCGGCATCAAGATCGTCATCGCCATATTTGCTGTCGTTGAAATGAAAACCTCCGAGCTTGCCGAACTGGATCAGGCGAGCGACGATCATTTCGATATTGGTGTTGGGTGCGTGATGGCCAAGATCGACGAGGCAGAAAGCTTTCTCACCGAGCGTGCTGGCGATCAGGTAATTGGTGCCCCAGTCTTGTACGACGGTGGAGTAGAAGGCTGGCTCGTACATCTTGTGTTCGGAGAACAGCCGCCAATTATCAGGCAGTGCCTTGTAGATGTCCGCCATACCGGCGAGGTAGCGCTCGAAGCTTTTGGTGAAGTTGCTCTGTCCAGGGAAGTTGGAGCCATCGCCGATCCAGACCGTCAAGGCTTTGGAGCCGAGTGCCTTTCCGATCTCGATGCATTCGATGTTGTGCTCGACCGCCTGTTGGCGCGTTGCAGCATCCGTATGGCTCAAGGAGCCGTATTTGTAGGAGTGCTGCTGATCTGCAGCGTCCGAAAAGGTGTTGGAATTCATCGCGTCGAAGCCAAGGCCGAGCGCGTCGGCGTGTGCCTTCAGCCTTGCAGGGTCTTCCTTATCCCACGGAATATGAAGAGAAACAGTGGGCGTGGCAGCCGTCAGCTGGTTGATGACAGCGCAGTCATCCAACTTGTCGAAAATACCGCGTGGTTCGCCGAGGCCCGGAAAGCGGGCAAAGCGTGTACCGCCGGTTCCAACGCCCCAGGATGGGACGGCCACATGGAACTCGGCAACCTTGGCCGTTATCGCATCGATATCGATGTTGCGGCGTGACAGATGTTCACCAAGGGCCGCATAGTCTGCTTCATGCGCCTTCGCGCGCTTCTCGTTCTCGCGATTGACCAGATCCGCCGCAATTCTCAGTTCCGTCATGTCATCCTCCCTCTGCACCATGTCCCCTTCAAGCCGTCCTGCAGCCGTCTCATCGTGAGCGGAGGAAAGGGCTTGATCGTGGCGATCTTTCTCATTTTGCAATCACCAGCACCTAACCTGCAAACCGCCCACGGTTACTTTCGGGCGGTTTGCGCCTCAGCGTGTGAAGCTCTGGGCGTTGCCGGCGTCGACGTTGATGATATTTCCCGTCGACTTGGCAGATGCGTCTGACGCCAGGAAGAAGATTGCTTCGGCAATGTCTTCCGGAAAGACGTTCAGCTTCAGCATGGAACGCTTGCGGTAATGTTCCTCAAGATCGTCCACCTCGATCTTGGAGGATGCCGCGCGCTGTTCGCGCCACTCGCCGTTCCATATCTTGGAACCGCGCAGAACCGCATCGGGATTGACGGTGTTGACGCGAATACCTGCATCGGCACCTTCAAGGGCCAGGCAACGAGCGAGATGGATCTCAGCAGCCTTCGCAGTGCAATAGGCAGATGCGTTGGGCGAAGACGCCAGGCCATTTTTGGATGCGACGAAGACGACATTGCCGCCGAGCTTCTGACGTCGGAACAGGCGGAAGGCTTCCCGCGAAACGAGGAAATAGCCCGTTGCAAGAATGTCGATATTCTTGTTCCACATGGCAAGCGTGGTGTCTTCGACAGCTGCAGATGACGCAATGCCCGCATTGGAAACGAGGATATCGATACCGCCAAACTCCACGCTTGCCTCGGCGAACGCCCTAAGAACGGCATCTTCATGGGTGACATCGAGCTTGACAGTACGGACAGCATCCGCGCTGAACCTTTTTTCGAAGTCGCCTTTCGTGTTTTCGAGTGCGGCCTCATCGATATCGGCAAGTATGACGCAAGCGCCCTCGCTTGCCAGCCGCTCCGCTGTAGCGCGTCCAATACCTCCCGCACCACCGGTAATGAATGCAACCCTCCCGGCCAGGCTCTTGGGCTTCGGCATGCGCTGAAGCTTCGCTTCTTCCAACAGCCAATATTCGATGTCGAAGGCCTCCTGTTCCGGCAGACCTTGATACTCCGACACCGCCGATGCACCGCGCATCACATTGATGGCGTTGACGTAAAACTCACCTGCAATACGCGCGGTTGCCTTGTCCTTGGCGAAGGAGAACATGCCGACGCCGGGAATGAGGAAGATGACCGGGTTAGGATCGCGCATCTTCGGCGAATTGGCGTGCTTGCAGCTCTCGTAGTAGCGGCTGTAATCGGCGCGGTAGTCTTCAAGCGCCTGATCGAGGCCCGCAAGTAATGCGTCGACATCCGGTTTCGACGTATCCAGATCGAGGATCAGGGGGCGGATCTTGGTGCGCAGGAAGTGATCTGGGCAGGATGTGCCAAGCGCGCCGAGCGGCTTCAATTCCTTCGAGTTGACGAACTCCAACACGGCATCCTGATCGTCGAAATGACCAAGCTTGCGCTCGTCTTTCCCGATGCGTCCGCGAATTTCGGGCATCAGCCGGGCAGCGATTGCCCGGCGATCTTCCCTGGGCAGGGTATTGGCGACGGCACCACCAAAGATTGTCTTGCCTTCCGTCTTGGTAGCGAACCACTCGATCGCCTTGTTGATAATCGCAAGCGTCAGCTCGTAACAGGCCTTGGCATCGTTGTCCCAAGTGAAGAGACCATGGCTTTCCAACACAACGCCCTTGGCATCGGGGTTTGCCTTGACGAAGGCTTCGAGGTCGAGACCGAGCTGAAAGCCCGGGCGGCGCCAAGGCAGCCAGCCAATCTCACTGCCGAACACGTCTTTCGTCAGTTCCCGTGAATTCTTCGAAGCGGCAATGGCAATGATTGCGTCCGGATGCATGTGATCGACATGATCGAAGGGCACGAAACCGTGCAGTGGCGTGTCGATGGAGGCCGCGCGCGGGTTGAGATTGAATGTGCAATGGGGAAGAAAACCGACCATGCGGTCTTCGTCTTCCACACCGCGATAGATGCCCTTGAGCGCTTCAAGCTTTTCCATGTAGAGGGTCGCGAAGCCGTCAAGCTTGATCGTGCCGACATCGCCGCCAGATCCCTTGACCCACATGACGCGGACCTTGTTGCCGGTGAGCGGGTCGGTTTCCCAGACTTTGGCAGAGGTATTGCCACCACCGTAATTGGTGATCCGTTTGTCAGCGCCCAGAAGGTTGGAGCGATAGAGCAGCTTTCCCGGCTCATCCAGCGTTGCTGCATAAGCGTCGTCCCAACGATTTTCGAGAAGACGGGATTGTCCCATCGCAGTATCCTCCCACGGCAATTATTGCGAGTCCCAGGTGAACTCGCCTCCCATTGAGAGCAGATATCGCGCATCTAAAAGCACTATGTCAATCACAAACGATCATAAATTTTCATTGTGCGCCGCAACATTGATATTTTTGATCGAACTTGATTGACAACAATCGAAGTTTACGAAAGATTGCGGTCAGGAGGACCCCATGTACGAGAGCGAACGCCATCGCATCATCTTGAGCGCCATTCAGGAAAAGCCTGTGGTGACGGTGCAGGACATTGCCGAACTGACCGATGCGTCCGAGGCAACGATCAGGCGTGATATCGCATCTCTTCACGTCCAGGGGAAACTGCGCCGTGTGCGCGGCGGAGCCGAGGCGGTGCATCCGCCACAGCTTGGCAACCTGGCCGCACGTCCCTTTCGCGTCTCGGAATCGGTCAATATTGATAAGAAACGCGCAATTGCACGCAAGGCCGTCGATTTGTGCGAGGAAGGTGACGCCATCATTATCAATGGCGGTACGACCACCTTCCAGATGGTGCATTTCATGTCGGCCCGGCGTCTGCAGGTAATGACCAACTCCTTCGCCATTGCTGAGCATCTGGTGAAGCACTCGAAATGCAATGTCAGCGTACCTGGTGGCGCGATCTATCGCGACCAGAGCCTCATCCTGTCTCCTTTCGAGAATGACGCGATCCGCAATTTCTATGCGCGGCGCATCTTCATCGGAGCACAGGGGGTCGGCGCGCTTGGCATCATGGAATCCGACGCAATGGTGATCCAGAGCGAACAGAAGCTGATGCGGCAGGCAGAGGAGTTGATCGTCATGGTCGACTCCTCCAAGTTTCGCAAACGCTCCAGCCTTATCCTGACACCCCTGGATACGGTTTCGACGATCATCACCGACGAAGACATTTCAGACGAGGCCGCACGCATGGTGGAGGCCGCGGGAGTGACGCTGGTCATCGCCGGAGCGGCGGCAGCGCAGGCGGAGGACAAACCGCCTACAGAGGAGGATTCCGCTTCGGTTGCTTGAGGAGCGCCGAAGGGAAGGTTTTAACGGGAGGAAAAGGGAATGAAACTGACACGCAGAAAACTCACCCGCGCGCTTGCGCTCGGTGTAGCGCTTGGTGTTGCCGGTATCGGCAGCGTCGCCCAGGCGAAAGACATGAAAATCGCGCTTGTGGTGAAGTCGCTTGGCAATGGCTTCTTCGAGGCTGCCAATAAGGGTGCGCAGGAAGCAGCCAAGGAACTTGGCGGCGTTGAGATCATCTATACCGGCCCGACAACGACGACCGCAGAAGGCCAGATCGAGGTCATCAATTCGCTGATCGCCCAGGGCGTCGATGCGATTGCGATCTCGGCAAACGATCCGGACGCCGTGGTTCCGGCACTGAAGAAGGCCGCGCAGCGCGGCATCAAGGTTATCTCCTGGGATTCGGGTGTCGCACCGGCGGGCCGCATTCTGCAGCTCAACCCCTCCTCCAATGCGCTGATCGGCAAAATGTGCCTGCAGCTTGCCGCCGATCATCTCGAAGGCGGCAAGGGCGACTTCGCCATCCTTTCGGCCACAACCACCTCCACGAACCAGAACATCTGGATCGAGGAGATGAAGAAGCAACTGAAGGACTTCCCCGGCCTCAACCTGGTCACCACCGTCTACGGCGACGACTTGGCCGACAAGAGCTATCGTGAAGCGCAAGGTCTCCTGACCTCTCAGCCGAACGTCAAGGTTATCGTTGCCCCGACGACGGTTGGCGTCCTGGCTGCGTCTCAGGCTGTCAAGGATGCTGGCAAGATCGGTCAGGTCTATGTCACGGGCCTTGGCCTTCCGTCTGAAATGGCCGGCGCCATCAAGTCCGGTGCGACCAAGGAATTCGCCATCTGGAACCCGATCGACCTTGGCTATTCTGCGACCCAGATCGCCTACCACCTCGTCAAGGGTGATGCCGACGGCAAGCCGGGCTCCGAAATCGAAGCCGGCCGCATGGGCAAGATCAAGGTCGGCGAAAACAGCGAAGCCGCAATGGCAGATCCGTTCGTCTATGACGCGAAGAACATCGATCAGTTCTCCAAGATTTTCTGATCTTTGACTTCATCTCCCGGCGACAACAGCCGCCGGGAGATGTTTCCAACATTCCCTCAGTCGACGTCATCCTCGAGCTTGAACCAAGCATCGATCATGCTTGCCGGATGTTTCATCGGCAAATGCATCAGGATGCCGTCGAGTGAAGGCTTTCTTTCTTCTGCTCGATAAAGAGCACGCAGGTTCGTAAGAAAAATGGCGGTAGAGACAATGACCGAAACGGCGGCGCTTTACGCACGACAAGAGGACCGCTTAAACCCCGTTCTGGAAATGCGCGGCATCAGTCAGATTTTTCCAGGCGTGAAGGCACTGGATAATGTCGACATCCAGCTCTATTCCGGCCAGGTGACGGCGCTTATAGGTGAAAACGGCGCTGGCAAGTCCACGCTGGTAAAAATCCTGACGGGTATCTATCGCCCCAATGAGGGTGAAATTCTGCTCGACGGCACACCGGTTCATTTTCTAAGCGCGCAGGATGCAATCGATGCAGGCGTCACTGCCATTCATCAGGAAACCGTTCTGTTCGACGAGCTTTCGGTTGGCGAGAACATCTTTCTCGGGCATGCGCCTAAGGGTCGCTTCGGGCTGATCGATTGGACAACGATCAACGAGAAATCCCGCGCGTTGTTGGAGCGACTGGAAAGCAAGATCGACCCCACAATCCGGCTGAAGGATCTCTCCATTGCACAGCGCCATCTGGTCGCGATTGCCCGTGCACTGTCGGTCGAGGCGCGCATCGTCATCATGGACGAGCCGACGGCAGCTTTATCACGCAAGGAAATCGACGATCTTTTCCGCATCGTCGAAAACCTGAAGCGGCAGGGCAAGGCGATCCTGTTCATCAGCCATAAGTTCGACGAAGTCTATGAAATTGCCGAGAATTATGCCGTCTTCCGTGACGGCCGCATGGTCGGCGCAGGGAAACTGACTGCCGCGCCCCAGGACGAGATTGTCCGGTTGATGGTCGGCCGCGATGTAAAGGACGCCTTCCCCAAGCAGGCCGTGAACATTGGCGGCACCGTGCTCTCCGTGGAGGATTACTGCCACGAGACGGAGTTTCTCGGCATCTCCTTCGATTTGCGACAGGGCGAAATTCTTGGGCTCTATGGTCTGATCGGCGCCGGACGGTCGGAGTTTTGCCAGTCCCTCTTCGGCATGACCCGTCCCGCATCCGGAAGACTGAAGCTTGACGGCAAAGCAGTAATGATCCGCTCACCGGAAGACGCAATTCGGGCCGGTATCGCCTATGTACCGGAAGAGCGGGGCCGTCATGGTCTGGCGCTGGAAATGCCCATCTACCAGAACATGTCCCTGCCCTCTCTCTCCCACACATCGCGCAAGGGTTTCCTGAGAGCCGCAAACGAATTCGCATTGGCGCGCAAATATGCAACGCGCCTTGATCTTCGTGCGGCGGCACTTTCCGTGCCCGTTGGAACGCTGTCTGGCGGCAACCAGCAGAAGGTCGTGATCGGCAAGTGGCTGGCGACAAAGCCGCGGGTCATCATTCTGGACGAGCCGACAAAGGGTATCGATATCGGCTCGAAAGCTGCGGTCCATGGTTTCATCAGCGAACTGGCGGCGGAAGGTCTGTCCATCATCATGATTTCATCCGAACTGCCGGAAATTCTCGGCATGTCCGACCGCGCGATCGTGATGCGCGAAGGGTTGGTGGCAGGCCGGTTTGAGCGGGCGGAGTTCTCGCCGGAAAAGCTGGTGCGCGCCGCCACCGGAAATGCGTGAGAGGAAATGCGCATGAAGACACTTCTGAAGAACCGCGAATGGCTGCTGGCCGGCATCATCATTCTTCTCATCATCGGCTTCTCGTTACGCTCGCCGGGCTTTGAGCGCCCTGCCAATCTCGTCAACATCTTCAACGATACGTCGATCCTGATCATTCTGGCGCTGGGGCAGATGACGGTCATCCTCACCAAGTCGATCGATCTGTCGGTGGCAGCCAACCTCGCCTTTACCGGAATGGCCGTGGCGATGACCAATGCCGCATTTCCAGGCGTGCCACTCCCTCTCCTCGTCGCAATGGCTGTTGGAATTGGCGCACTGCTCGGTTCGATCAACGGTATTCTCGTGTGGTGGCTTGGCCTTCCTTCAATCGTGGTGACACTCGGTACACTCACCATCTATCGCGGGATGGCCTTTGTTCTGTCGGGCGGCGCATGGGTCAACGCGCACCAGATGTCGCCGACATTTCTCAACGTGCCCCGCACGTCGATCCTCGGCATGCCGGTTTTGTCCTGGGTGGCGATCCTCGTTATCGTCGCTGCATGGATCATCCTGAAGAGAACCGCCTTTGGTCGTTCGGCCTATGCTTCCGGCGGCAACCCGAGTGCTGCGATCTATGCCGGCATCGATGTCGGCCACACGCGCTTCCTCGCCTTTGTCCTCTCCGGCGCGCTTGCCGGACTTGCGAGCTATCTATGGGTGTCGCGTTACGCCGTGGCCTATGTGGATATCGCTCAAGGGTTCGAGCTGGATAGCGTCGCGGCAAATGTGATCGGCGGCATCTCGATTGCGGGAGGTATCGGGTCGGTACTCGGCGCCGTGCTCGGCGCGCTCTTCCTTGGCGTCATCAAGAACGCGCTTCCGGTGATCGGGATCTCTCCATTCGCGCAGATGGCGATCTCCGGCATCGTCATCGTATTGGCCGTCGTCTTCAATGCGCGCGCAGAAGCGCGCAAAGGGCGCATCATCCTGCGCGACAGAGCCGCCACAGAACAGAGCAAGGAGGCTGCGGCATGAGCATGGATCAATCCCAACCCCAGGCGTCACCTCGCATCATTCCGGACAAGCTCAGCACGCCTTTCCGCCGCATCATGGCAAGCTGGGAAGTGCTGCTACTTGGCGTTGCAATCCTGATCTTCATCGCCAACTCGCTGGCCTCCCCGTACTTTCTCGACGCCTGGAACCTCTCTGACGCCACCTTCAACTTCACCGAAAAGGCGATGATCGCCTTTGCCATGGCGCTTCTGATCATCGCCGGTGAAATCGACCTTTCGGTTGCAGCCATCATCGCGCTCGCCTCGACCGCCATGGGTTACGCGGTGCAGATGGGTGTGGGAACGCCTGGACTTGTGGCGATCGGTATTAGCGTCGGCCTTGCCTGTGGCGCTTTCAACGGCTTTCTCGTCGCAGGGCTGAAGCTGCCTTCCATTGTCGTCACGATCGGCACGATGAGCCTGTTTCGCGGTATTTCCTATATGGTGCTGGGCGACCAGGCCTACGGCAAATATCCAGCGGACTTCGCCTATTTCGGCCAGGGCTATGTCTTCTGGGTGATCTCCTTCGAATTCGTTCTCTTCGTGATGATGGCGATCGTCTTTGCGATACTGCTGCATGCGACGAATTTTGGACGACAGGTCTATGTCATCGGCAATAATCCATTTGCCGCCCGTTTTTCGGGCGTGCCCGTGGAGCGCGTGAAGTTCATCCTGTTCCTCCTCACGGGCCTGATGAGCGGCATCGCCGCCGTATGCCTCACCTCGCGGCTCGGCTCCACGCGCCCGTCGATTGCTCAAGGGTGGGAGCTGGAGGTCGTGACCATGGTCGTTCTCGGCGGTGTGTCGATCCTGGGCGGCTCGGGCACGATCGGCGGCGTGGTGATTGCAGCTTTCGTCATGGGGCTCGTCACTTTCGGTCTTGGTCTTCTTAACGTTCCAGGCATCGTCATGTCGATCTTTGTCGGCCTTTTGCTGATCATCACCATTGCCATTCCAATCGTCGTGCGCCGCCTGAAAGCGATGAGGTAAATCATGCCAGAGCTTGAAAAACACGCGTTCAAGATGAAGCTCTTTGCGGGCAAGCAGGCGGAGTACAAGAAGCGCCACGACGAAATCTGGCCGGAGCTCGTCGACCTGCTGCACGAGGCCGGCGTGACCGACTACTCGATCCACCTCGATCCTGAGACCAACACTCTTTTCGGTGTCCTCACGCGTACGAAAGACCACGGCATGGCGGCGCTGCCCGATCATCCCGTGATGAAGAAATGGTGGGCGCACATGGCCGATATCATGGAGAGCAACCCGGATCATTCCCCGGCCGCAACCGATCTCATCACCGTCTTTCATCTCCCATGAGCAAGCCGATCCGGACCGTTGCCGTCATCGATATCGGCAAGACACACGCCAAACTGATCGTTGTCGATGCTGAGAGCGGCAAGGAATTGGCGTCACGCAAGATTGCCAACAGGGTCGTAGGCGACCCACCCTATCCGCATTATGATACGGATGCGCTGTGGTGCTTCATTCAGGAAGGGCTTGCGGAACTCAACAATGTGCCGGGCTATCAGGCAATCTCGATCACCACACATGGCGCAAGTGCAGCGCTCCTGAATACGGCGGGCGAGTTGGCGATGCCCGTTCTCGATTACGAGTTCACATTCCCGGATCAGATCATCGACGCCTACGAGGCAATCCGCCCGGAGTTTGCAAAGACTTTTTCGCCACGCCTGACGGGTGGACTTAATCTCGGTGCGCAACTCCATTATCAGCGTGCGTGCTTTCCCGAGGCGTTCGCCTCCGTCTCGACCATCCTGACCTACCCGCAATATTGGGCGCATCGCTTAACCGGTATCGCTGCGAATGAGGCCACCTCTCTCGGCTGCCACACGGATCTGTGGCGCCCCTTTGAAGGCGACTATTCAAGCCTCGTCGCGCGTCTCGGTATTGCCGATCTCATGGCGCCCATCCGCTCTGCCTTCGACGTTCTGGGACAAACGACGCCGACTATCACTCGCCAACTCCGCCTCGCTGCACCCGTTCCTGTCTACTGCGGAATCCATGATTCCAATGCGTCATTGCTCCCGCACCTCGTCGGCTTTGGCCTTCCTTGCACGGTCGTATCGACCGGCACGTGGGTCGTGTGCTTTGCCGCAGGCGGACAGGCAGACGATCTTGATGAGAACCGCGACACCTTGGTCAATGTCGATGCATTCGGCAAACCCGTGCCTTCCGCCCGTTACATGGGCGGCCGCGAGTGGGAGATCATTACCAAGGGTCTGGAGCAGGTTGCACCGGACGCGGAATGGATCGCGGTAGAAGATGTCATAGCCAAAGGCCAGATGCTGCTGCCAAGCGTCGTCAGCGGCACCGGCCCGTTTCCCGGCGCCACGGGCGGCTGGCGCAACGAGCCGCAAACGGATGAAGGCCGGCGGGCGGCTGCCAGCCTCTACCAGGCCTTGATGACCATGACCTGCCTTGACCTGATCGGATCACGCGGGCCAATCGTGGTGGAAGGCCCCTTTGCCGCAAATAGAGTCTTCCGGGCAGCGCTCTCCACCCTGTCCGGCCGAGACGTGTATGCCTCCGCCTCCCATACAGGCACATCGCTTGGCGCAAGCTTTCTCACCGGCACGAAATCGAATGTTCCTGTCGAGCTGGTGACCGAGAAGATTACGCACCTGAACACGTACGCCAAAAGGTGGCGGGAAACGGCGGAGTGAAACCCGACACACCCCGCCCCTCTTATGGCTTCAGCTCTGCTTGACGAATTCACCGCCCTTAATGATGTACGGCATGTGTTTGCCCTGCCCCGTCAAGACCGACAGATCCTCGAGAGGATTGCCATCCACGACGATCAGATCGGCATAAGCGCCTGGGGCCACGGTTCCCAGTTTGCCTTCAAAGCCAAATGCCTTGGCCGCATCCAGCGTTGCGGAACGGATCACGTCTGCGGCTGGTAGATGCTGCCCGCGAAGAACAAATTCCTCCGACTGGTGCTCATGCATCTCCCCCAGCAAATCCGTACCATAAACCATGGTTACGCCCGCCTTGTGGAGCACTTTCAGCGCCTCGAAACCGGCGCTGCGCACATCCTCGATCTTGGCGACAGAGACCGGCGGCAGGCCGAGCGAAGCGCCGTCCTTGGCCAGGCGGTCATAAACGATGTTGGTCGGCACGACGAAGGCACCGCGTTCCTTGGCAAGCTGCGCGGTTTCCGGCGTGATCAGGTTGCCATGCTCGATCGACTTGACGCCGCACTCGATCGCGCGGCGGATGGCGGCATCTGTGTAAAGATGCGCGGCCACATAGGTCTGCGCATTTTCCGCCTCTTCGACGGCTGCGAGCACCTCTTCTTTTGAAAAGCCGAGGTTGGCGATCGGATCGGTCGGCGACGATACGCCACCATTGGCCATGAGCTTGATGAACTGCGCGCCGCCCTTGACCTCCTCACGACATGCCTGGCGAACGGCGTCGACGCCATCACAAATTCGACCGAGCGCACCCAGTTGATCGGGATAATGCTCGACGGAACGGCGGTTGAACCGGCCGCGATAGTCGGTATGGCCCCCGGTTTGCGACAGCGCCTTGCCACAGATGATCAGCCGCGGGCCGATAATCGTCCCCTCCTGAAGCGCTTCGACCAGACCGTGATCGGCACCGCCAAGGTCACGGACCGTGGTGAAGCCGCGCATCAGCATTGCCTTCATGATGTTGGCTGAGCGGAGCGCCACAAGAGAGTTGGGCAGATCGGCATTCGCCCCCAGATCGAGCTTGGTGGCGATGACATGCACATGCCCATCAATAAGTCCTGGCATCAGGATCTTGCCATCCAGATCAACCACCCGGTCGGCAGTCTCCGAGATCGACTTGCCCACGTCAACGATCAGATCGTCACGGATGAGCACATCCGTTGGAGCGGTCGGTTCGCCCTGCGATCCATCAACGATGCGGGCGTTTTTGAGAAGAATTGAACTCATGGCATTCACTTTCAGTCGATGTTTTTTAAAGGCGTACGCCAAGATTCAACTTTGTTTGGCGGCAAGCAGGAAGTAAGGCACCAACCACGGTGCCAAAGCCTCGGCGCGGCCGAGATGGCGTTCGTCATAAACACCGGCGCGATGGGTGAGATTGATCGTTCCGATGCAGGCCCCGTCGAAGACGACGGGCACATTGATCTGCGTGCCGCCACCAAGACTTGCGATGAGCTCATGATCGAAGAAGGCCCATTTGATGCCGTCCATATCCTTGGCGAGAAAGCTTTTATGTTGACCAATGACATGGCGGCCCCAGGGCGTGTCGGTCATAGGCTTGCGGCCGGACACCGGATAATGCTCGGGGTCTGAGGAGTAGATGCGAACGACCTCACCCCCATCGACCGCCAACAGGGTAAACAGGACGTGCCCGATTTCGCGCTGAAACAGCTCATCGAGAGCCTGGAAGAAGGGGGCCGGCTGATCGGGCTGCTTCATGGCTTCGTAAAGGCTGATCTCATTGTGCATGTGTCGATCCTTTTTGCTGATGAGGGAGCAGCAGTTGCCGCTCCCTGATGGGCCTGGATGTCAGCGCGCGGCAAACTCTTCCGCCTCGATCTCCTCGAGCGACCGGTTCTTTGTCGGAATGCCGAGGAAGAGAACGGACGTAGCGCCGATGAACAGGATGACGGTCGTCATGCCGAAGACACCAGCGAAACCGCCGATCGGATAGACAGCACCCACGAGGATCGGTGCGGCAATCCCGCCGATGCGGCCAATTGCCGAGGCCGTACCGACGCCGGTCGCACGAATGCGTGTCGGAAACACCTCCGGCGTATAGGCGTATTCTCCGGCTGCAACGCCATTGATGAAGAAGGAGAGCGTCATGGCAAGCGCGATAACCTGCGTGTCACCGGTAGCGAAAGCAAGCGAGAGAGCCGAAACAGCTGCGAGCGCCATATAGAGCACGATGGTATAGGGACGGCCAATCTTCTCGCAGAACCAGGCGGCTGTGAAGTAACCCGGAATTTGCGCCGCATAGATCAGGATCGAGAAAGAGAAGCTTTTCGTCATGGTCATGCCACGCTCGACGAGCAGGCTCGGGATCCATGTCATGAAGGCGTAAATACTGAAGGTCACCGACACCCAGAGGAGCCAGGTCATGATGGTGATGCGCAGGAAGCGCGGCGACAGCAGTGTTTTAAAATTTGCCATCAGCGAGGTATTCGGCGTTGCAGAGACCTGCGCTGTCGGTTCCGGCGCAGGCAGAACGACGCCGCGGGCCTCGTATTGCTTTTCTATGCCGGTGACGATGTCATTTGCTTCCTGATGGCGACCCTGGCTCTCCAGCCAGCGCGGCGATTCCGTCAAGCCACGGCGCCACCACAAAACCACCACGACCGGCATGGCGGTGACGATCAACGCATAACGCCATCCGTCGTCGGAGGCAGGCACAAGCAGATATCCGAGAACCGCGGAGATGACGAAGCCGAAGGAGAAGAAGGCTGCGAGCGAGGCCGTGAAGCGGCCACGATACTTCGCGCCGACAAATTCCGAAAGGAACGGCGCGATGATCGCTGCTTCGGCCCCCATGCCGATACCACCGACGACACGCAGCGCGAAGAACTGGTGCCAATCATTGACGGCAGCGCCACCGAGACTTGCCAGGCAGAAGAGCACAAGTGCCCAGAGCATGACGTTCTTGCGGCCATAACGGTCGCCGATCGCTCCGGCAATAAGCGCGCCGATGAGGAAGCCGACATAGGTACTGCTGGCGAGATAGCCGACCTGAAGGCTTGTCAGTTGCCACTGCGCCCGAAGCGCGGGAAGCAGAAAAGCGATGATGCCCGCGTCCCAGGCCTCGAACATGTAGCCCAGCCCGCCCATCATCAGCAGCTTGTATTGAAAGCGCCCGACGGGCAGCCTCTCCAGTCTTGCAGCAGTATTATACATTCGCAGTCCCCATCATTATAGTGTGTCACCTCCGCCGCTTTGCGGACGGTGTGCGCGTCGTTTCGTCGCGCAACATTTTTTGCACAGGAAGATTTGTGAATGCAATATGCAAAAAACGCTGCAGGTGATTTTGCGGGCACGCTAGAAGACTGGCTGCGTCATCTTGATGAGAAATTTTCTCTGACGCCAGCCGCACATGAAGTCGTGCAAGCCGTCATCAACGATCCACGGCACGCCTCTTTTGCATCCGCCGCCGAACTCGCGCAAAAGGCCGATGTCAACGTCGCGACGATCACCAGAACCGCGCAAAGCCTTGGTTTTTCAGGATGGCCTGAGCTGCGGCAGGAAATTCGTACACGCTTCATGAGCAAGCTTTCGGCACCTGAGGTCAGCGTCGTCCATCAGCAGGAGACCGGCAACGAGCGGCCGTTCGACGCGGCCATGAATCGGCAGATGGAGCAACTGACGGCTCTGCGCCGGCGTACCGACCGCAACTCCGTCAAGGAGATTGCAAAACTTATTGCAGGGGCAAAACGCCGAATCGTTCTTGGATCGGGCAGTTTCGCTTCGATTGCCAACATCCTCGCACACCACGCCACGCTCTGCGGCTATCGCATGGAGCTTGCAACCGACGGGGTGATGATCGCCAATGCTTTGGGCGATGTGAAGGAAAACGATGTCGTCATAATCTTTACCTTCTGGCGCCTCTATAATTCTGCGATCAGGGCTGCCGCTCAGGCCAAGGCCAAGGGCGCAACCACCTGCGTGATCACCGACGCAGCCGTGGATGCACTGGCAAAAAATGCCGATTATCTGCTGCTGGCACCGGCAGAGAGCACGTCTTTCTACGCAACCGTCGTTCCAGGCATCGGGCTTGCGGAGGCCATCTCTGCAGAATTGGGCGCGCTCAACCCGGAGATGAGCGCGCGTTCCATCGCCGATTTCGAGGAGCAATGGCAACACCAGGATCTGCTCTTCACCAAAACAGCGCCCATGGCTGGAAAGCCTTTTGATCAGCTTTGAGATCAATCCGATCCAGGACGTGCGGGCAATTTGCTTTTTCGACACCCCTTCATACGGTGAAGCATCGCACCGGAAGGGCTCGGTTACCGGGCAGCCGCATTGACGTCCAGAGTGATGGCTTCTGGCAGATCATGCAGGACCGTGTCTCCACCAACGCCCGTGTGGCACATCGTCATCGCAAAGGACGCAGGCACCTTCAAAGGGGTGAGTTTGTGATGCAAAACGTTTCGCCTGTAGGTGACGATCTGGTGCGGCGCTGAAATGAAGGCCTGCAAGGTCGAGACATCCGGTCGACCGTCCGCGCCAGGCTTGCAAACAACGATGAGGGACGCCGCCTGATCCAAAGCGAGAAATGTCTGAGAGGAATACGGGTGCGTTTCAAGCTGACGGATCGTCAGCTCTGGTGCGATCGTCTCCACGGTAACGATTTGCAAGACCGGCAATTTCGCTTCGCTCGTCGCATCGAACGTGCCAGTCGCAAAGGCTGAGCCTTTCAGCGAGGATATGTCGAAAACGTTGCCGAAGAATTCGAAACTCTCTGCTGTCAGCGGCGTCGCAACAATAGGCTTCATGTGTCTGCTCCTCGAAAGACGAGTTGAACCTTCATGCTCTGCGAGCGATCGCTAGCGCGCTCGAACGCATCCCGCGCCTGTTCAAACGGGAAGCTGCTGCTGATGAGAGATTTGACGTCGATCAGGCCCCGTCCCATCATATCCACCGCGAGCTGAAATTCTTCGTGGAAGCGGAACGTGCCTCTAAGCTGCAGTTCCTTGGCAACGATTGTGTTGACCGGAAGCGTCATCTCGCCGCCGAGGCCAAGCTGTACGATGACGCCGCCGGGACGCAGCACATCCAGAGACGAGACGAGCGCCGATTGATTTCCGGACGCTTCAAACAGCACATCAAATGTACCCTTTTCGATACGGTAAGGCTCGAGTGCCGCCGGACTGCTCGAAACGTTGATCGCTTCGTCAGCACCAAGGCGCCTTGCCAGGTCGAGAGGCGCATCGACGACATCGGTAATGACGATGCGCGCTGCGCCCGATCGTCTCGCCACCAGCACGCTCAGCATGCCGATCGGTCCAGCCCCGGTGATGAGGACCTGCTTGCCGAGCAATGATCCGGCCTGCCGCGCCGCGTGAAGGCATACCGCCAGAGGCTCGGCCATGGCCGCCTCTGCCATCGACAACGCGTCGTCTATCGGTACAAGTTGTGACGCGTGAACCGTGACGCTTTCGCGAAACCCTCCTTGCACATGCGGCATGCGCATGGCGCTTCCCATGAAGCGCATGTCAAGGCACTGGTTCTGCATCCCCTCGGCACAATAGCGGCAATGGCCACAGGGTCGACTGGGATTGACCGCAACGCGCATGCCCGGCACGAGATGGGATACATCCCCGCCGACCTGTTGCACGACACCGGAAAATTCGTGGCCAAGCGCCATGGGCTCACGCACGCGGACCGCGCCGAAACCGCCATGATGATAGTAATGCAGATCCGACCCGCAAATTCCACCGACAGCGACTCGGACGAGAACCTCATCTTCACCGAGGAGCGGCACGCCAACATCTTCAACGCGCAAATCTTTCGGTGCGTGGATTACGACTCCTCGCATGGTCTTCTCCTCCCTTGAATACCCGTGCTGCTCCAGCATCGCCCCCCCGGAAATCGGACTCCATTTCGGAAAAGACGACGCGTAGATTTAAAGAGATAAAGCGTCCTTGGCGCATCCAAAGGGACGCACCGCGCTCTAAAGAACGGCCAACATTCCGCCGTCGACATAAATGATCTGGCCATTGACGTAATCGGAGGCCGATGAAGACAGGAAGACTGCCGTGCCGATCAGCTCCTCCGGCTTGCCCCAGCGCTTCGATGGCGTGCGACCCTTCACCCAGGCGTCGAATTCGGGATTATCGATCAGCGCCTGATTCATGTCGGTCAGCATGTAGCCGGGACCGATGGCATTGGCCTGAATGCCATGCTGCGCCCATTCCGCTGCCATAGCCCGCGTCAGCATCTTGATGCCACCCTTGGCCACTGTGTAGGGCGCAACAGTCGCGCGTGCGAGTTCGCTGGTCAGCGAGCCGATATTGACGATCTTGCCGTAACCGCGGGGGATCATCCGCTTTGCCGCTTCCCGCCCGATGACGAAGGCGCTTGTGAGGTTGGTATCGATGACCCTCTGCCAGTCCACTGTTTCAAGCTCGACCATAGGCTTGCGATATTGGATACCTGCATTGTTGACGAGAATGTCCACGGCAATTCCTGCCGCGTCGAACCCGTCAAACGCCGCCTTCACCTCATCCTCAGCCGTCACGTTGAAGGCCGCCGCCTCCGCCTCGTGCCCCGCCTTGCGAAATTCGGCCACCGCTTCCGTCACGCGGGACGGGTCAGTGCCGTTAATGAGAACACGGGCACCCGCCACGGCAAGGCCTTCCGCCATGGCCCGGCCGAGCCCGCGTGAAGAGCCTGTTACCAGTGCTGTGCGACCCTTAAGATCAAAAATGGAATGGCTGCTCATCGTTTCCTCCTCAAAGCGTGCTGCGGCGAACCGTCAGGTCCGAACGTTCGAAAACCTGCGGCAACAATTCAGTGCCGAGGCCTGGTCCTTCCATTGGCAAGACAAATCCGTTCTCGATGACAGGAACATGGGTGACAAGCTCTTTATACCAGCCCGTATAGAAAGCCCGGACCGATTCCTGGATCATCGTGTTGGTCTGCGAGAAGGATGAATGAACGGCAGCGGCATAGGCGACCGGACCCGTGCAGTCATGGGGTGCGTAGGGCCGGTGGTATGTATCGGCAAGGGAAGCGATCTTTCGGCCCTCCGTCAGGCCACCAGTCCAGACGAGATCGGTCATGACGATGCCGATGGCGCCGGACTCCAGCATGTCCTTGTAAGGGAAGCGTGAACCCAGCGTTTCGGAGGCGCAAATCGGTACGCTCGTTGACGCTGCAAGCTCTGAAAGAGCCGATACCGAGTTCATTCGAATTGGGTCTTCGTACCAGGTCGGGTCGAATGCTTCCAGTTCACGGGCAATCCTCTTGATGGTGGGCAAGTTCCACAGACTATGAAACTCCACCATGATCCGCATCTTATCACCGACCCGGGCGCGGATCTGCTCAAACGGCTTGATGGCCGCTCGAAGCTGGTCCGCTGTGATGTAACGGCCATCATTCTCAATGGCGGCAGGGTCAAACGGCCATATCTTCATGGCGGAAATACCCTGCTCCAGAAGGTTCTCCGCGAGCGCTCCCGCATCGGTCATGAAGCCCTTGAGGTCTTCATACGGCCCCTCTGAATTGTCGCGGAAATTCCAGGTATCGACCGGCTTGATCTTGTTCGAGCGGACATAACCGTAACCCGCACAGGTGTTGTAGATCGGGATTCGATCATGGCAGAGACCACCTAGCATCTGATGCACCGGTTGGTCGCACACCTTCCCGAATATATCCCACAAAGCAAGATCGATCGCGGACGCCGCACGGTATTCAGCGCCAGTGGACGCCTGCGCCATCGGCAGGTTCACGAGCTCGCGCGCATGTGCCTCGATTCTCAGGGGATCGCGACCGAGCAGGCGTCCTGCAAGCACATCATGGATGTGGGCCTCGACCGAGCCCGCACCATAAAAGGTTTCCCCAAGTCCGATAATTCCCGCATCGGTATGGACGCGAACCCACAGCACGTTTGCGAACTCTTCGGTTCGCAACGTCTCGATAGACGTAATTTTCATTCGTTCCTCCCGTGCCGCGCCGCTGCGCGCCCGATCTCATTCCGACAAGAAGGCGAGCCTCCCAGCCAGCCTCTGAATGGACAATAATATCGCTTGTGAAATTTCACAACATGTTTTATACGACTGATACGCTGACTTTCATGACCGCGACGGGGAGGAGACCGGAGATGGCACGCAAGCAGACCAAACCCGCGCTCGTGACCGAGGGCGCTAAGCCGAAGCGGGCAAACAGAGTCAATTTCTTCGACCTTGCCTATGAGCGCATCGAGGAACTCCTGATCAATTGCGAGCTGAAGCCCGGCAGGCAGTTGACCTTGCAGGAGCTCCAGGATGCCACTGGCCTTGGTCGCACGCCTGTCCACAATGCCGTTAGCCGCCTTGCAGCGGACACCCTTTTGATCGTCCTTCCACGTCACGGATTAAGAGTAGCGCCAATCGATCTCGCACGAGAGCGTCTTCTGCTGCAGTTGCGCAGAGACATGGAACGTTTCGTGGTAAGACTGGCAATCGAGCGCGCAAGCCTGTCTCATCGCAATCAGATGCTACACATAGAACGTGCCTTGCGCGAACGTCGCGACGAGATCACGCTCGGTGAATTCAACGTGCTGGATCGTCGTATCGACCAGATCTTACTGGCCGCAGCAGACGAACCCTTTCTCGAACACACATTGCGGCCCCTGCACACAATCTACCGCCGCATCGGTTTCATTCATCATACGATCACCCATGGGCAAGCCGATCTGTCGACGACGATCGACTGCCATTTGTCCGTGCTGAATGCGGTGGCGAACCGGCATCTGGATACAGCTCTTTCTGCCACTGATGCCCTGATCGGCTTTGTCGATTCCATGTTCGTTGAGATGGAAGCCGGCATCGATCCGAGGCTGCTTGATTGTAGCATTGAGCCGATTTTCAAGATTTGAGTGAGATCTGAAGGAGCGAGTGCGGGGCCGATACCGGTCAGAGGACAGCATAACTTTACCCAGTCCATTGAAATTTCACAAAATGTTATTGCGAATGCGGTGCTGGGAGGTACCGCAGATCACTCAGGGAGGAACACGAATGAAAAGAGCAGCAAAGGCACTTCTCGCGGCAAGTATGATGGCAGTCATCGCCCCATGGGCGGCACCGGCATTCGCGAAGGATAAGATCACCTTCGCCGCCGCCGTCTTTGCCGAAGCAGGACGTGGCGACCGCGTGAAGGCGTGGATACAGTCCTTCAACGCAAGTCAGGATCAGGTCGAAGTCGAACCCATTGCGATCCCCTTCTCCAGCCTCGCCAACACTGTCTTCACCCAGATGGGCGGAGGAGGCGGCCCGGACCTCATTCGCTTCGATCAGACGGATTTTTTCGCGGCCATCCCGTCGGGGCGACTAATGCCGCTCAACGATATGATCGACGACAAGGCCTATGATTTTCTTGGTCCGGATCGCTTCATGAAGGTCAAGGACGTTCGTTACGGTCTGTTGTTCGATACGACAGGCTACGCACTGCTCTACAACAAGGACATCCTCCCCGAACCGCCGAAGGATTTCGACAGCTTCCTGGCGGCAGCCAAGGAGAAAACCAAAGACGGGACTTTCGGCTACGCCTATCGCGCAACGATGGCGGAGCGTGCGGGTTTTTGGCAGGACCTCTGCAATTATGTCTTTGGCTTCGGCGGACGCTGGAGCGACAAGGACGGGAAACTGACGCTCAACAGTCCCGACGTCATCAAGGGCGTCACCGCTTACAAGCAGGTTTATGACGCAGGCGTTACCCCGAAGGGCGCCGATGCCGCCACCTATCGTCGCATGTTCTGGGAAGGCAAGATTGCCATGAACATCGACAATGGCGGCGTAGCGGCCATCTTCCATCAAAATGCGCCGCAACTGCCCTTTGCAGCCGCTCCTTCGCCCTTTCCGGACAAAGCACAGGGCCTCATCATGACGGCACTCGTCGTCAATGCCAATACGAAGCACAAGGATGCGGCCGGCACTTTCATCAAGTGGGCATACGCGCCGGAGAACCAGAAGAGCCTTCAGGCCGCGATGGGAACCGGCGTCGGCACCAAGCTTGCCATGTCTGCTGAAGAGCAAGCCAAACAACCGTGGCTGAAGGTCTATGAGGAGCAGATGCAAAATGCTCTTCCGCAACTCGTCATGGGTCACGAGGGAAAGACGCCGGAAATCCAGCAAATCGTGCTTGAACAGGTTTTGAAGGTCCTTCTTGAAAACGCGGACCCGAAAGAAGCGATGGATCGTGCCCAGTTGCTGGTCGAGCGGCGTGTACTGCGGTGACGTGACATGCGGAGGCTTCCCATCAAGCCTCCGCAAACCCACTCGTTTCCTGATCGAGGTCAATGATGAAACGCGCCCAAATCGTTCGAGCAAGGCTCGACGGCCATCCGTGGACGCCCTATCTCTTTGCCGCACCCGTCGGCATCTATCTGCTGCTTTTCCAGTTCTATCCGCTGGTTCAGCAGTTCTATATGAGCTTCACCGCAACCGACCTTTTGACACCGGGCGTCAATCCGTTTGTGGGTTTTGACAACTATAGGTTCCTGATCGAGGACGGTGAACTCTGGAAAGTCCTGTCGGTGACGGCGATCTATACCGTGGCCTGCGTCGTCTTCGCCATCGGCGTCGGACTGGGGTCAGCCCTTCTTCTCGATTCGCCTTTCTTTGGTCGCGGTATTGCGCGCGCGCTGATAACAATTCCCTGGGCAGCGCCGTCGGTTGCCGTAGCCCTCGTCTTCACCTGGATATTCAATTCGCAATACGGCATTTTCAACCGCGTGCTGACGGGCCTCGGTCTGCCCTTCGGCGGCGAAAACTGGTTGGATGATCCAAAGCTCGCGCTCCCCGCGATCCTGCTGACGACAATTTGGCAGATATTTCCGTTCTCTTCGGTTGTCATTCTCGCTGCGTTGCAGGGTGTCCCCCAGGAACTTAAGGAAGCTGCGGTCATCGACGGGGCAGATCGCCTGAACATTTTCAAGACGGCAACCTGGCCAACCATCCAGCCGACTGTGCTGATGCTGACGCTTTTCGTTACCATCTGGTCCTTGCGCCGTTTCGACTTGATCTGGCTGATGACCCAGGGCGGCCCAATCGGCGCGACCAATACGCTCGTCATAGAATTGTATCGGCAGGGCTTCGTCTATCGCGATCTCGGAGCGGCAGCGTCCATCGGCATGATCGGTCTTTCCATCGCCCTGCTCGTGACGGTCATCTATTTCAAGGTCACGCAGATGACCGAACAGGCACAGGGAAAACGCTGATGACGACGCTACGAAACGGTCAGCACCTGCGTATCCTCTCAGTTCTGTTCATGCTGGGTTTCGCGGCCTTTCCGATCTACTGGATGTTCGTCACCTCTACGACGCCCTCGTCGGAGCTGTTCGCATCCTCCTCTCGCCTGCTACCCGACTGGTCGCAACTCGGCACCTATGTCGATGTCTTCAATACGATCCCCGTCGCCACCTGGCTGAAGAATAGCTTTCTTGTTGCAGCAGGCACCACGGTCCTCAGCATTTTGCTCGCCGTCTTGCCGGCCTATGCCTTGTCACGCTTCCGCTTTGCGGGTTTGGCGCTGCTTGGCTTTGCCTTGTTTGCCACACAGATGCTGCCGGAAGCCATGCTGGTCGTGCCACTCTATTCGATCTTTGGAGACCTCGGCATGTTGAACTCGATCACGGGGCTGATCCTTGCCAACACAGCCTTCGTCGTGCCCGTCATCACCTGGATCATCAAGGGCGCGATCGATGGCATTCCCCTCGAGATTGAAGAAGCGGCACGCGTTGATGGATGTTCCAGACTGGATATCGTGCTGGGCATCGTCATCCCACTGATTGCCCCGACCCTTGCTGCCGCTGCCGTGATCTCCTTTTTCCACGGCTGGAACGAGTACGTTTTTGCCCAGACTCTCGTCAGCAGCGAGGCCCTGCGCACAGCATCGGTCGGTCTTGCAAGTTTCGTCGGTGAACTCTCCACACCCATTCACTCGGTCATGGCAGTTGGCGTCATCTACACCCTGCCAGCCATCGTCTTTTACCTCTTCGCCCAACGCTATGTGGTCTCGGGAATGACCGCTGGTAGCGTCAAAGGCTGATGGGAGCACGTCATGTCTGCTATTGAACTCAACAATATTTCGAAAAAATTCGGTGCGAAGGAAGTCATTCGCGACATTAACGTCTCCATCGATGAAGGGGATTTCCTCGTTCTGCTGGGACCATCCGGCTGCGGCAAGTCGACATTGCTGCGAATGCTGGCTGGACTGGAGAGCATCTCGGGAGGTGAGATTGTCATTGGCGGCAAGAGGGTCGACCAGTTGCCGCCGGGAGACAGGGATATCGCCTTCGTCTTCCAGTCCTATGCGCTTTACCCGCATCTTTCCGTTCGCCGAAACATGTCGTTTCCCCTGCTGATGCAGGAGTTTCGTCTTTGGCATCACCTGCCCGTCATCGGCGGAATGGCGAAACGCCGGATCGAAAACTCTCCTCGCGTCGTCGAAAAGGTGACGAAGATATCCAAGATTCTTGGACTGACGGAGATGCTGGATCGCTTTCCGCGTACGCTCTCGGGCGGGCAGCGCCAGCGCGTTGCACTTGGGCGCGCCATGGTACGCGAGCCTGAAGTGTTCTTGATGGACGAACCTTTGTCCAACCTCGATGCCAAATTGCGGACATCCATGCGTTCGGAGATCTCACGGCTTCACAAGGAGATCGGCGGAACCTTCGTTTACGTGACGCATGATCAGGTTGAAGCAATGACCATGGGCACGAAAATCGCCCTGATGCGGGACGGCGTCATCCAGCAATTCGGTACTGCCCGGGAAATATACACCGATCCAGCCAACACTTACGTCGCGCGTTTCATTGGCACACCGCCCATGAACCTGATCGTCACCAACAGACGAGGCAACGAACTGACCGTTGGTTCGACCATTCTGCCTATCGCGCCGCCTGCAATACAGACCGCATCCGATGTCCTGCTGGGCGTCAGACCCAACGCCGTTACAGTGTCGAGCGCACCTGTCGAGGGCGCCCTGAGTGGCGACGTGGTTATGGTCGAGCACGTTGGCGCGGACTCCATCATAGCCGTTCGTCTGAAGGATGGTCGTACCGCTCATGACGAGGATGGCGACCTTGATGCGGTGATGGTGACCGTTCCAGGTTACTGCGATCTTTCGATCGGGCAGCCGGTATGGGCAACCATCGACCTCGGTCAGGCGATATTTTTTGCAGCAAAGACAGGGGAGCGCATTCGCACATAAGCCAATGCGGTTTGTCGGCGTTGCCGGTTTTTGAATTGAAGACATAAGTGTGGGAGGAGCAGATATGTCGCCACGGATCGTTTTTCACGGTGAGAACGCCGCGTGTTTCAGCAATGATTTTGAAAAGCTGGTGCAGGATGGAGCAGAGATTGTGATCCTGCCGGATGTCCTCACGAGCGAGACCGAAAAGGAAACCTATCGCCAAGCCGACATGATTGTCGGCGTGAAATACGATGCCTCTTTACCGAAACCGGAGCGATTGAGCCTGTTTCATGTTCCAGGCGCAGGGTATGACGCGGTCAATCTCGATCTGATGCCGAAGGGAGCCGTTGTCTGCAACTGCTTCGGCCACGACCCCGCCATCGCCGAATATATCTTCAGTGCCATCCTCAATCGTCACGTACCTTTGCTTGATGCGGACGAGAAATTGCGTCGCGGTGAATGGGCATATTGGTCCGGCTCCAGCGACCGCCTACACGGCGAGATATGCGGTAAAACGATCGGCCTGCTTGGCTTCGGCCATATTGGCAAAGCTGTTGCCAAGCGCGCCAAAGCCTTCGAAATGCAGGTCAGCGTTGCCAATCGCAGTCCCGTGGATGTGTCGGATCTGGTGGATCAGTCATTCACGCTGGACCAGTTGGACAATTTTTGGGGGACCGCGGATTTCATCGTCGTCTCGGTCCCGTTGATCGACGCCACACGCGGTATCGTTGGTGCGAGTGCTTTCGCCGCCATGAAGTCCGATGCCGTCATCATCAATGTCGGGCGCGGTCCGACCGTCGATGAACAGGCGCTTTACGATGCGTTGAAGACCCACAAGATCGGCGGCGCCGTCATCGACACCTGGTATGCCTACCCGACGTCTGACCAGCGGACGAAACAGCCTTCAGCGCTTCCCTTTCACGAACTCGATAATGTGGTCATGACGCCGCACATGTCGGGCTGGACTAACGGCACGATCAAACGCCGTCAACATACTATTGCAGAAAACGTCAATCGCCGGCTGCAAGACCGCGACTGCGTCAACATCGTAAAGGAGGCCGCCCGCTAAGGGCAAGGACGTCCGGTCGTCGAAATACGCCCGGGAATGACAGCTCAATCAAACAAGGGAGAGAGTGATGAGCTTCTTGAAATCTTTTAAAATTGCGGCGGCTGTGATTGCCGTTTGCGCCGGAATGTTCACGAGCTTTTCAGCGAGCGCGCAAAGCGTCGATGAGATCGTCAAGCGCGGCTCGGTGAAGATTGGTGTTCTCGTCGGCGCACCACCCTTCGGCTCGGTGGACGCCCAAGGCAATCCCATCGGATATGACGCCGATGTCGCAACGCTCGTGGGCAAATATCTCGGTGTCTCGGTCACCATGGTTCAGCTCACTCCTCCTGCCCGTATTCCCGCGCTGGAGTCCGGCAAGGTGGATTTTCTGATCGCGACCTTGGCCCCCACGCCTGAACGCGCGAAAGCCGTGATGTTCACCATTCCCTACAGTGCCTTCCAGGTTGGCATTTACTCCAACAAAGATACCAAGATCGAAAAGTGGGACGATCTCAAGGGCATGACGGTCGGCGTAAACCGAGGCTCGAGCGTCGAACGGGAGTTCGTCAATCGCGAGAAAGAGCTTGGCCTGACCATCCTCCGCTTCGATGACGACGCGACGACCATGCAGGCGCTGTTCTCCGGACAGGTTCAGGCAATCGCCGGGCCGGACGCACAGGCCAATGCCGCCATCCGCGCACGTGGCGATACCACAACGGAAGCGAAGTTCTTTTTCGGCATGCAGCCAAACTCCATGACCGTTCGCAAAGATGCCTATGACCTGCATCAGTGGCTCAACAACACCATCTACTACATCAAGCAGAATGGTGAACTGGATGCCATTGCCCGCAAGTGGGTCGGCACTCCTCTGCCAACGCTTCCGACGTTCTAAGCAGCTTCCGGCAACCGTTTGAAGCGGCGACGCGTCCGGATATGCCAGATGGCAAGAGTGGAGTGCAGCGAGGTGAAGCGCCATTTCACCTTAAACGCTCCCATCCGGATCGGAAAATCCCCGGCGCGCCTCATTGAAGGGTGCGCGCCGGCAAAGGATGCTCGGGAGGACATCATCTCATGAATTTTACACTTCACTTCGAATCGGTCTTTGCCGAATCCGATCTCATCCTGCGCGGTATCGTCTTGACGATCGGCCTGTCGGCAACGGCAATCGTTCTCGGCACTTTGGTGGCAGTCATCCTCGTAGGACTTCGAACGCTCGGCAACGGACCAGTCCGCTTCGGCGTCGATTCCTATGTCGAACTGTTGCGCAACACGCCCTTCCTCGTTCAGCTGTTCATGATCTTCTTCGGCCTGCCGCTGATCGGCTTTCGCATGTCCGGCACCCAGGCAGCGCTTTTTGCCATGACGCTCAACCTCTCCGCCTATGCGACCGAGATTATCCGCGCCGGTGTGGATTCGATCCACCGCTCGCAGGTGGAGGCTGGAATGTCGCTGGCTCTCAGCCGCATCCAGGTTTTCCGCTACGTGATGCTGAAGCCAGCCTTTGCCAAGATCTGGCCCGCCTTGTCGAGCCAGTTTGTCCTGATGCTGCTGGCCTCCAGCATATGCTCCTTCATCTCGGTGCCGGAACTCTCAGGCGCTGCCTCGATCATTGAACAACGCACCTTCCGCAGCTTCGAAACCTATATCGTGGTCACGATCATCTATCTCGTCCTTGCACTGACGCTGAAACTTATTCTGGCGTGGCTCGGCCAATGGCTGTTTCGCCGCCGGGTGAAAGTCACCCCGCCAGTGACCGTCAAGGAGGGGATCGCCTGATGTCGACATTTGGTTGGCCCGAATTTCTGTTTCTTCTGCGTGCTGCTGGCTGGACGGTGCTTCTGACAGGCATCGCCTTTGCAATCGGGTCTCTTGCAGGTGGTGTCTTCGCCATCATGCGATTGGCGCAAAATTGGGTGCTTCGGAGCATCGCTGCGGGTTACATTACCGTCATCCAGTCCATTCCGGTATTGATGATCCTGTTCATGTCCTATTATGGACTGACCCTTTTCGGCTTTGAACTTCCACCGCTGCTTGCAGCTTCCCTGTCTTTGTCGATCTACGTTTCGGCCTATCTCGCGGAAATCTGGCGCGGCTCCATCCAGGCCGTCCCCCAGCAGCAGTGGGAGGCTTCAGCATCTCTGGCGCTGACGCGTTTCCAGCAGTACCGCTACATCATCCTTCCACAAGCACTGCGCATCTCGCTGCCGCCAACGGTCGGCTTTCTCGTCCAACTCGTTAAAAATACGTCCATCGTTTCCGTCGTCGGCTTCGTGGAGCTTTCTCGTGCTGGACAGCTCGTCAACAACGCGACGTTCAGACCGTTTCAGGTCTTCCTCGTGGTTGCCATCCTCTATTTCGCGATCTGCTTCCCGCTGTCGCGTCTCAGCCGCTATCTTGAAAGGGTCCTTCATGTCGGTCGTAGCAATTGATCAGGTTCACAAGCGATATGGTGCGCTCGAGGTATTGAAGGGCGTTTCACTTACCGTCGACGCCGGACAGGTTGTCGCCGTCATCGGCCGGAGTGGCTCTGGCAAAAGCACCATGCTTCGCTGCATCAATGGGCTTGAACAGTTTCAAGCAGGCAGCATCACAGTCGCTGGCCACAAAGTCGAACAGGATCAGGCAAAGCTCAGAGAGCTTCGCAAAGATGTCGGCATCGTCTTCCAGAGCTACAATCTCTTCCCTCACCTAACGGTCGGTCAGAACATCACGCTCTCACCCAGGATCACGCAGGGCGTCGGACATGAGGAAGCGGAAACGCTGGCTCGAAAGGTGCTTGCCCAGGTCGGACTTTCCGAGAAATTCGATGCCTATCCCGACATGCTGTCTGGCGGGCAGCAGCAACGCGTGGCGATTGCAAGATCTCTGGCGATGCGGCCAAAGGTTATGCTCTTCGATGAGGTGACGTCGGCTCTCGATCCGGAACTGACCGGTGAAGTTTTGCTCGTGATGGAGCAACTCGCGAAAGAAGGAATGACAATGCTGCTTGTGACACACGAAATGAACTTCGCACGCAGTGTGGCAGATGTGACCGTGTTCATGCACCAAGGCAAGATTTGGGAGATGGGACCGTCCAAGGAATTGTTCGAGCAACCGAAGACGCCCGAATTGCAGGCCTTCGTCTCAGGCGGGGTAAAATAAACCACGCTTCATGCGCTCTATCAGATCACTTGGAGCTCAAACAGACAAAAGGGGGCCATTTCGAAGTCCCCTTCTGCCGGTCCGCTTATTACTTCTATCCGCCCCAACGCATCGTCAGCCAGCCCTGGCAATTACACTCGACCGGCAACCCGTATGTTGGTCCGAGACGGCTATGTGCATTTTCTTGATCCTGCCTCATGCAGAACCTCAGCACGACCGGCGTGACCGACATTGCGCGGAGTAGCGGCGTCAATTCCAGCCAGTATTTCTCCAATGCCTTCAACAAGCGCTTCTGTTATTCAAAAAGCCGATGGAGGCCGCTGTAGAAGGACATCATCGCCAATCCAGTCTCAGCTGTGTCTGCGGATCGAAGAGATTGAGACTCGCGACATCGACAGCAAAGCGGATGCCGCCTCCTCGCTTCCCTGAAAAGCGGGGCTCTACACGCGCAACGACCGTCTGATCACCAATCAGTGCGGTCAGCATCGTATCCGGTCCTGTCGGTTCCACCACATCGATCCTTCCGGAAAATGGTGCCACCTCATCGCCGCGCGCAATCTTGAACTCTTCGGGTCGCACACCGAGAATGACGTCTTTCTCAGACCAATTGCTATCGGTGGGACCCAAATCAAGCGCAACGCCTTGTGCCTCGAACAGCCAGCCTGAGCCGTGTTTTACCAAGCGACCATTGATGAAGTTCATGGCTGGCGAGCCAATGAACCCAGCAACGAACATATTGGCAGGGCGCTCATAGATCGTCCGCGGATCTGCCAGTTGCTGGATATGTCCACCTTTCATGACCGCCACTTTTGTCGCGAGCGTCATGGCTTCGATCTGGTCGTGGGTCACGTAGACGATGCTCGTTCCCAATCGCTCATGAAGCCGTTTGATTTCGGTCCTCATCTCGACCCTAAGCTTCGCGTCGAGGTTGGAGAGCGGCTCGTCGAACAGGAACAAATCCGGATCGCGGACGATGGCGCGGCCCATTGCTACACGTTGGCGCTGGCCGCCTGAGAGATTGGCGGGCTTGCGGTCTAGGAGGTGGCTGACCTGCAGCATCTCTGCCGCACGTGTCACCGCTTCACGTCGCTGATCTGCCGGTGTTCCGCGCATCTCCAGACCAAAGCCGATATTCCGCTCCACCGACATGGTGGGATAGAGCGCATAGGACTGAAAGACCATAGCGATGTTACGGTCCTTGGGCGGCAGGTCGGAGACCGATTGCCCGCCTATGGCGATGTCACCGCTGGAGGTTTCGTCAAGTCCGGCAATGATGTTGAGCAAGGTGGATTTGCCGCAGCCGGACGGGCCAAGAAGCACCAGAAATCCACCATCCTCCAGCTCGATATCTATGCCATGCAGAACTTCGAGTGCACCGTAGGATTTGCGGACGTTGTTGAGGGAAAGTGTTGCCATGAAACTGTTCCTTTAGCCCTTGATGGCCCCGGCCGTCAGGCCTTGAACCATTGCGCGCTGAACGATTGCAAAGAGGAGCATGACGGGAAGAATGCTGAGAATGCCGCCCGCGGCCAGAACGCCCCAGGGCAATTGGAATTCCCCAACCATCAATTGAAGGCCGACAGGCCAGGTTCGAGACCCCTGCCCCGTGGTCAGCATCAACGCGAAGATGAATTCATTCCACGCGGCGATGGCGATGAAGACCGAACTTGCGACAAGGCCGTTTCGCGCCAGCGGCAGAACGATGCGGACCATGGCGCCAAGACGGGTCGAACCATCGATACGTGCTGCGCTTTCAAGCTCCTTGGGCGCGGCATCGAAGAAGCCTTTCAGCATCCAGACAAACAGCGGCAGCAGGAAGCTCGTATAGGCCAGCGCCAGGCCAAACCTGCTATCGACCAACCCCACCGTCCTCATCATGACGTAAAGCGGAATGATCATCATCACTGCGGGAAACATGCGGACCAGCAGATATCCCAGCATAATGTTGTTGCGCCCGCGGAAGGTGATGCGCGCGAAGGCATAGGCCGCGAGCGTTCCCGCCACCACACAGATCGCGACCGTAATGGTGGTGACGATCAAGCTGTTGGTAATCAGCACTGGAAAATTCGACTGGGTCCAGATCGCCACGTAGTTTTCGAATGTGACGTGCCGGGGAATATACTGCATCTCAGAGGTGACGATATCGGCCTCCGGCTTCAAAGACGTCAGGAACATCCAGACCATCGGCCCAAGGCAAAACCCTGCCAGGGTAAACAGAACGACATAGGTCAGAATGTCGCCCGCCACGCGCCGTTGGCGTTTGCTTTTAAACATCGTTCATTCCCTCGTGATGCGCGCCAAGCGGATGTAAATCGTTGCAAAGACCATGAGGATGAAGAACATCACCACGGACAGAGCACCCGCATAGCCAAAATTGAAGTCGCGATACGCTGTCTGGAAAGCGTAGAGCGAAAGGACTTGCGTGGAATTGCCAGGCCCTCCGCCGGTCAGAACCAGCAGAAGATCAGGCGAGTTCACAAGGCTGATGACACGCAGGATCACGGCAGCTGTGATGACCGTCTTCAACATCGGCACAGTGATCAATCTGAACTTGGTAAAAGCGCCTGCGCCGTCCACCGCGGCTGCCTTGTACAAGTCTTCCGGAATACCTTTAAGGCCGGCGAGAAAGAGAAGCGCGAAGAACGGGAAACCGTGCCAGGCCTCGACGAGGATCGTTGCGGCCAATGCGGTATTCGGATCTGCAAACCACGCCTTATAGGTGCTCAAAATACCGAGCCGGACCAGAATATCGTTGATGACGCCAAGACGGGGGTCGAGAAGCAGCGCCCACATATGTCCGGCAACAACATTGGGAAGAAAATAGGGGAGAAGAATGAGGATGCCGAAAATCTTCGTTCCCGGCAGGTTGCGGTTCAACGCGAGGGCTGCAACGAAGCCCAGAGCCATTTCGATCGTCACCGCTGCGACCACCCAGATCGCCGTATTCTTCAGCGAAATCCAGAAAACGCGGTCCGACATCATCGCAGCATAGTGCTTCATCCCCACCCAGCCGTTAAGGCCTGGTCGTGTCAGACGCATCTCGCGCACACTGATGAAGAAGCCATAAATCGTGGGATAGGCGACGACGAGAAAGAGTAACAGAAGGCTCGGCAGCAGAAGAAGATAAACCCAGTATCGCGTCTCAGAGATTTCTCCGAGGTCGCTGAGAAATGGGCGTCTGGAATGTGAGGTCATGAACATGCGGCTTGGACGCCGTCCCTGCTTGGCGCGCGGTACGCTTGGACGTACCGCGCCTAAAGGCGATTAGCGAAGGGCGGTCTCAAGACCTTCTATCATGCGATCGACAGCCTGATCTGGCTGCAGTTGCCCCGTCAGAACCGCCTGGAAGGTGGGATTGACGACGTTCTCAGACCATCCCGCAGCACCCACGAAACCGTTCGGCAGACGGCCGAAATCAAGCGTCTGTGTTGCCGCGCCATAGATCGGATTTCCTGTTATTCGCTCATCCTTCAGCGCGGCTGTGGATGCGGGAAAATAGCCGGTGGCTTCAAGAAGGGCGATTGCCGCGTCGGTCTGACCCCAGAAACTGATCCACTTCCACGCGGCCTCGATATTGTCTTCCTTGAAGATGCCGTTGCCCGCATAGGCTACGCGCGCAATGTGCGCCTTCGGCCCCGCTGGCATGGGCGCCGTACTGAACTGAACGCCGGGCTTGAGGGCGGTCGAAATCTCGATCAGCGAGCCCGTATGATGCCAGATCATCGCCGTCTGACCGGTTCTAAAACCTTCCATGATCTGGCGGTAGCTATCGTTCGGCGCACTTGGCGGCGCGACTTTTTCCTTACGGAACAGATCGGCATAGAAGGTTATTGCCTCCACGGCAGCCGGCTTGTCAATGGCCGCCTGACCGTCCTTGACGATCGGCGAACCGAAGGCCTCCATCACGTCGATGACGTATTTGAAGGCACCCGCACCACCGCGCATACCGAATGCATAGCGGTTCTTGGAAGGGTCCGTCAGCTTGCGGCTAACCGTCAGGAATTCCTCGAAGGTCTTCGGAGGACCGGCAATGCCCGCCTCCTCGAAATAGTCCTTGCGGTAATACATCCAGTCAACAAATGCGTAGGCCGGAACCGCGTAAATCGCGCCATCATGCGACATGCCCGCCCAGCGGTTGTCCGGGAGATTGGCTTTACCATCCCACGTATTGACGCGATCGGAAATATCGACGAGGGCGTCCATCGCCGTCAAGTCGGCAATACGTTCGGCGATCACCATGCCGGTGTCCGGTCGGCCGCCGGCAACAACGGCCGAAGACACTTTCGCCATGTATTCGGAATTGGGGATGTTCTCCTGCGTGACCGACACATCCGGATGTGCTGCTGCAAAGAGTTGAATGATTTTAGCCAGCCCTGCCATCTCCGACTGACTGGCAAAATGATGCCAGTAGCTGATGGACGTAGCGGCGTTGGCGTTACGCAGGCCTGCGGCCAGGGCCAGCGCCGCGCCCGCGGCCAAGAATTCGCGTTTGCTAAGTTGCATGAAGACCTCCCAAAAGATCAGACTCCCTTTCTGATCTATCAGTCGAACCTAGCACCCTTCTTTGAGGTAAGCAACACGGGACAGTCCCCACCGCCCTTATTTCGCGATGGCAAATCAGACCAAGCCGAGGTTACGCTGCATGGCTGCCTGAAAGTGGGCATAAAGAGCTTTCTCCGCAGCGTCGGGATTTCTCGTGCCGCAAGCCTCGAGAATATCGAGATGCTCCTTGAGCGTTCGGGTCATGATGGGTGGCGTGACCTTTCGCTCCAGACGCAGCAATCTGAGATAATTGTGCATGCGTCTATACGCACTCTCGATCAACGGATTGCGCAACGCCTGGATGATCTGCCCATGCAATTCCATTTCCAGAGCATCCATCTCCTGTATCTGCTCCGGCCCTATCCCGTCGCGCTCGACACGGCGCAAGAGCCTGGAATGCCGGACTTCCAGCGCATTTGTGACATTTTCATCCCCCTCCTCGGCAAAGACCCGCACGGCGGCGCGCTCTACGATCGATCGGAATTGATAGGTGGATCGCGTCAATTCAAGTCCAGGCCGGATGAACTGGATGCCGGAGCGGGGATGGATTGTCAGAATGCCTTCCGTCTCCAGCACCCGCAGCGCGTCACGCAGCGGGGCGACCGGCACATCCACGATCGCACATAGTTCATTTTGCGAAATGAACGCTCCCACCGGCACCCTTCTTTCGAACAGGCTTTCGAGGATACGCTCATAAGCGACATCGCTCAGGCGCGGAGCACCCGACGTCGCTACATTCGAACTCGCACTTCTTCGCTCCGGCATGTTTTTCATGATGACAAAATTTTTCCTTCTGATAGATCAGTGGATCTCATTAAACGATCAAAGAGCGCATCATGTCTATTTCTCAATTCCGTATAACGCGATTTCAGTTTGCCCGCGACAGAGTAATTGGCGATAGTCAGGTTCGCATCGACGATACCAATGTCGCTGCCCTGGAACTGGTCTCCGAAAGCGGTGAGATCGGACTGGGGTTCATTCAGTCGTTGTTTTATCCCCTGCCCGATCAGGCAGAGATTGAGACGGTTTTCGAAACCGAAGTTTGGCCGACGATTAAGGGACAAAAGGCCATAGGTCTCGTGCATCGCGTCAATAGACCTCGTGGCGGAAATCAGCGCGCCTTTTCCTTACCATTCCACGAGGCGTTGCAGGTTGCTCTTTGGGACCTTGCAGCAAAAGAAGCGGGCCTACCGCTTCACCAGCTTCTTGGAAGCAGACGAGACCGCGTTCGCGCCTATGCAAGCGGACTTGATTTTCACCTCAGCGACGAAGCCTTCCGCGCTCTATTCTCCTATGCGGCCAGCATTGGATACACAGCCTTCAAGATCAAGGTCGGCCACCCGGACTTTCAGCGGGACTTGAGACGACTGGAGCTTTTGCGGGAATCGGTGCCGGCCGGGTCGCTGGTCATGATCGATCCCAACGAAGCCTGGAATTCAAAAGAGGCGCTGGTCAAATTGACAGCCATTCGAGATGCGGGCCACGATCTTCTTTGGGTCGAAGACCCGATTTTGCGTCATGACTTTGAGGGGCTGCGGACGTTACGCCACGCCGTCAACTGGACTCAAATCAACAGCGGCGAGTATCTCGACATGCCGGGAAAGCGCATCCTTCTGGAGAACCACGGTACCGACCTTCTGAATGTTCATGGCCAGGTCACGGATGTCATGCGTATCGGCTGGCTCGCTGCCGAAATGGGCGTCCCCGTCAGCCTCGGCAACACGTTCCTGGAAGTCGGCATTCATATGGCGGCAGCTCTGCCTGAAGTGGAATGGCTGGAATACTCCTTCCAGAACTACGACCATCTGGTGGAAACGCCGATCGAAATTCGCGATGGCTATGCTTACGCACCCAATCGCCCCGGCCACGGCCTCGTTCTCTCGGAAGACGCGCGGCGGGAATGGGCAAGGCCCGTGCGCCTACCAACGTCAAAGCTCGGACCTGCGCCGAAAAACGACCGTCTTCCCATTCCTCAAGACCTTTTCTAGGCCACGAATAGGCAAGGTGAGTGGCGTCGCAAGCGTCGCTTACCATCCGACAAGCGTATGGTTTCATGCACCAGTTGGTGCATCGACAACAAAGAGGGGTGCGCCTCAGAGATCTTCGATTTGTCGGTCCATCTTGTAATCCAGACCGAGCCATTGGTAGTATATTTATGAATACGGTGCGAGGGAAACGGCATGTATCGTGATTTGGAAGGCTACTATCGACAGCAACCCGAACCGCCTCCACGGAAACCGGAGTATCGGCAGCTTTCCGAGCGCGAGCAGAAAGTTCTGATTTGGGTGCTGATCTTCAACGCCGTGTTGGCGCTCGTCGCGCCGATCGGTGGCGCGACGGTGATCTCGGCGGTTTTGGCGCTGTTTCAGGGCTGAGTGCTGACAGCGTCACGCGTTAACGGTGAAGCGTCCGAAGGCGCCGCGGGCGAAGCACAATGGGTCGCCTTCCCGGTGGGCGGCACGAAGGACGCGACCGATGATGATGGAGTGGTCGCCCGCATCGTGAACTGACGCCTGGGCGCATTCGAAGCGGCTCAACGTCCCCGGAATGATCGGCACGCCTTCTGAATTTCGCTCCCAGTCCAACTCTTCAAAGCCGCGGCCGCCGCGCGTAAAGCGCGAGCAAAGAGCGTCCTGTTCGGCGTCCAAAACATGAATGGCGAAATTTGTCGCGCCGATGAAGAAGTCGTGGCGGGTTGAGGTCTTAGCTGGAGACCAGAGCACCAGCGGCGGGTCGAGCGACACGGACGAGAAGCTGTTGACCGTCATGCCAAGCGGCCCGTTGGCCGTATCGGCCGTCACCACCGTCACACCCGTTGGAAAGTTTCCAAGCGCATTGCGGAAGCTTCGCGCGGTCGTCGCGTCTGGAACAAAGAGATGCTCGGTCTGCGTGTTCACACTGCTCATCGATGTCATCAGGGCACCTCACGACCATTTGCCAGCGTATAGAGTTCGAACCATGTCTGGCGGTCCATTTCGACCTTTTCGGCATCCGAAATGGAAGCGATACGGGCCAGATTGTTGGTTCCCATCACCGGCAGGATCTTCGCCGGATGGGCCAGCAGCCAAGCCACAGCAACGGCGGCCGCATCGACATTATTCTCCTTGGCGATGCGCTCTAGCGCGTCGGACAATGGACCATCTTTGCCCATCAGCGACCCGCCACCAAGGGGCGACCAGGCCATTACCGGCAGCGCGCGCTCCTGGAGATAGGCAAGATCGCCGTTGGTGAAAGCCGACGTTTCAGCAAGGCTGATCTCGATCTGATTGGTGACCAGCTCTTCCGTCATGTTGGATTGCAGCAGCGAAAAATCCCAAGGCCGGAAATTCGATACGCCGACACTCCTGACCTTGCCGGAGGCTACCAGCGCATCCAGCGTCTCACCGGTCTCCTCCGGATCCATCATCGGGTCCGGACGGTGGATCAGGAGCAGATCGATACGATCTGTATTCATGTCGCGCAGCGAGGCTTCGACGGACGCGTTGATGTGCTTCGCACCTGTGTCGTAATGCTTGACGCGGGCAGCGGAATGGCGGCCGGCGGGAGCAACGATGCCGCATTTCGTGACGATTTCGATTCTGTCGCGCAGCGATGGCGTCTCTCTAAGCCCATTGCCCAGAATGGCTTCCGCTGTATAGCCGCCATAAATATCGGCCTGATCCATGGTGGTGATGCCCTGTTCCAGGCAGGCCTCGATCTTCGCCTGCACATGGCGCGGTGAGGTGTCGGTGTCATCGCCGATCCGCCACATGCCGTAAACGATGCGGCTGAAGGAAAGCCCGGATGTGATATCGATGCGTTGCATTAGTGGCGCTCTCCATTGCCAAGAGGTGTTGCAGGGGTTTGTGCCGGAACGCGTCCACGTACATGCGGCAACGAGCAGGTCTTCATTTGCGGCAGAACCTTACGGCCAAAATGCTCGGCCTCGTCAAGATGCGGATAACCGGAGAAGATGAAGGCGCGGATGCCCATCTTCTGATATTCCTCAAGCTTCGTCAGGACCTGATCGGTGGAACCGACAAGTGCCGCACCACATCCCGAACGGGCGCGCCCGACACCGGTCCAGAGATTGGGCTCGGTGTAGCCGAATTGGTCAGCCTGTTCGCGAGCCTTTGCCTGATGGGCGACGCCAAGCGAGATGCTGTCATGCGCGCGGGCACGGATCTGACGGCCATATTCGTCATCGAGCTTCGAGACGAGATGTTCGGCGTATTCATGCGCTTCGGCTTCCGTGTCGCGAACGATCATATGTACGCGCAGACCGTAATCCAGCGTGCGGCCATGGGCTTCGGCACGTGCATGCACGGCGCGCATGCGCTCGGCCAGTTGTTCCTTCACCTCAGGCCACATCAGGTAAACGTCGCATTGGGCACCGCAGAGTTCCAACGCATCCGGCGAATAGCCGCCGAAATAGAGCAGCGGTCCGCCATTCTGCTGATAGGGACGCGCCGGTTCGGTGGTGACGTTCTTGAACTGATAGATTTCGCCATCATGATTGATTTCATCACGCGTCCAGGCCTGACGCAGGATTTCCACCACCTCGTGGCTGCGCTTGTAACGATAGGCACTGTCGGCGACCTCACCCGGAAAGTCGGAGCTGATGACGTTCAACGTCAAACGACCTTTCAGCATGTGATCGAGCGTCGCGACAGTGCGCGCCAGCATGATGGGCTGCATCTCACCACAACGGATTGCAGCAAGGAAGTTGATATCCTCAGTGATCGGCGCACATCCGGCAACGAAGCTCAGCGTATCCTGGCCGACCTGATAGGAGGATGGGCAAAGGATGTTGCGAAACTTCAGCTCTTCAGCTTTCTTGACGATGGAGGAGCAATGATCCCAGCTAGAGCGCAGGCGACCGTCTGGCACGCCAAGAAACTCGTAATCATCGGAGCAGAGCGCCGAAAACCAGGACACCTCGGCAGCGTCGAGGTCAGCTGAGGTTACGGGCACAACGGTCATAAAAATCCTCCCAAAACGTCCAATGTCTATTTGAATATCATCGGCCTTGATGTAAATCAATGATGTATCAATTTTTTATGCCGCGGGAGGAAAGGCGTTGAAAATGAAGAGCTCAAAGGGAAGTCTGCCCGTGTATCTCCAGATCGCCGAGACATTGGTGCGTGATATTGCAGCGGGCCGTTTGATCGATGGCGAGAAACTTCCGCCGGAAAGAGACATGGCAAAAGAGCTGGGGATTGCCGTCGGCACATTGCGCAAAACGCTGGCCGAACTGGAGAGCCGTGGCCTGCTGGAGCGCATTCAAGGCTCAGGCAATTACATCCGCGCAATCAACGATCCGCAGAGCGTCTACGCCCTGTTCCGGTTGGAGTTGATCGAAGGCGGTGGCCTGCCAACAGCCGAGATTCTAAGCGTCAGCCTTGAGACGAAAGATCCAAGCCTCCCTTCCTTCGGCAGGTCATTGCAGGGGCATCGCATTCGCCGCCTGCGAAAGATTGGAGGCAAGGTTGCCGCCATCGAGGAGATTTGGCTCGACGGTTCCTATGTCGATTCGATCGTGCCAGAAGATCTGTCCGAATCTCTCTATCTCTATTACCGCACGAGACTGAACCTCTGGATCGCCAAGGCGGAGGACTATATCGATCTTGGTCACGTCCCTGATTGGTCGCCTGCCACCTTCCGCCCTGCAAGCGGCGATCTGCTGCCGCATGTCCTGCGCATCAGTCACTCGCACGATGGAGAAAAGGCCGAGGTGTCTCACACATGGTATGACCATACCGTTGCCCGCTATGTCAGCAGATTGCGGTGAGAGCTCCGGTAAAGACCGATATGCCTATGCCGCAGCAGCGTTGCGAAAATTATCTCGCAAAATCAACAAAAACTAGAACGAAACACCCGCACTGGAATAAAATTGATACACTATTGATTTCTTTTTTTTCGCAGTTATGATTTTTGTCAAGGAACTCGTCGGCAATGACGAGCTTGGGAGGAATGAATGGCTTCGGTAAGCCTGCGCAAACTGGAAAAGAGCTATGGCTCGCTCCGCATCGTCAAGGGCATCGATCTGGAGATTGCCGATGGCGAGTTCGTGGTCTTCGTGGGTCCATCCGGTTGCGGCAAGTCCACGACGCTTCGTATGGTGGCCGGGCTCGAGAGCATCAGCGGCGGTGAAATCCGTATTGGCAATACGGTTGTGAACAATCTGCCGCCGCGCGGACGCGACATCGCCATGGTCTTTCAGGACTATGCGCTTTACCCGCATAAGACCGTGCGCGAGAATATGGGCTTCAGCCTGAAGGTGCGAGGCGTCGCCTTGGACGACGCCAATAAGCGCATCAATGAAGTTGCGGAAATGCTTGGCATCGCTCATCTGCTCGACCGGCGCCCCGGCCAGCTTTCCGGCGGCCAGCGCCAGCGCGTGGCCATGGGCCGGGCGATCGTCCGCCGGCCGCAGGTCTTCCTTTTCGATGAGCCTCTATCGAACCTCGATGCCAAACTGCGCGGTCAGGTTCGCACCGAGATCAAGCGTCTGCATCAGCAGATCGGCACGACGATCATCTACGTCACCCACGACCAGGTGGAGGCGATGACCCTCGCCGACCGGATCGTCATTCTGAAGGGTGGGGAGATCGAGCAGGTCGGCACGCCGGATGAGGTTTACAACAAGCCGCAGAGCGCCTTCGTCGGCGGGTTCGTCGGCTCGCCGGCGATGAATTTTGCCCGCGCCCGCATGTCGGGAGGCAAGGTTCTCTTCGGCAATGGCGACAGCCTCTTCAGCAATGGACTTAATCTCGGCAAGGCAGGTGCGCTGGATGGGCAGGAGATACTGGTCGGTATCCGTCCAGAGCACTTTGGCGGCGTCGTCGATGATGCTGCCGTGATGTCGGCGGAAGTCCAGGTGGTAGAACCGCTGGGTTCTGACACGCTCGTCCACTTCAAGATCGGCGACGATATGCTGACGGCGCGCATGGCGCCCGACGCACGACCCACAGTGGGCGAGACGATCCGCATCGGCGTCGATCCATCGCGAATTCATCTGTTCGATGCACAAAGCGAGCGGGTCATCAATTAAAAGCAGGACGATAAAAAGGTCCGCGCAGTCAAGGTTCAACGGGAGGATGGAATGACAATCAAGATTATAACGGGTGCACTGCTGGCGCTCGGCCTGACGACATCTCTGGCATCTGCCGCAGATCTCAAGGTCTATATTTCAAGCCAGCATCAACCGCAGGTCTGGCGCCAGGTGCTCGACAAATTCGAGGCGGCCAACCCGGGCACGAAGGTCGCGATCGAAACAGGCGGCAACACGTCGGAAGCCCAGGCGCAGTATCTCAACACCATCATGTCAGCCAAGGACCCGTCGCTAGACGTGCTGATCCTCGACGTCATCCGCCCGGCGCAATTCGCTGCCGCAGGCTGGACTGTGCCGTTCGAGGGCAAGGACATGTCGGCCTATCTGCCTGCCTATGCGGAGGCCAATACCGTGAATGGAAAGGTCGTCGCGTTGCCTGCCTTCGCTGACTCCATGTTCCTCTATTATCGCAAGGACCTGCTGGACAAATACGGCATCGCCCCGCCAAAGACATGGGATGAACTGACGGCTGCGGTCAAGAAGATCGCTGAAGGCGAAAAGAACCCGGACCTCCAGGGCCTCTCCTTCCAGGGTAAGGCGATCGAGGGTGCTGTCTGCACCTTCCTCCTGCCCTATTGGAGCCAGGGCAAGAACCTTGTGGAGAACGGCAAGCTGACCTTCGACAAGACGGCAGCGGTCAATTCGCTCAAGCTCTGGAAGAGCTTCGTCGATCAGGGTGTAGCGAAGAAGAATATCGCCGAAGTCGCGACGGATGATACGCGCAAGGAATTCCAGGCCGGCAACGTCGTCTTCGCCGTCAACTGGTCCTATGCCTGGGCACAGTCTCAGGGCAAGGATTCTGCCGTGGTGGGCAAGGTCGGTGTTGCTCGCCTTCCAGCGGTTACCGGTGGCGAACAGGCCACCTGCCTTGGCGGCTGGGAATGGGGCGTTTCAGCCTATTCCAACCACAAGGATGAGGCGCAAAAGCTGGTTGAATACCTGTCAAGCCAGGACACCTCCACCTTCATGGCGGTCAATGGGTCGCTGCTGCCGACATACCCTGCTGCCTATAAGGACGAAGCCGTGCTGAAGGCGGCGCCCTGGTTTGCTGATGCGCTGCAGGTGGTCGAGACCGCCAAGCCTCGCCCGGTCACCCCGCGCTACAACGAGGTGAGCGAAGTCATTCGTACGACTGTCAATGCCGTCCTTGCTGGCGTTACCACGCCTGAAGATGGCGCTGCGCAAATCGAAGCGCGCCTGAAGCGTATCATCCGCTAAGGTTTTGGGGAGTGTCGCGCAGTTGCCAGCACTCCCTTAAACATCAATTCACATTCGTTTGGGAGATGCGACGGTGATGACCTCGTCTCTGCACGTCACGCATGGTGCGGAAAAACCCGCTCCTCGCTGGACGAACTGGCTCGATCTTGGCGATCGCGCGCTTGCCGTCCTCTTGCTAGCGCCTGCAGGCATCCTGCTTGCGCTCATCATCGTCTATCCGGTGCTGAAACTCGGCTACACGAGTTTGTTCAGCCTTTCCCTGACGTCCGGCCTGCCGGCTGAGTTTGTCGGCCTCGATAACTATCGTCTAATGCTCGAAGATCCGGTCTTCTGGGAAACGACCTGGAACACGGTGCTGATCACCCTGATCACCGTTCCAGGTGCGCTGCTGATGGGCCTCGCACTGGCGCTGCTTGCCAACCTTCCCTTCCGCACGCAATGGCCTGTTCGCCTTTCGCTTCTCATCCCTTGGGCGCTGCCACTTTCCTTCGCAGGTCTCATCTTCGCGTGGTTCTTCCATTCCGAGTATGGTGTCGTCAATGATGTGCTCAACCGCCTTGGTTTCGAAGGGATTATCTGGTTCAACTCGCCCAACTGGGCGTTCGCGGCCATTTGTCTTACGATTATCTGGAAGACCTCTTCCTTCATGGCGCTGATCATTCTAGCTGGGCTCCAGACAATACCGCGCTCGCTGTATGAGGCAGCCGACGTGGACGGTGCAGGCAGACTTCGTCAGTTCTTTGAAATTACCCTGCCCCTCTTGAAGCCAGCCATCGTCGTTGCGTTGATCTTCAGAACCATCACGGCTCTCCAGACCTTCGACATTCCATACATGATGACAGGCGGCGGCCCAGGCACGTCGACGGCAACGCTAGCCATGTATATCCACCAGAACACGGTGTCGTTCCTCGATCTCGGTTATGGATCGGCATTGGCTGTCGTGATGTTTGCACTTTCCATGGTGGTGACCGTCATCTATCTGCGCGCCATCAGGACGAAGGACTGAGCCATGAGCACTGTAAAATCTCCCGGTCTTTCCTCCTTGCTCGCGGGCCGGCCGCTTCGGCTGTTCGCTGCGGCCGCACTTCTCATCAATGGCATGTTCCCGGCGCTTTGGATTCTCTTCACCTCACTGAAGAACGAAGCAGAACTGACGGCCAAGCCGATCACATGGTTGCCGCACGCGCCAACACTTGCAAACTATATGCAGGCATTCTCCGACCAGCCATTGCACATCTTCCTCTTTAACAGCTTCATGGTGGCGCTGCTCTCCACCTGCCTAACGCTCTTCATCTCGGTGCTGGCGGCCTACGCGCTTGCGCGGCTAAACCTGCGTTATCGCGGCCTGATCCTCTCTGCCATCATTGCTGTCTCCACCTTTCCGCTGGTGACGCTCTTGGTGCCGCTCTTTGAAATCATGCGCACGCTAAATCTGTTGAACACCTGGATTGCGCTTGTTCTTCCCTACACCGTATTGTCGCTACCCGTCTGCACCCTGATGCTGGTCTCTTTCTTCGAGGGTATCCCGCGTGACCTCGAAAACGCAGCGATGATCGATGGCTGCACCCGTATCGGCGCACTGTTTAAGATTGTCGTTCCGCTGTGCGCGCCGGGGGTTTTCACCGCAGGCATTCTCGCCTTCGTCAATGCGTGGGACGAGTTCCTGTTGGCGCTGTCCTTCAACTCGAATCCGTCGCTTCGCACGCTGCCGGTGGGTATCCAGCTCTATCAAGGCGAGTTTGCCTTCCCGTGGCCGGTTATTTCCGCAGCGCTCGTCGTCGGTATCGTTCCCGTTGCGATCCTCATCGTGATTTTCCAGGAACGCGTCGTCTCCGGCCTGACCGCAGGCGGTATCAAGGGCTAGTTGCCGCAATGTCATCCGAGAGAGCGCACGAAGGCGCTCGCTCAAGCGCCCCTAGCGCTCCATCATCGAGAGAGTTTGCCATGCATTTCCAAAAGACAGCCAACGGCTTCGAACTGGCCATAAACGGAACCGCCGTTCTGCACCATTCGGCCGATGCTCCATGCTTCTTTGTCGGCAAGGGCGAAGAGCGTATGGATATGTATCGCGGCAATTTCGATATCGAAGATTACGTGGTGGAGCGCGTCGCACTGACTCACGCAGAATTGGAAGGCGACCGCATCACGCTGTCCACTGCGAAAGGCCAGCCGCCGAGGCTTCGCTTAAGCGTCGTAGACAACAGCGTCGAGATCGAGGCACTCGACCCTTCCATCAACCGCTTCTGGCTGCGAGTCGTCGCCGAAAAGGACGAATGCGTCTGGGGTGGCGGCGAGCAGATGTCATACTTCAATATGCGTGGCCGCAAGTTCCCGCTCTGGACATCGGAACCGGGCGTCGGTCGCGACAAGACCACTGAGCTGACGTTCAAGGCAGACATCACCAGCAAGGCGGGCGGAGACTACTATCACACCAACTACCCGCAGCCGACTTACGTCTCATCGCGTCGCTACGCGCTGCATGTGGAAACGACCGCCTATTCCGTCTTTGACTTTCGCCGTGACGGCTTCCACGAGATCGAGGCCTGGGCCGTACCGGAACGCCTAGAGTTTTTCGCAGCAGACAGCTTCAAAGCACTGGTTGGAGAGCTTTCGCTACGCTTTGGCCGCCAGCCCGAACTGCCGGAATGGGTCTATAACGGCGCGATCATCGGTCTTAAGGACGGCGAGCAGTCTTTTGCGCGGCTTGAGAAAATCCGCGCGGCGGGTGTGAAAGTCTCCGGGCTGTGGTGCGAAGACTGGGTTGGCCTGCGCCACACCTCGTTCGGCGCGCGGCTTTTTTGGGACTGGAAAGCCAACGAGGAACGCTATCCGGCGTTCCGCCAGAAGATCGACGCGCTTGCCGATAACGACATCCGTTTCCTCGGCTATGTGAACCCCTATCTTTGCGCCGATGGCTCCTTCTTCCCGGAGGCCGAGGCGAAGGGTTACTTTGCCAAGAACGACGACGGTGAAACGGCGCTGGTCGATTTCGGCGAGTTCGACTGCGGCGTGGTGGATTTTACCAACCCGGAAGCGATGGACTGGTTTGCCGAAACCATCATTGGCCAGAACATGCTCGATTACGGCCTCTCCGGCTGGATGGCGGATTTCGGCGAGTACCTTCCGATCGACATTCACCTCTCCAACGGAGTAGATGCCAAGCTGATGCACAATGCCTGGCCGACCATCTGGGCCGAGGTGAACGCGAAGGCAGTCGCAAGTCGTGGCAAGACCGGCGAGGCCCTGTTTTTTATGCGCGCGGGGTTCACCGGGGTCCAGGCGCACTGCCCCTTGCTGTGGGGCGGAGACCAGTCGGTGGATTTCACAAGGCATGACGGCCTTGTCACGGTCATCTCCGGCGCGCTGTCCTCAGGCCTGCTGGGCAACGCCTACCACCACTCCGATATCGGCGGCTACACAAGCCTATTTGGCAATGTCCGCACAGCAGAACTCCTGATGCGCTGGACCGAAATGGCCGCCTTCACCCCGGTCATGCGCACCCACGAGGGCAACCGCCCGCGCGACAATCTACAGATCGACCAGGACGAGACCGTACTCGCACACTTTGCCCGGATGACGGCGATCTATGTTCACCTGGCGCCCTACCTGAAGTCTCTCTCCAGGCAAGCAGCCGAAACCGGGCTGCCCGTGCAACGTCCGCTTTTCCTGCATCACGAGGACGACCGCAGAACATATGACATTCAGGACGCCTATCTCTACGGCGAAGACCTTCTGGTCGCACCGGTCTGGCAAGCGGAGCAGAACGAGCGAACCGTCTACCTGCCGGGGGACGCCGAGTGGGTGCACGTCTGGACCGGCTCGGCGCATGATGGCGGTCAGGAAGTCACGGTCGGCGCCCCAATCGGGAAACCGCCGGTATTCTATCGCAAGAACTCAAAGAATGCCGAGCTCTTGGCCGATATTCAAGGAATCTGACAGAGGGAGGTCGAGACTTCGTGAGGTCTGCTCACAGACTCGCTGAGTAGGCCTCGTTGCGCTCCATCGCACACGGCTATCATCCCGCAGGCGTATCCGCCTTGAGCATGGATAATGACTTGACTATTATACTCATCTTTGAGATTTCGAAGGTGCGTTCGTTATTGCTTTTGGCACAGAATGGCGTGACGCTCTTAAGGAGTATGCATTCATGTCTAGCAGTCGAGTCGAAGTCACCACCCAGCACGCGAGCCGCTATCTGCAGCAATTGTCGAAGCACTGGGCACACAAATTTGAGACCGAGTTCACGCCGGTTTCATCGAAGATCGCTCTGCCGCTCGGTGACGCGCGCCTCAGTGCAAACGATACCCAGTTGGTCATCGAGGTCGCTGCGCACAAAAGCGAAGACCTGACGGTTCTCCAGGATGTCGTCCAGCGTCATATCGAGCGTTTCGCATTCAAGGAAACGCTCGCGTTTGATTGGCGACCGCTCGCCTGACCTCATCTGCTTCAGCCTGCCAAACTATGGCAGGCTGATTATCTCAACAGCGCCAATCCATGCTCAGACGGGCTTAAAGCGCCCGGGCCGGAAGGTCGCCAGCATTGGATGTTCGGCGCCGCTCGCGACCTCATAGGCCAGCAACTCGCCGACGATGAGACCGAGGGTCGCGCCGCTGTGGCTGAAGGCGACATAGTACCCAGGTATGTCTTTCAACGCCCCGATCACCGGCTCGCCATCGCCCGGGATCGGCTTCCCGCCGACACCGACGGAGGCAACCTCGAGTTGGGGGTTACCCTCCATCACTTTGGCAGCTTCGGCCAGCAACTCGGCAATCACACTCTCTTGGATCTGGTAGCTACCGTCTGCGCTAACGCTTACACCCTCGTCGGCCGCCCAGTCTGCATCGAGCGAGAATGTGCCGCCAGGCGCTGGACGAACAGCAACACGCGGTGTGTTCAGCACGACACGCAAAGGATGAGCCACGGGCTTGGTCTGAACGAGAAGGGCGATGGGTGTGTCGTCGCCGATGGTCTGGCCGTTCTCAGCAGCCATTTTCGGCACCGCCGGACCAGTCGCGAGAACAACGGCGTCCGCGCGGTGTAGATCGCCCTCGGCGGTTTGCGCCCCGATTGCGCGCCCACCTTCGATCACCACCTTGGCAGCACCTTGATCCGTGACGACAACGCCGCCGAGTTCGGAAAACTCCTTCAGCAGCAAACCGATCAGCGTCGGCAGGTCGACCCAACCTTCGCCGGGATTGAAGATCGCGCCTTGCGGCGTAATGCCACTGGTGTCGAGACCGGGCACAACGCGGGAGACTTCCTGCGCCGAAAGCCGCTGTGCGTCATAACCAATTGAAACCTCGTGGCGATAGGCGGCGTCGATTTCGTTTCGCTCGTCATCGGCATCCCAGGTCAGTCCACCGTCAAAGCGCAGCCAGTCTGCGTCCGGGTTCTTCGCGGCGAGCGTGCGATAGCGATCGATGCCCGCCACGCGCAACCGGTGATACGGCTCGGAGCGCATGCGCGCCGAATTCAGCCAGGAGAGCGAGCGGCCAGAGGCGCCGTTGGCAGGTGGGCCGTCATTGAGGATCGTCACATTGACGCCACGGCGCGCCAGTTGGACAGCTGTGGAAACGCCAAAGATACCGGCGCCGATGATGACGGCTGTCGAGATGATATTGTCAGTCATGGGATAGGCTTTCATTCGATTGTGATGATGGGTGGAAGAACCGCCTCACGCGTCTTCCCAACGACCGCTGGTCGCGGATCGGAAGAGCGCATCGATCGCCTTCATGTTTGCGATCGCGTCGTCGAGTCCCGTCTCGAGTGGCGTCCCGGAGAGCACCGCTTCGGCAAAGGCATCGACCTGTTCGCGGTACTGATCGACAGGCTCAATCACGATCTCCTGGCGACCGCCGCCTGCGAGGTCCCGCCCGTCGTCGAAGATCAGCATGGTTTGTTGATCGGCCGGTGCATTGAAGGGGATGGGGATTTCCAGGCGACCGCGCGTTCCAAGGACCGTCACCTTCTGCGTGAGAGACAATTGCGTGGAGCAAGTGAAGGCAAGCTGCCTTCCTTCCGGAAATGCCAGTAATCCGCTGGTCAACCGATCCGTGCCGAAAACGGGATCGTTCTCCATCAGCGCAACGGCCCGTAGCGGCTCGGCGTCAAACAGGAAGCGCGCCGTGTTGATGGCGTAACAACCGACGTCGAACAGGCCGCCGCCGCCAATATCGGCTTGGTTGCGGACATTTTTCGGGTCGTCGAGATAATAGGCAAAGATCGTCTGGATGGCTCTGACATCGCCAAGGCGTCCTTCCGCAACCATCGCCCTCGCCTTCTTCCATTGGGGATGGTGACGAACCATGAAGGCTTCTGCGACCGGCAGGTCGGCGGCCTTTTGCGCCTCCGCCAGTTCGCTCGCCTGCGCAGCATTGAGCGCGATCGGCTTCTCGCACAGAACCGGCTTTCCATGCTCCAACGCCTTGATGGTCATGGGAACGTGGAGATGATTGGGCAAAGGGTTGTAGATGGCGTCAATGTCCGGATCGGACAGCAGATCCTCATAGCTGCCATAGGATTTTTCGATGCCGAAGCGCGTCGCCATTGCGCTTGCCTTTTCGGCATCTCGCGAGGCAATGGCTGCAACGCGCCCTAAACGGCTGGACTGGATGGCGGGAATAACGGCCTTGGCAGCGATCCCTGCACAGCCCAGCACGCCCCATTTGAGTGTTCGTGTCATCTCTATTGTCTCCTGTTGATCAGAGCACTTCCGCCAGGAAGCGCTGAAGGCGCGGGCTCTGCGGGTTGTCGAATATTGCCTCCGGCGTACCGGCCTCTACCACACGTCCCTCATCCATGAAGACAACCTGATCAGCGACACGGCGGGCAAACCCCATCTCATGCGTCACGACGACCATGGTCATGCCACGCGTGCCGAGATCTGCCATGAGATTGAGCACGCCCTTGACCAGTTCCGGATCAAGCGCACTCGTCACCTCATCAAAAAGGATGACTTCAGGCTCCATGGCCAGCGCACGAGCAATGGCGACGCGCTGCTGCTGCCCACCGGACAGACCGCCCGGGCGGTGATGCTGGCGGCTTGCAAGGCCGACCTCGGCGAGCTTCGCCTTGGCGATACGCTCGGCCTCGGCTGCGGGCAGACCCTTGATCTTCGTCAGCGACAACATGACGTTTTCCAGCGCCGTGTGATCGGGAAAAAGATTGAAGTGCTGGAAGACCATGCCGACCCGACGTCGCAGCCTCTCCGGCTTCATGCCCAGAATGCTTTCTCCGTCGAGGAGAATATCGCCGCTCTTCGGCTCGACGAGCCGGTTGATCCCGCGCAACAGGGTGGACTTCCCTGAGCCAGAGGGACCGATGATGCAAGTGACGCTGCCCGGCTTTACCGAAAGATCGACGCCCTTCAGCACATCGAGATCGCCATACGCCATCCCAAGATTGCGCACATCAAGGCCACCGCCCTTGAAGACGGTGCCGCTGGCGCGGGACGCACCATCGAGCTCACTCACTTCCTCGAGGCCACTGGTGATGGTCGAAGGGCGCTGCTTGCCAAGCCGCAGCCGATTATCGATCATATTGACGACGTGGGTAAGGGGTACGGTTACGATCAGGTAGAACACACCGGCCAGCAGCAGGGGGGAAAGATTGCCAGTCACCACCGCCTGGTCCTGTCCGACGCGAAAAATCTCGCGCTCGGAGGCCAGGAGGCCAAGAAAGTAGACGAGGCTCGAATCCTTGACGTTGCCGATGAACTGATTGACGAGTGCCGGCAGCACACGGCGAACACCCTGCGGCACGACGATAATGCGCATGCCCTGGCCATAGCTCATCGACAGGGCGCGGCATGCTTCCATCTGGCCGCGATCGACGCTCTGAATACCGGAGCGGAAAATCTCGCCGATATAGGCGCCGGCGATCAGGCTGAGCGCCAGGATACCGAGCGGATAAGGGGATGGGCCGAAAAGTTCGCGGCCGATGCGGGCAAAGCCCTGCCCGATCAACAGGATGGTAACGATTGCCGGAAGGCCACGAAAGATGTCGGTGTAGAGCCGGGCGGGAATGCGCAGCCAAGGCGAGCGGGAAATGCCCATGATGGCAAGCACCATGCCAATGACCACCCCAAGCACCGTCGAGGTCGCAGCAAGGATCAGCGTATTTTTCAAACCAACCGTGATCATGGTTGGCAGCACTTCGGCCATGGCGTTCCAGTCAAGGAAGCTGCGGCGCAGGTTTTCAAGCCAATTCATCAGAAATCCCTAGAGCATGTCGCCCAAAAGTGGCCACCGGTTTTGCGGTAACGACATGCGACAGAAGAAGGACCTAAAGCGGAAGGAGCGAATTCAAATGATCGCCACACACTTTAGAAAGAAAGGCCGGTTCGACCGGTAAAGGCCGAACCGGAAGGTGGCATTACTGCTTGGGAAGATATGTCGCAGGCATGGGCGTACCTGGGAACCACTTTTCGTGGAGCTTCTTCCAGGTTCCGTCCTGCATCGCCTCTTTCAGCGCCTTGTTGATCGCCTCGCGCAGGGCGTCGTTACCCTTGCGGATGACGAAGCCGGCAGGCGCATCGAAGCTTGGAATGTTGACGGCGATCTTCAGTGCCGGATAGCGGGTGGAATAATCCTTTGCCGCCTCGAAATCGAGGAAATGGGCATCGACCGTGCCGTTATTCAGGGCCGAAACGGCGGAGTTGTTGTCCGGGAATTTCACGAGATCGGTGCCGGCGAAGTTCTTCTCGGCATAGATTTCCTGAAGCGTGCCCTGGACGACGCCGAGGCGCTTGCCCTTGAGACCCGCAGCATCCTTGATATCCTCGGAGGTGAGGACGCTGAGGAAGCCGGCAAGATAACCGTCAGAGAAATCAACGGTCTCCTTGCGCTTGGCGGTTGTACCGATCGCGGCTGCAGCGACGTCGAAGCGGCCGTTCGCCACTGACGGCATCAATGCCGAGAATTCCTGACCCGTGAAGATCACCTGGTCCTTTTTGAAGCCCATGCGCTCGGCAATATTGAGAAACAGTTCGATGTCGAAACCAGTGAAATTGCCGTCTGCCGTGGTGAAAGCGTAGGGCTTGGCGTCGCCCATGGTCCCGACGCTGATGGTATTCTGGTCGATAAGGCCTAGCGGATTATCGGCAAGCGCTGGTGTTGCGGCGGCGATCAAACCGAAGGTCAGCGCGACAGCCGCGGCACGCATCTTGGTCAGTGGAGATGTAAAAGCTTCAGTCAGTCGCATTGGCGTCGTGTCCTCTGGAGTTGTTGTTTGCGATGTCGTCAAGGCGCACGGGTCCCATCCGGAAGACGGCGCGAAGCCACCAATCCCGGCCCATGCAGTTTCGCATGCTGAAAGTCTTTTTATTGGATTGATACCGGTCTCATTTGAAAAGAGACCGGTCTCTTTCATATTTAGCAATTGTTAGCTTCGCATTTGCCAGTCGTCAAGTTCTCTTGTAAGGCTGTCATTTATGGACAAAAGCCCGCCAAAGAACTCTTCCGTCACCGTGGCCGACGTCGCGCGCAAAGCCGGCGTCTCGAAGGCAACGGCCGCGCGTGTTCTGGGCGGATACGGAACCGTTAGTGACCGCGTGCGTGAGGTCGTCACGGCGGCAGCCCGCGCCCTTGGTTATCGAACGAACGAGCTTGCCCGCAGCATGACCACCGGCCGCTCGGGTTCGATCGGTGTCGTGGTCGGCGATATCGAAAACCCGTTTTTCAGCCTTGCCGTTCGCGGTATCACCGACGTTGCACGACAGGCTGGCTTTACGGTCATTCTCAGCAATTCCGGTGAGGACATCGACGCGGAGAAGGCAGCCATTCGCACTTTGCTCTCCAAGCGGGTGGATGGTCTCATAGTTTCGCCAGCCAAGGATGATGACGTCGAGCATCTGCAGGAGGCTGTGCGTTCGGGGTTGCCGCTCGTACTGCTTGACCGTGGCAGCGATACTCTTGCTGTTGACACCGTGATTGCCGACGACCGGCATGCTGCAGAGAGCATTACGCGACAACTGGTTTCACTCGGCCACCGCCGCATTGCCTATGTCACCGCCTGCGACACACCGGACCATACCTTCCGCACGCTTCAGGATATCAGCACCGCTTCCGTGCGGCGGCGCATAGAAGGGTACCTCCGTGTCTGCGAAGAGGCCGGCCTGAGCGATATGGTGAAATGGGTGCGCGTCGGTGCCGTGACACCCGACCAGACCCGGCGGATCGTCACCGACATGCTTCAATCGCCGCAACGCCCAACGGCCATTATTGCCTCGGACAGTATGATCGCGCTCGAAGCGTTCAAAGTCCACCGCCAGTTGGGTCTTACAATCCCGGACGACGTGTCGCTTGTGTCCTTCCACGATGCGGACTGGACATCGGTGACGTCGCCTCCCGTCACGGTAGTGCGCCAGCCTGTCTACGATCTCGGCGCGACAGCGGCCGAACTTCTCGTCAAGCGCTTGAATGGGGCAACGGAAACCGCGCGTAAGGTTGTCCTGAAAACTGAGATCGTTGAACGCGCCTCTGTGCGAGCGGCGCTTTAAGTTTTTCGTCTATTGGACGACTTGCCCGAAAGGTAAAAGAGCGAAAAAGCGTTAGAGGGGTGGCGTAAAGCAACGCCACCCCTCTTATGCATTTATCAGGGAAGATCGCGCACCAGCGGTTCACGATCCCAGTGGCGCTTGGCGCCGACCTTCAGAAAATCCTCGACTGGGACGACACCTTCACCCATTTCGACATTTGCTTTGTCGAGCAGTGCCTTGGTGGCAGGACAGTAGCCGATCGTCTTGCAGTGAGCATAGGCATCCATGAACCACTGGATTGCCGCAGCCTCTTTCGTCAGCTTCTGCGCAGCCTCCGGAGCGAGGATGGAAACGATCGCGTCGAACAGGAAGGAAGGCGATCCTGCAAGCTGACCGTCTGCGGCCATCGTACCACCATCGAGTTTGACGCCGCCAACTTTCCTTGCAACAACAAAGGGTGTTCCACCTTGCTGCTTGATGTCGTTCAGGAGTTTGTCGACCGCGCTCTTGTTGGAGCCATCATCGATCAGCACGCCAATCTTTCGCCCTTCCAGGGTCTCCAGAGCGTTCTTCTGGATCGACAAGGCGTCTGAGACCGGCATGTCGATCGGCTCTTTTTTCGGCGAGGACTTTGCGGGAAGATCGATGCCCAGACCATCCGCGACCCGGCGCGCCAAGTCTTCCTCGATGTTACGCAGGTTCGACACGACGTTTTGCCGGACATGCGCGAGTTGCACTTTCGAGAGTTCGAACACGATCGCAGAGACGATGTGCGTTCTCTCGCTCTCCGTCTGCGACCGGAAGAACATGCGAGCCTGGCTGTAGTGATCGGCAAAAAGTTCGTCACGCTGGCGAAGCTTCTGGGCCGGATTGTTTCGCTCGTCATTGGTCTCGAATGTCGAGAAGCCGGTTGCGACAGACGCGCGTGGTCCGCTGTCTTCGCCTGCCTGGTTCAGGCTATTCGGCTCGTAGTTGGCCCTGCCCTTGGGAACCAGCGTCTGCATCATGCCGTCGCGCTGGAAGTTATGGAAAGGGCACTTCGGCGCGTTGACAGGAATTTGATGGAAGTTCGTCGTGCCGAGCCGGGACTTCTGGGTGTCGAGATAGGAGAACAGTCGGCCCTGAAGCAGCGGATCGTTGCTGAAGTCGATACCCGGAATGATATTGCTTGGCAGAAACGCGACCTGTTCGGTCTCGGCAAAGAAGTTGTCGACGTTTCTGTTGAGCGTCATCCGACCGATGATCTCGACAGGAATGTCCTCTTCCGGAATAAGTTTGGTGGCGTCCAGCACGTCATAGGGCTGCTTCCGAGCCCATTCTTCATCAAACACCTGGATCCCAAGATCCCACGAAGGGAAGTCGCCCTGGTCGATGGATTCGAAAAGATCGCGGCGTTGGAAATCCGGGTCGGCACCGGCAATCTTTACGGCTTCGTCCCAAGTGGTGGATGCCAGACCAAGATTGGGCTTCCAGTGGAACTTGACGAACTTGCTCTCGCCTTCAGCGTTCACCAGACGGAAGGTGTGAACGCCGAAGCCTTCAATATGGCGGAACGATCTGGGGATGGTGCGATCCGACATTGCCCACATGATCATGTGCATCGATTCCGGCATCAGGCTGACGAAATCCCAAAATGTGTCATGAGCCGAAGCCGCTTGGGGGTAACCCCGGTCCGCTTCCATTTTGACACTGTGGATAAGATCCGGAAACTTGATGGCGTCCTGGATAAAGAAGACCGGGATGTTGTTGCCCACCAGATCCCAATTGCCGCTTTCGGTGTAGAGCTTCACCGCGAAGCCTCTGACATCACGTGGCGTGTCTACAGAGCCGGCACCACCGGCGACCGTCGAAAAACGCACGAAAACAGGACAGTTCTTCCCTTCCTCCTGGAAGATGGACGCCTTGGTCAGGTGTGGTATGGCCTTGGTGCATTCGAACACGCCATGCGCGCCCGACCCTCTGGCATGCACGATCCGCTCAGGGATCCGCTCGTGGTCGAAATGAAAGATCTTTTCGCGAAGGACAAAATCCTCCAGCAGGGTGGGACCTCGACTCCCCGCCTTGAGGCTATTCTGATTGTCCGAAATACGGTGGCCGAAATTGTCGGTCAGATAGGCTGCGCCTTCCCCACCATCCGCACCAATCGTCTGCTGCAGTTCGTCGCCTTTGCCACGCTGCTCTTCAAAGCTTGCCTGGCCGGAGCCGGGCGCGAGCTCGTGAAGAGAATTGTCAGTGCTCGGCGAATGGTTCCCTTGCTTACGCTCGGTCATAGCCAAATCCTTTGTGGTTTGATGAATGGAAGAACTGCACGCATGCGCGCTGCAGAGGCGTTGGCGAAGCCAAGCTCAAAGCTACAATGGACCCAGCGAAAGTCGGTTCCACCTCATCAACCATGATATTCGCTATCAGGCGCTTTCGTACCCTTTCGAACCAATGGAAGGTCGCGGCAGGGCGTGCAGACGTTACGATGAATGAAGGCTCAGCGAACCATGCAACTTCCCCTCAAACCCTGGAGAAGCAAATACAAATGATGTAAAAAAATTGGCGCATAGAACTACATGCAAACAATTCAATTCCTTGATGTCGGTCTTTATTGATATCAACCCGAAATTGATAATCTTAGATGATTTTATTCTTGGGAGATGACCGCTATTGCGCAAAAACCTCTAAATATTACACTTGTATTCTGCGCAGCTAATCCTGTGTTTTCGTTGGAAAATAAATCATCTTCCTGTTGAAGTATCACGATTTTGCACTAATGATTGAAGACACGCCGGGCAGGCAAACCATCTGGCAATAAACCGTAATGCGGAATGATCGAAGTGTCTTCAATACAATCTGAGCGTGTTTTGACGTGCAGCCCTCTAAGATCGGAGCAGAGGTCGGTTTCGTTGGTCACGGGGTTTGAAGGAGTAGATCAAGCTTGCGGCTTACATTTGCTCTGCGGCACTCGATGACGACAAGCGCAAACTGAGTTAGAGACTTCGGCATGGTACAGAAGCGTCGAAAATTGAACTCTTGAAAGATCGCAGATAATCAGCATGGGGCAGAACGGGGTGTAAAATGGGTTTTAAAGAAGCGGTTCGGACGGTTCTCAAGGAGAAATATGCGACCTTCTCTGGCAGATCCAGCCGATCTGAATTTTGGTGGTTTCAGGTTTTCATATACTTGGTATCATTCGGCTGGTCGTTTGTTGTTGGATTTTTCTCCGTAGGTCGCGAGCCCGGACAAGATCTCCCACCATGGGTAATCGTTACAGGGATCGTTTCGACGTTAATAACTCTCGGAATGTTTCTACCGACGATATCTGTGGCCGTTCGCCGCTTCCATGACCGCAACATTTCCGGTTGGTGGTTTCTCGGCCTTTCTGTTGTGACCTTCGTGCCTATTGTTGGCTTACTAGCGCCTATTGCAATGCTCGTGATCTTTATCCTTCCCGGAACAAAAGGTCCCAACAAGTTTGGCCTAGACCCTCTGAGCCCGCAGTCATCCGCAGAGGTGTTTGCCTGAAACGCCAGTTGAAGCCATTGTTGTGGCTGGCTGTCTTATGGTCGGTTGCGACCGCTCCGGTGGGAGCGGTGGCTCAAGAGCCGTTGGGGAGCGCCGAAAATTACAAGGCACAGTGCCTACAAAATGGAGTGCGCTGTACGCTGACCTATCCCGAGGGGCCGACCCAGGCAAAGCCGGAGGCCCCTAGGCCTTCCGAGGTGCCACCGGCGGTGTCGAGCCCGCCTGCCCTCGGCGGCTTTCTGGGTGTGCTTATCGTCCTCATCGTCCTCGTTGCCATTATCGTCCTGTGGATGTTTTTCGGCAGCGGCGGTGTCTTGTTGTCGCGCGCACCGATGACGACGCAGCCGAACCGAAGCGAGAAACCGGAAAACTGGCAAAGCACCTCACGTGACGCCAACGAAAAGCCGCGCGATTTCCTGGCACACATCGCCGCAATGACGGATCGAAGGGAAGCGCTTGTGCAATTGCTGAGGCAATGCCTGCTTCAATCGGCCAAACGGACGGGAACGCATGTCTTACGTTCGGATACCGAACGAACGGTGTTTGTTAGACTGCCCAAGAAGATGGAGCATCGGGATGAGTTGCGACGTCTGCTTTTACAGACTGAACTTGCCCATTATGGTGGGAAGGTCCCTGCGGAAAGCGATTTTTCGGAACTGTTGCAGGTAGCACAGCCTCTGCTTTTCAGTGGAGATTCGGCTCGTGTATAGGTCCCGCTTGATCCTCCTTTTGGTCGTGCTGTTCAGCGCACTGACGCATGCCGGCGCAGGATTGGCTCAGGAGAACGCAGATTTTGATCGCTCCCCCACCGGCTATAGGGGACTGGAAGTCTGGCTGCAGTCCTCGGGTATCCAGGTTGCGCGCACTGACCCGTCGACCAACTCGCCAGTCTCGCGCGCCTCGCTCCGCATCGTGCCGCTGCCTTGGTCTAGAGCCGGTCGAATAATAGGCGATGGCGACAGAAGTACGCATTCAGCGGTCTTCGGCGACAAACCGAGCATCACCCCAACCCTGATCGTATTACCAAAATGGCGAGCCGATCGTCTTGAGCAGGGCGTTGCGCGTGAAGACGCTCTGATACCGTCATCCGACATCGACGAAGCCCTCGCCCGGATCGGTATCCCCAATCTTCACATCAAAAGGACGGGACCGCGTTTCAGGCAGGCGCAACAATCCATTCTAAGACACCGTGTCGAGACGATTAGGATCTATCAAGCGCAGGTCTTTTCCCGCGACCAAACCCCTTCGAACTGCGAGGAAATGGCTGGGCTTCAAGCGGGCCCGCTGCTGCTAAAATGTACTTTCGACTTTGAGTTCTATGTTCTTTCTGATCCCGATCTCCTCAATAATCATGGGCTGGCGCTCGGCGAAAATGCCGATTTTGCCATCTCCATGATCGACGAGTTGCGCGGCCTTTTCGGCAGGCGCCCCGTCTATCTTGCGACAGCTGACGCGGTTGCGTCCAGCGCCGCTGATCCCGATCGTTTTCTTGCACTTCACTTATGGTTCATCTGGGGTGCCATCTTCCTCGTGGCTGCTGTCTGTTTCTGGCGCGGCGCGGTCCGCTTCGGCAAACCGTTGACGAACGAGGCGACATCCGATCTGTCAAAAGCTGCGGCCACAGAAGCGACCGCGCGGCTTTTGCGCCTGTCCGGCAATGACGGAAGCATGACCGCGCAATTTGTTCACAACCTGCTAGCCGACAAAGCCGGGCTCTTGTTTGGACCCCATGCAGCCAACGATGCCGGTATCGAACGAATGTTTCGCCATCTTGCCTTGCGCGACCGTTCCAGTGCCGAGGCTTTAGAAGCGATATCGAAAGAGCTTATGAACCGCGGCAAATCCATGACCCAGCCCGATCTGCATCGGCATCTTGAAACATTTAAAAAACGACTAGGGAGCATCAAGCTTGAATCTAGATGAGTTTCGCAATCTGGTTGTCGCGATACGCGGCGAGATCGCCAAGACCGTGCAGGGGCAGGACGCCCTCATCGATATGATCCTGATCTCGATCTTTGCGCGCGGACATTGCCTTCTCGAAGGACCACCCGGCACCGCCAAGACCTTGCTCGCGCGTTCGGTCTCGGCCGTCATGGACCTGCAGTACCGGCGCATTCAATTCACGCCGGACCTGATGCCGAGCGATGTTCTGGGCGTGAACCTCTTCAACTTCCAGACCAGTCAGTTCCATCTGACCAAAGGCCCGGTCTTCACCAACATCCTGCTTGCCGATGAAATCAACCGAGCGCCTCCAAAGACCCAATCCGCCCTTTTGCAGGCCATGAATGAGCGCATGGTGACGATCGACGGCACCGATTACCCACTCGGCCTGGACTTCTTCGTGCTCGCCACGCAGAACCCCATCGAGCAGCATGGCACCTACCCCCTGCCGGAAGCGCAGCTCGATCGCTTCCTCTTCAAACTCGTCATCGATTTTCCCAATCGCGAGACAGAAATCGCCATCCTGAAACGCCATGCGGGTCAACCGATCCAGACGAAACTGAACGAAGTGGGCATTCGGCCGCTCGTCACCAGCTCCATTCTTGCCGAGGGTCGGGCGCTGATCGACAGCATTCATCTCGATGACAGCATCCTCACCTATATCGTCGATCTCGTCCGGGCGACGCGCTCCGATCCGGAGATCCTTCAAGGCGCCTCCACACGCGCAGCCGACGCGCTATCGGCAGCGGTGCGCGTGCGGGCAGCTTTCGGGGGACGTCAATACGGCCTACCGGACGACGTTCAGGCACTGATAGTGCCAGCCTTGCGCCATCGCATCATCCTCTCTCCCGCAGCGGAAATCGATGGCCGGACGACCGAAGACGTGCTTCGCACCATCCTGAACGGTATGGATGCACCGCGATAAATGCGCCCCTCTTCTTCCCTCATTGCTCTCGTTCTGATCATGACCGCGCTGACGGTGCTGACGGCCGTGTGGTGGCCCGGCGTCGATATCGCGATCATGGGTCTTTGGGGCATCGTGGGAATAGCGGTCTTGCTCGATATTGCGCTCTCGGTCTGGTCGAAGCGGATCGAGATCGCCTTTGATCTGCCGAGCCGAGGTTTCGTCGGCCACAATGTGCAATTGTCGGTAGAGCTTTCGCCGCATCGCGGCGCCTTGCCCTTAAAGATGGAAGCCCGGCTTGATCTCGAGCCCGAGCTTGTGGCCCAGGACGTCACCACTTTCGATCACGAAGCCAACCGAAAAGCGACAACCACGTCGTCAATGGATATCCGCCTGACGCGCCGCGGGGTGTTCAAGGTCGAGACGATCTGGCTGAAATGGACTTCACGGCTAAAGCTGCTTGAAGTCGTTGTTCGCGCACCCATCGCCCGCAAGATCACCGTCGCGCCCGACATTTCGCCCGTGCTGTCCGGAGCGATCAACACACAGATCCTGCCGCTTGAGGCTGGCAGCAAAGACATGCGGCTAAGTGGACAGGGATCTGAGTTTCACCAGCTGCGCGAATTTGCGGTGGGCATGGACACGCGCAGCATCGATTGGAAGCGCTCCGCGCGCATGCGCAGCCTTGTCGTGCGGGATCTGACGGCCGAGCGCAATCAGCAAATCATTCTATGCGTCGATTCCGGGCGCCTGATGGCCGAAAAAATTGCCGGTATCGCAAAGCTCGACCGCGCCATCAATGCCGCACTGGCAACGTGTTGGGCAGCCGGACAGGCGGGTGATCTGGTCGGCTTCTACAATTTCGACAGCCGGCCCCGCCTGTTCCTACCCGCCACGCCTGGGCGTGCCGCTTTCACCAGGGTGCAATCAGCCTGTGCGACATCGCGCTACGAGGCGCATGAAACCAACCACACGCTCGGCCTTACCTATCTCGCCGGTCAATTGAAGCGGCGCTCGCTCATCGTCATCTTTTCCGACTTCGTGGACAGTACGACGGCCGAACTGATGGTAGAAACGATCCGCACCTTGGCGAAGCAGCATTTCATCGTCTACATCGCGCTGAGTGACTCCAGTATCAAGACGCTGATCGAACCCGACATCCTGACGCTGGACAGTGTCGCACGATCGGTTGCCGCCCGCCAGATTTCGCAGGAGCGACGAACCGTCCTGGAAACGCTTTCCCGTCTCGGCGTGATGTGCCTCGACAGCACGCCTGAAGCGCTCACATCCGATCTGATTGGCCGCTACATCGAAATCAAATCTCGCGAGATGCTATGACCGGGCCAAATGTCGACCTTAATGTAGCAATGCCGAGCGCGCCGACGCAGACACCGGCACCGTTGGACATGCTGCGCTCCGCCCGGTTTCGAGCCGAGCGGGAGGCACAATGGCGGGTGCTCGACCAACTTGTGACCAGGGTCGAAAAGCGCGGCGTGGCGACACTCAACTATGATGAGGTGCGCTCGCTCACCTCCGGCTACAGGCAGGCTATGAATTCGCTCAGCGTCGCGCGCGACATATCGCTGGACAAGGCGCTGATATCCTATCTCGAGAGCCTGTGCGCCCGAGCCTATCTCGTGGTCTATGCACCGCAGGAAAGCGTGAGTGGCCTGGTAAGCCGGCTGTTGATCCGTGGTATCCCGCAGGCCGTACGACGGTCCTACCTCCCCTTGTTCATCGGCTTTTTCGCAATGATCCTCGGGGCCGCAGTTGGGTACAAACTCTATCTCGACGATCACAGCTGGTTTTATGCGCTTGTGCCGGCCGATCTGGCGGGTGATCGCACGCCCTCCGCCTCGGCAGACCTGCTTCGATCGACGATCTATGGAAATGAGGGTCACGCCACTGACGAGTTGGCGGCCTTTATGGCTTACCTTTTTTCCCACAACACGACGATTGCCGTTTTGATTTTCACCCTTGGCATCTTCGCCGCCATTCCAAGCTTCGCACTGACCTTTTACAATGGCATGATACTGGGCGTATTTTTCGCCATGTTCTCCCAACACGGGCTGGGCTACGACGTGTTCGCCTGGCTTTCCATCCACGGCGTCACGGAACTTGCGGCAATTGCGATTGCTTGCGCGGGTGGCGCACGTCTCGGGCTCGCCGTCCTCCTGCCCGGCGCGTTGCGCCGCAGGGAGGCCTTGCGGCAACAGGCCTACGATGCCGTCAAGCTCGCCTTCCTTGCGGCCATCATGCTGATTGCTGCCGCTTTTCTGGAGGGTTTCTTGCGTCAGACCATTCAAGACCCATTGTGGCGGATCGCGATCGGGTGGGGTGTGGGGGCTCTGTGGGTGGCCTGGCTGACCTTGTCGGGCCGCGACAGGACGCCATCGAAAGAGACCGAGCGATGAGCCTGATCTTTCGCGACGGTAAGCGCGTAGAAGAACTGATGCCGCCGGAAGGCGTTGCGCTCCACCTTGACATCGCGTCTGTCGCATCGCGGCTCGGCGCGCAGTTCATCGACTTCGTGATGACCTTCGTCATCGCGCTTGGCTGCATCATTGTGCTTTCGCTGAGTGGCGCATTGGAGGAGAGCGCCAGAGCAACCGCGATTACGCTTTTGGGATTCCTGTTGCGGACGCCCTATTACATTTTGTCAGAACTGATCTGGAATGGTCGCACGCTGGGAAAACGGATCGCCGGCATCCGCGTCGTGAATGTCGAAGGCCGCCGCCTGACGCCGCATCAGATTGCCACACGAAATCTCATGAAGGAGGTGGAGATATTCACGCCTTTAGGCCTGATATTTTCAGAATCACCGGTCTGGCTGACATGGACAACCCTCTTCTGGCTCGTCATCGTGGTGGCCGTCACTTTATCCAGCAATCGGCGGCAACGGCTCGGCGATCTCATGGCTGGGACCCTCGTCATTGAAAATCCCCGCTCAGTCCTCCTGCCCGATCTTGCAGCCGCCACATCCACCATCAAGGCGACCCAGGCGGGGTTCGAGTTCAGACCGGAACAGCTGGATATTTACGGAAGCTATGAGTTGCAGACCCTGGAAGGCCTGCTCAGAGATCCAAACACGCGTCTTCGCGACAAGCAGGCCATTGAGATCGCCCAAGCGATCATCAAAAAGATCGGTTACCCCGAAGCTGTGACGCCAGGCAAGGAACTGGAGTTTTTAAATGCCTTCTACATCGCGCAGCGCGAGCATCTTGAAACGTTGCGGCTCTTCGGCAAACGCCGCGAGAACAAGTTTCACAACGCCGGCAAGGACACCACCAGCCCGTGAGATCTCAGTGCGTCTCTGACCACGCAACCGTAATCTGAGAGGACGTCGCGTCAAAAAAACGAGGCACTCTCAGGATTCTTTTGCGGTGCAACTTTGCCCGGAACTTTTAAGTTCGTCTTGCGTTGAGGTCGAATATTCAGCTTATTTTTAGAGGCATATCGTGGTTCAAGCTCAGCGCGCCGTTTCCGAGAACGAAGCGAAGCAAAACGGCGATCCGCAGGATCGCGAGCTTCAGACAAAAATCGACGGTCAACAACCAAAGCAGGAAGACAAGAAGCCATCGGTGATACGCCGACATCCCTACTGGGCGACGCTCATCATTGTTGGTCTGATTGGGCTCGGGATCGCTACCTACTTCGTCTGGCTCGTCTATTTCTATCCTTATGAGACGACGGATGACGCCTTTGTCGATGCGCGCAGTTTCGCGCTCGCGACGAAGGTCTCCGGTTATCTTGAAGATGTCGCCGTTACTGACAACGCCCACGTCGCGGCTGGCGCCGTAATCGCCAAAATAACTCCGCGCGATTATCAGATCGCCGTGGATCAGGCCGAGGCCCAGGTGGAAGCGGCCAAGGCATCGATTATCAATGCGACGGCACAGATCGATGTCGCGTCGGCTGCGATCGATGAAGCAAAGGCGCGCGAGGCCTCATCGGGCGCCGCTCTGCAGTTTGCGAAAGACGAAGCCAACCGACAGCGCCAATTGCAGCAGGGCGGCGCCGGCAGCCTGCAGACATCCCAGCAGGCAGAATCAAACCTGCGCCAGGCTCAGGCGGCATATGCGGAAGCCCAGGCTAACATCAGTTCGGCAATGAAGAACAAGGTAGCCGCAGAAGCACAGCGCACCAGCGCCGAGGCGAGCCTGAGGCAGGCAGAGGCCCAGAAGGAAAGCGCCGACCAGAACCTCGACTACACGACGCTAACCGCTGCGCAGCCTGGTCGCGTGGTAAAGATCAGTGGTGCGAAAGGACAATTCGTCCAGGCGGGCCAGGCCATCGCCATGTTCGTGCCGGACGAGATTTGGGTCACGGCCAATTTTAAGGAAACACAACTGGCCGATATGCGCCCCGGCCAGCCGGTGGAACTCACGATCGACGCCTATCCGGATCACCTTCTGCACGGCAAGGTCGACTCCGTGCAGCCGGGTTCAGGCACCGCCTTCTCGCTGCTCCCGGCAGAGAACGCCACTGGCAACTATGTGAAGGTCACCCAGCGCGTGCCGGTGAAGATCACGGTTGATAATTGGCCGAAGGATGTCTCCATCGGTCCGGGCATGTCAGTCGAACCCACCGTGACCGTTCGCCCCAGAGGCTAATCCAGACATCAGGATCGAGGACCGGATATGGCAACCGCGACAGCGACAGGCGGAACCGGCTCAATGGCGAGTGGCCGCAGCACCAATCCGTGGTTGGTGGCGGTCGTCGTGGCGCTCGCCGTGTTTATGGAGGTGCTCGACACCACCATCGCCAACGTCGCTCTGCGCTATATTTCCGGCGGATTGGCTGTAAGTTCCGACGAGGCGTCCTGGGTGGTGACCACCTATCTCGTCTCCAACGCCATAGCGCTAATCGCTTCGAGCTTCATTGCCCAGCGTTATGGCCGCAAGCGATTTTACCTCGTTTGCCTTGCCATGTTCACGGTTGCCTCCGTCATGTGCGGGCTGGCATGGGATCTGCCATCGCTTCTCGTTTTTCGCATGATCCAGGGCTTTGCCGGCGGCGGCATGGTGCCAGTTTCGCAATCGATCCTCACCGACGCTTTTCCTCCGGCAAAACGCGGCCAGGCTTTTGCGATTTTCGGCATCGCCGTGGTGGTCGCACCCGTCGTCGGACCCACACTTGGCGGCTGGCTTTCCGACAATCTCTCCTGGCATTGGTGTTTCCTGATCAACGGCCCCGTCGGCATTTTTGCCTTCCTGCTCGTCTATTTCCTGGTCAACGATTCCGAAGACCAGAAGAAAAAGCGCGAAGAGATGCGCCAACGCGGCATTCGGTTCGATATTATCGGTTTCGTGCTGGTCGCGACGTTCCTCGGATCGCTGGAACTCATGCTCGATCGCGGCCAGATCGAGGATTGGTTCGACTCGACCTTTATCATCGTCACAGCGGTCATCTGCTTTGCCGCACTGGCGGCCTCAATTCCCTGGCTGCTGACGGCGAAGAACCCGGTGCTCGACGTGCGACTGATTGCAACGCGACAGTTCGGCTCGTGCATGATCGTGATGCTGGCAATCGGCGCCATCCTCATCGCCACCACCCAGTTCGTGCCGCAGGTGCTGCAGGAAAATTATGGCTATACCGCCACATGGGCGGGCCTGGCGCTATCCCCAGGCGGTCTGGTGACCATGTTCATGATGTTCATGGCAGGCCAGTTGACCTCTCGTATCCAGCCCAAATATCTGATCGCCGTTGGCGCAACGATGGTTGCACTGTCCATGTACGACCTGACGCGCCTCAGCCCCGATGCGGATTTCACCTTCTTCGTATGGTCGCGGTGCATTCTCGGTCTCGGCCTGCCGCTTATCTTTATCCCGATAACCGCCGCCTCATACGACGGTCTGCGACCGGACCAGACTGACCAGGCGTCCGCCCTGATCAACGCAGCCCGCAACACCGGCGGCTCGATCGGCGTCTCCATCGCCTCCAACGTACTGGCTCACCGAGAGCAGTGGCACCAGAGCAGATTGGTCGAACACGTCAATCCCGCGGATCCGGCCTATCATCAAACCATTCAGAACCTGCAGGGCTTCTTCGCGGAGCGTGGCTCCTCTGTGGTGGACGCACAAAACCAGGCCATGGCGCTCATCGGCCAGCAGGTCGGCGCTCAGGCGAGCTACCTTGCCTATATCGACGTGTTTTTTGTCCTGGCGGTGATTTCCATACTCGCGGTGCCGCTGGCATTGATCCTGCGCAACGTCGATACGAAGGCTGGCGGTGGCGGAATGCATTGAGCGTCTCTGCTACAAGCTTCGTCAAAGATTTTAGTGCCGCTCGCCAATAAGCCACTCTGTCAGCTTACCCACCGCCACGTCTTTGCTCTTGGGTCGCATCAACCAGTAGCCGCGGTTCGGTGCGTCGAGGCTCGGACCCGCAGTTACCAGCACACCTGCCTCTAGCAGAGGATCGATCAATCCCGCCCAGCCGAGCGCGAAACCCTGTTCGCAGATGCTTGCCTGCACGACCATCGCGTAGTTGTTGAAGCTGATGTCGCCGCCGCAGTGTTCGGGTGTTCGGTCCACGCCGAGTTGAGTGAGGTAGTCGGCCCAGTCGTACCAGTGCGTCTGAGAATTGTTTTCGAGATGAATGAGCTTACGTCTGGAGAACTCTGCGATGCTCGCAGGTGCGGATCTATCCGCCAGCATAGCGGGCGAGCACACCGGAGTTACCTTCTCAGAAAGCAGCAGGACTGCTCCCTCGCCTGCATCCTGCTTTACCCCGAAGATGATCATCACGTCGCTGTCATGCTTACCTTGCCCCAGCGGATCCTGTGTCGCGACGATCTGGATATTGATATCAGGATTGAGGACACGAAAGCCGTGCATGCGCGGGATCAACCACAGTGACGAAAACGCATAGTCCGTATGCAGGCGGATCGTCTGACGCTCGTCCGTTTTACGCAGTTGGCCCGCCACAAGATCGATAGCGTCGACACTGCGCGATGCGACCTCGAAGAGCCGCTGCCCTTCTGCGGTGAGTTCTATCCCACGATGTTTGCGGCGGATCAGGGCAACACCAAGTTCATCCTCGAGCCTGCGGATCTGGTAGCTGACAGCTGGCTGGGTCAGCTTGAGCGATGCAGCCGCTGCCGTCAGGCTGCCACGACGAGCCACCTCGGTGAAAATGCGCATCCAGCCAAGATCGAGCGGTCGCTCTGACATTAAAATTCCTTATGCCAACTATCGAAAAATACCTGCTTTACAGGCAAAAACAATGCTGCGTTCAATAAACGAAACTAATAAAGGGGAACCACAATGAAAATCGATTATCGCCTGCATCGCATAGCCGCTGGTCTGTTTTTATCGGTGGCAGCCTTCTCAACTCCACTTCAAGCGGCCGATGATGCGGCCTGCAAGACGGTCCGCCTCAGCGATCCGGGTTGGACCGATATCACCGCGACGAATGGTGTCGCGTCCGTTTTGCTCGACGCGCTTGGCTATGAGGCGGACGTGAAAACCCTGTCGGTTCCGATCGGCTATCAGGCAATGAAAAACGGCGAGATCGACGTCTTCCTTGGCAACTGGATGCCAGCGCAGAAATCCTTCGTCGACGACCTGAAAGCCGCCAAGGCAGCCGAGGTGATGACGAAAAATCTTGAAGGCGCCAAGTTCACGCTGGCGGTGCCAGCCTATATGGCGGAGAAAGGCGTGAAGGATTTCGCCGATCTCTCCAAGCATGCGGACGAGTTCGAAAGCAAGATCTACGGCATCGAGCCGGGCGCGCCTGCGAACCAGAACATTCAGAAAATCATCGATGCCAACGACTTCGGCCTCAAAGGCTGGCAATTGGTGGAATCCGGCGAGCAGGCCATGCTGGCGCAGGTGGAGCGGGCAGGTCGCGACAAGAAGGCGGTGGTCTTCCTCGCCTGGGCTCCGCATCCGATGAACAAGAAGATCGACATCACCTATCTTTCCGGCGGCGACGCCTATTTCGGTCCCAATTTCGGCGGCGCGGAAGTCTACACGCTGGCGCGCACCGGCTGGCCTCAGCAGTGCCCGAACGCGGCGAAGCTGTTCAAAAACCTGACGTTCAACATCGACATGGAAAACAGCCTGATGGGCTCGATTCTGGGTGGCGAGGACTCCAAAGCGGCGGCCACGGCTTGGCTGAAGGCAAACCCGAAATCAATTGACGGCTGGCTGCAAGGGGTGACGACATTGGGCGGCAAACCGGGTGATGCCGCCGTCAAGGCAAAGCTTGGGCTCTGAAGCCGGAAATTTCGACATGGCCCGTCCCAATATCCTGATCCTGATGGCCGACCAGTTCAACGGGACGTTTTTCCCCGACGGACCTGCGGATTTCCTGCACGCGCCCCATCTCAAAGCATTGGCAGAGCGGTCCGTCCGCTTTGCCAATACCTACACGGCAAGCCCGCTTTGCGCGCCGGCCCGTGCCTCCTTCATGTCCGGTCAATTGCCCACTCGAACAAGGGTTTATGACAACGCGGCCGAATTCGCATCCGACATACCGACCTATGCCCATCATCTGCGGGCGGCAGGCTATTACACGGGCCTTTCAGGAAAAATGCACTTCGTCGGGCCCGACCAACTGCACGGCTTTGAGGAACGCCTGACGACGGATATCTATCCGGCGGATTTCGGCTGGACGCCTGATTACACCAAGCCCGGCGAACGTATCGACTGGTGGTATCACAATCTCGGTTCCGTCACCGGCGCGGGTGTTGCCGAGATCACCAATCAGATGGAGTATGACGACGAGGTTGCCTATAACGCCATGCGCAAACTCTATGATCTGTCGCGCCGCCTCGATGAACGGCCATGGTGCCTGACGGTCAGCTTCACCCATCCGCACGATCCTTACGTGGCCCGAAGGAAGTTTTGGGACCTCTACGAGGAGTGCCCGGCACTCGATCCGCGGTCGGAAGCGATCGCCTTTGAGGATCAGGACTCGCATTCGAAACGCCTGTTGGAAGCGTGCAATCACAAGGCGTTCGACATTACACCGGAGCAAATCAGGCGCGCACGACGCGGCTACTTCGCCAACATCTCCTACATCGACGAGAAGATCGGCGAGATCCTGCAAGTCCTGAAAGCCACCCGGATGGAGGAGGACACCATCATCCTGTTTTTGTCCGACCATGGCGATATGCTCGGCGAACGCGGGCTGTGGTTCAAGATGTGCTTCTTCGAAGGCTCCGCGCGCGTGCCGTTGATGATCGCGGCGCCCGGTTGGATGCCTGCAAGGATCGACGCACCTGTCTCGACCCTCGATGTGACACCGACGCTGTGCGGATTGGCCGGGCTCGACATCACTTCGTTGAAGCGCTGGACGGATGGTGAGGACTTGGCATCCCTGGCCGCAGGGGGTGGCACACGTGGCCCCGTGCCGATGGAATATGCGGCCGAAGGCTCGATTACACCGCTCGTCGCTCTTCGTGACGGGCGCTACAAGCTTTCGGTCTGCGACGCTGATCCACCACTGCTTTACGATCTGGAGACAGACCCCGAGGAACGTACCAATCTTGCCGGCGATCCGGCCTTTCGCGACGTGCTTTCGGCGCTATCAGCAGAGATCGACCGACGCTGGAAACTGCCCGTCTTCGACGAGGCAGTCCGCGAAAGCCAGGCAAGGCGCTGGGTGGTCTACAAGGCGCTGCGCAACGGCGCCTATTATCCTTGGGACTACCAGCCTTTGCAAAAAGCGTCGGAGCGATACATGCGCAATCACATGGACCTCAACGTGCTTGAGGAAAACCAGCGCTATCCACGCGGAGAGTAAGAAAACGCCCAGCCGTCAATCTTACCCAGAGGAGCCGGCAGGCTTGCTGCCATCAGCCGGTCTTCCCATCATCGGCTGACCTGGCGGCCCTTAGAAGCGCAATAATCGCCGAGAAATCCTGGTGGGCATGGCCTGATGCAACGAAAGCCTCATAGAGTTTTAGGGCATGCGCACCCAGCGGAGTCATCGCCATGGAGTCCGTTGCGGCCTGGTTTGCCAGGCGCAGGTCCTTGAGCATCAACGCGCTCGCAAATCCGGGGGCATAATCACGGTTCGCCGGCGAGGTCGGAACGGGACCGGGCACCGGGCAGTAGGTGTTGACCGACCAGCATTGACCGGATGAGGTGGATATCACATCAAAGAGTGCCTGATGTTCCAGACCGAGTTTCTCTCCAAGCACGAAGGCTTCAGCCGCGCCAATCATCGAAATGCCAAGCAGCATATTGTTGCAGAGCTTCGCCGCCTGACCCGCACCTGCAGCGCCACAAGGGATGATGCGTCCAGCCATCGGTTCCAGAACTGGACGCGCAGCCTCGATTGCAGCAGCGTCTCCACCCAGCATGAAGCTTAGCGTTCCGGCTTCGGCACCGCCCGTTCCACCAGAAACCGGCGCGTCGATCGTCAGGCATTCCGGCAGCAATCCATGCGCGGCCCGAGCACCTTCCACATCGATCGTCGAACTGTCGATCACGAGCGTTCCGGGTGAGAGAATGCCGACAAGCTGCCTCCAGACATCCAGCACCAGTTCGCCATTCGGAAGCATGGTGATGACGGCATCCGCGCCGCCGACCGCCCCACCGATGGTTTCAACCACTCGGACGCCTCGCTCCGTTGCGTTTTTGCGCGCAGCCTCAGCGACATCGAAGCCGGTAACGGTGTAACCCGCCTTGACCAGATTACCGGCCATCGGCGCACCCATGTTGCCGAGACCGATAAAGGCGATCGACTGGACCATATCTATTCTCCTTGCCTCAAAGATCGTCCGCAGTTGCTGTCGAAAACAGCGAAGGGAGTGGCTTGATGGCGGAAACGAGCCCCTCTTGATCGACCTCTCCCAGTTGTGCGGGAGACCAGATGGGATTGCGATCCTTGTCGATGACGGCCGCTCGCACGCCCTCATAGAAATCATGGCCATTGAGGATCAATGCGTCGGTAGCGTATTCCCGATCAAAGCAGGTTTCCAGTGAAGCTGAGCTCTGCGCTGCACGCAGCAAATGCAAGGTCAAGACCAGGCTTGTAGGGGATTTCGCCTTGAGCAGTGCCAGGGTGCTTTTCGCGAAGTCTGACCCGTTCGCCTGCAGTGCGGCAAAAATTTCCTCCATGTCGCCTGAAGCGAACACGCTGTCGATCAGAACAGCATTATCTTTCAGCATCGAAACACCGCGGTCGACAGCATGCGCCTTGATCGCGCTTTCCACCGTCTGTCCCGATGCGATATCAGCCAAAAGAGCCGGGAGGGCTTCGGACGGGACCATGGCGTCGGCAAGACCGGCAGCAATCGTATCTGCAGCGCCGATCGTCGCGCCGGTAAGACCGATCCAGAAGCCGAAGTGTTGCGGCGCGCGCGACAGTGCCCAGGTGCCGCCGACATCGGGGAAATAGCCGATACCGGTTTCCGGCATCGCAAACCGCGTTTTCTCCGTGACGATGCGATGGCTGCCATGAACCGACAAGCCAACGCCACCGCCCATGCAGATGCCGTCCATAACGGCCAGCCAGGGCTTGCGCAGGTGGCTGATCCGGGCGTTCAGGCGATACTCCTCAGCCCAGAACGCGAGAGCCTCTTGCGGTGCGGTTCGACCCACTTGCCAAATCATCTTGATGTCGCCGCCCGCGCACAGGGCCCGTCCCTCCCCGGTCAGGGCGATCGCGCGAACCGCGGGATTGCTCTCCAGTGCGTCGATGCCGTCTGAGATCTTACGGACCATATCGAGGTTGAGGCTGTTGAGCGCTTCCGGTCGGTTGAGATGGATGCGCCCCAACGCGCCTTCCAGACTGACGACAACCGTCTCATCGGATGTGATGCCCGTTGGGGTCATTCCGGACATGCTATTGCTCCCTTTGAAAATTGGCTTTGCGCTTCTCGACGAATGCGGCCATGCCTTCGCGCTGATCAGGCGTACCGAACAGGCGATGAAACATGGCGCGCTCGTAAAGAATGCCCTCATGCAGCGATAGCTCTTCGGCCTTCATCACGGTCTCTCTTGCAAGACGCACCGCAGAACGCGAATAGTCCGCTATCTGTGCCGCAGCCGCCATGGCAGTCGGCACCACATCGGCGTCGGGGACGACGCGCGCAATGAGACCAGCACGCAGGGCCTCGTTCGCACCCATCATGCGTCCGGTCAAATGCAGATCCATCGACAACGCCCGTCCGATCTGCTTCGTCATGCGCTGTGTTCCACCCATGCCTGCAATGACGCCGAGCTTGATTTCGGGTTGGCCGAACTTCGCGCTTTCGCCCGCGATGGCAAAATCGCACATCATCATCAACTCACATCCGCCACCCAACGCATAACCGTTTACCGCGGCAATCTTCGGCAACCGACTACCCGTGAAGCGATCCCAGATCGCAAAGAAATCCTCCTCGATCATCTGCTGTGCGCTCTTGTCAGCCATTTCGGCGATGTCTGCCCCAGCCGCGAACGCTTTGTCCGAGCCGGTGACGACCAGCGCCCCGATGTCCTTGTTGCATTCGAGTTCTTCAACTGCGCAAACCATGTCGCGTGCAAGCTGCGAATTCAACGCATTGAGCTGCGCCGGACGATTGAGCCTGATCAGGGCAACACGGCCCTCCCGGCTGATCTCGATACATTCTGACATAGCGCTCTCCCTGTTCATGCAGGCGTACCGATCTCAGAGGCTCTTAGAGCTGTCTTGCGATGACCAGCCGCTGCACCTCGCTGGTGCCTTCGTAAATCTGGCAAATACGCACATCTCGGTAAATCCTCTCGACAGGATAGTCTGCAAGATAGCCGTAACCGCCATGCACTTGGATTGCGGCGGAACAGACTTTCTCTGCCATTTCCGACGCAAACAATTTGGCCATGGAGGCTTCCGTCAGGCATGGCCGTCCGGCGTCCCGCAGGCTGGCCGCGTGCAGCACGAGCTGGCGCGCCGCCTCGATCTGCGTTGCCATGTCCGCCAGGCTGAAGCCCACAGCCTGATGCTCGATGATTGGTTTGCCAAAACTCTGGCGCTCCTTGGCATAGGCCGTCGCCGCTTCAAACGCCGCACGCGCCATGCCGACCGCCTGCGCCGCAATCCCAATGCGCCCACCCTCAAGATTGGCGAGCGCAATCCGATAGCCATCGCCCTCGCCACCCAAACGGTTTTCGACCGGGACACGCATTCCATCGAATGCCAGCGCACAGGTATCGGAACCATGGAGGCCCATCTTGTGCTCGACGGAAACGACATTGTAGCCCGGTGTGTCGGTCGGCACGATGAAGGCAGATATGCCCTTCTTGCCGGCCTCCGGATCGGTGACCGCGAACACGATGATGACGTTGCCGTTTTTGCCGGAAGTGATGAATTGTTTCGAACCGTCGATAACGTAATGATCGCCATCAAGCCGCGCGCGGCTGCGCAATGCGGATGCATCTGATCCGGCATGCGCCTCCGTCAGGGCGAAGCCGCCGATCCACTCGCCGGATGCCATTTTCCGAAGAAAGCGAGACTTCTGCTCCTCCGTGCCAAAACGTAAGATCGGCACGCAGCCGACGGAGGAATGAACAGACAGGATCGTCGAGCATGCTCCATCTGCCGCGGCAATTTCTTCCAATGCCAGCGCATAGGCGACCGTTCCGGCTTGCGAGCCGCCATAATCTTCCGTCACGAGCATGCCGAGAAATCCAAGTTCTCCCATCTCCGTCAACTCTTGGCGGGGAAAGGCATGATCGCGATCCCGTGCGGCAGCGCCAGGGGCCAGTCGATTGACGGCAAACTCGCGTGCCGTCTCGCGGATCTGTTCCTGTACGTCGTCGAGCAACATCAGCTCATCCTCTCGATTGCGATGGCGGTGGCCTCCCCTCCGCCAATGCAGACGGATGCCATGCCGCGATCGAGCCGCTTATCCTCCAGTGCTGCAAGCAGTGTAACGATAACCCGCGCACCAGAGGCGCCGATGGGATGGCCGAGCGCGCAGGCGCCACCGTTGATGTTGACCTTATCGTGAGGCAGATCGAGGTCGCGCATGGCGGCCATGGCCACCACTGCGAATGCCTCGTTGATCTCGAACAGATCGACACCGGACAACGCCCAGCCAGTCCGCTCGGAGAGCCGACGCAGCGCGCCGATGGGAGCGGTTGCAAAGAGCGAAGGCTCGTTGGCGTAGCTGGCGTGACCGACAATGCGCGCCCTTGGCGCCAGACCACGCCGCTCGGCTTCAGATGCTCGCATCAGGACGAGCGCTGCTGCGCCATCCGAAATGGACGAGGCATTGGCGGCGGTGACGGTACCGCCTTCCCGAAATGCTGGGCGAAGCTTCGGTATCTTCTCCGGCTGCGCCTTTCCCGGCTGCTCATCGATCGAAACGCGTGTCTCAGTCTTTCCCGCCGAAACCAGCACCGGCGCAATCTCCGACACGAAACGGCCTTCGGTCGTTGCCCGCCTGGCGCGCTCCAACGACGCCAGTGCGTAGGCGTCCTGGGCGTCGCGCGTAAACTGGTAGGCCTCGGCACAATCCTCCGCGAACGTGCCCATCAGGCGACCTTTCTCATAGGCATCCTCCAAGCCGTCGAGAAACATGTGGTCGAGAACCTGTCCATGTCCCATGCGATGACCAGTGCGCGCCTTCGGCAAGAGATAAGGTGCATTCGACATGCTCTCCATGCCGCCGGCAACGACGACATCCGAAGAGCCCGCGTGAACGAGATCATGGGCCAGCATCACGGCCTTCATGCCGGACCCGCACATCTTGTTCAGGGTCGTAGCGCCAGCTGAAAGAGGCAGACCGGCGGCAATCGCCGCTTGCCGCGCAGGCGCCTGACCCTGCCCTGCGGAGAGCACGCAGCCCATGAGAATTTCCTGGACAGCATCCTTTGCCAATCCGGCGCGCGAAAGCGACGCTTCGATGGCGGTTGCGCCGAGTGTCGCGGCAGGAACGCCAGCAAAATCCCCCTGGAAACCACCCATGGGTGTTCTGGCGGAGCCGACGATCACAATTGGGTCATGTTCAGTCATCTGTGTTCTCCTGATGATTTTGCGTCACCGCGGCGGCATTCTCAGCGCGCCATCGAGACGGATGACTTCCCCGTTCAGCATCGGGTTTTCAACAATGTGGCGCACTAGTGCCGCATATTCCGAAGGTCGCCCAAGCCGTGGCGGAAAGGGAACGGAAGCGCCGAGAGCATCCTGAACGTCTTGCGGCATGCCAGCCATCATCGGCGTCTCGAATATCCCAGGTGCAATGGCCATGACCCTGATTGCATGACGAGCCAGTTCTCGAGCTGCAGGCAATGTCAGCGCTGCCACGCCGCCCTTGGACGCCGCGTATCCCGCCTGCCCGATCTGCCCCTCGAAGGCCGCAACCGAGGCTGTGTTGACGATGACGCCACGCTCACCGGTTTGACCGGGCTGTTGCTTGGCCATGGCATCGGCTGCAAGCCGCAGCATGTTGAACGTACCGACAAGGTTGATCGTGACCGTTCTGGCAAAGCTCTCCAGGCTGTGTGGCCCTTCGCGACCGATGATCTTCTCACCGGGCGCAACGCCCGCGCAATTGACGAGAACATCGATGTGGCCGAACGCGTCGATAGCCGTGCTGACTGCCCTCTCACCCTCCTGGGGGTTAGCCACGTCGGTGAGAACGAAACGGGTGACATCACCCAACTGAGCCGCCAGCGCTTCCCCGCGGTCGGCGTTAACATCCAGCAGTACCGCGCGCGCGCCTGCCTCTACCGCCATTGCAGCGACGGCAGCGCCGAGCCCGGAGCCAGCCCCGCTGATCAGGAAAACGCTGTTTTCAAGCTTCATGCCGAATGATCCTGCTTTTGATGTGCATTGATTTTTTCGATCTCCGCCCTGCGGAGCAAGAACCGCTGGATCTTGCCGCTTGGCGTCTTGGGCAGTTCAGAGACGAAATCCACCTGGCGCGGATAAGCGTGGGCAGACAATCGCCTCTTGACGTACTGCGCCAGTTCCTCGGCAAGCTCGGGCGTCGCCTCTACATTTTTGCCGAGCACGACGAACGCTTTGACGATTTCCGTCCGCTCTGGATCGGGCACCCCAATCACCGCTGCCTCGACCACGGCACTATGCTCGATCAAGGCGCTTTCGACATCGAAAGGCCCGATGCGGTACCCGGACGAGGTTATCAGATCGTCTTCACGGCCGATGAAGCTGATGGAGCCGTCGGCTTCCGCTTCCACCGTATCGCCTGTTCGATAGAAGCCACCGGAGATAGCCGGTGTGTCCTGTTGGAAATAACCCTTGAACCACATCAACGGAGAATTGGCGATGTCCACCGCAAGCACGCCCGGTTGATTGGGACCGAGTTCACGACCCTCATCGTCGAGCACGGCAACGCGATAGCCCGGCATGGCGAAACCCGCTGAACCGGGGCGTACGCCATGGTCCAGCCCGTGGTGATTGTTGACCACCATTCCCGTCTCGGTCTGCCCGTAATGATCGTAAATGGGTGCCGCCAAGTGTGTCTCAAACCAGCGGATGATCTCCGGGTTCAAGGGTTCGCCAGCGCTGCTGACCACGCGCAACTGCCCTCTCGCAACCGTTGCGGCTTCCTCGCCCGCCGCGATGAGGAGACGGAAGGCGGTTGGCGATCCCGCGAGGCTTGTCACTCCGAGCCGGTTGATGATGCTGTAGGTGCTCTCTGCGGTAAAACCGCCCTCGTACAATATCGTCGCGCACCCCAACATCAACGGCCCGGCAACGGCATAATACATGCCGTAGGCCCAGCCTGGATCGGCGATATTCCAGAAGACATCGTCCTCGCGCAGATCGATGGCGTAGCGCATATAGGCGGAGAAGGAGGCAAGGGCGCGCATCGAAACAGGAACGCCCTTGGGAAGCCCCGTCGTGCCGGACGTCGACATCATCATGAAAAGATCGTCGCCACGTCCGATCACAGGATCGAAAGTGGAACTGCAGGCTGCCAGCGCACCCCGAAAATCAATCGTGCCGTCTATACTCGGCTCCTCTTTATCCCGCACGATTGCGAGAAGAGGATGGTTCGTTATCTCGGAAAACTTCGAAGCGTTGGCCGGATTGGTCACCACCAGCCGGGCATTGCTCATCTTCAAACGGTGTTCGATCGCCTTCGGTCCGAAGGCCGTAAAGAGCGGCTGGTAGACGGCACCCATACGCCATGCGCCAAGGATAACCACGATCAAGTCGACGGTGCGCGGCAGCATGCCGGCGAGCACATCTCCTTTTCTCAGCCCTTGGGAAACGAAGAAATTCGCTGCGCGCGCCGACATATCGCGCAATTGCTCGAAAGTATATTCGCTGACCACACCCTTGGTCGAGACGCAGCGAAGCGCGATCCTGTCGCTGCCAACATGCCTGTCACAGCACTCCACGCAGGCGTTGATGGCAGTCTCGATATCCCCGGCTAATCGCCCGGTGGCCTCGCTTAGCTGAAACTCCGATGTCTCGGCAGCATAGCTGCGCTTCGTCTTATCGCCATGTGACTGCAGCACGGCATCCTCCTCCTTTATCGACCCGCCGCATGAAGCGTCTCCTCCGGGTAAAGGAAAAATCTAGCAAATCGAGACTTGCAAACAATGGCAGTCATGAACATCATGAATGATCGAAAATACAATGGTGGCATGTCAATGCTTGAGCGCCGCATGATCTCGTCAGGCTTCGTCGAAGATGCCCTCGACTGCTTGCGGCAGCGAAACATCGACCCCTCCCCCGCCCTGGCGCGGGCTAATATCTCACTCGACCACGCCGGCGATGTGTCGAATGAGCAATATGGCACGCTGTGGCTGGAGGTCGCGGCTCTGTGTCAGGACGAGTTTTTCGGCCTGGGCGCTCGGCCCATGCGGCCTGGCAGCTTCAAGCTCCTATGTCATGCTGTTTTGCATGCGGGGACGCTGGAGCATGCTCTCAAGCGCGCGCTGATGTTTCTCAACATCGTGCTTGATCACCCGACCGGTGAACTTAGCTACCAGGATGGGCAAGCGGAAATCGTTGTTGTGAGCGCTGATGCACCACGTCCGGCATTCGCCTATCGAACCTACTGGCTTATCCTGCTCGGTGTTTTGTGCTGGCTGATCGGGCGACGGATCCCGCTACGGCGTGTGGATTTCGCCTGCGCTGCCCCAGTGAACCGTCGTGACTATCTCCAGTTCTTCGGCGCGCCGGTGCATTTTGACACGTCGGTGACACGGCTCGTCTTCAATGCAAGCTACCTTGCGCTGCCGACGATCCGGGATGAAAAGTCGCTGAGGAGCTTCTTGCGCGGGGCGCCTGCCAATATCCTGCTGCGATATCGTCACGATCAGGGTCTGGCCACGAGATTGCGGACACGCTTTGAAATGTCGAGTACCGAGGACTGGCCCGACTTCGATACCTTCGCTCACGAGATGAAGCTGTCACCCGTAACTTTGCGACGAAGGCTGAAAAGCGAGGGGCAAAGCTTCCTCGCCATTCGTGACGATATTCGTTACAAGCGTGCGCGCGATCTGATGGGTCTTCAGACCTTGAGTGTGGCTGAGACTGCAGCTCGGCTGGGCTATGCAGAACCGAGCGCCTTCCACCGCGCCTTTATAAAGTGGTCCGGGATGACGCCCGCTGCTTTTCGAAAATCTGCATTGGAAGGCGCCAACGACGAGGTCAGCCAAGACGGGCGCACGACAGTCGATGACTAGATGGGAAGGACGTCTTCGTTCTTCACCACCTCGATGATCACAGAACTCTGCATCTCCCTGACACCGGGCAGACTGACGAGCTTGCTCTGCATCAAATGCTGATAATGCTCGATGTCGCGCACCACCACCCGCAGCAGAAAGTCGAAGTCTCCCAAGACAAGGAGCGCGATTTGAATCTCCGGGATGGCGCGCACTGCCCGCTTGAACGCCTCCAGCGCTTGCGGTTCATGCGCCTGTAGTTTGATCCTTACGATCACGAGCGTATCGAAGCCCAGACTTTTAGGATCGAGGATCGTCCTCTTACCCTTGATGACGCCGGCCTCTTCCAGCGCCGCAATCCGCCTTGAGCACGGAGACTGGGAAAGGCCCGCGCGTTCGGCGACTTCCGTGACCGTGAGATTGCCGTCCACCTGGATCGCCCGCAGGATTCTCAAATCTGTTTCATCGATTTTTGGCATGAAAAATCCTCAAAAACCAAAACACTTAGCTAATTCAGCCAATAGTGAAACCGAAGCGCAGCCAGAAAGCAAACGCCATCTCATGAATCCCCGTTAGGCTTGAACAATGGCTTAGGGAGGAAACGGCCATGCCTGACATCTCGACGACAACTGACGGCGAACATCCCGCTGTGCCTGCTCAGGACACAGCCAGGCGCAGCCGGCTTCAGTTCCCGCATCCACCTGCACGACCAGACCAGCCTGCGGATTTTTCGGCGATCGTCGTTCCGCCGGCGGGCATCTTGCCGGTGCCGCCGCTCGACATCGATGCCAAGGGGTGTCGCGACCTAGCTGTCGGCATGATCCGTATCCTTGACGAGAACCACACGCCTGTTGGCCCATGGGCCGACTATCTTGGCGAGGTTTCTGCCGACAGGCTGCGGCAGGGTTTGCGCGACATGCTCAAGATGCGCGCAATCGACAAGCGGATGCTCAACGCGCAACGACAGGGTAAGACGTCATTCTATGTGCAATGCACTGGCGAGGAAGCTATCGGATGCTGCTTCCAGCGAGCGCTTTCCCAAGGCGACATGAATTTTCCGACCTATCGCCAGCAGACGCTTCTTGTCGCGGCGGAGTACCCGCTGGAGCAACTGATGGGCCAGCTTTATTCCAATCCCCTGGATCCGCTGAAAGGTCGGCAATTGCCGGTCATGCACTCGGCCAAGGATTATGGCTTCTTCTCGATCTCAGGCAATCTTGGCACGCAATATGTTCAAGCCGTCGGTTGGGCTATGGCCGCAGCGCTGACCGGAACGGGCAAGATCGCCGCGGCGTGGATTGGCGATGGCGCTACCGCTTCCAACGACTTTCACAGCGCGCTGCTCACGGCCTCTGTCTATCTACCGCCCGTCGTCCTCAATGTCGTCAATAACCAATGGGCAATCTCCACCTTCACCGGCGTGGCTGCCGGCAAAAGCGAGACATATGCCGCCCGCGCACTGGGTTACGGCATTCCAGCACTTCGCGTCGATGGCAACGATTACCTGGCGGTGATGGCGGTCTCGCGTTGGGCAATCGAACGAGCGCGCCAGGGACATGGACCGGTCCTCATCGAGTGGTTCACCTACCGCGTGGGGGCCCATTCGACTTCCGATGATCCGAGCGCCTACCGCCCCCGCGACGAGGCGCGCGCCTGGCCTCTCGGAGACCCCGTCGACCGCCTGAAGACGTATCTGATATCGCGCGGCGACTGGTCGGAGGAGCGTCATGTGCAGGCGGAAGCCGAAATCCTGGATGAGGTGATTGCCGTCCAAAAGGCTGTCGAGGCGCACGGCACATTCGTCGATCCGCAGCCAATTTCCCCGTCCGAGATTTTCCTGAACGTCTACGCGGACATGCCGGAGCACCTGCGACGACAGCGCCAAGAAATGGGGTACTGACATGGCCCGCATGACGATGATCGAGGCGCTGAGGAGCGCCATGGATGTGAAATTGGCCGACGATCCCTCCGTCATCCTGTTCGGCGAGGATGTCGGCTATTTCGGTGGCGTGTTTCGCTGCACCTCCGGGCTTCAGGCTCGTTACGGCGAAGAGCGCGTGTTCGATACGCCGATCAACGAAAGTGCCATTGTCGGTCTTGCGGTGGGCATGGCGGCACAGGGAATTCGCCCCTGCGTCGAAATCCAGTTCGCCGACTACATGTATCCGGCCTACGACCAGATCACGCAGGAGGCCGCACGCCTGAGACACCGCTCAAACGGGCAATTCACCTGTCCGCTCGTGGTGCGGATGCCGACAGGCGGCGGTATTTTCGGTGGCCAGACTCATAGCCAAAGTCCGGAAGCCCTGTTCACCCACGTGGCAGGACTCAAAGTCGTCATCCCCTCAAATCCCTACGACGCCAAGGGCCTTTTGATCGCAGCCATCGAAGACCCGGATCCGGTGATTTTCCTGGAACCGAAGCGCATTTATAACGGCCCCTTTTCCGGTGATCCGCATGCCAAGTCGATATCTTGGGCGGCGCATCCGGCGGGCGAAGTGCCGGAAGATCACTACAGCGTTCCCCTCGGCAAGGCCGCTATTTGCAGGCACGGTTCGGATGTCACCGTGCTGGCCTATGGAACCATGGTCCATGTGGCGCAAGCCACCGTCGATCAGACCGGCATCGATGCGGAAATCATCGACCTGCGCACGCTTCTGCCACTCGATCTCGCCACCGTGCGTGCATCCGTCGAAAAGACCGGCCGCTGCGTCGTCATCCACGAAGCGACCCGGACCAGCGGCTTTGGCGCAGAACTGATCGCCGAAGTTCAGGAGGCCTGCTTCTGGCACCTGCGCGCGCCTGTGCTGCGCGTCGCCGGCTGGGATGCACCTTATCCGCATGCGCTGGAATGGGATTATTTTCCCGGTCCTGAGCGGATCGCGCGCGCGTTGAAACAGGTCATGGAGGCATAGATGACGATCAGCAGCATCAAGGTGCCGGATGTTGGCGAGGGCGTCGCGGAAGTCGAAATCGTCGTTTGGCACGTCAAGCCAGGCGACCTCGTCCGTGAGGACGATCTCCTCGCCGACGTGATGACGGACAAGGCAACGGTGGAAATTCCCAGCCTCTTTGCCGGAACGGTTGTCGATCTCGGCGGAGCAGTTGGCGAAACCTTGGCAGTGGGCGGCGTTCTTTGCCGGATAGAACACGCGGGCACGGGTGTTGAGCCCGAAGTCAGGAACGCCGCACATGCCGGAGAGAGCGTCGAAACCGCCTCGGAGCCGAGCCGCGTAGAGCCCAAGCAGGAACCCACGCCGGACATCTTAAAGCCCGCGAAAGCCGAACCGCCTACCGCCCAAAAAACTTCGGCCGCAATGCCAAGCGCCCCACGCCCGGAAGGCGACGCCCCACTCGCCTCGCCCGCGGTGCGCGATCGAGCCCGCCGCGCCGGCATCGATCTGCGGACAGTGCCGGGCAGCGGCCCTGCGGGCCGGATCACGGATGCCGACCTCGATGCCGTCTTTGCCGCACGCTCAACGCCGCCATCCTCTGCTTCCACGCGGCAGCGGAAGGAGGGCACGGAGCGCATTCCCGTGATCGGTCTTCGGCGCAAGATCGCCGACCGCATGGCTTTGGCCAATGCCCGCATTCCCCATATTACCGTGATCGAAGAGGTTGATGTCAGTGCGCTGGAGGATCTGCGCGCAACGATGAACGATGAGCGGGGCGAGCGACCGAAGCTGACCCTGCTTCCCTTCCTGGCCGCGGCGTTGAAGCGCGCCTTCATCGATCACCCGGAGATGAATGCGCATTTTCTCGACGATGAAGGCATCATCGAACGACACAACGCCATTCACCTCGGCATTGCGACGATGACGCCGAACGGGCTTGTCGTGCCGGTGCTGCGCAACGCAGAAACATATGGCCTTTTCGGCGCAGCAGGTGAAATCGCCCGACTGGCAGACGCTGCGCGCCAGGGAAAGGCGACGCGCGAGGAGCTGTCCGGCTCCACCTTCACGATCACCTCTCTGGGGCCGCTCGGCGCCCTCGCCACGACGCCGATCATCAACCATCCCGAAGTGGCAATCCTCGGGGTCAACAGAATGGCGGTCAGGCCGATGTGGGACGGCACGCAATTCGTGCCTCGGCGGATGATGAACATTTCGGCAAGCTTCGACCACCGGGTCATCGATGGCTGGAATGCCGCAACTTTCATCCAGCGGCTTCGTGCCTTGCTGCAGACGCCGGCGCTGATCTTCATGGAGGATGAGGCATGACAGCGAGAGCCTGCAAGGTGCTCATCATTGGCGGCGGGCCCGGCGGCTATGTTGCAGCCATCCGCGCCGGTCAACTGGGTCTCGATACGGTTCTCGTCGAGGAAGGTGCGGTTGGCGGTACATGCCTGAATGTCGGGTGCGTTCCCTCCAAGGCACTCATCCACACCGCTGAGGTGTTTTCCGACGCATGCGCGCTGGCAGTCGACAACCCGTTCGGTATCACTTCCGCCGCGCCTCAGATAGATCTCGCCCGCGCGGTCGCGTGGAAGGACGGGATCGTTTCGCGCCTCACGGGCGGCGTTGCGACACTCCTGCGCAAGGCGAGGGTCAATGTCTTGCAGGGACGCGCCCAGATCATGGACGGCAAGACCGTCGAGGTGACGGCAACGGACGGCACGGTCGAAACGCTCCGCTGCGAAAACCTCGTGATCGCTACAGGCGCGCGCGCCCAGACCATACCCACTCTGCCCTTCGGCGGCGACATCCTGTCCTCGACCGAGGTGCTGGCGCTCGAAACGGTACCGAAGCGCCTTTGCGTGGTGGGTGGCGGCTATATCGGGCTGGAAATCGGCACTGCCATGGCGAAGCTTGGCGCGCAGGTGACGATTGTCGAGGCGGCCCCGCAACTTCTGCCGCTTTATGACGGCGATCTCATCAAGCCTGTCGCCAGGCGGCTGGCTGCGCTCAATGTCCAAGTTCTCACCGAGGCACGCGCACAAAACTACGCCGACGGGCAGCTTGAAGTGATGATGGGAGAGACGCGCGAGCTCATTGCTGCAGACAAGGTTCTCGTCACGGTCGGTCGCGTACCGAACATCGACGGCTTCGGGCTGGAATCGCTCGGGCTCGACCGCAACGGACGATATCTCGCGATCGACGGACACTGCCGCACCTCGATGCGCGGCGTTTATGCGGTTGGCGATGTCACTGGCGAACCGATGCTCGCACATCGAGCGATGGCGCAGGGAGATCTTGTGGCGCGCGTCATTGCAGGAGAACCGGTCGTCTGGGACAAGCGTGCCATGCCGGCTGTTTGCTTTACCGATCCGGAGATCGTCGTCGTCGGTCAGTTGCCCACGCAGGCAGGCAATGCAGGTGTCGCAGTCTTTCCCTTCGCGGGCAATGGCCGCGCAATGACGCGGGACCGGGATGATGGCTTCGTCCGCATCGTTTTCACCCGGGAAAGCGGAGTGGTTCTGGGGATTCAGGCAGTTGGGGCTGGCGTCTCGGAAATGGCCGGACAGTTTGCGTTGGCGCTCGAAATGGGCGCGACACTCACCGATATTGCCGCGACCATCCAGGCCCATCCGACCCAGTCGGAAGCGGTACAGGAGGCGGCGCTGAAGGGGTTGGGCATGGCGCTGCACATCTCAGAGAGTAGTGGCCCAAGCATTGTGGGACAATCGGTGTGAGATGGTTTCCTATCCCGCACCTGATGTCGGCGAAGCTGAGAGCCCGCTCTCGATCGTCTAACAGGCGATGCGCCTATTGCTCCGCAAGAAAGCCGGCTAGAACCTCGTTGAACCGTGCCGGTGCCTCGATGAAGGAAAAATGGGCTCCCCCGTCCGTTTCTTCGAAGATCACAAGTCGAGACCCTTTGATCTGCGCGTGAATCCATTCCTGCGAGTGGGGATTGACGTGGCTGACGCGCCCGCCAATCACCAGCGTCGGCCGGTCGATGCGAGCGAAAATGTCGCTCCAGTCGATCGAACAATGGTCGACGAAAAGATCTGCGATATGAACGGCGTTGACGCGAAGGTTCTCCCGCAGCAGCCAGGCCTTCAGATCCTCCGGGATGCCCTTGGTGATCATGCCGTCCAGGAAGGCGCCGCGCGCCGCGGCACCTTCAGCACCCTTGATCTGCTCTGCGATGGCGACCATCGTGGCTGCGTCGAATAGGGCGCCGGCATTCAAGATATCCTCCTCGCTCATGCCGGCCTGCCGCATAACCGTTGCTGGCTCGTCAATGAGGATCAGCTTGTCGATGAAGGACGTACCGAAGATATCGATCATCGCCCAGAGGACAGAGGCACCCATCGACCAGCCAAGCATCGTGGCGTTTTCGATCTTCTCGTGTTTCATCAGTTCCATGATATCCGCTGCGAAGCGGAAGATACGAAAGCCGCGTGCGGCATCCGGCGACCTCCCATGGCCACGAAAATCCACCGCGACCACGCGGTGTGTTGCCGAGAAGTGCTCGATCTGGTGCCGAAACATGGCGGCCGATTGCGACCAGCCCGGCAGCAAGACAAGCGCTGGCCCTTGACCCACATCCGTATAGGCCAGGACGGCGCCGTCGCTTGTCGTGAAATTCTTCTGCATGTCTGCTCCTCCCCCTGTTGTTCTTCTTGGCCGGCCTCCCCGACCCGCCTGTTGGTGATCCACTTTTTCAATAGCGCATGAAGCCCCCATCCACATTCAATGTGACGCCGGTAATGAAGCTCGCATCATCCGAGGCCAAGAAGCCAACCGCTCCCGCAATGTCGTGTGGCTCGCCAGGTCTTCCGACGGGTATCGTCGAGATGATCTGCTCTCTCTGCGCATCGGTCAGCGTCGAGGTTAGCGCAGTATCGGTGAGACCGGGACAGATGGTGTTGCAGGTCACGCCGGAGCGGCCGGCCTCCCGGGCGATCCCCTTGCTGAAGGCGATGACACCTCCCTTTGCCGCGGCATAGCAGCTATTGCCGAACATGCCGCCGCCCCGTTGGCCAGCGATGGACGCAATGTTGATGATGCGGCCCCAACCGGATGCGGTCATGTACGGTAAAAAAGCCTTCGTCAGCAAAAAGACCGCCGTGAGATCGATGGTCATTAGCCGCTGGAATTCCTCAAGCTCTACGGTCGCGACCGGACCCGTCGACACGACGCCGGCATTGTTCACCAGAATGTCGATGCGTGCGTGCTCATGCCTCACTTCTTCGGCCAAGCGTAGGACATCGCTTGGCTGACCGAGATCGACCGCAGCGAAGCTCGACGAACCGCCATTTTCGATAATGCGTGCGACACCATGCTCACCGGCGGCAAGGTCGATGTCCGAAATGATGACATGGGCACCCTGCCCCGCAAGCCTCTCAGCAATGGCAAAGCCTATGCCCCGTGCAGCACCGGTTATCAGTGCCACCCGTCCATTCAGTTCTCGTTGCATGCTTCCTCCGGCAGCGATACCATCGCCAGGCCCCAGTCTCCTCGAGACAATGATTAGGATTGAGACGAACGGCGGGCAAACGACTTCTGGTTTCTCGGCCGTTAAGCGGAGCTTCACAATGACACGTCTCAGCGTTCCCTTGAGCGCCCTCGAAATTTTCGCTGAGGCGGGCCAGACATGCTCGTTCAGAGTTGCCGCTGAACATCTCGCCCTGTCGACAAGCGCGGTCAGCCAAGCGGTTCGAAAACTTGAAGAGCGCCTGGCTTGTCCACTGTTTCGGCGCGTCGGAAACGGGCTGCAACTGACTGTGGAAGGCGAAAACCTGCTGAAGCATGTGGTGAAGGGTTTCGATGAAATGCGTCTTGGATTGCAGTCACTTACCGACGCGCGGGATATGCCCATTTCGATCTCTAGCCCGCCGGGACTGGCAAGCCAACTTCTCCCTGTCGTCGTACAATCGCTTCTGGCCGAGAAAATCCGCGACATCAGGATCGTGGCGGACGAGGCACCGGACTTCAAACGTTACCGAGATTTCGACGTCGCCATCCTCTATGGAGAGCCAGCATCTAAAATCCACGATCTGGAGTCATTAGGGCCGGATGTCTTCACCCCTGTTTGCGCTCCAAGCCTCAAGGCACGCCTGCAAAGCGCCAGCGATCTGGCCGACTGCGCATTGATCGTCAACGAGACAAACGCTGTCACATGGAACGACTGGCTTGAACTCAATGGCATCGCGGCGGCCAAGGTGAACTGGCTGAGATTCAACCGCGCCTCTCAGATTATACCGGCGGCCCTCTCCGGCTTCGGCATCGCACTGGAGTCGCTCCGCGTCCTCGCGCCGCAGTTGGAAACCGGTGAACTCGTCCGCTGCGATCTGCCCGGCACAAGGGCCATCGCGCGCGACCTGACATTCCTGCATGTCACCAAGCGGCAGGATCGGGTCGATCGGGTCCAGAAGGTGGCGGACCTTATCCGTGCCGAATGCATGACGAACAATGATGGCTCGCGACGTGCCTTTTCGGGGTAAGCGGTGGAGCCTCGAAAGACAAAGCGATCCGATCGTGGGAGTGGGTTGACCACTCGCAAGCGTGTGGCAAATCCTGACATCGTCTTCATCACACCCAACGTTACCTCAGCGTGACCGGCAAAACGCCTAGAGAGAAAAATGTAAAGAACCGTCATACTGGTTGCGGGCGTCGCACATGGCGATCGAAGCGCACCATAATCATCGACTAAGTCTGCTGTTTGCAGCTATCGATTGTGTCCTCTGAGCATCATCATCCGCAAACTGTCACGAGGGCGGTTGGCAGCGGAAGATTTCTCCGCTACAAAATCGACACCGCTGCAGATCGAAAAAGGGAGGCGTTGCATGACATATACATCCATCGAAACCTTCCCGTGCGGAATGATCCGACGTTAGGTCATTTCAATTCGCGGCCCGCTTAAGGGTACGCGGCAGGCGGCTTCAACAAGCCCTTTACAACGCCACCGATCTGCCGGGACTATGTCGTGTCGTGTTCCGGCTTCATCTTTCAACTTTCTTTCATGGAGCCGGCTTCATCTGATGGCCGGACTGTTTCAATGGCTCGCAAGAAGCTCGACTTCCGCGCCGATGCGTATCGCAACGTGCTCGGCTTTGTATTTCGTCAATGGACGCACCGTCCTGCCCTGGTCGGGGGCATCATTGTCCTGGTTGTTGCCAGCACACTGGCAGAGGTTCTCGTCCCGGTATTCTCCGGCCGGATCGTCGATGCCATCGCCGGTGGCAATGCGGCGAACGGCGCTCTTCGCGCCTTCGTCATCGTCACTGCTCTCGGTCTGACCAGCGTCGTGCTGCGCTGGTTCATCTATAATGGCATCATCCGGCTGACGCTGCGCATTATGGTCGATGTGGCCAATAGCGGCTTTCACAGGGTGCAGCGCTTTTCCACCGACTGGCATGCCAATAGCTTCGCCGGCTCGACGGTGCGCAAGATCACGCGTGGCATGTGGGCGCTCGATTCACTGAACGATGTATTGCTCATCGCACTGCTTCCATCGATCGTCATGCTTATTGGCGCCAGCATCGTGCTTGGCAGCTACTGGCCCGTCATGGGGCTGATTGTGGCAGCAGGGTCGGTGATCTATATCGGCGTGACAGTCGTACTTTCAATGGGCTACGTGTCGCCTGCCGCCAAGCTCGCCAATGCCTGGGATACCAAGCTCGGTGGGGCGCTTGCCGATGCCATCAGTTGCAACTCCGTGGTCAAAGCCTTCGGTGCGGAAGATCGCGAGGAAACGCGGCTGAGCCATGTTCTGGCCAAATGGGACAGTCGCACCCGGCGCACATGGCGCCGCGGCACCGTCAACGGCACCATCCAGGGATTTATGATGGTTTCGATGCAGGCGGGCATCCTCGGCACCGGCCTCATCATGTGGCAGCGCGGGCTGGCGTCAGCGGGCGACATCACCTTCGTGCTGGCAATGTTCTTCGTCCTGCAGGGATACCTGCGTTCGGTTGGACAGGACATCCGCAACCTGCAGCGTGCGGTCAACGATATGGAAGAACTGGTCTTGCTCGACAAGACACCGCTCGGCATAGAGGACAGGCCCGGCGCAAAGCCAATCGCGATCGGCAATGGCGAGATTATCTTCGACCGCGTTACCTTCCAATATGGCGCCCACCCCACCCCGCTCTACGACAGGTTTTCCGTCACGATCAAACCTGGCGAACGGGTTGGCCTGGTCGGTCACTCCGGCTCCGGCAAAACGACCTTCGTCAAGCTCATCCAGCGGCTCTACGACGTCAACTCCGGCGCCATTCGGATCGACGGGCAGAATATCGCAGAGGTGACGCAGGCGAGCCTGCGCGGCCAGATCGCCATTGTCCAGCAAGAGCCGATCCTCTTCCACCGGACGCTGGCTGAAAACATCGCCTATGGCAGACCGAACGCATCGCGACGCGAGATCGTCAACGCGGCAAAACAGGCAAGCGCGCATGATTTCATCATCAGCCTGCCCAAGGGCTACGAGACGATGGTGGGCGAGCGCGGTGTCAAGCTGTCAGGTGGGGAACGTCAGCGGGTCGCCATCGCTCGCGCCTTCCTGGCCGATGCACCCGTGTTGATCCTGGACGAGGCAACCTCGAGCCTCGACAGCGAGAGCGAAATGCAGATCCAGCAGGCGATGGAGCGCCTGATGGAGGGCCGCACAACGCTCGTCATCGCCCACCGCCTGTCCACTGTCCGCGCCCTCGACCGTCTTCTCGTGTTCGACAAGGGCAAGATCGTCGAGGAAGGCGACCATACGTCGCTCGTCCGCCTGAAGAACGGCATCTACCGCCGCCTTTTCGAGCGCCAAGCGCTGGAACTCACAAAGGGACTGGCGATGTAACGGAGGTGCGTGGTCAGTTCTAAAAAGCCTGCTCGGTGTGGGCTCTTTTCACAGGCCACAGCTTGTTGAGATCATGCACGAAAGGACCCGGAGCCGCCTCCGCAAATGCGGCTCTGGTCTTTTGCCCGAGTGCGACTGCTTCAAAAGAAGCACAAGCTTTCAATCGTGAAGTTACTGCTGAAGGGGTGAAGACGCTGGGCGCTATACTTGGGATCGCGCGGGACACTCTGGAATGACCATTGTCAAGAATTTAAGCGACAAGCTTCTTCCCGCGTCGTATGGTGCTTCGCACCCAACGGATCGTCGCCATTTTGCAGACTGATCGCGGTCAGCAGTCGAGGTTTCCGTGTGTCAGCTATTTTAAAGAACAACGTAAAGCAGTCGGGCAACGGACGGCGGCCAATGATATTTGCTCATGGCTATGGATGCGACCAGCAGATGTGGCGACTGGTCGCGCCGGCTTTCGAGGACCGTTTCAATGTCGTCACGTTCGACCATGTCGGCGCAGGAGGCTCCGATCTATCGTCCTATGATCGCCAGAGATACTCAAGCATTGACGCTTACGCCGACGACATTGTCGATATCGGTCGCGAACTCGACTTCAACGATGCCATCATCGTCGGTCACTCCGTGAGCGCGATGATTGGAGCACTGGCCTCCATCAAAGCACCGGAGATGTTCTCCAGCGTCGTGATGGTCGGCCCCTCGCCGCGCTATATCAACGACGGATCCTATATCGGCGGTTTTGAACAAGAAGACATCGACGAACTGCTTGCATCGCTTGCTGAAAATCATATTGCCTGGTCCAATGCGATGGCGCCCACAATCATGGGCAATAGCGACCGTCCAGAGCTTGCCAGCGAACTTGCCGACAGCTTCTGTCGGATGGACCCTGAGATTGCCCGAACCTTCGCCCGGGTAACGTTTACCTCCGACAACAGGGCGGATTTGCCCAAGGTGACGGCGCAGGTGCTTGTCTTACAGTGCCGTGACGATATCATCGCCTCAGAGAATGTGGGGCGCTACGTCGCGGACGCAATCCCGCATGCGCAGTTCGTTATGCTTGATGCCACGGGGCACTGCCCGAACCTCAGCGCGCCGCAGGCCGTTATATCCGCCATAAAGGGTTTTGTGTAATCGACGCGTCGCTACCCCCTGCCCCTGCCTTGGATTATCCCGACGATCTGTTCGAAAGAGCGCCGTGCGGCTATGTCGTGCTGAACTCCCAAGGCATGATGGCGAGGGTCAACCAGACGCTCGCGGAGTGGATCGGCCAGGAAAAAGAAGAGCTGCTGGGCAAACGGATGACGGTCTTGCTGACTGTGGCGGGCAACGTCTTCTACGAGACGAATTTCGAGCCGACCCTGCGCTTGCAGGGATTTTGTGAAGAGATCGCCTTCGATCTCAAGACGAAGAGTGGCAAGCGGCTCCCCGTGACGGTGAGTGCAAGGGGCAGGCTTGGCGGCGACGAGACAGGTGTGACGCTCGTCACGGTCTTTCGCTCCGTCAAGCGGCGTCAGCTCGAACGAGACCTTTTGCAAGCCAGGCAGGCTGCTGAAAACGCAAAGGAAGCGTTGGCGAACACCAATGCGTCGCTGCGCACCAACATCCGCCGGGCGGTTGGCAAGAAACGTGAAGCGCAACGCGTGCTTCTTGCTGAGCAAGAGACGGGCGAACTGCGCGAGCAATTCGTTGCCGTCCTCGGCCACGATCTTCGCAACCCACTTGCTTCCATCTCAGCTGCCGGACGTGTTCTGGCCCCGGAAGTTACCAGCGAACGCGGCAAGCGCGTTCTTCAACTGATGGCCGGCAGCGTGTCGCGCATGTCGGGACTGATCGACAACGTGCTGGATTTTGCCCGTGGCCGGCTGGGCGGCGGTATCCATCTGATGAGAGATCCAACGTCTCCCATCGCTCCGGTAATCGAACAGGTGATTGAAGAACTGCGCAGCGGTGCTCCCGGTCGCGACATTCTTTCGACCTTGCTGATACCGCACCCGGTCAATGCCGATCATGCCCGGCTTGGCCAACTCGTGTCAAACCTCCTGGGCAACGCCATCAGCCATGGTGATGCCAAACACCCGATCTTCATCGATGCGAGACTTGCGGACGACGGAACCTTCACTTTGTCTGTGACGAACAAAGGGAAAGAGATTTCGCCAGACAGGATGGAGCGATTGTTCGAGCCCTTCGTTCGTGGAGACACGCGAAATGACAAGGGATTGGGACTGGGATTACACATCGCATCGCAGATCGCCAAGGCCCATGGTGGCACACTCTCGGCGACATCCCAGAATGGTGAGACGCGCTTCACCTTTATCATGCCGCCTTCCTCTTCCGAAGACGACGGTTGATCGGGCTTTCCTTCGGGCATTGATTTAGAACAGCCTCTCGCTCAAGGCTGATGAACACTTACGCCCATCCCATGCTTCCATCGACACCACGGCTCGTGCTGACATCTCTGTCTCGGCTTACCGCGATCGATGTCGCCTGAGCCATCGCGACGTCTGGTGTGTTGAACTATCCGGCACCGGCCACGTTTACGAACGCAACAATGGAGAGCTTGCAATGACAAGATTGCTCGTCGCCCTGATCTTCGTTCTCGTATCATCGCAGGGATTTGCCATGAACAGCCTATCCGACCTGACCTGGAAGAAGCGCGTCATCATCGTGTTCGCAGATGCTGGCGACCAGCGACTGGAACGGCAGGTGAAAATCCTCACCGATCGACGCCCTGAGCTTGAGGAGCGAGACCTTGTCGTGATCAGCGTCACCAATGACGAGGCGTCCACCGCTTTTGGAAACGTGGCAAAGCCTGATGCGGCAGCATTGCGAGATGAGGCCGACGTCAAGAAAGGCAGCTTTCAGGTCATCTTGGTTGGAAAAGACGGGGGCATCAAGTTGCGGAGCGACACCGTCGTTCCCGACGTGGAGCTCTTCGACGTCATAGACCGAATGCCGATGCGGCAGGCGGAACGTGGCTGACCGCAGGCAACGCTCTCCTGAAAGCTCCTACAACACGAGACGCATCCCTCGTACTCTGCCGTTCAACGACGAATCTGGCATGAGGTCCAGCTGAACCCTGCAACATCGACCCGAAAACCGGACGCGATTTTCGGAAAGCATGACGCGTCGATTCAAAAGGTAACGCGTCCTTTGTGCGTCCAATAGGACGCACTGCGCTTTGGCGTGATTTACAACTCGGCAGCGCGCCGCCACGACGACGACCGCGACCACTCACCTTAGCAGGAAGTCCGCAAAAAGGGGAGCGCTGGCATCGTCCGCGCTCCCCTCTTATCTCGGGCAATCAGACGTTAGTTGGCCGGGCAATTCGTGTTGCCGCTCATCGAACCCTGGCTGCTGGTGGTGCCGGCCGGGCAGTTGGTGTTGTTGGTGTCACCGTTCGGCGTCTGGGAATTGGCGCCGCTCGTGTTACCTGAACCGGGTGTCGTCGTGCCGGGCGCTGTGGTGGTGCCAGAACCGGACGCACCAGAGCCCGAGCCACCGCCTGACGTACCGCCAGTCCCGGCACCGGTACCGGTACCTGTACCCGTCCCAGTGCCGCCCGAACTGGAGCCGGCGCCCGAGCCTCCGCTGCCACCAGATCCGCTACCAGCACCCTGCGCAATCGCCAAAGATGCAAAACTCAAAGCGAAGACCGCTCCCATAAGAATCTTTTTCATCTGCTTTCCTCCAAGCATTATTGTTGCTGCCCCGGTCCAACAACACGGCGGTAAGCGTGTTCCCAAATATATCTTTTGCATGGGAAGGAACAAAACCCCCGCGCCTGGACCCGGCGACCTCGATCGGAAAATGATATCGACGCTCCGGCGGATGGACTGGGAGGCCATCAAATCAATTGGCTTGTTATCGCTGGCGGAATGTCCATAAGCTTGGAAACACCCTTCCCACCGTGCATTTCGTTGATTGGCAAGTGCGCGGTCTTAGAGAATGATCCCGTGCTCCACTCCTTGCGCCACATCCGCGCCCATCCGCAATTGCTGCTTCTGACCTTGATGATTTTCCTTCAAGGCTCCGCCTATGGCTCAACACTGCCCTATCTTTCGATTACAGCAATTCAAGAACTAGGGATGAGCGACCAAGCCTACTCGGTTCTGGTCTTCGTAACATCGTTATGTGCGGTAACGATCAGCGTTTCGCTGGGAATTCTCTCCGACCTGATGGGTGACCGGAGGACAATCATCATGGTGATGGCGGTGATGGGTGCCATCGGTTACGGGGCGATTTTTCTTTTCCCGTCGATCCCAATATTCATTGCGGCAACCGCAATCATTATCCCGTTTTTCCAGTCGGTGAGTTCGCTCATTTTTGTGAGTGTTCGCGCCGAAACGGCCGGGCTTCCAAGCCGGGACAGCGCCGCGATCAACGCCACCGTCCGGGCTTTCGTATCCGCCGCCTGGGTGGTGATGCCGGCAGCCGTGGGGTTTGCGTTTGCCAGTTCCGCAAGCATGATGGGCGCCTGGGGCGTGGCAGCGCTTTGTGCCCTTCTCATATCGTTCTCGTCCGCATTTCTGCCCGCAAGACCCGCGCCTGATCGGATTGCTGGAACATCGCGCGCAGGGTTCTTCTCTGCGCTCAGCGAGCTTGCCACGCCGTTGATGCTGGCGCGCGCAGTTTCCATGGCACTGCTGACCGGAACAATCAGGCTTGCCAGCACAGTCTGGCCGCTGATCCTCATCTCCGACCTTGGCGGCAAGACCGGGGATGTCGGTATCGTCGCCGGGCTGATCGCCTTATTTGAGATACCCTTCATGCTCATCTGGGCCAGTCTGCTGAAGCGATTGAACATCCTCGTCATTCTGGCGATAGGCGGCCTGCTCTATGCCGCGTTCATGGCCACGCTGACTTTGGCGACCTCTCCCTGGCAACTCTATGCCCTGACCATTCCGGCAGCGGCCGGCGCCGCTGCCCTGCTCTCCATGCCGCTCACCTATTTTCAGGATCTCTTTCCGGGAAGACCAGGCCTCGGCACCTCCTTCAACCCCATCAATTCCTTCCTCGGAAACGGTTTGACGGCGATCGTCTTCGGTACAGGAGCGCATCTTTTCGGTTACTCCGGCACGGCATGGCTCGGTGTCGCCATGGCCCTTGCCGGCATCTTCGGCCTTGTGATCCTCGAGAAACGACGACCGACTGTCGCTTGATTTGCAAGCGAGGGTCATTTTGAAAACGCTATCGGCTGTAGGAAGGATACTTGCCGGCGAAGGATGCTCGTCCGATGAGCAGACTCGCTGGATGAGGCCGGGATGGCTACGATCGCTTTTGAGTGTCAGCAAGCGCATTTCTGGCGCCTCTAACCGATCAATCCCCGCAGCTTCGCAATCGATAAGGCGGCGACCGTTCCGGCATCCCGCAATTCCCCAGAAAGGACCATCGCTTCGACCTGATCGACGGAGAATGATCCGACAATCAAATCCTGCTCCTCAGTCGAGAGCTGGGACGGTCCTTGCGACAAGCCGGTGGCGAAGAAAATTCGATACGATTGGTTCGTCGTGCCGTAGAGGGGAAAGAGTTGTCCTATTTGTTCGACGTGATCTGCAGTCAACCCTGTCTCCTCAACAAGTTCACCGCGGGCAAGCTCTTCTGGATGAGCATCAAGAACGTCTTCCCAGGATCCCTGCGGAAATTCCCATTGTCGCTGACCGACGGGATACCGATACTGCTGAACGAGATAGAGACGTTCTCCGTCGAAAGGGATGATGACCGCAAAGTCGGGCTTGTCAACGAAACCATAGATTCCGACACTACCATCCCGTCGGCGGATCTTATCTTCCTTCACCTTCATCCAGCGGTTCTCATAAACCACCTTGGATGCGATCGTCTCGATATCCGGCTTCGTGTTGCTCATTGCTTCCCCCTATCCGACGAGATTTCAGGTTCCACAGCCAATCTCTTTTGCCCAGTGCGAAACGCTAAGCTGCTGTCGCGGCGGTGCCGGCGTCCATCCCCAAGGACGATGCGCAATCGAAACATTTCGACCCTCAGCCGATACCGATAGCAGCCTCATAGGGCTTGTTTCCGATAATCTTGCAGGTGGTCAACCAGTGCTCGGAGCTTCGGCGCCATATTGCGGCGGCTCGGATAGTAGAGATAAAAACCGGGAAAGTGCGGACAGAATTCTTCCAGCACCGGCACGAGTTCACCACGCGCGATCGCCGGTTTGAAGCTCTCTTCCATTCCAAAGCTGATCCCTGCTCCTGCAACGGCCAGCCTGATCATCAGTCCCATGTCGGTCGTCGTGACAGTGTCGGCCACAGTCACGGTAAACTCCCGGCCATTCTCCGCAAACTCCCATCGGTACGGCGCGACATGTGCCGATATCTGCCAGCCGATGCAGCGGCGGCTTGCAAGCTCGCTTGGATGCGAAGGTATCCCGTGCTTTTTGAGATATGCTGGCGAGGCGACGGCAATTTGGCGCTGCTCAGCCGACACCGGCACAGCGATCATGTCCTGAGCGATCACTTCCCCCAATCGTACGCCGGCATCGTATCCATGCGCGACGATATCGAACTCATCGTCCGTGACGGTCACATGAAGTTTCACATCAGGATTGGCGTCCAAAAAGGACGCGAGCATGGGACCGGAAAGAAAGCTCTCGGCAATCGATGATACGGCAAGCGTCAATCGCCCTTGTGGATGCCCGGTAAGATTGGCGGCTGCCTCCCACGCAGCTTGCATCTCGATCAGTGCTGGCTGTGCCTCGGAATAGAGCCGCGCGCCGGCTTCGGTTAAGGCAACGCTGCGTGTCGTGCGGCTGACCAGAGCGATACCAAGCGCCTCTTCAAGCTTGCGAATGGTCTGGCTCACTGCCGAACGCGTTACGCCCAAACGATCTGCTGCGGCTCTGAAGCTCCTCTCCTGTGCGACAACGGCAAAGACAGCGAGTGCATTAAAGTCGGATTGCATTGGTTAGCTCCGCTTACCTTTAAGGACAGATTTATCCAGCTTATCACGACAATATCCCGTGCGTATCTTTGATGCATCGACAAAAGCGAAAGCAACAGGAGAAAGTCATGGAAAAAGTTGTTCTCATCACCGGCGCCTCAAGCGGAATCGGAGTCGGCATCGCTCGCGAATTGGCAGCGGCCGGTAATAGTGTGATGCTCGGGGCAAGGCGCACAGATCGCCTCGAAGCTGTCGCGGACGAACTTCGTTCGGCAGACGGAAAGGTCAAGACCTGCCAACTCGACGTTACGAACCTTGGAAGTGTCGCTGCCTTCGTTGAGAAAGCTCAAAGGGAATTCGGCCGCGTCGATGTGATCGTCAACAATGCCGGCGTGATGCCCCTGTCACCCATGGCATCGCTCAAGATCGACGAATGGGAGCAGATGATCGACGTCAACATCAAGGGCGTGCTCTACGGCATCGCTGCGGTGCTTCCGCACATGAACGAGCGAGGCTCTGGCCACATCATCAATATCGCGTCGATCGGTGCCCTTCAGGTCGTGCCAACAGCGGCGGTTTACTGTGCAACCAAATACGCTGTGCGTGCGATCTCTGATGGCCTTCGCCAGGAGAACGACAAGCTTCGTGTGACCTGCATCCACCCAGGTGTCGTAGAAAGCGATCTTGCGAGCACCATCACAGATCCGGTCGCGGCAGAAGCCATGGCGACTTACCGCGCCATCGCGCTCAAGCCCGACGCCATCGGTCGCGCCGTTCGTTTCGCCATCGAACAACCGGACGATGTGGACGTCAACGAGATCGTCGTTCGCCCCGTACGCACGACAATCTGATGACGACGTCCCACATTCCGCGCAAGCGCCATCAGGAGCGTATCCTGATGGCTCTCTTTCTCATCACCATCCAACCCTCGCCGATCCCAGCGGCAGAACATCAGAAGGCAGAAGCAATGCGACAATCCGAGATTGGCCAGAACCGGCAACAAGACCATCCTTATGTTGGCATGTGGGTCACCGCTGACGGCGCAATCCGTCACGAACTTCTGCCCAACGGTCGCTACGACGAGGCACGGGGCAACCGCCAAAGCGCTTATCAGGGTCGATATGAAGTCAAAGGCGATCATATCGACTATTGGGACGATACTGGGTTCACAGCCGACGGCACCTTTGTCGACAGGGACACGCTTCATCACGGGGGCATGATCCTGTACCGCCGGATCTCGGAATAAATCGATGAGCGGACAATCAGGCCACCATTGCCGCCTGAAGCTATTGCCTTAGGCGGCTGTGGCTAGGGGTTCATGCGTGCTCTCGCCTGCTGAACGGGAGGTGACACGTGACCAACGTCGACCCGAACGACATCGCTAATGATGCCCTCGAGCGCTTGGACAGGTGCGGGGGTACCCCGACTTGAAATCCAGAACCACTTCCCCATTTCTCTCTTGCCGGGTTTACCGGTTTTGGAGGTTACTATGGCAGCACGAGCTTGGAATGCAGGTGGTTTTGGTGCGAATGCTTCAAGCGCTACGCCTGACTTCGAACAGCGTATGCAGAAGATCCGCAGGCTATCGGGCATATCACGCCTGATGGATACGGCAGTCGGCATCCCTGGCACGCGCCTCCGCTTCGGTGCCGACTCCGTGCTTGGCCTCGTTCCGGTCCTTGGCGACGGGGCCGGCGCTCTTGTTGGACTCTATATCGTCAATGAAGCGCGCCGCATGGGCCTTCCGAGGGAAAAACTCGCAAAGATGATTGGCAATGTGGCGATGGATTCCGTCGTCGGCAGCGTGCCGCTATTCGGCGATCTTTTTGATGTTTACTTCAAATCGCATCGCCGCAACGTGCAGATCGTCATCGATCATTTCGGTGTGGAGCCAGAAGAATTGCGGCGCAAGCGTAAATGAGGAGATGAGGATGCGGTGTACCGCTTCGCGACACATTTCGTTAGGCGGACGCCGCAGTTTGCAAAGGTCAATCGGCAAAACCTCGCCACACTGGAAAGCTGAACAATGTCCTTCGATCTTGATCGCTTTGTAAAGGCGCAGCAAAATACGTATGACAGGGCACTGAGCGAACTGATCGCCGGCAGGAAGCAGTCCCATTGGATGTGGTTTATCTTCCCGCAGATCCAAGGCCTTGGCCGTTCTGACACCGCGCGTTTTTACGCAATTTCAGGCCGTCCGGAAGCAGAGGCATATTTGGCACATCCCGTTCTCGGACCGCGCCTCAAAGAGTGCACCCAGGCTATGCTCGACCACCCGACCTCGACCGCCCATGACATTCTCGGATCTCCGGATGATCTTAAATTTCGGTCCAGCATGACCCTGTTTGCCGCAGTCGCCGATCAGAGCGCGTTGTTTCAAACTGCTCTTCGGCAATTTTACAACGGCGCGCACGATCGCGAGACGCTATCGTTGATATCCGGCTCGTAACAATAAGCGATGATCACTTCCGCTTCACTATTCGCCGAAGCACAGAGCCTCTCCTCGATTTACGCGGGATAAGCTCAATGTCGCTAACCAGCTTTGCGCCACCTTCCCGGCGCTCCAATGTAATCTTGCGGCTGTGAAATGCCTCCAGCTCGACACGATGCGCCACGCTGATGATGGTGGCGTCGGGTAGCTCATCGATGACTGTCTGCATCATCTTATCCTGGCTTTTTTCGTCGAGCGCCGCGGTCGCCTCATCCATGACGATGATGTCGGGAGCGTTAAGCAGCAGGCGTGCAAAGGTGAGCCGTTGTTTTTCACCGCCTGACAATGTCTGGTCCCAGGGCGCCTCGTCTTCGATCTTGTCCTTGAGTTGACCGAGACCGACCTTGTCGAGAGCAGCGCCGATCTCTTCCGCCGACCAGCTTTCAGCCGGTTGAGGATAGGACACTGCGCGGCGAAGCGTGCCGGCTGGAATGTAGGGACGCTGCGGCAGCATGAACAACTGGCTGTCTGCGCGGAAATTCACACTGCCTCCGCCCCAGGGCCAGAGCCCGGAAATGGCACGAATCAGCGTGCTTTTGCCCGATCCGGATTCTCCCGATACCAGCACTCTCTCGCCAGCGCCGATTTCGACGTCCGTCTCTTTCACGACGGCTGTTCCATCACCGAGAGATACGGACACATCCTTGAGGCTCAACATCGTCTCGCCTTCGGTCTCGCCCCGAATGATACGTCCGAACGTCTCGCTCCTTTCGGCGCGCTCAAGGCCATCGAGAGACATCATCAGGGAGGCGACGCGCCGCGCGCAGGCGTTCCAGTCGGCCAGCCGCGGATAGTTGTCGACCAGCCAGCCAAAGGCGGACTGAACGATGGTGAAAGCAGATGCCGCCTGCATGACTTGGCCAAGCGACATGCTGCCGTCGAGAAACTTCGGTGCACAGAGAAGAAGCGGCACGACGGGTGCAATCAGCACCGAGCCATTGGAAACGACGGTGGTGCGCATATATTGTTGCGCCATAAGCCGCCATTGCCGCCGGACATTGCCGAACCTTTTATCGAGATCGCTACGCTCCTCCTCTTCCCCGCCAAGCAAAGCGATGCTCTCGCCATTTTCCCTGACGCGCGTCAGCGTGTAGCGATACTCCGCTTCCACCTGGTTTTTGACTTCGGAGACCTTCACGAAGTTTCGCGCAATGAACGCGATGGACGTTGAGGTGACTGCCGCGTAAATGATGGCCGCGATCACGAGGAAGCCGGGAATGGTGACCCAGGTGCCGCCAATCGACAGTGTCAGCGCTCCACCAATGGTCCACAGAACAACGATGAAGGTGGAAGCGGATACGAAGGCCGCGATGACGCCGGAGACGAAATCGACCGGCGCTTCAGTGGCAATGCGCATATCCTCCGAGAGCCTCGCTTCCGGGTTCTTGTGGTCGCCATCGATCAGGTTCAGCTGGTAGTAGCGGCCATTAGCAATCCATCTGCCCACCATTATCTTGGTCAACCAGGAGCGCCAGCGCCGCTGAATGCGCATTCGTACATAGACCTGCGAGGTGACAATGAAGACGCTTCCGAGAACCAGAAACGGAAATACCGACGCGAGGGAATAGACAGTCGCTGCATCTCGTTTTTCGATCGCGTCGAAAATCCCGCGGTTCCAGACGTTGACCCCATATTGTATGGCGACATTGATACCGATCATCGCCAGCAGGCCAATCGTGAACGGCCATGCCAGCTTGTCGCCCCGGCGGCTCCAAAAGCCGCGCGCGCTGATCCAGAAGCGTTTCAGAAGATACTTTCGCCGCGCTTCCTCAGCCTCTTCCGGTGTCAAGCCCGCAGCAGGTTCCACCTCTTCCGGGGGAAGTTCTTCAACATCATCCTGAACATCTGGAGAGGATTTGGCTTCGGAGGCAGTTTCGTCGGCGCCAGCCACCGGTTTCGGTTCTACGTCATTGTTTTTCATGGGCGCTGAACGGCCAGTGATCGGAAAGGTTTCACGACTTAGTGAAGGGGCGCGAAAATAAACTCAAGGATAGTTGCAGTGACCGAAGGAGAAGGAGGTCGCGGAAGTACTAGAAAGTGCGCATCAGCGTCAGCGCGTCTCCGAGAACCCGGAGAATTCATCTTGTGCACAGCCGCAAGTGTCAACATTCCAAGCTGTCACACTCAGATAGTCTTTTCAGCGCTTGACGCATCGAGCCAAGGCCGTGATGAACTTTTCAGGAAAGAACCAGAACGGCGTTCTCTCCAAAATCAAAGCGAATACCGGCTGGCGGGTTCAAAGCTCGACGGACGGAAGCAGACCCTTCCCAAGCGCAAACCTGGGCCTCAGGCCACCTCAAGATGGGAGGCATCCGATCCCCCAACCGTGAACGGCTCAAACGAGGCAGGACGCGCATGCGAAGCGTTAAGCCGACGAGCGACGATGTCATGGTTGAGCCACAGCACCGGACCGGACGGTTCAGACGCCTCGCCGAAAATCAACTGACCGGTTGATTTCACGACAAGAGCGCTCAGGAGGTCGCTCATCATCACCTTGCTATCACGATGCATCCGGGTGATCTCATTGGAGGTGCCGATGGTCAAATCCGCCTGTGCCTGGCTGTTTGGCATGGGCCACGCTGAGAAGTCGTAGAAGGGACGCATGACTTCGCTTTCCTGCATCGCGTGGATCTTCTGGAAAACATCGTCCATCGTCAGGCCGTCATCCAGAAGCTGCTCGCAAGCCCGCCACTGTTCATCAGCCCACGTCCCGCCATTCTCTTTCTTCAAAGCCAGCAGCAGTGGTATCAGTGGAAGCTCAATGCCGGTGAACACATCAGACGAATTGGTCCGGATTTCGGGGCAGTTATAGACGGTCGCTTTTATTCCCGCCGCCCAGGCTTCCTGCGCAATGCCTTCCAGCCGCATTTTCGCATAACCCTGAGTGTAGTTGGTGTAGGTCTGCCAACGGTAGCTGCCGTCGATCAGAACCGCCGATCCGTGATAACCATAGGCCGTATATCGGACCTGGCCGCCCGAGGCTTCCACCCGCTCACGGATCGCCGCACTGAAATCGATGAGATGGCGGAACGTGTTTGCGGAAACCTCATCGAAATTCTGCAGAATGAGTTTCCCCAGGTCACTTTCGATCAGCCTCTGCGATGACATGTGGCGGGACCCGGTCCCCTTGTAGATGCGATTGGCGACAACGAGGAACACCTTCGCCTTCGGAATGCCGCCCGCCATCGTGTGGGCGAAGAACACGTTGCGACCTTCGGCGATCATTCCGTCGAGAACGGACATGACCTGTGAAAGCGCCTCGGTAAAGCGCGCCGTGGCAATATCGCGGCACTGCGCGATATAGTCCCAATCGAGCTTATCGTGCTCCCAGCTCTCAAGCGTCATATCAGCGAGGAGATCGGTCGGGGTCGGCCCGCCAGCGGGAGCATCCAGATCGAAGCCTGCCATCAGAGGGATGTTGATGATCCTACCGCCCAACTGGGCCTCCGCCGCAGACAGTTCCTCCGCGTTCAGGGGCCGCAATGCGTTGTTCTCGTCACGCCGCCCGACCGTGATCCCGACAATCTCCATGCCCGCCCGCTTGGCTTCGTCAAGCAGGCCAGTCGCATAGCCGCGACCGAACAGTTCGCCAAAAAGGACAAAAACATCGCCTCGACGGAAGGTCGTGTTCTCGGAAAGACGATTGAGTGCGACCGGATTTTTCATGCTGTCAGCTCTTTACTTCGCGAATCGTCGAGCGATGGCCCATACGAACTTTCACAAACACATGCCCGCGATGGCACAAAATGAAAACTCATTTTCCGTGACCGTTCATTTCAAAACGTGAACTCGATCTCGTCGCAGCATGCCAGATGATGGCGGGGTGCATTGCGTCGGATCAGTGTTGGCTAACCCGTAGCCGTCGAAGTCACTGTATTGCTTGCAAAAGCGTCTGCTCGAACGGCACCGTTCGGAATGAAGGATCCCCTCTTCGTCCGGATGCGCTGAGCTCTGTACCTGTCAACGAGTGTGCCGCAATAAAACTCAGTGATCGCGCGGATATACATATTGTGGCGACGCAGGCATCGTTTTGGCTCTCGCCAACGTGTGGCGAGCAATGTCTTCTTGACGCAGGACATGACGAATTTCGCCAAGTATCTCGGCCCGACGCACGGCTTTGTCTGCAAGCCGGAGGGAGATTTCTTCTTCTGTCGCGTTCGCACCAACGTCGCTCGTGGTTTCATTTTCAACGATATCGCGAAGAATGTTCATCAGTACGAGGTTCTTCTCGTGCATCTGCATCACCATTTTCGTCATTTCTAAACGCTGAGACATGGTAGTCATTCCTGCTCAAAATTGCCTTCTGGCTGCTAACTGAACAAAGGCAGAAATGGTCGCACGCTGTATTTGATATTCGCCGTTTCGGTCAGCTTCGCGCAAGCCTCGAACTGGCACGTATCAGACTAAACAGGCCAAACGCGGGATCGGCATCGAGGCGGTGAACGATTTGACGGCAATCGGAGGCTAGGCGCAAAGGCCGTGAGGCCAATGTTCTAGAAGAGATGCCTCGCGCTCTGAGTGCAGCGACAGAGGTGCGCTACGCCCGGAACCGATCGAAGGCGGTGAGACGTCGGATCGGGGGATCGACGTCAGGATATCTGTATATTTCCGCCCTTAGGTAGTGAAGCTCGTCATTGAGACCGTCTTCACCGACCTCGATCCACCAGCATTTCGGGCGACCGTCACTTCCGTCGGACCAGCGATAGCCTCGCCCCTTCAGGTGATCCTTCATGTCAAAGGGGCTGTTCTCGGCAAAAATCCTGACCCGTGACCGCTGGCTCGCCTCATAAAGTTCGGCAAAAGCAATAGAAGCCGATCCGTCCCCCTCTCGGGCCAGGACCTCCAAGAGTGCAAAGCAATCATCGACCGCACGATGTCCTTCATGAAAATATCCAGCCTGTCCAAGCAGATATCCAAGCTTCGTGCCTTCATATCCCCGCGACGACCAATCGATCTCAGAGTGAGAGCAAGCCCATGCCTTGCCGGAGAAAATCCCCGAAAACACCTCACAGAAAGGCCGATCGAAGCCAGCATTATGGGCAATCAGCAAGTCGGCAGGCTCGATCAGCGCCTCAAGTGCCGTCATATCGATCGCCTGCCCGGTCACCATATCGTCTGTGATCCCCGTGAGCTTGGTAATCTCAGCCGGAATGGGGTCGCTTGGCTCTCGCAGTCCGCCATAAACGCCAGTCACGTCGCCAATCTGACCCGCGGCATTGAAGGTGAAGGCGACCGCCCCAATCTCGATGATCTCATGCTTTCGAGCATCAAGGCCTGTGGTCTCCGTATCAAGGATGACGCCGCGAAGTGGGTATCCAGGCCGAGGAACGGCTGTGATTGCGCGGGGCACCAGTTTCGTGAGGATGCGATATCGCCCAGTCTCGAACAGAGAACGGACCATCTCCTCTTCCGTCAGGGATGGGGCTTGCCGATCAGATTTGCCGGATTTCGACGATCGATGCGACGCTACCTTGGCGCGCGAATCCCGATCCGGAAACATGTCAAACTGTTCTGTCATCCCTGCAGTCAAACCCCGATGCGATTTTCGTTCTTCAGAACATAGCGACACCCGCAGATCAACCTCGTTGGCAAGACGACCCGCTTGTTTTGCTGAGGTGCGACTTGCAGACGCCGGGGTCCGGTCACAAGCATGCTTTCACGACGAGCGAAGAAGTGAGATTGCAAAAGACTTCCGGAGTTGCCCAAAGGGCCTGCCGCGTCCATATAGTCTCAATGACGCATGATTCGAAAATATTTGTAGGCCTTCGGTCCACTCGCAAACGCTCGCCAGCGGCAAGCGAGCCCAAGGGACCAAAGTGCCAGTGGGATGGGTGTGAAAAGATTGGAACGCACCGCGCCCCGGTTGGCCCAGGTGCTGAAGGTCTATACCTGCTCTTCTGCCTTGAGCATGTGGCTGCCTACAATAAGGGATACAGTTTCACCGCCGCACCATCCAGTGCCGACGTCGCCCGCTATCAAAAGGAAGCGACGATGGGCGCACGGCCGACTTTGGGAAAGCGCGTGAACGAGCCAACCGAAGCTCCGCTACCATCGTCTATTCGTTCAGGCTCGGCTAAAACGCTCAATGCTCGCAAAGGCGTGAGACAAGGGCAAACGACGACCGGTGGCCAACAAAGAAAGCTCAAGACGCTCGAAGCCAAGGCTTTCGACACTCTGGGCCTCAGTCACCAAGCAACATCGGAAGAGATCAAGAGCCGCTACAAGGAAAGGCTCAAAATGCACCACCCCGACGCCAATCAAGGAGATCGCAATTCTGAGGATGCGCTTCGAGCCTCGATTGAAGCATACAGAATCCTTAAACTGAACGGCTTTTGCTGAGCCTATTTAAAGAGAGGCTCGCAGTGGCTCTCTTGAAAGAATGAGGACCAGCGGCCCACCTGCGTGCTGTGTTAGTGAAATTAGTCTCTCAGCTGATATTTAAGCGGCTTGCGGCGACTGACCCGTTGCGAGCGTTATCTCTGCGGGGAAGGGCAACATTGCTACTTTCAAGGCCTCGACGAACGCGATCGATGTGATGCTTTAGCAGTTCTGGGCGACGAGAACGACCTTACAGCGCGCATTGTGGCTGGCGCGACGATCCTCGCACAACCGTAAAAAACTTCTCGGGTGGAGGATTTTCAAGCAGCTTGGCTACGGGGTGCCTGATCTTACTCAGACCTGCAAGCACCGCGCTGGAAAGGAGCTAGGTGTACTTTGGCTGAGCCCGCCCAAAATCTTGCTCCCCCGAGGCGATCGCGAACGGCAGAGCAATCTCAGCAATGCCGACGCCATGCCGCTCGTGTGAGTCTGTCGACATCATCAACTATTGCGTGTCGCGATCTTTTAGATTCGCTCACCACGCTTTAGCTCATTGTTTAATCGCATGTCATTATCGCAAAACTTCTGAACGCTTTCGTGCGACAGGCTTTAACCCGGCAAGCAGCTTCGACCGCGTTTCAGCACGGGATCCCGAGCATATCTGGCAGGTGATCGGTGTCCAATCTTGCCCTTTTGTTTCACCCGCCAGTCCGTCTCTTGAAAGGTAACATCCGGTTGAGATCGCTACGGTTTCGCCTGGTGGAATGCCCAAGTTGAGCGAACGCGCTGTTTAGCCGGATCGGGAGGTTCAGGTTGAAAGCTGCTTGTCCGCCGCCTTGGACGGAACCGGACAAGCCACTACAGAGGTTCGCTATTTCAGCGGCAGGAAGAGTTCTGTCACTGCCGCATGTTCAGGCTCTTCGGGAAAGAAGGTAAGGCGCTGGCAATAAAGCGGGAAATCCCTCGCTTCCTCGCCACTGGCCGGTAGCCAATCGCGATAGAGGTAAAGCGCGGCAGGCTCCAGATCATCCGTATTGCCGACGACCCTCAGCACGGCGCAACGGCCGCCAGGAATCATACCCGCCTCAACACGCTCTCCATTCGTCTTGATCGGTCGATCAGTGCTGACACAAAGATCCAACCGATACTCGTCCGGAGACGTTACCCGCAGATCGGAATGGAAGATGTTGAAAGTCGAGCTGGTCTTCGGATTGAGGCCCGCAGCTTTACGCCATGCGATGAAGCGTTTGATCGTATCGCCGCTCCTTGCGGGATCACCTTCGTGTTTCATGATCGCGACAGGGGTCGGTGACACCTCGCGGATTTCGATGTCATCTGCTGTAAATGTCTTATGCATAAGCTTACTCCTTGCTTGGTTGAGAGGCCCGAGGGCGGCAAGCCACGGTTCCCAATCGGGAGATTTCCTGAACTGCGAAGGCGACTGGCTGAACCTTTGCCGAAACGCGCGGGCAAAGGCATCAGGAGCGTCGTAGCCGGCATCCATCGCTATCTCCGTCACACTGTCTACGTCCCTGTAGGCCAGCCTGTATGATGCCCGCTTCATGCGGACGAGTTGGATATAGCGATGCACAGACAGCCCGAAGGCCGCTGCGAACTGCCGATGGAAATGGAACTTGGAGAATGCGGCCACGCGGCTCAACTCGTCCAGATCCAGATTGCGGGCGAGATGCTGATCAATGTGATCCAGGACCCGTTGCATCCGGGCATGGTAGTTTCGAAGCGTCGTCGTCATTATCTTGTCCTTGCCGTGGCAGAACCAAATAGCCCCGCACAAGCGCTGTACGCTCGACCGATCTTGCGGATTATCAGACTTGGCTGTTCAGCAATAGCGTCGACCTATGAGGCAGCCATCCGGCAGGGATGCTGGTATCTACGTTGGAGCGCAGATTACGCCATCTGGACGTTCAACGTCTTCAGCATCCGGTTCACGGCAGCAATTGCTCCAGCCCGCTGATCAGCATGTCGGCATTTTTGGCGATGACGTCGGCAAGCCAAGCCTTCGGATCGATGTCATTGGGCTTGGGGTCATGATCAGTGTCGCCAAGAAAGTCGCTCGGTCAGCACCACGATGCCCCCGGGCCAAGCAGCCATGACGTCCTGCCGAGCGAAAAGCCTCTGAGCGCTCCTTCGGCGGCTTATTCGTGAGACAAGTCCGGCCATCGTCGAGATAGAGACGTGAAGCCGTTCCAGCGCTTGAGCATAATCTTCGCCTCGGCGACGGGAGAATTGCGCGACAGCTTTGCCCGCTCGGTGTGGAGCCACTTACGCAGGTCTTCGACGAGTTAGAACCATTTCACGGCGCGCAAGGCCTATAGCGAACTGGATGCACCATAAACGACAAAACCCCGCGGCATTGATCCACGGGGTTTTGCTGATCGTCGTATGTTTGGTTGCGGGGGCAGGATTTGAACCTGCGGCCTTCAGGTTATGAGCCTGACGAGC